>NZ_FRAP01000020.1 GCF_900142365.1 Pseudonocardia thermophila | reverse complement strand
ATCCCACCGACCGTGGTGCGGGCGTCGTAGCCGTTCCAGAGCTTGCCGTCGTACCAGACGTGGCCGAGCGCGTCGTACTGCGTGGAACCCTGCAGGAAGATCAGCGCGGTGTCGTCGGCGTAGTGCAAGCCGCCGGGGAACTGGGGGGCGCCGTCGCCGTCCCAGGTGGACTCGTCGAGCTCGTTCTTGCGCTTGATGCCCTCGCGGCCCGGCCAGAGCGGGTCGCCGGGGCCGTCCTTGCGGCCCATCTGGATCTGCAGGGTGAAGACCTCACCCGACTTCACGTGCTGGACCCCGCGCAGCACCTCGCTGGCGTCGAGGTAGTTCAGGCAACCCAGCTCGTCGTCGGGACCCCACTTGCCCCAGTTGTTGGGAGGGTTCTCCCCGAGGACTTCGCGCATCGCGGGCGCTTCGGACATCCTTGTCTCCTCCTCTGACTGAACACTCGACGATCGTGAGAGCGATCGATCGGTCGGTGTTTAGCTGGATGATGCAAGTAACAGGTCGGACCGTCAACCTGTCGGACTGGCTAGCCTCTTAAGCAGCTGTTCAGATGAGCTAAACAGATGGGGTGCTCACCGATGACGGCTCTCGAGATGGCTGACGAGGCGGTGGGCGCGCAGGTCCGCGCCATCCGCCTCAGCCGCGGCATGAGCCTGCGCAGCCTGGCGCGCGCCATCTCGGTCAGCCCGGCCACGCTCAGCCAGATCGAGAACGGCCGCACCGGGCTCACCGTCTCCCGGTTGCGCGACATCGCCGCCGCGATGCAGGTCAGCGTCGCCCAGATCCTCGACACCGTGGTCAGCGACCCGGAGTCCATCGAGGCGCTCGCCGAGATCGCCCATCCGCCGCCGATCCCGCCCCCGGCCGACGCGTCGTGGCGCGCCTACGGGCCGATCGAGTTCGATCCCGTCCTGCAGGCCGCGCTCGACGAGTTCCTGCACATCGGCTACCACGGCGCGAGCGTCCGCGGGATCGCCGCCCGCGCCGGGCTGTCCGTCTCCGGGATCTACCACTACTACCCGAGCAAGCAGCACATGCTGCTGCGGCTGCTCGAGTACACGATGGACGATCTGCTGCGCCGCGCCGAGGCCGCGCGCAGCGAGGGCCGCGACGCGGTCGAGCGCTTCCGGTTCCTCGTCGAGCACCTCGCGCTCTTCCACACCCACCGCCGCGATCTCGGCTTCATCGGCGCGTCCGAGATGCGCAGCTTGAGCCCGGCGAACGCGCGCCGGATCGCCGGGCTGCGCAACAAGCAGTCGCAGATGGTCTACGAGGAGGTCGACACCGCCGTGCGCGAGGGCAGGTTCACCGCGGACAAGCCGCACGAACGGGCCCGCGCGGTCGTCACCATGTGCACGGCGCTGCCGACCTGGTGGCGCCCGCACGGGCCCTACACGCCGGAGCAGATCGCCCAGCAGTACGAGTCGTTCGCGCTGGACCTGATGGAGTGTCGCCGGTAGCTCAGGCGCCGACGTACTCCGCGAGGTGCTGACCGGTCAGCGTGGACCTCGCGGCCACCAGATCGGCCGGGGTGCCCTCGAACACGATCCGCCCGCCGTCGTGACCGGCGCCCGGGCCGAGGTCGATGATCCAGTCGGCGTGCGCCATGACGGCTTGGTGGTGCTCGATCACGATCACCGATCGACCGGCGTCCACCAGCCGGTCGAGCAGGCCGAGCAGCTGCTCCACGTCGGCGAGGTGCAGGCCGGACGTCGGCTCGTCGAGGACGAACACCTGTGCCTGGGCGGCCCCCTTGTCGCTCATCCGGGTGGCCAGCTTCAGCCGCTGCCGCTCACCGCCGGACAGGGTCGTGAGCGGCTGGCCGAGCGTGAGGTAGCCGAGGCCGACGTCGTCGAGGTGGGTGAGGATGCGGTGCGCTGCCGGGGTCTTCGCCTCGCCCTCGGCGAAGAACGCGAGTGCCTCGGAGACCGGCATCTCCAGCACCTGGCTGATGTCCTTGCCACCGAGGGTGTACTCGAGCACCGAGTCGGCGAACCGCCGGCCTTCGCACAGCTCGCACGGCGCGGACACCCCGGCCATGATCCCGAGGTCGGTGAACACCACCCCGGCCCCGTTGCAGGTGGGGCAGGCGCCCTCGGAGTTCGGGCTGAACAGCGCGGGCTTGACCCCGTTCGCCTTCGCGAACGCCTTGCGGATCGGCTCGAGCAGCCCGGTGTAGGTGGCGGGGTTGGAGCGGCGCGAGCCGCGGATCGGGCTCTGATCGACCGTGACCACGCCCTCCCGGCCGGCCACCGACCCGTCGATCAGCGAGCTCTTGCCGGAACCAGCCACCCCGGTGACGACGACGAGCACGCCCAGCGGGATGTCGACGTCCACGTCCTGCAGGTTGTGGGTGTTCGCCCCGCGCACCTCCAGCGCGCCGGTCGGCGTGCGCACCTGTGGCTTCAGCTGCGCCCGGTACTCGAGGTGGCGGCCGGTGAGCGTGCCCGAGGCGCGCAGACCCTCGACCGTGCCCTCGTAGACGACCCGGCCGCCGTCGGTTCCCGCGCCCGGCCCGAGATCGACGACGTGGTCGGCGATCGCGATCACCTCGGGCTTGTGCTCGACGACGAGCACCGTGTTGCCCTTGTCCCGCAGCTGCAGCAGCAGGCTGTTCATCCGCTGGATGTCGTGCGGGTGCAGCCCGACCGTCGGCTCGTCGAACACGTAGGTGACGTCGGTGAGCGACGAGCCGAGGTGGCGGATCATCTTCGTGCGCTGGGCCTCGCCGCCGGACAGGCTGCCGGCCGGCCGGTCGAGCGACAGGTAGCCGAGCCCGATCTCGACGAACGAGTCGAGCGTGTTCTGCAGCGACTTGAGCAGCGGCGCGACCGACGGCTC
Source organism: Pseudonocardia thermophila (assembly GCF_900142365.1). Classification (GTDB taxonomy): domain Bacteria; phylum Actinomycetota; class Actinomycetes; order Mycobacteriales; family Pseudonocardiaceae; genus Pseudonocardia; species Pseudonocardia thermophila. The sequence continues at coordinate 136,971 of NZ_FRAP01000020.1, read as the reverse complement.
GTCCAGTTCGCGCACCCACTCGGCGAGGTCGCTGATCTGCATGGCGCACGCGTCGGCGATGCTGATCCCCCTGATCTTCGACGAGCGGGCCAGCTCGGTGAGCCGGGTGCCGTCGCACTCGGGGCAGGTGGTGAACGTGGCCGCGCGCTCCACGAACGCGCGGATGTGCGGCTGCAGCGAGTCGATGTCCTTCGACAGGTAGGTCTTCTGCACCTGAGGGACCAGGCCGAGGTAGGTCAGGTTGACCCCGTCGACCTTGATCTTCGTGGCCTCCTTGTAGAGGAGGTCGTTCAGCTCCTTCTCGGTGTAGTCCTTGATCGGCTTGTCCGGGTCGAACCAGCCGCAGCCGCGGTAGATGCGGCCGTACCAGCCGTCCATGCTGTAACCGGGCACGGTGATCGCGCCCTCGTTGAGCGACTTCGCCTCGTCGTAGAGCGCCGAGAGATCGATGTCGTTCACCGTGCCGCGGCCCTCGCAGCGCGGGCACATGCCGCCGACGATCGAGAAGTCGCGGCGCTCCTTGACGGTTCGCCCGCCCTTCTCGTACGTGACGGCGCCCGCGCCGCTGATCGAGGCCACGTTGAACGAGAACGCCTGCGGCGAGCCGATGTGCGGCTCGCCGAGCCGGCTCCACAGGATGCGCAGCATCGCCCCGGTGTCGGTGGCGGTGCCGACCGTGGAGCGCGGATCGGCGCCCATCCGCTGCTGGTCGACGATGATCGCGGTGGTGAGCCCGTCGAGGACGTCGACGTCGGGGCGGGCCTGGGTCGGCATGAACCCCTGGACGAACGCGGAGTAGGTCTCGTTGATCAGCCGCCGCGACTCGGCGGCGATCGTGTCGAACACCAGCGAGCTCTTGCCGGAGCCGGACACCCCGGTGAACACCGTCAGCCGCCGCTTCGGCAGCTCGATGTCGACGTCCTTGAGGTTGTTCTCCCGGGCGCCGAGCACCCGGATGCGGTCGTGGCCGTCCGCGGGGTGCACGGTGGACGTCGAGGCTGGGGCACTGGCGGTGGTCATGCGGTCTCCGTGACTGGGGTGATGGGGTCAGTCGACCTGGAAGATGCGGATGAGGTTGCCGGCCGGGTCGCGCAGCGCGCAGTCGCGCACGCCCCACGGCTGGTCGGTCGGTTCCTGCACGATGTCGACGTCGCCCGCCTGCAGCTGCTCGAACGCCGCGTCGACGTCCTTGGTGGCGAGGTTGATGCCCCCGTAGGTGCCCTTGGCCATCATCTCGAGGATCGTGCGGCGCTCCTCCTCGGTGATGCCGGGATCGGCGGCCGGCGGGTGCAGCACGATCGAGGTCTCGGGCTGGTCGGGCGGGCCGATCGTGATCCAGTGCTGCCCGCCGTACTCGACCTCGTTGCGCACCTCGAAGCCGAGCGTGTCCCGGTAGAACGCGAGCGACGCCTGCGGGTCGGTGTGCGGGAGGAAGGCCTGGTAGATGGTGAGGTCCATGCGGTCACGGTAGGGCCGGGGCGGCGGGCCGTGCTTCTCGATTCCTGATCGGTCTCGATACCTGCTTGGCGATGCACGGCGGCATCCCCGCCAGCTCGCCCTGCGCCTGTTTCTTGTACTGGCTGGGCGTCATGCCGACCAGTTCGGTGAACCGGGTGCTGAACGTGCCCAGCGACTGGCAGCCGACGGCGAAGCAGACCTCGGTGACGCTCATGTCGCCGAACCGCAGCAGAGCCATGGCGCGTTCGATCCGGCGGGTCATCAGGTAGCTGTAGGGCGACTCGCCGTACGCGCGGCGGAACAGGCGGGACAGGTGCCCGGCCGACATGTTCACGCCCCGGGCGAGAGCCTCGACGTCCAGCGGTTGCGCGTACTCGCGGTCGATCCGATCGCGGACCCGGCGCAGCAGCGCCAGGTCGCGCAGATGCTGCGCGGAGGCTGCTCTGCTCATCCTGCGATCGTGCCACGCCGCGCAACGTTGCCCGGATCGCGCGAAGGCGTGGACCGCGCCTGGTGGGCAGAGGGGAGAATCGGCCCGTGGCCGCACGCCAGCAGGACGCCGCCAGCCGGACCACTCCCGACGGCCGCACGACCCGGTGGGCCGCCCACCGGGCCCGCCGCCGCGAACAGCTCATCGACGCCGCGCTCGAAGTGCTGGAGGAGCACGGGCCCGACTTCGGGATGAACCAGGTCGCCGCCCGCGCCGGCGTCACCAAGCCGGTGGTCTACCGGCACTTCGGCGACCGCATGGGGTTGGTCGACGCGATGGGCGACCGGGCGACCAACCTGCTGATGAGCCGGCTGATGCCGGCGCTGTTCGCCGACGACGCCCCGCTCGTGCGGATCCGGTCCATGCTGGAGGCGTTCCTCGGCTTCGTCGCCGAGTCGCCGAACGTGTACTGGTTCTTCGCGCGCAGGACCCCGGAGGGCCGCGACGTGGTGGGGGCCGACAAGTCGTTCGTCGCGGACGCGCTGCGGTCGGTGCTGGCGGAGTACCTGCGCACGGTCGATCCGGCGGCTGACCAGATCGCCGCGGTGTGGGCGCGCGGCGCGGTCGGGTTCGTCCTGAACACGGCCGAGTGGTGGCTGGAGTCGCGGGAGGTGGCCCGCGAGGACGTCGTCTCGCACCTGACGACGCTGCTGTGGGCGCAGGTCGACGGCATGGCCCGGCACTACGGTGTCGAGCTGGACCCGCAGCGGCCGATCTCGGTGGACGAGATCGAGCGCAACCGGCGCTCCGGCCGGGGCGCCTGAGCCGTCCCCGGGTGTTCGGTCACTCGTCTGACCTGATGCGCCTCGCCACCCCGCGTCTCGGGTAGCGTCCCTGCGCGGCTTCGGAGACGGCCGCGCACGGTCCGACGTCTGGGGAGGGGACGGCATGACCGACGAGGCGACCGCGCCTGCCACGGATGCGCGGCCGATCGACTCGGCCATGGCGCCCGGCGGACCGCGCGCACTCGCCGCCGGGTGCGTCTGTTCCGTGCTCGCGAACGCCGCCTACCGGGCGGGTGCCGCGGAGGAGCCGTGCCTGGATCCGCGCTGCGTGCTCCACGCCGGCGGGGGCACGGCGAGCTGATCCGCGGGCCGTGGGCGGGGTGGGGCCGTTCGGGGGCGGTCCTTCTCCTGTCCGTACACGACGAAGGCCCGGACGCGGGAGGAGTCCGGGCCTTCGAGGTGCCGCGGGAATCGGCAGGTCTGGCGGGGGAGCGGCGGCGCGAGCTCAGTCAGCTCGGCTCGGTGCTCGATGTATCGGTGCTCGATGCTTCAGTGCTTGATGAGGTACGCCACCGTGCGGAGGATGATCTTGATGTCGAGCCAGAGGGACCAGTTGTCGGCGTACTCGTTGTCGACGCGGGCCCGCTCCGGGATCGAGGTGTCGCCGCGCAGGCCCTGCACGACCGCCAGGCCGGTGAGGCCGACCGGCACCCGGTGGCGCTGCGCGTAACCGGGGATCTGCGCCGAGAACTGCTCGACGAAGTACGGGCGCTCCGGCCGCGGCCCGACCAGGCTCATGTCGCCCTTGAGCACGTTGAACAGCTGGGGGAGCTCGTCCAGGCTGGTGCGCCGGATGAACTTGCCGACCGGGCCGAGGCGCTCGTCGTTGTCGATGTTCCAGCGGACGTCGCCCTCGTTCGCGATCGGCTTGAGCGAGCGGAACTTGTAGAGCGTGAAGATGCGGCCGTGCTGCCCCACGCGCTGCTGGCGGAAGATGACGCCGGGGCCGCCCTCGATGCGGACCGCGACCGCGATGACGAACAGGACGGGGAGGGTCAGCAGCAGGCCGATCAGTGCGCCCAGGATGTCGATACCGCGCTTGGCGGCGAGCTCGACGCGGGAGCCGCGACGGGGGCCGTAGACGACGACTTTCGGGAGCTGGCCGGCGGCGCGCGCCTCGACCTCGGCGAGCACACGGTGCAGGCCGAGCGGTGCGGTTGCTGTTGCCTCCATGCCCTAGAAGACGCCATGGGTTCCCGAACGGTTGCCCCGGGGTTCGCGAACTTCGGCAACGGAACGGTCACGACGCCGGGCAGGATGCGTTGACCTGCGGAGATGGCGGCCGGGCATGAGCTGTGTCACGGTGGGTATGTGCCCCGGATCACTCTGTACCGGTACTGAAGCGGTCCGCCGATGCGTCACCAGGGCTACCATCGGCCGCACGGGGGTCCGGTACGGAAGCTGCGGAGGAACCCCCATGGCAGGGACTGCGTCCCCGCAGGATCGCGAGGCCATCATGCGCGCCGCGGTCCGGCTGGGCTCGCGCCGCGGTGCGCCCGCTGTCGAGGACATCCTGCGCGCGGCGCACGTCAACCGGCGCATCTTCTACCGGCACTTCGCGTCCAAGGACGCGCTGCTGGCCGCGCTCGCCGCCGAGGCGGCCGAAGCGCTCGGGCGCGGGCTGGCCACCGCGGTCGAGCGGGCCGTCGACGGCGCCGCGGCCGCGCGCGCGTGGGCCGACCACTACCTCGGTGTGCCCGAGGACGAGGAGCGGGCGAACGCCGCCCGGCCGTTCCTCGCCCCCGACCCGACCGCCGGCGAGGAGGTGCTCGACGTCGTCGAGGCCGCCCACGCGCAGCACCGCACGCTCCTGGAGGAAGCGCTGCGCCGCGGCCGCGGCGACGTCAGCCTGCCCGACGTCGATCCGGTCCCCGACGCGGTGACGATCCACGCCGTCGTGCTGCGGCACGTCGAGCCGGCCCTGCGCGGGCGCGGCGACATCGATCTCGCGACCGTCCGGGACTGGGTCGAGGAGCTGATCCTTCGGCTCGGGGGCGTGGCCGGGAAGTAGGGCCTCACCCCTGGCTCTGGAACGCCCCCAGGTCGATCTTGTCCTCCGGCCGGGCCACGCCGAGCACGTCCGCGCGCGGGGCGCCGTCCGGGGACCCCGCGCCGATCCCGGCCGAGTCCGGGGCCAGCCGCAGGTCGCCTGCCTCCGCGTCGACGAACTCCACCGCGCCCTCCACCGGGTTCGCCCCGACGGGGCCGGTGCCGAACAGGTTGTGGTCGGCGGTGAACACGCTCATGTCGCCCGCGCTGTCGCGGGTGTTGCCGACGACGAGGTTGTTGCGCAGCACGTTGGTACCGGTGAAGTCGTAGTCGCGCGGGTTGATGCCGTCACCGTCGTTGTCCGCGATCGTGTTGTTGATGATCGACAGGTCGCTGAACGTGCCGTCGGACTCGACGAAGAAGTTGATGCCGCCGCCGCGGTTGCCGGTGATGACGTTGTTGTAGATCTTCACGTCGTAGGTGCGGCGGGTCTCCGAGACGTCCTCGACACCCAGGAAGATCCCGGCCTTGCCCTCGCCGGTCGCCCCGACGACGGTGTTGTTGTAGATCTCGATCGCGTGCGCGGCGTCGACGTAGATGTTCGGGCCCCGGTTGCCGCGCGTGGTGTTGTCGTGGATCTTGCCGTTGCGGGCCTCGTACTTGGCGTCGATGCCCTCCTCGCCGCAGTCCTCCACGATCGAGTAGGCGATCTCGAAGCCGTCGATGTTCGACATCGAGATGGCCTCGTTCTTCGCATCGGTCCCCATCGCGTTGGAGTTGCGCACCTCGGTGTGGAGCACCTGGATGTCGGAGCCGTCGATGAACACGATGCCGCCGTGCTCCGAGTCGGCCACCTCGACGTCCTGGACGACGACGTGGCTCGATCCAGCGGCGTACAGGCCGTGCTCCGACGAGCCCCTGATCGACAGCCCGATCAGCTTGATCCAGCTCTGCTCGCGCAGCTCCACGAGGCCGTCGGTGTCGGTGTCACCGGTGATGACCACCTCGGCGCCCGGTGCGGCGGTGTAGGTGATGTAGGCCCCCTGCGTCCCGGAGTGCGGGATCATCAGGGCCTCCTCGTAGGTGCCCGAGGAGATCACGACGGTGTCGCCGGGCCGGGTCTCCTCGGCCGCCTCCGCGATGGAGGTGAACTGGCCGGAGCCGTCCTGCGCCACGGTGAGCGTGCGCCCCGACGTCGGCTCGATCTGGGCGATCGGCCGCCTGCCGTGTTCCTGGCTCGCGACGCCGGGCTGCGGGCCGAGCTTGCCGCCCGGCTCCGAGCCGCCGGAGAGTGTGATCACCAGCACGACGGCGATCACGGCGAGCAGCGCGATCGCGCCGGCACCGCCGATCAGTATCCGCCGGTCGAACCGCGGTTCGTCCGGGCCGCTCCCACCCGATCCGCCGGATCCGCCCGGGATGCGCACCGTGTCGGGCAGCGGCGGCACCGGGCCGGTGGCCGACACCGGGGGCTGCGGCTGGGTGTGCGGGCCCTGGTAGAGCGGCTGATGACCGGTCGGCGGGCCGCCGTACGGCGGGACCGGGCCCGTCGGCGGTCCGGCGTTCGGGCTCACCGGGCGTCCCCCGTACGGCCCGGGCGGTGGACCACCGTACGGACCGGGGCGCGGGCCGGGCTGCGGCGGCTGCGAGGGGCTGTTCGGGTGCATCGAGCTGGGGTCCTTCCGGCACTGGCGGCGGTCGGCCGCTTCGCGCAGAGGGGCCCGACCTAGACGGTCACGATAGCGATGCCGCGTTCATCCGCTGTGAAAGCGCGTCCTCGCGCCGCCCTCGCCGGGCAGGTGGTCACGCCGTGATCCCGTCCACACGGACAGGCGTAACCCGATCGAGGGTCGGTCGTTCTCCGTGTGCACGCTCTGCACAGTGACCAACCGGGCACGCTCCGTGCGGGCCTGGAGAGATGGACGACGGGTGACGATGGCCACGCTCACGAAGCTCCGGCGGACCGCTGCGCAACCGGCCACGGCGCGCCGGCCCGTGCGCCGCGCGGCGTACGGGGCGGTGGTGGCCGTCGTCGTGCTGAACCTCGTCGCCGCCCTGTTCACCGGATCCGGTGAGCCCGGGACCGACCAGGACGTGGTCGTCGCCGGGGTCGACGCGACCACCGCGGCGCTGCCGCTGACGACCACCTACACCACGATCGACGGCGCCCCGCTCGATCCCGCCCCGCAGAGCACGACCACCGGGCTCGTCGTCCACCCCGTGCGTGAGACCCCGGTCCACGACGCGCCCGGCGGCACTCCGCTGGCGCGCCTGCCGCGGACGATGCTCCGCGACGTCGGCGACACCTGGGTCCCCGTCATCGAGCAGCAGGCCGGCTGGCTGCGGGTGCTGCTCCCGTCCCGGCCCAACGGCTCCACCGGCTGGATCCGCGCCGCCGACGTGACCGAGGCCCGCACCCCGTACCTGATCACGGTGCACCTGCGGTCGAAGAAGCTGCGGCTCGAGAAGGACGGCCAGGTCGTCGGCACGTGGAAGGTGGGGATCGGCAAGCCGGCCACGCCGACCCCGGCTGGGCGCACCTTCCTGATGGCCGCCTTCCGCGATCCGAACCAGACCTTCTCCCCGGTGATCCTGCCGCTGGGCACGCACAGCCCGACGCTCGACACCTTCGGCGGCGGACCGGGGACGGTCGCCATCCACACCTGGCCCACCGCAGACGTGTTCGGCACCGAGACCAGCGACGGTTGCATCCGCGTGCCGGCCGAGGCGCTCAAGAAGCTCATCGACGTGCCGCTCGGCACGCTCGTCGTGATCACCGAAGACTGACCCGTTTCCCGACGACGTAGAAGCCTCCCGTAGAACGAAAGACAAGGGGAATTCGCAGTGCGCAGCAGGAGTTCGGTCCGCCGGGCCGCCGCGTTCGCGGCCGTCGGTGCCGCCGCCGTCGCGGCCGTCGTGATCGGCAGCACCCCCGCCCTCGCCGAGCCGGAGACCCGGCCCGAGTCGGCGTACGCGCTCGCCGGCGCCGGCCTGATCAACCTCGGCCCCCTGGCGAAGGTCGAGAGCCCGGACGGCAAGCCGGTGAAGGAGTCGGTCGTCGGCATCCCGAACGTGGCCGACACGATCTCCGGGGGCGTCCTCAGCTCGGAGGCCCGGGCCGGGTACGCCGCGGCGTCGGTGACCGACCTGAAGGTCGCGACTCTGCTGAAGGCCGGCGTGATCCGGACGAAGTGCGAGAACGGCCGCGGCCGCGTCGAGATCGTCGACGGCCAGCTGCTGGGCACCCCGCTGCCGGAGGTCACGATCGGCGGCACCACACTCGACCTGGGCATCGTCCGCGCCTCGATCGGTGAGGAGAAGCGCAACGCCGACGGCAGCATCACGGTCACCGGTGTCTCGGTGAGCGTGCTCCCGGGCGGCCTGCCGGACGTCACCGGCAACCTGCTGCAGGGCGTGGTGAACACGGCCGGCACCGACTCCGCGGCCCGCCCGCTGCTGAGCCAGGTGACCGACCTGCTCGGGCTGCCGGAGGTCACGCTGCCGCAGCTGACCGCGCCCGGTCGTGCGGTGCAGACCCTCACGATCGGTTCGGCCACCTGCGGCACCGTCGACGACGACGAGGTCGTGGTCGACGAGGAGGAGTCCACCGACGAGTACACCGACGAGGACGCCTACGAGGACGAGGACGCCGGCGACCACCACGCGGTGCGCTACGAGCCGCGCGCCCACGAGGCCGAGGAGGCTCCCGAGCCGGAGATCGTCGAGTACAGCCTGCCGGTGACCGGCTGACGATCACACGGCCGACGTCTCCGCGTTGGTGGATCCGCTGAGCTTCCAGTAGAGCTCGACGGTGGTGCCGGCCTGGTCGCGGTGCACCCGGCAGCGCTGCGCCAGGCCGGCCATCAACGTCATCCCGTGCCCGCGGAACCCGGGATCGGCCGGTGGCGGACGCCACCGGCCGCTGTCCCGCACGATGATGCGCAGCCCGTCCCGGCCCTCGCGGACCGCGCGCAGCACCACCTCGCCCGAGCCGTCGCCGAACGCGTGATCGGCGGCGTTCGACAGCGCCTCGTGCGCGGCCAGGACGACGTCGTCGATCGTGTCCGGATCGAGCCCGCCCTCCGCCAGCCACGCGGCGATCCGGCGGCGGACCCGCCCCAGGTGAGCGGGGAGCGCCGCCCCGTCGAAGCGCAGCGTCAGCCCGCTGCCCGGTCCGTTGGCGTCGATGGCGGGGACTACCCGGGTGAGCCGGCCCTCAACCGTGCCGGGCATGGATCACTCCTCCGCGGTGTTGGGGTTGATCGTGGACTCTCGCCCGACCGGTCCCGACCGGATGTGGCTGGTGGCGGTCGCGGCTGCCCTGTGGGGCACCGACGGCCTGCTGCGCCAGCCGCTGGCCCGGACCGTGCCCGCCGCCGCGGTGGTGCTCTGGGAACACCTGATCATCGTCGTCGTCCTGCTCCCGCTGCTGCCGGCAGCGGTGCGCGCCTTCCGGGCCGCGTCCGTGCGCGACCGGATCGCGCTCGTGGTCATCGGGGCCGGGGCGTCGGCCGTGGCCACGGCGCTGTTCACGGCCGCGTTCCGGATCGGTGACCCCGTCACGCCGCTGGTGCTGCAGAAGCTGCAGCCGCTGATCGCGATCCTCGCCGCGGCCGTGCTGCTCGGCGAACGGTTCCGCCCCGCCTACTGGTTGTACGCGGTGCCGGCGATCGCCGGTGCCTGGCTGATGGCCTTCCCGGACCCGCTCGCCGCGAAGCCGCAGGAGGTCACCGCGGCGCTGCTGGCCGTCGGGGCGGCCGCGCTGTGGGGCCTCGGCACGGTCCTCGGCCGCATGGTCAGCGCCCGGGTGCCGAGCCGGGAGGTCACCGTGCTGCGGTTCGCGATCGGCCTGCCCGCGGCCGCGCTCGTGGTGGCCGTGCAGGGCACGCCGATGTCGATCACGTTCGACCAGTTCGGCCCGCTGGTGCTGCTCGCACTCATCCCGGGGCTGCTCGCGCTCGCCCTCTACTACGTCGGGCTGAAGGCGACCGCCGCCGGCCGCGCGACGCTGGCCGAGCTGGCCTTCCCAGCCACCGCCACCCTCATCGGGGTGGGTTTCCTCGGGTCCACCCTGACCGGGACGCAGTGGCTCGGGCTGGCCGTCATCGCCGTGGCGGTCACCGCGCTCGGCCTGCGCGAGCGCAGCGCCCACCCGGTGGTCACCGAAGCGGCGGTTCGGGCGTAGCCCAGCTGCGGCGCAGCCGCTCGATCTCGCGCCGATCGCGCTTGGTCGGGCGACCGGCACCGCGGTCGCGGCGCAGCAGCGGGCCCGCGAACAGGGTGGGCTCCGGCTCGGGCGACCGGTCCACGTAGCAGGTGACGGCCTCCGGGGCGCCGACCCGCTTGTCGATGATCTTCACGACGTCGACCACGCGGATGCGGTCGTGGAGCCGCGCGCGCACCGTGTCGCCGGGCCGGACGGGCGTCGCCGGCTTGGCCGACCGGTCGTTGACCCGCACGTGCCCGCCGCGGCACGCCTCCGCCGCGGCCGACCGGGTCTTCACCAAGCGCACCGCCCACAACCAGCGATCGATCCGGGTCGACTCCACCCGCCGATGATGCCTGGCCGGGCCTGCTCCACGCAGGTGACCGTCGGTGCGCCGGCCCGGCGGAACGATCAAGCCCGGTGCTAGGTTCGCGCCTCGACGTGAAGTCGTCCGTCCTCCGCGATCCGGGAGAGCGCTCCAGATGAGCACCATCGTCGTCGTGTCCGTCGCCGTGGCCGTGATCGTGCTCGGCGTGCTCGCCATCTGGTCTGCTCGGCGGCGGAAACAGCGGCGCAGCGGCGGTCCCCGGCACCGCACCGGTCCGCGCACGGTGGCCGAGCTGGTCGCCTTGCGGGAGGCGAACGCGCAGCTCACGGCGGGTACGGAGGCCGCGGAGCCGGAGCCGGAACCCGCCCAGGACGAGCTCGAAGCGGAGCCCGAACCGCAGCCCGTGGCCGAGGTGAGCGTGCCGGAGCCGCGCACCGAGCAGGCCCCGCCTGCGGACGTCCCGGTGGTCGCCGAGCCGTCGCAGGAACCGGAGCCCGCGGTGGCCGAGGAGCCGGTGGCGGCGCCGCCGAGCGTGCGGAAACCGGAGCCCGTGGAGGTGTTCGGCCTCGCCGACACCCCCTGGGCGCGCGGGGCGCGGATGACTGGAGCCGTCGCTGAACCAGGTGAATCCTGGGCGTCGATCGATCCCGTCCCCGCGGCCGCCGTCGTCGTGCCGGACGCGGCCGACCGGAGGCTCCCGGCTGCGGAGGAGCCTGGAGAGGAAGCGGCGGAGAAGGCTCTGGGGGAAGCGGAGGGCCCCGTCCTGACCGAGCCCGATCCGCAGCCCGAACCGCAGCCCGATCCGCAGCCTGAACCGCAGTCCGAGCCGGAGCCGGCCGTCCCCTTGCGCGCCCTCGGGCCGGTCGAGCCGGCCACCACCGGGGAGGAGACCGACGACGAGCCGCCCGCCCGTGACCGCGGCACCGCCGTGGCCGGGACTGCCGCGCTGGCGGGGCTCGCCGGTGGGGCCGTGCTTCGGCTGGTGCGCGAGGACGAGCCGGCAGGGGCCGAGGACGCCGAGCCCGCCGCGTCGGCGGAGCCCGCCGAACAGGAGGCGCCGGAGGAACCGGCCGCCGAGGAGACCCCGGTCGCCGCGCCGCTGTCCCCGGTGATCGCGGAGGCACCGGGGACCACGGAGCCGGACGCGGAGCTCCTCGCCGAGGACGAGTCGGACGCGTGGCTGCCCGAGGAGGTCGACGACGTTCCGATCGAGCTCATGCCGGTTCCCGCGGGGATCGACGACATCTCCGGGTTCGGCAGCGGTGCCGCGGACGACAGCGGTGCCACCGACGACACCGCCTCCTTCGCCGCCTCCACCGACGAGCGGGCCGAGCCGGACACCCGCGCGGACGCGACCACCGAGAGGGTCGCCGGGAAGGCCGCTGAGGCCGCTGACGACGCTGAGGCCGCTGACGACGCCGAGGCCGCTGACGACGCCGACGGTGCCGACCCTGCCGAGGAGGCTCCGACGGGTGCCCGCGTGGACCCGGCCGATGTGCCACCGGCCGCCGCGGGTGCGACGGTGATCCCGCTCGTCGGCCGAGCCGGATCACGGGACGGCGATCCCGCGGAGGATGATCCGTCCGTGACGGGCGCGGAGTGGGTGACGGAGGCCGGCGTGGTGGACGACGATCCCGACTACGAGATCGAGGAGGACGGGGCCACCGAGGCGGAGACCGACTTCGTGCGCAAGCGCAGGCCGCGGCAGACCCCCGAGGAGCGCGCGGCGGAGCACGCCGCCGTGGACGAGGCGCTGCTGCGCACGTTCGGTGTCCTCGAACCCGCGCACCGACCGGACGCGGGCCCCGTCGTCGCGCTGACCGGCGCCGGGCAGCAGGCGATGCCACTGCGGGAGCACACCGGTCCGCCCGCGCCGGTGGCGGTGGCCGTGCTGGGCCGCGACGACGCGCCCGTCGAGGCCGCGTCGACCGCGCTGGTGGACGACCAGGGCGCCCAAGTCGACTCGGGCACCACGGGTGCCGACGGCTGCGCCGAGCTGACCGCGCCGGAGCCGGGCACGTACATGGTCGTGGTGTCGGCACCGGACCACCAGCCGGGTGCGGTGGCGGTGACCGTGTCGGACGGCCCGGCGAAGGTGACCGTGCCGCTGCAGCGGTCCGCGTCGATCGCGGGCACGGTCCGGGCCGAGGGTGCCGCGCTCGCGGGCGCGCTGGTCGTGCTGGCGCAGGACGGCGAGGCCGTGGAGGAGACCGAGACGGCCGCCGACGGCGGGTTCCGGGTCGCCGAACTGCTCGCCGGTGCGTACACGCTGACGGTGACGGCGCCCGGCTTCGAGCGCGCGGTGGTGCCGCTCGACGTGCCCGCCGGTGCGGACGTGCACCAGGACGTCGAGTTGCGGCCGACGTCGGCCGCCGGGGCGCAGTAGGTTCGGCGACATGACCGAGCAGCCGACCCGGGTGGAGGGCTGGCTCGTCGGCGCGCGCGGCGTCGACCTGTACTGGCAGGGCTGGCTACCCGACGGACCCGCGTCCGGGGTGCTGCTGCTGTGCCACGGCCTGGGCGAGCACTCGGGGCGGTACGGCAACGTCGTCGAGGCGCTGCTGCCTGACGGGTGGGCGGTGTACGGATTGGACCACCGCGGCCACGGCCGGTCGTCGGGGCGGCGTGCGCACCTGGACGACTACCGCGATTGGCTCGTCGACTACGACTCGTTCCGCCGGGAGGTCGCCGCCCGGCACCCGGGGCTGCCGCTGTTCCTGCTCGGCCACAGCATGGGCGGGCAGATCGCGCTGGCGTACGCGCTCGACCACCAGAACGTGCTGTCCGGATTGGTGCTGTCGGCGCCCGCGCTGGCCAGCGACGCGGTGCCGAAGCCGCTGCTGCCGCTGCTGCGCGTGCTGGCGAAGGTGGCGCCCACGCTGCGGCCGGCCGGGATCGACGCTGCGAAGGTGAGCAAGGACGCCGCGGTCGTGGCCGCCTACCAGGCCGATCCGCTCGTCCACCACGGCAACCCGACGCTGGGCCTGTCGTCGCGGCTGGTGGCGCAGTTCGACGTGCTGCCGGAGCGGGCGCGCGGTCTGCGTCTGCCGCTGCTGCTGCAGCACGGCACCGCCGACGTGCTCACCGATCCGGCCGGCAGCCGGGCGCTGGCGGCCGTCTGCGGCTCCCCGGACCTGACCGTGCGCTGGTACGAGGGCCTGTGGCACGAGATCTACAACGAGCCCGAGCGCGAGGGCCCGCTCACCGATCTGCGGGAGTGGCTCGCGGCCCACCGCGCGTAGCCCGGACATTTCCGGACCCTGCCCGTCGGGTGAGAGGCCGGTGGACGGCGCCCACGGCGCTGTGGTCACATGATGGGGTGTTCGGACAGGCCGCCGTTCTCGGAGAGATCTGGGGCGGCCGTCGTGCGGACCAGTTCGACCAGGGGTGTCGCCCGAGCTGACCTTCTCGTCCGCTCGCCGGCCCGTTCCGTCCCCCTGGAGTCCCTCTGTGCTGCTGCACGCCCCCACGCCGCTCGTCCTCGCCGACCTGACCTCGCTGACCCGCGCTGTCGCCGCGGAGGTCCGCGCCGGCCTGCACGCCGTCGTCGTCGATCCGAACCGCCGCTGGTACCAGCTGTTGCGCAGCGATGCGTTCGTCGACGTGTGGCTGATCAGCTGGGCCACCGAGCAGTCCGCCGAGCTGCACGACCACGCCGGTTCGCTGGGGGCGTTGACGGTGGTGTCGGGCGCGCTGACCGAGCAGCACTGGATCGGCACCGGCCTCGCCACCCGGCGGCTCACCGCCGGGTCGAGCGCCGGCTTCCCGCTCGGGCACGTCCACGACGTCGGCAACGCCGACCCGACGCCCGCCGTGAGCGTGCACGCGTACTCCCCACCGCTGTCGGCGATGTCCTACTACGCGGTCGACGACGCCGGATTGCTGCGGCGCACCCGCAGCGAGCTGGTGGAGCTGGGCCGGCCGGCTGATCGGCGCTGATCGGCGCTGATCCAGGCCGCCCTAGCTGCGCGGGAGCTCGTGCAGCGCCTTCACCAGGGGCGCCAGATCCGGATCCCGACCCGCCTCGTCGAGGGTCGCGGACACGGTGCGGTCGTGCACCGGGCGGGCGCGGGTGAGCAGCTCGTGCCCGGCTTCGGTGAGCGTGCTGTAGATCCCGCGTCGGTCGTCGTCGCAGAGGGTGCGACGGACCAGGCCGCGCTTCTCCAGTCGGGTGACCAGCCGCGTCGTCGCGCTGTGCGAGAGCGCGGCAGCGCGGGCGACGTGCTGCATGCGCATGTGGCACCCGTCCTGGCGGGCGACCGCGTCGAGGACGGTGTACTCGACGACCGAGAGATCGAACTCGGCTTGCAGCACCTTCTCCAGGGACTCCTCGAGACGCGCGTGCAGCGCGGCCAGGGTCCGCCAGCCCTGGACCCGCACGTCGACGCCATCGTCGGCGAACCCCATCGCTTCCCCCTGCGCTTGCTGCTCCTCCCACTCTAGCGGATTGCGCAGATAGAGCGCGTGTGCAATTGTTGCACGCGCTTGATATCTGCTCGCGCTCATTGAAGGAGAAAGCACATGCCCCTCGCGCTGCTCGCGTTGGCGATCAGTGCCTTCGGCATCGGGACGACCGAGTTCGCCGTCGCCGGACTCCTGCCGGACGTCGCGGCCGATCTCGGGGTCGACATCCCCACCGCCGGGCTGCTCGTCACCGGCTACGCGCTCGCCGTCGCGATCGGCGCGCCGCTGCTGACCGCGGCGGTCGTCCGGGTGCCGCGCAAGACCGTCCTGCTCGGGCTGCTCGGGCTGTTCGTCCTCGGGAACCTGCTCACTGCGATCGGCTCGAGCTACGGCCTGGTCATGACCGGCCGGGTGGTCTCGGCCCTGTGCCACGGCGCGTTCTTCGGCGTCGGGGCGGTGGTGGCCGCAGGGCTCGTCCCGCCGAACCGCCGGGCTGCGGCGATCGCGTTCATGGTCACCGGCCTCACCGTGGCGAACGTCGTCGGCGTGCCCCTGGGCACCGCCGTCGGGCACGCGTTCGGCTGGCGAACCACGTTCTGGGTGATCACCGGGCTCGGCGTGGTCAGCGTCCTCGGCGTGGTCGCGCTGGTGCCCCGGCAGCCGGCCGACCCGGGGGCGAGCCTGCGCGCCGAGTTGTCCGCGTTCGCCCGGCCACAGGTGTGGCTCGCGCTCGCGACCACGGCGCTCGGCTTCGGCGGTCTGTTCGCCGCGTTCACCTACGTCGCCCCGATGATGATCGACGTCGCCGGCTTCCCGCCCGGGGCGGTGACGGGGATCGTGCTGGTGTTCGGCGCCGGTGCGGTCGTCGGCAACCTCCTCGGGGCGAAGGCGGCCGACCGGGCGCTCACGGCGTCGCTCCTCGTGCTGCTCGCCCTGCTCGCCGTGCTGCTCCTGCTGTTCACCGTCACCGCGGCGGTGCCCGTCCTCGCCGTGCTCACCCTCGCGGTGATCGGCGTCGTCGGGTTCGCGGCTGTGCCCGGCCTGCAGGCCCGCGTCCTCGACGCCGCGGGATCGGCCGGCACGCTCGCCTCCGCCGCCAACATCTCCGCGTTCAACGCCGGCAACGCCGTCGGGGCCTGGCTCGGCGGGCTCACCATCGGCGCGGGCCTCGGCCTGACGTCGCCGAACTGGGTCGGGGCGCTCATGGTCGCCGCCGGCTTCGTCGTCGCCCTCACCGCGGCCGTGGCCGGTCGCCGCACATCCCTCCAGGAGGTCCCGGCATGACGCGCACCGCTCTCGTCGTCGGCGCCAGCGGGGTGATCGGCGGCCGGCTCGCCGCCCATCTGCGCAGCAGGCCGGGCTGGGAGGTGATCGGGCTGTCGCGGCGGCCCGGGCCCGGCCGGCACGTGCGAGCCGATCTGTTCGACGTCGATTCGGTGCGGGCGGCGCTGGCCGATCAGCCGCCGGTCACGCACGTGTTCTACGCGGCCTACCGGGATCGGCCGACCTGGGCGGAGCTGGTCGAGCCGAACGTGACGATGCTGCGCAACGTGCTCGCCGCCGTGGCCGGTCCGGCGCTTCAGCACGTGAGCCTGATGCAGGGTTACAAGGTCTACGGCGCGCACCTGGGCCCGTTCGACACGCCCGCGCGGGAGGACGATCCACCGCACATGCCGCCGGAGTTCAACGTCGAGCAGCAGCAGCTCGTCGAGGAAGCCGCGGCGGCCGGCGGGTTCTCCTGGTCAGCCATCCGCCCGTCCGTCGTCGCCGGGTTCGGGCTCGGCTACCCGATGAACATCGTCAACGTCCTCGCGGTGTACGCAGCGATCAGCGCCGAGCTGCGGGTCCCGCTGCGGTTCCCCGGCGAACCCGGGGCTTACCACGCGCTGCTCGAGCTCACCGACGCCGGGCTGCTCGCCGAGGCCACCGAGTGGGCGGCGACCGACCCGAACGCCGCCGACCAGGCGTTCAACATCGCCAACGGGGACCTGTTCCGCTGGCGGCGGCTGTGGCCGGTGATCGCCGAGCAGTTCGGCCTGGAGGTGGCGCCGCCGCTGCCCATGTCGCTGGCCGACGTCATGGCCGACAAGGGACCGGTCTGGGACGCGATGATCGACAAGTACGGGCTCGCGCCGACGCCGTACGCGGACGTGTCGTCGTGGGCGTTCGGCGACTTCGTCTTCTCCTGGGACTACGACGTGTTCGCCGACACGTCGAAGGCCCGCCGGGCGGGTTTCCACCGCTACGTCGACACCGAAGCGATGCTCGTCGAGCAGATCGGGCAGCTGCGCGAGCGCCGCATCATCCCGGACCGCGCCTGACCGGGTCGCCAGCCTCCGGACTCGCGCGGCCCCATGGGGGGTGGTCGCGCGAGTCCGGTCTCCTGGCCGTGCTCACATGAGCGCCGCGCGCACGGCGTCGGCATGTTCGGCGAGCCATGCGCGGGCGCGGTCGGCGCGCTGCTGGGCCTGCCCCGTCCAGTACGCCGCGAAGCCGGGAACCCCGCGGGTCGCCCCGTCGGAGACCAGCGCGCGCATCCACTCGAGGTTGGCCAGCACCGCGTCGACGACGAGCTCGCGCTGGTCCAGCGGCCCGTACGCGTCGACGAGCACGCGCAGGCGGTGCAGCTCGCGGCCGCGGCGGACGTCCGTGGTGTCGGCGGGGCAGCGCAAGGGCGCCCACAGCCGGGCCGCACCCGCGACGTCCCAGACCGGGGCGCCCGGCGCGGCCAGGTCGAAGTCGATGAGAGCGACGGCGCGCCCGTCCCGGAAGACGATGTTGTCCAGGTTCGGGTCGTTGTGCGTGATCGTGCCGCACGAGAACGGCGCGGGCGGTGATGGGGGCCACGTGTACGGGGTGGGATCGAAGTCGGCGACGGCCTCGTGGAACCGCCGCAGCAGCTCCCCGACCGAGCGCAGGGCCGCGTCGGTGAGCGCCCACTCCGGCGCGGGCGCGGTGATCGCCGTGCCGGGCACGTAGCTGAGCACCTCGCGGCCTTCGTCGTCGATGCCGAGGACGCGCGGGGCACCGTCGAACCCGACCCGTTCCAGGTGCCGGAGCAGCGCGTGGGTGGCCGGGGCGGTGGGCCGCATCGGGCGGCGCACGGTGTCGCCGACCCGGTGGACGCGCCCGCGGTTGGCCGTTCCGCCGAGCAGGGGGATCTCGCCGGCCCGTCCGGCCATCAGGCGGCCCCGGACGCCGCGCCGATCAGCCGGTCCGCGAGCGTGGAGTGGGTGACGAGCGAGTTGACCAGCCGGCCGCGCACGGCGGCGAGCACGGCGTCGGCCTTCCCGAGCCCGTAGGCGATGCCGATGACCTCGGGCACGGCTCTCAACTGAGCGGCGTCGATGCCGATCATGCGCTCGGTCAGCGGGGCGCTGACGGGCTCGCCCGCGGCGTCGATCAAGACCCCGGACACCTCAGCGGCCACTCCGCGGCGGCTGACGTCGATGCGCTCGCCGTCGGTGGCCGCGTCGTACAGGGTGGACTGCTCGGGGGCCCACGCCCCGATCCCCGCGACCGCGATCGTGACCGACGGGATGAGCGAGAACGCGCGGGCGACCTCGGGCTGCTTGCGCAGGGCCCGGGCGGTCGCCGCGTCGGGCACCGCCATGGGGGCGTAGTAGAAGTAGGCGGGCCCGCCGGAGATGCGCGCGACCTCGCGCACGAGCTCGATGGAGCTGTTGTCGAGCACCGAGCGGGCGAGCGCCCCGGTCAGCTGCACGACCGGCGCCGGGGCGAGCCGGCGCAGCTTCGTCGCCATCGCCGACACCGCCCGTGACCAGGACAGACCCAGCACGTCGTCGGCCGTGACCAGTTCGGTGAGCAGGTCCGCCGCGGCGGTGGCGAGATGGCCGCGCAGGGTGTGCGGATCGTCGCCGGGGGTGTCGGTGACCACGCAGTGCTTGAGCCCGAGCGTGTCCATCAGCCGGCTGGACAGCTCGACGTCCACCGAGCCCGGACGGCCGATCTCGATGCGGACCAGGCCGCTCGCGCGGGCGTCGTCGAGCAGCCGGGCGACCTTGAACCGGGAGAGCCGGAACTCCTCGGCGATCTCGACCTTGGTGCGGCCGTCGAGGTAGTAGCGGCGCGCGACCGACGCCGACAGGACCAGGTGCGCCGGGCCGCGCACCGGGTTGTCGCTTCCTGCCATACGCACCCCCGGTGAGCGCTCATATGAGCGGATGGAGTCGCATTATCGCATCGCCCATTGACGGTGCGTGAGCGATGCCACACCCTGACGATACGTGCAGGGCTCCGCTCATCTGAGCGTCGAGCTCGCGGATCCGGGGAGGACGCGATGACGCGGTCGGGGATGCGGGCCTTGTTGCTCGCCCTGGTCCTCGTGACGAGCACGGCGTGCGCCGGATGGGGCGGCGGGGTCGGCGCCGGCGGCCCCAACAGCATCAACGTGCTGATGGTCAACAACCCGCAGATGGTGGATCTGCAGCGGCTGACTGCGGAGCACTTCACGAAGCAGACGGGCATCACGGTCAACTTCACCGTGCTGCCGGAGAACGACGTCCGGGACAAGATCAGCCAGGAGTTCTCCAGCCAGGCCGGGCAGTACGACGTCGCCACGGTGTCGAACTTCGAGGTCCCGATCTACGCGCGCAGCCGCTGGATCGCCCCGCTCGACGACTTCATCGCCGCCGATCCGGGCTTCGACCAGGCCGACATCCTCGGGCCGATGACGGCGTCGCTCACCGCGGCCGACGGCAAGATCTACGGCGAGCCGTTCTACGGTGAGTCGTCGTTCCTCATGTACCGCGCGGACGTGCTGGCCGAGAAGGGCCTCACGATGCCGGCGAAGCCCACCTGGGACGAGGTCGCCCGGCTCGCCGCTCAGCTCGACGGCGCCCGCCCCGGCATGAAGGGCATCTGCCTGCGCGGCCAGCCGGGCTGGGGCCAGGTGTTCGCCCCGCTCACCACCGTGGTCAACACCTTCGGCGGCACGTGGTTCACCGCCGACTGGCGGGCCCAGGTCAACGCGCCGGAGTTCACCGAGGCCGTGCAGTTCTACGTGGACCTCGTCCGCACCCACGGCGAGATCGGCGCTCCGCAGGCCGGGTTCACCGAGTGCCTCAACAACATGATCCAGGGCAACGTCGCCATGTGGTACGACGCCACGTCGGCCGCGGGCTCGCTCGAGGCCGCCGACTCCCCGGTGCGGGGCAAGATCGGCTACTCCCCGGCGCCGGTGAAGCTGACCGAGAGCTCCGGCTGGCTCTACGCCTGGTCGTGGGCCATCCAGAACGCCAGCACGAAGAAGGACCACGCCTGGAAATTCATCTCCTGGGCCTCCAGCAAGGAGTACGAGCGGCTGGTCGGCGAGCGGCTCGGCTGGTCCAAGGTGCCCGCCGGCAAGCGCGCGTCGACCTACGAGAACCCCGATTACCTCGCCGAGTCGGCCGCGTTCGCCGCCCCCACGAAGGCTGCGATCGAGTCGGCCGACCCGCGCAACCCGGGGGTGCAGCCGCGGCCGGCGCTGGGCATCCAGTTCGTCGACATCCCGGAGTTCCCCGACCTGGGCACCCAGGTGTCGCTGCAGATCAGCTCGGCCATCGCCGGGCAGGTGACCGTGGAGCAGGCCCTCGACAGAGGCCAACAGCTCGCCGAGGACGTCGCCGAGCGGTACCGGTCCAGGTTGGAGGGGAACGCGTGAGCACCACCGTCGAGAAGCCGGCGAGCCCGGCCGCCGTCCGCCCGAACGAGCCGTCGACGCTGAAGAAGGCCGGGGCGTGGGCCCGCCGCGCCCCGCTGCTGCCCGCGCTGATCTTCATGATCGTCGTGACGCAGCTGCCGTTCGTCGGCACGCTGATCATCTCGTTCATGAACTGGAACGCGTACTACCCCGACGAGCGCGGGTTCGCCGGGTTCGACAACTTCGTGCGCGTCCTGACCGACGTCAACACCCGCGACGCGATCATCACGACGATCATCCTGACCGCTTCCGTGGTGCTGGTCTCGCTGTTCCTCGGCGTGGTCATCGCGCTGCTGCTCGACCGGGCGTTCCTGGGCCGCGGCATCGTCCGCACGATGATGATCACGCCGTTCCTGATCGTGCCGGTGGCCGCGGCGCTGCTGTGGAAGCACGCCCTGTTCAACCCCGAGTACGGCCTGCTGAACGGCGTGTTGACCGGGCTCTTCGGCGAGAACGCCCCCCAGCCCGACTGGCTCACCAACGCGCCGCTGCTCTCGGTGATCATCGCGCTGGTCTGGCAGTGGACGCCGTTCATGATGCTGATCATCCTGGCCGGCCTGCAGAGCAAGCCGCTGGACGTCATCGAAGCGGCGCAGATCGACGGCTGCTCGAACTGGCAGATCTTCCGCCACATGACCTTCCCGCACCTGCGTCAGTACCTGGAGCTGGGCGGGCTGCTCGGCTCGATCTACATCGTGCAGAACTTCGACGCGGTCTTCACGATCACCTCGGGCAGCCTCGGCACGGCCAACCTGCCGTACACGATCTACCAGACGTTCTTCCAGGCGCAGGACTACGGCCGCGCGTCCGCCGCCGGGGTCGTGGTCGTGATCGGCACGATCATCATCGCCACGTTCGCGCTGCGGAGCGTGTCGTCGCTGTTCAAGCAGGAGGGATCCCGATGACCGCCACCGCGGACGCGCCGCCCACCGTCACCGCTCCCGCTGAGACCGCGCCGGCGCCGCGGCGCCGGCGCCGGACCAACGCGGCGATCGGGCTGGTGGCCTGGATCGTCGGGCTGATCTTCGTGGCGCCGGTGATCTGGATGCTGCTCACCTCGTTCCACAGCGAGCCCGACGCGGCCACCAACCCGCCGTCGGTGTTCGCTCCGCTCACCGTCGAGGGCTACGCGAACTTCTTCGGCGCCGACGGCGGGGCCACCCCGTGGCCACCGCTGCTCAACTCGCTCACCGCGAGCATCGTCTCCACCGCGTTCGTGCTCGTCCTCGCCGTGCCGGCGGCGTACGCGCTGTCGATCCGCCCGGTCGAGAAGTGGCGCGACGTGCTGTTCTTCTTCCTCTCCACGAAGATGCTGCCGGTGGTGGCCGCGTTGCTGCCGGTCTACCTCATCGCGCAGGGCCTCGGCGTGCTCGACAACATCTGGCTGCTCATCGTGGTCTACACGTCGA
Organism: Pseudonocardia thermophila; assembly: GCF_900142365.1. GTDB lineage: Bacteria > Actinomycetota > Actinomycetes > Mycobacteriales > Pseudonocardiaceae > Pseudonocardia > Pseudonocardia thermophila. The sequence goes on along the minus strand of NZ_FRAP01000020.1, from coordinate 115,198 downwards.
TGAACCTGCCGATCGCGGTGTGGATGATGCGGTCGTTCCTCGCCGAGGTGCCCGGCGAGGTGCTGGAGGCCGCGGCGCTGGACGGCTGCTCGCTGACCCGCAGCCTGCGCACGATCGTCATCCCGATGGTGCTGCCCGGGATCGCGGCGACCGCGCTGATCTGCTTCATCTTCAGCTGGAACGAGCTGCTGTTCGCCCGTGTGCTCACCGGCACCGTCGCCCAGACCGCTCCGGTGTTCCTCATCGGGTTCGTCACCAGTCAGGGCCTGTTCCTGGCGAAGGTCTGCGCGGCCGCGGTGGTCGTCTCGCTGCCGGTGCTGATCGCCGGGTTCGCCGCGCAGGACAAGCTGGTGCAGGGCCTGTCGCTGGGGGCGATCAAGTGAAGGCGGCCGTCATCGCGCAGGACTCGGTCAGCGTCGAGACGGTGCCCGATCCGACGCCTGGCCCGCGTGAGGTCGTCGTGCAGGTGGCGGCGTGCGGGATCTGCGGCACCGACCTGCACATCGCCGAGGGCGAGTTCGCCCCCGCGCTGCCGATCGTGCCCGGCCACGAGTTCGCCGGGGAGATCGTCGAGCTCGGGTCGGACGTCACCGAGCTGCGGGTGGGCGACCGGGTCGCGGTGGACCCCTCGCTGTACTGCCACGAGTGCCACTACTGCCGGCGCGGCCGCAACAACCTGTGCGAGAACTGGAACGCGATCGGCGTCAGCGTGCCGGGCGGGGCCGCGGAGTACGCGGTGGCACCCGCCGCGAACTGCGTGAAGCTGCCGGAGAGCGTCTCGACGGCTGATGCGGCGCTCATCGAGCCGCTGTCGTGCGCGGTGCGCGGGTTCGACGTGCTGCAGCCCGCGCTCGCCGACGACTACCTCATCTACGGCGCGGGCACGATGGGCTTGATGATGATGGAGCTGGCCAAGCGGGCCGGCGCCGGCAGCGTCACGGTGGTGGACCTCAACCCGGCGCGGCTGGAGACGGTCAAGGAGCTGGGCTGCACGGCCGCTGTGACCAGCGCCGACGAGCTCGACCGGCCGCGCGGCTGGGAGATCGTCATCGACTGCACCGGGGTCGTCGCAGCGATCGAGGACGGCCTGTCCCGGGTGGCGCCGGGCGGCACGTTCCAGCAGTTCGGGGTGTCCGCCGAGGGCGCGGTGGCGCGCTTCTTGCCGTACCGGGTCTACAACAAGGAGATCCGCATCGTCGGCTCCATGGCGGTGCTGCACAGCTTCGAACGGGCGGCGGCGCTGTTCGCCGAGGGGGTGGTGCGGCCGGAGGTGATGATCAGCCACCGGCTCCCGCTGGCCGAGTACCCGGCGGCGCTCGAGCAGTTCCGGGAGGGCATCGGGCGCAAGATCCAGGTGAACCCCTGAGGAGGGCTCACCAGGGCAGGGCGATCCCGGCGACCATCAGCACCCCGCCGAGCAGGCCGGCGGCCACGGCGGTCCAGGTCTGCCAGCGGGTGGCCCGGGGCAGCTCCGGCTCGATCACCGGCAGCGGCAGCGTGTCGGCCTTCGCGCTCCGCTGGACGGGGATCGCGACGGTGGCGGGGGTGGTGTTCGGGGTGGCGGTGTCGATCGTCATGCCCGGTTGTCGGGCGCCCCCACCGGCTCGTTTCGCTCACCGTACTCGAACAATCACATCGAGTGAACGGTGATCGGGTTCGGTGTCCGCCCGTAGCGGTCCCTGCGTCGAGAACGACGTCGACGTGATCGACGAGCTCTGTCGATCACACCGACGCCGTTCACGACGCGGGCATCAGCGGGGCAGTTCGTCGATCGCCTTCTGGATCCGCTTCACCGACACCGGGTACTTGGTGCGGATCGGGTGGGCGAACAGGTTGACCCGCAGCTCCTCGATCATCCAGCGGATCTCGACCAGCTCCGGCGACGGCTCCACACCCTCGGGCAGCGCGGCCAACTCAGCCTCGTACTCGTCGGCGACCATGCGCACCTGCGCGGTCCACGCGGCGTCGCGAGCGGGATCGACGCGCAGCTTCTCGATCCGCTTCTCGATCGCCTCCAGGTAGCGGGCCACGTCGGCCAGCCGCGACGCGCCCGCCTTCGTGACGAACCCTGGCCCGACCAGCGCGTCCATCTGCGCGGTGAGGTCGGCGACCCCGTCCTTCAGCGCGGGCGCACGCAGATCCACCACCTGGGCCTGGACCCGGTGCCACACGGCGAGCACCCCCTGCACGGCGCGCAGCACCTGCACGGTGGTGGGGGCGAGCTGGCGGGCGAAGATCGCCTTCAGTCGGGCGAAGCCGGCCTCGTCCCAGCACGGCCCGCCCGCGGCGGCGATCAGCGCGTCGGCGGCCGCGGTGATGCAGTCGTCGACGAGCGCGGACACCGACCCGTGCGGGTTGCGGGAGAGCGCGAGCTTGGCCCGGTTGTCCAGGTCGCGCACGACCTGCTTGTTCGGTGACGGCGTCGCGAGCAGGAGCAGCCTGCGCACCCCGCGGTGGTGGGTGGGATCGCGCTCGGCGGCGGTGGGGAAGGTGCGCACGTCGACGCTGGTGCCGCGGTCGACCAGCCCCGGGTACGCGGTGACCGTGTGCTGGCCGCGGCGGACCGGTAGCTCCTTGGGCAGGGTGCCGATCGTCCACGACGTGAGGCCGCGGCGCTCGTACTCCTTGCCGGCGGCGGCCATCTCCTCGCGGACCTGCGGGGCCAGCCGGTGGCGCAGCTCCTCCAGGTCGGTGCCACGGGCGATCTCCCGGCCGCGCGCGTCCACCACCCGGAACGTGACGGTCAGGTGATCGGGCAGCCGGTCCAGCTCCCACGCGTCGCGCGGGATCGTGATGCCGCGCATCCGGCCGAGCTCGCGCTCCAGCCCGTCGAGCAGCGGCTCGGACGTGTCGGTGAGCCGGGCGAGCACGGCGCGCGCGTGGTCGGGGGCCGGCGAGTACAGCCGCCGGATGTGCTTCGGCAGCGTCTTGATCAGGGCGGTGACCAGCTCCTCCCGCCGGCCCGGCACCTGCCACGTGAACGGCGTGGGATCGACCTGGTGCAGCGCCGCCGCGGGGACGTCGACGGTGATGCCGTCGTCCGCCCGGCCCGGCTCGAACGCGTACGACAGCGGCAGCGTGAGCCCGCCCGCCTCGACGTGGTCCGGGAACGCCGCCGGGTCGACCTCGGCCGCCTGCTCGGTGCGCAGCATGTCCTCGGTGAAGTCGAGCAGATCGGGCTGCTTGCGCGAGGCCTTCTTCCACCAGCTGTCGAAGTGCCGGCCGGACACGACCGAGGCCGGGATGCGCTCGTCGTAGAAGGCGGCCAGCGCGTCCTCGTCGACCACGAGGTCGCGGCGGCGGGCCCGTTCCTCCAGCTCCTCGACGTCGGCGAGCAGGGCGCGGTTGGCGTGGAAGAACCGGTGGCGGGTGTCCCAGTCGCCCTCGACGAGCGCGTGCCGGATGAACAGCGCCCGTGCCTCTTCTGGATCGATGCGCCCGTAGTCGACGCGCCGGTCGACCACGATCGGCACCCCGTAGAGCGTGACGCGTTCGGTCGCGACGGCTCCGGCGCGCTTGCGGGACCAGCGCGGCTCCGAGTAGGTGCGCTTGACCAGGTGCCCGGCCAGTGGCTCGATCCACTCCGGCTCGATCCGCGCGACGGTGCGGGCGAACAGCCGCGACGTCTCCACCAGCTCGGCCGCCATCACCCAGCGCGGTGGCTTCTTCGCCAGCGGCGAGCCCGGGAAGATCTGGAACTTGGCGCCGCGCGCGCCGAGGTAGTCGCGGGTCTCGCCCTCCTTGAGCCCGATGTGCGAGAGCAGGCCGGACAGCACCGCGATGTGCACCCGGTCGGGATCGGCCGGGGTCTCGTTGATCGACAGGCCCGCGTTGCGGGCGGCGATGCGCAGCTGCTGGTGCAGGTCCTGCCACTCGCGGATGCGCCAGTAGTGCAGGAACTCGTCGCGCAGCGTGCGGCGGAACTTGCTGCCCGACAGCGTCGAGCGCAGCTCCTCGACGTAGTTCCAGAGGTTGAGCAGCGCCATGAAGTCGCTGTTCGGATCGGCGAAGCGGACGTGCTTCTCGTCGGCTGCCTGGCGCTGATCGGCCGGCCGCTCGCGCGGGTCCTGCACGGAGAGCGCGGCGGCGATGACGAGCACCTCGCGCAGGCAGCCGGTGCGGTCGGCCTCGACGAGCATGCGGCCCAGCCGGGGATCGACGGGCAACCGCGCCAGCGCCCGGCCGATCGGGGTGAGCTCGTTCGACTCGGTGAGCGCGCCCAGCTCGCGCAGCAGGGCGATGCCGTCGTTGACCGCGCGCGGATCCGGCGGATCGACGAACGGGAACTGCGAGATGTCGCCCAGCTCCAGCGCGATCATCTGCAGGACGACCGAGGCGAGGTTGGTGCGCAGGATCTCCGGGTCGGTGAACGCCGGGCGGGCGTCGAAGTCGTCCTCGGAGTACAGCCGGATGCAGATGCCGTCGGCGACCCGGCCGCAGCGGCCGGCCCGCTGGTTCGCGCTGGCCTGCGACACCTTCTCGATCGGCAGCCGCTGAACCTTGAGCCGCCGCGAGTAGCGGGAGATGCGCGCCAGACCGGGGTCGATGACGTAGCGGATACCGGGCACGGTCAGCGACGTCTCGGCGACGTTGGTGGCGAGCACGACCCGCCTGCCGACGGTGGCCGGGTTCGGCTTGAAGACCTTCTGCTGCTCCGCGGTGGTCTGCCGGGCGTAGAGGGGGAGGATCTCGATGCCGGGGAAGTCGCGTTTGGCCAGGCCCTCCGCGGTGTCGCGGATCTCCCGCTCCCCGGGCAGGAACACGAGGATGTCACCGGGACCCTCGCGGCGCAGCTCGGTGATCGCGTCGGCGATGGCGTCGAGCTGGTCGCGGTCGGGATCGTGGTCCGGGTCGTCGAGGTCGACGATCGGGCGGTAGCGGATCTCCACCGGGTACGACCGGCCGCTGACCTCGATGATCGGCGCGTTGCCGAAGTGCTTCGAGAACCGCTCGGGATCGATCGTCGCCGAGGTGATGATCACCTTGAGATCGGGCCGGCGGGGGAGCAGCTGAGCCAGGTAGCCGAGGATGAAATCGATGTTCAGGCTGCGCTCGTGGGCCTCGTCGATGATCAGCGTGTCGTACTCGCGCAGCATCCGGTCGCCGGCCAGCTCAGCCAGCAGGATGCCATCGGTCATGAGCTTGACCAGCGTGGACTCACCGACCTGGTCGGTGAAGCGGACCTTCCACCCGACGGTCTCGCCGACTTCGCAGCCCAGCTCCTCGGCGATGCGGGCGGCGACGGTGCGCGCCGCGAGCCGCCGCGGCTGGGTGTGCCCGATGGTGCCGCGCACACCGCGGCCCAGCTCCAGGCAGATCTTCGGGATCTGGGTGGTCTTCCCGGAGCCGGTCTCGCCGGCGACGATCACCACCTGGTGGTCGCGGATGGCGGCCGCGATCTCGTCCCGCTTCGCGCTGACCGGTAGGTGCTCGGGGTAGGTGATGCGGGGGACCGCCGCGCGTCGGGCCGCGATCCGCCGCTCGGCCTCGTCGACCGCGGCCGCGAGCCCCGGGTCTCCGTGCCGGCGGGCGCTGTCGATGCGCCGCCGCAGCCGGGCCTCGTCGCGCAGGGTCAGCTCGGGCAGCCGGGCGGCCAGCGCGTCCAGCTCGGGGTCCGCGACCGGCGCCGGGCGGCGGCCGCTGCGGCGACGAGGCCTCCCGCGCCCCGGCCGCCGGTCACCCCGGGGCGGGACCGCGGTCTGCGCCTCGCCCTCGGAAGGGGGCGCGGACGGATCGACCGCCGCAGGGCGTGCGTCAGCAGCTCGGGGCGCGGGAGGGGCCATGGTGAGGAACAGTCTGCCTGGGTCGGCTACGCCGCCGAGCGTAGGGCGGCGCCCAGCTCGTCGGCCACCGGGTTTTCCGACGCGGGGTGTTCGACCAGCGCGATCACGCGGTTGGCCAGGAAGCGAGCGGTCCGCACGGGGGTGCCGCCGCGCGTGACCTCGGTGACCTCCACCGTGCCGCGCGTGTGTGAGATCTCCAGGCGGCGCCCGGCGCGCGTCGCCTCGATCTCGTAGGTACGGGTCGTGCCGCTACCGGCGTCGACGACGATCTCGACACGATCGCCCTTCATGGTTCGCCTCCGGGACGTTGGGGCGGCGCCGTTCGGGGAGACGGCGCCGCCGGGCAGCCGGGCGCGGCGGTGGCGGGAAGGCACCGCGGCCCGGCGGGTCTGGTCGGGTGGTGGGAAGAAGGATCCGAACCGGGCGCCGGTCGCCTCTCGGCGCGTGGCGCAACCCGTAGGCGGCAGTGAGTGAGACCCGGGGACTCGGAACGCCCGGCTCGGACAGTGACCTCAACGGTGCGGGCGCGCGGAACATTCCCGCAGTTGCCGCCGGGGGTGAGGGGTGGGTCTCAGCACGGCGAGTCGTGGGTCTCGGGATGCGTGCGCGCCCGGAGGGGACGACTCAGCGTCCTCGGGGGGCGACTCGCCCCCCTCGGGGGGACGACTCGCCCTCCACTGCGGGACAACTCGCCGGCGGGGGAACCGCGACTCGCGCGGTCAGAGGGCGGCGAGCACCGTGTCGGTCCAGCGCGGCCAGGCCTCGATCGCCCACTCGCCGAAGTCTCGATCGGTCAGGACGACGGCTGCGGCCCGGGCGTCCGGGTCGACCCACAGGAACGTGCCGCTCTGCCCGAAGTGGCCGAAGGTGCGCGGCGAGCTGGCCGAGCCGGTCCAGTGCGGGCTCTTTCCGTCGCGGATCTCGAAGCCCAGGCCCCAGTCGTTCGGCTTCTGCCGACCGAAGCCGGGCAGGATCCCGTCCAGCCCGGGGAACGCGACGGAGGTGGCCTCGACCAGCGTGTCCGGGTGCACCAGCGTGGGGGCCTGCAGTTCGGCGGCGAAGCGGGTGAGATCGTCGACGGTGGAGACGCCGCCGGCGCCGGGGGAGCCCGCCAGCCGGGTGGCCCGCATGCCCAGCGGGGTGAGCACCGCCTCGGACAGGTACTGCGCGAACGGCATGCCGGCCGCCTCGGCGATGGTGTCGCCGAGCACCTCGAACCCGCTGTTGGAGTAGATCCGGCGGGTGCCCGGTGCGGCCTGCACCACGGCCTCGGAGAACGACAGCCCGGACGTGTGCGCGATCAGGTGGCGGACGGTCGAGCCGGGTGGGCCGGCCGGGGTGTCCCACTCGACGGCCCCCTCCTCGACCGCGACGAGCACCGCGTAGGCGGTCAGCAGCTTGGTCACCGAGGCGAGCCGGAAGACGCGGGTGGTGTCGCCGGTCGTCGCCGCGACGGTGCCGTCCGTCCGGATGATCGCGGCCCCGACGTGGTCGACGGGCCAGTCGAGTGCGGTGCCCACGGCGCGGGAGAGGTCCACGCGGACATCCTGCCGCGCAGCGGGGATCATCGCCGGGATGACGCGTGTGATGGTGGGGACGTCCGGGTGGCGGTACCCGCCGTGGCGGCGCACGTTCTACCCACCCGGGCTGCCGCAGCGCCGCGAGCTGGAGTACCTGTCCCGGCGGGTGACCAGCATCGAGGTCAACGGCTCGTTCTACTCGCTGCAGCGCCCGGAGAGCTACGCGAGCTGGGCCGCCGAGACGCCCGACGGGTTCGTCTTCGCGGTGAAGGGCGCCCGCTTCGTGACCCACCTCAAGCAACTGCGCGACGTCGCGACGCCGCTGGCGAACTTCTTCGCGTCCGGCGTGCTGGCGCTGGGCCCGAAGCTGGGCCCGGTGCTGTGGCAGCTGCCGCCGCGCATGCGCTACGACCCCGACCGGGTCGAGGCGTTCCTCGAGCTGCTGCCGCGCTCGACCACCGAGGCCGCGGAGCTGGCCACCCACCACGACGAGCGGCTCGAAGGCCGCGCGCTCACGGTCGCCGACGCCGAGCGCCCGCTGCGGCACGCGATCGAGGTGCGCAACGAGAGCTTCCGCGCCCCGGCGTTCACCCAGCAGCTGCGCAAGCACGGGGTGGCGCTCGTGGTCAGCGACTCGGCGGGCACCTGGCCGGTGTTCGATGAGCGCACCGCCGACTTCGACTACGTCCGGCTGCACGGGATGGGCGAGCTCTACGTGGGCGGCTACCCGCCGGAGGCGCTGGACGAGTGGGCGGCGCGGATCCGGTCGTGGGGCCGTGACGCCTACGTCTACTTCGACAACGACGTGAAGGCGCGGGCGCCCTACGACGCAGTGGCCCTGCTGGAGCGGCTCTCCTCCGCGGCCTGACCGGTGATCTGGGTGATGGCCCACTCCGCCCAGCCGTGCACGGCCTCGTACTGCCGGCGGCCGTACTCGGCGGCGAGCAGGCCGAACTTCTCCGGGTCACCCTGGACGATCGGTCCGGTGGCGGCGAGCAGCTTCGCCAGCTCCGCAGCCTTCTCGGCGGACTCCTCGGCGATGCCGCGCAGGTACGCCACGGCGTCGTCGGGGTCGAGCGCGGAGATGAGGAACATCCGCAGGACTTCCTCGTTGCGCACCTTCCGGCTGCGGTCGCGGTCGAACATCCAGCGGCGCAGCTCTGCGCGGCCCGCCTCGGTGGCGGCGTAGGTGCGGCTGCCGCGGGCGCCTTCATGGGTGACCTCGACCAGGCCGTTCTCGGCCATGCGGTTGAGCTCGGGGTAGATGCTGGTGTGCCCGGCGGCCCAGGCGTGCCGGCCGATGTGGCTCTCGAACTCCTTCGTCAGCTCGTAGCCACTGCGGGGCCGGACGATGAGCAGGCCCAACAGGGCATGGGGGAGCGACATGTCGGCATCGTACATGAAAGTTCCAACATGTGGATATTGACACGTCAACCGCCTGCTGTCACGCTCCCTGCCATGACGACGACCGAGCTGCCATGGCACATGAGGGGGCACTACGCGCCGGTCCCTGACGAGATCAGCGCGACCGACCTGCCGGTCGAGGGAAGCATCCCGCCGGAGCTGTGCGGGCGCTACTTCCGCAACGGGCCGAACCCACTGCCGGGCGAGGTCAGCCCGCACTGGTTCGTCGGTCACGGGATGCTGCACGGCATCCGCCTCAAGGACGGCAAGGCCGAGTGGTACCGCAACCGCTGGGTCAAGACCAAGGCCCTCGAGGGTCAGGACTCGATCAACCGGGAGACCGGCGAGGTCGACTACACCGTCAGCCTCGCCAACACCGACGTCCTCCCGCACGCCGGCCGGATCATGGCCCTCGTCGAGTCCAGCTTCCCGACGCTGGTCACCCCTGAGCTGGACACGATCGGCCCGTTCGACTTCGACGGCCGGCTCAAGACGGCGATGACCGCGCACCCGAAGATCGACCCGGTCACCGGGGACATGCACTTCTTCGGCTACGGGTTCATGCCGCCGTTCCTGACCTACCACCGCCTCAACGCCAAGGGCGAGCTCGTGCTGAGCAAGGAGATCGAGGTCCCCGGGCCGACGATGATGCACGACTTCGCCATCACCGACCGGCACGCGATCTTCCTCGATCTGCCGATCACCTTCCAGATGCGGCTGCTCGAGCGGGGCATGCCCTACGGGTGGGACCCGAGCTACGGCGCGCGCCTCGGCGTCATGCCGCTGGACAAGCCGGGCGAGGTCACCTGGTTCGACGTCGATCCCTGCTACGTCTTCCACGTCGGCAACGCCCACACCGACGATCAGGGCCGCATCGTGCTGGACGCCGCCCGGTACGCCCCGGATGACGTCATCGCGATGTGGGAGTCCGACACCGGGCCCGCCGCCGAGGACGGCCCGGCGAAGGAGGCCGGTCCCGCCGCGGCCGCGGCCGCCACCGGGACGGCGCGGTTCTACCACTGGATCCTCGATCCGGCCTCCGGGAAGGTCGAGGAGACCCAGCTGGCCGACCGGTCCGTCGAGTTCCCGACCGTCGACGACACGCGGGTCGGCCGGCGCGCGCGCTACCGCTACGCCGTCGCCGAGGACCCCGGCAACCGCTCGGCCATCGTCAAGTACGACGACGAGCTCGGCACGGTCACCGCGCACGAGCTCGGCACCGAGGTGGTCGGCGGGGAGGCGGTGTTCGTGCCGTCGAGCGCGCCCGACCGGGCGGAGGACGACGGCTGGCTGCTGACCCTCACCACCCGCCGCGACGGGGCCGGCGCGCAGCTGCTGATCCTCGACGCGACGAACGTCGCCGCCAAGCCGGTCGCCGCCATCACCCTGCCGCGCCGGGTGCCGGCCGGGTTCCACGGCTCCTGGATCGACGACAGCGAGATCTGATCAGCTCGCCGGACGACCAGCACCGGATACCGACAGCGCCGGAGACGACGAACGGCCCTTTCGTCCACTTCGAGTGGACGAAAGGGCCGTTCGTCGCGATCGGCGCCGGGCGGGTCAGCCACGGATGCGGCTCGCCTCGCCCTGCCACTCCTTCTCGCGCAGTTCGAACTTCTGCACCTTGCCCGTCGAGGTCTTCGGCAGCTCGGTCACGAACTCGACGGCCTTCGGCGCCTTGTACCGGGCGATGCGCGACTTCACGTGCTCGATGATCTCGTCCTCGGTGGCCGTCTGACCCTCGGCGAGCACCACGAACGCCTTCGGCCGTTCGCCGAACTTCTCGTCCGGCACGCCGACGACCGCGACCTCCAGCACCGATGGGTGGCTCATGATCGCCTGCTCCACCTCGACCGTGGAGATGTTCTCGCCGCCGGAGATGACGATGTCCTTGGCGCGGTCGCGCAGCTCCACGTAGCCGTCGGGGTGCATCACGCCGAGGTCACCCGAGTGGAACCAGCCGCCGGCGAACGCCTTGGCGGTGCCCTCCGGATCCTCGAAGTAGCCCTTCATGACGTTGTTGCCGCGCATCACGATCTCGCCCATCGTGGTGCCGTCGGCGGGCACGTCGTCCATGTTCTCGTCGACGACGCGCAGCCGCTCCGCGCACACCATCCCGACGCCCTGGCGCGCCTGGCGCTTGGCGCGCTCCTCGGGGTCGAGGTCGTCCCACGCGCGCTGGTACTGGTTCACCGAGTACGGACCGTAGGTCTCGGTCAGCCCGTAGACGTGGACGATGCGGAAGCCCAGCCGCTCCGCCGACATGATCGTCGTCGGGCTCGGCGGCGCACCCGCGGTCGTGATCACCAGGGGCCGGTCGAGCTGCTTGGCCTCCTTCGCCCGCACCACCGTGGTGACGACGGTCGGCGCGCCGTTGAGGTGGGTGACCCCCTCCTCCTCGATGAGCCGCCAGATCACGTCGGCGCGCACCTCGCGCAGGCAGACGTGGGTGCCGCCGACGGCCGTCACTGCCCAGCCGGTGCACCAGCCGTTGCAGTGGAACATCGGCAGCGTCCACAGGTACACCGAATCGAAGGTGTGCCCGGAGTGGATGATCTCGCCGTACGAGTTCAGGTACGCGCCGCGGTGGCTGTACTGCACGCCCTTGGGCCGCCCGGTCGTGCCGGACGTGTAGTTGATCGAGATCGTCGCGTCCTCGTCCTCGACGGCCCAGGGCAGGGGCCCCTCCTCGCCGGAGCCGCGGGCCAGCAGGTCGTCGTAGCGGACGCCGCTGCCGACGCCGTCGCCCGGGTTCGCCGGGTCGATGACCGTGATGATCTCCTCGACGGTCTTCAGCTCGCTCGCGATCGGCGCGACCGCCGGGTACAGGGCGGCGTCGACCACCAGCAGCTTCGAGCCGGAGTGGTCGAGGATGTAGCGGATCTCCTCGGTCGACAGCCGGGTGTTGATCGCGACGAGCACCGCGCCGGCCAGCGGCACGGCGAAGTGCGCCACGAGCATCTCCGGCACGTTGGGCAGCAGGTACGCCACCCGGTCGCCCGGTTCGATGCCCGAGCCGCGCAGTCCCTTCGCGACCTGCTGGACCTCCGCCGCGAACTCGGCGTAGGTCGACCGGCGCTCGCCGTAGACCACGGCGGTCTTGTCGGCGAAGACGTCCGCCGACCGGCCGAGGAAGGACAGCGGGGTCAGCGCGGTGTGCCAGACGGGGTCCATACCGCGATCCTCTTGCGCCGCACCCCGGCGGGCAAGGGACGCGCGGGCCGTACCATCCGTCCGCTCAGGTGACGGACCGGCGCGGCCGAACGCAACGAACGGCACTCTCGTCCACTCCGAGTGGACGAGAGTGCCGTTCGTTGCAGACCGGGTGGTTCAGTGCGGGCCGGGAGTCAGTCCTCCTCGATCCGGATCGCGGCTCGCGGGCACGACCGCACCGCTTCCTCGATCTCCGGGCGCAGCGACTCCGGCGGGTGTTCGTCGAGGATGTACAGGAAGTCGTCGTCCCGCACCTCGAACACCTCCGGGGCGATGCCCATGCAGACGGCGTTGGACTCGCACAGATCGAAATCGACCACAACCTTCATGGAGACATCGTCCTCCGCCCGGGTGTGGCCGGCAGTACTCAGGCGAGCCTCACCCGGTCTTCTCCTTGCGCAGGATCGGGCGCAGCGCCTCCAGCACCTCGACGCTCTCGATCGTCGACGGCACCGGCTCGTCGAGCCCGTCGGCGATGCCGCGCATGGTCTTGCGCAGGATCTTGCCCGAGCGGGTCTTCGGCAGCGCCGGCACGACGTCGATCTCCTTGAGCGAGGCCACGGCGCCGATCTGGTCGCGGACCATCTGCACCAGCTCGGCCGCCAGCTCGGCGTGGTCGCGCTGCACGCCGGCCTTGAGCACGACGAACCCGCGCGGGATCTGCCCCTTGAGCGGGTCGGAGACGCCGATGACCGCGCACTCGGCCACGTCCGGGTGGGAGGCGAGGACCTCCTCCATCCCGCCGGTGGACAGCCGGTGCCCGGCCACGTTGATGACGTCGTCGGTGCGGCCCATCACGTAGACGTAGCCGTCCTCGTCGATGCGTCCGCCGTCGCCGGTGAGGTAGTAGCCCTGGAACGCCTTCATGTACGAGCTGACGAACCGCTCGTCGTCGTTCCACAGGGTCGGCAGCGCACCGGGCGGCATCGGCAGCTTGACGACGATGGCGCCGTCGGTGCCCGGCTCGACGGGGCGCCCGTTGATGTCGAGCACCTGCACGTCCCAGCCGGGCAGCGGGACCGTCGGTGAGCCGGCCTTGAGCGGGAGCAGCTCGATGCCGGCCGGGTTGGCCACGATCGGCCAGCCCGTCTCGGTCTGCCACCAGTGGTCGATCACCGGGATGCCGAGCAGGTCGGACGCCCAGCGGTAGGTCTCCGGGTCGAGTCGCTCGCCGGCGAGGAACAGGTACTTGAGGGAGGACAGGTCGTACTTGCGGGTGTACTCGCCGTCCGGGTCCTCCTTCTTGATCGCCCGGAACGCGGTCGGCGCGGTGAACAGCGTCTTGACGCCGTGCTCCTGCACGACCCGCCAGAACTGGCCGGCGTCGGGGGTGCCGACCGGCTTGCCCTCGTAGAGCACCGTCGCGGCGCCGGCCAGCAGCGGCCCGTACACGATGTAGGAGTGCCCGACGACCCAGCCGACGTCGGACGCGGTGAACATCGTCTCGCCGGCGCGGATGTCGTAGACGTTGGACATCGACCAAGCCAGCGCCACCGCGTAGCCGCCGCCGTCGCGCACCACGCCCTTCGGTTTCCCGGTCGTGCCGGAGGTGTAGAGGATGTAGAGCGGGTCGGTCGCCTTCATCGGCACGCAGTCGGCCGGGGTGGCCTCGGCCGCCGCCGTGGCCCAGTCGACGTCGCGCTCGCCCAGCTGCGCGGTGGCCTGCGGGCGCTGCAGCACGACCACCCGCTCGGGCTTGTGCTGCGCCATCTCGATGGCCTGGTCGAGCAGCGGCTTGTACTCGATGACGCGGGTGACCTCGATGCCGCACGACGCGGAGACGACCACCTTCGGGGCGGCGTCGTCGATGCGCACGGCCAGCTCCTTGGGGGCGAACCCGCCGAACACCACGGAGTGGATCGCGCCGATCCGCGCGCACGCCAGCATCGCGACGGCCGCTTCGGGCACCATCGGCATGTAGATCACGACCCGGTCGCCGCGCTGCACGCCGAGCCCGGTGAGCACACCGGCGAACGTCGCCACCTCGTCCCGCAGCTGCGCGTAGGTGTAGGTCCGCTTGCTGCCGGTGACGGGGGAGTCGTAGATCAGCGCTGTCGCATCGCCGCGCCCGGCGGCGACGTGCCGGTCGAGCGCGTTGTGGCAGACGTTCAGCTCGCCGTCGGGGAACCACCGGTAGAACGGCGGGTTCGAGTCGTCGAGCGCGGTGCGCGGAGCGACGTGCCAGTCGATCGCTTCTGCCGCGCGCAACCAGAACGACTCCGGGTCGTCCACGCTGGAGCGGTAGACCTCCTCGTAGGCACCCATGCCTCTCCTCCTCTCCGTGCCGCGCATCCCGCACTGTAGCCGCGCCGAGGCGCCGCGACCGGGACTCGAGCGGGGAAGGGATGGATCAACCTGACCGAGTGGTCGGCCTGCGGCTGAACACCCCGATCCGATGGTCCGCGACCCGGATGCGCGCACAGTGATCACGGAGGGTCATCGGGTCCACCCGATCGTCAGACTCACGATCGGGTGTCTGGCTCGTTCCACCGAACGTGACCAGTCGAGCACGTGGCGTCGACCTCGGCAAGACCGCGTCCCCGGCACCCGGCGAGGTCGGCTCACCGGACGGGGAGGTGCGGCGATGACCGAGGCGCTGCCGGCGCGCCCGACCGGGCTCCTCCCGCGCGTCGCCTGGACCCGCGAGCCCGCCCCGGGCTGGACCGTGCCCGCCCTCCCCGCGGCCCCGGCCCGGGGTGCTCACCGCGGTCGTCGCCGTCGCTGGTCGGCGGGGCTGGCCGGGCTGCTCGCCGTCCTGTGCGCCGTCGGGGTCACCGGGGGGGCCGACGCGCCGGTCCCCGCCCCGGCCGCGGTGGTCGCGCCCGCCGCCGATCCGTGCGGTCCGACGTGGGTGCGCGCCTGGCAGGCCAGCGTCCAGCCGGGCGGGGCCGAGCTCTCCGGCGCCACGCTGCGGATGGTCGTCCATCCTCAGGTCACCGGCGACGAGGTGCGGGTGCGGCTGTCGAACCGCTTCGGCGCCGGGCCGCTCGTGATCGGCAACGTCGCGGCCGGGCGCTCCGACGGAAGCGCGGGTGTGCTGCCCGGCTCGACGCGGGACGTCCCGTTCGGCGGCGCCCGCGGGGTCACGATCCCGCCCGGGGGCGAGGTGACGAGCGACCCCGTCCCCCTCGACGTCACCGCCGGCCGGCCGGTCGCGGTCAGCCTGCACGTGGTCGGTGCGCCCGGCGTCGTGGCGACGCACCCGGTCGCCCTGCAGACCAGCTACGTCGTGCCCGGCCGGGACGTGACCGCCGCGCCGACGGTCGCGGCGCTCGCCGAGGAGACCGGCTCCTGGTTCGTGCTCACCGGACTGGACGTGTGGACTGCGCGGCCGGTGTCCGCCGTCGTCGCGGTCGGGGACTCGATCACCGACGGGGTCGGCGCCCCGGTCGGGGCGGAGCAGCGCTGGCCGGACGCGCTGGCCGGGCGGCTGTCCGGTGCCGGCGGCAGCACCGAGATGGCGGTGCTCAACGCCGGGCTGGCGGGCAACCGGCTGCTCGCCCCCGATCCGGCCGCCGACGTCGACTCGCCGTTGGCCCGGTTCGCCGACGACGTGGCCGCGGCCGCGGGCGTCACCGACGTCGTGCTCAACATCGGCACCAACGACCTGGCCGCCGGCCGCTCCGCCGCGGAGGTCATCGCCGGGCTGCAGGCCTTCGCCGACCGGGCGCGCGCCGCGGGCAAACGGGTGCTGCTCTCCACCATCACACCGTCGACGACCGGCCCGCACGGCACCCGGGCGGCGATCGCGGCCCGCGAGGAGATCAACGAGTGGGTGCGCACGGAGGGCCTCGCGCACGCCGACGGGATCGTCGACTTCGCCGCGGCCGTGGCCGACCCGGCCGATCCGCGCCGCCTGGCCCCGACCTACGACGCGGGCGACGGGCTGCACCTGTCGGCGGCCGGGTACCGGGCGATGGCGGCGGCACTCGACCCGGCGCTGCTCTCCGGCAGCCCCTGCCGGGCCGACCGGACGTCCGCGGTGGTGGCGGCAGGATGATCGGGCCAGCTGATCGGCACGGCTCAGCGCCAGCCGAAGCGGCGCAGCCCGCGCCGGCGCTCCTGCGGGGCGGGCTCGCCGTCGTCGAGGACCGGCGGGAGCGGCCCGGTGGCGGTGTCCTCCTGGTCGAGTCGCTCGATCACCCAGTCGACGGCCAGTGCGCTCGGGCTGACCCCGCGCTCCTGCGCGAGCCGGCGCAGCTGCTCCATGCGCAGCTCGGGCAGCCGCAGGGTGAACACCTGGGCAGTGCCGAACCGGGTGTCGTCCGGCGTGGTCGTCGGCGCGAGCGCCGCCAGGTAGGAGTCCAGCTCGGGATCGGGCGGCGCCTCGTCGAACGGGCCGGGCTCCGGCTCGCTCGCCTTCCGGCGGGAGCGTCGCGCGGGTTCGGGTGAGCGGTGGCGGGCGCGCCGGTGCGGCTCGCGGGGCTGCGGCATGTGCGTCAGCTCACGACCGCGTAGCCGGCCACCGCGACGGCGGCCGCGATCTCGGCCGGATCCAGCTCGCGGGTAGACCGGATCGTGACCGTGCTCCCCTCCGGGCGGTCGTTGAGCGCCACGTCGACCGACCCGACCCCGGTGATCTCCTCGAGCTCCTCGGTGATCGACATCACGCAGTGCTGGCAGGTCAGCCCGGAGACGACCACCTCGGTGCGGAACGGTGCCTCGACGGCCACGGCGACCCTCCTGACGTGCGACGACGGTGTGCTTGCCAGCGCATACTCTCCACCTGCGCCGGCCGGGGGCTGCGCCCGGGGGTGGGGCTCGCCCGGTGTGCGCGGAGGGTGACGTACGCGGCGTTCCGCGACCCACCAAAGAGGGGTGCGACGACGCTCCGCGAAATGTAACGTCTCGGTCACGGCCGCCGGGGGGCGGCGGTGAGACGACTGGTCGGGGAGGCGTCGATGGGCGGTATCGGGAGCATCCGGCGAGAGATCGGTGAGGAGCGCGTCACCGGATCGGGCGGCGGGATCCCCGCGCAGCGCACGGCTGCGGACGCGTACCGGGTCACCGACGAGCAGCTCGACCGGGCGCGGCTGGTGGTCGCGCGCAACTCGTCCGATGCCGAGGACCTGCGCCGGCTCCTCGACATGCTGGGGTTGATCTCGACCAATCCGGACCTGCCGCCGCCGGTCCTGCGATGATCGTCGGCAAGTACTGGTCGCCGGTGCGGATCCAGGGCGCTGACCTGCAGCGTCGGCTCGGAACGGCGCCATAGGGGACCCCGGTTGCAGGGGCCGTTGCGGCGTTGTCCTATGCTTGAGCGGCACCCAACGGGACAGCCGTTGGGGGGTCGGGTTCGCTCCGGCGGGCCACGCCCCCATCGTCTAGTGGCCTAGGACGCCGCCCTTTCAAGGCGGTAACGCGGGTTCGAATCCCGTTGGGGGTACGGAGTACGCTTCGGTGCAGTACTGCAAGGCCCAGTGGCGCAGTTGGTTAGCGCGTCGCCCTGTCACGGCGAAGGTCGCGGGTTCGAGTCCCGTCTGGGTCGCTCCACCTCCCGGTTCCCCGGGCGGGGCCAGGTAGCTCAGTTGGTACGAGCGACCGCCTGAAAAGCGGTAGGTCGGCGGTTCGACCCCGCCCCTGGCCACCAGTCGATCAGCTCCACCTCACCGGTTGATGGTCGGCGGCTGCTGAAGTCGGCATCATGTGATGCTCCGCACGGCGGGCGTTGATCCGTGCGGGCTCGTCCGCAGCCGCACCGGTCGGAGTCCTGCGCTCGCCGCCCGATCCGGCAGCCCCGAGCAACCGGTGGGAGGATCGACGGCCATGGCCGACGTCAGGCGGACGAGCGCCGACGAGCCCGCGTTCCTCGCGGCCGTCCGCTCGGCCGATGCCACACGGTTCGCGGCCCTCACCGAGCGCTACCGCCGGGACCTGATGGTCCACTGCTACCGGCTGGTCGCGAACTACGACGACGCCCAGGACCTCACCCAGGAGACGTTCCTGCGGGCGTGGCACAAGCGGGGCTCGTTCCGGGGCAACGCGGCGCTGCGCACCTGGCTGCACCGGATCGCGACGAACGCCTGCCTGGACTTCCTGGAGGAGAAGGCCGAGCGCACGCCCACCCCGGCCGAGCCGGGCGGCGCGATCTTCGAGGTCCCGCACCTGCAGCCCTTCCCGGACCGGATGCTGCCGGCGGACCCGGCGGACTCGGTGGTCGCCCGGGAGACGATGGAGCTGGCGTTCGTCGCCGCCGTCCAGCACCTGCCGCCGCGTCAGCGGGCCGCGTTCATCCTGCGCGACGTCCTGGGCTGGCCCGCGGCCACGACGGCGAGCGCGCTGGGGCTGACCGTCGCCTCGGTGACCAGCGCGGTGCAGCGGGCCCGTGTGACGCTGCGGGCGCACCTGCCCGGCAGGCGCTCCGACTGGCACACCCCCACCACCCACGAGCTGTCCGAGGTGGAGCGAGCGGTCCTGCGGTCGTACATCGAAGCGCACGAGCGCAACGACCTCGACGGGCTCGCCTCCCTGCTGCGCGCGGACCTGCGCTTCACGATGCTGCCCGAGCCCGGCACGGTGGTCACGTCGGCCAAGGACGCGGTGGCCGGTTGGGTCGCCGGTGGCCTCTTCAGCCGCTACTGCGATCTGCGGGGCGTCCCGACGACCGTCAACCTCATGCCGACCGCCGCGCTGTACCTGCGCTCTCCCGGCCACCCGTCGCACCGGCTGTGGAACATCGCGGTCCTGCACGTCGTGGGCGGCAAGATCGCCGAGCTCACCGGGTTCGCCGCCGCCGACACGCCGTGGTTGGGCCTGCCCGCCGAGCTCTGACCGGCATCAACCTGCGATCGTGTACTGCAACAGCACCACTCCTCCGGGGAACGTCCGGGTCTCGCGCAGCTCCAGCGGTACCCGCGCGCCGAGCGCGGGGAAGAACGGGGCGCCGCCGCCGACGACGACCGGGTGGACGGCGAGGGTGAACTCGTCGACGAGCCCGGCCCGCACGGCCGCTGCGGCGAGCGTCGCGCCGCCGATGCTCATCGGGCCGCCGTTCCCGCTCTTGAGCTGGGTGATCTCGGCGACCGGGTCACCGGAGACGGCGCGCGCGTTCCAGCCGAGCGCGCCGCCGAGGGTGGCCGAGAACACGATCTTCGGGGTGTCCCGCCAGTGCCGCGCGAACGCGATCTCGTCCGGCGTGGCGCCGGGCTGCTCGTCCCCGGTCGGCCAGTAGGCGCTCATCGTCTCCCACAGCCTGCGCCCGTACAGCGTCAGCTCGGTCGCTCGCTCCTGGTCGAGCCACCACCGGAACAGATCGCTGCTCGGCGTGCTCCAGCTGATGTCGTCGCCCGGCGCGGCGACGTAGCCGTCCAGGCTCACGTTCATGCCGAAGAGGAGTTTCCGCATCGCCGACCACCCTTCGTGAGTCATCTCACATCAACAGACGGTCACGACGCGCAGAACTCATCGGTCCCCGGGCGTGCTGGAGACGTGCACGGTGCGTCGGATGCTCGTCACGGCTCGTCCGCGTCGGGTGTGGACGAACGCAGTTCGTGATCACTCACCGCTGCCCTACAGTGATCGTCGCTTCACCGACCGCCGCCGCGGGTCCTGTCGACGGGTGGTCGGCGCCGATACGATCGCCCAGATGGGGGGCTCGCGTGGGGGCGGAGGGTGCTCTTGACCGGTTCCGTGGTGCTGCGACGCCAGCGGCGTCGCCCGATCGGGATAGCGGGCTGGGCGCTGTGGTCGCTTCCGCGCCGGGTCCTGTGGGTGGTGCTGCCCGTCGAGCTGGTCACCGTCGTCACGGTGTTCGCGACCGCGGAGCGCTGCATCTCGGCGATGCCGGAGAACTGGCTCACGCGGATGGCCGTCCTCGTGCTGGCCGGCGTGATCAGCACCGAGGTGTCCCGCGGCGTCGAGCGCGTGCGGCACCGGCGGGAGACCGCCCCGCACATCGATCTCAGCTCGGTGTGGACGTTCGCCGCCGCCGCGCTGCTGCCGGGCATCGCGGCGGCCGCGGTCGTCGCGATCCTCTACGCGCACATCTACCTGCGCGTCGACCGGCCGGCCGGGGTGCGGGCCCACCAGGTGATCTACACCGTCTCCACGATCGTCCTCGCCGTCCAGACGGCGTCGGCGATCATGGGTGTGGCCGGCCCCAACCCGTACACGAGCGGGCTCGGGCTCGTGCTGGTCGCGCTGGCCGTGCTCGCCTACGCCGCGGTGAACATGGTGCTGGTCACCCTCGTCGTGCTGCTCATCGGTGAGCAGCACGACCTCGCCACGTTCCTGCGGCTGCTGCGCGGCGACAACGAGTGCGTGCTGGAGTTCGCGTCCCTCTCGATGGGGGCACTCGTCGGCGGGGCGATGGTGTCGCTCGGGCTCGGCTACGCCGTGCTCGTGCTGCCGCCGCTGGTGATGCTGCACCGCACGGTGCTCGTGCGGCAGCTCGAGGAGAAGGCGAACCTCGACGCGAAGACCGGCCTGCTCAACGCCGCGGCCTGGCACGAGCGCGCCGGGCACGAGCTGCGCCGCGCCGAGCGCGCCAACCAGCAGGTCGCCGTGCTGGTGCTCGACCTGGACCACTTCAAGCAGATCAACGATCGGCACGGGCACCTCGTCGGCGACACCGTGCTCGCCGCGGTCGCGGACGCGGTTCGCGCCGAGGTGCGTGACGAGGACGTCGTGGGCCGGTTCGGCGGCGAGGAGTTCGTGGTGCTGCTGCGCGACGTCGACGTCGCCGACGACCGCCGGCACGCCGAGGCCGTGGCCGAGCGCATCCGCCGCCGGGTGGCCGAGCTCGCGGTGGACATCAAGGGCCCGGACGGCACCACCGAGTGCATCGCCAACTTCACCGTGTCCATCGGCGGCGCGGTCCGGCCGCCGGACGGACCCGATCTCGTCCAGCTCCTGGAGACCGCCGACGCGGCCATGTACGAGGCGAAGAACACCGGCCGCAACTGCGTGCGGATCGGCGCCCCGGGCGGCTGACCCGTCGGTGGGCCCGCCGCGGCATGTCAGAATCGGCGTATCCGCGGGAGAGGGGCATGTCGGCTACTTCCATAGAACGGGTGCCCGGCCAGCGCCGGGCGGGCCGGCGTCCCGTCACATCCCGGTCGGAGATCGAGCACGTCGCGCTGGACCTGTTCACCCGCAACGGGTTCGAGACCACCACGGTCGACGACATCGCGGCGGCCGCCGGCATCGGGCGGCGCACCGTCTTCCGCTACTACGCCTCCAAGAACGACATCCCGTGGGGTGCGTTCGACGAGCAGCTCGGCCGCATGCGGTCGGTGTTCGCGGCGCTGCCGCCCGATGTCCCGGTGATGACGGGGATCCGGGAGGCGGTGCTGGACTTCAACGAGGTGGAGCCCGCCGAGCTGCCGTGGCACCGGCAGCGGATGCAGCTGATCCTCAACACGCCTGCGCTGCAGGCGCACTCGACGCTGCGGTACGAGGCGTGGCGGCAGGTCGTGGCCGACTACGCGGCCGACCGGCTCGGCCTGCCGTCGGACGCGTTGCTGCCGCAGACGATCGGGCACGCCAGCCTGGGTGCGGCGCTCGCGGCGTACGAGCGGTGGCTGCGGGTCGAGGGGGCGGAGCTGCGGAGCCTGCTCGACGAGGCCTTCCGGGCACTGGAGAACGGGCTGACCGGGGCCCCTTAGCGTGGACCCCGGTCAGCGCGGGTCGGGAGGTCAGGCCGTGCCGCCGCTCGGGGGCACCGTCACGGTCACACCCGGGGTGGGCACGTCCGTAACCGGTGCGGGGAGGGAGCCGACGGGCGGCAGCTCGGTCGGCGCACCCACCGCCGGCAGCTCGGGTACCGACGGCACGGAGGGCCCTGACGGGACGGACGGCACCGCGGGCAGGCAGTCGGCCGGGACGGCTGAGGTGACGGCCGCCGGGTCGCTGGCTGGGTCGCTGGCTGCAGTCGGGTCGGGCAGCTCCGTCGGGCACGGCACCGGCACGGTGGGGAGCGCCGGCGCGTCGGCCGGGAGCGCGGGGGCGGGCAGCGCCGGCAGCTGCGGCGCGGGCAGCGCAGCCGGGGCCGGAGCCGGGGCGCTCGGGTCAGCGGCCGCGGGAGCGGGCAGCTCCGGAACGGTCGGCAGCGCCGGGGTGGCCGGCAGCTCGGGTGCGGCGGGGAGCGCCGGGGTGGCCGGGAGGGCCGCCCCGACGTCGGGGACGGTGGGATCGGGAACGGGGATCGGCGGCGCGACCTGCTGGACGGCCGTGGCCTGCGGTGCCTGGGGGAGCGCCGGCAGGCCTGCGGCCGGGGCCGCGCCGGTCGTTCCCGGCAGCGAGATGGGCAGCAGGTTGGGCAGCAAGCCCGGGAGCAGCGAGTCGACCGTGCTGAGGAGACCGGTCAGCAGACCGGCGACCGGGCCGACGGGAAGGTCCGAAGCGGCGGCGGGCACCTCCGGGGCCGGCACCGGGAGCGGCGGCAGTGGTTCCTGAGCATGTGCGGTCGTCGCCGACGCGACGGTGATCAAGGCCCCCGTCGACACCGCGGCGATGGAGAGAGTCAGTCTGCGACCCCGCATCGGAGCCTCCCTGTGTGCTCGGACGGTGTTGCGCGGGGGAGATCATGCGACCCGTCCGGCGGGGGAGACCAGGGCGCGAAGATCACCGCAAAGGCGCTGGTGAGGACGATTTCGTGACCGCTGGTGGCGATCATGGACGGCGTCGCCGGTTCGGAGGACGCACGGCTGGGTGGCGCGCGCGGTCCGCTCACCCGGCGGTCGTGTGACTCACCCGACCGGGTCTGAGCCATCGGCGCAACCGATCACCCGACGGCATGGCGTGCGCGGATTCGTACCCGTCCGTGTCGCGTCGTGACCTTCCGTGTGCCGAACGGCGTCCGATCGTCACGATTCGTCGCAGTCGTCACACGCGTCTCACGCGCCACCGGGATCGCCGACCTCCTGGTGCAGCGCGCGAGGCCGGGACCGTGGTAGGTTCATCCACGGTTGCAGTACCGAGTTTTCCTCGATCGTTGTGAAGCGTCCGTGGAGAGTGACGGTGGGCTTCGCGGGCGTTCGAGGACTCCCTGCGTTCGACCCGTGAACCCGTGCAACCCCCGGCCGGCACGCAGTCGGCAGGGTCGGATTCACGTAGGAGAAACACGCATGCCGCAGGGCACCGTCAAGTGGTTCAACGCCGAGAAGGGCTTCGGCTTCATCGCCACCGACGACAACGGTCCGGACGTCTTCGTCCACTACTCGGCGATCCAGAGCGACGGCTTCCGCACGCTCGAGGAGAACCAGCGCGTCGAGTTCGAGGCGAGCCAGGGCGCCAAGGGTCCCCAGGCCGACTTCGTCCGCGCTCTCTGATCAGCTCGCGCTGATCGCACAACTTCAGCAGGACACTCCAGCACGACGCGGAGCCGGTGGTCCCTCGCGGGATCACCGGCTCCGCCGTGTTGTGGGGCCGGACCGATCCGCGCACCAGGCGGCGGTGAGCCGCACACCATCGGCGACGCCGCGCGGGGCGAACCCGAGCCGGCGTGCCCCCGCGTCGGCCACGCGCAGGGGTGGGAACCGGCCGTAGACCTCGGTGCGGGCCGCGAACGTCGGCGCGTCCGGTCCCAGGGACGATCCGGGCGGCAGCAGCGCGACCCGCCGGCCGCCCACGGCGTCGGCGAACGCGTGCAGCACCGCGCCCACCCGAGCCACCTCCCCGCAGAGCACGTAGCGGCGCCCCGGCTCGCCGCGGTCCAGGGCCAGCAGATGGCCGCGCGCGGCGTCCTCGGCGAGCACCCAGCCCATCGGGGCGTCGACCACGGCCGGCACCTCGCCCGCGGCCGCGGCCAGGAACAGCCCGGTGTAGGACTGCGGGCCGCGCGGGCTGGGGCCGTACACGCCGGCCGGGCTCACCACGACCGCCTCGACGTCCTCCGCGGCGAGCACCAGCTCCTCGGCGGCGACCTTGCTCGCCGAGTAGGGGTCGGTCAGCGCGGGCGGGGCCGCCGGCTCCTCGGCCACCGACCCGGTCGCGTCCATGATCGCGGCACCGGTGCTCGTGTGGACGAACCGCGTCACACCGGCCGCCCGTGCCGCGGTGAGGACCCGGTGCGTGCCCTCGACGTTGGCCGTGCGGATCTCCTCCGGCGTGCCGCCCACCGTCGCCGCCAGATGCAGCACCGCCGAGCAGCCCGCGGTCGCGCGGGCCAGCGCGTCGGGATCGAAGAGATCCCCCGCCACGACCTCGACGCCGGGCGGCAGCATCGCCCTGGCCCGCTCTGGGTCGCGCGCCAGCACCCGCACCGCCCGGCCCTCGTCGGCGAGCAGGGTGACGACGACGCTGCCGAGGTACCCCGTCCCGCCGGTCACGAGCAGCATCCTTCCTTCCTACCGCCCCCGCCGCTTGTCGAAGATCACGTTCGACGACCGGTCGTCGTCATCGATCGGAGTAGCCGCCCGTCGCACTCCGCTCGGCCGATCACCGGACGCCGAACGGAGGGCGAGCGTTCCGATGATCGTCGCGCTCCATTCGTCTCCGGCCGTCTGACGGTCGCCGCCCGGGCGCCCCACGGCCGCATCCGTCGCGGCATATTCGTGTTGCACCTCACAGCAGTGCAGGGAACGTCTTCGAGACGGAGTTGAGCAGATGTCGGGCTGGGACAGCTACCGCGCGGTGTACGGCGCGGAGCTGCGCGCGGCAGCGCGGGAGTACAGCGACCACGGATGGCCGGTGGTGGAGCCGGGCGCGGGGATCGGCGGCGCGACCGTGTCCGTCGTGACGGGCACCGTGCTCGACATCCTCGAGGTACCGGCGACGCTGGGGCGCGGGATCTGCGCCCACCTGCGGGCCGCGAAGCGCGTCGTCCCGGTGGCCGCCACGCCGACCGGGGTGTGGTTCTACCCGGTCCGCTCCGGCGCGACGCTGCCCGCCGAGCTGGCCGGCGAGCCCGGCGTCGTCCTCCGCAGCGGTGGTGAGCAGGTGCTCATGCCGCCCTCGACCGTCCCCGACGGGTGGGTGCACTGGCGGGTGGCCCCGGCGCTGTGCGGCTACGAGCTGCCCGACGCCGAGCCGCTCCTGCGCGCTGCCGTCCACGCCGCGCGCGAGCGCACCGACAAGATGATCATGAGCCCGGGTGCCCAGCGACCCGCAGGCATGATCCCCGTCGGTCCGCGGTCCTAGCGACCGCACGCTGCCGGCGCTCCCGGACTCCCGCTCCGCTGCCCGCGACCGCATCCGGTCGCGCCGGAGCCCGGGGTGCGCCGGTGGTGCGGCGCCCGAGCAGAGGGTTCCCCGGCCTACCCGCTCGCCGCGCAGCCGCACCACGGACCTTGGCCGGGGCCGGCAGGCATGCAGCCGCCGGCTCCGGCCATAGCCACGGTCCGGTCACAGCAACGGTCCGGCGACGTCCGCCCGCCACGCCCGGCCGGTTCCGGGCAGTATTGGTGCGTGCAGAATCCGCAGCCCGCACCGGCGGCCGCGCCCGAGCGGCCCCGGGCACGTCCGGCCGTCGCGGTGGGGTTGGGCGTCGGCCGCATGGACGCCGCCGCGAAGGCCGCCGATCTGCGGCGGATGAAGCGGCTGGCCACCGGGCTGCTGGTCGTCGCCACCCTGATCTTCTTGGGCTTCCGCTGGTGGGAGGTCAACGGCGGCCCGGCGTTCGCCGGGTACGTCCGGGCGATGGCCGAGGCCGGCATGGTGGGTGCGCTCGCCGACTGGTTCGCGGTCACCGCCCTGTTCCGCCGCCCGCTGGGCCTCCCGATCCCGCACACGGCGATCATCCCGACGAAGAAGGACGTGCTCGGCAACAGCTTGGGCGACTTCGTGGGGGAGAACTTCCTCGCTGAGGACGTCGTGCGCGACAAGCTGGCCTCGGTGCAGGCCTCCGCCCGGGTCGGGGAGTGGCTGCGGCAGGAGGCCAACGCGGAGCGGGTCACCGCCGAGCTGGCCAACATCGCCAAGGGCGTGGTCACCGTCCTGCGCGACGACGACGTGCAGGAGGTCATCGAGCAGGTCCTGGTGCGCAAGCTCGTCGAGCGGCCGATCGGCCCGCCGCTGGGCACGATCCTGGAGGGCGTGCTCGCCGACGGCGCACACCACCGGCTCGTCGACCTGGTCTGCGACCGCGCCTACGACTGGGTCAGCGCCAACCACGACCTGGTGCTGCGCGTGGTGACCGAGCGGGCGCCCGCGTGGTCGCCGCGGTTCGTCGACGAACTCGTCGCCGACAAGGTGTTCGTCGAGATCCAGAACTTCGCCTGGGCGGTCAAGACCGATCCCGAGCACCCGATGCGCAAGGCGGTCGACCGGTTCCTCGCCGAGTTCGCCGCCGATCTGCAGAAGGACGAGGACACGATCGCCCGGGCCGAGCGGATCAAGCAGCAGATCATCGCTCACCCGAACGTGCAGAACTTCATCGGGCAGGCGTGGGGAACGGTCAAGACGATCATCCTCGATGCCGCGGCCGATCCGTCGAGCGCGCTGCGCACCCGGGTCTGCGACGGGTTGCTGCGGTTCGGCGATCGCCTCGCCACCGACGCGGAGCTGCGGGCGAAGCTGGACGGGTGGCTGGTCGACGCCGCGGGGTACGTCGTGCGCCACTACCGCTCCGAGATCACCACGCTGATCACCGACACGGTGGCGCGCTGGGACGCGCAGGAGACCAGTCGCAAGATCGAGCTGCAGGTGGGCCGCGACCTGCAGTTCATCCGGATCAACGGGACCGTCGTCGGGTCCCTGGCGGGTCTGGTGATCTACACGGTCGGCCAGCTCGCGTTCGGCGGCTGATCACCCGGAAGATAGACGCGATGATCACCTCCGGTGTAGCCGGCCCTCCGCAAGGAGTACCCCGCCGGGACCGTCGGTGGGGCCGACTAGGCTGAACGAGTGCAGCGCTTCATCTCCCGACCGCCATCCCGGCCACGAGGCCCAGGGCGGCCGCGACCGACCCGGCCGACAATGTCCCGAGCGCGTTGAGGAGAGCCGCGCGGCGGTCGCCGCCGCGCGCGAGCGCCACGGTGTCCTGGGCGAGGGTCGACCAGGTGGTGAACGCCCCGCAGAACCCGGTGCCGACCAGTGCGGCGACGACGGGCGGTGCCGCAGCTCCGGCGACCACGCCCAGCACGAACGAACCCAGCACGTTCACGACGAGGATCCCGCGCGGGAACGCGCCGCCGTGGCGTGCCTGGACGTACCGGTCCAGCAGATAGCGGGCGGGCGCCCCGACGGCCGCGCCCAGCGCCACCCACAGCGCGGTCACGGCCGCACCAGCAGGGCGCCGAGTGCGGCCGCTCCGACCGCGCAGACCACCGTGCCCGCCGCGTAGAGCAGGCCCAGCGCAACCTGCAGCGGCGGGCCGGACAGCAGCTCGACCGTCTCCACGGCGAACGCGGAGAACGTGGTGAAGCCGCCGAGCACGCCGGTGCCGAGGAACGGCCGCAGCAGTGGATGCGCGCCCGGTGTGCGGGCGAGTGCCGCGACGAGCGCGCCCATCAGTGCACAGCCCACGACGTTGACCGCGAACGTCGTCAGCGGGAACGCGCCCGCTGCGGTGGGGAGTGCGACGCCCGCGCCGTAGCGGGCCAGTGCGCCGATCACGCCGCCCGCGGCGACAGCACCCGCGATCGCCGGCTGGGCAGTGGGTCCCGCGTCACCCGATCTCACGGTCCCAAACCTCCCACAACGGTTCCGTTCTGTGCGCAAGGCCACCTACCTGCGCAAGCAGAGTGCTTGCAAGAGTTAGCGCAGGTAGCTACCGTGGAGGTCATCGAGGACGGAGGTGAGCAGTTGCCGGAGTCGGACAAGGTGTCGGAAGCGGCTGCCAAGGCGGCCCGCCCGGTCGAGAAGACCGTCGAGCAGATGGGCCAGGTGGTCGAGCAGGCCGGACAAGTCGTCGGCGACATCGGCCGGGACATCGGGCGCGACATCGGCGCCTTCATCCGCGCACAGCGGGAGCACGCGCAGGTCTCGCTCCGCGAGCTCGCCCGCGCCGCCGGCGTCAGCAACCCCTACCTGAGCCAGATCGAGCGGGGGCTGCGCAAGCCGTCGGCCGAGATCCTGCAGCAGATCGCCAAGGGGCTGCGGATCTCCGCGGAGGCCCTGTACGTCAAGGCCGGGATCCTCGAGGAGAAGCCGGCGAGCGCCGTCGCCGACGCCGTCCTCGCCGACTCGACGCTCACCGAGCGCCAGAAGCAGGTGCTCCTCGACATCTACCGGTCCTTCCGCCGCGAGAACGGCGCGGACGGATCAGGTGTCGCGTCCACCTCCACCCGCCACGAGCCCACCACTGAGGAGTGATCACCATGGCCGTTTCGCTGCCCACTGCGGAGGACGTCCGCAAGGTCCGCGAGTCCGCCCGCAAGGCCGCCGCCGAGCGCGCCGAGCTCGTCCGTACGCCGGCGCTGGCCGTGCTCGGCGCCGCCGACGCCGCTGTCGCCGCCGTGACGAAGGCCGTCGCGCTCGCCCGGGCCCGCGCCACCGAGCAGGCCGGTCAGGCCCAGAAGGGCCTGACCGACGTGCAGATCCGCTTCGCCGAGCTGCCGCAGAAGCTCTCGGCCGAGGAGCTGCGCAAGAGCGTCGAGGAGCTGCGCAAGCAGGCGAGCAAGTCCTACGTCGACTTCGCCGCCCGCGGCGAGCAGGCCCTCGTCCGGCTCCGCGAGCAGCCGCAGGTCAAGCAGGCGCTCGAGACCATCGAGCAGGCCACCGAGCAGCTCGACGCGCGCGTCGACGCGTTCGTCGAGGACGCCCGTGAGGCCGCCGAGAAGGCGCTGTCCACGGTGAGCGCGCAGACCCG
This sequence comes from Pseudonocardia thermophila, assembly GCF_900142365.1. GTDB lineage: Bacteria > Actinomycetota > Actinomycetes > Mycobacteriales > Pseudonocardiaceae > Pseudonocardia > Pseudonocardia thermophila. The sequence continues at coordinate 86,588 of NZ_FRAP01000020.1, read as the reverse complement.
GTCCACCGGCGAGAAGGTCGCCCAGGCCGCCCAGCGCTTCACCGGACAGGCCGCCACCACCATCTCGAAGACCACCGAGGAGGTCTCCGAGACCGTCGCCGAGGCCGGTGCCGAGGCGGCTGCCGAGGTGACCGAGGCCGGCGCCGAGGTCGCGAAGGAGACCCGCAGCACCACTCGCCGGGCCGCCAACCGCACCGCGCCGAAGTCGCAGGCCAAGGCGCCGTCGGCCCGCACCCGCCGGACCACCACCGAGTGACCGCCTGATCCCGCGGCGTGACGCAGCGCCCCCGAGGGCTCCCGTGCCTCGGGGGCGCTGTCGTGTGGTTCGCGCGGTACCGGGGGTGTGCGAGCGCGTCCCGCCCCGTAGTCTGGGCTGGTGAGCTGGCTCTACCGTCTCGACAGCTGGATCCTCTTCGGCATCTGGCTGCTTGCCATCCCGGTGGGCGGCTACGCCTTCGTGCACGCGTTGCTGCAGCGCGCCGATGCCTTCACCGCCGCGGACAAGCTGACCAAGCCGGCGTGGCTGGGCATCACGGGCGCCAGCCTCGCCGTGCTCATCCTCTTCGAGGGCCCGCGCAGCAGCGGTCTGATGTTCTGGATCGCCGCGCTCGTCGCGGTGCTGGTCTACATCGTCGACGTGCGGCCGGCCCTCATCAAGGTCCAGGGGGGTGGCCAGCGCTGGTGAGCACGTCCCGCTGGTCCGTGCTCGGCACGCTGTCGGCTGAGCCCGCGCTGACCCGTCCCGATCTGCTCGGCGCGCCCGTCGCCGCCGCCCTCAAAGCGCTCGATCCCGCCGACGCCGCCCAGATCGGCGTGGCTGAGATCGATCCCGCCCTCGCCGACACGGCCGCGTTCTGCGAGGCCTACTCGTCGCCGCTGGAGGGCTCGGCGAACTGCGTCGTCGTCTCCGGCAAGCGCAGCGGCGAGATCCGCTACGCCGCGTGCTTGGTGCTCGCCACCACGCGCGCGGACGTCAACGGCTTCGTCCGCACGTACCTCGATGTGCGCAAGGCGTCGTTCGCGCCGATGGAGGACGCCTGCGAGCACACCGGCATGGAGTACGGCGGCATCACCCCGATCGGCCTGCCCGAGGGCTGGCCGATCCTCGTCGACGCCGCGGTCGTCGCCTCGCCCGAGGTCGTCATCGGCAGCGGCATCCGGGGGTCCAAGCTGGCTCTGCCCGGCTCGGTGGTCGCCCGGCTGCCCGGGGTGGAGGTCGTGGAGGGCCTCGCCCGCTGACCGGGCTTCGTCGGGGTGTGCACGTAGGCTCCGATGATGATCGGGCCGCACCCCGTGATCATGGCGGCGCCTCGGCAGCCTCGACGTCCGCCGCGTGGCAGCACCCGGCCGTTGAGGTCTGCGCCGGCGGGCGACCGGTCGGCTGGGTCCCCGGTCTCATGGTGGGCTTCGTGCGCACCGCGCGGCGTACGCGGAGCTGCGCCTGACGGTGACGCACGTCAACGGGTCCGACGCTCCGGCCCATCTCCGGGTGCTCGTGCGGCTGGAGGGTCGCGTGCCGCCCGGCTAGCGGCCGCTGACGGGGCAAGGGCCGGGAGCCGTTCGTCGTCGACCGAGGACTCGTCGCGGACGTCGTCGTCCTCGGCGCAGTGCACCCGGGAAGCACTGCCCGTCCTGCAGCGTTTGTGCGGGAATGGCGATCCATCCCGCTGCCGCGGCCATGCGTCGCTCTCACGACGCGCTGGCCGCTCTCGTGCCGACCCTCACCCCCGACCAGCTCACCGGCCCCGCGTACCCGAGCGAGTGGACCGTCTCGGACACGCTGTCCCACATCGGGTCGGGCGCGGTCATCGGGCTGATGGCCCTGGACGCCGCGCTGTCCGGGGAGCCGCCGCCGGACCGGTCGGCCTTCAGCGCCGTCTGGGACGAGTGGAACGCGAAGGACCCGCAGAGCCGGGCCGTCGATGCCGTCGCGGCGAACGCCAAGCTGACCGAGGCCTGGGCGGGCGTCGACGCGGACCGCGTCCCGGGCCTGGAGTTCCGGCTCGGTCCGATGCAGGTCGACGGGCCGACGATGGTGCGGATGCGCCTCGGTGAGCTGGCGCTGCACACCTGGGACGTCGCGGTCGTCGTCGATCCGGCCGCGATCGTCGAGCCCGCCGCCGTCGAGCAGCTCGTCGACGACCTGGGCCTGGTGGCTTCGTTCTCCGGCGTGCCGGTCGACGGGGTGCCCGAGGTCGTCGTCGCGACCACCGACCCGGAGCGCCGGTTCACGATCGGCATCACCGACTCGGTGTCGCTGGGCCCGGCGGGGGCCGGGTCCGGTGCGGCCGACGCGGTGCTGCCGGCGGAGGCGTTCGTGCGGCTGATCTACGGCCGGCTCGATCCCGCGCACACCCCCGCCGGGGCGACGGGCGGTGCGGTCCTCGATCGCCTGCGCACCGTCTTCCGAGGGTTCTGACTCTCAGCACTGAGCCGATCTCGCTCAAGGTTCTTGCGTTCGCTCGTGGCTGAACGGGAATCGGTCGGGCGCTTACAGCGTTGCAGCGGACATGAACGAGACGCTGCACCTGCCGGTGCTCCCGCTCGCCGATTCGGTGGTGCTGCCCGGCATGGTGGTTCCCGTCCGGCTCGACGAGCCGGAGATCCAGGCCGCGGTCGACGCCGCGCTCAGCGTCGACAGCGTCGACCGCCGCACCGAGCGCAAGGTCCTGGCGGTTCCGCGCCCGGACGGCAAGTACACCGCCGTCGGCACGATCGCCGTCATCGAGCAGGTCGGCCGGCTCCCCAACGGGGACAAGGCCGCCGTCGTGCGCGGCGAGCGCCGCGCACGGATCGGCACCGGCGTCCCCGGCCCGGGCACCGCGCTCTGGGTCGAGGCCACCGAGGTGGTCGACCCGCCCGCCACCGGGCGCACCCAGGAGCTGGCGAAGGAGTACAAGCAGCTCGTCGTCGGCATCCTGCAGCAGCGCGGGGCCTGGCAGGTGATCGACTCCGTCCAGCAGATCACCGATCCGGGACAGCTGGCCGACACCGCGGGCTGGGCGTCCTGGCTCGACCTCGACCACAAGATCCAGCTGCTCACCGAGACCGACGTGGCGAGGCGGCTGGAGCTGCTGATCGAGTGGAACAAGGCGCACATCGCCGAGCAGGAGGTCTCCGAGAAGATCTCCAACGAGGTCCGCGAGGGCATGGAGAAGGCCCAGCGCGAGTTCCTGCTGCGCCAGCAGCTGGCCGCCATCCGCAAGGAGCTGGGGGAGGACGACCCCGACGGGGCCGAGGACTACCGCAAGCGGGTCGAGGAGGCCGACCTGCCAGAGCACGTCCGCAAGGCTGCGCTCGTCGAGGTCGGCAAGCTGGAGCGGGCCTCCGACCAGAGCCCCGAGGCGGGCTGGATCCGCACCTGGCTGGACACCGTCCTCGACATGCCGTGGAACACGGTCACCGAGGACTCCCACGACCTGGAGGCCGCCCGCGCGATCCTCGACGCCGACCACGCCGGGCTCGACGACGTCAAGGACCGGCTGATCGAGTTCCTGGCCGTCAAGGCGCGGCGGGAGCGGGCCGGCAAGGGCAAGGTCGGCGGCCGCGGCTCGGGCGCCGTGCTGTCGCTGGTCGGCCCGCCCGGTGTCGGCAAGACCTCGCTGGGCGAGTCGGTGGCCCGCGCGCTGGGCCGCAAGTTCGTGCGCGTCGCCCTCGGCGGCGTGCGGGACGAGGCCGAGATCCGCGGTCACCGGCGCACGTACGTCGGGGCGCTGCCCGGCCGCATCGTCCGGGCGATCCGCGAGGCCGGCTCGATGAACCCCGTCGTGCTGCTCGACGAGATCGACAAGGTCGGCAGCGACTTCCGCGGCGACCCCACGGCGGCGCTGCTCGAGGTGCTCGACCCGGCGCAGAACCACACGTTCCGCGACCACTACCTCGAGGTCGACCTGGACCTGTCCGACGTGCTGTTCCTGGCTACCGCCAACTCGATCGACACGATCCCGGGCCCGCTGCTGGACCGGATGGAGGTCGTGACGCTCGACGGCTACACCGAGCAGGAGAAGATCGCCATCGCGCGCGATCACCTGCTGCCGCGCCAGATCGAGAAGGCCGGCTTGGAGCCGTCCGACGTGGAGTTCACCGACGTCGCGCTCGGCATGATCGCCGCCGAGTACACCCGCGAGGCGGGGGTGCGCCAGCTGGAGCGGGGCCTGGCCAAGGTGCTGCGCAAGGTCGTCGTCCAGATCGACGAGGGCGCGCAGACGCCGATCCACGTCGACGCGGACGCGCTGGTCACCTACCTCGGCCGGCCGAAGTTCACGCCCGAGTCGGCGGAGCGCACGTCGGTGCCCGGCGTGGCGACCGGCCTGGCCGTCACCGGCGCCGGTGGCGACGTCCTGTTCATCGAGGCCACCGCGATGGACGACGGCGAGCCGGGTCTGACCGTCACCGGGCAGCTCGGCGAGGTCATGACCGAGTCGGTGTCGATCGCGATGTCCTACCTGCGCTCGCGCGGGCTGGCCGGGGACCTGGCCAAGCGCCGGGTGCACGTCCACGTGCCCGCGGGCGCGGTGCCGAAGGACGGGCCGAGCGCCGGCATCACGATGACGACCGCGCTCGCGTCGCTGGCCAGCGGTCGGCCCGTGAAGTCGTCGGTCGGCATGACGGGTGAGGTCACGCTGCAGGGCAAGGTGCTCCCGATCGGGGGAGTCAAGCAGAAGCTCTTGGCCGCGCACCGGGCCGGGCTCACCGACGTGATCATCCCGAAGCGCAACGAGCCCGACCTGGACGATCTGCCGGAGAACATCCGCAGCGAGCTGCGGATCCACCCGGTGTCCGACGTCGCCGAGGTGCTGGAGCTGGCGCTGGAACCGACCCAGCAGGAGGCCAAGGCCGCGTGAGCGCACGGTCCTGAACGCAACGAACGGCCCCGTCGTGAGGAGAGGTGCTCACGAAAGGGCCGTTCGTCGTGTCTCGGGCTAGTGGAACACCACCGTGCGGTTCCCGTGCACCAGCACTCGGTCCTCCAGGTGCCAGCGCAACCCCCGGGCCAGCACGAGGCGCTCGATGTCGCGGCCGCGGCGCACCATGTCCTCCGCGGTGTCGGAGTGGTCGACGCGGATCACGTCCTGCTCGATGATCGGCCCGGCGTCCAGCTCCGGCGTCACGTAGTGGCAGGTCGCGCCGATCAGCTTCACACCGCGGGCGTGCGCGCGGTGGTACGGCCGCGCGCCGACGAACGACGGCAGGAAGCTGTGGTGGATGTTCATGGCCCGCCCGGCCCAGGCGTCGCACAGCTCCGGCGGCAGGATCTGCATGAACCGGGCCAGCACCACCGCGTCCGGGTCGTGCTGGTCGACGAGCTTGCGCACCTCGGCGAACGCGGCGGCCTTGTCGGTCTCCGGGAACGGCACGTGGTGGAACGGCACCCCGTGCGCCTCCACGATCTCCGCGGCGTTCTCGTGGTTGCCGATCACGGCGTCGATCTGCACGGGCAGCTCGCCGAGCGCGACCCGGCCGAGCAGGTCGTGCAGGCAGTGCAGTTCCCGGCTGACCAGGATCACCATGTGCTTGATGACGCCGGTGTCGGTGACGTTCCACGTGGCGTCGCCGAGATCGGCGGCGACGGCGGCGAACCGCTCACGCAGCTCCTCGACCCCGAACGGCAGCGAGTCGGCGCGCACCACCTGCCGGGTGAAGAAGCGCCCGGTGGCCGGGTCGGAGTGGTAACCGGCCTCGGTGATCCATCCGCCCGCATCGGCGAGGAACCCGGCGATGCGGGCCACGATGCCGGTCGTGTCCGAGCAGCTCAGCGTGATCACGTACTGGCGCTCGTTCGGCGGCTCGATACCTGCGGTCATACCACCCTCTGCTCCAGCCAGCGGTCGGTGAACTGCGACTCCAGTGCCAGCAGCTCCCGCACCTTGCCTGCGACGAACTCCTCAACCTTTCCACCGAACAGCGGCAGCGACACCGAGACGTCGGCCACGACCCGGTACTCGCTGCCCCCGCCCGCGTCGGCGACGGCGAGCCGGCCGCCCGCCTTCGCCGGCACCGGCGCGCCGATGACCTTCACGTCCACGGTGCCGGTGCGCGCGTCCGGACCGACCACCCACACCTCGGTGCGTTCCAGGGTGAGCTGACCGGGCAGGAAGCTGCGGATCGACGAGGGCAGCCCGTCGATCTCCAGCTCGTGGCGGAGCGTGAAGCGGGCACCGTTCGGGTCGGACCGGTGGGAGACGATCGCTGCCTCCCGACCGCCGAGCTCGCCGAGGCGAGCGCGCAGGAACTCCTCGTCCACCAGCGCGCCGTAGAGCGCGTCGGCCGGGAAGGCCGAGGTGTACCGGTAGTCGATCTGGGTGGGCATTCTGCGGAGGCTACCGTTGGCCATCGTGACCGTGCCCGACACAGCCTCCGTACCGACCGCCGCGCTCACCACGCTGCGGCTCGGCGGGCCGGCCGCGCGGTTCGTCGACGCCACCTCCGCCGAGGACGTCGTCGCGGCCGTCCGCGAGGCGGGCGACGAGGTGCTGCTGGTCGGTGGCGGCTCCAACCTGGTGATCGCGGACGAGGGCTGGCCCGGCACGGTCGTGCGGGTCTCCTCGACCGGGCACACGGTCGAGCGCAGCGGCGACACCGCGCTGGTCGTCGTCGAGGCGGGCACCGAGTGGGACACGCTCGTCGCGGCCACCGTCGCGGACGGACTCGGCGGACTGGAGTGCCTGTCCGGCATCCCTGGTCGCACCGGAGCCACGCCCGTGCAGAACGTCGGCGCCTACGGGGTGGAGATCGCCGAGGTGCTCGTCGACGTCGATCTCTACGACCGGCGCACCGACACCGTCCACGAGCGGGTGCCGGCCGCGGAGCTCGGCCTGGCCTACCGCACCAGCGTGCTCAAGGGCCGCTCCGACGCGGTGGTGCTGCGGGTGCGGCTGCGCCTGTCGACCGACGCCACCAGCGCTCCGATCCGGTACGCGGAGCTGGCTCGCGCGCTCGGCGTCGAGCAGGGCACCCGGGTGCCGGCGGAGGCCGCGCGGGAGGCCGTGCTCGCGCTGCGCCGCGGCAAGGGCATGGTCCTCGATCCCGACGACCACGACACGTGGAGCGTCGGCTCGTTCTTCACCAACCCGGTCGTCGACGAGGACCGCGCGCCCGCCGACGCGCCGCGCTGGCCGGCGGGGGAGGGCAAGGTCAAGCTGCCCGCCGCGTGGCTCATCGAGCGCAGCGGGTTCCCCCGGGGGTACGCAGGTCCAGGCGGCCGGGTGGCTCTGTCCACCAAGCACGTGCTCGCCCTCACCCATCGCGGAGGCGGCCGCACCGCCGACCTGTTGGCGCTGGCCAGGGAGGTGCGCGACGGGGTGCGCGCCCGGTTCGGGATCGAACTGGCGCCCGAGCCGGTGCTCGTCGGGTGCCGGCTCTGAGCGGCATCCGTACGGTGGATCCCAGGTTGCTCCGCGAGTCGGGCAACCGCACGCGCGAACCTGACGTCCTTGTAGGGGGCGTCCACGAGGGGGTAGGTGCATGCGTCGGCTGCTGCTCGTCCTGGCGGTGCTGATCGTCGGAGCAGGCGGGATCCTGTTCGCGACGACGGCGTCCGGCGGCGTGCCGCTGGCACCGTTCGCTCCGCCCCCACCCGTCCAGGTGGTCTACGAGCCGGCGGACGGCGCCACCGACGTCGACCCGAAGGCGCCGGTGAGCATCGCGGTCACCGACGGCCGGATCGTCGAGGTCACGCTGACCGGCGACAAGGGCGGCGAGATCGAGGGCACACTCAGCCCCGACGGGTTGCGCTGGGAGGCGCAGGGTCCGCTGCGCTACGGCGCGACCTACACCTGGTCGGGCACCGTCGAGGACACCGCGGGCACCCGCTCGCCGTTGCAGGGTTCGTTCACCACGAAGAAGCCCACGAAGGTCGTCCGCGGCACCCTCAACATCGGCGACGGACGCACCGTCGGCATCGCCGCGCCGATCCGCATCCAGTTCAACGCGCACGTCGCGGACAAGGCCGCGGTCGAGCGGGCGCTGAAGGTCACCACTTCCAAGCCGGTGGAGGGCTCGTGGGGCTGGCTGCCGGACGAGGGCGGCGGCTCCCGCGTGGACTTCCGCCCCAAGGAGTACTGGCCCGCGTACACCGAGGTGCGGGTCGAGGCGAACCTGGAGGGCGTCGACTACGGCGGCGGCGCGGTCGGCGCGGCTAACCTGACCAGCTCGTTCACCATCGGCCGGGCCCAGATCGTCAAGGCCGACGTGAACAGCTACCGGATGATCGTCATCCGCGACGGCAAGCAGGTCATGGACTTCCCGGCCAGCTACGGGCTCGACTCCGATCCCGAGCGCAACACCCGCTCCGGCATCCACGTCGTCAGCGAGAAGTTCACCGACAAGCGCATGGTCAGCGAACGCTACGACTACGACGTGGTCGTCAAGTGGGCCGTGCGCATCTCCAACAACGGCGAGTTCATCCACGCCAACCCCGACTCGCTCGCCGCGCAGGGCTCGTCCAACGTCACGCACGGGTGCGTGAACCTGTCGGTGGAGAACGCCAAGACCTACTACGACTCGGCGCTCTACGGCGATCCGGTCGAGGTCACCGGTACCCCGATCCAGCTGGGTCCGCGCGACGGCGACATCTGGGACTGGACGGTGCCCTGGTCGCAGTGGAAGACGATGTCCGCGCTGAACTGAGTCGGCCGGGCCGGTTCAGCCCGTGCGGTGCACGCGCATCGCGTCGGCCTGGTCGCGCGGCTTGAGCACGATCTGGTCGATGTTGACGTGGCTGGGTCGGGTCACCGCGAAGGTGATCACGTCGGCCACGTCCTCGCCGGTCAGCGGCGTCATGCCGCGGTAGACGCTCTTCGCCCGCTCGGCGTCGCCGTCGAAGCGGACCAGCGAGAACTCGGTCTCCACCAGGCCGGGCAGGATCTCGGTGAGCCGCACCGGCTGCCCGAGCAGCTCGCCGCGCAGCGTGCGGTGCAGCATCGCCTGCGCGTGCTTGGCACCGGTGTAGCCGGCTCCGTTGTCGTAGGGGGCGAGCGCGGCCACCGAGGTGACGGTGACGATGTGCCCGTCGCCCGAGGCGATCAGCTTGGGCAGCAGCGCCTTCGTCACGCGCAGGGTGCCCATGACGTTCGTCTCGAACATCCAGCGCCACTCGTCCTCGTCGGCCTCCGCGACCGGGGCGAGGCCCTTCGCGCCGCCCGCGTTGTTGACCAGCACGCGGGCCTCGGGCACCGCGTGGGCGAAGGCGGTGACCGACTCGGCGTCGGTGACGTCGAGGGGGAGTGCGGTGCCGTCGATCTCCTCGGCGATCGCCTTGCAGCGGTCGAGCCGACGGGCCCCGAGCACCACGTGGAACCCGGCGGCGCCGAGCGCGCGGGCCGTGGCCGCGCCGATGCCGGAGCTCGCGCCGGTGACGACGGCGGTCGGTCGGGCGGATGCGGCGGTGCTCATGCGTCCTCCAGGCCTTGTTGTGCCGTGCGCGAGCCGCGCCGGGCCGCGGAGCGCTGCCACCGGAAGATCCCGTAGCCGACCCCGCCGAGCGCGGCACCGACCACGCACGTGACGAACCAGATGTCGAGCGGGCGGCCCCCGAACAGCCACGCGAGGAAGAAGCCGACGGCGGCGAGCGCCCACAGCGCCGACCCGATCGCGACGACGTCGGTCACCCGGGTGAACCGGGCGGGGAGCGGCGGTGGATCGACCACGACACCACCGTAACCGTGATCACCGGTGCGGGTGCGATCAGATCGCTTGTACCGAGATCTTGCACGACAAGCGAGGTAAGGCTAACCTATATCTCGTCGCTTCGTGGTGGGAGCGGCGCGTCAGTTCGGGAAAGTATCGGGGCCCTGGTCGCGCGGCCAGGGCCCCGATACCGCGTTCAGCGCCGGATCAAGCGCCGGATCAGGGCAGCGGCCAGGTGTGGACCGGCTCGTTCGCCTGCGAGGCCGCCAGGTAGCCGTCCAGCATCGTCCGCAGCGCCTCCTGCCGCGAGTGCCCGCGGCTCTCCAGCGCGGCGACCGCGTCGAGCTGCCACGACGCACCCGAGCGCCGGGTCGCGCACCGCTGCTCGATCACCCCCAGGTAGCGATCGATCACCGAGCTCGCGACGCCCCAGCGGGTCAGGCCCTGAGCGGCGTCGGGCAGCAGCTTGCGCAGGATCAGCTCGTCGGGTCGGATCCAACCGGTGCCCGGCCAGTAGAGCGGTCCGTCCAGGCCGTGCCGGGCCGCGGTGGTGAAGTTCTCCTCCGCCGCCTCGAACGACATCGACGTCCACAGCGGGCGCTCGGCCTCCACCAGCCCGCGCAGCAGCCCGTAGAAGAACAGCGCGTTGGCGACCATGTCGATCGGGGTGGGGCCGGCCGGTAGCACCCGGTTCTCCACCCGCAGGTGCGGCTCCCCGTCGGCGACGTCGTAGACCGGCCGGTTCCACCGCCAGATGGTGCCGTTGTGCAGCCGCATCTCGTCGAGCGTCGGGATGCGGCCGGCGTCCAGCTCCTTCATCGGGTCGTCGTCCTGCGTGCGCGGCAGCAGCCCGGGGAAGTAGCGGCCGTTCTCGGCGAACAGGTCCAGCGCCGAGGTGATCCAGCGCTCCCCGAACCACACCCGCGGCCGTACGCCCTGGTTGCGCAGCTCCACCGAGCGCACGTCGCAGGCCTGCTCGAACAGCGGTACCCGCGTCTCCGCCCACAGCCGCGAGCCCAGCAGGAACGGCGAGTTGGCGCCCACCGCCAGCTGCACCCCGGCCAGGCACTGCGCGGCGTTCCAGTAGGCGGCGAACGAGTCCGGGTGCACCTGGAGGTGCAGCTGCAGCGACGTGCACGCCGCCTCAGGGGCGATCGAGTCGAAGTCGGCGGTCAGGTGGTCGGCGCCCAGCGGGTGCCTGCCCGACGCGTCGTCGCCGGCGATGTCGAGCCGGATCGGCTCGCCCCGCGCCGAGAGCAGCTGCTCGTTGAGCACGGTGTAGCGGGCGTCGGCGCACAGCGAGTCCTTCACCAGGTCGCTGCGCTGCAGCGTGGGCAGGATGCCGATCACGGCGAGCCGGGCCTTGTGGTCGGCCGCCGCGGCGCGCACCTTCGCCAGCTCGTCGACCAGCTGCTGTTCGAGCCGCAGCCACTCGTCGCCGGGCAGCGGCCGCGGCGGCAGGTTCAGCTCGAGGTTCCAGCGCCCCAGCTCGGTGGTGAACTCGGCCGCCCCCATCGTGTCGAGCACGTCCTGTCCGACGAGCGCGGGCCCGAGCGACTCGTCGACGAGGTTGAGCTCCAGCTCCAGGCCGGTCATCGGCTCGGCCTCCGCGAAGCGCTGCTCCCGCAGCATCACGGCGAGGGCCTCGACGCACCTCTGCACCTTGGCTCGGTAGTTCTGCCGATCCCGTCGACTGAAAGTGATCCGGTCGACGTCTTGGCCCACCGCGCACTGCCTCCTAGATGTTCCCCCCGGCCCCGCGAAGTGGCCGGGCGGTTGTCCACCGTGACATATCTGTGATCTCTTCGCTACGGCTGTACGGATGACGCCCTGCGCACGGTTCGCTCCGACGGGTGCGAACATCGCGGTCCGTGGCCACTCTCACGACGATCACCGACGCCGCCGATCCCCGGGTGGACGACTACCGCGACCTGACCGCGGCCGACCGCCGCCCGGACCGCCCCGGCGGCCGCGGCCTGGTGATCGCCGAGGGGGTCGTCGTCGTGCGCAGGCTGCTGGACTCGCCGTACCCGGTGCGGTCGCTGCTGGGAGTGCCCCGGCGGCTGGAGGAGCTGGCCGACGACCTCGCCGGCCTGGACGTGCCCGCCTACGCCACCGACGCCGAGACGATGGCGCGGGTCGTCGGGTTCCACCTCAACCGCGGCGTGCTCGCCGTCGCCGACCGGGCCCCGCAGCCGGCCCCGGCCGAGCTGGTGCGCACCGCGAGCACCGTCGCCGTCCTGGAGGGCGTGAACGACCACGAGAACCTCGGCTCGATCTTCCGCAACGCCGCCGGGCTCGGCGTCGACGCGGTCTTGCTCGGGCCGCGCTGCTCCGATCCGCTGTACCGGCGCAGCGTGCGCGTCTCCATGGGGCACGTGCTGCGGGTGCCGTTCGCGACGCTCGACGGGCTCTGGCCGGCGTCACTGGACCTGCTGCGGGACGCGGGCCTGCGGATCGTCGCGCTGACCCCGGCTGCCGATGCGGTGCCGCTGCGGGAGGCGGGCCTGGCCGGTGCGCGGGCCGCGCTGCTGCTCGGCGCCGAGGGGCCGGGCCTGACCCCGGAGGCGCTCAAGGCCGCGGACCTGCGGGTGCGCATCCCGATGGCCGAGGGGGTGGACTCCCTCAACGTCGCCACCGCGGCGGCGATCGCCTTCTACGCGGTGCAGCGCTGAGCCTGCCTCTAGGGTGTGCGCGTGGAGCTCGGCGACCGGCAACCCGGCGACCCACCGCTGCCGGCGGACCTGCAGGCCGCCGTCGACGAGTGGGTGACCTACGCCGGCGCGGTCGCCCGGTCCGGCCGGCCGGAGGAGCTGGAGCTGCTGCGCCGGCGCGGGCGCCAGCTCGCCTCCCGGGTCTCCGGGGTGCTCGGCCGCCCGGTGGAGTTCGTCGATCCGGTCAACGGGGCCGTGGAGCACGTGACGGTCGGCACCGGGCCGCTGCCCCGGCTGCGGGAACCCACCGGGCCGACGCCGTGGGGCACCGGCCTGGTGATCTCCGGGTTCACGGGGGTGTTCGTCGCACTCGCCGATGTGACGCTGTGCTGGGCGTTCGCGGACGCGTTCGGTGCCGTGTGGGTGCCGGCGAACCTGCTCGTCTGCTTCGGCCTGGCGCCGAGCCTGTGGCTGATGCGCCGGTTCGCGGTGTGGCGCTGGTTCGCCTACGGCGCCGCCGCGGGGCTCGCAGCGGCGTGGATCGTGCTCCTGCTGGGTTCCTTGGGGCCGGGCTGAACCCCGCTGCCGGCATCAGCGCTGGCCGCGAACCCCCAGCAGCACCTCGTCCCACGACGGCATGACCGGCTTGCCCTTCTTCGTCCGCTTCGGCGGCTGCTTCTCCGGCGCGGCGGGTGGGGGCTCGGGCGCCGGCTCGGGCTGCGCCGCGGGCGGTTCCGGCTCCGGAGCAGGTGGTGCAGGCGTTGTCGACGGCGCTGTCTCGGCGGCGGCCGGGGGCTCGGTATCCGGCTGTGCGGCATCCGGCGGGGCGGGCGGTGGCGTGGGTGCCGCGGGTGGCGGTGCTGGTGGCGGGGTGGGCGACGCCGTACGGGTGGCCGGCCGCGTGGTCGGCGGGGGAGCCGACTCGATCGGGTCGGCCTGGCGCGGCGCGGGCGGGCCCGCGTGCCGGTGCTCGGCGGCGCGGGTGGCCGGGGGCACCCCGGCGTGGTGGCCGGGTACATCGGTGCCGTCGGCGGTGCGGCGGCCGACCACCCGGACCTCGTCGTGGCCGGTGCCCGGGCCGTCGGCTCCGGGGCGGGCCATGTCGATGACCGCGGCCGTGCGCAGCTGCCGCTGCGGCAACCCCTCGACGAGGTCGCTCGCGTGCTCGTCGATCGCGGTGACGGTGCCGCCGTGCGCGCCGGGCTGGAACGTCCAGTGCGCGACGTTCTCCGACCGTCCTGCCCGCCAGGACAGGCTGACGATCCAGCGGCCGTCCTCGCCCTTCCAGGAGTCCCACTCGACGCCGGAGTACTCCAGCCCGCGCAGGCTGAACGTGTGCGCGACGACCTCGCCGAGCGTCCGCGAGTCGGGAGCGCCGTCGGTCCGCACCGGGTGCGCGTACTGCGCCAATTCGGCCGTGCGGGATCTCTCCAGCAGGACCGGGTAGGCGAACCGTTCGATCTTCGCCACCGGGACGCCCGCGGCGGCCGCAACCTGTTCCACGGACGCGCCCGCGCGGATTCGTGCCTGGATCTCGCGTGGCCGCAACTGGCTCTCCAACTCGATCGAGATCTGTCCGAGCCGCGTCAGGTCGCCTCGGGCGGCGGCGCGCAGCTTCTCGTCGGCGGGGACGATGAAGCGCTCCTCCTTGTGGGCGGGATCCTCGAGGACGACGGAGAGCACCCCGTTGTCCTCGGTGATGCCGACGACCCGTAGCGCGCGCATCTGATCCCCTGCCGCCCCGCTGTCTCGTGTACTTCTCCCCGTCCGAGTGACGGTAGATGCCGAATCGCAACCCGCCTCGGAGGCGCGCCGAACCGACATCCCCCGGTTCGGGGGGTACAACCGTGGACCCCGCCATGTCGGGCACACAACGTGGTGCCACCCAAACTATCGGTGACGCCCCGCTGTTGATCACTCCGGAGCGGGAGGTTCACCCGATGCGGTCGACCACCCAGTCGATGCACGCGGTCAGGGCGGCGACGTCGGCCGGGTCCACGGCCGGGAACATGCCGATGCGCAGCTGGTTGCGGCCGAGCTTGCGGTACGGCTCGGTGTCGACGACGCCGTTGGCGCGCAGCACCTTCGCCACCTTCGCCGCATCCACCTCGTCGACGAAGTCGATGGTGCCGACGACCTGCGAGCGCAGCGCCGGGTCGGCGACGAACGGAGTGGCGAACTCCGACTTCTCCGCCCACGTGTAGAGCGTCGTCGACGACTGCCGGGTGCGGGCGACGCAGGCGTCGAGGCCGCCGATGCCGAGCATCCACTCGATCTGCTCGGCCATCATGATCAGCGTGGCGATCGCCGGGGTGTTGTAGGTCTGGTCCTTCAGCGAGTTGTCCATCGCCGTGGCCAGGGACAGGAACGGCGGGATCCAGCGGTCCGACGCGGCGATCTCCGCGGCGCGCTGCAGCGCGGCCGGGCTCATCAGCGCGATCCACAGCCCGCCGTCGGCGGCGAAGCCCTTCTGCGGGGCGAAGTAGTACGCGTCGGCGTTGCGGATGTCGACCGGCAGCCCGCCCGCGCCGGACGTCGCGTCGATCAGCACGAGCTGGTCGGAGCTGGCCGACGTCGGCCGCACCACCGGCACGGCGACCCCGGTCGAGGTCTCGTTGTGCGCCCATGCCACCACGTCGCAGCTCGGGTCGCTGGTGGGCTCCGGGGCCGAGCCCGGCTCGGCCTTCACCACGACGGGGTCGGCGAGGAAGGGCGCGCCCTTCGTCGAGTCGGCGAACTTCGCCGAGAACTCGCCGTACACCAGGTGCAGGGAGCGCTCCTTGACCAGCCCGAACGCAGCGGCGTCCCAGAACGCGGTGGAGCCGCCGTTGCCGAGCACGACCTCGTAGCCGTCGGGGAGCGAGAACAGCTCACGCAGCCCGGTGCGCACCCGCCGCACGATCGACTTGACCGGCTCCTGCCGGTGCGAGGTGCCCAGCACGTCGCCGGCCGCGGCGAGCGCCTGCACCTGCTCGGGCCGGACCTTCGACGGGCCGCACCCGAACCGGCCGTCGGCGGGGAGGAGATCGGCGGGGATCGTGAGTTCGGCGGTCACGTCAGCCATCCTCGCATCCGCACCGGGCTCGTCGCGGCGTGCGGGTGGTCACCCCGCCCGGTCGCCCCGGTACGTCCTCCGGTACGCCAGCGGGGCCACCCCGATCGCGGCGTGCAGGTGCTGGCGCAGCGACGCGGTGGTGCCGAACCCGGCCTCGGCGGCGACCCGCTCGACCGGCAGATCAGTCTCCTCGAGCAGCTGCCGGGCCCGCTCCACCCGTCGGCCGATCAGCCACTGGGCCGGGCTCTGGCCCGTCTCCCGGCGGAACCGGCGGGTGAACGTGCGCACGCTGGTGCGGGCGTGGGCGGCGAGATCGGCGACGGTGAGCGGCTCGGTGAGGTGCTCCAGCGCCCACGCCTGGGTGGCGGCGGTGCTGCTGCCGCGCGGCTCGGGCAGCGGCTCGGCGAACTGGCTCTGCCCGCCCTCCCGCCACGGCGCGACGACGGACCGGCGGGCCACCCGCGCAGCGACGGCGGCGCCGTGGTCGCGGCGCACGAGGTGCAGCAGCAGGTCGATGCCGGCGGCGTTGCCGGCGGAGGTCAGCACGTCGCCCTCGTCGACGTAGAGCACGTCGGGATCGAGCTCGACCCGGGGGAACAGCCGCCGGAAGTGCTCGGCGTACATCCAGTGCGTGGTGGCCCGGCGCCCGTCGAGCCGCCCGGCGGCGGCGAGCACGAACGCGCCCGTGCAGATCGACACCAGCCGAGCGTCGAGCCCGGCCAGGGCCGCCGCGAGCTCGTCGGCGAGCTCGCCGCGCCGCACGGCGGGGTGGTCGGACACGCCCGGGATCACCACGGTGTCGGCCTCGCGCAGGATCGCCGCGTCGTGGTCGGGCAGCACCGTGTACTCGGCCGACGTGCGGACCGGCCCGCCGTCCAGGCTCGCGGTGCGCACCCGGTAGAGCGGGCGCCCGTCGGCGCCCACGGCGCTCCCGAGGAACTTGTGGGGCAGCCCCAGCTCGAACCCGATCACGCTCGGCAGGGCCAGCACCGCGACCTCGTACATGGCCTGATCCTTGCAGATATTGTCCTTTCGGCCACTGGTTCGTGATCGGACGGTGGGTGAGGGTGGATCCGATGTCCGTGATCTCCGCTCACCGCTCCCGCCGCGTCCACCCCGCGTGGTGGGTCGCCGCGGCCACGTTCCTGGCCCTCGTCGGCGCCGCCGGGTTCCGCGCCGTCCCGGGCGTGCTGCTCGATCCGCTGCAGGCCGAGTTCGGCTGGTCGACGGCCACGGTCTCGCTCGCCACCGCCGTGAACATGGCGCTCTACGGCTTGACGGCGCCGTTCGCGGCCGCGCTGATGGAGCGGTTCGGGATCCGGCCGGTGATCACCTCAGCGCTGCTGGTGGTCTCCGCCGGTAGCGGCCTGACCGTCTTCATGACGGCCAGCTGGCAGCTGGTGCTGTGCTGGGGCGTGCTCGTCGGGCTGGGCACGGGCTCCATGGCGCTGGCGCTGGTCGCGACCGTCACCGGGCGCTGGTTCGTCGCCCGCCGCGGGCTGGTCTCCGGTGTGCTGACGGCGTCCGGGGCGGCTGGTGGGTTGGTCTTCCTGCCGCTCGTCGCGCACGTCGCGCAGGACCAGGGCTGGCGGGCGGCATCGCTGTGGGTGGCGTCCGCTGCGCTCGCGGTGGTCCCGGTGGTGCTGGTGTTCGTGCGGGAGCGGCCGGCCGACGTCGGCGTCGCGCCCTACGGCGGCACGCCCGAGGACGACGTGCCCCCGGTGCGCACCGGCGCGGCGCGCACCGCCCTGCGGGGCCTCGCCACGGGCGTGCGCACCCGCGCGTTCTGGTACCTGGCCGTCGGGATGGTGATCTGCGGCGCGACGACGATGGGCCTGATCCAGCCGCACTTCGTGCCCGCCGCGCACGACCACGGCATGCCGGTCACCGCGGCCGCGGGCCTGCTCGCGCTGGTCGGGATCTTCGACCTGGCCGGAACCGTCGCCTCGGGCTGGCTGACCGACCGGGTCGATCCGCGTCTGCTGCTGCTCGCCTACTACGTGCTGCGCGGATGGGCGCTGCTCGCGCTGCCGGTGCTGTTCGGCCCGTCCGTGGAGCCGCCGATGCTCGCCTTCATCGTCTTCTACGGGTTGGACTGGGTGGCGACCATCCCGCCCACCCTGGCGCTGTGCCGGGAGGCGTTCGGCGCCGCCGCACCGGTGCTCTTCGGCTGGGTGTTCGCCGGGCACCAGGTCGGGGCCGCGTTGATGGCGCTGATCGCCGGCGTCGTCCGGGACGAGCTGGGCAGCTACGACCTCGCCTGGTACGCGGGCGGCGCGGTGTGCGTGCTGGCCGGGGTGATCTCGCTGTTCGTGCCGCGCCGGCGGGTGGTCGCGCCGGTCGCGCCGTGACGGGCGACGGTCCTCCCACTCGGGGGCGGGAGGACCGTCGCGGTCACCGGCTCACAGGTGGGCGATCTCGTCCCAGCCCTCGACCTCCTCGGGCCTGCGCGGGCCGGGGCCGACGTACTGGGCGGACGGGCGCACGAGCTTGTTCTCGCGCTTCTGCTCCAGGATGTGCGCGCTCCACCCGGCGGTGCGGGCGCTGGTGAACATCGCCGGCATCATGTGCGGCGGCACCTCGGCGAAGTCGAGGATCACCGCGGCCCAGAACTCGACGTTCGTCTCGATCGGGTGGTCGGGCCGCCGCTCGCGCAGGATCTTCAGCGCGGCCTGCTCCAGCGCGGCCGCGACCTCGTAGCGGGGCGCGTTGAGCTCCTTGCAGGTGCGGCGCAGCACCCGGGCCCGCGGGTCCTCGGCGCGGTAGACCCGGTGGCCGAAGCCCATGAGCTTCTCCTTGCGGTCGAGGATGCCCTTGACCAGACCCTCCGGGTCGCCGGTCCGCTCGACCTCCTCGATCATCGGCAGCACCCGGGCCGGCGCGCCGCCGTGCAGCGGGCCGGACATCGCGCCGATCGCGCCGGAGAGCGCCGCGGCCACGTCGGCGCCCGTGGAGGCGATCACCCGCGCGGTGAACGTGGAGGCGTTCATGCCGTGCTCGGCGGCGGAGACCCAGTAGGCGTCGATCGCCTTGATGTGCGCCGGGTCGGGCTCACCGCGCCAGCGGGTCATGAAGCGCTCGGTGATCGTCGTGCACTCGTCGATGCGCTTCTGCGGCACGGCCGGCACGCCGATGCCGCGCGCGGACTGGGCGACGTAGGACAGCGCCATCACCGAGGCCCTGGCCAGCTGCTCGCGGGCTTCCTCCACGGACGTGTCGAGCAGCGGCCGGTACCCCCAGTACGGTGCGAGCATCGCCAGCGCCGCCTGCACGTCGACGCGGACGTCGCCGGTGTGGACCGGGATCGGGAACGGCTCGGCGGGCGGCAGGCCGGGCCCGAAGCGCCCGTCCACCAGCAGCGCCCACACGTTGCCGAACGTGACCTTGCCCACCAGGTCCTCGATGTCGACGCCGCGGTACCGCAGCGCCCCGCCGTCCTTGTCGGGCTCGGCGATCTGCGTTCGGAAGGCGATCTGCCCCTCGAGACCGGGCTTGAACCCGGGCGGGGGCGGGGGTACCTCCCAGTCGCCCGACTCCGACTTCGGCTCCGTTGGCGCAGCGGTCACCGCGACCTCCTCGTTGTGGTCCCCTGACGCGGGCGGTCAGCCCCTGATCGCAGGGTGCTCGACGGCTAACGTGGTTGGCGTCACCCTGCCCCCCGGCGCCGCCACCTGCAACGGTGCAAGGGGGTGGCATCTGTCACCGGGTTTCGCCGTGAGACGGGGAGTGGATGGACGAGCCGCAGCTGGCCGGTATGCGCGTGGCCTACGACACGCCGGGGTTCGACGTCGGCGATCTGGCTCCCACCTGGCACGAACAGCTCGCCAGATGGCTGGCCGAGGCCGAGGCCGCCGGGGTCGCGGAGGCGAACGCGATGGTGCTGGCCACCGTCGACGAGGAGGGGCGGCCGAGCTCGCGCACCGTGCTGTGCAAGGGCCTCGACGAGCGCGGCGTGGTGTTCTACAGCAACTACACCTCGGCGAAGAGCCACCACCTGCGCACCTCCCGGTACGCGTCGGTGACGTTCCCCTGGTACCTGGTGCACCGGCAGGTGCACGTCCGCGGCCCGGTGGAGCGGGTCTCCCCGGCGGAGACGCAGGCGTACTGGGCGACGCGCCCGCGCGGCTCGCAGCTGGGCGCGTGGGCGTCGGCGCAGTCGACGGTGGTGCGCGACCGGCGCGCGCTCGACGAGGCGCTGGCCGCCACCGCGGCGCGGTTCGGGGGCCAGGAGGTGCCGGTGCCGCCGCACTGGGGCGGCTGGCGGATCGTCCCCGAGCAGGTGGAGTTCTGGCAGGGGCGGGCCGACCGGATGCACGACCGGCTGCGCTTCGAGGTCGATCCCACCTCGCGCGAGTGGACCGTCCACCGGCTCGCGCCGTGACGCACGTTGCGGTGTCCGAATTCGCCTCGCCGATCGTGGTAGGTCTCGGGGAGTGACAGCTTCCGAGCCACGCACCCGGCTGCGCCGGGTGCGTGGCGTGCTCGCGGACACCCGGCCGCTGCGGACGCCTGCCTACCGGCGGCTGTGGCTCGCCGCGATCGTCACCACGATCGGGGCGCAGCTGACCGTCGTGGCGGTGCCGTACCAGCTGTTCCAGCTCACCGACTCCTCGGCGTGGGTCGGGCTGACGGGCCTCTTCGGCCTGGTGCCGCTGATCGTGTTCGGTCTGTGGGGCGGAGCGATCGCCGACGTCGTCGACCGGCGGGCGCTGATGCTGGTCACCGTCTCCGGCATCGCGGTGACGTCGCTGCTGCTGTTCGTGACCGCCGCGACCGGCGTGGGCGGACCGTGGCTGGTGCTGGTGCTGTTCGGGGTGCAGACCGCGTTCATCGCCGTCGACCAGCCGACCCGGCGGGCGGTGCTGCCGCGGATCCTGCCCGAGGAGCAGCTGCCCGCCGCCAACGCGCTGACGATGACGGTGTTCCAGACCGGTGCGGTCGTCGGCCCGCTGCTGGCGGGTGCGCTGATCCCGGTGATCGGGCTGCCCGCGCTGTACCTGATCGACGCGATCGCGCTCACCGCCACGCTGTGGGCGTCGTGGCGGCTGCCGCGCATGCCCGTCGACCGCACCTCGGACGCGCGCCCGCGGGCTGGGCTGCGCGAGATCGCCGCGGGCTTCCGCTACGCGGCGATGCACAAGGTCCTGCTGGTGTCGTTCCTGATCGACATCGTGGCGATGGGCTTCGGCATGCCCCGCGCGGTGTTCCCCGAGCTCGCCGAGACGCAGTTCGCCGAGCCGCTCGGCAGCGACGCGGCGCTGGGTGCGCTCTACGCGGCGATCCCGATCGGGATGGTGGTGGCCGGGCTGTTCTCCGGCTGGCTCTCCCGGATCCGCCGGCAGGGTGTCGCCGTCGCGGCGTCGATCGGCGTGTGGGGGATCGGTGTCGCGCTGTTCGGGATGACCGGGTCGATCTTCCTCGCCGTCGCGTTCCTCGCGATCGCCGGAGCCGGCGACCTGGTCAGCTCGGTCTACCGGTCCTCGATGCTGCAGTCGGTGGCCACCGACGAGATGCGCGGCCGCATGCAGGGCGTGTTCATCGTGGTGGTGGCCGGCGGGCCGCGCCTGGCCGACCTGTGGCACGGAGCCGCGGCCGACTGGATCGGTCCGGGCGTCGCGGCCGCGGTGGGCGGGATCGCGACGCTGGTCGCGGCCGCCGCCGTGCTGGTCGCCTTCCCGGCGTTCTGGCGGTTCCGGGTCGACGAGCCCGGCGCCAAGGCGTAGCGGTCAGCGCTCGGTGCGGAGGTCGAGCGCCGGGTCGCGCCGCGGGCCGGTGCAACCGGCGGGCCGAGACCGCGTACCAGCCGCCCACCAGCGCCAGCGCGCCGAGCACCGCGACCGGCGCGTAGTTGACGTACTCCCAGGAGGACTCCGCGGTGCCCGGGATGCCGCGCGGGGAGAACAGCAGCGCGAACAGCACGCACACGACGATGACCCACAGCACGGCCAGCGGCGAGACCCAGCGGTGGTGGCCGCGCAGCGTCCACTCGCCCGCTGCGAACGCCCGGCCCCGCCGGATCCGCAGCAGGATCGGGATCCCGTACCCGACGTGCAGTGCGATCACCGCGATCGAGGCGCTCGCCGGGTAGCCGATCGGGCCGACGGCCGGCGTCGGCAGCAGCAGCACCCCAGGCCGCGAGGCAGACTGCGCGCACGGCGTTCACCGGCGTCCGCCGGGTCGAGACCCGCCGCCAGACGGGGGAGAACGGCACGGCGCGGTCGCGGGAGAACGCGAACGTCGTCCGCGACGCCGCCGTGACCGCGGCGGCGCCGCAGAACAGCTGTGCGACCACCGCGACGAGCAGCAGGAACCCCGCCCAGGTCGGGCCCATCGCCGTCCGCCGGATGTGGACCACGGCGATCTGGCCCGCCCGCGCGGTGGACGGCGGATCGACGAGCACGTACGTGATCGCCACCGGCAAGGCGAACCCGAACACCACCGCGACGACGACCGAGGCCACCACGCCGCGGGCCACCGCGCGGGACGCCGAGCGGGTCTCTTCGGCGAGGTGCGCCGACGCGGCGTAGCCGGTGAGCGTGAACTGCGCCATCTGCAGGACGAGCCCGAACACGAAGAAGAGCGCGGTGTCGGGGAACCCGGAGTTGTTCACGACCTCGCCGAAGACGAACGCGACCGACTGGTGCTCGCGCGGCACCACCACCAGCCGCACCACGATCAGCGCGACGCCGGCCATGTGCCACCACGCCGACACCGAGTTGAGCAGCGAGAGCACGTTGAGGTTCGCCAGGTTGAGCACCAGGTGCAGCGCGACGATCAGCGTGCAGACGACGAGATCGTCGGGCCGTCGGTGCCGACCGCGCCGGGGAACCCCAGGTTGAGCAGCGCCGTGGTGGAGATCGCCGCGCCGTGGCAGGCGGCGGCCGTGAGCGCGACCAGTCCGATCAGGTTGAACCACCCGGTGAACCAGCCCCACGCCCGGCCGCCCAGCTTCGCCGCCCAGTAGTGCAGCGCGCCCGCGGTGGGTATCGCCGAGGCGATCTCGGTCAGCGCCATCGCCACCACGCCGCAGAAGGCACTGACGAGCAGCCAGCCCCAGGTGATGACGACCGGGCCGCCGTTGGCGAGCGCGACGTGGTAGGAGGTCAGGCACCCGGCGAGCACCGAGACGACCATGAACGAGATCGCGAAGTTCGCGAACCCGCCGAACCCGCGGTGCAGCGTGCGGGGATAGCCCAACCGGGTGAGCAGGGCCTCGTCAGGATCGATCCCGGCGACGGCGGCGCCGGTCGCGGGGCCGGCGTCGTAGCGGCGCGCGAGTGCCGCCGGCGGGGGCGTGTGCGTGTCCGCGAGCGGTGCTCGTGTCATCCCGATGTCGCTCCCCCGATGCTCTGGGAGGCCGATCGCCACGGGCATGGTGCGACGGAGAGCAGACGAATTGCCGCTGAACGAGTGAACAGCGCTGCCGTAGATCACCAAATCGGTGACTATTCGTGATGACTCCGGCTGGGCCCGGTCACGATCACGAGCCTCGCGCACGGCCGCGACCGAACCTGCACCCGGCCGATGCGGGCCGTCCGGTCCTCGTCGGCGGGTGCGGGTGGACGCTGCGAGCGTCGATCCAGGAGGGCGCCGGCCGACAGGCGCGGGGCCAGCCGGCCGAGCGGCGCACACCACATCGGACCAGGGGTGGAACGCTCCTGACCGGCGCCGGAGGGCCGCGGCGTCCGGTAGATCACACGCCTCACCGGGCGCATCTGCGCTCCGGCGCACTAGCGTTGCACCGAACCCGGCAACCTTCAGTGCGAGGGAACCTCCACATGTCCGACGAGACCACCACGGCCGTCCTGCGAGTAGGCACGGACGAGTACGAGCTGCCGATCCAGCAGGCGACCGAGGGGGCAGATGCCTTCGACATCAACAAGCTGCTGTCCCAGGCGGGGATGACCGCGCTGGACTACGGCTACGGGAACACCGCGTCCTGCCGGTCGGCGATCACCTACATCGACGGCGACGCGGGCATCCTCCGCTACCGCGGATACCCGATCGAGCAGCTTGCCGAGAAGTCCACTTTCCTCGAGACCAGCTATCTGCTCATCTACGGCGAGCTGCCCACGCAGTCCGAACTGGACTCGTTCACCAACAAGATCCGGCGGCACACGCTGCTGCACGAGGACCTGAAGCGGTTCTTCGACGGATTCCCCCGGGACGCGCACCCCATGCCGGTGCTGTCCAGTGCCGTCAGCGCGCTCTCGACCTTCTACCAGGACTCGCTCGACCCGTTCGACCAGGAGGCGGTCGAGCTCTCGACCGTCCGGCTGCTGGCGAAGGTGCCGACGATCGCGGCCTACGCCTACAAGAAGTCGGTCGGCCAGCCGTTCCTCTACCCGGACAACTCGCTCGGCCTGGTCGAGAACTTCCTGCGGATGACCTTCGGCTTCCCCGCTGAGCCGTACGAGGTCGACCCGGTCTTCGTCAAGGCACTGGACACCCTGCTGATCCTGCACGCCGACCACGAGCAGAACTGCTCCACCTCGACGGTGCGGATGGTCGGCTCGTCGCAGGCCAACCTCTTCGCCTCGATCTCCGCCGGCGTGAACGCCCTGTTCGGCCCGCTGCACGGCGGCGCCAACCAGGCCGTGCTGGAGATGCTGCAGCGGATCGAGCGCGAGTTCGAGGGCGACGTCGACAAGTTCGTCGAGCGGGTCAAGAACAAGGAGGACAAGAGCGCCCGGCTGATGGGCTTCGGCCACCGGGTGTACAAGAACTACGACCCGCGGGCGAAGATCATCAAGCAGCAGGCCGACGAGATCCTCAAGGGCCTCGGCGTCAACGACCCGCTGCTCGACATCGCGATGCGCCTGGAGGAGCGGGCACTCGCCGACGACTACTTCATCGAGCGCAAGCTCTACCCGAACGTCGACTTCTACACCGGTGTCATCTACCGGGCCATGGGCTTCCCCACCCGGATGTTCACGGTGCTGTTCGCGCTCGGCCGGCTCCCCGGCTGGATCGCCCACAGGCGCGAGATGATCAACGACCCGACCACGCGGATCGGGCGCCCGCGCCAGCTCTACGTCGGGGCCACCAAGCGGGACTACGTGGAGATGTCCGCCCGCTGAGGCGCCCGGCCACTGCTGCCCTGACGACGCAACGAACGGCACTCTCGTCTACTCCGAGTGGACGAGAGTGCCGTTCGTCCACGTTCGGGACCGATCCCGACACCGATCCCGACGCTGCCCGTTCGAGCAGGTGAGGGGCCCTCGCACGGCCCGGGCTCGATAAGGTCCGGGCAGCGACGAGAGGAGGTCGAGGATGGCGGAGCGGAGGAGGCCGCGCCGGCGTCGCACGTGGATCCTGCTGCTGGCCGCGATCGCGATCGGTGCCTGGCTCGTACGGTCGCGCCGGGCCGTCGAACCGCAGCCGTGGGACCCGCCGATGCCCGTCCCGACGACGCCACCGGACGCCGCCGAGGCGATCGAACCCGAACCGGTGCCGACCGAGCCGCCGCTGGCCGAGATGCAGCCGCCCGCGCTGCCGGCTGCCGTGCCCACCGCCGAACCCAGGGTCGTCGAGCCCAGTGGGCCCGAGCTCAACGGTGCCGGACCGGCCGAGCCCGCACCCGACCCGCTCTTCACCCCCGCCCCGCCGGACGAGCCCGTCACGCCGCCGGAGCCGGGACCGAACCCGCTGTCCACCGAGGACCCGGCCGGGGAACCGGGTCCGGAATCGGCCCCGGAACCAGCTCCGGAACCGGCGGCCAACCCCTTGTTCACCCCGGCGCCGCCCGAGGAGCCCGCGAAGGGTGTTCCCGCCCTGCCGGACGGCTCCCCGCCCGGCCCGGAGTTCGTGATCAAGGGCAACGCCGGGTCGAAGCTGTTCCACACCGAGGACAGCCCGTACTTCCGCCGGACGAAGGCCGAGGTGTGGTTCCGCACCGAGGAGGAGGCCGTCGCGGCGGGCTACACCAAGTGGAACCGCCGCCGAACCAAGCGTTGACCATGGACATCCGCGAGATCAACCGCACGGTGATCACCCGCTTCCGCGCCGGCGAGGACCCGGAGGGGATGCACCGCGACCGGTTGCTCCTGCTCACGACCACCGGACGGCGCAGCGGCACCCCGCACACCGCGCCCATGGCGTTCTTCCGGCACGGCGACACCCCGGTCGTGTTCGCCTCGAACATGGGCGCGGCGCAGCACCCGCAGTGGTACCGCAACCTGCTGGCCGATCCGCACGTCACCGTCGAGCTGCCGGACGAGACCTACCAGGGCAGGGCCCGCACCGCTGCCGGCGAGGAGCGGGCTCGGCTGTGGGCGATGGCGGTCGAGCAGTACCCCTTCCTGCCCGACCACCAGCAGAAGGCGGGGGAGCGGGAGATCCCGCTCGTCGTCCTCGAGCGGGCCGGCTAGGCCGCCCGGCCCAGCGCCTCCCGCAGCGACACCCGCGCCCCGGTCCGCAGCACCGAGTTGCGGTACACCCGCCCGGCCAGCCGCACCACCACGACGATCGCCACCAGTGCCAGCAGCGCGGCGATCCCCACTTCCCACAGCTCCGCGGTGCCGAGCGCGTAGCGGGCCGGCATCACGGTCTGGGAGAAGAACGGGATGTAGGACAGCACCGTCGCCAGCGGGTTGCGCGGGTCGCCTGGCAGCAGGTTCACGGTGAGGATGAACGGGATGAGCAGCAGGAAGATCATCGGTGCGACCACCGAGTTGAGCTCCTCCTGACGGGACACCGTGGACCCGATCGCGGCGTAGAGCGAGGCGAACAGGAAGAACCCGAGCAGGTACCAGACGAGCACCATCGCGAACATGCCCAGCGCGGCGCCGGGCAGCGTGAGCAGGCCGAACGAGATCCCGGCGATCGCCGCGATCCCGCCGAGCACCACCAGGTTGAGCAGCCCGACCGCGCCCAGCCCGATGATCTTGCCGGCGAGCAGCTCCCACGGTTTGATCGTGGCCAGCAGCAGCTCCACCACGCGGCTCTGCTTCTCCTCGACGACGCCGGTGGCGACCAGCTGCCCGTAGCCGGAGAGCGAGATGAACAGCAGCACCGTGCCGACGATCGCCAGCGCCAGCCGCTGCCCGCGGTCCGGGTCGACGGGCTCGAGGGTCTCCTCCGCCACCGTGCTGCGCGCCTCGAGCGCGTCCGGGTCGGTGCCCGCCGCGCGCAGCGCTTCCGTCAGCTCCGTCTGGCGCACCGCCGTGCCGACGACCGCGGCGAGCCGCTCGTCCACCGCGTCCCGCCCGAGCAGGGTGTAGCGGCCGCCCGGGTCGGCGACCAGCAGCCCGTCGAGCTCGTCGGCGGCGAGCGCGGAGCGCCCGGCGGCCTCGGCGACGTCGCGGATCTCCAGCGTCAGGTCCTGCGTGCGGGCGGTCGCCTCCAGCGCGGGCGCGAGTGCGGAGGCGCCGGGGGTGACCCCCAAGGTGCTCGTCGACTGCTGCCCGGCGATGAACGCCGAGATCGCGCCGACCACGCCGAACAGCACGATCGTGACGATCAGGCCGATGACGAAGCTGCGCGAGCGCACCTGCGTGACGAACTCCCGCTTGGCCACCAGGCGGATCGCCTCGACGGACGACAGCGGCGCGCTCATCGGGCCCGCTCCGGCGCGGCGGCCGACACAACGTCGCGGTAGACCTCGGTGAGCGGGGGCCGGTGCCGGCGGAACTCGTGCACCGGGCCCGCGGCGAGCGCGGCGGCGAGCACCTGCTGGTCGTCGGCCCCCAGGAGGCGCACGGTCGTGCGGGTGCCGGCGGCCGCCACCACCTGCACCCCGGGTAGTGCGTCGGCCCAGCCGGCGGGCGGTCCCTCCACGACCAGGACGACGCCGTGGTCGCGGTCGCGCAGCTCCTCCACGGTGCCGACGGCGACCATCCGCCCGTCGGCGATGATCCCGATCCGGTCGCAGAGCCGCTCGACGAGATCGAGCTGGTGGCTGGAGAACACCGTGGGGATGCCGCCGTCGGCCTTGTCGCGCAGGACCTTGCTCATCACCTCGACGGCGGTCGGGTCCAGCCCGGAGAACGGCTCGTCGAGCACGAGCACCTCCGGGTCGTGCACCAGCGCGGCGGCGAGCTGCACCCGCTGCTGGTTGCCGAGGGAGAGCTTCTGCACCTCGTCGCCGAGCCGTGAGGCGATGCCCAGCCGTTCGGTCCAGTGCCGAGTGGAGCTGCGTGCCTCGCCCGGGCCGAGCCCGTGCAGCCGCGCCAGGTACTGCAGGTGGTCCTCCACCTTCATCTTGGGGTAGAGGCCGCGCTCCTCCGGCATGTAGCCGATGCGCCTGCGCACGTCCGCGTCGATCGGCGCGTCCTTCCAGCGCACCTCGCCGGAGTCGGCGGCGAGCACGCCCAGGACGATCCGCATCGTCGTGGTCTTGCCCGCGCCGTTGCTGCCCACGAACCCGAACACCTCGCCCGGCCGCACCGTGAACGAGACGTCGGACAGCACCGTGCGGGTACCGAACCGCTTGCTGATCCCCCGGATGTCCAGCACGAGGGGACCCTAGAGCACGGGCTCCGCCCGGCCCACCGGCCTCAGTGCCGTGATCGCCGCCCGCCACCCGGTTCGGTGATCGTGGTCGAGATGCCGTAGCCGCGGATCTTGCGGTAGATCGTCGCCCGCGACATGCCCAGGTGCCGGGCCGCCTCCGCCTTGTTGCCGTCGTTGTCGATCAGCGCGTCGACGATCGCGTCGCACTCGATCGCCTCCAGCGGCGTGAGCACTCGGCGGGTGATCGCGCGGGTCTCCGGCGGCAGGTCGTCGGGCATCAGCACCCCGGCGCGGCGGCGGGCCACGGTCTTGCGCAGCACCTGGTAGAGCTGCTCGACGTTGCCCGGCCAGCGGTTGCGCATGAGCACCCGCAGCGCGGCGGGGGAGCAGGTGAGCTCCGATCCGCGGGTCAGCCGCGCGATCAGGTGCGGCACCAGCTCCTCGACGTCCTCCAGCCGGTGCCGCAGCGGTGGCACCTCGACCGTGCGGGGAAAGAACTCCAGCAGGTCGACGCCGTCGTCGCCGAGCGGCAGCCCCTCCGGCCCGACGGTCGCCACGACCCAGGGGTCAGGCGACTCGCGGTGCGGTTCGAGCACCTCGGTGAGCGCTTGTCGGCCCTCGGGGCCCAGCTCGTCGAGGTGGGTGAGGACCAGCACCCCTGCCCCGTTGTCCAGCTCGGCCGCCACGTCGGCGATCCAGCGCGGGCCGTACTCGCGCGCGTCCAGCACCCGCAGGTGCGACGCGGGCGCGCGCATCTGGTGCGCAGCCTTCGCCAGCGTGGTCTTCCCGACGCCCGGCTCGCCCTGCAGGACGAGCCACTCCCGGCTGCGGAAGTGCCGGTCGGCGGCCTGGCAGCACTTCTGCCACAGCAGGCTGGAGCCGACGGCGGCGGTCGGCACCGGGGTGGACGCCTGCGCCGAGCGCCGGGAGTGCTGGGCCGGGGCGGATGTGGCCAGCTGCACGTTCAGCACGCCACCCGCGGCGCCGCGGTCGACCCAGCTGGGCCGGCACTGCACCCGGGCGACCGCCCCGCTGGGCAGGTCGAGCATGAGCAACCGCTGCCCTGAGGTGAGCGCTTCCGTGGCCGCGTTGATCAGCACGAGCTGGTCGGCCGGGGTGATCGTCTCGCGTGCGACGTCGTTCATCATCACGACGTCCGGGCCGACGGCGATCACCGCGCCGCGGGCGCGCCGCGCGGTGGTGAGGTAGTCGTGCAGCAGCGCCAGCTCACGCGGTCCGGATTGATCCAGGAGCGCCGACTCGATCTGGCGGGCGATCCGCGACACCGTGGTGGCCATGAACCGCCCGGCATCGGGCCGCCAGCAGGTCAGGTCGACGACTCCGAGCAGCTTGCCGCTGACCGGGTGCCAGATCGGCGCGCCCGCGCAGGCGAACGGGGCGAGCGGCTCGACGTAGTGCTCGTAGCCGAACACCTCGGCGGGCCGGCGGCCCTCCAGGGCGGTGCCGATGCCGTTGGTGCCGACGTACTTCTCGGCGTAGCTGAACCCCGGCGCGAGCCAGATCCGGTCCAGCGCCTGGCGCAGCTCGGAGTCGCCGGTCCGGCGGTCGAGGACCACGCCGTCGGCGTCGGTGAGGATCACGCTGACCGGTTCGGTGGCCAGCTCGTCGGAGATGTCGTTCAGGATCGGGCTCGCCGCGCGCACCAGCGGCGAGTCGGGTTCGAGGTCCCAGTCGTCGCTCAGTTCGACGCTGTGGACCGGGATCGCCCATTCCCGCGAGCGTGCCCACGACGCCAGGATCGTGTCGCGGACGATCCCGGTGGGCACGACGTCGTCCACGAGGAACGACGTCCGAGCACGAAGCAGCTGGTCACCCGTCAGCTCTGCCGGGTGATCGGATGTCCCGTCGGTCACGCGCCCCAAGCGGTGCCCTCCTCGGCGCAGCTCACGTTCCGTCGCGATGCGGAAGCTGGTGCACCTGAAGCTACTCGCTGCCGGGGCTCACGGACAGCATGCAGACGAAGGCTCATCGTCTCATATTGAGACCTCAGCCCGGCAGTGAGGGCGGTGTGATTCCGAGCACGAGGGAACCGCAACGGTGCTGGCCCACGCACCGGGACCGCTGCTGCACCTCGGGTCCTCCAGCGGCCGGCGCCACCCGCGCACGGCTCGGTTCGCGAGAGGGGGCGCACAGGAGGGACGAGCTGACGCTCCCGTCCTCCGGCCCGGTGGGGCCGGCGGACGGCCCGCGGGGCGGAACGCGCACTTCCTCAGCCCACCACCATGTGAGGAGACGACGTGAGTCGGCAGAGCTTGGCAAAGGCTCACCAGAAGATCCAGGAGCTCTCCTGGGAGCCGCAGTACCACGAGCCGTACATGAAGTACGGAACCGACTACACCTTCCGCAAGGCAGCGAAGAAGGACCCGCTCAAGCAGGTCCTCCGGTCGTACTTCCCCATGCAGGAGGAGAAGGACCACCGGGTCTACGGCGCGCAGGACGGCGCCATCCGCGGGAACATGTTCCGGCAGGTGCAGGAGCGCTGGCTGGAGTGGCAGAAGCTGTTCCTGTCCATCATTCCGCTGCCCGAGATCTCCGCTGCCCGGTCCATGCCGATGCTGTTCCACGCGGTACCGAACCCGGAACTGCACAACGGCCAGGCGATTCAGATGATCGACGAGGTCCGGCACTCGACGATCCAGCAGAACCTGAAGCGCCTCTACATGAACAACTACATCGATCCCGCGGGCTTCAACAACACCCTGCGTGGCTTCCACGGCGACTACTGCGGCACCATCGGCCGGCAGTTCGCGGAAGGCTTCATCACCGGTGACGCGATCACCGCGGCCAGCATCTACCTGACGATCGTGGCCGAGACGGCGTTCACGAACACCCTGTTCGTGGCCATGCCGGCCGAGGCGGCGGCCAACGGCGACTACCTGCTGCCCACCGTGTTCCACTCGGTCCAGTCCGACGAGTCGCGCCACATCTCCAACGGTTACGCGACGCTGCTGATGGCCCTGTCCGACGAGGACAACCGCCAGCTGCTCGAGCGCGACCTGCGCTACGCGTGGTGGAACAACCACCGCGTCGTCGACGCCGCCATCGGTACCTTCATCGAGTACGGCACGAAGGACCGCCGCAAGGACCGCGAGTCGTACGCGGAGATGTGGCGCCGCTGGATCTACGACGACTACTACCGGGCCTACCTGATCCCGCTGGAGAAGTACGGCCTGGTGGTTCCGCACGACCTGGTCGAGGAATCCTGGAAGCAGATCTGGGAGAAGGGCTACGTCCACGAGGTGGCGCAGTTCTTCGCTACCGGGTGGCTGGCGAACTACTGGCGAATCGACAGCATGACTGACGAGGACTTCGAGTGGTTCGAGTACAAGTACCCGGGCTGGTACGACAAGTACGGCAAGTGGTGGGAGAACTACAACCGCCTCGCGCTGCCCAACGGGCACAACCCGATCGTGTTCGAGGACGTCGACTACGTCTACCCGCACCGCTGCTGGACCTGCATGGTCCCGTGCCTGGTGCGTGAGGACATGGTCATGCAGGAGGTCGACGGCCAGTGGCGGACCTACTGCCACGAGGTGTGCCGGTGGACCGACGCCGAGGCGTTCCGGCCGGTGTACCAGGGTCGCGAGACCCCGAACATGGGCAAGCTGGTCGGCCACCGCGAGTGGGAGACGCTCTACCACGGCTGGAACTGGGCGGACGTCGTCTCCGACATGGGCTTCGTCCGCGACGACGGCAAGACGATGACGGCGCAGCCGCACCTGAACCTCGACCCGTCGAAGATGTGGACGCTCGACCACCTGCGGCGCTGCCCGCCGCTGCAGAGCCCGAACGTGCTCCTGAACGAGATGACCGACGAGGAACGCGCCGCCTTCGTCGACGACTACCACCGTCAGGGGCCCGCGGGACGTCCGGCGCCGAAGGCCGATGCCCGATAGGGCCGGCTGCCTGATCGCCTGAGCGCGGGTCAGGCGAGGGGGGAGGGCCCCGCGGGGCCCTCCCCCTGCTCGATCCTGCGCGCAAACCGGTCCGCCGGTTGGTTCACCCGGGTCCCCGCCCGAATCCAGATGAGGACACACATACATGGGAGAGAAGCACGTCGTCCGGTTCGAACCGGTCGGCATCGAGATCGAGGTCGACGAGGACCAGACGATCCTGCGCGCGGCCGCCGAGAACGGCGTCCAGCTCATGCACGGCTGCAAGGAAGGGCAGTGCGCGGCCTGCAAGTCGTTCGTGCTCGAGGGTGACATGGACGACATCGAGCTCGACCGCTACTCGACGTTCGCTCTTCCCGACTACGAGAAGGAGGAGGGCTCCACGCTCCTCTGCCGGGCGCACGCCTACGGCGATCTCGTCATCGAGCTGCTGCAGTACGACGAGGAGATCATCCGCAACGGCCTGCCGCTGACGCGCGGCGTGGTCGAGGTCGTCGCGATCGAGCCGGTCACGCACGACATGCGCCACCTCGTGGTCAAGCTGGTGGAACCGGCTGAGATCAAGTTCTTCCCGGGCCAGTACATGGACTTCCTGGTCCCGGGCACGGACGAGACCCGGTCGTTCTCCATGGCGAACACCCCGAACCGGGAAGGGATCTTCGAGTTCGTCGTCAAGGTCTACCCGGACGGGCTGTTCTCGCAGTTCCTCGACACGCGACTGCAGGTGGGGGACCGGCTGGAGGTCGAGGCCCCGTTCGGGACCTTCACCCTCCGGGAGAACCGGACGTCGGACATCGTCTTCGTCGGCGGCGGTGCCGGGATGGCGCCGGTGCTCGGCCTGCTGCGGTCGATGGCCGAGCGCGGCGTGCAGCGCCGAGCGAGGTTCTACTACGGCGCACGCACCACGAGGGACCTGTGCTTCGAGAAGGAGCTCGCTGAGCTCGGCGAGAAGCTCTTCGACTTCACCTTCGTACCCGCCCTCTCCGAGCCGGATCCCGGTGAGGAATGGGACGGCCACGTCGGGCTCATCACCGAGGTGGTCAAGAAGAACGAGACGAGTCTGGAGGGAATGGATGCCTACGTCTGCGGTCCGCCGCCGATGGTGGACGCGGCGATCGTGACGCTGACCGCACTGGGCGTGAACGAACACAACATCTATTACGACAAGTTCACCACCACCGGTGAACAAGAAGGCGAGGACGGCCAATGACCACCACCGAGCGGCCCGAACGCAGCGTTCCGAAGCCCGTCTTCACCGACGCGGAAGCCGGTGCGCGCGAATTCCCCGACTCCGGCCCGAGTGCGCGTCGGTACAACTACTTCAAGCCGGCGAAGCGCAAGCAGACCCACTACGAGGACGTCACCGTCGAGGTGCAGCCCGATCCGCGGCATTACCTGTCGCAAGGTTGGATCTACGGTTTCGCCGACGGGTCGGCCGGCTACCCGCTCAACTGGACGAAGTTGAAGGCCTGGGGCGTCGACGACCCTGAGCCGCAGCGCGGCATCGGATCCGGAGGGCTGCCGAAGGACTTCTCCTGGCCCGCCCACGGCTGGCACGAGTTCCGCGATCCCAACGAAGAGTGGGAGATGACGTTCTACCGCTACAACGCGAACGTCGTGCGGCAGATCAACCAGAACGTCGAGAACGCGCGCCAGGCCAAGGCGTTCGACCAGTGGACGGAGAACTGGAAGCGCTTCGTCGAGCGCAACGTCGGTGCCTGGATGCACATCGAGCACATCATCGGGCTGTACGTGTTCGCGGCGTGCAACCGGTCCGGCCCGACGAACATGCACAACACCGCGATGGCGGTGAACAGCATGCACAAGATCCGGTTCGCGCAGGACCTCGCCCTCTACAACCTCACGCTCTCCGAGGAGATCGAGGGCTTCGACGGCGCCGCGCACATCGCGGCGTGGGACTCCGACGCCGAGTGGCAGGGCGCCCGGGCCCTGACCGAGGCGCTCACGGCCGTCGAGGACGACTGGGGCGAGTCGGTGTTCGCCACGAACGTCGTGTTCGAGCCGCTGATCGGGGAGCTGTTCCGCTCCAACCTGGTCATGCAGTCCGCGGCTCCCAACGGCGACTTCGTCACCCCGACGGTGTTCGGCGCCGGCGAGTACGACTACGCCCAGCGCGACCTGCGCTGGACGATCGCCTGCTTCGCCCCGCTCACCGAGGACCGCGAGTTCGCCGACCACAACAAGCAGCTCATGCAGAGCTGGTTGGCGAAGTGGGTGCCGCAGGCGCTCGACGCCGCCCGGAAGATGCAGCCGCTGTGGTCGCAGCCCGACGCCAAGCCGCCGCGTTTCGAGGACTCGCTGGACAAGGCGAAGAACCGGTTCGCCGGGATCTGCACCGATCTCGGTCTGACCCCTCCCGAGGAGCTGAAGCAGTGACGACCTTCAAGGCGCCGGAAAGCCCGTTCAAGGCCGACAACACCGCGTCCGGTAAGGCCGGTGTCACACTGATGAACAACCAGATCGGTGTGGTCGTGGCCGATGTCATGAAGAAGCACGACAACGTCACGGTGACCTACCTGCCGTCGATGATCCGGGT
This sequence comes from Pseudonocardia thermophila, assembly GCF_900142365.1. Lineage (GTDB taxonomy): Bacteria > Actinomycetota > Actinomycetes > Mycobacteriales > Pseudonocardiaceae > Pseudonocardia > Pseudonocardia thermophila. The sequence continues at coordinate 52,328 of NZ_FRAP01000020.1, read as the reverse complement.
CGACTGCGTAGGCCGGATGGACTTCGTCTACTCCGAGATCTCCGAAGCCCTCGGCGAGGACGAAGGGTTCTTCGACGCCGCCGAGTTCGAGGAGAACATGTCGACCCACTACGGGAAGATGATCCACATGGATGACCGGACGGTGATGTTCGGGAACCTCGAGGAGGCCGCCGCGTTCATCGGCGACATGCTCCCGCCCGAGGTCAGCCGGTAATCATCCAGCACGTCCGGCCGGGTCGTCGTCCGTGGGCAGACACGGGCGACGACCCGGGCTCGTTGTTCCGCACCCGCGCCGCAGACCAACGTTGAGCAACTTTTCCAGGAGGACGATTCATGGCCAAGGAACTACGTTTTGGTGAGGAGGCACGCCGGTTGTTGCAGGCCGGGGTGGATCAGCTCGCCGAAGCCGTCAAGAGCACACTCGGGCCGAAGGGCCGCAACGTCATCCTGGAGAAGATCACCGGGACACCGGAGGTCACCAACGACGGCGTCACGATCGCGCGGGAGATCCACCTGCGCGATCCGTTCGAGAACATGGGCGCCCAGATCCTCAAGGAAGCCGCCGTCAAGACCAACGACACCGTCGGCGACGGCACGACGACCGCCACCGTGATCGCTCAGGCGATCGTGCGCGCCGGCATGAAGGCGATCGCCGACGGCGGCAACCCGGTGCTGGTCAAGCGCGGCATCGACCTGGCCGTCGCCACGATCGTCGACCGGCTGGCCGAGGTCGCGCACCCGGTGTCGAGCGAGGAGGACCTCGCCCGCGTCGCGGCGATCTCCGCCAACGACGACGAGACGATCGGCCGCGTCGTGGCCCGGACCCTGCACACCGTCGGCGACGAGGGTGTCATCTCCGTCGACGACGGCCCGGTGCCGGGCATCACGGTGAACTTCGTCGAGGACTTCGAGTTCGACAACGGCTACGTCTCGCCGTACCTGGTCACCGATCCCGGCTCGATGACGGCCGTGCTCGACGATCCGTACCTGCTGTTCTCCGCGGAGAAGATCTCCGACGTCCGCACGCTGATGCCGGTGCTCGAACGGATCATGCGCAACCCGAAGCCGCTGGTCATCGTGGCCGAGAAGGTGGAGGGCACGGCGCTGCAGATGCTCGTGCACAACCACGTGAACGGCCACATCAAGGTCACCGCGATCCAGGCGCCCGGCTTCGGCGAGAAGCGGGTGCACCTGCTGGAGGACATGGCCGCGCTCTGCGGCGGCAAGGTGCACTCGAAGGCGGCGGCGTTCGCGCTGGAGCAGATGGGGCCGGAGCACCTGGGCACCGCGCGGCAGGTCCGTGCCACGAACGAGCGGACTGTGTTCATCGGGGGCGGGGGTGATCCGGGTCGGTTGGAGCAGCGGCTGGCGCAGCTGCGGGCCGAGCTGTCGCGGGCGGTCATCGGCACCGACCAGGACTGGCTATCGGACCGCATCGCGCGGCTGTCCGGCAAGGCGGCGATCGTGCTGGTCGGTGCGCCGACGAACGCGGAGCTGAAGGAGATCCGCCACCGCGTCGACGACTCGCTGCAGGCCACGCGGGCCGCGATGGCCGAGGGCATCGTCGCGGGCGGCGGCGCGGCGCTGCTGCACGCCGAGCCGGCGCTCGACGCGCTCGACGTGACCGGGGACTACCGCATCGGCGTGGAGATCGTGCGGACGTCGCTCACCGAGCCGGTGCACCTGATCGCCGAGAACGCCGGCTACGACGGCGACTCGGTGGTCAAGCAGGTGACCGCGCTCGGTGTCGACGAGGGCTTCGACGCGCTGGAGGGCCGCTTCGGCGACATGGTCGAGCTGGGCATCATCGATCCGCTGCGGGTCGTCCGCTCCGCCCTGCAGAACGGCGCGTCCGTGGCCGGGCTGATCCTCACCACCAACTCGCTGGTGGCTGAGGAGCAGACGCCGTGGAACAAGGCGCTCATGACCGAGTTCGGTCAGTTGGACGAGGGCATCCCGCAGCCGTCGCCGGACTCCAGCACTCCGCAGTCGCTGGGTCTCGGCCCGTCCATGGGCTGAGCCGGGCCGGATCAGGAGGTCGATCGTGTTCACCTACCGCGGCGAGACCTTCCGCGTCGTCGACGGTCAGGTGCACGTGTGGGACGCGAGCCCGCACAACCAGGCCATCCCGGACGGGGAGCTGTACGCCACTGATCTGCTGCGCCGCCACCGCGAGCTCGACGGGGTCGGGGTACCCCGGCACGAGGCGGAGCGGGTCTCCGAGGAGAGCCTGCTGCGCGACGTGTTCGACACCGGCTACGTCGATCGCGCGGTGCTGCAGCCGGTGGTTCTCGGCGATCTGTTCGTGCTGGGCTTCAGCCCGCTGGAGTGGCACGCGGAGATGGCCGAGTGGATGCCGGGCCGGTTCGTGCTGTCGGGCGAGCTGGACCCCGAGGGCGGGCAGCCGGGCGCGCGCGGGCTGGTCGCGCGGGTGCGCCGACACGATCTGCGCGGCATCACGCTGTGCGAGACGCGTCGTCCCACGGGGCAGCAGCCGCTGGGGGAGCCGTGGCTGCGCCGGGTGCTGGCCCGGTGCGCGGAGGCGGGCGCCGACGTCGTCCACGTCGGGGTGGGGCCGTCCACGCGGCCGGCTCCGTGGCGGCGCGATGAGCCCGATCCTCTGCCGCCGGGCCGGCGCCGCCCCCGCGTGCCGCGGTGGGCGGAGCCGCTGCAGTCCGGGTCGATGCTGCCGGTGCGCCGGGCCGCCGCGCGCATCGCCCCGCCCGGGTTCGATCCGGCGCAGCTGCGCACGCTGGCGTCCGATCTACCCGAGGTGTCGTTCGTGCTGGGGGCGGGCTGCCTGCCTGGCCAGCAGCTGTGCGCGCTCGCTGATCTGCCCAACGTGTACGTGCTGCTCACGGAGATCCTGCCGTGGATGGGATCGACGGACTTCGCGCACGCGTTCGGCGGGCTGCTGCGGGCGTTCGGGGCCCAGCGGCTGCTGTTCGGCAGCGGCTACCCGATGGTGCGGCCGGGCCGGCTGGTGCGGGAGCTCGCGGCGTACCGGTTCCCGCCCGAGCTGATCCACCGCTGTCCCCGGTGGGACACCGCGGCCGTGCGGGCCGTGCTGGGCGGCAACGCGGCTCGGCTGTACCGGATCGGCGGGCTGCCCGCTGCCGCGTCGGTGGCCGCGGCCGGTGCGTGAGATCCGATCGGTGGTTGCTCCGCCGAGCCGGTGCGCAGCGCGCCCGGGAGCGCAATCATGGCTCGATGGACGCCGTCGCGGAGTTCACCCGGCTCGTGCGCTCGGGCGAGCCGCCGCCGCTCGACCGGGGCGCCCTGCTCATCGCGGCAGCGGCCGAGCCCGACACGGACGTCGAGCGCTGGCTGCGCGCCCTCGACGGGCTCGCCGACGGGATCGATTCGCTCCCCGCACTGCGCCGCAGGCTGTTCGTCGACATCGGGCTGACCGGCAACCGCGCCGACTACACCGATCCGCGCAACTCGTTCCTGCCGCACGTGCTGGGCCGCGGCCTCGGCATCCCGATCTCGCTCGCCGTCGTCACGATCGAGGTGGGCCGGCGCGCCGGCATCGCGCTGGAGGGCGTCGGCATGCCCGGCCACTTCCTCGTCGGCATCCCGGGCACCGGCCGCTACCTGGATGCCTTCGACGGCGGTACCGAGCTGGACGCCGCCGGCGCTGAGGAGCGCTGGCGCGCACTCGGCGGCCAGGGCCCGTTCCAGGTGGGCTACCTCGACCCTGTGCCGACCACGGCGATCCTCGCCCGCATGCTGGAGAACCTGCGCGTCAGCTACCGCACCCGCCGCCGCCCCGCCGATCTCGAACGGGTGCTGCGCATGCGGCTCGCGCTCGGCGGCGAGCTCGACCACATCGTTGAGCTGGCCGATGCCCTCGGCGAACAGGCCCGCTGGCCCGAGGCCGCCGCCCTGCTGCGCGCCACCCCACCGGACTTCCCGCCTGAGCAGCGCTACGCCCTGGAGCTGCGGGCGAAGTCGATGCTGGCGAACCTCAACTAGCGCTGCTCCGAGTTGCCGGTCCCGGCACGTCCACTTAGCGTCGTCACGCTCGCAAGGGGGGCGCTGATGACGACGACGAAACCGGCCGAGGTCGATGAGGCCACCGTCCGCAAGGCGGTGGGCGCCGCCGCGATGGGCAACTTGGTCGAGTGGTTCGACTACGGCATCTACAGCTACGTGACGATCCAGATCGGCCTGGCCCTGTTCCCGCCGGGCGGTGAGTCGTCCAACCAGCTCCTCGTGCTGGCGACCTTCGCGATCGCCTTCCTCGTCCGGCCGCTCGGCGGCATCGTCCTCGGCCCGCTGGGCGACCGCATCGGCCGCAAGCGCGTCCTCGCGATGACGATCGTCACCATGTCGGCCGCGAGCTTCATCCTGGGCTGCTTGCCCACGTTCGCCGCGGTCGGCTGGTGGGCACCTCTGCTCCTCGTCCTCACCCGGCTCGTCCAGGGCTTCGCAACCGGCGGCGAGTACGGCGGCGCGGCCGCTTTCATCGCCGAGTACGCCCCCGACAAGCGCCGCGGCTTCTACTGCTCTTTCCTGGAGTTCGGCACCACCGGCGGGTTCGTCCTGGCGGCGGGCCTCGTCACCGTCCTGCAGGTGACCCTGCCCGAGGCCGCGATGAACGACTGGGGCTGGCGCATCCCGTTCTTCGTGGCCGGCCCGCTCGGCCTCGTCGGCCTGTGGCTGCGCTCGAAGCTCGAGGACACCCCGGCGTTCCTCGAGATGGAGGCCCAGAACGCCGGCTCCGCCTCTCCGCTCAAGGACGTGCTGACCAAGCACTGGCGCCCCGTCCTGGTCTGCGTGGGACTCGTGCTCTTCTACAACGTCGCCGTCTACACGGTTCTCTTCTACATGCCGGACTACCTGCAGCGGACGGTCGACCTGCCGGCCACCACCGCTCTGGTCTCCATCCTCGGCATGATGGTCCTGATCATGATCGTGATCATCCCGGTGGGCGCCCTGTCCGACCGCGTCGGCCGCAAACCGCTCATCACCACGGCCTGCGTCGGCTTCATCGTCCTCGGCTACCCGGCCTTCCTCCTGCTGGACACGGGCACGATCGCGGGCACCGTCGGCGGTCTGTTCGTCCTCGGCATGCTGCTCGTCCTGCTCCTCGGCACGATGTCGGCCACCCTGCCCGCCCTGTTCCAGACCGACACCCGCTACGCCGGCTTCTCCGTGGGGTACAACCTCTCGACGTCGATCTTCGGCGGCACCGCCCCGGCGGTCATCGCCGCCCTCGTCACCGCCACGGGCAACAACGCCATGCCGGGCGCCTACATCGCCGTCGCCTCGCTCATCTCGCTGACCACGGTCCTCATGCTCCGCGAGTCCGCGCGCAAGCCGCTACCGGGCGCCAGCGGTGTCCGCCTGGCACCCGCCCCGGCGTAGGGAACAAGGAACCTGATCATGGACTTGCGTCCTTGACCGACGCCTGGTGTGCAGATCCTGTTGGGTTGGTGCCGCGCACGCTCGTAGATGGGGTTGCGTAGGTCGTACCGTTGTTGTTGCGCCGTTCGCGCGCTCACGTTTCGAACCTCGACTTCTTGTCGTTGAGGAGAACTGGGTGGCAGTGACGTTCCTCTAGTGTGCTCTTCCGCCTCTACGGCTCGCCCTGTATTTGTTTTCGAGGCTCATGCTCGCGTAGCATTGTCGAGGGTTTTTCGCGAGTTCGGTGATTTCGAGGATGGCCGCGGTGTCTGTGACCGAATCGACTCGGCTTCTGCGGTCGGCGTTGTCATTGTGATTCGCGTCCAATGCGGTTGACGGGTGTGCCACGTTCGGCTCGACCGAATTCCTTGGTCCGGACATTGACTCGGTTCCGTCGATGTAGACGGCCGGTAGGCCGCGACCGTGTGCCGATCAGATCTCGATCCCATCGGCCGCACGGCGACGACGTTCGAGTCAACTTCTGCGAGCCCTGCAGGCCCCGAGGCAGCGCCCAGCGTCACGCCTCACGAACCCTACCCGCCGTCCAACCGCCGAAACCCGTTGACCGACCCTCGCCACGCGTAAGCCCAGCACACCCGCCCACCGGAGACCGCAACTCGGACCCGGGCGTACCCCGGCCCCTCGTACTCGTCCAACCGGCACAGGACCCGAGCCACCGACCGCACCGACACGACCCACCCCGGCGTGACCCCAAGGCAGGCCGGTACCCAAGCCGGATACCCCTGCCCCGTGTCGAACACGGCCCCCTGGACAACTGCTCGGGAGGGTGCTCCGAGGACGTGGGGCGCCAACAACCCCCAAGCGGACTGCCCGGGCTGCAGCGATCCGTAGACGAAGAGCGAAGAGGGCCAGGATGCGGGATCGGGCGCCCCGGTTTCGGTCGCAGCAGAGAGCCCGTCGGACGCAGCAGGCTCCCCGACGAGCCCAGCAGCGACGGACTGCGGAACCGAGGCGCACCGCACGAAGGACCCGGCAACGGCGAGCGGTCGCCGGATCGGCGAGGCCCCGAGGTAGCACCAGGGCCGCTCGATCAGCTGACCGTCCTCGGTGCGAACGGTCCCGGTGGACAGCCGAGCCAACCGATACCGATCCCCGCGCCCTTCACACCGATCCAGTACCGCGATCTGGGTCGGAGTCGCCAACCACAGGGCGTGCGACTCGACGACCCCAGGAGCAGCGGCGAGGACCGCAGGCCGCTGCCCGTCCCGCTTCCGCAGCCCCGACGCCCAGACGGCCGCCATCCCCGTGGTCCGCACCCGGAGGACCACGACCGGGTCCGCACCCAGCCCGTGCGTCCTCCGCAGCCACGTGATCTTCGACGGGCACTTGTTGGAGCCGTAGGTCAGCAGCGGCACCCGTTCCCGGCACGGCGGGGCACCGTGCCGGGCGAGCCAGGTGTCGAGCGGGACACCGTCGACGGTCCAACCGCCCGGGCCGGGCCGCAGCGGGTGGCTGTGCCCCGCGACGTGGACGAACGACTGCTCCGGCACCGCACCCGGGTAAGGGTCCTCGGGGAACAGTTCGTCCGGCCACACAACGGTTTCAGTGTGCGATCCCGGTGAGTGCGCTGGCGTCCAACGCGCGGTCAGCCCGGCAGGTCCGTCACCTGGTCGGCGGGCGGCGCTTCGACGCTGACCGGGGCGCCCCAGTCGGAGAGCTTCACGGTCGCGCTGACCGGCTGGCCCTGCGACGTGAACGAGGACCGGAACTGGCGGGGCAGGTCGGAGGAGTCGATCCACAGCTGCATGTCGACGTTCTGGACACCGGCTTCCTGCAGCGGCCGCAGCTGTTCGCGGGTCTGGGCGTCCGGCGCCTCGGCCAGCGCCTTCGCGACGTCGACCTTGACGTCGTAGCGGGTGGTGGCGGCGCCGTCGATCGTGTCCGGTGAACTGCCGGTCAGCTCGCCGCCGATCTTGAACTGGTCGAACTGCTTCGACACGTCCACCTGGTCGATGATCTGGGCGAACTCCGCGGTGCGCGGGTCGTTCGGGTCGATCGGCATCCGCAGCCACGCCGGGTTGGCCGGACCCGCCTTCACGTACAGCACGTTGTCGACGAGCCGCATCTCCATCTCGCCGGCCTGGGGGATGCTCATCGTGAGCCGCATCTTCACGTTCCGGCCCTCGATGGCGTAGGCCCCCTCGCCGGTCATCGACTGGCCGCCGAGCCCGATGTCCATCTGCATCGTGGCACTGTGCTTGTCCGCCGTGGCCTTCGCCATGGCCGCGGACAGTTCGTCGATCGAGGTGTAGGCGACGGGTGCCGGTGGGGCGCCGGCGGGCGCGGCGGTGCCGGCCGTGGCGCCCCCGCAGCCCGCCAGGGCCACCACCACCGCCGCGAAGGCTGCGAGCAGGAACGGTTTGCGCATCTGTGTTGAACCCCCAGGGTGTCGGCTCGGCCGGGCCCGAATGCCTGATCCTCCCATCGCCCGCCGGGAGGGTTCCCCGGGGTTCTAGGGTCGGGGCGTGCTGCCACGGGCGATCGACTGGGCCGGCGACAGGATCGTGCTGCTCGACCAGACCGCGCTGCCCCGCCTCACCACGGTCGAGGTGACCGACGTCGACACGTTGATCGACGCGATCCGCCGGCTCGTCGTGCGCGGGGCGCCCGCGCTCGGGGTCGCCGGAGCGCTGGGGGTGGCACTGGCAGCGCGCACGCTGGAGGGTGCGGAGCTGGAGACGGCGGCCGAGCGGATCGCCGTGGCCCGGCCGACGGCGGTGAACCTCGCCGGCGGGGTGCGGCACGCGCTCGCGGCGGCGGCCGAGGGTCCGGACGCGGTGCTCGCCGCGGCGCTGGAGCTGCGCGACGCCGACATCGCCGCCTGCCACGCGATCGGCGACCGCGGCGCGGATCTGCTCACCGAGCTGTGCGGTGATCGCCCGCTCCGGTTGCACACCCACTGCAACGCGGGCGCGCTCGCGTGTGTGGAGTGGGGGACCGCGCTCGGCGTCGTCCGGTCGCTGCACCAGCGCGGCAGGGTGGAGCTCGTGGTGGCGGACGAGACGCGCCCCTTGCTGCAGGGCGCCCGCATCACCGCGGTCGAGCTGGCCGCCGAGCAGGTCCCCTACCGCGTTGTCGTCGACGGCGCCGGCCCGTCGCTCATCGCGCGCGGGCTCGTGGACGCGGTGGTGGTGGGCGCCGACCGGGTGGCCGCGAACGGCGACGTCGCCAACAAGATCGGCACGTACCCGCTGGCGCTCGCCGCGGCCCGCGCGGGCATCCCGTTCGTCGTGGCTGCGCCCGAGACGACGCTGGACCCCGACACCCCGGACGGCTCGGCCATCGAGATCGAGGAGCGGGCGCCGGAGGAGGTGTTCACCGGGGGACCGGCGTGGAACCCGGCCTTCGACGTGACCCCGGCCGACCTGGTCACGGCCATCGTCACGGACGAACGGGTCTGGCGGCCGGGGTGAGTGATCAGCAGCGCGCCTCGTCGAGGGGTTCTGGCGCCGGTGACCCGGGCGTGCCGCGCTGCTCCGCCGGACGGATGCGGACGGCCGCGTCGTCGCCGCCGGACGAGTCGGGGGCGCTCATCGGTTCTCCGCAGCGCCCCCGACCGGGATCAGTACCCGCGCGCGATCCACTCCTCCAGGTGCGGCGCCTCGGCGCCGATGCTGGTGGAGTCGCCGTGCCCGGTGCGCACCGTGGTCTCGCCGGGAAGTGTGAGCAGCGTCGAGCGGATCGACTCGATGATCGTGTCGAACGACGAGTACGACCGTCCGGTGGCGCCGGGGCCGCCCTGGAACAGGGTGTCGCCGGTGAACACCGTGCCCAGCTCGGGCACGTACAGGCAGGTCGAGCCGGGCGAGTGGCCCGGCGTCACGAGCCTGCGCAGCTCGATCCCGCCAGCGGTGATCGTCTCGGGGATCTCGCCGTCCGGCTTGCGGTCCGGCCAGGTCATCTCCCACAGGACGGCCTCGTCCGGGCTCAGCAGGATCGGTGCGGAGAACCGGTCCGCCAGCGCGGGCGCGGCGTCGATGTGGTCGTTGTGCGCGTGCGTGCACACGACGGCCACGACCCGCCGGTCGCCCACTGCGGCGGCGATCGCATCGGCGTCGTGGGCCGCGTCGATGACGACGACCTCGTGCTCGTCGCCGACGATCCACACGTTGTTGTCGACGTCCCAGGTGCCGCCGTCGAGGGAGAACGTGCCGGACGTGACGACGTGGTCGATCGGGCTCATCAGAGGACGACCACCGATCGCAGGACCTCGCCGCGCTCCATCTTGTGGAACGCCTCCTCCACCTGGTCGAGGGAGATCGTCTCGGTGACGAACTTCTCCAGCGGCAGCCGACCCTGCAGGTGCAGGTCGATCAGCATCGGGAAGTCCCGGCTGGGCAGGCAGTCGCCGTACCAGCTGGACTTCGTGGCCCCGCCGCGGCTGAACACGTCGATCAGCGGCAGGTCGATCGTCATGTCCGGGGTGGGCACACCGACGAGGACCACGGTGCCGGCGAGGTCGCGGGCGTAGAACGCCTGCTTGAAGGTCTCCGGGCGGCCGACCGCCTCGACGACGACGTTCGCGCCGTTGCCGTCGGTCAGCTCCTGGACGGCCTCGACGACGTCGCGCTCACGGGCGTTGACGGTGTGGGTGGCGCCGAACTCCTTGGCCCACTCCAGCTTCCGCGGGTCGACGTCGACCGCGATGATCGTGGTGGCGCCGGCCAGCTTCGCGCCGGCGATCGCGGCGTCACCGACCCCGCCGCAGCCGATGACCGCGACCGAGTCGCCGCGGCGGACGCCGCCGGTGTTCATCGCCGCGCCGATGCCGGCCATCACGCCGCACCCGAGCAGACCCGCGACCTCAGGCTTCGCGGCCGGGTTGACCTTGGTGCACTGCCCGGCGTGGACCAGCGTCTTCTCGGCGAACGCGCCGATGCCGAGTGCGGGGGAGAGCTCCTGGCCGGACTCGAGGGTCATCTTCTGAGCGGCGTTGTGGGTGGAGAAGCAGTACCAGGGCTCGCCCCGGCGACAGGCGCGACAGGTGCCGTCCACGGCGCGCCAGTTGAGGATCACGAAGTCGCCGGGAGCCACGTCGGTGACGCCTTCACCCACGGACTCGACGACCCCCGCAGCCTCGTGGCCCAGGAGGAACGGGAAGTCGTCGTTGATGCCTCCCTCGCGGTAGTGCAGGTCGGTGTGGCAGACCCCGCAGGCCTGCACGGCGACCACGGCCTCGCCCGGGCCCGGATCGGGGATCGTGATCGTCTCGACGGTCACCGGCTTGCCCTTACCGGTCGCGACGACTCCCCGCACCTGCTGTGGCATCGGTCATCCCCTCTTCCATGAACTCATGCGTACCTTGCCACTCGACACGGAACTTGTACCGTTCCGTGTCGTGATCGAACGCGAGCGGGTGGACGGCATCGCCGTGGTGCGCCTGGCCCACGGCCCCGTCAGTGCGATGGACCTCGAGCTGTGCACGGCCATCACCGAGACCTTCCGGGCATTGGCCGACGACGACGCGCAGGCTGTCGTCCTCACCGGCACCGGCTCCGCGTTCTCGGCAGGCGTCGATCTGCGGCGCATCCTCGACGGCGGGGTGGCGTACGTCGACGAGTTCATGCCCGCGCTGAGCGAGGTCCTGCGGACCGCGTTCACGTTCGGCAAGCCCGTGGTCGCCGCGGTCAACGGGCACGCGATCGCCGGTGGGTGCGTGCTCGCCGCCAGCGCGGACACGGCGCTGATGGCTGAGGGGAAGGGCCGCATCGGGCTCGCGGAGCTGCAGGTCGGGGTGGCGTTCCCGCAGGTCCCGCTGCAGGTGATGCACCACGCGGTCGGCCCGGTCGTGGCGCGCAGGCTCGTCATCGGCGCGCAGACCTACGACCCGGCGACGGCGAAGGAGCTGGGCCTGGTCGACGAGGTGGTGGCCCCGGACGAGCTGCTCGACCGGGCGATCGCCGCCGCGAAGGCGCTCACGAAGATCCCCGCCGACACCTTCGCGATCACCAAGGAGCAGCTGCGCCGGCCGTTCGTGCAGGCCATGGACGAGTCGAAGGACGAGGAGCGGGTCGCGGAGATCTGGCGGCGCCGGGCGACGGACGGGATCATCGCCGACTACATGGCGCGGGCCACGGGGAAGAGGAAGAACTGAGCTCGACCCCACGCGAAACTCGGACGAACGGCCCTTTCGTGAGGAATGGTGCTCACGAGAGGACCGTTCGGAGTTTCGGTGCTGCGCGACGGTGATCGACTTCGCCGGATCTGCGGCTGACCTTCGGGTGAGGGCGCGGGGTGTCGCGTTCGTCCAATACGCCCGGCCGGTCGCGCGGTCATGATCGCCGGCATGTCGACCACCACGGGACGCTTCGACCTCACGCGCTGGGACGAGGACACCTACCACGACGAGCACGGCGTTCGGCTGGTCGCCGTCTCGGTGGCGAAGGCCTTCGAGGGCGGGATCTCCGGCACGAGCACCGCACGGCTGCTGCAGGCGCTCGCGAAGGAGGGCGCCGCGGCCTACGTCGGCATCGAGCACGTCAGCGCTGCCGTCGACGGGCGTTCGGGCACGTTCGTGCTCCAGCACTGCGCCGTCGCCTCGGACACGGGCCGGCAGCTCACCGTCGAGGTCGTGCCGAACTCGGGCAGCGGACAGCTCGCCGGCATCTCCGGCGAGCTCACGATCACCGTCTCACCCGAGGGCGAGCACACGTACTCGTTCACCTACGAACTCGGCTGACGTTCGTGTGGCCACCCCGCACAGGCCCTCGCCGTGTACGGGGTGGCCACTGCTCGTGAGGGGTCAGGCCGTGACCGGGCACCCCAGGTGGTGCGCGGCAGGCGACTTCAGACCCCAGCGTTCCCCGCACACCCGGCACATCCGGCTCGCGTTCTCCCCGTCCGCCAGGGGTACGACCGGGTCGCCGCCGGTCAGTGCGTTGTTCGCCAGCGTGTAGACGGCCAGCTCGGCGTCGGTCATCTCGGACCGCGGCTTGTCGACCAGCTCGCGGATGCGCATGAGCGCGTACTGCATCCACGCCGCACGGGTCAGTGGGCGGTCGAGCGTGGTGGACATCGAACCTCCGGGCTCAGTCGGGCTGCTCGGTAGTGTGCGGCATGCTCCGGGGTGCCGGATGTGCCGATGTGAGACAGCCCGCACGAGGTTCGCGCAACCGGAGGAGTCCGATCACCCGGGCAGCAGCGGCGCCGGCTCGCCGAGCGCCTCGGCCAGGACCGGCGGGATCGGCCGCTTGCCGGAGAAGTCCGCGGCCACCACGACGTAGACGTTGCGCCCGGTGGTGCACACCTCGTCGCCGCGCAGCACCTGGAAGTCCAGCGCGAAGCTGGTGTTGCCGATGCGCCCGGTGGAGACGGCGACCTCGACCTGGTCGCCCCACCGCACCCCGGCCTTGTAGTCCAGCTCCGAGTGCGCGACGTGGACGTCGAAGCCCGCCTCGATCAGCTTCTTGTACGGCAGGCCGCGGTGCGCCAGGTACGCGGCCATGGCCTCGTCGAACCAGGTGAGGTACCAGCCGTTGAAGACCACCCCCTGTGCGTCGACCTCCATGTAGCGCGGGGTGATCGGCATGCGGAAGGTCATGGCCCCTGACGTTAGATGGTCCGTTCCCGGATCGCGCGGTTCACCGCGCGGCCGAACGCGTTCACGACCCCGCGGACGGTGATCGGCTTGAGCCGGCTCAGCGTCTCGGCGAGGCGGCTGCGTTCCTCGGGCGGGCGGCCGCGGTCGCGGTAGGGCTGCAGGACCTCGGTCTGGAACAGCGTCATGAGGTCCTCGGCCAGCGCCGAGGTGTGCTGCTCGATCAGCTGGTGGGCCTTGCGCCACAGGTCGGTCGGCAGGCCGGAGTCGAGCACGGCCATCCCGGTGCCGAGCAGCGCGGCGCCGTGCAGCCGGATGCGGCCGTCGTCGAGCACCTCCAGCACGCCGAGCCCGACCAGCGTCTCGACGTCGTCGTCGGAGAGCGGGCGTCCGGCGCGCCGCTGTAGCTCGGCGCGGTCGACGTCCTCGATGTGCTCGGGCACCCACGGGGTGAGCAGGGCACGCTGCAGCGCCAGCTCGGCCGGTCCGGCGTCGGGCGGCAGCTTGCGCAGGTACGACTCGATCGCGCTGAGCGTGAACCCGAGCGCCGACAGCTCACTGACCAGCTGCAGCCGCGCCAGGTGCGCAGGCCCGTACAGCCCGGTGCGCCCGCGCAGCCGCGGTGGAGGGAGCAGGCCGCGCCCGGCGTAGAAGCGGATGTTGCGCACCGTGACGCCGCTGCGGGCGGCGAGCTCGTCGATGGTCAGCAGCTCCGGGTCCTCTTCCGCTGCCGTCATGGGTGAGAGGTATACCCGATCCTTGACCTATGTGACAGTACTGCTGTAACAAGGCGGCATGACCCAGATCCCCGAGGCGTACGTCTACGACGCGATCCGCACTCCACGCGGCCGGGGCAAGGCCTCCGGTGCGTTGCACGAGGTCAAGCCCGTCTCGCTCGTCATCGGGCTCATCGACGAGTTCCGTCGCCGGTACCCCGATCTCGATCCGAGCACCATCGACGATGTCGTCCTCGGCGTCGTGTCGCCCATCGGCGACCAGGGCGGTGACATCGCCAAGACCGCGGCCATCGCCGCGGGGCTGCCGGAGACCGTCGCGGGCATGCAGCTCAACCGGTTCTGCGCCTCGGGGCTGGAGGCGGTGAACACCGCCGCGCACAAGATCCGCGCCGGCATGGAGGACCTGATCCTCGCCGGCGGTGTCGAGTCGATGTCCCGGGTGCCGATGGGCTCCGACGGCGGTGCGTGGGCGATGGACCCGGAAACCAGCTACGCCACCGGGTTCGTGCCGCAGGGGATCGGCGCCGACCTGATCGCGACGCTGGAGGGCTTCTCCCGCACCGACGTCGACACGTACGCCGTCGAGTCGCAGTCGCGGGCGGCGAAGGCGCAGGCCAACGGGTACTTCAGCCGCTCGCTCGTGCCGGTGAAGGACCGCAACGGCCTCACCGTCCTCGACCACGACGAGCTGATCCGGCCCAACGCCAGCGTCGAGGGGATGGCCGCGCTGACCCCGTCGTTCGCGGCGATGGGCGAGCAGGGCGGTTTCGACGCCGTGGCCCTGCAGAAGTACCACTGGGTCGAGAAGATCAACCACGTCCACCACGCCGGCAACAGCTCCGGCATCGTCGACGGCGCCGCGCTCGTGCTCATCGGCAACGAGGAGGCCGGCAAGCGCAACGGCCTCACCCCGCGCGCCCGGATCGTCGCCACCGCGCTCTCCGGGGCCGACCCCACGATCATGCTGACGGCGCCGGCGCCGGCCAGCCGCAAGGCACTGGTCAAGGCCGGGCTGACCGTGGACGACATCGACCTGTTCGAGATCAACGAGGCGTTCGCCGCCGTGGCCATGCGCTACATGAAGGACATGGGGATCAGCCACGAGCAGACGAACGTCAACGGGGGCGCCATCGCGATGGGGCACCCGCTGGGCGCTACCGGGGCGATGATCCTCGGCACCCTCATCGACGAGCTGGAGCGCCGTGATCTCCGGCGTGGCCTGGCCACGCTGTGCGTGGGCGGCGGCATGGGTATCGCGACGATCGTGGAGCGGGTCTGAACCATGAGTGACCAGAAGGCAGTGCGCTGGGAGAAGGACGCCGACGGCATCGCGATCGTCACGCTCGACGATCCCGGCAGGAGCGCCAACACCATGAACGACCGCTACCGGGTCGCCATGGGTGAGGTCGTCGACCAGCTCGTCGCGGCCAAGGACGAGATCCGCGGCGTGATCATCACGTCGGCGAAGAAGACGTTCTTCGCCGGTGGGGACCTGGAGATGCTCTCGTCGGCGGGCCCGGACGACGCGCAGCGGGTCTTCGACATGGTCACCGAGGTCAAGGCCCAGCTGCGCAAGCTGGAGACGCTCGGCCGGCCGGTCGTCGCGGCCATGAACGGCACAGCGCTGGGCGGCGGCCTGGAGATCGGCCTCGCCTGCCACCACCGCATCGGGCTGGACGCGAAGGGCGTGGTCTACGGGCTGCCCGAGGTGACGCTGGGCCTGCTGCCCGGCGGCGGCGGGGTCACCCGCATCACCCGGATGCTCGGGATCATGAACGGGTTCATGAACGTCCTGGCCCAGGGCCAGCGGCACAAGCCCGCCAAGGCACTGGAGATCGGGATCATCGACGAGCTCGCGTCGACGCCCGAGGAGATGATGGAGAAGGCCAGGGCGTGGATCGCGGCCAACCCGGACGCGGCCCAGCCGTGGGACAAGCCCGGCTACAAGATCCCCGGCGGCACTCCGTCGAACCCGAAGCTCGCGGCGATCCTCCCGGCGTTCCCCGCGAACCTGCGCAAGCAGCTCAAGGGCGCGCCGATGCCGGCGCCGCGCAACATCCTCTGCGCCGCCGTCGAGGGCACGCAGGTCGATTTCGACACCGCGCTGCGCATCGAGAGCCGCTACTTCACCGAGCTGGTGATCGGCCAGACGTCGAAGAACATGACGAAGGCGTTCTTCTTCGACCTGCAGGAGATCAACAACGGCCGCTCCCGTCCGTCCGGCTACGAGAAGTGGCAGCCCACCAAGGTCGCCGTGCTCGGCGCCGGGATGATGGGCTCGGGCATCGCGTACGTGTGCGCGCTCGCCGGCTGGGAGGTCGTCCTCAAGGACGTCGCGCTGGAGAACGCCCAGAAGGGCAAGGCCTACGCCGAGAAGCTGGTCGCCAAGGGCATCGAGCGCGGCAAGACCACCAAGGAGAAGGGCGAGGCGCTGCTCGCGCGGATCACGCCCACCGCCGACTACGCCGATCTCGCCGGCTGCGACGTGATCATCGAGGCGGTCTTCGAGTCCGTGCAGCTCAAGCAGGAGGTCTTCCGGGAGGCGATGAAGGTCGTCAAGCCGGACGCCCTGCTGTGCTCCAACACCTCGACCCTGCCCATCACGGAGCTCGCCTCCGGGTTGGACCGGGCAGGCGACTTCATCGGCCTGCACTTCTTCTCGCCGGTCGACAAGATGCCGCTGGTCGAGATCATCAAGGGCCGCAAGACGTCCGACGCGGCGATCGCCAAGGCTTTCGACCTCACGCTGGGCATCAAGAAGACCCCGATCGTCGTCAACGACAGCCGCGGCTTCTTCACCTCGCGGGTGATCGGCACGTTCATCAACGAGGGCGTCGCGATGATCGCCGAGGGAATCGACCCGCAGACGATCGAGCAGGCTTCCGCGCAGGCCGGCTACCCGGCCCCGGTGCTGCAGCTGATGGACGAGCTGACGCTCACCCTGCCGCAGAAGATCCGCAACGAGTCGAAGGCGGCCGTCGAGGCGGCGGGCGGCACCTGGGAGCCGCACCCGGCCGAGGCCGTCATCGACCGGCTCGTCGACGAGTTCGGCCGCAAGGGCCGTTCGTCCGGCGCCGGGTTCTACGAGTACGAGAACGGCGAGCGGGTCCGGCTGTGGCCGGGGCTGCGCGAGCACTTCGGCGCCACCAACCACGACGTCGACCTGCACGAGCTGTCCGAGCGGATGCTGTTCGTCGAGTCGATCGAGACCGTCAAGTGCTTCGACGAGGGCGTGGTGGAGACCGTGCCGGACGCGAACATCGGCTCGATCTTCGGCATCGGCTTCCCGGCGTGGACCGGTGGCGTGATCCAGTACATCGAGGGCTACCCGGGCGGGCCGGCGGGCTTCGTCAAGCGCGCTGACGAGCTGCGCGCCAAGTACGGTGACCGCTTCGCGGTGCCGGAGAGCCTGCGCAAGCGGGCCGCGGAGGGGGCGCCCGCGGTGGCGTAGGCCTGGCCACCCTCTCCCGCAACGCTGCGAACGGCACTTTCGTGAGCAGCACCGCTCACGAAAGTGCCGTTCGTAGGTTTTCCGGAGTTGATCAGCCCGCCCCTGGCTGCACGGGCGAGATGAACGTGCCGGGGTGCGTGGCCGCGTCCTGCCGCAGGACCGCGCCGCCGGGCCACTGCAGGTGCGCGGAGTGCGTCTCGTCCGGCGGAGTGACGTTCATGCCGGTCGGGGTCCAGCCGGGCCCGTCCTGCGGCGGCTGCCAGGTGATCACGGTGTGGGCCACCCCTCCGGGCGGGAGGTGCACGGTCGTCGGGGTCGCGGACTGGCGGGGCAGCGAATAGGTCGGGCCGAACACCGGGTCGTTCGGGCCGACGAGATCGACGCCGCCGAATCCGTGCATGCTGCACGCCCTGTTCGAGTGGTTGGTCCAGACGATGACGGTGTGTCGGGTCCCGGCCTCACCGGTGGTGCGGCCGACCGAGGGTTTCACCTCGTTCAAGGTGCATTTGCCCTCGGTGGTTGCTGCTTGATGAGTGGGCGCCGCGGAATGGTGTGCGGGCGCTGCGGAATGTTCCGGGGTGGTCGGCGCCGCAGCGGTTGTGGTCTCCGTCGCCGCCGGCGTGGGAGAACCGCAAGCAGTCAGAAGTGCTGCTGCGCCAACCATCGCCAGGGCGACCGTTGCCCATCGAATGATCGACATGGCAACCATCTAGGAGATGACCAGGCTGCATCGGCAAGCCTAATCACTCGATCGTGTAAGAAACCCGATCCGGGTAGAACGCAACGTGGTCCTTGATGGCCGCGACTGCGTCGTGAGGTGTGCGGTAGATCCAGACGGCGTCCTTCTCCTCGCCGTCCCGGCCGAGATGGAAATAGTCGGCCTCGCCCTTGTACGGGCAGTAGGTGTGGTGGTCGCTCGGATGCAGAAAAGCAGGGTCGACCGCCCCGAGAGGCAGGTACTGCACGGCCGGGTAGGTCGACTCCTGCAGGGTCAGTGCCTCGGCGGTGTCGGCGATGACGACGCCGCGGAACTCCACCACGACCCGTTTCCCGGTCGGCGTGATCGTGATCGGGTGGGTGGCGTCCGGCAGCTTCTGGCGAGGATCCATACCCCGCCCAACACCGGCGGGGCACGGGAACTTCCTCGTCAGCCCTTGTTCTCGTGCGTCGCGACGATGACGGCGCGGGCCAGCGTGTGCGAGAACAGGTTGAACCCGAGGAACGCCGGGGTGGCGTTCTCCGGCAGGTTCAGCGACTCGACGTCGACCGCGTGCACGGCGAACCAGTAGTGGTGCACGCCGTGTCCGGGCGGCGGGGCGGCGCCGAGGAACCGCTTGAGCGAGGCGTCGTTGGTCAGCGTCACCGCGCCTTCGGGGAGGCCGGAGCCGGTCTCGTCACCCGCGTTGGTCGGCAGCGAGGTCACCGACACCGGGATGTCGGCGACGGCCCAGTGCCAGAACCCGGACCCGGTCGGGGCGTCCGGGTCGTAGCAGGTGACCGCGAAGGACTT
Organism: Pseudonocardia thermophila; assembly: GCF_900142365.1. GTDB lineage: Bacteria > Actinomycetota > Actinomycetes > Mycobacteriales > Pseudonocardiaceae > Pseudonocardia > Pseudonocardia thermophila. Next base: position 33,660 of record NZ_FRAP01000020.1, on the reverse strand, counting down.
CGTTTCCGCGGGGAAGCCGCTCCAGGACAGCTGGGGCGACGCGTCCTCGCCACCGGCGCCGAAGATGCCCGAGAGCTGCGGCTTCGCGAGCGGACCACCGTCGGTCAGATCGGTGCTGGTGAGCGTGAAGGACGGGACCTTCGGCAGATCTGCGTACGGATCACGAGACATGCGCTCAGGTTAGTCCCGGTACTGTCGTCCGCGGTCCGACTGCTCGGTGGCATCCTGCTCCGGTGGTCCGGCTGCGCGGGGCGGGCAAGCGCTACCGGCGCCGCGCGGTGCTCGCCGGGGTGGGCCTCGACCTGGACCCCGGTGCGCCGGTGGTCGTGACCGGGCGGAACGGGTCCGGGAAGTCGACGTTGCTGCGGATCGCCGCGGGCGCGGCAGCGCCCTCGGCGGGCACGGTGCGCGGACGCCCGCCCGTCGTCGGGTACCTGCCGGTGCCGTACCCGGCTTCGGCGCGGATGCCGGTGCGCGACCATCTGCGCCGTCTCGCCGCGGTGCACGGCCGCCCGGCGGAGCACACGCGGGTGCTCGCCGCACTGGGGTTCGACGGTGCGCTCGACGGACCGGTCGCGCAGCTGTCGACGGGCAACGCGCAGAGGGTGGGCCTCGCGCAGGCGATCGGCTGTGCGCCCGGCCTCCTCGTGCTGGACGAGCCGTGGACGGCGCGGCCGCCGTCGCACTGGAACGGCTCCTCGCCGACGTCGTCGAGGCCGGTGCCGCTGTGCTCGTCGCCGACCACACGGGCCGGGCGTTCACGCTGTCCGGGGTGGTGGCGTACGAGCTGGTCGACGGCAGCTCGTGCCGGTCGCACCGCCGGAGCCGGATCCGGCCACCGCCGTGATCGCGCTGCGCTGCCCCGGCGACCCCGCGGCCGTGCTGCGCACACTCCCACCGGTCGAGGTGGTGTGGTGCGACCGCGACTGCCGCACTGTCCGGGTCCGGGCAGTGCGGCACCGACGCCGTGCTGGCGGCGGCGCTCGCGGTGGGCTGCTCGGTGCTGTCGGTGCACCGCAACGACGTCTCCGCGGGGTGGCACCGATCGGGTGGCGCTGATGAGGACGGTGGCCTGCGCGCGGTTCCTGCTGGCCGACGTGCTGCGGTCGCAGCGGGTGCTGCTTCCGGTGATCCTCTGCGCCGGGGCGCTCGCCGTGTTGTACGGGGGCGATCCCGGTGCGCTGCCCGCGCCGTGGGCGGCGTCGGTGCTGGTGCTGTACCCGGTCGCGACGTGGCTGGCGCTGGTGGTCGCCAACACCGAGGATCCGCCTGCGCGGCCGGTCGTGATCGCCGCCGCGGGTGGGACGGGCCGGGTCGTGGTGGCGAGGCTCGCGCTCGCGCTGGCTGGAGGTGCTGCGGTCGTGGTGTGGGCGGTGGAGCGCCGTCGTTGAGCGTCCGCTCGGCAGGAATTCGTTCCTGATTGTCAGGATGCGCCGTGTTCTCGGCTGATCGCCCCCGAGAGAATGCGCCGTCGCATGTGGACGGTTCGCATGGACTGGACAAGGGGGGACCGAGATGCAGACGCTCGTCATGTACAACACCACGGTCGGCGTGATCGCCGGGCTCGTGCTCCTGCTCGTGCCGCGTTTCTGGGCGGTCGTCACCGGCGCGCAGGCGCCGCTGCTGCTGATCGCCCGGGACACGTTCTCCCGGACGGGGTGGGTCGCCGCGTTCGCCGCGCTGGCCCTCGTGCTCTACCCGCTCGCGCTGATCAGCACCGTCACGCATCCCCTGCACAGCGCGAAGACCTGGATCGACACCGTCTTCAGCGAGCCGGCGCTGATCCTGGCCGCCGTGCTCGTCGCCGCGACGTGGTGGCTGGCCCGGCACGCCCGCGCGGACGAGGGGGACCCCGAGCGCATCGACGTCGACCGGCTGCGCGCCGCGCTGGCCCCGGTCACCTGGATCGTGTTCTGGCTCGGCATCGTGCTGGTCGTGTGCGCCGTGGCGATCATCCGGTTCAACGCCGTCGGCGGTGCCCCCGAGGCCGAGCCGATCACCGGTCGGTTCGGTCACCTGCCGGTGCTGGAGAACCTGTTCTTCGGGATCGGGCTCTACGGGCTCTCCGCGATCGGCTGCCTCGTCTTCCCGCGAGCGGTCCGCGGAAACCACCGGGCCTGGCTCACCCTGTACTGGTGCTGGACGCTCGCCGGCCTGGGCTTCGCGGTGTTCAGCGCGCTGAACTTCTACACGCACACCGGAATGCTGATCAACTTCGCCAGCCTGGAGGCGGATCCGGCGAGCCCGATCTTCCTCTGGTGACGGGTCAGCTCGTGCGGCGGCGGAACAGCGCGCCCGCCGCCGCGACCCCGGCCACGAGCAGCCCGGCGCACCACAGCACCGCCGGGACGGCCGGGCTGCTCTCCGCGCCGCCGAGCAGCAGCGCCCGCAGCGTCTCCACCACCGGGGTGGTCGGCTGGTGCGCGGCGAACCCGCGCAGCACCGCGGGCATCGTCTCCGGTGGCACGAACGCGCTGCTCACGTACGGCAGGAACAGCAGAACGAACGCGAGCGCCCCGGCCGCTTCCGGGCCGCGCACGAACAGGCCCCACGCCGCGGCGATCGCCCCGAACGCAGCCATGAACAGCGCCAGCAGGCCCGTGGTCAGCACCCAGTCGAGCGGCGATGCGGCCGGTCGGAACCCGAGCAGCACCGCCACCGCGATCACCACCGCGGTCGAGACGAGGTTGCGCAGCACGCCCGCCACCACGTGCCCGACCAGCAGCGACGCGCCCACCACCGGGAGCGAGCGGATGCGGTCGACCATGCCGGTCGTCAGGTCGTGGTTGACCGACGTGGCCGTCATCGCCGAGCCGTGCGCCGCGCAGAGCACGACGATGCCGGGTACGACGTAGGTGAGGTAGTCGGTGCCGGTGTCGATCGCGCCGCCGAGTACGTAGACGAACGTCAGCAGGATCATCACCGGCAGCACGATCGCGACGATGGTGGCGTCGACGCTGCGCGCGGTGTGCCGCACGCTGCGTCCGATGAGCGTGCCGACCTCGGTCATGACCGTCATGCCGCGACAACCCCGCGGGGCCCGGTGAGGGCGAGGAAGACGTCGTCGAGGGACGGCCGGTGCACCGCGATCCGCTCGACGGGGACGTCGCGGGCGGCCATCAGCGCCAGCAGGTCGCGCACCGCGGCCGCACTGCCGTCCGTCGTGACGTGCAGGGAGAGTCCGGCCTCGTCGATGCGGGCCCGCCCGTCGACCGCGGTGAGCGCGGCGGACAGGGCGGCGGCATCGGGCAGCACCAGCTGCACGGTCTCGCCGCCGATCCGCGACTTCAGCTCGTCCGCCGTGCCCTCGGCGGCCACCTCCCCGCCGGCGAGGACGGTGATGCGGTCGGCGAGGCGGTCGGCCTCCTCCAGGTACTGGGTGGTGAGCAGCACCGTGACCCCCGATCCGGCCAGCTCCTCCACGGCTGCCCATACGTCGCGGCGGCTGCGCGGATCGAGCCCAGTCGTGGGCTCGTCGAGGAACAGCACCTGCGGTTCGCCGACGAGGCTGAGCGCGATGTCGAGCCGGCGCGCCGTGCCGCCGGAGTAGGTGCCCACCCGGCGGTCGGCCGCGTCGAGCAGGTCGAACCGGGCCAGCAGCCGATCGGCCGCGGCGCGCGCCTCCGCCCGGCTCGCGTGCCGCAGCCGCGCCATCATCACGAGGTTCTCCCGTCCGGTGAGCACCTCGTCGACGGCGGCGTGCTGGCCGGTGAGGCTGATGACCCGGCGCACCGCCGCGGGTTCCTCCGTGACGTCGTGCCCGGCCACGACGACCCGTCCGGCGTCGGGTGCGACGAGCGTGGCGAGGACCTTGACCGTCGTCGACTTCCCGGCCCCGTTGGGGCCCAGCAACGCATGCACGCTCCCCTTCGGGACGTGCAGATCCACCCCGGTGAGCGCCGGGTTCGCGCCGTAGGACTTCTGCAGTCCCTCGACGGCGATTGTGTATGTCATAAGCAAAGTATATGCCATACACATCGCATAGGATCAACACTCGATGAGCGACGTGACGCCACTCGAGGCGGTCTGGACGGCCACGCCGGGCCCGGCGCCCCGCGAAGGGCTGACGCTCGACCGCGTCGTCGAGGCCGCGATGGCGATCGCGGACGCCGAGGGTCTCGACGCCGTCTCGATGAGCCGCGTCGCCAAGCGCCTCGGCTTCACCCCGATGGCGATCTACCGGCACGTGGCCAACAAGGAAGAGCTGCTGCTGCACATGCAGAACCGGGCGGTCGGCGTCCCGCCGCCCGAAATCGCGCCCACCGGGGACTGGCGGGCCGACATCACCCGTTGGGCATGGGCAGGCCTCGCGGGCGTCCGCGCCCATCCCTGGTACGTGCAGACGCTCTCGCTGGTCGGCGCGCCGGCCACGCCCAACCAGCTGCTGTGGATCGAGGCCGCGCTGCAGGCACTCGCCCCGACAACGCTCACCGAGGCGGAGAAGATCGAGACGATCCTGCTGATCAACGCGCACGTCATCGCCGACACGACCTTCCGCGCGATCGACGACGCCGCGACCGCTACCGGCAGCAACGAGAAGGTGATGGCCCGGGCGATGGACCCCGAGCGGTTCCCGGCGTTCGTCCGCGCGGCGGCTGCCGGGGCGTTCGCACCCGGACCGGATCCCGCGGCCGAGCGCGACGAGCTGTTCCGGTTCGGCCTCGAACGGATCCTGGACGGGGTGGAGGCCTACCTCTCCCGCTCCGCCTGAGCGCGGGCGTCGTACTCCGCGCGGGCCCGGGCCACCTGCGGGCGGTGCCGCAGCGCCCAGTCCGTCAGGTCGGCGAGGATGGCGGCGAGCTCGCGGGCCTCGGGCGTCAGCGAGTACTCGACCTTCGGCGGCACCGTCGGGTGCACGGTGCGCACCAGCAGGCCGTCGCGCTCGAGGTTGCGCAGGGTCAGCGTCAGCATCCGGCGGCTGATGCCCCGCACGCCGCGCTCCAGTTCGGTGAACCGGATCGGGCCGCGGTCGCCGACCAGCGTCAGGATGCCGATCGCCCACTTCCCGCTGATCCGGTCGAGCAGCTCGTTGAGCGGGCAGATGTGGTCCAGCGGTCCTGCCTGGACGGTCACATCCGTGTGTCCCTGAGACATGAAAGTGCCTTCTTCCCAGCTCGCCAGCGGTGACAGAGCATCGCCTCAGTTACCAATCGTGCACCAAGGAGATGTTCTGTGCCCACCACCGTCCGGTCCCGGACCGGCTTGCGCATGACGGTGCTGGCCGTCGCCCAGTTCCTCGTCGCCGTCGACTTCGACATCGTGTTCGTCGCCCTGCCGCAGATCGGCCGGGCGCTCGGCTTCCCACCGGACGGGCTCCAGTGGGTGGTGTCGGCGTTCACCGTCGTGCTCGGCGGGTTCCTGCTGCTCGGCGGCCGCTGCGCCGACCGGCTCGGGAAGCGCCGGATGTTCGCCGTCGGGATGGCGGTGTTCGGCGCGGCGTCACTCGCGGGCGGGCTCGCCACCACGCCGGCCGCGCTCGTCGCGGCGCGCGCCGTGCAGGGGCTCGGCTCCGCGCTGATCGTGCCGGCGAGCCTCGCCCTGCTCGGGGCCACGTTCGCCGAGGGAGCCGAGCGCAACCGCGCGTTCGCGCTGTGGGGGGTGGCGGGCGCGTCCGGGGCCGCGGTCGGCGCTCTCGGCGGTGGCGCGCTCACCGCCGCGTTCGGCTGGCAGGCCGTGCTGCTCGTCGCCGTGCCGGTCGCGGCCGTGCTCGTCGCGGCCGCCCGGGTGTTCCCCGCCGACGGTCCAGGGCGGCCCGGTGCGTTCGACGCGCCGGGTGCGGTGGTGGCCACCGCCGGGGCGACCGCGCTGGTCTACGGCATCGTCACCCGGGGTTGGGCGATCGTCGCAGGGCTGGCGCTGCTGGTCGTGTTCCTGCTGGTCGAAGCGCGGACGGCGGATCCGCTGCTGCCGCCCCGGCTGCTGCGCGGGCGAGGGATCGCGGTGCCCACCGCTGCGGTGTTCCTCTTCATGGGCGCCGTCGCCGCCGCCTACTACCTGATCACCGTGTTCCTGCAGGACGTCCTCGGGTTCACCCCGCTGGCGGCGGGGCTGGCGTTCGCGCCGATGAGCCTGCTGTCGATGGCCGGGTCCGGATTGCTGTTCCCGCGGCTGCTCAACCGGTACGGCCCGGTGCGGGCGCTGGCCGTCGGGCTCGCCGGGATGGCGGCCGGAGTGGCCGGGGTCGCGATCAGCGTGCCCGCCGAGGACTACGTGGTGACGCTGCCCTGGCTCGTCTGGGCGCTGTTCGCCGGTGTCGCGTACCCGGCCGTCTACCGGGCAGTGGGGGCAGCCGCGCCGGCCGGGGAGCAGGGGGTGGCCGGGGCCGTCGCGTCGACGGCGCAGTACGTCGGCGGGGCCGTCGGGCTGGCCGCGATCCTCGCCGCGACCGGGCTCGACCACGCCGTCGGCGACGCGCTGCCAGGGGCCTTGAGCACCGCCGGGCTGGTGGCGGCGCTCGTCCTCGCCGCCGGGGCGGTGCTGGTGGTGGCGCTGCGTCCCCGCTCGTGATCCGCACTACCACTGACCGGCAGATCCCCCGCGCCCGTGGCGCCGTTGTGGTGGACTCGCCCCGTGGAGCCCTTCATCTACGACGCACTGCCCTCGCGGGTCGTGTTCGGCGCCGGTGCGGCGCGCACCCGGCTCGCCGCCGAGGTCGACCGGCTGGGTGCGAAAGCCGTCCTGCTGGTCGGGTCCGACCGGTACGCGGCGCTGGCCGAACCGTTCGCCGGCCGCGTCCACGGCCGGTTCACCGAGGTCCGCGAGCACGTGCCCGTCGGGACGGCGGAGGCGGCGCGGGCCGCGGCTCGGGGCGCGGACGCGGTGGTCGCGATCGGTGGCGGTTCGGCGATCGGGGCCGCCAAGGCCGTGGCGCTGACCGAGGGGTTGCCGATCGTCGCCGTCCCGACCACGTACGCGGGCTCGGAGATGACCCCGATCTGGGGGCTCACCGAGGGCGGCCGGAAGATCACCGGTACCGATCCGGTCGTGCTGCCGAAGGTGGTCGTCTACGACCCGGAGCTGGTGGCGTCCCTGCCGCGGGACCTCGCCGTGGCGAGCGGGCTGAACGCGATGGCGCACGCCGTCGACGGGATGTGGGCGCCGGGGCGCAACCCGATCAGCGCCGTGCTGGCCGAGGACGGGATCCGCGCGCTGGCCGCCGGCCTGCGCACGGTCGATCCCGAAGAGCTGCTGCGCGGGGCGTGGCTGGGCGCGGCGGCGTTCGCCGTCACGGGATCGGGGCTGCACCACAAGCTCGCGCACGTGCTGGGTGGGATGGGCATGCCGCACGCGCGGACGCACGCGGTGCTGCTGCCGCACGTGCTGGCGTTTAACGCCCCGGGCGCGCCGGAGGCCGCCGAGCGGATCGCCCGCGCGCTCGGGGCGGACGACGCCGTCGCCGGGCTGCGGGCGCTCGCCGACGAGCTGGGGGTGCCGCGCGGGCTGCGGGAGCTCGGCCTGGCCGAGGACCGGCTCGCCGAGGCCGCCCAGCTCGCCGCTCCCGCCGTGCCGAAGGACAACCCGGTCCCGGTGGACGAGACCGGGCTGCGAGAGCTGCTGCGGAGGGCCTGGGCGGGGTGAGGCCGCCGATGGGTGATGCGTCGAGAACGACGTTGCGGTCGTCCGAAACGATGGGATCCCGCCACGGGTTCGTTCTCGACGCTCGGCGGGTTCAAGCGGCCGGGCGCACCCTCCGATCGACGCGAGCCAGCAGCCGGTCGAGGGCCGCGGCGAACACGTCGGGCCGCTCGACCGGCGGCATGTGCGCGGCCCGCTCGACGACCGTGAGCTCGGCGCCCGGGATCTGCGCCAGTTCCTCGGCGGCGGGGAGCGGGGTCAGCTCGTCGTCGGCGCCGACGATCACCGCGGTCGGCACGGCGATGCCGGCCAGCCGGTCCCGGTGATCGGGGCACCAGGCACGCAGCCGGTGCGCCGCCGCGACCCCGGCCGGATCGGCGTCACGCATCATCGCGAGCACGTGCTCGACGATCCTCTCGGAGCAATCTGGTCGGACCATCCGGTACAGCGTCTCGACCGTGTACGGGTCCATGCCCTCGCGCTCCAGACGGTCGGCCAGCGCGTGCCGGGCGGCGGGGTCCGGGTCGGGGCCGGCGGTCGTGTCCACCAGCGCGAGGCCCGCGACCAGGTGCGGGTACCGGTCCTGCAGGTCCAGCGCGACGAGCCCGCCCATCGAGAACCCGACGACGACGGCCGGGGGCACGCGCCGGTCGGCGAGCAGCGTGGCCAGGTCATCCGCATACCCCGCCCAGCTCGCCGGCGGGCCGGAGCTCCGGCCGAAGCCACGCAGGTCGGGGACGATCACCCGGCGCTCGGCCGCGTACCGGTCGACGTGATCGCGCCACATCGTGCGGTCGAACGGCATGCCGTGCACGAACAGCAGCGGTGCGGGACCGTCCGGGCCGTCGTCGTCGAAGGCCAGCACGCCTCCGGGCCGGGACAGGGTGTGCATGCGGGCACCTCCTCGAGTTGACGCCTCGAGCATGACCGGTGCAATATCACAGTTCAATAGCGACAATGATCTCGGAGCAATCGTGGACGACTTCCGCGTCCTGGCTGATGCCGTGGCCGCCGACATCAAGGCCGGGCGGCTCAAGCCCGGAGACCGGCTGCCCACCCAGCGCCGATTCGCCCGCGAGCGCGGCATCGCCGTCTCCACGGCCTCCCGGGTCTACGGTGAGCTGACCCGGCGCGGGCTCGTCGTCGGCGAGGTCGGGCGGGGCACGTTCGTCCGCAGCGGGGACGCCGACCTGCGGCGGGGCGCCGTCGAACCCTCCCCGCGCACCCGGGTCGACCTGGAGCTGAACTTCCCCGTCCTGCCTGGACAGGCCCAGCTGCTGGCCCGCTCGCTCGACGGGATGCTGCGGCCCGAATCGCTCGGCGCCGGGCTGCGCGCCCCGCTCGCCGGCGGCACCCCGGCCGCCCGCGCCGCCGCCGCGGTCGCGCTCTCGCGCTCCGGCTGGACCCCCGCCCCGGAGTGCATCCTCTTCACCGGCAACGGCAAACAGGCGATCTCCACGGCGATCAGCGCGTTCGTCCCGGTCGGCGGGCGGCTCGGGGTGGAGGCGCTGACCTACCCGGTCGTGCGCGGTATCGGCCAGCGGCTCGGGGTGCAGTTCGTGCCGTTGGCCGTCGACGAGGAGGGCGTGCGCCCCGACGCCATCGCCGCGGCCGGTCCGCTCTCGGCGCTCTACCTGCAGCCAACGCACCACAACCCGCTCGGCGTCACGATGTCGCAGCAGCGGCGTGAGGAGCTCGCCGAGGTCGTCGCCGAGCTCGATCTCGTGGTGATCGAGGACCTGATCAACGCGTTCCTCGCCGTCGACGCCCCGCCGCCGCTGGCCGCGTTCGCACCCGAGCGCACGGTCGTCGTCGACAGCCTGAGCAAGCGGCTCGCCCCCGGGCTCTCCGTCGGGTACGTCGTGCCGCCCCCCGGCAAGGTCGGTCGGGTGGCCGGGGCGCTGCGGGCCGCCGGATCGCTGGCGCCGACGTTCGCCGTCGAGGCCACCACTCGGGTGATCAACGACGGCACGCTGCGCCGACTCGAGGAGGCCAAGCGGGCCGACGCCGCCGTGCGGCAGGCCCTCGTCGCGGAGAAGCTCGCCGGGTTCGCGGTGCGCGCCGATCCGCACGCCTACTACTGCTGGTGGGAGCTTCCGGCGCCGTGGCGGGCCGAGATGTTCGTCGCGGCTGCGGCCCGGGCGGGGATCGGCGTCACGCCGGCGGCGGCGTTCGCCGTCGGGTCCGCGCACGCGCCCAACGCGGTGCGCCTGGCGCTGGCCATCCCGCCGCTGCCCGTGCTCGGCGAGGCCCTCGACACGTTGGCGACGATCGCCCGCGGTAACCCGGGCGACGAGGGCGGGACTGAATGAGGGCGGGCGTGCTCGCCCGTGTCGTGCGCGGCGGGTTCGTCGAGTCCGTGCACCTCGGGCACGCGGTCGCCCGGGACGGCGGCGGGCGGACCGTCTGGTCGATCGGCGACCCCGCCACGACGTTCCTGCCCCGCTCCGCGCTCAAGCCGGTGCAGGCCGTCGCGATGCTCGAGCACGGCCTCGACCTGTCCGGTGAGCTGCTCGCCCTCGCCGCGGCCAGCCACTCCGGCGAGCCCGCCCACCGCGCCGGCGTCGCCGGGATCCTGGCCGGCGCCGGCTTCGCCGAGGCGGACCTGCAGAACACCCCTGCCCTGCCGTGGGACGCGCAGGCAGCGTTCGCGTGGCGAGCCGCCGGGCGCGGCCCCGAACCGATCGCGCAGAACTGCTCCGGCAAGCACGCGGCCATGCTCGCGACGTGCGTCGCCGCCGGTTGGGATCCCACCGGCTACCGCGATCCCGGGCATCCGCTGCAGCGCGCCGTCCGGGCCGCGATCGCCCGGCTGACCGGGGACGGCGACCCGGCGGTCACCACCGTCGACGGCTGCGGCGCCCCGCTCTTCTCCTGCACCGTGGCCGGCCTAGCCGAGGCGTTCGCCCGGATCGCTGCGGCCGCGCCGGACACCGCGGAGGGCCGCGTGGCTGCGGCGATGCGCGCGCACCCGTGGTGGGTGTCCGGCACCGGGCGGCTGGAGGTCGAGCTGGCCGCGGCCGTCCCCGGTGCGATCGGGAAGATCGGCGCCGAGGGCGTGTTCGCCGCCGCCCTGCCCGACGGCCGGGCGCTGGCCGTCAAGGTGCTCGACGGTGCGGCGCGGCCGCTCCCGGTCGTGGTCGCGGCCGCTCTGCGGGCGCTCGGCGAGACCGAGCTCGGCACGTTCGGCGAGGTGCCGGTGCTCGGCCACGGTGTGCCGGTCGGCCGGCTCGAGCTCTAGTTCTGCCCCGCCTTCTCGCCCGTGGGCGTGATCACCGACCAGCCGTTCTCGCCGTGGTGGCCCGCCGTGGTGAGGCCGGGCTCGTCGGTCGCGTTGTAGTACAGCGGCCAGCCGCCGAGGGTGAGCTGCACGGTCCCGTCCGGGCGGGTCAGCTGCCCGACCTTCGACCTGTCCACGCCCAGCAGCGCAGGCTCCTGCCCCTCGGGGAGCAGCACCGGCTTCCACGTCTCGGTGCAGGGGCCGGTGCAGTTGCTGGTCGGCGGCGTGGCGGAGTCGGCGTCGGAGCGGTAGAGCAACCGGCCCGCCCCGTCCGTGGTGACGACGCCGAGCGGTCCGCTCTGCACGGCCCACAGCTCGGGCAGGCCGCTGTCGTGCCCGGAGTGGCCGGCGGGCGCGGCGACGACGGGCTCGGGCGCCGGTTCCGCCGGCGCGCCGCCGCCGCAGCCGGACACCAGAAGGGCGGTGAGGACACCCGCCGCGGCCGCGGCGGGGATGCGGAATGGGGAGCGCATGCGGCCACCGTCCCTCAGGGCTGCCTGCCGTGACCGCCTCCGTCGCCCGGACGTCGCCGGCGCGCGGCGAGCGCGGCCCCGACTCGTCCGAGTGGTCGAACATCATCTGCTGACCTGCGGCTCGACGGTGAACGGTCGGCCGCTGACGGTCACCTGCCGTGATCGTCGCCGCTCCACCGCACCCTCGTTGGGTGGGTGCGCCGGGAGCCGCGGTGGGCGGTGGTGACAATGACCGCATGGGCAACCCGCTGGCCGAGACGTCCGACGAGTTCCGCGAGTTCTGGGCCGAACGCCGGGTCTGCCTGCTCGCCACGGTCTCCCCGGACGGCACCCCGCACGTCGTCGCCGTCGGGGTGACCGTCGATCCCGACGCCGGGCTGGCACGGGTGATCACGCGGCGGGGCTCCAAGAAGGTCCGCAACGTACTCGCGCACGGCGACGCCGGTGCCCGCGCCTCCGTCACCTGCCACGACGGGTTCCGCCGCTGGTCCACGCTGCAGGGCGTGGCGCACGTGCGCACCGACCGCGAGTCGGTCGCCGAGGCCGAGCGGCGCTACGCGCAGCGGTACCGTCAGCCGCGGGAGAACCCGGAGCGGGTCGTGATCGAGATCGCCGTCGATCGGCTGTTGGGCAGCGTGAAGTGAGCGGCGTGGAGGTCACCGTCGTCGGCGTCGGGGCCGACGGCTGGGCCGGGCTCACCGATCCCGCGCGCGCCGCGATCACCGACGCAGAGGTCGTGCTCGGCGGTCGGCGCCAGCTCGACCTGGTGGCCGGCCGCACCACCGCCGAGCTGGTGGCTTGGCCGTCGCCCATGCTGCCGCGGCTGGCCGCGTTCCTCGACGGCTTCGCCGGGCGCCGGGTCGTCGCACTGGCCAGCGGCGATCCCATGTTCTACGGCCTGGGCGGCACGCTCGTGCGGGTGCTGGGCACCGAGCGGGTCCGGGTGATCGGGCACCCGTCGTCGGTGTCGCTGGCCTGTGCCCGGCTGGGCTGGCCCGCCGACGACGTCGAGGTCGTCTCCGTCGTCGGGCGCCCGCTGGACCGGCTGCGCCGCGTGCTCGCCGACCGGCGGCGCATCCTCGTCCTGTCCGCGGGCGCAGACACCCCCGCGGAGATCGCCGCCCTGCTCATCGAGGCCGGGTTCGGCGCCACCGAGATGACGGTGCTGGAGCAGCTCGGCGGGCCGGACGAGCGCCGCGTCGACGGTGTGGCGGCCGAGTGGACGGCCGAGGTCGATCCGCTGAACATCGTCGCGCTGCAGTGCCGCGGCGACTCCGGGCTCGGCGAGACCCCCGGCCTGCCCGACGACGCCTACCAGCACGACGGGCAGCTGACCAAGCGGGAGGTCCGAGCGGTCACCCTGGCCCACCTCGCGCCGCGGCCCGGTGAGCTGCTGTGGGACGTCGGCGCGGGCAGCGGCTCGATCGGCATCGAGTGGATGCGCGCTCACCCGAGCTGCCGGGCGATCGCGATCGAGGCCGATCCCGGCCGCGCGACCGTGATCAGCGCCAACGCTGCTGCGCTCGGCGTGCCCGAGCTGCGGGTCGTGGTGGGCAGGGCCCCGGAGTCCCTGTCCGGGCTACCGCAGCCGGATGTGATCTTCATCGGGGGCGGACTCACCCGCGAGGGCGTGCTGCCCGCGTGCCTGGCCGCGGTGCGGCCGGGCGGGCGGATCGTCGCCAACGCCGTCACCGTCGAGTCGGAAGCCGCGCTCGCTGCTGCTCACGCTGCTCACGGCGGGCGGTTGGTGCGGATCTCGGTGGCGCGCGCCGGGCCCGTCGGGGGCTTCCACGGCTGGCGCCCGGCCATGCCCGTCACGATCTGGAGCGCGACCCGTCCCACCGAGCCCGCCTGACGCGCTGGTAGGACTGGTTCGTGACCGTGCACTTCATCGGCGCGGGTCCGGGCGCGGTCGATCTGCTCACCCTGCGCGCCCGCGACCTGATCGCCTCTTCCCCGGTGTGCCTGTACGCCGGCACCTACGTGCCCCCGGAGATGCTGGAGCTCTGCCCGCCGGGGGCGCGGCTGGTCGACACCGCGGACCTGTCCCTGTCCCAGATCGTCGACGAGATGATCGCCGCGCACGGCGAGGGCCTCGACGTGGCGCGGCTCGCGTCCGGCGATCTGTCGGTGTTCTCCGCGGTGGCCGAGCAGATGCGCCGGCTCGACGAGGCCGGGGTGCCCTACGACCTGTGTCCCGGGGTGCCCGCGTACGGCGCCGCGTCGGCGGTGCTCAAGCGCGAGCTGACGGTGCCGACGATCGCCCAGACCGTCACTCTGACGAGGATCGCGGCGGTGGCCACCCCGATGCCCGACGCGGAGGGGCTGAGCAAGCTGACCGCGGCCGCCGGGACGCTGGTGCTGCACCTGTCGGTGCACCGCATCGAGGAGGTCGTCGAGGCGATCGAGCACGTGCACGGGCCGGACGCGCCCGCGGCGGTGGTGGCGTGGGCGAGCCGGGAGAACGAGATCGTGCTGCGCGGGCCGCTGTCGACGATGCCGGACGCGGTCCGCGAGGCCGGCATCACGATGGCGGCGGTGATCATCGTCGGGCCGGCGCTCGCGGCCGAGCACTTCCCGGACAGCCACCTGTACTCGGACTCCCGGCCGCGGCACTCGTCGAGGACGGACCAGGCGTGACGGGACCGGTCCTGATCCTCGGTGGCACGACGGAGGCGCGCGAGCTGGCCGGTGACCTCGTCGGCGAGCACCGGGTGATCACGTCGCTGGCCGGGCGGGTGCGCGCGCCCAAGCCGCTGCCGGGCGAGGTGCGCATCGGCGGCTTCGGCGGGGTGGACGGGCTGGTGGAGTGGCTGCGGACGGAGCGCGTCGCAGCGGTCGTCGACGCCACGCATCCGTTCGCGGCCCAGATGACCGAGCACGCGGTCGCCGCGACCGCGCAGGCCGGGGTGCCGTACCTGCGGCTGGACCGGCCCGGGTTCCCGCCCGACCCGGCGTGGACGGTCGTGCCGACCTTGGCGGCGGCCCCGGCCGCGCTGACCGGCGACCGGGTGTTCCTCACGACCGGCCGCCAGCACCTCGCCGTGTTCGCCGACTGTCCGCAGTGGTTCCTCGTGCGCGCGGTCGATCCGCCGACCGGGCCCGCACCCGCGCGCATGCAGGTGCTGCTGGACCGCGGCCCGTTCACCGTCGAGGGGGAGCGGAAGCTGCTCCGCGAGCACCGCATCGACGTGCTCGTCACGAAGGACAGCGGCGGCGGTGCCACGGCGGCGAAGCTGGAGGCGGCCCGCACCGAAGAGGTCGCCGTGGTGCTGGTCGCCCGCCCGCCGGCCCCGGCCGGGGTGGCGACGGTCGCCGACGTGGCCTCGGCCGCGGAGTGGGTCCGCACCACCCTCGCGTCGAGAACGAACTCGTGGTGATCAATTCGGCCTGTTGATCACCACAGGTTCGTTCTCGACGGGGACCCAGCGCGGGGTGTAGACCGCCGGGCCGTCCGCGCGCTGCACCACCCGGGTGCGGGACGAGCCGATGATCACCAGCGTGCGCATGTCCACCTGCTCGGGATCCAGCTCGGCGAGCGTCGTGATCGTGATGCGCTCGCCCGGCCCGCCGACGTCGCGGCCGAGGACGACGGGGGTGTCGGGGGCGCGGTGTTGGAGCAGGAGGTCGCGGGCGGCGCCGAGCTGCCAGGGGCGGGCTGTGGAGCGGGGGTTGTAGATGGCGATGGCGAGGTCGGCTGCGGCGGCGGCGATGAGGCGGTTGGTGATGACTGGCCAGGGTTTGAGGCGGTCGGAGAGGGAGATGACGGCGTGGTCGTGGCCGAGGGGGGCGCCGGCGGCGGCGGCGACGGCGCTGGCGGCGGTGACGCCGGGGAGGACGCGGATCGGGATGTGGCGGTACTTGTCCTGGGCGGCGACTTCGTGGACGGCGGCGGCCATGGCGAAGATGCCGGGGTCGCCGCCGGAGACGACGGCGACGCGGCGGCCGGTGGCAGCGAGGTCGAGGGCGTGGGCGGCGCGGTCGGCTTCGACGCGGTTGTCGCTGGGGTGGCGGGTCTGGCGCGGGTTGGGTGGGACGCGGTCGAGGTAGGGGCCGTAGCCGATCAGGTCGTCGACGTCGGCGAGTGCGGCGGCGGCTTGGGGGGTCAGCCAGTCGCGTCCGGCGGGGCCGGTGCCGACCACGACGACTTCACCGACGGACTCGCCGCCGATTTCACCGGCGTTCTCGCGGGTGGTGGTGTTGGTGCTGTGGGGCTGGGTGGCGGCGGTGGTGCCGGGCACGATCGCGATCGCGAAGTAGGGCACGGAGGCGGGGTCGACGTCGTTGACGTGGGCGGTGTGTTGGTGGGGGGTGGTGGCGTGGGCGACGTAGAGGGCGTCGCGGCCGGAGTCGGTGATGGCGGCGGCGACGGTGGGGAAGGTACGGCCGAGTTTGAGGATCGCGGCGGCGTCGGTGTCGGCGAGGCGGCGGGCGAGTTCGTCGCGGGGCAGGGTGCCGGGCAGGACGGTGAGGACCTCGTCGCGTTCGACCAAGGGTTGGGCGAGGGCGGCGGTGGCGCCGGCGAGGGAGGTGACGCCGGGCACGATGTGGGTGCGGTAGCGGTGGGCGAGGCGTTTGTGCAGGTGCATGTAGGAGCTGTAGAACAGCGGATCGCCTTCGGCGAGCAGGACCACGTCGCGGCCGGCGTCGAGGTGTGCGGCGAGCCGGGTGGCGGCGTGGGTGTAGAACTCGTCGATGGCGCCTTGGTAACCGCCCGGGTGGTCGGTGGTTTCGGTGGTGACCGGGTAGATCAGGGGTTCTTCGATCTGTCCGGGCCGCAGGTAGGGTTCGGCGATGCGGCGGGCGTGTGAGCGGCCGTGGCGAGCGGCGTGGTAGGCGATCACCGGTGCGGCCGTGATCAGCCGGGCGGCTTTCACGGTGACCAGCTCCGGGTCTCCTGGGCCGACGCCGACGCCGTAGAGGGTGCCCTGCTGGACGGTCACAGGATTTCCTTCGCGGTGGCCAAGGCGTTGACGGCGGCGGCGGTGATGGCTGAGCCGCCGCGGCGGCCGTGCACCACCAGATGCTCCAGATCGGTGCGGGTGAGAGCGGACTTGGACTCGGCGGCGCCGATGAACCCGACCGGGATCCCGATCACCGCGGCGGGTCGGGGTGCGCCGGCGTCGAGCATGTCGAGCAGGTGGAACAGCGCGGTGGGGGCGTTGCCGATCGCGACCACCGCACCGGCCAGGTGCGGGCGCCACAGCTCCAGCGCCGCCGCCGAACGGGTGGTGCCCAGCTCGTCGGCCAGCGCGCCGACGTCGGGATGGCGCAGGGTGCAGATGACCTCGTTGTCGGCCGGCAACCGGGAACGGGTGATACCGGACGCGACCATCTGCGCGTCGCACAGGATCGGCGCCCCACCCTGCAGCGCGGTCCGCGCGGCGGTCACGACCCCCGGGCTGAACCCCACATCAGCGGCCAGATCCACCTGACCACACGCATGGATCATGCGCACCACCACCTGCGCCACATCCGCCGGGAACCGAGCCAGATCCGCCTCCGCCCGGATCGTCGCGAACGACCGCCGATAGATCTCCGCACCATCGCGGACGTAGTCCCTCACAGGTAGTGCTCTCCCGCCACGAACTCGATGTGCTCCCCGCGCGGCGCCCCGCAGCGGCGCGCGCAGCCCGACACGTGCACCCGCCCCGCGGGCAGCCGGCCCGCCGCCAGCGCCGCCCGGGTGTCGGCCCGGACGTCGGCCAGCGCCTTCGCGCAGCCCGGCCTCCCGGCGCACGCGGAGACCCGCGCGATCTCCGGATCCGTCGGCAGCCCGTCCGGGACGTGCGTGGGCTCGACCAGGATCACCGTCCGCCACGGGGTCACCACCGCGGACGGAGCGGCGTCGGCCATCGCGTGCACCTGCGCGGCCGTCAGCTCGCCGAGGACCGGGGCGACGACGACGTGCGGCGGGGGAGCGGCCGGAGATCCACCTCCCCGCCGGCTGGCAGGCAGGTCGCGTTCGCGCAGGACTCGCACCATCACCGACCGCTCCGCCTCGCCAAGCTCCTGCACCCGCCACTGCGTCGACCGCACCGCCAGGAACGCCTCCGCCGCGGCGAGCAGCGCCGCGACCGGGTCGACGTCCACCAACCCGGCGTCGCGCCCGGCGAGCAGCACCCGCCCCGTCTGCCAGCACACGTCCGGCTCCTGCGCGAGGATGTCGCCGCGACCGTCGTCGAGCCCGAAGAGGAACCGCCCGGGCAGCCGCGCCAGCCCCGGCCGTGCGCACAGTTGCCCGTCGAGCTCCCGCGCGACCTCGGCCAGCCCGGACAGCGGAGTCGCCTGGATGTTGCGCACCCGCTCGTGCGTCCGCGACGGCAGCAGGCCCGCCGCGGTCAGCCGCTGCGCCGCCGACGGGTCGGTGCGGTCCAGGCCGCGCAGCTGCAGATTGCCCCGCGACGTCAGGTGGACGTGACCGTCGCCCAGCTCGGCGGCCAGATCGGCCACCGCGTGCAGCTGGACGGAGGTGATCACCCCACCGGGCACCCGGATGCGCGCCAGCGCGCCGTCGGCGGCGTCGTGCGGCGCGAAGACGCCGGGGCAGGCGTCGGGTACGGCTCGGACGGACACCGGGTCACTGTAGGTCAGCACCGCGCCCCCGCCCCGCGATGCCGATCACGTCACCCCGCTACCACAACCATCGGGCAGTGCGCCCGTGGACCTGCGCCATAACGGTGACGCGGGAAACGTGGTTACAGTGCAGGCGAACCGACAACGGCGAGCGGTGCCAGGAAGCCGGTGCGAGTCCGGCGCGGTCCCGCCACTGTGACCCCCGTCGCGGGGGAGCCAGACACTGCCCCTCGCCGTCCGCCGTGACCCGGGACGCGGATCCCAGGAAGGTGCTCCCCGCGTGCAGCCATCGACCGAGCCCACGATCCTGCTGCTCTCCACGTCGGACACCGACTTGCTGTCGGCCAGGGCGTCGGGCGCGGCGTACCGGCTGGCCAACCCGGCCCGGCTGCTCCTCGACGATCTCCCCGCCCTGCTGGACGGGGCGGCGATCGTGGTCGTGCGGATCCTCGGCGGCCGCCGGGCCTGGGAGGACGGCCTCGCCGCCGTCCAGGCGTCCGGGGTGCCGCTCGTGGCGCTCGGCGGGGAGCAGTCGCCGGACGCGGAGATGCTGGAGCAGTCGTCGGTCCCGGCGGGTGTCGCGGCGCAGGCGCACACCTACTTCGCCCAGGGCGGCCCGGAGAACCTCGCCCAGGTCCACGCCTTCCTCACCGACACCGTGCTGCTCACCGGCCGCGGGTTCGCCCCGCCCGTCGAGCTGCCGAGCTGGGGGATCCTGGAACGCGACGCGCGCCGGGTCGACGGGCCGACGGTCGCCGTCCTCTACTACCGGGCCCAGCAGCTGGCCGGCAACACCGCCTACGTCGAAGCGCTCTGCAGCGCGCTCGAGGACGCCGGCGCCCGCCCGCTGCCCGTCTACTGCGCGTCGCTGCGCGCCGCCGAACCCGAGCTGATCGACGTGCTGCGCACCGCCGACGCGCTGGTCGTCACGGTGCTCGCCGCCGGAGGGACCCGGCCCGCGACCGCCGGCGCCGGTGGCGACGACGAGGCGTGGGACATCGGCGAGCTCGCGGCCCTCGACGTGCCGATCCTGCAGGGCCTGTGCCTGACCACCAGCCGCGCCGACTGGGCCGAGAACGACGACGGGCTCTCCCCGCTCGACGTGGCCACCCAGGTCGCCGTCCCCGAGTTCGACGGCCGGCTGATCACGGTGCCGTTCTCGTTCAAGGAGTTCGACGACGACGGCCTGTCGACCTACGTTCCCGATCCCGAGCGCGCCGCCCGCGTCGCCGGTATCGCGGTGCGCCACGCTCGGCTGCGCCACATCCCGAACGCCGAGAAGCGCATCGTGCTGATGCTCAGCGCGTACCCGACGAAGCACGCGCGGATCGGCAACGCCGTCGGCCTGGACACCCCGGCGAGCGCGATCGCGCTGCTCGACGCGCTGCGCGAGGCCGGTTACACCGTCGGCGAGCTGCCCCGCACCGGCGACGACCTGATGAAGGAGATCATCGCCGCCGGCGGCCAGGATCCGGACTGGCTCACCGAGGAACAGCTCGCCGGCAACCCCGTGCGGATCTCCGGGGAGACCTACCGCCGCTGGTACGACCAGCTGCCGCAGGACTTCCGCGAGGAGGTGGAGCGGCACTGGGGCCCGCCGCCCGGCGAGGTGTTCGTCGACCGCGGCGACATCGTCGTGGCCGCTCTCCTGGCCGGCAACGTCGTGATCATGGTGCAGCCGCCGCGCGGGTTCGGCGAGAACCCGGTCGCGATCTACCACGATCCCGATCTGCCGCCGTCGCACCACTACCTCGGCGCGTACCGCTGGATCGCCGCACCGCGCGAGGAGGGCGGCTTCGGCGCCGACGCGATCGTGCACCTGGGCAAGCACGGCAACCTCGAGTGGCTGCCGGGCAAGACGCTCGGCATGAGCGCGAGCTGCGCCAGCGACGCCGCACTCGGCGATCTGCCGCTGATCTACCCGTTCCTGGTCAACGACCCCGGCGAGGGTACGCAGGCCAAGCGGCGGGCGCACGCCACGCTCGTCGACCACCTGGTCCCGCCGATGGCCCGCGCGGAGACCTACGGCGACATCGCCCGGCTGGAGCAGCTGCTCGACGAGCACTCCACCGTCGCCGCGCTCGATCCCGCCAAGCTCCCGGCCGTCCGCCAGCAGATCTGGACGCTGATGCAGGCGGCCAAGCTCGACCACGATCTCGGCATCACCGAGCAGCCGGACGAGGAGCGGTTCGACGACTTCCTGCTGCACGTCGACGGTTGGCTGTGCGAGATCAAGGACGTGCAGATCCGCGACGGGCTGCACGTGCTCGGTGAGGCCCCGACCGGGCGGGCCCGCGTCGATCTCGTGCTCGCGATGCTGCGGGCCCGGCAGATGTGGGGCGGCGAGCAGACCCTGCCCGGGCTGCGCGAGGCGCTCGGCCTGACCGACGACGCGCCGAAGGCCCGCGTCGACGAGGTCGAGGCGCTGGCCCGCGCGCTCGTGGCGGACATGGAGGAGGCGGGCTGGGACCCAGCCGCCGTCCCCGAGGTGGTGGCGCGGCGAGAACGAACCTGTGGTGATCAACAGGCCGATTCGATCACCGCAACTTCGTTCTCGACGCAGCAGCGCGCACAGGTGGAGGCCGTGCTGCGGTTCGCCGCCACCGAGGTGGTGCCCCGGCTGAACGGGACCGCGCGCGAGATCCCGCAGGTGCTGCACGCCCTGGACGGCGGGTTCATCGAAGCCGGCCCGTCCGGCTCCCCGCTGCGCGGGCTGATCAACGTGCTGCCCACCGGCCGGAACTTCTACTCGGTCGACCCGAAGGCCGTCCCCAGCCGGCTGGCGTGGGAGACCGGGCAGGCGATGGCCGAGTCGCTCATCGAGCGCTACCGCGCCGACCACGACGGCGCGTACCCGCAGAGCGTGGGCCTGTCGGTGTGGGGCACCAGTGCGATGCGCACCGCGGGCGACGACGTCGCCGAGGTGTTCGCCCTGCTCGGCGTGCGCCCGGTGTGGGACGAGGCCAGCCGCCGCGTGACCCGCCTCGAGGTGATCGACCTCGCCGAGCTGGGCCGTCCGCGCATCGACGTCACCGTGCGCATCTCCGGCTTCTTCCGCGACGCGTTCCCGCACGTCCTGGCCCTGCTCGACGACGCGGTGCAGATGGTCGCCGCCCTCGACGAGCCGCCGGAGCAGAACTTCGTGCGCGCCGCCGGCGAGGAGCGGCCGCTGCGGATCTTCGGCTCCAAGCCCGGCACGTACGGGGCGGGGCTGCTGCAGCTGATGGACTCGCGCAACTGGCGCGACGACGCCGACCTGGCCGAGGTCTACACCACGTGGGGCGGCTACGCCTACGGCCGCGGGCTCGACGGTGTCCCCGCCCGCGACGCGATGGAGCGGGCGTACCGGCGGATCACGGTCGCGGCGAAGAACACCGACACCCGCGAGCACGACATCGCCGACTCCGACGACTACTACCAGTACCACGGCGGCATGATCGCCACGGTCCGCGCGCTCACCGGGCGGGCGCCGGAGGCCTACATCGGCGACTCGACGCGGCCGGAGTCGGTGAAGACCCGCACCCTGCACGAGGAGACCGCTCGGGTGTTCCGCGCTCGCGTGGTCAACCCGCGCTGGATCCAGGCGATGCGCCGGCACGGCTACAAGGGCGCGTTCGAGATGGCCGCCACCGTCGACTACCTGTTCGGCTACGACGCCACCGCTGGCGTCGTCGCGGACTGGATGTACGAGAAGCTGACCGCCGAGTACGTCCTCGATCCCGACAACCGCAAGTTCCTGCAGGAGTCCAACCCGTGGGCGCTGCACGGGATGGCGGAGCGGCTGCTGGAGGCCGTCGAGCGGAGGATGTGGGAGTCACCGGAGCCGGAGACGCTGGCCGCGCTGCGCCAGGCGTACCTGGAGACGGAGGGCGAGCTCGAGGGTGAGTGAAAGCCGACCGATTTTCCTATAGTGAACGGATGGAGTCGCTCACCGAGATCGTCGCATCGGTCCTCGCCAACCCCGGCCTCGCGGCGAAGGCCCGCATCGGGCCCGTCCTGGAGGAGCCCGGCACCGACTGGGTGAGCGGCCCTGGTGACGACGGCGCCGTGCTCGACGCGGGCGGCACTCGGGTGGTGGCCTGCGGGGAGGCGATCCTGCCGGCGTTCGTCGCTGCCGATCCGCACGGAGCGGGCGTCGCCGCCGTCCTCACCAACGTCAACGACCTGGCCGCGATGGGCGCGGTGCCGCTGGGCATCGTCGACACGATCGCGGCGAACGAGCCGGTGGCCCGCCAGGTGCTCGCGGGGATGCGGGAAGCGTGCGCGTTGTGGCAGGTCCCGCTGGTCGGCGGGCACCTCACGCTGCACGACGGGCCGCCGTCGCTGTCGGCGTTCGGCATCGGCCACGCGCCCGCGCCGCTCTCGGTCACCCGGGCCGCGCCCGGCCAGACGCTCGTGGTCGCCGCGGCGCTGGACGGTCGGATGCGCCCGGACTTCCCGTTCTTCCCCGCCTTCCGCGAGCGCGGCGAGCGCTGCGGCGGCGACGTGCGGCTGCTCGCACGGCTGGCCGCCGACGGGATCTGCGTCGCCGCGAAGGACGTGAGCATGGCCGGTCTGGTCGGCTCGCTCGCGATGCTGCTGGAGTGCGGCGGCTGGGGCGCCACGGTCGATCTCGACGTCCTCCCCGCGCCGGACGGGGTGCCGCTGACCCGCTGGCTGAACTGCTTCCCCAGTTTCACGTTCCTGCTGTGCGTGCCCGCGGGCCGGGAGGACGAGTGCGTCGCGGCGTTCGCCGAGCGCGACCTCGTCGCCGCCCCGGTCGGGGTGCTCGACGACACCGGCGTGCTGGCGCTGGCCAGGGGCGGCGCCGTCGAGAAGGTCCTGCACGTCGGCGAGATCGCGATCACCGGGCTGCCCCGCCCCTAAGCGGGGCGCTTGCCGATCTGCAGCAGCGGAGTGCTCGGGGTCCCGGCCGGTCCGCACGGCGGCCGGGATCCGGCCTGCTGCACCAGGTTCAGCGACGAGCAGGCCTGGCAGCGGGCACAGCCCGCGACGGCGGTGTCGGCGCCCAGCCCGCGCTGGGCGAGGTACGCGGCGACCTCGCGGTAGATCGGCTCGGTGTAGCTGCGCGGCGGGGCCGGGACGTCTTCCATCAGCGAACCCGCGACCGGCCGGAACGGCACCACGAACGGGTAGACGCCGATGTCGACGGCGCGCTTGCACATCTGCACGGTGAGATCGGGGTCCTCACCCATGCCGAGGATCACGTACGTCGAGACGCGGCCCTCGCCGAACAGCTCCACCGCCCGCTCCCACGTGCGGAAGTAGGTCTCGATGCCGGTGCGGAACTTGCCGGGGGCCACCCGGCGCAGCACCTCGGGGTCGAACGACTCGACGTGCACGCCGATCGCGTCGATGCCCATGGCGTGCACCTGCTCGAGCACGGTCGGGTCGCGCGGCGGCTCGAACTGCACCTCGACCGGCAGCCCCGCGGCCTCCTTCACGGCCTGCCCGCAGCGGGCCACGTAGAGCGCGCCGCGGTCGGGGGCGACGGACGAGCCGGTGGTGAGCGTCGCGTCGACCGCGCCGTCCAGCTCCTTGGCCGCCACCGCGACCTCGGCCAGCATCTCCGGGGTCTTCTTCGCGATCGTGCGGCCCGAGGCCAGCGACAGCCCGATCCCGCAGAAGCCGCACTGGTCGGAGGTCCCCCAGTAGTTGCACGCCTGCACCACCGTGGAGGCGAGCGAGTCCAGGTGCAGCAGCGCGATCTGGTGGTAGGGGATCCCGTCAGCGGTCGTCAGGTCGTAGAACCTCGGCCGGCTCGTCCCGGACACCGACGCCAGCTTCACGCCGTCGCGGTAGATCCCCTGGCCGTCGTCGTCGGCGAGCAGCCGGTACGGGGAGGTCGCACTGGGCGGCACCGTCACCGGCACGCCGTCGATCCACAGCATCCCCGAGTCGGACGGGCCGGCCCCGCCGGTGCGCGTGGTGGCGAGCGTGGTCTCGATCCGCAGGCCGACGGCCTGCAGGTCCATGATCAGGGCGGCCACATCGTGATCGAGCATCCATCTACTATAGTAGAATTCCGATCCGGTACCAGGCCGAGAGGTACGTGGTGAACCAGCTGTCGCTGCCGAGGTCCGTGGCCGTCGTGAACATCGGGTTGCCGATGTTCGCCGGCGCCGTCCGCGATCAGGGCGTCCCCGTCCAGCAGGTCGACTGGCGCGTGCCCGCGGACGGGGACCCGGCCGCGATCGACGCCCTCGTCGTGCTGCACGGCGAGCGCGCCGTCGCCGTCGCGGAGGCCAACGCCGAGGTCCTGCGCCGCCTCGACCAGGGACAGCCGAAGCTCGTCGGGGTCGCCACCGTCGCGGACACCCCGGGTTACCCCGGCCGCACGCTGCTGCACTGCGGCCCGCCGATCACCTACGCCGGGGCGTGCGACCCGCTGCGCCGCTCGATGCGCGCGGCCGTCGTCGCCGAGGGCTGGGCCGAGGACGTCGCCGGTGCGCACGCCCTGCTCGACGCCGGCGACGTCGGCCTCGCCCCGGCCAACCACCACGACGCGGTCGTCCCGATGGCCACCGCGGTCGGTCCGTCGCAGCCGATGCTCGTCGTGGAGAACGACCTGGGCGGCACCCGCGCCTACGCCCCGGTGAACCAGGGCCCTGGCGAGGTCGCCTGGTTCGGCCGCGAGACCGACGCCGCGATCGCCCGGCTGCGCTTCCTCACCGACACCGCGGGCCCGGCGATCGCCGAGATCCTCACCGCGGCCGGCCCGCTCGACGTGCTGGCCGTCGCTGCGCAGGGCATCAGCATGGGCGACGACCTGCACATGCGCACGCAAGCCGCGACGAACCTGCTCACCCGGCAGTGGCTGCCGCGCATCGCCGCGCTGCCCGGCCGGCTGCGGGAGCCGTTCGCGCACTTCCTGTCGGGCAACCACCTGTTCTTCCTGACCGTCGCCATGGCCGCGGCGAAGGCGCTGCAGCTGCACGCCGAGCAGGTGCCGGGCGCCACCATCGTCACGACGATGGCGCGCAACGGCACCACGTTCGGGATCAAGGTGGGCCGCAGCGACTGGTACGTCTGCCCGGCGCCACCGGTCGAGGACGCTCTCTACTACGCGGGCGAGGGTCCGGAGACCAGCGCACCCGACATCGGCGACAGCGCGGTGCTGGAGCTGACCGGGATGGGCGGGCCCGCCGCGGGTGGTTCGGGGGCGGTCGCGGCGTTCCTGGGCGGGCGGATGTCCGACGCCGCGGCGGCCACGGAGAGCTTCCGCACGATCTGCGCGGGCACCAGCAGCCGGTTCACGCTGCCGCCGCTGGAGTTCGCCGGGACCCCGCTCGGGGTCGACGTCCGCAAGGTCGTCGAGACCGGGGTGACCCCGCGGATCACCACGGGGATCCTGCACCGCGATGCCGGGACGGGCCAGGTGGGTGCCGGGGTCGCGACCGCACCGCTGGAGTGCTTCAAGGCCGCACTGCTCGACCTCGCCGGAAAGGGGCGCACATGACCACGGTCGACGATCTGGGCGGAGCCGAGGGGTTCGGCCCCGTCCGCCCGCCGGACCCGGACGAACCGGTGTTCACGGAGCGCTGGGAGGGCAGGGCGTTCGCGCTGACCCTGCTCACGATGGGCCGGATCTCCGGGCGCAACCTCGACGCGTTCCGCTACGCGCTCGGCCGGCTCGACGAGTCCGCCTACTTCGATCCCGACGGCTACTACGGACGCTGGCTCAACGCGGCCGAGCTGATGCTCACCGACAGCGCGATCCTCGCTCCCGGCGCGGTCGAGGCGCGGGCGCGGAAGCTGCGCGGCGAGGACGTCGAGGAGCCCCCGATCCCCGAGCCGAACAAGCCCGACTACGCGCCCACCGGGCCCGGCTCGCTGCGCCAGATCGACGAGCCGCCCCGGTTCGCCGTCGGTGACCACGTGCGCACCCGCACGGAGATGCCGGCCGACCGGCCGAACCGGCTGCCCCGCTACGTGCGCGGCCACGTCGGCGTCGTCGAGCTGATCCAGCCCGCGCACCTGCTCCCCGACACGCACGCCGTGTTCGAGGGGGAGAACCCGCAGCACGTCTACACCGTCCGGTTCGACTCCCACGACCTGTGGGGCGCCGACGCCGAGTCGTTCGCAGTGACCATCGAGCTCTACGACAGCTACCTGGAGCCGGCATGACCTCGCAGGATCAACTCACCGCAGCACAGCGCACCGAAGCGCTGGAGCAGCTGCTCACCGAGCGCGGACTCGTCGATCCCAAGGTGATGGACGGGTTCATCGAGACGTACGAGACCAAGGTCGGGCCGCTCAACGGCGCCAAGGTCGTGGCCAGGGCGTGGGTCGACCCCGAGTACAAGCAGCGGCTGCTGCAGGACGGCACCGCGGCGATCAAGGAACTCGGGTTCGGCGGGCCGCAGGGCGAGCATATCGTGGTCGTCGAGAACACCCCGACGGTCCACAACGTCACCGTGTGCACGCTCTGCTCGTGCTACCCGTGGCCGGTGCTGGGCCTGCCGCCGTCCTGGTACAAGGATCCGGCCTACCGCGCGCGCATCGTGCGCGAGCCGCGCACGGTGCTCGCTGAGATGGGCCTCGAGCTGGACGACGACGTCGAGATCATCGTGCGCGACTCGTCCAGCGAGGTCCGGTGGATGGTGCTGCCCGAGCGGCCCGCCGGCACCGAGGACTTCACCGAGGAGGAGCTGATCCCGCTGATCACGCGGGACGCGCTCGTCGGCGTGGCGAAGGTGACGCTGTGACCGCGCCGCTGGAGATCGACGGCCCCGCCGCGCCCCCGCGCAGCAACGGGGAGCTGCTGTTCACCGAGCCGTGGCAGTCGCGGGCGTTCGGCATGGTCGTGACGCTGTACGAGGCGGGCGCGTTCGAGTGGGCGGCGTTCCAGTCGGCGCTCATCGCCCGCATCGGCGAGTGGGAGCGGGCCCACCCCGACGGTTGCGGCTACAACTACTACGAGCACTGGCTCGGCGCGCTGGAGGACGTCCTCGCGGCGTCCGGCGCGGTCACGCCGGAGGAGGTGGCCGAGCGCGCCGCCCAGCTGGCCCAGCGCCCGCCGGGCCACGACCACCGCGACGACGAGCACGGTCACACCCACTGACCCGATCTCCGCGTCGAGAACGAAGTCGTGGTGATCGAACCGCCCTGTTGATCACCACGACTTCGTTCTCGACGCCGTCCGCCTACCCCGTGCAGTAGATCTCCCGGTGGCGGGTCGCGCTGGCCTCCCAGGAGTACCGGGGGAGCACCCCCCGGGCCGCGGCTGCCAGGCGGGCGCGCAGCTGCGGGTCGTCCAGCAGCCGCTCCAGGTCCTTCGCGATCGCCTCGGCGTCGCCCGCGGCCGGGAGCAGGGCGGTCTCGCCGTCGGTGAGGTACTCCTGGAACACCGGGATGTCCGAGGCGAGCACCGGCAGTCCGGCCGCGATCGCCTCCATCACCGCCAGCCCCCAGCCCTCCTTCACCGACGGGAAGCAGAGCGCGTCGGCGGCGTGGTACCAGCCGGCTAGCTCGGGATCGGGCACGGTGCCCAGCAGCACCACGTCCTCGCCCAGGACGAGGCCGAGGTCGGGCAGCGCGGCCAGGGCGGCCTCGCGGTAGGCGGTGTAGTCCTGGAACGAGTGCCCGCCGATGATCGCGAACGTCGCCACCGGGCCGCGGCGGCGCTTCAGCAGCGAGAACGCCTCGAACGCGTGCCGAGTGCCCTTGCGCGGCTCCACCCCGCCCATGCCGAGGAACACGAACCGGTCCTGCGGTAGCCGGTCGCGCAGCTGCGCGACGAGCCCAGGATCGGCCGTGCCGAACCGGACGACGTCGACCCCGTTCGGCACGACGTGGGCCGCGCGGCCGTACTCGGTGCGCAGTATCTCGCGCCACTGCTCGCTCACGACGAGCACGGTGTCGGGTTCGGCGATCGCCGCGCGCTGGCAGTCGATCAGCGCCCGGGTCGTGAAGTCATCGACGTGGTGCACCGTGCGGATCACGCGCACGGCCGCCCCGGCGTCGCGCACACGGGCCGCGGCCCGGGCGGCGATGCAGTCCTGGGCGTGCAGCACGTCGAACTCCCCGGCCAGCCCGGCGAGCCCGACCTGGAGCGTGTCGATCGCGGTGAACACCCGCTCCTCCAGTGCGGTGCCGGCGCGGCTCGGCGGGGCGAACAGCGTGACCGGCACGGACGTCGCCCTCGGCAGCCCGTCGCCGAGCGCGACCAGCCGCACGTCGGTGCCGGCCCGGTGCAGCGCCTCGGCGAGCCCGAGCGTGTGGACGAACCCGCCCCGCGGCTTGACGGAGTGGGTGATCAGCGCGATCCGCATGCGACCTCCTGCAGCGCGGGTGCTCACGACACCGCGCCGATGGCGGCGCCGGCCACGATGCGGGTGCCGGCCCCGCCCGGTTCCAGCGCGTACGGGGCGTGCGCGGCGTCGGTGATCACCGCGGGGTGCCCGGTGGTGCGGACGAAGCGGGTCGCCGCGCGGATCTTGGGTCCCATGCTCCCCTCGGGGAACTGGCCCGCCGCGGCGTGCGCCAGCGCCTCGGCCACGGTCATCTCGGCCACCTCCCGCTCGGCCGGCCTGCCGAAGTCGAGCTTCACCCGCGGGACGGCCGTGACGAGCAGCAGCAGGTCCGCGCCCAGATCGGAGGCCAGCCGCTCGGCCGCCAGGTCCTTGTCGATCACCGCTTCGACGCCGCGCAGCCCGCCCTCGTCCTCGACCACCGGGATGCCGCCGCCACCGGCTGCGATCACGACGCAGCCCCGCTGGGCCAGCAGCCGGATCGCCGGCAGCTCCACGATCCGCTGCGGTTCCGGGGAGGGGACGAGCCTGCGGAAGCCGCGCCCGGCGTCCTCGCCGACGACCCAGCCGCGCTCCAGCGCCTGCCACCGCGCGGTCTCCTCGTCGAGGAACGGGCCGATCGGTTTGGTCGGGTGGGCGAAAGCCGGATCGTCGGCCCGCACGACCGTGTGGGTCACGACGGGGACGACCGGCAGGCGCCCGGCACGGCGCAGCGCGAGGGAGAGCAGGCAGCCGAGGTGCCCCTCGGTCATCGCGCCGAGCCAGAACAGCGGCAGCTCCGGTACCCGGTGGGCGGCCTCCTCCTGCTGGATGGCCAGGTTGCCCACCTGCGGGCCGTTGCCGTGCACGACGACGACGCTCCACCCCGCCGCGTGGATGCGGCAGACGGCATCGGCCATGGCCTCGGCGTTCGCCGTCTGCTCGGCGTAGGTGCCCCGCTCGCCGCTGCGGGTGATGGCGTTGCCCCCGAGGGCGACCACGGCAATCCTGGGCATGACGGCGACGGCCTCCGGCGCAGTGTGCAGAGTGTTAATCTTGAGAAAATCTCTTCGCTTATAGTAGACGATCGTGGGGCGCTCCGGCGGCGGTAGAGTTCTGCGGATGAGTCCGCCGCTGCGCCTGCGGGTACTCGGCCCCTTCGGCGTGGACGGTGAGCCCGGTGCCCCCGTTCCCGCTGGCCAGGCCCGCCGGGTGCTCGCCGTCCTGGCCTGGCGGCGCGGCGAGTTCGTCACCGTCGAGGAGCTCGTCGACGCCCTGTGGGAGGGCAACCCGCCCGATCGCGCCGACCGCAACATCGCGTCGATCGTGAGCCGGTTGCGGCGTGCCTTCGGACCGGACCTGATCGAAGGCTCGGCGGCCGGCTACCGGCTGCCCGCGGACCGCGCGGCCGTGGACCTGCACGACGCGGCGGAGCTGGTCGAGACCGCCGAGCGGGAGCTCGGCCACGGCCGCTACGCGCTCGCCGCCACCGGTGCGGAGCAGGCGGCGAAGCTGCTCGACGCCGACCTCGCGCTGGCCGGCGAGCACGACGACCGCTGGGTGCGCGACCTGCGCGCGCAGGTCGCCGACCTGCTGCGCCGCGCCCGCGCGGTGTGGAGCTCCGCCGCACTGCAGATGGGCGCCTACGACACGGCGGTGGCGGTGGCGTCAGCGGCGCTGCAGGTCGATCCGTTCGACGAGGACTCCACCCGCACCGTGATGCTGGCCCACCAGCGGGCCGGCCGCCCCGGCGGCGCCCTGCGGGCCTACCGCGCCCTGCGCGAGGCTCTCGCCGAGCACCTCGGGATCGATCCCTCCCCGGCCACCGAGGCGCTGCACCTGGCCGTGCTGCGCGCCGAGGACCCCGGCACCGACCGCGCGGGCAGCACCGCCGAGGACTCCGGGATCGTCGGCCGCGACGGGGAGCTGGCCGTCCTGCGCAGGTCGTGGGACACCGCGGCGGCCGGGCAGCCGACCGTCGCGCTCGTGACCGGGGAGGCGGGCATCGGCAAGTCCGCGCTGGTCGCGGCGCTGGCCGAGGAGACCCGCCGGACCGGGGCGCTCGTCGTGCAGGCCACCTGCTTCGCCGCGGAGCGCTCGCTGTACCTGCAGCCCGTCGCTGATCTCGTGCGGGCGCTGCTGCGGCACATGACGCCCGACGACGTCCGCGAGTACGCCGGTACCCGGCTCGGCACCCTCGTCGAGCTGGTGCCCGAGCTGACCGACGTCGTCGGCACCGTTCCGTACGCGCGTTCCGCGCCGGAGGTCGAGCACCGCCGCAGCCTCGACGCGGTCAGCAGCCTCGTCACCCGCATCGGCGCTCGACGCCCGGTGCTGCTCGTCGTCGAGGACGTGCAGCACGCCGGGCAGGCCACCGTCGAGGCGCTGCACGTGCTCGCCGGGCACCGGCAGGGCAGCCGCACGATGCTCGTCCTCACCGAGCGCACCGGGGAGGGCCGGCCGCCGGTCGTGACCGCGCTGCGCGATCTCGCCGTGCGCATCGACCTGGGTCCGCTGCGCCGCGAGGACGTGCTGCGACTGGCCGCGCACACCGCCTGGGCAGAGGATCCCGACCGGCTGTGGTCGTGGACGGGCGGCTCGCCGCTGTTCCTCACCGAGCTGCTCCGGCTCCCGGTCGGGACCGGGCCACCGGTCGTGCCGGAGACCCTGCACGAGGTGGTCGAGACGCGCATCGACGCCGCCGGGGACGCCGTCGCGCACCTGCTGTCGCAGGGTGCGGTGCTCGGCACCACCTTCTCGCTGGAGGACGTCGCGGCCCTGTCCGGGCTCGGGGTGGAGGACTGCGCGGCCCGCGCCGACCGGGCCCTGCGCCTCGGTCTGCTCACCGCGGTGGGGGAGAACTTCCGCTTCGCCAACGACATCGTGCGTCTGGTGGCGTACGAGAGCGCACCGGAACCGGTGCGGATCAACCGGCACCGGCGCGCCGCGCGGATCCTGCACGACCGGCCGGAAGCCGCAGCCGAGCACCTCATGGCGGCGGGCGATCCGCGCGGGGCCGCGGACTGCTGGTTGCGCGCCGCCCAGGCGGCGTCCCTGAAGTTCTCCCACATCGACGCCGAGCGGCTGCTGGACCGTGCCGTCGCGGCCGCCGAACAGGGCGGGGACTCCGCACAGCTGATCACCGCGCACCTGCTGCGCGGACAGGCCCGCCGCGATCTCGGGCGCATCGACGACGCCCGCGCCGACCACGAGACCGCGCTCGCGCTCGCGCGCGACGTCGGCGACGTCGAGCAGGAGGCGCGAGCACTGGAACAGCTGGGCTGGACCGCCTTCTACGCCCGTGACGCGCTGGTCGCCGTCGAGTTCGCCGAACAGGCGTCGCACCTGGCCGAGTCGGCGGCCGCCGCGCCCGGCGCCCTGCCCAGTGCGACCCTGCTCGTCGGGCGGGTACGGCACTGGGACGGCGACTACGAGGGCGCCGCCACCGCGTACGGACAGGTGCTGGCGCGCACGGCGCCGGACGGCACCACCGCGGTCGCGCTCGCCTACCAGGGGGCGCTGCTGCAGCACCAGGACCGGTTCGCCGAGGCCAGGGCCGTTCTCGCCAGGGCGACGCTGCTCTGCCGGCGCACCGGCGAGTTCCGGCCGCTGCTGCAGGCGCTGTTCTTCACCGCGCTGGCCCGCGGCGACAGCGGCGACTTCGCCGGGGCGCTGCGGGCGCTGGAGAGCGCGCGCAAGCTCATCGACGCGGAGAACCTGGGCTTCTACCGGGCCGGCATCGAGACCACGTCGTCGTGGATCTGGCAGGAGCTCGGCCAGGTCGATCGCGCCCGCGCGCACGCACTGCAGGCGGTCGAGCTGGCCCGCCGCGGCGGCGGGGCACTGGAGCTGGAGCAGGAGCTGCACGCGCTGCTGGCCGTGGCCGACTGCGACCTCATGCAGGGCCGTGTCGACGACGCGGGTTCCCTCGTCGAACGCGCGGTTCCGATGCTGGACCGGTCGCTGCCGTTCCGGCCGCGGGCGGTGCTGCGGCTGGTCGAGATGCAGGCCCGCTTCGACGCCGGCCAGGCCGAGCGGCTGCTCGATCTCGCCCGCACGCACTCCTCGCCGAAGTACATCGCACTGGCGCTGCGCCACCTAGGGCGGCACGAGGAGGCGGCCGGGATCGCCGCGGCCACCGGCTCGGACCTGCTCGTCGCCCAGCTCGGCGCTCCGGCTGACCGAGCGGGCGCACTGCGCCGGATCGCCGCCACGCTGACCGCGGAGCAGCGCGCCACGTTCGTCACCGCGGGCCGGCTGCACCGCCCGCCGCCGCTCACCCGCTGAAGACGATCTCCATCGGCACGTGCGGCTGGCCGACGTAGTCGACGGTCGGGCCCGTACGGTGCCAGCCCAGCCTGCGGAAGAACACCTCGTTGGGCGGCTGGATCATCGCCGTCATCCGCTCACCGCCCCGGGCCGCCGCCGTCGCGACGGCGAAGCGGACGAGGTGCATCCCGAGCCGTCCGGCGCGGTGCTCGGGCAGGACCGCGAGCCGGTCGCCGCGCCACTCGGTGCCCTCCCGGACGTAGAGCCGCACCACACCCGCGACCTGCCCGTTCACGGTGCCGACCACGTGCAGCGTCGCGGGATCTGCGTCGTGGGCGTCCACGTCGGTGTCGGCGAACACGCCCTGCTCGACCACGAAGACGGCGTGCCGGACGGCGTGGTGGGCGGCCAGGTCCTGCGGTGCCTCGGCGATCCGGCAGGATTCGACGCGGACGGTCGTCTCGGCGGTCACGGCGTCTCCTCGATCATGCGCCGGCACCGGTGGTACTCCTCGAGGAACGGCTCGCGCCGATCGAAGGAGCGCCCCTCCGGGGGCACGACGCCGGGTCTGATCACATCGATGCGGTAGGGGGCGGGCGACCACGCGTCGACGCTGGCGCGGATCTCCGTGCCGGACGGGACGTGCAGGTGCGTGCAGCCGGCCACCCCCGCATCGCCGCCGGTGAGGTCCTCGATCGCGGCGGGGCCGTGCAGCACGGCCCAGGTGCTGCCGGAGGCGCGGGCCCGCTCGATCGCGGCGCGGTGCTCTGCGCGCACCCGCTCGGCGATCAGCTCCCGCTCCCGCATCCCGCACGCGACCCCGACCAGGAGCGCAGGAGGTACGCCCGCGGGCGGGCGGACCCCGGACTCGGCGAGGAGCGCTTCCGGATCGCCCATGGCAGCCACCAGGTCGTCGAGGCCGGCGCCGCGGCGGGCCAGCGCGGCCGCGAGGACGCCGATCGCCTCGACCGCGCGGGCGTAGGAGGTGGGGTCGGTGGTCAGCGTCGGGAACAACGCCTCACCTGAGGCGCGCCATTGCGCGCGGCGACGGGCGAGCTCGTCCAGGGGCGCGGTGGCGGGTTGGTTCATGGTGGGCTCCTCGCGCGCCGCGGGCCGGGACCGCTGCGGCGGTCCCGGCCCGGCGGACCGCCCGCGGTCAGACGGTCCAGGTCTGCATCACCAGCGCACCCTCACGGCGGGCGGTGAGGGTGGCGTCGAGCACGTCGAGCGGGTGGATGGGCTTGACGCCCTCGAT
>NZ_FRAP01000021.1 GCF_900142365.1 Pseudonocardia thermophila | reverse complement strand
CCTCAGACACACCCACCTCGCCCGGAGGCCCTCCCCTCGTTCAAGCCGACACGCCGTCGAGCACTGACAACAACGTCCTGAGTCACTACAGCTAGTCCGAACGTGCAGGTCAGCGATGTCCCGTCGGTGACGCGGGGTCGCAGCGGCCCGCCGGGACCGGCCCGGTACGGTCGGCTGCGACGAGTTCCGGCCCCACCGGTGCCCGTGCGCCCCGGTCCACCGGTTCGGCGCAACGGAGTGGCGGCCCCGGACGAACCGAGAAGGTGGAGCACGTGACCGACCCGAGCGACCCGAGCGGGGCCGCGCGCACCACGACGGAGGCGGACGCCGGCCCGGGCGTCGGCGAATCCGACCTGGTCACGGTCATCATGCCGGCCCGCGACGAGGAGAAGTTCATCGGCGCCGCGCTCGACGGCATCCAGGCGCAGGACTACCGCAACCTCCAGATCGTGGTGGTGGTCGACGGGGCGACCCGGGACCGCACCACCGAGGTCGTCGAGGAGCGCGCCGCCGCCGATCCGCGGATCGAGCTGCTGCACAACCCGCAGGGCGGGATCCCGCGCGCGCTGAACATCGCGCTCGCCGCCGCGCGGGGCCGCTGGCTCGTGCGCGTCGACGCGCACTCCACCGTCGGGACCGACTACGTCCGCAAGAACGTGAGTCGGTTGCAGGAGGGCCGCTGGGGCGGCGTCGGCGGGCGCAAGGACGGTCACGGAGTGACACCAGCCGGCCGGGCGATAGCCGCGGCCCTGGGTAGCCCGTTCGGGGTCGGTGGATCGGTCTACCACCACGGCGAGGTCGAGCAGGAGGTCGACCACGTCCCGTTCGGCGCCTACCCGGTGGCGCTGCTGCGCGAGCTGGGCGGCTGGGACGAGGACCTGGTCGCGAACGAGGACTACGAGTTCGACTACCGGCTGCGGATGGCCGGGCACAGGCTCCTCTTCGACCCGGACATCAAGATCCGCTGGCACTCCCGCCAGACCATCGGTGACCTCTACAAGCAGTACCGCCGCTACGGGCACGGCAAGGTCGCGGTCGCGCTGAAGCACCCGGCGTCGATGCGGCCCCGCCACGTGCTCGTGCCGGCGTTCCTCGCCTGGCTCGTGCTGGCCGGGCTGGTGGCCCTGCGCCGGCCGCGGATCGCGGCGGCGATGGTCGCCCCCTACGCCGCGGCGCTGACCGCTGCCTCGGTGAAGACCGGCCGCGATCTCCCGCGGGAGTCGCGGAAGTACGTGGCTCCCGCGTTCCTGGCGATGCACATCGGCTGGGGCGTCGGGTTCTGGGCCGGCGTGGCCGACGCGCTCCGCCGGGCCGTCAGCCGTTCCGACGATCGGAGGGCAGCGTGAGCGAGGGCAGCAGCCGGACCGGATCCTCGGCCGGCCGCAAGCTGAAGGTCCTGCTGGTCGGCAAGGCCGCACCGGACCGCGGTGGCATCCCGACCTTCCTGGAGATGCTCACCAGGGGCGAGCTGTCCCGGCTCGTCGACGTCGACCTGCTCAACGTCGCCCACACCGGCACGCCCGAGGGCGGCAAGTTCACCACCGGCAACATCAAGCGCACCCTGGCCGACGCCCGCGCCGTGCGCCGGCTGGCCAAGGGCCGCGACGTGGTGCACATCCACTCCGCCCTCGCCCCGACCGTCACGATCATCCGGGCCGGGCTGCTCGCCGCGGCCGCCCGCAGCGCCGGGGCGGCCGTCGTCGTGCACGCGCACGGCGGCGAGCTGCGCGCGTGGCTCAGGTCCGACCGGCGGCGCCGCTTCCTGCGGCTGGCCATGAAGCCGGTGGCGAAGGTCGTGGCCGTGTGGAGCGCCGGGCTGGCCATGCTGCGCGAGGTGTTCCCGGACGACCGGGTGGTGCTCGTCGACAACGGTGTGGAGCTCGACCGCTGGCACCCCGGCCCGCGCGACCACACCCCGCCGCGGATCCTCTACGTCGGCCTGCTCACCCCGCGCAAGGGCGTTCTCGACCTGGCCCAGGCGTCGAAGATCCTGCGCGACCGGGGGATCGCCCACGAGCTGCGCATGCTCGGCGGCACCCCGGACGAGGGCCCGGCCGCCGAGGCCGAGGTGCGGGCGAACCTGCCGGAGTGGGCCGATCTCCTCGGCCGCCGCGAGCCCGAGGACGTGCCCAGCGTCTACTCCGACGCCGACATCTTCTGCCTGCCGTCCTGGTGGGAGGCCCAGCCGCTGTCGATCCTCGAAGCGATGGGCTCGGGGCTGCCGGTCGTCGCCACCGACGTGGGCGACGTCGCCCGGCTGGTCGAGGACGGGCGCACCGGCTTCGTCGTGCCGCTGAAGGATCCGGAGCGGCTCGCCGATGCGCTGGAGAAGCTCCTCGTGGACGCCGACGCCCGTCGGGCGATGGGCGACGCGGGCCGCGAACGTGTCGAGAAGCACTTCTCGGCAGAGGTCACAGCGCGCAACCTCGCGACGATCTATCACGAGGTCACGACCCCGAAGTGAGGGTCGGCCGCCCCCGCTTTCGGGGGACCGTGGTCCTTCTCGAGTGACGATCCGGGGCTCCTCGCCGTTACCCTCGTGATCGGGGCGTCGCGCCGTTGGGGCTGCGGCGGGTGATGACGACCGAGGGGACCGTGTGACCAGCCGAACGCCGGTGCCTCGCCGCGCGCGGGCTGGCCGTGCCGGGAGGTTGTCATGACCTCGTCCGTCGACATCGAGAAGCGCCCGGACGGCAAACGGCCGGGTTGGCGCGAGCGCGCCCGGCTGTCCACGGAGCGGGCCGTCGGCCCGCCCGACATGGAGGGGCTGTCCAACACCCTCAAGCGCGGAGCGCTCTACTCCGCGGCGGCGATGGTGTTCGGGCAGGTCATCTCGTTCGTGCAGACGCTGGTGCTCGCGCACCTGCTGACGCCGACCGACCTGGGTCTGTTCGTCGCCGGCACGCTGCTGTCCGGCTTCCTGATCAGCGTCAGTGAAGGAGGCCTGCGCGGTGCGCTGATCCAGCGCGAGAACGACGTCGCGCGCGCAGCCGACACCGTCTTCTGGGCCACCGCCGGCACCGGCGTGCTGCTGGCGCTCGTCGCGGTCGGGACGGCCCCGATCGTCGGGATGATCGCCGACTTCGGCCCCGAGCTGACCGGCACGGTCGTCGCGATCGCCGCCGCCAACGCGGGCACGATGATCCTGCACGCCCTGACCAACGTGCCCGACGGCCTGATGCAGCGGCAGTTCAACTTCCGCCGCAGGCTGATCGTCGACCCGGCGCGGATGCTGGTGTTCGCGGTCGTCTCGATCACCTTCGCCGCCATGGGCTACGGCGCCTGGGCACAGGTGATCGGCAACTACGCGGCGATGTTCACCTGGGTGGTGCTGTCGTGGTGGTTCTCCGGCTGGTGGCCGGGGTTCGCCAAGCCCTCCTACAAGCTGTGGCGGGAGATGGCGAAGTTCGCCTTCCCGCTGCTGCTGGAGGGGATCGTCGACAAGATCCGCACCTCGGCGGAGTCGGCGCTGATCGCGCGCGGCCTGTCGGCCGATCCCCTCGGTAACTACCGCTACGGTCAGCGGCTCTCGCTCATCCCGGGCAACGCGGTCGTCCAGATCGGCTCCTACGTGCTGTTCCCGGCGTTCTCGCGGCTGGCGAGCGAGCCGGACCGGCTGCGCAACGCGTTCATCCGCGGCCTGCAGTGGGCCTGGATCGCGTCGGCGGCGGTCGCCGGGCTGGTCGTCGCCGTCGGCGAACCGGCCGTCGTGCTGCTGCTCGGCGAGAAGTGGCGGGGCGCGGGCATCGCGTTCGTCGCGCTCGCCGGGTACGGCCCGGGCATCGCGCTGCAGGCCGCGGGCAGCGAGGCGATCAAGGCGACCGGGCGCTCGCAGCTGCTGAACTGGACCACCGCGACGAGCATCGTCCTGGGGCTCGGTCTGCTGGTGGCGCTGATGCCGCCGTTCGGCCTGGTCGGTGTGGGCCTCGCGGCGAGCGCCACCGAGCTGGTGGTGGGCGTCGTGATCCTGGTGCTCACCTACAAGGTGATCCCGTACTCGATCCCGACGGTCGTGCGCGTGATCGTGCCGCCGTTGGTGATGGCGGCGATCGCCGGTGCGGTGACCGGCTACCTCGAGCACGTGATCATCAACGCCGACCAGATGAACCGCTTCCTCGGCATCCTGGTCCTGGTCGGCGAGTCGCTGCTGTTCCTGGTGATCTTCCTCGCCGGCATGGCGGCGGTGGAGCCGAAGCTGGCCCGCCGCGCGGTCAAGGCGATCAAGGCGAAGCTGCTGCGCCGCGGTGGCGAGGACGAGGAGGACGAGGACGACGGCGTCGAGCGGCCGGACCCGCTGCTCGACCCGCCGACGATGCTCATCCCGGTCTTCACCGCCGACGAGACCATGGAGTTCGGCCGCCGCCAGATCCGCGACTGGGGGTCGCCGACCGCCCAGACGATGGTCCTGCCGCTCATCCGGCCCCAGCTGCAGAAGCAGCGCCAGCAGCCCCAGCAGGCCCGGCTCGCCGAGGCGGACGTGGCCGTGGACCGGGCCGAGGACGCCATCCAGGCCGGCGAGCGCATCCCCGTCGGGTCACTGGACGCGCTGGAGGGGCCGACCGAGGCGGCGCTGCCCGCCCGCAACAACGGCCCCGCAGGGCACCCGCATGCTGGGCCGCCGTTGCCGCCTGGGCGGCCCCAGCGGCCGGTCCCCGCTCCGCCCGCTCCTGGCCGGCACGGCCCCGTGCGCCCGGCCGGGCCGCCGCGGGGCGGCGTGCCCGGTTCGCCGCCCAGCCCGCCGTACGGCACCGCGCGCCCGCCGGCCCCGGTGGGGGGTTCGCGGGTGCCGCGGCAGGCGCCGCCGAACGGCGGGCGCGGCCCGCGTCCGCCGACACCGCCGCGCGACCGGCCCACAGGGCGGCCGCCGGTGGCCTCGCCGGGAGGCGCGGCTCCGTATCCGCAGCAGCCTCCCCAGCAGGGTCCGCCGCAGCGGCCGGTGCCGCCGCCCCAGGGGCCGCCGGGCGCTCCCCGGCGGCAGATGCCGCCTCCGCCGCCGCGGCGGCAGGGACCGCCCCCGCCGGGGCCGCAGCAGGCCGCTCGGGGACCGCAGCAGCAGGCTGGGCAGCCGCCGCGGCGGCATCGCTACATCGACGACAGCGGACCGCTGCCGGGCGCGCCGTCGCCGGTGCCGCGCCGGCGGCTGGATGAGCCGCGCCCGGCGCAGCACCGTGCTGGTCGGCAGAGCACTGATCGGCCGACTGCTGATCGGCAGAGTGCTGGTCAGCAGAGTGCTGGTCAGCAGAGCGCTGAGGGGGGTGTCGACTCGGCCGGCCCGACGCCGGAGACGCCGGTGCCGACCGCCGACCGCCGCGGGCAGCACCCCGAGGGGCGGCCCTGACGGGTCACTCCTTGAACCACTCTTCCCAGCGGTCGAAGGCCCCGGCCAGCGCCGCCCGGAAGATGCGGTCGTCGTCGAACTTCGTGACGAAGGTGCGCGCGACCGTACCGGGGGCGCGGCGCTCGACCGACTGCGCGTAGATGGTGTCGTAGCCGGCCTCGATCGCCGCGGACTGGGCCTCGACCGGCCAGTTGCCGGACTGGCCGAACGGGATGGCGAACTCGGTGGTCTCGATGCCGAGTCGGTCACGCAGCGCCCGGCGGGACTGCTCGATCTCCTCGACGATCTCGCGCGGGCCGAGCCGGGCGAAGTTGGGGTGGGTGACCGAGTGGCTGGCGATCGTGACGCCGTCCGACGCGAGCTGGTCGATCTCCTTCCAGGTCAGGAAGTCGTCGTGGCCCTTGCGGCCGTCGGCGAAGCCGCTGACGACGAACGCGGTCCACGGGATGTCCAGATCGCGCAGCAGCGGTGCGACGGTGGTGAGGATCGAGCGGAACCCGTCGTCGAAGGTCAGCGCGAGCCGCATGTCCCCAGGGACGGGCACGGCCTGGTTCTGGTCGGCGAGTTCCCGTGCGGGCACGAACGTGTAGCCGGCCTCCTTCGCGGCGGCCAGCTGGGCCTCGATCCGCTTGAGGGAGACGTCGTTCACACCCATCTTGGGCATGCCGACGGTGTGGTAGCAGAGGATTCGGCTGGTCGGCACCCGCTTCTTCGTGGTGCGCGCGATGAACTGGCGCTCGGTGAACGCGCGCGCCTGCGCCACCCTGTCCCAGGCGGCCTCGATCCGCCACTGCGCGGACTTGCGTGCCCGTTCGACCAGACCCACCGTCAGACTCCTTCGTTGATCAACCGTTCGTCCAGGCGGCGCTGCCGCAGCCGCCGGCCGACCGCGGTGAACACGAGCGGCGAGAAGAAGGGTGCCACCCGGGGTCCCATGGCCTTGCGCAGCTGCAGTGTGCGCCATTCGGGCAGGCGCCGGGCGTCGGCGTAGATCTGCAGCGCGAACTCCTCCAGCGCCTGCGTGGCCCGGATGGTGCCGTTGCCGTGGTCGTAGGCCCGTCCGACGCGCAGCAGCGCCTCCTTGGCCAGCCTGCGGCGGTACATCTGGTCCAGCTCGGGGCCGTCGGGCAGCAGGTCGCCGTGGTTGGTGAGGATCTCCTCGTACGTCAGCGCCCGCATCTGCAGGTCCTTGAGCCCCATGTCGGTGTCGTAGTAGTCGCTCGACATGTTGGACTCGTGCACCCGGTACAGACCCTGGTCGGCGCCGGAGATGAACCCGACGTCGCCGTGCAGCGCGAGCTTGAGCCACATCTCCAGGTCGGAGGTGTGCAGCATCTTCGGGTTGTAGCCGCCCACCTTCTGCTGCAGCTCGGTGCGCACCACCACGGTCGGGGAGAAGACCGGGTTGGCGGCGGCGTCGAAGCGGCCCTTCAGCCACGAGTGGCCGTCGTAGATGATCGGTCGCCACGCGCCCTGCCGCAGGTGCGGGCGAGGCTTGGTCACGTCCCACCGGCGCGCGTGGCCGTAGCAGAACGCCACGTCGGGGTGGGCGTCCATGAGGTCGACGGCGCGGCGCAGCGCACCGTCGTTCAGCTCGTCGTCGGCCGAGATCAGCAGGGTGAGCGGGGCCTCGGCCCAGTCGAGCACACCCTCGTTGAACGTCGCGATGTGGCGCATGTTCGTGGTGTGCTCGCGGGCCTCGATGCGCGGATCGGCCGCGGCCAGCTCGCGGGCGACGTCGGCGCTCCCGTCACCGGAGGCGTCGTCGATGATCAGGACGCGGACGTCGACACCGGTCTGGGACAGGATGCTGCGGACGCAGTGGGGGAGCAGATGGCCGTAGCGGTAGCAGGGAACGACGACGTCGACGGCTGATGTCACGGCGGAGAACCTCCGGGCTCGGGGGACAGCCGGGGGAGCAACGCTGATCTCGGGAGCGCCCGGGAGTCTACGGCGAGTGCGGTCGCAGTCGCCCGGTGGTGTCGTCCACGACGTACGCCTCGTCGCAGCCTGTACACCGCCAGATGGACGAATCGTCCGATTCGTCCTGTGTGAGCCGAGCGCCGCAGCGGCCGACCCAGCCCTTGTGCACCGCAGGGTTGCCCGCGACGAACGAGTGCGGCAGGACGTCGCGGGTGATGACCGAACCCGCCGCTGCGAACGCGTACTCGCCGATCTCCGTGCCGCACACCACCACGGTGCCCGCCCCGAGCGACGCCCCCCGGCGCACGTAGGTGGGCACCACGTCCTCGGGCCCGAACGGGGTGCCCGACCGCGGTCGCAGGTCGTTGGTGAACAGCACGTTCGGGCCGAGGAACACGTCGTCCTCGCAGGTCACCCCGCGCCAGACGAGCGTGGCGTTCTTCACGGTGACGCGGTCCCCCAGCACCGCGCCGTCCTCGATGAACGCACAGTCGCAGATGTTGCAGTCCCGGCCGACGACCGCCCCGGGCAGCACGTGCGCGAACGCCCACACCCGCGTGCCGTCGCCGACCTGGTCGGACTCGCAGAGCCCCTGCGGATGAACCTTGATCGCCATCAGGAGACTGCCGCCGTCAGCACGTCGACCACCCGCTGCTGCTGCTCCTCGGTGATCTCGGCGTAGATCGGCAGCGACAGGATCTCGTCGGCCAGCTGCTCCGCGACGGGGAAACTGCCGCGGCCCTCGCCGAGCCCGCCGAACGCCTCGGTGAGGTGGACCGGCACGGGGTAGTGGATGCCGGCGCCGATCTTTGCCTCGTGCAGCTTCGCCAGCACCTCGTCGCGGTTCGGTACGCGCACCACGTACAGGTGCCACACGTGCTCGTTGCCCGCCGCCACCG
The DNA here is from genome assembly GCF_900142365.1 of Pseudonocardia thermophila. Lineage (GTDB taxonomy): Bacteria > Actinomycetota > Actinomycetes > Mycobacteriales > Pseudonocardiaceae > Pseudonocardia > Pseudonocardia thermophila. The sequence goes on along the minus strand of NZ_FRAP01000021.1, from coordinate 129,374 downwards.
TCGGTGTGACGACCCTCTCCACGCCTTTCAGCAAGGTCGTGTACCGCTCGGCGGCCACGCGGCGGGCGGCGTTCCAGCCGGCGAGCCGCTTCAGCTTCGCCGAGAGCACCACGGCCTGCAGGGTGTCGAGGCGGGAGTTGAACCCGAGCACGGTGTGCTCGTACTTGCGCGGCGAGCCGTGGTCGCGGATGAGCCGCACCCGCGCGGCGAGGTCGGCGGAGTCGGTGATGACCGCGCCCGCGTCGCCGTAGGCGCCGAGGTTCTTGCCCGGGTAGAAGCTGGTGGCGGCGATGTCGCCGAGCACGCCGCAGGCCACGCCGTTGCGGGTGGCGCCTTGGCTCTGCGCCGCGTCCTCCAGGATCGGCAGGCCCTCGGGGCGCACCGACTCGATCGCGGCGCGGATCTTCTCCACCTCGGCGGACTGGCCGTACAGGTGCACCGGCACGACGACCTTGGTGCGGTCGGTGATGGCGGCGGCGACCTTGTCCGGGTCCATGAGCGCGGTGTCCGGCGTGCAGTCGACCAGCACCGGGGTCGCGCCCGTGCGGGCCACGGCCTCCGCGGTGGCGATGAACGTGTTCGCCGGGATGATCGCCTCGTCGCCCTGGCCGACGCCGAGGGCGCGCAGCGCCAGCTCGATCGCGTCGGTGCCGTTGCCCACGCCGATCACGTGCCCCGCGCCGAGGAACTGCGCGTACTCCTGCTCGAACGCGCCCACCGCCGGCCCGTTGATGAACGCGGTGCGCGCGAGCACCTGCTCCCAGCCCGCCGCCACCTCGTCCTGGATCTGGTCGCGCTGGGCACCCAGGTCGACCAGCGGGATGGGGGTGGGCTCGGTCATGAGGTCACTCCGGACGGGACGCGCACCGCGGCTGCGAAGGCGTCGACGACGCGGTGCTGGTCGGCTTCGGTCAGCTCGTGGTGCAGCGGCAGGATCACCGTGCGCCGCGTGAGGTGCTCGGTGACCGGGAGCGGGATGTGCGGGTGCCCCTCGTACGCCGGCTCCAGGTGCGCGGCCATGATCCCGCGGCGCCCGGAGATCCCGGCCTCGGCCATCGACTGCAGCACCTGCACGGCGGGCGGGGCGTCCTCGGGCAGCTCCACCCAGTACGACTGGAAGTTCGAGGTGCCGAACTCCGGGTCGCGCACCGGGCGCGCCCCCAGCGGGCTGAGCAGCTCGTCGTAGCGGGCGGCCAGCTCGCGGCGGTGGGCGACCATCCCGGGCAGCCGCTGCAGCTGCACCAGGCCCATCGCCGCCTGCATGTCCGTCATCCGGTAGTTGAAGGCGGTCTCGAGGTACTGCTCGAGCTTCACGCCGCCGGACGCGTGCCGCTCGGCGGCAGAGATCGACATGCCGTGCTCGCGCAGCCGGCGCAGCCGCGCAGCCCACTCCGGGTCGTCGGTGGTGACCATGCCGCCCTCGCCGGTGGTGACGAGCTTGCGCGGATGGAACGACCACGCCGCGAGCAGCGCGCCGGTGCCGACCGGGGCCCCGTGCAGCGTGGAACCGGCGGCGCAGGCGGCGTCCTCCAGCACCGGGATGTCCCCGGCCACCTCGCGCAGGGCCGGGATGTCGGCCGGTTGGCCGCCCTGGTGGACGGCGAGCACCGCCTTCGTGCGTTCGGTGATCACCGAGGCCACCGACTCGGGATCGAGGTTGCCGTTCGACGCCAGTACATCGGCGAACACCGGGGTGGCGCCGACGTAGCGCACGCAGTTGGCCGTCGCGATGAACGAGAACGACGGCACCACGACCTCGTCGCCGGGTCCGATGCCGAGCAGGTGCAGCATCAGGTGCAGCCCGGTCGTGCAGTTGCTGACCGCCACCCCCTCGGCGGCGCCGACGGCGGCGGCGAACGCCTTCTCGAACTCCGCGACCCGCGGGCCCTGCGCCACCCAGCCGGACTTGACGACCTCGGCGACCGCCGCGGCCTCCTCCTCGCCCAGCAGGGGCTTCATCACGGGGATCACCGGCAGGGCCGCCTGCCCGTCGCCGGTCACAGCTTCGTCCCCGCCGCGGTCTCGGCCATCCACCACTCCACGAGGCCCTTCAGCCCGGTCTTGAGGTCGATCTGCGGTCGCCAGCCGAGCTTGTCGGCGGCGTGGGAGATGTCGGCCAGGCGCCGGGTGACGCCGTTGACCGCGCGGGCCGGGCCGTGCTCCGGCTCGAGGTCGGAGCCCATGGCCTTGAGCAGGTCGTTGGCCAGCTCCAACAGGCTGGTCTCGGTGCCGCTGGCGATGTTGAACACGTCGTCGGTGACGTCGGCCTGCGCGGCGAGGATGTTCGCCCGGGCGATGTCGTGGACGTGGACGAAGTCCATCGTCTGCGTCCCGTCGCCGAAGATCACCGGCGGCTGGCCCTTCGCGATGCGCTCCATCCAGCGGATCAGCACCTCGGTGTAGACGCCGTAGGTGTCCATCCGCGGGCCGTAGACGTTGAAGTAGCGCAGCGCCACGTAGTCGAGGTCGCGCATCGCCTTGAAGCTGCGCAGCATGCCCTCGTTGAACGCCTTCGCGGCCCCGTAGAACGTGTCGTTGTTGTACGGGTGGTGGCGCTCGTTGGTCGGGAACTCCTCGGCCAGCCCGTACACCGATGCCGACGACGACGCGATCACCTTGCCGACCCCGGCGTCCGCGGCGGCCTCGATGACGTTGAACGTGCCGTCGACCAGCGACTCCAGTGCCAGCCGCGGGTCCTCCGCGCACTGGGTGATGCGCAGCGCGGCCAGGTGGAACACCACGTCCTGGCCGACGGAGAGCTTGCGCACCAGATCGACGTCGGCGATGTCGCCCTCGACGAGGGTCACCCGGTCCCCGCCCGCGGCGAAGGCGTCGGCGAGGTTCTCCCGGCGGCCGCGCACCAGGTTGTCCAGCACCGTGATCTGCGCGGCGCCCGCGGCGACCAGCTGGTCGACCACGGCCGACCCGATCGTGCCGGCGCCGCCGGTGACCAGGATCCGCTGGCCCTTGATCGGCTGAGCGGTACTCATCTCACTTGCCTCCGTGGGGTCGCTCCACCTGGCGGATCGGGACGAACGCCCCGCCGCTGGCGAGGCTCTGCGACGCCGCCTCCAGCGCGGCGAGCACCTGCAGCCCGGACCAGCCGTCGGTGAGCGGGGCGCGCTTCTCGTTGATCGAGGCCACGAACTCGGCCATCACGCCGCGCAGCGCCTCGTTGTTGGGCATCGCGGGGGCCACCATGTCGCCCTTGCGGTAGGCGACGATCGTGGCGGCCCGGTCGTCGGAGTCGAGGCTCGCGGCGCTGATCTCGGCACCGGAGTCGTAGACCGACAGCTTCTGGGTGACCGACAGGTCGTCCCACACCACCATGCGCTCGGACCCGCCGACGATCATGTTGCGGATCTTGGTGGGGGACAGCCAGTTGACGTGCACGTGCGCGAGCACGCCGTTCGACAGCTTGAGGGTGAGGTAGGCGACGCAGGCGTGGCCTGCGCCGACCGGGTCGGAGCCCTGGGCGGCGACCTCCACCGGCCGCAGGTCTTCGGGGAGGATGTTCTCGAAGATCGACAGGTCGTGCGGGGCCAGGTCCCACAGCACGTCGACGTCGCTCTGGATCAGCCCGAGGTTGATCCGCACCGAGTCGATGTACTGCAGCTCGCCCAGCTCACCACCGCGGATCATCTCGCGCAGCTTCGCGACCGCGTTCGTGTAGCAGAACGTGTGGTCGACCATCAGGACCAGGCCGAGCCGGTCGGCGGTCTCGGCGAGCGTGAGGCCCTCCTCGAACGTCGGCGCGATCGGCTTCTCGACCAGCACGTGCTTGCCGGCCTCCAGCGCCGCCATCGCGACGGCGAAGTGGGTGGCCGCCGGGGTCGCGATCGCGACCGCGTCGACGGCGGGATCGGCGAGCACCTCGTCGACGGAGGTCGCGACCTTCACCGTGGAGTACTCGCCGAGCACCCGGCGGGCACGCTCGCCGTCGAGGTCGCAGAGGTACTCGACGCGCATCTCCGGCGTGGCCTGCGCGTTGCGGATCAGGTTCGGCCCCCAGTACCCCGCGCCGATCACGGCGACACCGAGTCGCGGAGGCGTGGATCCCGTGGTTTCCGAGGTCGATTCCGAGCTCGCGGCGGTCACGCGGTGGTCCTCTCGGCAGGTGATTCGGGTGCCGGGGTCGCCGTCGGCACGATCGACGTCGTCGACCCTGCCGGCGCTCGGCCCCTCGGGCCGTCCGGCCGCCCCCCACTATCGCACTCGGCGGATTCCCGGCTGCAGGGCGTCGTCGCCGAACGTGCTTCCGGCGCGGCTGAACGGGTGATCCCTGCCGGGATGCCGCGTTCGGGTGGTCCACCGTCACCTCGCCCGCGGTCGCGCGGTTGTCCCGGTTGTGGGGACGCGGATGCGTGTGTGCTGTGCGCGGTCGGGGGACGACCGCGCTGCTCGCGTCCGCGCTCACCGCGCTTGCGCATCTCTCGTGTCGTGTCCACTGCCGCCCCCGTGCTCGAAGCCGCCTCGGCGACGCGCTCGATCGTGGGGGCAACCTCCGCCGGGCCCACCGCGTCTTCACCTACGAACACACGACGTGCTGGGCCACCGCGGTGCCGCCGTGGGGGACGGCGGCACCGCCGGTCCGGCATCTGTGCGTTACGGCACACCTCGCCGTGGCGCACGTAACAGGCTCGGGGGCGTGGTCGATCAGTCGGTGACCGACTGTTCGACGACGCAGGCGCGATCTCCCGCCCGTCGCGGGGGCTGAGCGAACCCGGCCGCCACCGCAGACACGAGGGACACGGGGGACAGACCGCTGATGGCCACGATCACGCCGGACCGGATCCGGGAGTTCGCCACCCTGGCCGGCCCGGTGACCGAGCCGCCGCCGGGCGAGTACCGGGTGGCCTATCAGCGGGTCGGCGGCCAGAGCAGGGGTCGTGTCCTGCGGACCCTGGTCGTGGTGCTGCTCAACGTGGCGCTGGAGATCGGCTTCGTGGTCTTCCTGCTGGCGCCCGCCCACCACCCCGAGTACGACGAGTACCGCCCGTGGGTCAACGTCGCGAACATCTTCGTGCTCTGCTCGGTGGCGCTGGTCGAGGGCCTGCGCCTGGTCAACGTCATCTCCCTGTCCCTCGCGACGCTGCTCGCCCGCGACCCGATCCCGGTGCGCCCCGACCCCCGCATGCGCGTGGCGTTCCTCACCACCATCGTGCCCGGCAAGGAGCCGGTCGAGATGGTGCGCAAGACGCTGCACGCGGCGCGCCGCATCCGCTACCCGGGGAAGCTGGACGTCTGGCTGCTCGACGAGGGCAACGACCCCGTGGTGAAAGCCATGTGCGCCGAGGAGGGCGTGCGGCACTTCTCCCGCAAGGGGATCCCCGAGTACAACACCAAGAAGGGTGCCTTCAAGGCGAAGACCAAGCACGGCAACTACAACGCCTGGCTGGACCGCCACGGGCACCGCTACGACGTCTTCATGTCGGTCGACCCCGACCACGTCCCCGTGCCGGAGTACGCCGAGCGGATGCTGGGCTACTTCCGCGACCCGGATGTCGCCTTCGTGGTCGGCCCGCAGTGCTACGCCAACGACGAGCGCTTCGTCACCCGGGCCGCGGAGTCGCAGCAGTTCCCGTTCCACTCGGTCATCCAGCGGGCGGCCAACGCCTACGGCGCGCCGATGCTGGTCGGCACCAACAACGCGGTGCGCATCGAGGCGCTCGGCTGCGTCGGCGGCCTCATCGACTCGATCACCGAGGACATGGCGACGGGCCTGGCGATCCACTCGCGGCGCAACCCGTCCACCGGCGGCCGCTGGCGCTCGGTGTACACGCCCGACGTCGTCGCGGTCGGCGAGGGCCCGTCGTCGTGGAACGACTACTTCAGCCAGCAGCTGCGCTGGTGCCGGGGCACGTTCGAGCTGCTCATCGGCCCGTTCTGGCGGCGGCTGCACCGGCTGGGCAAGTTCCGGCCGCTGCACTACATGCTCATCGCGGCCTTCTACCCGTCGATGGCGGTGGGTTGGCTGCTCGGCTGCGTCAACGCGGTGATCTACCTGACGCTCGGCGCGACCGGCATCAGCGTGCCGCCCCAGCTGTGGCTCGCGCTCTACGTCGACGCCACGCTCTTCCAGCTCTGGGTGTACGTGCGCAACCGGCGCTACAACGTCAGCCCGTTCGAGGAGGCCGGCTCGCCCGGCCTGCGCGGGATGATCATGTCGATCCTGACGTCGCCGATCTACGCGGCCGGCCTGCTCGCGACGCTGCTGCGCCGGCCCGCGAAGTTCGTCGTCACGCCGAAGGCGGTGGCGTCGTCGACCGACACCCTCTGGACCTTCTGGCGGCACCTGATGTGGGCCGCCGTCATCGGGGGCTCCATCACCGCCGCGTTCGTGCTGGGCTACGCGAACTTCAACGTGCTGATGTGGCCGGTGCTGGCGCTGATCATCACCCTCACCCCGATGCTGCTCGCCTGGCTCGACAAGCCGGAGCCCGCCTCCTCCGAGGCCCGGTCCGCGGCGCAGTCCGCTCAGCGCCCGGAGCTCCCGCCCGAGCTGGCCTACGAACTCGATTCTGAACGGACCGTCAAGATCAGGGCTGTGGCATGAGGAACGTCATCCGGAGCTTCGTCCGGTTGGTCAACAAGTTCCGGAAGCCGATCGTCGTCGTCGCGCTTCCGGCGGTGCTGCTGGCGGTGAACGTGCCGCCCGCGATCTCCTTCGTGGAGCAGATCCAGCACCAGTGGCTGATCGACAGCCCCGAGTACAAGGCGCAGTACGGCCGCTGGGACGTCATCGAGCTGCCGGAGGACGTGCAGGTCAACGCCATCCACGCGGCGATGCTGCCGACCGGCAAGCTGCTGATCATCGCCGGCTCGGGCAACGAGCAGAAGATGTTCGACGCCGGCACCTTCCGCACGCTCGTCTACGACCCGGTGAGCGGGCAGTCGAAGCTCGTGCCCACCCCGGCCGACATGTTCTGCGCCGGGCACGCGTTCCTGCAGGACGGCAAGCTGCTGGTCGCCGGCGGCACCCAGCGCTACGAGGTGCTCGAACCGGCGGTGAAGTTCGCCGGCGGCGCGATGCGGGTCAAGAACGAGGACCCGGACAAGGCCCACGAGTTCCCCAAGGGCACCGAGTTCGTCTCGCCCGACGGGCGGAGGTACAAGGCCACCCACGACTTCGAGCTGCCGCCCGCCGAGAAGGTGCCGGTGAACCCGCGCCGGCCCAACGGCCCGGTCAACGTGGTCGCCAGCGAGGTCACCGTCTTCGTCGAGTCGGAGGTCGAGGGGCCCGCCGGCGTCACCGAGGTCCCGGCGCAGTACTCCGTCACCGGGCTGACCGGCCTCGACGTCAACAACGTCTACGGCCTGGCGGAGAAGCTCACCCTGGACAAGCAGGACTTCCAGGGCATCGCCGACAGCTTCGAGTTCGACCCGTGGAAAGAGGAGTACGTCCGGGTCGGCGACATGCAGTACAAGCGCTGGTACCCCTCGCTCGTCGGGCTGCCCGACGGGCAGATCCTGTCGGTGTCCGGCCTGGACGGCGTCGGGCAGATCCTGACCGGCCAGAACGAGGTCTACGACCCGGAGACCAAGACCTGGACCGAGCGCAAGGACCTGGAGCAGTACTTCCCGACCTACCCCGCGCTGTTCCAGACGGCGAAGAAGGACGTGCTGTTCTACTCGGGCGCGAACGCCGGCTACGGCCCGGCCGACCAGGGTCGCGAGCCCGGCTTCTGGGACCTGAAGAAGAACACCTTCACGCCCGTGTCCGGGCTGCGCGATCCCGATCTGCTGGAGACCGCGGGCTCGGCCTTCGCCGGCCCGGTGCAGGACCAGAAGGTGATCGTCGTCGGCGGCGGCGGGATCGGTGAGTCGCCGCGCTCGACCGCGCGCATCGACGTGATCGACCTGAAGGAGCCGAAGCCGCGCTACACGCCCGGCCCGGAGCTGCCGGCGCCGACGCGCTACCCGAACGTCGTGCAGCTGCCCGACGACACGGTGCTGATCTCCAACGGCTCCCGCGACTACCGCGCCAAGGGCGCCAGCTGGAACTACACGGCGAGCATCTACCACCCGGACACGAACACGCTCACGCCCGCGGCGGACCCCAGCGTCGGCCGCGACTACCACGCGGAGGGCATCCTGCTGCCCACCGGCCAGGTCATGACCCTCGGTGGCCAGGCGCTGTTCCGGGACAAGGACAACACCAAGCCGGCGCAGTTCGAGAAGCGGCTGGAGATCTTCACCCCCGCGTACCTCTTCCGCGGGGAGCGGCCGACCATCGCCGATGCGCCGTCGACGGTGGGGCTCGGGGAGACCATGACGGTCGCCACCCCGGACGCGGACCGGATCGCGAAGGCGCGGCTGATCAAGCCCGGTGCGTCGACCCACGTCACCGACCTCGAGCAGCGCTCGGTGGCGCTCGACATCGAGAAGAACTCGGACGGCACCCTGGAGCTGACGGTGCCGAAGGAGGACACGATCGCGCTGCCGGGCTTCTACATGCTGTTCCTGGTCGACGACCAGGGGGTGCCGTCCGTGGCGAAGTGGGTGCAGGTCACGCGATGACGCACCCCGGCCGGGCCGGTGGTGGGGGGCTCGTGACGGACCACCGGCCCAGCCGCCGGTTGCCTCTGGAAGACTCGCGCGACGTGCGGACCCGTCGCCCCCAGGCCCTGCTCTACGGCGCGGTGGCCGGTGCGCTCGTCGTCGCGCTGGTCGCGGCCCTGTTCGCGGTCGTCAACACCGGCGACGCGGACGGGCCGCGGCCCGGCAAGCCGCTGCCGTCCCCGACCGGGCTGTTCGTCGACCCCACGGCGCCGGCCGCTCTGCAGGCGCAGGAGTGGCAGGAGCAGGGGCGCACAGAGGACGCCCGCCGGATGGGCGCGATCGCCGCGCAGCCGGTGCCGCTGTGGGCCACCGCGCCGACCGCGCAGGTCGCCGCGCAGGTCACCGCGTACGTGCAGAAGGCGAAGGCGGCCGGGCAGCGGCCGTACCTGGTCGCGTACCACATCCCGAACCGCGACTGCCAGAGCTTCTCCGCGGGCGGTGCGGAGGACACGCAGGACTACGCGAAGTGGGTGCGCGAGCTCGCCGGTGCGCTGGCGGGCACCGACGCGCTCGTCGTGGTGGAGCCCGACGCCGTGCCGCACGAGGTGTCCGGGTGCGCTGGACGGGCGAACGAGCGGCACGGGATGCTCACCGACGCCGTCGAGGTGCTCAAGGGCGCCGGTGCCACCGTGTACCTGGACGCCGGCAACCCCGGGTTCATCACCGACATCGGGGCGCTGGCCGACGCGCTGCGCCGTAGCGGAATCGATCAAGCAGACGGCTTCAGCCTGAATGTCGCGAACTTCTACCCGACCGACGAGAACGTCGCGTACGGCCGGAAGCTCTCCGACGCGCTCGGCGGGAAGCACTTCGTGATCGACACCAGCCGCAACGGCAACCGCCGGCCCGCCACCACGGGCGACATCGACGGTGGCCCGTCGTGGTGCAACCCGCCCGGCCGGGCGATCGGCCAGGCGCCCACCTTCGACACCGGCGAGGACCGCGTCGACGCCTACCTGTGGATCAAGCGTCCCGGGGAGTCCGACGGGTCCTGCCGGCCCGGCGAGCCGCCCGCCGGTCAGTGGATGCCCGACTACGCACTCGGCCTCGTCTCCAAGGTCTGAAACTCCAAGGTCTGAACAAGTGAGTCCCGCACCGCGCTGGAACACCCTGATCCGTGCCGTCCTCGCCGTCGGCGCCGCCGCGCTCGTGGCCGCCGGCTGCTCGTCCCCCCCGATCCCGGTCCCGCTCCCGGTGGGCGGCCAGCACGACCTGTTCGTCGACCCTGACACGCCCGCCGCCGCGCAGATCGAGCAGTGGCGGGCGCAGGGCCGCACCGCCGACGCCGAGCAGCTGCGCAAGATCGCCGAGCAGCCGATGCCGGAGTGGCTCACCACGCCCACGTGGGAGGTCGAGGAGCAGGCCCGCACCTACGTCGAGAAGGCGAAGGCCGCTGGCAAGCGGCCGTTCCTCGTCACGTACCACATCCCCGGCCGCGACTGCGACAGCTACTCCGGCGGCGGCGCCGCCGACGCGGCCGACTACCGGGAGTGGACCGACGAGGTCGCCGGCGCCGTCCGCGGGACGAACGCGCTGATCATCGTGGAGCCCGACGCCGTCCCGCAGACCATCGCGTGCGGCAAGGGTGAGGAGCGGCTCGACCTCATCGCCGACTCGATCGCCGAGCTCAAGGCCGCCGGCGCCACCGTGTACCTGGACGCCGGCAACCCCGGCTTCATCCACGACACCGGCCAGCTCGTCTACGCCCTCAAGCGCGCCGGCATCGAGGACGCCGACGGGTTCAGCCTGAACGTCTCGAACTTCCTCGAGACCGAGGAGAACATCGAGTTCGGCAAGGAGCTGTCCGCGGCCCTCGGCGGCAAGCACTTCGTGATCGACACGGGTCGCAACGGCAACGGCGGTGTCGACGGCGACGTCGACGGCGGCCCCGGTTGGTGCAACCCGCCCGGCCGAGCCCTCGGCACCCCGCCCACGTTCGACACCGGCGAACCGCTCGTGGACGCCTTCCTGTGGGTCAAGCGAGTGGGGGAGAGCGACGGCGACTGCCGCCCCGGCGAACCGCGGGCCGGCCAGTGGTGGCCGGAGTACGCCCTGGAGCTCGCGCGCAACGCGAAGGACTGAGCGGGCCGGGCGCGGGCCGGCGCCGGCGAGTCCTGCGTTCGATGCGGCGAGTCGCGCGCACGGTCCCACGAGCACCGCGTTCGGGCCGGAGTCGTGCGTGCCGCGCGGCGAGTCGTGCGCGCAGGGATGTGCGGACCTCACGCTGTCCGCGGGCCGTGATCGGGTCGAGGTGCCGGTCGCCGCGGTCGGGACAGCGGCAACCCGCACCTGAACGTGATCGCGGCAGGCCGAAGGCGGAAGTCGGCTGCCGCGACGGCGAGCCCGCCGGCTCGAACGTGCAACTCGCCCGACGGAACATGCGCCTCGCCCGACCGGGCGTGCAACTCGCCCGGCCGAGCGCGCGACTCGCGGGGACCGTTCGCGAGACTCGCCGCACCGGGCGCGGGACTCGCGGCACCAAACGCGCGACTCGCCCGGCCCGAACGCGGGACTCGCCGGACGGAACGCGCGACTCGCGGTTCCTCCCGCCGGCCGTCAGCCCCCGACGAGCTCCACCAGCTTCCCCGCGACGAGATCGACGTCCTCGTCCGACAACCCCGGGTGCAGCGGCAGGGTCAACTCGCGCGCCGCGAACTCCTCCGTCCGCGGCAACCGCCCCGCCGCCTCCCGGTACGCCGTGAACCGGTGCACCGCCGGGTAGTGCACGCTCGACTGGATCCCCGCCGCCCGCAGCTCCTGCATCACCGCGGTCCGGTCGGTCCCCGCGGGCAGCACGACCGCCATGAGGTGCGCCGTGGTGGGGTGATCGGCCGGGAACGGGACGCGCACCGCAGTCCCGTCGAGCGCGGCCCGGTACCGCGCCGTCAGCGCGCGCCGGCGCGCGTTCCACTCCGGCAGCCGCGCGAGCTGCACCAGCCCCAGCGCACCGCGCAGCTCGTCCATGCGGAAGTTGTGCCCCGGCTCGACGACGTCGTAGCCGACGGCGCGGCCCCGGTCGCGGTCGAGGGTGCTCGCCGTCATGCCGTGCGAGCGCAGCAGACGCACGCGGGCCCGCCGCTCCTCGTCGGCGACCAGGACCATCCCGCCCTCGGCGGTGGTCATGTTCTTGTTGGTGAAGAAGCTGAACGCCGCCGCGGCCGAGTGCCGACCGACCGGGTACTCGGCGCCCGCGCAGTGGGCGGCGTCCTCGATGAGGATCAGCCCGTGGGTGTCGGCGAACTCCTGCCAGGCCGGCAGGTCCATCGCGTAGCCGCCGTAGTGCATGACGACGACGGCCCGCGTGCGCTCGGTGAGCCGGGCCTTCGCGTCGGCGAGGTCGAGGTGCGGGCGGTCGAGGCCGGCGATGTCCACGAACACCGGGGTCGCGCCGGCGTGCACCACGGTGCTGGCGGTCGCCACGAACGTCATCGACGGCACCAGCACCTCGTCGCCGGGGCCGATGTCGTGGGCGGCCAGCGCGAGCTGGAGGGCGGCCGTCGCCGACGACACCGCCACCGCGTCCGCGGCGCCGTGCAGCCGCGCGAAGTCCTCCTCGAACCGGCGGACCCGCTCGCCCATCGTGAGCCAGCCGGAGTCGATGACCTCGCGGAGCGCCTGCTTCTCCGGCTCGCCGAGGACGGGGGCACCGAGTTCGATCACGTCGTCACCGTACGGGCCGAGCTCACCGCCCCACGACGCGCATCCGCTCGTCCAGCTCCCCGGCCGCCTGGCGGGCCTGGAGGACGGCGAGCCGGGTGAAGCGCTGGTCGAAGTCGTGCTGCGTGAGCCCGCGGTTGCGGAACTCCTCGGCCAGCTGCGCCGCCCCGTCGGGGATGGACCAGGTCGCCTCGAAACCGAGCTCGGTGCGGGCGCGGGTGAAGTCGACGCGGTAGGAGCGTGGATCGTTGCCGGTCTCGCCGGTGATCTCCAGGACGGAGCCGGGGACCGCATCCACGACGGCCTGCGCGATCTCGGCGACCGTGCGGTTGTTGCGCTCGCTGCCGACGTTGAACGCGCGGGCCCGCACGACGTCGGCCGGCGCGGCGAGCGCGGCGACGACGGCGCGGGCGATGTCCTCGGCGTGCGCGAGCGGGCGCCACGGCGTCCCGTCGGAGAGCACCGTGACCTTCCCGGTCAGGATCGCCCGCCCGACGAGGTTGTTGAGCACGATGTCGGCGCGCAGCCTCGGGGAGAACCCGAACGCGGTGGCGTTGCGCATCGCGACCGGCACGAAGTCGGTGTCGGCGAGCGCGACGAGGTCGTCCTCGACCCGCACCTTCGACACCGCGTACGGCGTGACCGGCTTGAGCGGGGCGTCCTCGTCGACCAGGTCGTCGCCGGGTTGCGCGCCGTACACCGAGCAGGTCGAGGCGTAGACGAACCGCCGCACCCCGGCCTCCTTCGCCAGCCGGGCCAGCCGGGTCGATGCGTGGTGGTTGATGTCGTAGGTGATCTGCGGGGCGAGCGAGCCCAGCGGGTCGTTCGACAGCGCCGCCATGTGCACCACGGCGTCGAAGCCCGCGAGGTCCGCCACGGTCACGTCGCGCAGGTCCTTGGCCAGCCCGGGCACGTCCGCGACGTCGAGCCCGCCGAGGACGCAGTCGGCGAACAGCCCGCTGTCCAGGCCGGTGACGTCGTGCCCGGCGGCGGTGAGGATCGGCGCCATGACGGTGCCGAGGTAGCCCTGGTGCCCGGTGAGGAGGACCCGCATGCCCGCGCCGCCCGGTCGCTGCTCCGCCATCGTCACTCCTCGGGACCCGACACCGACAGCACCGCCTTCTGCACGTGGAACCCCTCCGCGTAGCGGCTGTGGCACTGCACGCCGCGCACCCGGGCCAGCGCGGTGAACGTCTCGGCGTCGAACCACGGCTTGGTGGTCTGCGACTCGTAGCAGGCGTGCAGGACGTCGATCTTCTCCCGCAGCACGGTCGCCGGGATCGGCACGAACGCGTCGGGCTGGGCGAGGTCGCCGTCCCACTTGAGGATCTCGTAGCCGAGCGCGAGGTGGGCGCGGAACGCAGTCGGGACCAGCTCGGCGAGCGTGCGGTGGTCCTGGTGGGCATCGTGCACCGCCGGGCACAGCACGAGGTCCGGCTCGGTCCGCTTGCGCAGTGCCTCGACGGCGGACTTGGCCGCGCCCCAGTGCTCGGGCAGCCGCCCGTCGGGCAGGTCGAGCACGGTGACGTCGAGGTCCGCGCCGGGGCAGAGCGCCTCGAGCGCCGCCAGCTCCTCCTCCTCCCGCACCGTGCCGCCCCCGGTCAGGACGAGCGCGGTCACGGAGAGCCCCGGGTGGGCGCGGCAGATCTCGAGCACGGTGCCGCCGGCACCGATCGCGATGTCGTCGCAGTGGGCGCCGAGCAGCACGAGCTGCTCGACGCGCCGCGGCAGCAGGGACACGGTCGGCTCCTCAGCGGACGATCTCGAGCCGGGGGATCGGGAACACCAGCGCGCCGCCCCACTCCCGCACGTAGGCGAGCTGCTCGGTCAGCTCCTCGCGCAGGTTCCAGGGCAGCACGAGCACGTAGGCGGGGCGGTCCTTCGCGATCCGGTCGGGTTCGTGGATGGGGATCCGCGTGCCCGGGGTGAACCGGCCGTGCTTGTACGGGTTGCGGTCCACGGTGTAGGTGAGCAGGTCGGGCCGCACTCCGCAGTAGTTGAGCAGCGTGTTGCCCTTCCCCGGCGCCCCGTAGCCGACGACGGTGGCGCCCGCGCGGCGCGCGTCGATGAGGAACTCGACGAGATCGTCGCGGATCGCCGACACCGACGCGGCGAACCCGTCGTGCCCGTCGACGGTGTGCAGCCCGGCGGCCTTCTCCGCGGCGAGCACCTCGGCGACCCGCGGGCCGGGCGGACCGGCGACCGCGTCCGGGCGCGCCCACAGCCGGATCGAGCCGCCGTGGGTGTCGAGCAGCTCCACGTCGACGACGGTCAGCCCGCCCGTCGCCAGCGCCCGCTGCGCGGTCAGCACCGTGTAGTACTGGAAGTGCTCGTGGTAGACCGTGTCGAACTGGTTGCGCTGCACCAGCGTGAGCAGGTGCTGCACCTCGATCGACACCCACCCGTCGTCGGCGACCAGCGCGCGCAGCCCCTTCGTGAACCCGAGGACGTCCGGGATGTGCGCGTAGACGTTGTTGAGGCAGACCAGGTCGGCCGGGCCGTGCTCGGCCCGCACCCGGGCGCCTGTCTCGGCGCCGAGGAACGCCGTGAGCGTCGGCACCCCCTTCTCCCGCGCGGCCGCGCCCACGTTGACCGACGGCTCGATGCCCAGGCAGGGGATCCCGCGCGCCACGACGTGCTGCAGCAGGTACCCGTCGTTGCTGGCCACCTCGACCACGAACGAGTCGGGGCCCAGCCCGAGCCGCTCGGCCGCGTCGTCGACGAACCGGTGCGCGTGCTCGACCCACGAGGTCGAGTACGACGAGAAGTACGCGTACTCGGTGAAGGTCTCGTCGGGATCGATCAGCGGTGGCAGCTGCACCAGCAGGCACCGCTCGCACACGCGCACGTGCAACGGGTAGGTGACCTCCGGCAGGTCCAGCGCGTCCGCGGTGAGGAACAGCTCGCACGGCGGGGTGGCGCCGAGGTCGAGGAACGTCCGCAGGTGCTGCGATCCGCAGAGGCGGCAGGTCGGCTCCCCGCGGGGAGCGGCCGCGCCCGTCATCGGGATGACCTCATGCCGCACGACTCGCTGCGGGCCCGCCCGCCGTTAGCGGCCCGCCTCCGTACTCAGCTCCGTACTCAGCTCGGCGAGCAGCTCCCGCCAGGAGCCGGCCGCGCGGTCCCGCTCGCTCATCGCGGTGACCGGGAGCGGCCACTCGATCGCCAGGTCGGGATCGTCGTAGCGCACCGCGATGTCCTCGCCGGGCGCGTGCGGCCGGTCGATGCGGTAGCAGACGTCGGCCGACTCGGTGAGCGCCTGGAAGCCGTGCAGCAGCCCGGGCGGGACGTACAGGGTGGTGAACTCCTCGTCGTCGAGCCGGATCGCCAGTGATCGCCCGAACGTCGGCGACGAGGGCCTGGCGTCGACCAGCACGTCCAGCACCGCGCCGCGCGCGCAGCGGACGAGCTTGGCCTCGCCGCGGCCGCGCCGCCCGTGCAGCCCGCGCACGGTGCCCTTGCGCGACCGCGACTGGCTGTCCTGGACGAACGCGTCCGGGGCCAGGCCGTGCTCGGCGGCGATCGCGGCGTCGAACGTGCGGGTGAACACTCCCCGGTCGTCGCGGTGCGGCGTGGGGCGAAACGTGAGCACTCCGGCCAGCGACTCCTCGCGTACATGCACGGTGGAGGGCTCGGCAGGCGGAGGGCTTTCGTTATGGGCGCATGCCGGTACTGCAGGTCGGAGCGCGGCGAGCTGGTGCTCGACCTCGGTGACCAACCGGCTTGCGAGTACTTCCCGCCGCTCGACGATCCCGGTCCGGACCCGGTCGCCCCGCTGCGGCTGTGGTTGTGCGCGGACTGCGGGCTCGCCCAGCTCGCCGACGACGCCGACCTGCCGGACCAGCCGGCGGGCGTCGAACCGCGGGCGCTGGCCGAGCAGCGCCGTGACGCCGTCCGGGCCGTGGTCGCCGCCGGACTGCTGCCGTCGCGGGGTCGGGTGGTGGAGGGCCCGACCCCGCACGGTGGCTCCTGGCTGCCGCTGCTGGCCGAGCACGGCCTCGACGCGGCGGGCGACGGACCGGCGGACGTGGTCGTCGACGGCTCGTTCGGGCTCATGCACGCCACCGACCAGGCTGCGGCGCTCGACGGGCTGCTCACCCACCTCGCCCCGGACGGGCTGGTGCTCTTCCAGTGGCACACGCTCGCCGCCATCTTGCGCGAAGGTCAGTGGAACGCGGTGCGCCACGGCCACTACGCGTACTACTCCGCGCCCGTCGTACAGCGGATGCTCGCCGATCGCGGGCTGGGGATCGTCTCCGCCTGGACGTTCCCGCTCTACGGCGGCACGGTCCTGGTCGCGGCCCGCCGCGGCGGCCGTCCGGATGCGTCGGTCGGTGAGGTGATCACGGTCGAACTGGCGGCGGGCGTCCGCGATCCCCAGGCGCTGCGCGGGCTGCAGCGGGCCATGGACGCTGCCACGTCCGCCCTGCGGCAGCTGCTCGACTCCGCCGCGGCGGCCGGCGAGCGGGTCCACGGCTACAGCGCCGCGTCCCGCGCAGTCGCTCTCCTGAACTCGACCCGAACGGACCACGATCGGTTGCTCTCCGTGGCCGATCTGTCACCGGCCAAGCAGGGGTGCCGGATGCCCGGAACGCGGGTGCCGATCGTGTCCCCCGACCGGCTCGTCGCCGCCTCCCCGGACACCGTGCTGGTCTTCGTCTCCGAGCTCATCGCCGAGGTTCGCGAGGCGTATCCGCAGATCGAGGCCGCGGGCGGCCGATGGGCCGACGCGGGTACCGGAGCCGTCGCGACCGCATGACTCCGAACGGGTCTGTGTGATCGAGGTAACGCCCCCCGTGCTCACGTCGAGTAGCAATCGCGCGCCACAGCGGGGAGCGGCGTCGCGGACACCTCCTCTGCGATGCGAGGGACACGTGAGTTCAGACACCGGGTTGAGCCGTGCGCGGCGGGGCGCACCTGCACGGCCTGGACCCACTGCACGTCGCCCGGCCGGGCCGGTGCAGCCGCAGGTGGTGGATCGCTGGGAGCGCCGCTACCGGGCGCTGACGATCGGCGTCGATCTCACCGCGATCGTCCTCGCGGTCGTGGCCGGCAACGCCCTCGGCCTCGGCCGCGAGGTACCGCAGTTCGGCAACGTCGCCCCGGGCGTCGGCATCCTCGCCGGCCTCCTCATGGTCGTCGCGATGATCGTCTGCCGGGCCTGGGACCCGCGCATCCTCGGCCACGGGTCCGACGAGTTCGGGCGGTTGATCAAGGCGGTCGTCACCAGCGCCGTGTCGCTCGGCATGCTCGGCCTGGCGTTCCAGGCGACGGCGGCGCGGCCCTGGGTGTTCGGGCTCATGCCGATGGCCGGGCTGCTCAGCGTGCTCGGCCGGCTCGCGCTGCGGAAGTGGCTGCACCGGTTGCGCCGGGGCGGCCGCTGCGTGCACCCGGCGATCGTCGTCGGCGGCGACGAGGCGGTCACCGAGATGATCGATCGCACCCGTCGCGACACCGCCCGCGGCTGGCGGGTAGTGGGTGTCTGCACCCCGACCGGGCACGCGCCGGACGGCGGCGACGAGATCCTCGGGGTGCCCGTCCTCGGCGATCTCGACGCGGTGGGCGACGTCGTCCACCAGCACGCCGTGCGGGTCGTCGCGGTCTGCCCGGCCCCGGGGTGGACGTCACGCCGGTTGCACCAGCTCGCCTGGGACATCGAGGACATCAACGCCGAACTGGTCGTCGATCCCGGGCTCATGGAGGTCGCCGGGCCGCGGCTGCACGTCGACCCCGTCGACGGCCTGCCCCTGCTGCGGCTGACCCGGCCCACGTTCAGCGGCGTCGCCTGGGTCGCCAAGCAGATCGTGGATCGGTTGGGCGCGCTGCTGCTGCTGGTGTTCCTCTCGCCCGTGCTGCTGGCCGTGGCGGTCGGTGTGAAGCTCGACGGTGGCCCGGTCTTCTTCACGCAGACGCGGGTGGGCCGGCACGGCAGCGAGTTCCGGATGCTCAAGTTCCGCTCGATGGTGCCCGACGCCGAGGCGCGGCTGCCCGAGCTGGCCCACGCCAACGAGGGCGCGGGGCCGATGTTCAAGATCCGCGATGATCCGCGGGTCACCCGGTTCGGCGCGTTCCTGCGCCGCTACTCGTTGGACGAGCTGCCCCAGCTGTTCAACGTGCTCGCCGGGTCGATGTCGCTCGTCGGGCCGCGGCCACCGCTGCCCAGCGAGGTCGAGGCCTACTCGCCCGCCGCGCAGCGCCGCCTGCTGGTACGGCCGGGGCTCACCGGGCTGTGGCAGATCAGCGGGCGCAGCGACCTGTCCTGGGAGCAGGCCGTCCGCCTCGATCTGCGCTACGTCGAGAACTGGAACCTCGCTCTCGACGCCTTGATCCTCTGGAAGACCGTCGGCGCGGTGTTGAACAGCCGCGGCGCCTATTGAAGGGCATTCCGTGAGTCGCAGTTTCGACCGGTCCACCGCCCTGCAGGAGCGTCTGCACGAGATCGTCCCCGGCGGGGCCCACACCTTCGCGAAGGCGTCCGACCAGTACCCGGAGGGCATGGCCCCGGTCCTCGTCCGCGGCCGGGGCGCTCGCGTGTGGGACGTCGACGGCAACGAGTACGTCGAGTACGGCATGGGCATGCGGGCCATCACCCTCGGCCACTGCTACGAGCCCGTCCTCGACGCGGTGCGCGAGGCGCTCACCGTGGGCCAGGCGTTCACCCGCCCCACCGAGCTGGAACTCGCCGCCGCTGAGGACTTCCTGTCCCTCGTGCCGGGCGCCGACATGGTCAAGTTCTGCAAGAACGCCTCGGACGCCACGAGCACCGCGATCCGCGTCGCCCGCGCCGCGACCGGGCGCGATCTCGTCGCGTACTGCCACGACCAGCCGTACTTCTCCTCGCAGGACTGGTTCGTCGGCACGCTGCCGATCAACGCCGGGGTGCCCGACGCGGTCCGCGCGCTCGTCCGGCCGTTCGCCTACAACGACGCCGGCTCGCTGCAGGCGGTGCTGGAGGCCGACGACGGCCGGATCGCGTGCGTGATCATGGAGGCCGCCACGGCGCTCGCCGAGCCCGTTGAGGGCTACCTGCAGGCGGTCCGCGAGCTGTGCGACCGCCACGGCGTCGTGCTGATCTTCGACGAGACGATCACCGGGTTCCGCTGGTCCGCGGGCGGCGCCCAGGCCGTCTACGGGGTCACGCCGGACCTGTCGACCTGGGGCAAGGCGATGGGCAACGGGTTCCCGATCGCGGCGCTCGCCGGCAAGCGCGAGCTGATGGAGCTGGGCGGGCTGCGCACCGACAAGCCGCGGGTGTTCCTGCTGTCCAGCACGAACGGCGCGGAGACGATGTCACTGGCCGCGTTCCGCGCCGTCGTCGCCGCCTACCGGGCGAGCGACCCGATCGCGGTGATGGAGCGGCAGGGCCGCAGGCTCGCCGAGGGCGTCAACGCGGTGGCCGCGGAGGCCGGCGTCGGTGAGTACCTGTCGGTGCTCGGGCGGCCGTCCTGCCAGGTCTTCCGCACCGCCGACGCGTCGGGTGCGCCGTCGCAGGTGATGCGCACGCTGTTCCTGCAGGAGATCCTGCAGCGCGGCGTGCTCGGTCAGTCCTACGTGATCTCCGCTGCGCACACCGATCTCGACGTCGAGCAGACGATCGACGCGGCCCGCGCGGCGGCCGAGGTCTACCGCAGAGCGCTCGAACACGGCCGTCCCGAGGACTTCCTCACCGGCCGCCCGGTGGCACCGGCCCACCGCCGCCTGGCAGAACCCCGACAGCTGGCAGCGCCATCGCCGATCGGCCGCCAGGAGGACCTCGTCCACCTGCCGTAACGCCGCACGGGAACGGGGCGAGTCATGCGAGGTCATCGCCGGACAAATCAGGCAGATCGCCGGCCGAACCTCGATTCGTCCATGCACGCCACGGGGGGAACGCACATGAACGCGGGTGAGGACGTCCGGCTCGCCGGGGTCGCGCGGGTGCTCGGCGCGTGGTGGCGCGCGCTCGCCGCGCTCGCCGCGCTCGGCGCCCTGGTCGGCTTCCTGCTCTCGTTCGTGCTGTCCCCCGGCCAGCAGGCGTCGAGCAAGGTGGTGCTGCACGGGCAGCTCGACAAGAACCAGCTGCTCACCCAGACGCAGATCGCCACGAGCCTCGCGGTGCTGGACCCGGTCGCCACCGCGCTCGGTGGCACCGGGGTGGAGCTGCGTGACCGCGTGAGCGCCGAGGTCCTCGACGGCAACGTCCTGCGGATCACCGGCACCGGGCCAACCGCCGAAGAGGCGCGTGCACTGACCGATCAGGTGGCGAACGGGTACGTCCGGTTCTCCGCACAGGTCGTCGCCCAGACGAAGGACGCCGCCGAGGCCGCGGTGGCCCAGCGGCGGGAGGCCGCCCAGCGCAACCTCGACGACCTCAAGGCCCAGATGGCGCAGGCGCAGCGAGCCGAAGAGCCCGACCGCGCGCTGCTCGGGCGGCTGGGCACCGCGATCGCGGCCGCCGAGGCCGAGATCAGCCGGCTCGACCAGCAGGCCGCCCGGGAGTCGAGCGAGCTGAGCATCCCCGGCGAGGCCGAGGTCCTCGAGCGCGCGATCCCCGAGGGCGCGGCGCAGCCCAGCCCGCTGGTGCTCGTGCTCGGCGGTGCGGTCGTGTTCGCGCTGCTCGGCGCGGGCGCGCTCGTGTGGAGGGCGACCCGACCCAGCCCGCTCACCGACCCGGACGAGGTCGCCGCCGCCCTCGGCGCCCCCGTGCTCGCCGCCCTCGCCGTCGAGGAGCGCCCGGAGCCCGAGCTCCTGCGCGAGGAGGGACGGTTCCACCGCTGGCTGCAGCACCTGAAGAGTCCCGAGGCGGCCCCGGCGGCGCTCGATCCGCGCTCGGCCGGGGAGACCACCCGGTACCGCAGGCTGCTCGCGCGGCTGGGCAGCGCCGACGGGCGGCCGATCCGGCTGCTCCTCGTCCTGGTGGACGACGACCGCGCGGCCCACCGTGCGGCCGAGGAGCTCGCGGTCACCGCCGCCGAGCACGGAGCCGTCGCGGTCGTCACCGACGACATCTGGGACGCCGACCAGTACACGTCGGCGATCGGCGAGCACGACCGCATCACCGTCGTCACCGCGGAGGAGCAGGAGCGCAGCGGCACCGCCGCCGCCGAGCCGATCCAGCTGCGGATCACCCACGTCGCACCGGCCCGCCCGACCGTGCCCGACTGCGCCGCCGCCGACAGCGTGCTCGTGCTGGTCGAGGAGGGCTCGCGCACCGCCGCCGAGCTGATCGACATCGGCGGGGCGTGCGTCGACGCCGGGCACCCCGTGACGGGCGCGGCGCTGGTGTCCGTGGTGCGACCACCCGCGCCGGAGGAACCTCCCGGCGGGGAGGCCGTGCAGGAGCGCGACGACGAGCTCGTGGTGGGATCGTCGTGAGCCGCGGCGAGGCCCCGACGGCGGAGGTCGTCCGGCTGGAACCCCTGATCGATCTCGGCGGCCTCGTCGCCGGGGTGCGCTGGCGGCGCCGCATGTGGGCGATCGGCGCCCTCGCCGGGCTGCTGCTCGGCGCGGTCGCGGCGATCCTGTTCCCCGGCGGCACCACCGCCTCCACCCGCGTCTACGTCGTCCAGATCGGCGAGGCCGACTCCGGTGAGGCCGCGATGAAGACCTCGATCGCGGTGCTGCGGTCCACCGCCGTCGCATCCGCGGCCCTGCAGCGGCTGGGCTCGGACCAGAACCCGACCGACTTCCTCGAGGACTACACCGCCGAGTCCATCGCCGCGAACACGATCGACATCACCGCCGAGGGCCGCGACACCGCCGACGCGATCGCCCGCGCGCAGGCGCTGGCCGACGCGTTCATCGCCGACCACGTCGCCCGCGCCGAGAACGCGGCGCGGGCGGTCGTGGACGCGATCAAGGAACGGCAGGACGCCCTGCGCGCCTCGCTCGCGGCGATCCCGGCCTCGGACCTGTCCACGACCGCCGTGGAGGCCCGCGCGATCCTGACCGCGAAGATCGACTCGCTGGAGACGCAGCTGGAGCAGGCCGCGATCGGCAACCCCGCGGTGGCCGCCGGGACCCAGATCATCGACGCGCCGCACAGGTCCGGCCGCGGCTTCCTGTCCACCGCCGTGATCTACACCGGCCTGGGCGGATCGCTGGGGACGGTGCTGGGTGTCGTGCTCGCAGCCGTCGCCACCGTCGCCCGGGACAGGCCGATCCTGCGCAAGGACATCGCCGCCCACCTCGGCGCCTCGGTCGTCGCGCAGCTGCCCCGCCGACCGCTGCTGCGGCCCTCGACGGCCACGCAGGGCGAGCGCGAGCGCACCGTCGCATCGCTCGTGCGCCTGGTCCGATCGGCTCCCGGCTCCGTCTCCCTGCTGCACGTCGGCTGCTCCGGCGTCGTCGAGGACATCGCCGCCGAACTGGCTCGCGGCGTCGCCGCCGACGGCCCCGTGACGCTGATCGACGACCTGCCCGGCCGTCCGGTGCAGGCGCCGGAGGGCGCCGAGGTGGAGCTGGTCGCGGGGACCGGATTCTGCGCGGACGACCGACCAGCGGACCGGCGGCTGATCGGGGTCGGCTCCGTCGAGCCCGGCACCGCGTGGCTGGACTTGCCGCGACTGGGCCGCGAGACCCTCCTGCTCGTGCGCACCGGATCGGTCGACACCGCCTGGCTGCACACGATCGCCCGCCAGCTCGCCGATGTGGGCGTCACCGTCATCGGGGTGGTCGTCGTGCACCCCGATCCGCGCGACCGCAGCGACGGCACGCTCTGGGACGCGCTGAACGTCGCGCTCCGCGGCCGCGCGGGCGCCCACCCCGCCGACCGCGCACCCGCCACCGACGGCGCCGCGGCGACCGTGACCGTCCCCCTCGTCGTGACCGGCAGTGCAACCACGAACGGCGCCACGAACGGCACCGGGAACGGGCACCGATCGACGGGCAACGGTCTCGTCCTGCACCCCGGCGAACGAGACGAGGCCGCCTCCGCCGAGGCACTGGTCCTCACCCCGCCCGGCCCGAACCGCGAGCGCCGGCGGCAACGACGCCGCAGAACGGGCGCTCCGCGCCCGACCACCCCCCAGGAGGAGCCGTGAACGTCACCCTGTTCGGGCTCGGCTACGTCGGTTCGGTCACCGCGACCTGCCTGGCCGTGCGCGGTCACCGCGTCGTCGGGGTCGACACCGACGCCGGGAAGGTCGCGACCATCAACGCCGGGCACCCGCCGGTCGTCGAACCCGGCCTGGACGAGCTGGCCGCGCAGGCCGTCGCCGCCGGGGCGCTGCGGGCCACCGAGGCCGGCGCCGACGCTCTGGCCGACTCCGATCTGTCGCTGGTCTGCGTCGGCACCCCGTCCGCGCGCGACGGCAGCACCGACCTCACCTTCGTCCGCCGCGTCGTCGAGGAGATCGGGCAGTCGCTGGCCGGCCACGACCGGCCGCACACCGTCGTGATCCGCTCCACGGTGCCGCCGGGCACCGTCGAGGACGTCGTCGCACCGCTGCTGGAGGAGGCGTCCGGCCGCCCGATCGGCCCCGACCTGCAGGTGGCGATGTGCCCGGAGTTCCTGCGCGAGGGATCGAGCGTCCGCGACTTCTTCGATCCGCCGCTGCTGGTCATCGGCATCACCGATCGCGCGCCCGGAGCCGCCGAACCGCTCAAGGAGCTGTTCGGGTTCCTCGACTGCGAGGTGCGGGTGGTGAGCAGCCGCGCCGCGGAGAGCGTCAAGTACGCATCGAACGCCTTCCACGCGCTCAAGGTGGCGTTCACCAACGAGGTGGCGCGACTGTGCCGGGTGCTGTCCGTGGACTCCCGCGAGGTCATGGACGTCTTCGTGCAGGATCGCCAGCTCAACGTCTCGTCCGCCTACCTGCGGCCGGGCTTCGCGTTCGGCGGCTCGTGCCTGCCGAAGGACGTGCGCAGCCTGCTGCACCTGGGCCGGATGAACGCGATCGACCTGCCGGTGCTCGCCGGGACGATGGCGTCCAACGAGCTGGTGGTGCGCGACGTCGCCGACCGGGTGCTGCGCGCCGTGGACGGCACCGGACGGGGCAACCGCCGGGTCGCCATGCTCGGGTTGTCGTTCAAGCACCTCACCGACGACCTGCGGGAGAGCCCCAACGTCGCGCTCGCCGAGATCCTCATCGGCAAGGGCCTGGACGTGAGCATCCACGACCCGATCGTCAACATGGCGAAGCTGTCCGGGGCGAACCTGCGCTACGTGCACGCGAAGCTGCCGCACCTGCAGCGCGTGCTCTACGACGACCCGGCCGCTGCGCTCGCCGGCGCGCACGTCGCGATCGTCTCGTCGGCGGGGCCCGCGGTGATCGACGCGATCATCGCGGCGAACCCGCCCGTCGTGCTCGATCTGAGCGGGCGGCTGCCGCAGCTGGAGGCCCTCCCCGGCTACGAGGGGGTCGGCTGGTGAGGACGTTCCTGCGGCCGGGCCGCCGCAACTCCCGGCACGTCTGCATCGTCGTGCAGAACCTGCCGGTTCCGTTCGACCGGCGGGTGTGGCTGGAGTGCCGAGCGCTGATCGCCGCCGGTTACCGGGTGTCGGTGGTGTGCCCGAAGGGGAAGGGCGATCCGACGTTCCAGCAGATCGACGGGGTCGCGATCTTCGCCTACCCCGCGTTCCCGCCGGTCACCCGGCAGGTGATGTTCCTGGCCGAGTACGCGTGGTCGATCCTCGCGACGCTGGTCAACCTCGTCCGCGCCTACCGGCGGGCGCCGTTCGGGATCGTGCAGGTCTGCAACCCGCCCGACGTGCTGTGGACGGCGGTGCTGCCGTTCCAGGTGGTGTTCGGTGTGCGGATGGTGTTCGACCAGCACGACCTGTGTCCCGAGCTGTACGAGTCGCGCTTCGGTTCCCGCGCCGCGCTGCCGTACCGGGCGCTGCTGCTCGCCGAACGCATCACCTACGCGCTGTCGGCGCACGTCATCTCGACGAACGAGTCCTACCGGGCGGTGGCGCAGCGGCGCGGCGGCAAACGCCCCGAGGACGTCACGGTGGTGCGCACCGGGCCCGATCCCGACCGGATGCGCCGCGGCAGCCCCGACGACGACCTGCGCCGCGGCTTGCGCCACCTGCTCGTCTACATCGGCGTGATGGGTCCCCAGGACGGGGTCGACCTGGCGATCCGGGCGATGCACCACATCGTCGCCGGGCGCGGGCGCACCGACGTCGGCCTGACCCTGATCGGCGACGGCGACGCGGCCCCCGAGTTGCGCCGGCTCACCCGTGAGCTGGGGCTCGACGAGTACGTGCACTTCACCGGGCGGGCCCCCGACGACCTCGTCACCCGGCTCATGTCCACGGCCGACGTCGGACTGTCCCCGGACCCGAAGAATCCGCTCAACGACGTCTCCACGATGAACAAGACGATGGAGTACATGGCCTTCGAGCTGCCGGTCGTGGCCTTCGACCTGGTGGAGACGAGGGTCTCGGCGCAGGACGCGGCCGTGTACGCCACGCCGAACGACGTCGCGGAGTACGGCGACGCGATCCTGGCCCTGCTGGCCGACGACGTGCGCCGCAAGGAGATGGGGGCGCGCGGCCGCCGCCGCGTCGAGGACGTGCTCGCCTGGCGCAACCAGATCCCGGCCTACGTCGGCGTCTACGACCGGCTCGTGGCGAGCTGATCATGTGCGGGATCGCGGGCACCT
Source organism: Pseudonocardia thermophila (assembly GCF_900142365.1). GTDB lineage: Bacteria > Actinomycetota > Actinomycetes > Mycobacteriales > Pseudonocardiaceae > Pseudonocardia > Pseudonocardia thermophila. The sequence continues at coordinate 103,565 of NZ_FRAP01000021.1, read as the reverse complement.
ACCGCTGGCCCGGCGGCGCCGGGATCACCGCCGCGATGACGGCCGCCGTCGCCCACCGCGGGCCGGACGGCGCCGGCCACTACCGGCACGCCCTCACCGACGGCGAGGTCCACCTCGGGCACCGCAGGCTCTCGATCGTCGACCTGTCGCCGACCGGGGCGCAGCCGATGGCCGCCGGCGGGCTGGTGATCACCTACAACGGCGAGCTGTACAACGCCCCGGAGCTGCGGCGCGCGCTGACGGCCGCCGGGGTGCGGTTCCGCGGCACGTCCGACACCGAGGTCCTGCTGGAGGCGTGGCGGCGCTGGGGCCTAAGCTGCCTGCCGCGGCTGCGCGGCATGTTCGCCTTCGCGATCTTCGACGAGCGCACCGGCGATCTGGTCCTGGTGCGCGACCAGTTGGGCATCAAGCCGCTGTTCCTGGTGCGCCGCGGCGGCGGGCTGGCGTTCGCGTCCGAGCTGAAGGCGCTCGCCGGTGCGGTCGACGGCCTGGCGGTGGACGAAGCGGCGCTCGTGGCGTCGCTGCTCTACTACTGGGTGCCGGACAGCCGCTGCGCCTACCGCGGCGCGGAGAAGCTGCAGCCGGGCACGTGGCTGCGGATCCACCCGGACGGCAGCACGGACCGCGGCCGCTACTTCTCGTTGCGGGACGTCGCCGAGGAGGGCGCCGCGGCTCCGCCGGTCTCCACCGAGGAGCTGGCCGCGATCGTCGCCGACTCCACCGCGAAGCACCTCATCGCCGACGTCCCCGTCGCCACGTTCCTGTCCGGCGGGCTGGACTCCAGCTACCTGACCGCGCTCGCCGCCCGGGAACGCCCCGGCATCTGCGCGTACACGATCGGGTTCCGCACCGAGGACGCCCGCTTCGAGGCGATGCCCGACGACCTGCGCTACGCCCGCATCGTCGCGGAGCGGTTCGGGGTGCGGCTGCGCGAGATCGAGATCGCCCCGGACGTGCTCGACCTGCTGCCGCGCATGACCCACCACCTGGACGAGCCGATCGGCGACCCGGCCGCGATCAACTCGTACCTGATCTGCACCGCCGCCCGGGCAGCCGGCGTCAAGGTGCTGCTGTCCGGCATGGGCGCCGACGAGCTGTTCGCCGGGTACCGCAAGCACCTGGCCAACCGGATCGGCGTCGGCTACCGGAAGGTGCCCGGGCCCGTGCGGCACGCCGTGGCGGCGGCCGTGGACCGGATGCCGGTCGCGTCGGCCTCCCGCGGTTACCGCTCGGTGCGGTTCGCGAAGCGGTTCCTGTCGTTCGCCGACCTGCCGGAGGAGGAGGCGTTCCGGCGCAGCTACACGCTCTACGACCGGCAGGAGCTGCGCGCTCTCGTGCATCCCGATCTCGCCGGCACGGTCGACGAGGTGCTCGGCGAGCACGCCGCCGTGTACGCCGACAGTGCGCTCGACGACCACGTCAACCGCATGTGCCTCACCGATGCCCGGATGTTCCTGCCGGGGCTCAACCTCACCTACACCGACCGCTCGACGATGGCCGCCTCCACCGAGGTGCGGGTGCCGTTCGTCGACGTCGAGGTGGTGAAGGCGGCGTTCCGCATCCCGGGCCACCGCAAGATCGTCGGCCGCAGCGGGAAGGCCGCGCTCAGACAAGCCGCTCTCCAGGTCCTGCCCCCCGAGATCGTGCACCGGCCGAAGGGGCTGTTCAGCGCCCCGCTGCGGGCCTGGATGAGCCGCGATCTCGCCCCGCTGGTGCGCGAGGTCGTCGAGGACGGGCTGCTGGTGTCGTGCGGCCTCCTCCGCCGCGACGCGCTGCGCAGGCTCGCCGCTGAGGACGCCGCCGGTCAGCAGGACCGGTCGAAGCACCTGTGGCACATCGTGACGCTCGAGCAGTGGTACCGCGCCGCCGCGGCGACCGGGGCGGGCGGCATCCGGGCCGTCCGGGCAGGAAGTGCCGTCCAGTGAGGGGAACGGAACGGACGTGAAGCAGGTCGTGCAGAACTACCGCAGCGGCGAGCTGGCGCTGCTCGACGTCGCCGAGCCGGCGTGCAAGCCCGGCGGCGTGCTGGTCAGGACGCGGTACTCGCTGATCTCCACCGGCACGGAGCTGATGAAGGTCGGCGAGGCGGGCATGTCGCTGCTCGGCAAAGCCCGCGCGCGCCCCGACCAGGTCGCGAAGGTGCTGCAGAGCGCCTCGACGATCGGGGTGGCCGCCACCTACCGCAAGGTCACCAGCAAGCTCGACTCGTTCACCCCGCTCGGCTACTCCCTGTGCGGCGTGGTCGAGCAGGTCGGCGCCGGCGTCCGCGACGTCGCGGTGGGCGACCTCGTCGCCTGCGCCGGGAACGAGCACGCGCTGCACGGCGAGCTGAACTGGGTGCCGACCAACCTGTACGTCCCGGTGCCGGCCGGGCTCTCCCCGCGGCACGCGGCCTTCGGCACGGTCGGCGCGATCGCGCTGCAGGGCGTGCGGCGGGGTGAGCCGCAGCTGGGCGACGCCGGGCTGGTGATCGGGCTGGGCCTGATCGGCCAGCTGGTCGTGCAGCTGCTGGTGGCGTCCGGGGTGCGGGTGGTCGGCGTCGATCCCGACACGACCAGGTGCGACCTGGCCGAGCAGCTCGGGGCACTGGCCTGCGCGCCGCCCGGCTCCGGCATCGTCGACGCCGCCGTCGCGGACCTCACCGGCGGTCGCGGCGTCGACCAGGTGTACCTGGCGGCGGGCGGGAGCAGCAACGAGCCGGTCGAGCTGGCGGCGCGGCTCGCCCGCGACCGCGGCACCGTCGTCGACATCGGCAAGACCCGGCTCGATCTGCCGTGGAACGCCTACTACGAGAAGGAGCTCGACGTCCGGTTCTCCCGCTCGTACGGGCCGGGCCGCTACGACCCGTCGTACGAGCTGGACGGCGTGGACTACCCGATCGGGTACGTGCGCTGGACCGAGCGGCGCAACATCGCGTGCGTCCTCGACCTGGCCGCCCGCGGGAAGATCGATCTCGACCCGCTGATCTCGCACGTGGCCCCGTTCGATCGAGCCGTCGAGACCTACGAGCAGCTGTCCTCCGGGCAGCTGCGCGCAGTCGCGGTCCTGTTCGAGTACCCGGGCGCCGCCGAATCGGTCGTCGAGCAGCCCGTCCTCGGGCGCGCCCGCCCGGCCCGCGGCCCGCTGCCCGCACAGCCGATCAGGACGGACCGGCCGCTGCGGCTGGGGTTCGTCGGCGCGGGCAACTACGCCTCCTCGATGCTGCTGCCGCACCTGACCGGCCGCGAGGACGTGGTGCTGCAGCGGGTCGCCACCACCTCGGCGCTCTCCGGGGCGAACGCCAAGCGCACGTTCGGGTTCGTCGAGGCCGGCACCGACACCGAGGCGGTGCTCACCGATCCGGACGTCGACGCGGTCTTCGTCGTCACCCGGCACAGCTCGCACGCCGACCTGACCCGTCGGGCGCTCTCGGCGGGCAAGGCCGTGTTCGTCGAGAAGCCGCTGGCGCTGACCGAGGCGGAGCTGGAGGCGATCCTCGACGCGATCGACGCGTCCGGCAACGACCGGCTCCAGGTCGGGTTCAACCGCCGGTTCGCGCCGCTGCTGGTGGAGGCGAAAGCGCGGCTGGGCCGTCGGATCGGCCCCGCCACCGTCCGCTACCTGGTCAACGCGGGCACGCTGGACGCGCAGAGCTGGTACCTGCGGGAGGCGGCGGAGGGTTCCCGGTTCGCCGGTGAGGGCGGGCACTTCGTCGACACCGTCAGCTGGCTGCTCGACGCCGATCCGGTGTCGGTGTTCGCCGCCGCCACGCCCGGGCAGACCGATCTGCAGGTCGTGCTGACCTACCCGGACGGCTCCACCGCGGTGATCACCTACGCCACCACCGGGTCCCCCCGGTTCCCGAAGGAGACCATCGATCTGCTCGCCGACGGGCAGGTGCTGCGGTTCGACGACTTCGCCCACGCCGCGGTCCTCGGGAAGTCGAAGTGGTCGTCGCCGCGGATCCCGCGCGGCCGCGACAAGGGCCAGGCCGCACAGCTGGAGGCCTTCCTGACCGCGGTGCGCACCGGCGGGCCGATGCCGGTCGGGATCGACTCGCTCGCCACCACGACCCGCGCGACGCTGGCCGCGACCACCAGCCTCACCACCGGCTCACCGGTGCGGCTGGCGGGCCCGCTGTCGTGATGGGGCCCGGCTGGTACCTGCGCCGGCTCTCCCGGATGGGGCCCGCGGAGATCGCCGGCCGGGTGGTGACCGCGGCCCGCGTCCGCCGCTTCCGGCGCCGGCTGGGCGCCGCGCCCGCGACGGCGAGCTGGCTGGCCGAGCGCGTGTTCGCAGCACCGCTGCCGGAAGGCGCGCTCGCCCGGGTGACAGCAGAGGCGCAGGCTGCGCTGATCGAGACCGCCGATCGACTGATGGACGGGCGCGCGGAGTTCTTCGGGGTGGAGCGCACCGACATGGCCGCCCCGGACTGGTTCCTCGATCCGAAGACGGGCCGGCACGCCCCGGCCGACGCGTACGCGTTCGACGTGCCCCACCGCGACGAGGAGTTGATCGGGGACGTCAAGCAGCTGTGGGAGCCGTCGCGGCACCAGCACCTGACGGTCCTCGCCGCCGCCTACGCGCTCACCGGCGACGAGCGCTACGCGCACCGGGTCGCCGACCACCTCAAGTCGTGGTGGGCGGCGAACCCCCCGCTGCGCGGCGTGCACTGGCTCTCCGGGATCGAGCTGGGCATCCGGCTGATCTCGTGGGTGTGGGTGCGCCGGCTGCTGGCCGGCTGGCCGCAGGCTTCGGAGCTGTTCGAGCACAACCCGGTCGCGCTGCACCAGCTGCACGAGCACCAGCGGTGGCTGGTCGTGTTCCCCAGCCGGGGCTCGTCGGCGAACAACCACGTCATCGCGGAGCTGGCCGGGCTGGTCGTGGCGACCTCGGCGGTCCCGTGGTTCGCCGAGTCGGCCGCGTGGCGGGAGCGGGCACTGCGCGCGCTCGACCGGCACCTGGTGGCGAACACGTTCCCGTCCGGGCTGAACCGGGAGCTCGCCACCGAGTACCACGGCCTGGTCCTGGAGCTGGGTCTCGCCGCCGCGGTCGAGGCCGCCCGGGCCGGGCATCCCGTGCCGGACACGACGTGGGACGCGCTGGTGCGCATGTGCGACGCGCTCGCCGCGATCGTCGACGTCCGGCTGCGCCCGCCGCGGCAGGGCGACGCCGACGACGGCCGCGGCCTCGTCCTCGACGGCACCGCCACCGACCGCTGGGCGTCCCTGCTGGCGACCGGGGACGCGCTGTTCGGCCGCCGCGACTGGTGGCCGGTCTACCCGGCCGGCGACGTGCTCTCCACCGCGCTCGCCGCGCTGGCCGCCCCGACCGGCCGGCGCGCCGCGCTCGACCCACGGCCGACGACCCGCCCGCACGAGCTGCCCGACGCCGGACTGACGATCCTGCGCACGGCAGCGGGGGAGGGGCCGGAGCTGTGGTGCCGCTGCGACGGTGGCCCGCACGGGTTCCTCTCCATCGCCGCGCACGCGCACGCCGACGCGCTGTCGGTCGAGGTCCGCCACGACGGCGTCGACGTCCTCGCCGACCCGGGCACCTACTGCTACCACGGTGAGCCGACGTGGCGGCGGTACTTCCGCTCGACGATCGGGCACAACACCCTCGAGGTCGACGGCCGCGACCAGTCCCGCTCCGGCGGGCCGTTCCTGTGGATCCGCCACGCCCGCACCCGGGTCCGCGCGAGCGCTCCGCGGGCCTGGTGGGCCGAGCACACCGGTTACGGCCGCGCGGGCGTCCACCGCCGCTCGGTGCGGCTCGACGGCCGCGGCCTCGACATCGGCCTCGTCATCACCGACGAGCTGGACGGGCCCGCCGGGCACGCCTGCCGGCTCGCCTTCCACCTGGGGCCCGATGTGAGCGTCGCGCTGACGGACTCCACCGCGCGGCTGCGCTGGCCCGGCGGCGCGGGCGAGCTGCGCCTGCCGAAGCGGCTGTCGTGGACGGTGCACCGCGGGGAGACCCATCCACCGCTCGGCTGGTACTCGCCGGGTTTCGGCCGGAAGGTGGTGAGCACCACACTGGTCGGAACCGGCGTGACCGATCCGGCCGGCCTCGTCGTCCGCACCCACCTCACCGTCCGCGCCACCTCCGAGCCGGTTCCCTGAGCGAAAGGTCCCGACATGCCTTCCTCCCGCGGCGCGCACCGGGCGTCCGTCCTGGTGCTGCTGCTGGCGGCCGTCGCGCTGCTCGCCTCGTGCACGAGCACCCCCGGCCCGCCGTCCACGGAAGGCGGTCCGGCCACTGCGGGCCCGGCGCCGCTGCCCGCCACCCCGCCCGCCCGGGTCTGCGACCGGCTCCCGCCCGGCCCGGCGCAGGCGCCTGAGGGCGCGGTCGTCGTCGATCCCGCCGTCGACGGCGACCTCATGCGCAAGACCACGGCGAGCCCGCCCGGCACGACGTTCTGGCTCGCCCCCGGCACGCACACGCTCGGCGCCGACCAGTTCGGGCAGGTCACGCCCAAGGACGGCAACGTCTACCTCGGCGCGCCCGGCGCCGTGCTCGACGGCCGCGGCATCAACCGCTACGCGTTCGTCGGCACCGCCACCGGCGTCACGATCAAGCACCTCACCGTGCGCGGCTTCAACCCGCCGCACGACCAGGGCGTGGTCAACCACGACTCGGGCAACGGCTGGATCATCGAGGGCAACGCCATCGAGGAGAACCGCGGCGCGGGCCTCATGGCGGGCGCGGACCAGCAGGTGCGCGGCAACTGCCTGCGCAACAACGGCCAGTACGGACTCAACGCGTTCCAGCCCGGCAACGGCATCACCGGGCTGGTCGTGGAGTACAACGAGGTCGTCGGCAACAACACCGACGACTGGGAGGCGCAGAAGCCCGGCTGCGGCTGCACCGGCGGTATGAAGTTCTGGGCGGTCGACGGCGCCGACGTGCGCGGCAACTGGATCCACGATAACCGCGGCCCCGGGCTGTGGGCCGACACGAACGACAACGACTTCCTCATCGAGGGCAACCTCATCGAGAACAACGACTCGGGTGCGCTGTTCTACGAGGCCAGTTACAACCTCGTGCTGCGCAACAACGTGATCCGCAGCAACGGCATCCCCGAGGGCAGGAGCATCGCCGCGAAGAACGACGCGTTCCCGCAGCCCGCGGTCTACCTCAGCGAGTCCGGTGGCGAGCCGCGCGTCCCGGCGCGCACCGACAAGATCGAGATCTACGGCAACGTGTTCGACCAGAACTGGTCGGGCATCACCGCGTGGGAGAACGCCGACCGCTTCTGCAACAGCCCGGCCAACACCTCCACCGGCAGCTGCACCCGCTTGGTCGCCGACCGGGAGCAGTGCACCCAGCCGGGCATCGCGCAGAGACCGCTCTACGACGACTGCCGCTGGAAGACCCAGCGCGTCGAGGTGCACGACAACACGTTCGTCGCGGCCGCCGCTCCGGTCGGCTGCCCGGCCGGCTTCGCCAACAAGATGGCGATCCTGTCCAACTACGGCACCTACCCGGAGTGGTCACCCTACAAGGGCGAGGTCATCCAGGTGGCGATCGCCACCGCGCAGGACAACCGCTGGTACGCCAACATCTACCGCGGGGCGTGGACGTTCGTCGTGGGCGCGGTGGACGAGGTGATCCCGCCCGAGCAGTGGCAGCAGTCCGGGCAGGACAGCGGCAGCTCGTTCGAACCCACCGACACCGTCCCCTGCTGAGGTTCCCGGGAGCCGCCATGACGACGCGCGACGAACCCGCCGCACGGGTGCGGGAGGACACGCGGGTACCACCGCGCGTCGTCGGTGTCGCGTGGGGGCTGCTCGCGGTCAACACCCTGGGGTTCACCGGCGTCGAGCTGATCATCCCGTTCCCGCGGGTGGTCGGGCAGCTGGTCACGATGGGCGCCCTGATGGCGGCGTTCGCGATCGCGCTCGCGGCCAACCGCCCGGTCCGCATCCGGCCCAGTGCCTACCTCGTCGTCCTCACGCTGATGGTGATCACGAGCGTGGTGACGAGCCTGCGCCTGGAGTCGGGCATGGGGTCGCTGTTCCGCTGCTTCCGGTTCACGGTGTTCGTGCTGACGCTGTGGCTGCTGGCCCGCTGGTGGAGCGGCGACCTGCGGTTCGTCGGGTACCACCTGCGCACCTACTGCATCATCCTGCTGACGGTGCTCGCCGGGCTGGCGATCTCCCCGGGCGCGGCGACGTCCGGGCCCGGCGGGCGGCTCGTCGGGGCGCTGTGGCCCATCCCCGCGCCGCAGGTCGGCATGTACTGCGCGGTCGTGACCGGGCTCGCGCTGCTGCTCGCGCTCGATCGACGGCTGGACCGGCAGAGCGTGCTGATCGTGGTGGTGCCGGCCGTCGGGATGCTGCTGCTGTCGCACACCCGGACCGCGCTGCTGGGGCTCGTCGTCGGACTGGTCGTGGCCGGGAGCTCGCTGTGGACCCGCAGCGCGCGGGCCCGCCGGTTCCTCGCCGCCGGAGTCGCGGCCGGGGTGGCCGGTGCAGTGGTCTTCGGCGAGGTGATCGCCACGTGGCTCGCCCGCGGCCAGGACGCGGACGAGCTCGCCGATCTCACCGGCCGGGCGAAGGTGTGGCGGCTCATCGAGACCCAGCCGCGCACAGGGCTGCAGGAGCTGATGGGGGTAGGGCTGGGCGACAAGTCGTTCGCCGGGCTCCCGATCGACAGCACTTGGTACTCCAGCTTCTACGAGCAGGGCTGGATCGGCGTTGGGCTCGTCGTCGTGGTGCTGCTGCTCCTGCTCGCGCTCGCGCTGCTGCGCCCGCCGTCGACCGAGCGCGCCTGCGCCCTGTTCCTGGTCGTCTACAGCTGCATCGCCTCGTTCACCGAGGTCGGGCACAGCGACGCGTCCCCGTACCTGCTCAACCTCGCCGTGGCGGCGTCGTTGCTGGTGCACCGCCCGATCGCGGCGCGGCGCGCGCAGCGGGAGAGCCGGGCGTGAAGATCCTCGTCGTCCACAACCGGTACCGCTCCGGGCACCCCAGCGGCGAGGACCGCGTCGTCGACCAGGAACGGGCGCTGCTCGCGGCAGCGGGCCACGACGTGGATCTCTTCGGCCGCGCGAGCGACGACATCGCGCGCATGCCGCTCCCGCAGAAGGCGCTCGTGCCGCTGCGCGTGCCGTGGAACCCCGCCGTGCGCACCGAGCTGGCCGCGCACCTGCGCCGCACCCGGCCCGACGTCGTGCATGTCCACAGCACGTTCCCGCTGCTCTCGGCGTCGGTGGTGGCGGCGTGCGCCGACGCCGACGTGCCCGCCGTCGCCACCCTGCACAACTACGGCCAGGTGTGCGCCACCGGCACCCTCCACCGCGCGGGTGCCCGCTGCACGCAGTGCATCCCGACCCGCGGTGCCGCCGCCGTGTGGCACGGCTGCTACCGGAACTCGCGGCTGGCGTCGGTGCCGGTGGCGCTCGCGCTCGGCGCCAACCGCCAGCGCTGGCGCACCGGGATCCGCCGGTTCCTGTGCATCTCCGCGGCGCAGCGGGACCTGCTGGTGGCGGCTGGGATGCCGGGGGAGCGGTTGGTGGTGCAGCACAACATCGTGCCGGAACCGCCCGAGCGCCGCACGGGCCCGGGCGAGCACGTCCTGTTCCTCGGTCGGCTCAGCCCGGAGAAGGGCGTTCCGGTGCTCCTCCGGGCGTGGGAGCGGATCGGGCCGCGGCTCGGCCTGCCGCTGCTGCTCGTCGGCTCCGGCACCCTGGACGACACCGTGGCGGCCTGGGCAGCTGGGCGGGCCGACGTGCGGATGCTCGGGCTGCGCAGCCGCGCCGAGTGCGCCCACCTCGTCGCGCGGGCGACCGCCGTCGTCGCACCGTCGGTGTGGCCGGAGGCGTTCGGCCTGGTCGCGGTGGAGGCGATGGCCGCGGGGGTGCCGGTGGTGGCCGCGGCCTCCGGTGCGCTGCCGGAGATCGTCGAACACCGGGTGACCGGGCTGCTGCACGAACCCGGCGACGCGGTCGGGCTCGCCGCAGCGCTGGCCGAGGTCGTGGAGCCCGCCTGCAACGCCGCGCTGGGCCACGCCGCCCGCGCCGACTACCTGCGCCGGTTCGCCCCGGAGGTGGGGGTGCCCGCGCTGGTCGCGCAGTACGAGGCGGCGATCGCCGGCCGGTGATCAGCCTGCAGGGCCGGTCAGCGCGGCGGCCAGCCGGTCGAACGTGCCGTCGAGCTGCGCGCGGAACTCCTTCGTGGCTCGGGTGATCTCGTCGACCAGGCGGTCGCGCTCCGCCTCGGCCGCGCGCAACTGCTCCTGCAGGCGGTCGAGGTCGAGTGCGCGCAGCGACTGCGTGAACCCCCCGAGCCCCACCGCGGCCATGAGCACGTCGTTCTTCGCCCCGTAGCCGAGCGCCACGGTCGGCTTGCCGAGCTTCAGCGCGGCGATCACGTTGTGGTAGCGGCTGGCCACGACGACCTCGGCGGGCTGCAACCGGCTCATCAGCTCCGCGTACGAGGAGACCGGTTCGGCGAGCAGACGGTCCCGGGCGAGGCCGGGGCGGCTGCGGGTCACCGCGGCCACGACGGTGGCCACAACGGTGCGGTCGACGTCGTCGCCGGTCACCAGCCGCACCTGGCGGCCCTCGTCGAGCAGCGAGCCGACGAACGCGGTGATCGCGGCCTGGTACGCGGCGTGGATCTCCTCGGCGTGGGCGCGGTCGTCGTCGCCGCCGTGGTAATCGATCACCCCGACGGCCACCGACCGGGGCACCACGGCGCCGTCGGCCGGTTCGGGGAGCGTGAAGACCAGGTCGGGATGGACCTCGTCGCCGGAGGTGTCGACGCCCATCCGCGCGAGCGCGTCCTTCGACAGCTGGTCGCGGAACGACCGGCGGGTGGTCAGGCGGGCGGCCGCGACGATCAGCCGGCGGGTCAGCGGGGCGCGGATCTCGTTGGCGCCCACCCCGACCAGCGCAACGGTCGTCCCCACGAGCCGTCCGCTCGCGGCGAGCACGAACAGCGTCCACGGCCAGCCCCACGGCCGCAGCGGAAGCGTCGTCTCCAGCACCCCCATGCCGGGCACGACGACGACGTCGCAACGGCGGACGAACACGGCCGTGCGGACGGTGTCGCGCAGCTTCGCCCACAGCTTGCGCAGCGGGTCGAGCCGGCGCGGCGGCCCGGCGTAGTCGTAGGAGTGCAGCGGGACGGCGGGGATGCCGTGCGCGGCGCTGACCCGCTCCGGGCCCGCGCACATCGCCACCAGCTCGGCGTCCGGGAACCGGGCGCGCAGGAACGCGACGACCGCCTCCAGCGAGGCGTCGTTGCCGAGGTTTCCGGAGCCGAGCAGCCCGAACAGCCCGATCCGCCGGGCAGCCCGACGTGGTGCACCCCGTTCGCCCATCGACCCCGCTCCATCAGCACCTGACATGGCTCCTCCCGGGTCGTGCCCGGGCGACCCGGCGTTACCCGTAACGGCCGGGCGGGGCGGGGCGAGTCCGGGGAGGCGGGCGCGCTGCCGCCCACGGCTCCCACGACCAGAGATGAGGAACGGCCGTGAACCACGCCCCTCGGCTCACCGTCGGGTTGCCCGTCTTCAACGGCGAGGACTACCTGGCCGAAGCGCTGGAGTCCCTGCTCGCCCAGACCTTCACCGACTTCGAGCTGATCATCTCCGACAACGCCTCCACGGACGGCACCGAGCAGATCTGCCGCCGCTACGCCGCCCGCGACCCGCGGGTCCACTACGTGCGCCAGCCGCGCAACCTCGGCATCTCGGCCAACCACAACGTGCTGGTGGCGCTGGCGCGGGGAACGCTGTTCAAGTGGGCGGGACACGACGACCTGTTCGATCCCGACCTGCTGCGCCGCTGCGTGCAGCTGCTGGACGAGCACCCCGACGCCGTCCTCGCCACCGCGTGGACCGCCGTGATCGATGAGAACGGCGAGGTCACCGACGTCGTCGACCAGTACCCGGCCGACTCCGACTCGCCGCGGGCCGCTGCGCGGTACCGCGGGCTCTTGCGGGCGATCAGCGGCGACGACGACTACGGCGTCATCCGCACCGCGGCGCTGCGCTCCACCGGGCTGCTGGGCAGCTACTACCACGCCGACCGGGCCCTGGTCCTGGAGCTGTCGCTGATCGGGCGGTTCCTGCGCATCCCCGAGCCGCTGTACTTCCGCCGGGACCGCGCCGACCGGGTGAGCCGGCCCAGCTCTACCCGCCGGAACCAGGCGATCCGGGACTGGTGCGTCCGTCACGACCCGGCACGGGCGGGCCAGCCGGTGGCGCGGCTGCTCGGGGAGTACGTGCTGGCGTTCTTCACCGGCATCGCACGCGCCCCGATCCCGGCGGCGGACAAGCGCGCCTGCTGCGCCGAACTGGTCCGCTACCTGGGCGCCCGCGCGCTGCGGCTGCCGTCGGCGCACGACGAGGTCCGCGACGGTGCCGTCGTGGTGCGGCCGGCCCCGGCCGACGGGGCCGCCTGAACAGCCACTCACGCCGCGGGCTGCGGGGACGCCAGGCGGTCCCGCAGCCCCGCGTGCAGGTGCCACCACCAGCCGCACGTGGACAGGGCCGTGGCGAGGACGATGCCCCACACCGACCCGGCGGCCCCGGCCAGCGCGGCGCCGAGGATGCCGAACACCGCGTAGAACGCCGACCCGATCAGCTGCATGGCCATGCTGCGCCGGGACGCGCCGAGGGCGCGCAGCCCGACGGCGGCCGCGGTCTGCAGGCTCGCGTTCATCACCGAGAGGGTGGCCGGCACGATCAGGGCGGCCGCGACGGGCCAGATCGGCCCGAGCAGGTACTCGCCCGCTGCGTCGGGCAGCACGAACAGCAGCAGCGCACCCCACACGAGCGCCCCGCTCGCCTGCAGCACTCCCAGCGCGAGGCAGAAGCGGAACAGCTTGTGCGGGGCCCGGTGCAGCACCCGGGCAGCCTCCGGGATGGTCGAGTTGATCAGGCCCATGAGCAGGCTGAGGACCGGGCCCATCAGCAGCTCGCTGCCGCGCAGCGCGCCGACGTCGGCCAGCCCGGTGACCGCGCCCACGCCGTAGAGCCGGATCTGCGCAGCGCCGCTGCTGCTGGTGTTCTCCACCAGGTAGCGCGGCCCGAGATCGCGCTGCTGGCGCAACCACGCGCCGGTCCGGCCCGGGCGCGGCACGATCCGCGCCTGCACGCAGCCGTACGCCGCGGCGACGCCCGCCGAGGCACCCCAAGCCAGCAGGTAGGCCCACACCGTGCCGGACAGGCCGGCCATCAGCAGGGCGGGCACGAGCGCCACGCCCCACACGACGTCGTTGACGAAGGCCTTGCGGGTGACCCCGCCGACGATGAACGCGAACCGCCAGTTGTCCTGCAGCAGCAGCGCGGGCAGCACGACGGCGAGCGCGATGAACCCGGAGCCCAGCGCGTCGCCGATGAGCAGGCCGCAGACCAGGCAGATGCCGCCGGCGGCCAGCCCGACGACGATCGCCGCGCCCGCGGTGCTCGCTGCCGCGGCGCGCCAGGACTCGCGCGAGGCGGCGCTGAAGCGGACCGCCAGCGGATCGGTGACGAGGCCGCGCGAGACGTTGACGATCACCGCGTAGGTGACCCAGACCAGGCCGAACACGCCGAAGTCGACGATGCCCAGCGAGCGGGCCACGACGATGCCCACCGCGACGTTGGTCAGCGACGAGACGGCCTGGTCGGCCAAGCCCCAGCTGATCCGGCTCGCCGCCGCGCGCCAGCTGCGCACCAGTCCGGACGGCTCGGGACGGCGTCGGTGCCGGCCCCTGGTGGGCGGCGGTGGTGCGGCATCCGTGCCCGGCCGGTCGGCGGTGTCGGTCACCTGGTGCACCTCCGCGCCGCTGCCGGCTCAGTGATCGGACGGGGGCCGGGCGGCCCGATCCTGGCTCGCCCGGGCGGGGTCCGCCGTTACCGGCCGGACGACGCACCCGGCGGCGGCGTCGACGAGCAGGGCGAGCAGCGGCACGATCCCGAGCGCGAGGAGGAACCCGCCGAGCGCGTCGGTGGCGTAGTGCGCGACGAGCACCGTTTGCGCCCAGCCCGCGACGAGCCCCGCGGCCGCGGTGACCCCGAGGACGACGAGCAGATCAGCGGCCCGGCCCCGGCGCACCAGGAGCAGGCCGACGACCAGGGCGAAGGCGGTGGCGCCCGCGGTGTGGCCGCTGGGGTAGGCGAGGAACTCGCCGTGGATCTCGCGGCCGACCAGGGGCTTCGCCGCCGCGCTGGTCACCGCGACCGCGCCCTGACCGAGCACCGTGAGCGCGGCGAGCCGCCACCGGGCGGTGAGCAGGCAGATCGCGACCAGGATCCCGCCGAGCAGCAGCACGCCGGCCGGCTCACCGAGGAAGTCGACGAACCGGGCGATCCGCTGCAGGTCGGGGATGGGTCCGCCGGCGGCGGCGAGCAGTGCGTCGTCGGCGGGCAGGGGCTCGGCCGAGCCGGAGATCGTCAGCCCGACGGCGGTGCTGCTGACGCAGCCGCCGGTGGCGACGGCGGTGAGCGGGGCGCGCAGACCGGGTGGCACCGCGGGTCGGGCGAGGCCCGCGGCGACGACGTTGGGTCGGTCCGGCGCCGTCACAGACGCGGCTCGGGGGCTCCGAGCCCGGCGATGACCGCCTGCAGCGGCTCCCGCTGCGGCGTGGTCTCCCAGAGCATCCACGGGCTGTTCCCCGCCCGGTAGCGGGCCTCCAGCGCGGTGCGCTCCTTGACCGTGTCGGCGGGGTGCCAGAACCCGGTGTGGCGGTAGGCGAGCATCCGCCCCTGCTGAGCCAGCGGGGTGCAGGCGTCGGCGATGAGGTCGCCGTACTCGGGAATGTGGTCGAAGATCTCCGGCCGCAGCACGAAGTAGCCGCCGTTCTCCCACAGCGGCATGTCCTGCACCGATTTGATCTCCGAGATGCGGCCGTCCTCCTCGACCTCGAGGCAGTGGAACGCCGACTGCGGCGGCACGGCCAGGAGCGCACCGACGGCGTCACTGCGCTTGAACTCGTCGACCATGTCGTTGAGCGGCAGATCGGTGAGCACGTCGGCGTAGTTGGCCAGGAACATCTCCTCGTCCTCGACGAAGTGCCGCACGCGCCGCAGCCGTTCACCGATCGGGGAGTCCAGCCCGGTGTGCGCGAAGGTGATGTTCCAGTCCTGGATGTCGGAGCCGAGCAGTTCAACCTTGCCGCCGCGCAGGATGAAGTCGTTGGACGCCGTCTCCGCGTAGGAGAGGAAGTAGTCCTTGATGTGGTGTGCGCCGTAGCCCAGGCACAGGATGAATTCGGTGTGCCCGAAGTGCGCGTAGTAGCGCATGACGTGCCAGATGAGCGGCCGCGGCCCCACCGTCGTCATGGGTTTGGGCAGATCGGACACTCCGTCGCGCATGCGCATCCCGTAACCGCCACAGAACAGAACGACTTTCATGACAGCGCCCTCATTCCGCAGAACCGTGCCCGACGTGGACAGCGCATGGACTCGTCGGACGCGGGCGCCGCGTTAGCTGCGCCACGAGGGGTCCACCGGGCGGACCGGCCCACATCGACTACATTTCCGCACGTGACGCTGTCCGTGCCTGAGACGATCCTCTTCCTCGGGGTTGGGCCTGTGGTGATCTACGCGGTCGTGGCCGCGCTGGTCGCCGTGCCGAAGCTGCGCCGGCGCCCCAAGTACCGGCCCGGTGACCCGTGGAACTTCAAGCCCCTGTGGTGGACGGCGAACCCGGCCGGCGCGCAGCTGCCGGCCGCCACCGAGCACCCGCGCACCGGCGACAAGGGAGGCGCACGTGGCAACTGGTGACCACGGGCACGGGCACGACGTCGCGACCGTCGACCCGGAGGACCTGCCGAACGGTGCGGTGGTGACCGCGTCGGGGCGCATCTCGGCCGCCCAGCCGTTCCAGGAGCCGACCAAGACCGATGTGCCGTTCACGCCGTCGCAGCTGACCCGGCTCGACGAAGCGCTGACGATGGCCAGCCGGGAGACCGGTCTGCTGTTCAGCCTCTACCTGGGCGACCTGGGGCCGGACCCGGCGGCCCGTGCCTCCGAGTTGCACGACCAGCTCGAGAACCCGAGCGACGCCGTCCTCGTGGCGGTGAGCCCCGATCAGCGCCACATCGAGGTCGTGACCGGGCCGGAGGCGCGGCTGCGCCTGCCCGACCGCGGCGCCAAGCTCGCCGTGATGAGCATGATCGCCTCGTTCAAGGAGAACGACCTGCACGGCGGTCTGCTCTCGGGCCTGCGGATGCTGGCCGAGCAGGCCGGGCCGCGCCCGCGCCAGCACCCCACCACCGCGCACCGCTGACCGCTTCCCTCCCGCGTGGGCGCCGGTCAGCTCCGGCGCCCACGGCGGGCGAGCACGTCGATCAGCAGGGCCGAGCCCAGCCCGCACGCGGCGGCGGTGGCGTAGCCGCCGATGACGTCGGTGGGGTAGTGGGCGCCCAGCAAGACCATCCCCGTGCCCGCGATCGCGGCGGGCACCGCGCTCACCGCGAACAGCAGGAGCCCGGCCTGGGCCGGGCCCACGCGCCGGATCCGGATCAGCGCGAACGCGACGAGCAGGCCCAGCGCCGCCGCGCCGCCGGTGTGCCCGCTCGGGTAGCACAGCTCGCCGTCGGCGATCGTGCGCCCGACCACCGGCTTCAGCACCGTCGTCAGCAACCCGGTCAGTCCCGGGCCGAGCAGGGCCAGCGCGGCGAACCGACGCTGCCCCTGCCAGAACGCACCGACGACCGTGACTGCCGCGATCGTGATCACCACCGGCGGTGAGCCGATCCAGATCAGCGCTTCCAGCGCCGAGCGGCCCGGGAACCGGGGCCGCACCAGCGCGCGATCGAGCGCGCTCATCCCGGCCGGGCCGGTGTCGGCGAAGCGGACGGCGAGCACCGCCACGACGGCGACGGCGAGCAGGACCACGGCGGCCGTCGCCGGGCGGGCCCGCGCGGGCAGCAGATCGCCGTCCGGGCGGGAGGACAGCACGCGCCGACGGTACCGGCTTGATCGTCGTCACCCGGATGCGCATCGCGCCCGATCATCTGGCTAGGCGGCGATCGGACCAGTGGTCTGCGACGAACGGCCGCTTATGTCGCGAGCCGGTAACGCGGCCGGAGGAGGGGCGAAAGGACGGGGTGAGCGCGCCGTGTCCAGCCCCCGGGCGGCGCGCCGAACGACCCGGTCCGCGGCGTCCCCCTCGCTGCCGCGGCCGGCACAGGAGGACGTCATGGGCTCCCCACCCAGCGGCGGCGGCCGCCACCGGCTGCACGAACCGGACCTCGACGCGCCGCGCACGACCGCGTTCGGCGCCGGACCCTCCGCCGACCGCACAGAGCTGGTGAACAACCCGGAGCGGCCGGGCCTCGAGGAGCTGAGCCGGACCGAGCAGCTGGACGGCACCCGGCGGCTACCGCGGGTACCCCGACCTGCGCTCTCGCCCGAGACCGACCGGTTCACGGTCGTGATCCCGCGGCCCCGGCACACGCTCGATGAACCGACCGAGGTGATGCCGGTCCTGCTGCCGCCACCACCGGTGTGGCACCCACGGGCCGCCGGCCCGCGGTCCGGGCCGATCCCCGGCAACCGCTGGGACGTCGTCCTCGGCGGCCTCGTGGCCACCGCGTGCATCGTCTACATCGCGATCGCCGGGTTCGGTGCGTTCCGCAGCAGCCCGGTCGGCCCGACCAGCTCGGCGCTGGGCCCGTCCGTGGTGACGGCCCCGGCGTCGGCCCTGCCGAGCCTCGAGCCGACTCCCGCACCGACGCCGGCGACGCCGCCGACGAGGGTGGCGACGTCGGCTGCTGCGGGAGCGTCGGCGCAGCAGCCCGCGGCGGCGGGGACGACCGAGGAGAGCTCCGCGGCGCAGCCCAACCCCGTTCCGGGGCCGCCGTCGGATGGATCGGGTTCCTCGGAGTCGAGCACGTCCGGGCCGGATGGGCAGTCGGGTCAGGGCGGAGGCGGTCAGGGCCAGGGGCAGGGACAGGGCGGAGGCGATCAGGCGCAGGATAGCGGAGGCGATCAGGGGCAGGGACAAACGGAAGACGATCAAGGGCAGCAGGGCGGCGGCCAGGGCCAGCAGGGCGGAGGCCAGGGTTCGGGTGACGGCGGCGGGCAGTCAGGCCAGGGCCAGGGCTCTCAGGAGCCCTGATCCCGGGTTCGAAGACCTCAGCTCATCGCAACGAACGGCACTCTCGTCCACTCAGAGTGGACGAGAGTGCCGTTCGTTGCGATGAGGCCCAGGACTGACGGGGCCCTCAGCCCGCCGTCCGCCCCGCCACCAGCGCCTCCCGCAACCGCTCGTACGCCGGCTTCGCCGTGCCGTCCGTGCGCCGCAGCCCGAAGTTGTCCAGGTCGCTGGGGCTGCCCGTGTCGAGGTCGCGGTCGCTGTACCAGGCCATCGCCACGATCCCCGGGTCGGCCCGCACGAGGTCCACGGCGTCGGCCGCGATCCGGGCTTGCTGCTCCTCGGTGACGTGCGTGGTGCCGGGCGGCACCGGGCCCCGCCCGCCGTAGGCTCGCCCGGCCCCGCCGGTCGGTGCCCCGTACTCGGTGAGCCACACGGGCAGGCCGGGGAAGCCGTGCCGGCTGAGCACGGCGCGCAGGTCGTCGATCTCCGCCCATGATCCGTCGGCGGCTGCGGACTGCCTGGGCAGCAGCGGGAACGTGTACGGGTGGAAGCCGATCCCGGTGACGGCGGTCAGCCCGCCCGCGGCGGCGACCTCGTCGAGGAACGCGGGAGCGGAGACGCTGGTCGCGGTGTCCTGCACACTGGCGAGCCCGCCGAGGACGACGGTGGCGTCGGGGTCGACGGTCCGGATCGCGTGGCTGGCCGTGCGCAGCAGCTCGGTGTAGGCGGCCGGGTCGACCTGAGGGCCCCAGAACCCGGCGACGTTCGGTTCGTTCCAGATCTCCCACGCCAGGACGCGGTCGGCGTAGCGCTGGGCGGCCTCCCGGGCGAACGGGCCGATCGCGGTGGGGTCGGCGGGCGGGCACGTCACGTACGGGCAGCCCGGCGCCTGCGCCCACCGCGGCGCATAGGCCACGACCATGATCAGCGCGAGGCCGCGGCGGCGGGCCGCGTCGACGACCCGGTCGGTGGCCTCCCACGTGAAGCTCCCGGGACCGTCCGGCTGGACGTCGTTCCAGCCGAGGTCCATCCGGACCGTGCTCATGCCGAGGTCGACCGCGTCGTCGAGGGCGCGGCGCAGGTCGGCGTCGGACATCCCGGCGAGGGTGTTGCCGTACGCCATGCCGAAGTACGGCACCGTCGCCGGCACGGCCGTCCGCGGGAAGACGAGTCCGAGCACGCCCGCGATCAACCCGGCGAGGGCCGCCACCACCCCACCGGTCACGACGAGCCGCACGGGCGGGGAGCCTACCCGTCCGGGTGATCGCGTGACGGCGGTTCTCACGGGCTCCTTCGCGAACTCCAAGGGACCTGTGAGTGCCCGCACAGATCGCTGCGGCACGATCGTGGTCGTGGACGGGAGCTGGTGGACCGGCGGAGCGCTGGTGGTGCTCGCCTGGCACAACGTGGAAGGCACCTGGCAGTGGCCGGCGCCTGCGGGCGCGGGCGCCGCCGGGTTCCGCCGCCAGATGCGGGCCCTGCGCGCGGCGACCAACGTCGTCCCGCTCGACGAGGCGCTGCAGGCGCTGTCGGCCGGGCGGCGGCTGCCCCCGCGGGCGGTCGCGATCACCTTCGACGACGGCTACCGCGACAACCTCGACGTCGCGGTCCCGATCCTGCGCGAGCTGGGCCTGCCCGCCACGGTGTTCCTGGTGCCGGACCTGCTCGACGGGAACCTCGACCCGTGGTGGGAGCGGCTGGCCTGGGCGGTCACGACCGCGGAGGACCCGCTGCTGGAGTTCGAGGGCGGGATCTACCCGCTCACGGACGAGCGGACCCGCCGGACGACCCTCGACCGGTTGCAGGAGGTGCTCAAGCGACGCACCGACGCCGAGCGGCGTGCCGCGGTCGCGCAGATCACGGAGTCGCTCACCTGCCGGGGCCCGCAGCACGATCCCCGGCGGATGTTCCTCGACTGGGAGGGCGCGCGGGCGCTCGTGCGGGCCGGCATCGGCATCGGCTCCCACACGACCGGACACGCGATCCTCGCGCGGGAGACGCCGCACGCGCAGCGGGAGGACCTGATCGGCTCCCGCAGGCGGCTGCAGGACGAGCTGGACCTGCCGATCGACGTGCTCGCCTACCCGAACGGTCAGGTGGGCGACTACTCGGCGGAGACGATCGCCGCGGCTCGGGCCGCGGGGTACTCGCACTCGGTCACTGCATGGGGGCTGGTGAACGGCCCGCAGACCGAGGTCCACGAGATCCGCAGGCGCCTGCTGTCCCCGACCGATCCCGCCACGAAGGTGCTGCTCGGCATCGGTTATCGGACGGTGGTCGGTGGCGGGGACGACGTTCAGCGTAGTCACGCTGAGCTATCAAGCACTGACGGTGTTCACCCGAAAGTGGACGAGGATCGCTACTAACACCGGGTAATCGATACGCTGCGCTGCGAAAACTGGATCCGATGGGTGAGGTAGCTCACCGGTGTGGGGGACTACGGAGCGAAACGTTCGGACCCACATCGGCGAGTTCCTGGACAACGGAAGGTTGTCCGTTCAACCGACCGCCGCGCACCCGATGCGCACACCGGCCTCTCACGCCTCCCGGGAGTTCCGCTGACATGACCGCGACGATCGGACCCGGCGCCCCAGAACAGCCGATCGACATCCTGGCCTGCGCCCCGGTCGGAGAACCGGCCCCCGCGCCGCGTCGCTGGCCGACGATCCCCTCGATCTCGGTGGTGATCCCCGCCCTGAACGAGGAGGAGAACATCCCCCACGTGCTGGCGACGATCCCGCGCGCGCTGCTCGAGGCGGAGGGCTGCGAGGTCGAGGTGATCGTGGTCGACAACCTCTCCCACGACCGCACCGCGGAGGTCGCCCGCGAGCTGGGCGCCACGGTGGTGCTGCAGGCCGCGCGCGGGTACGGCAACGCCTACCACGCCGGGTTCGCGGCGGCGCGGGGCGAGGTGATCGTCACCGGCGACGCCGACTGCACCTACCCGTTCGACGCGATCCCCGAGCTGCTCGACGTGTTCAGCCGGCGCAGCCTCGACTTCCTCAACACCAACCGGCTGCAGCCGACCAACCGCGGCGCCATGAAGCCGTCGCACACGATCGGCAACCTCCTGCTCACGCTGACCAGCCGTAGCCTGTTCCCCGGCCCGTTCCGCGACTCGCAGTCGGGGATGTGGGTGTTCCGCCGCCGCATCTGGTCGCACCTCGACGTGCGCTCCGGCGGGATGGCGTTCTCCCAGGAGATCAAGAACGAGGCGTGGCTCAAGGGCTTCCGCTGCGCCGAGGTGCCGATCGAGTACCGCAAGCGCGGCGGAGTGGTGAAGCTCAACGCATTCCGCGACGGCACCCGCAACGTGAGCCAGCTGGCGGCCCACCGGCTGCGCGCCGACCGGCGCAAGCGGCTGATCCGCCCGCTGCCCAGCAGCGCGAAGCCGGTCGTCGACCCCGCCGGGCCGGCCCACTGATCATGACGGGGCCCGGCCTGCGCACCGCGCTCCCGGAACTGCTGCGGCAGTACCGGGTGTTCGTCGCGGTCGCCGTGGCCCTCGTCGCCGGGCTCGGCGTCCTCGCGGCCACCCCGATCGGCCGGGCGGAGATCCTGCGCTCCGTCACCCGCCAGCCCGAGCCGTTCGTGGCCCTGCACTTCGCCGATCCCCCGGTGCGCGTGACCGGTTCGCAGCTCACCGTGGACTTCGTCGTGGAGCAGCACGACGGCGGCCCCGCTCCGTACCTGTACCGGATCGCGGTGCGCGATCCCGAGGGGACCGTGCTCGCCGCGGCCGAGGGCACCGCCGAGCCCGCGCCGGGCGCACCCGCGCACATCACCCGGTCGCTCACCCTGCCGCGCGGGGCCGCGTGGGAGCGCGTCGAGGTCACACTGCCCGGCCGCACCGAGTCCCTCTACGTGCGCGATCCGGGGAGTGCGTCGTGAGCCGTGCCCCCGTCCCCGACGTCGTCCAGGTGATCGCCTACTACCCGCCGCGGCTCGGCGGGATGGAGCGGGTCGCCCAGGTGCTGGCCGAGCACCTCGCCGAGCGGCTGCAGGTCGAGGTCCTCACCACCGACGGCGGTCCCGTCGAGGCCGGCACCGAGCAGGTGTCGCCGCGGCTTCGGGTGCGCCGGTTCGCCGCGCTCGAGGTGGCGCACACCCCGGTCGCGCCGGGCCTCCTCGCCCGCCTGGCCGCGCTGCCGCGGCGCACGATCGTGCACGTCCACGTCGGGCAGGCGGTCCTGCCGGAGATGGTGTGGCTGACCCGCGCGCTGCGCCGGGCCCCGTACATCGCCCACTTCCACCTCGACGTCGACGCGTCCGGGCCGATCGGCCGGCTGCTGCCGATCTACAAGCGGTTCGTGCTCGGCCCGGTGCTGCGCCGCGCGGCCGCCGTGATCGTCCTCTCGCCCGAGCAGCGCGATCTCGTCGTGGAGCGCTACCGAGTCGACCCCGGGCGGGTCGCGATCATCCCGAACGGCGTCGACCCGGCGTTCACCGCGATCGCGCAGCAGCGCGCTCCGGTGCCGGCCGACCGGCCGCTGCGGGTGCTGTTCGTCGGGCGGCTGGAGAGCCAGAAGAACGTGCACCGCCTGCTCGACGCGCTCGCCCTGGTCCGGGCCCCGCTGGAGGTCCGCTTGGTCGGCGACGGCGAGCTGCGGCCCGAGCTGGAGGCCCGCGCCGCCGAGCTGGACCTGGTCGGCGTCGAGTTCGCCGGGCCCCGCTACGGCGCGGACCTCGAGGCGGACTACGCCTGGGCGGACGTGTTCGTCCTGACCTCCGACAAGGAGGGCATGCCGCTGGTCCTGCTCGAGGCGATGGCAGCCGGGCTCGCGATCGTCGCCACCGACGTCTCGGGCACCCGGGAGCTGGTCGGCGACACCGGGCTGCTCGCCGAGCCGGAGCCCGCCGCGGTCGCCGCGGCTCTGGACCTGGTGGCGATCGACCGGGAGCTGCTGGGCAAGCTCGGGGCGCGCAGCGCCGAGCGGGGCACGACGTTCGGCTGGGAGGGGCGCGTCGCCCAGCTCCACGAGGTCTACGCCCGGCTCGGCGGTGGTGCCCGGTGAGCACGGACGTCAGCCCGGCCTCTCTCGACTCCGCTCCCGTCGGCCTGGATTCCCTCGACGACTCCTCGCTCGACGACCTGACCCGGCCGATACCGGCGCTCGGGGAGGGCGTCGAGTCCGAGACCGTGCCGATGTCGCCCCCGGTGGGCCTGCCCGGCCCGGTGGTCGACGCCGAGACGGTGATCGTCCGCCGGCCGCGGACCCGGCTCCCGGCGCGGCCGTGGACGCGGCGGCGGGTCGCCGCGTACCTGCCGGTCGTCCTGGCGCACGTGCTGGTGCTCGGCGATCTGGACGTGCCGGTGCTGCGCCCGGTCGCGGCGCTCTACCTGCTGCTGGGTCTGCCCGCGTACATGATCTGGTACCGCACCAACTGGACGCGGGCCTCCCGCCAGGAAGCCGTCGTGTTCAGCTTGGTCGGCGGCGTCATCCTGCTGATGCTCGCCGGCCTGCTGCTGAACTGGGTGCTGCCGTGGTTCGGTGTGGACCGGCCGCTGGAGGCGGTCCCGGCCTTCGTCGGGTTGGCCGACGCCGGACTGCTCGCGCTGCTGTGGTGGCGACCGGTGCCGGCCACCCGCACCCGGTTCCGCACCCGGCGCCACCTCACCTCGCGCGAGCAGGTCGTCGTCGTGCTGGGCCCGCTCGCCGTCGCGCTCGCGGTCTGCGGCGCGGTGCGGCTCAACAACGGCGGCGACGGGATCGTCACCGCCGCCGGGTTGGTGGTGATCGGCGCGGCGTTCCTGCTGATGATCCTCTGGCGGTTCCGCATCCGGCAGAACGTCGTGCTCGTCACCGTCTACTTCCTCAGCCTGGCGCTGCTGCTGATGACCTCGCTGCGCGGCTGGGACATCACCGGGCACGACATCCAGCGCGAGTACTACGTCTTCCAGCTCGCGCAGATGCACGGGCAGTGGGGCATCGGCTGGTTCGTCGACGCGTACAACGCCTGCCTGTCGATCACGATCCTGCCGGCGGTGCTGTCGGCGGTCACCGGCCTGTCCGGCGTGGTGCTGTTCAAGGTCGTCTTCCAGGTGCTGTTCGCGCTGTGCCCGGTGATGGTGTACCTGATCGCCCGCCGGTTCGGCTCGACGCTGGTCGCGCTGCTCGCGACGATCTACTTCGTCGCGTTCCCGACCTTCTTCACGGACATGCCGTTCATGATCCGGCAGGAGATCGGGTTCCTCTGCCTGGGCGCGACGATCCTGATGGTCACCAACGCCCGCTGGGCGGTGCAGCGGCGGATCACGTGGACGCTGTTCTTCGCCCTCGGCCTGGTGATCTCGCACTACTCCACGACCTACGTGCTGATCGCGCTGATCGGCATCGCACTGGCCGCGCGGGGCGCGCTGGTCCTCGCCGGGCTGCTGCGCCGCCGCCTCCGGGGCGGGGGCGGGTACCCGGTGCTGCGCCGGGAGCCCGCCGTGCTCGGCGCGTTCACGCTGGTCGCGGTCGCCGCGATGGCGATGCTGTGGACCGGTCCGATCACGCAGACCGGCGGGCACCTGGAGCGGACGGCGGTGAACCTGGTCTCCGCGATGTTCGGCGGGCAACCGGGTGACCGGTCCGCCGACGTCGGCTACAGCCTGTTCGCGCCGCCCAGTCCGCCCCCGGAGGAGCAGCTCGCCGAGTACCAGGAGACCGTCCGCGAGGAGACGGCTGCCGAGCGGGCCGCGGGCGAGTACCTGCCCGAGGACGTGCTCGACCGCCACCCGGTCGAGCTCGCCACCGCCGAGCCGCTGCCGCTGACCGGTGCCGGCGACGTGCTGGAGCGGATCGGCATCGACGTAGAGACCCTGAACACGGTGATCCGCCAGGGCGCCGCGCGCATGCTGCAGCTGCTCGTGCTGTTCGGCATGGTGCTGGTGCTCTTGGGCCGGGTGCGCGGCTGGCGGCCGAGCCAGGAGATCGTGCTGCTGGCCGGCTCGTCGTTCGTCGTGATGATGCTGCAGGTCCTGCTGCCGTCGCTCTCGGCGGAGTACGGGGTGCTGCGCACCTTCCAGCAGGCCCTGTTCCTGCTCGGCCCGTTCCTCGCCGCGGGCAGCATCGCGCTGTTCTCCTGGCTCGGCCACCGGTGGGCCACCCGCGCGGCCCTCGCGCTCGCCGGGGTGTTCTACCTGTCCCTGGTGGGGCTGATCCCGCAGGTCCTCGGCGGCTACGGCGCCCAGCTGCACCTCAACAACGCCGGCACCTACCACGAGCTCTACCAGATCGACCCGCAGCGGGCCGCCGCCGAGCAGTGGGTGCTCGCGCGGGCCGAGGCGACCGGAGGCGCTGAGGTCGACGTGGCCGAACCGCTGGACCGCTACACGTTCACGATGACCTACGATCATCCCGACCTGACCGTCGGCGACGTCTTCCCCGCCGCGGTGCGCCCGTGGTCGTACGTGGTGCTCACCCGGGTCGGCACCCGCCCGGTGATCGCCTCGTTGCCCTCCGACGGCGGCGACGTCATCACCTACCGCTACCCGGTGGGCGTGCTGACCGACACGAAGGACCGCATCTACTCCTCCGGCCGCGCGGAGGTGTACCGGTGAGGGTCCTGCTGGTCAGCCACTACTTCCCGCCGCACATGGGGGGCATCGAGAACGTCGTCGCCGGCGAGGCCCGCCACCTGGCGAAGGCTGGTCACGACGTCGTCGTGCTGACCACCAGCCCCGGCGCCCGGGCCGGCACCGAGGTCAGCGACGACGGCTACCGCGTGGTGCGACTGCCCACGTGGAACGGGGTCGAGCGCGCGACCGGTGTGCCGTTCCCGCTGGTCGCGCCGTGGTCGTTCGCGCGGGTGGCGCGGCTGGTCCGCGCCGCCGACGTGGTGCACGTGCACGATCTCCTCTACGTCACGACGTGGCTCGCGGCCGTCGCGGCTCGGCTGCTGCGCCGTCCGTACGTGCTCACCCAGCACGTCGGGCTGGTCGCCCACCCGAGTCGGGTCGTGGAGGGGGTGCAGAAGCTGGTGCACGCGACGCTCGGCCGGGCCGTGGTGACCGGCGCGGGCGCGGTCGTGCACCTCAACGGCGCGGTCGCTGAGTTCCTCCGCCGCGTCGGCGCCCGCCCCGAACAGCTGCGGTTCGTCGTCAACGGCACTGACACCGACCTGTTCCACCCGGCCGATCCCGCCGCGAAGGCCGCGCTGCGGGCCGAGTTCGGCCTGCCCAGGGACGGGGTACTGGCCCTGTTCGCCGGCCGGTTCGTGCCGAAGAAGGGCTTCGACGTCGTGGTCGGCGCCGCGGGGGAGGGCTACACGCTGGTGCTGGCCGGCGGGGAGCCGCCGCAGCCGTGGACCGCGCCCGCGGGGGTGGTCGTGGCCGGGCGCATGCCGCCGGAGCGGCTCGCCGACCTGTACCGGGCCTGCGACGTGTTCGTGCTGCCGTCGGTGGCGGAGGGGTTCCCGCTGACCGTGCAGGAGGCGATGGCCACGGGGCTTCCGGTCGTCATCACCGACGATCCCGGCTACGCGCCCTACGGGCTCGATCGCGAGCTCGTGGGGCTCGTGCGGCCCACGTCGGAGCAGGTGCGGGCGGCGCTGCTGCGGATCGCGGGCGACGCCGAGCTGCGCGCCCGCATGGGGGCCTACTCCGCCGACCTCGCGGCGCGGCGGTTCTCGTGGGCGGAGCACGTCCGCACGTTGGAAGCGGTCTACACCGAGGTGAGTGCATGAGCGCCGGGGTGCTCGGGAAGGCGCGCGGGTTGCTGGCGGGCGCGCAGGACGACCCGATGATCCGCAACGCCTTCTACCTCATGCTCACCACGGTCACCACGGCCGCGATGGGGTTCGTGTTCTGGCTGATCACAGCACGGCTCTACGACGTCGACGACGTGGGCCGGGCGACGTCGCTGACCTCCGCGGTGACGCTCCTGTCGTACTTCAGCCTGATCGGGTTGGGTTACAGCCTGGTGCGGTACCTGCCGACGAGCCGCGCACCCGGTGACTACGTCAGCTCGGCCCTCATCGCGGTCACCGCGGCCGGCGTCGTCGGCTCGGTGCTGCTGCTCGCGGTCATCCCGGTCGTGTCGCCCGAGATGAGCTTCGTGAACCGGTCGTGGGAGACGATGGCGACGTTCGTCGTGCTCGCCACGACGTCGGCGCTGAAGCTGCTCACCGACTCGGTGTTCGTCGCTTGTCGCGAGGCGCGCTGGAACTTCCTCATCAACGGGCTGCTCATGGGCGTGGTGAAGATCGCCCTGCCGGTGCTGTTCATCCCGTACGGGGCGATGGGGATCTTCGTCGCGCAGGGGCTGGCGTCGGTCGTCGGTGCGGTCGCGAGCATCGCGGCGATCCGCTGGAAGCTGGGTGTCCCGCTGCGGCTGCGGTTCCGGGCGCGGCTGCTGCGCGAGACCCTGCCGTACTCGATGGGCAACTACGTGACCAGCGGGCTGAACCTGGTCCCGCTCATGGTCATCCCGGTCGTCGTGCTGGAGGGCGACGGCCCGGCCGCTGCCGCGGGCTACTTCATCGCCTTCCAGATCGCCACCGTGATCAACTCGATCTCGTTCGCGGTGGGGGAGTCGCTGTTCGCCGAAGGCTCCCACGAGGACCGGTCGCTGGGCGCGCTGATGCGCCGCTCGGCGGCGGTGATGCTGGTCGCCACCGTGCCCGTCGTGGCCGTGGTGGTGCTGCTCGCCCGGTTCGTGCTCACGATCTTCGGCCCGGAGTACGTCGACACCGCGACCGGCACGCTGATCGTGCTGGCGCTCGGCGCGTTCCCGGTCGCGTTCCACACCTGGACGAGCTTCCTCATCAAGATCACCCGGCAGCTGCGGGCGATGGTCGCCGCGGAGCTGGTGTTCGCCGTCGTCACCACGATCCTCGCGGCGCTCGCCGCGGGCCGCGGCACCGTGTGGGTGGCGGTGGCCTGGGGCGTCGGGAATGCCGTGTCCGGGATCGTCGCCGCGGTCGCGCTGCGCCGCCGGCCCGCCCAGGTGGCGGCCGAGCCCGTGGGGAGCGCGTCGTGAGGATCTGCCACCTGATCAACATCGGGCACGAGGCCGGCGGCGCCGAGAAGAGCGTCCGCATGATCACCGACGGGTTGCGCGACCGCGGGCACACCGTGCACGTGATCGCCACCGACCACCGGCTCGGCGAGGCCCCGTCGTTCGCGGACGTGACCGTGCCCGCTGTGGCCGGCAACCCGGTCCAGCAGGCCGTGCGGTTCTTCTGGAACCGCCGCGCCTACACCGGTGTGCGCGCAGCGCTGGAGGGCATCCGCCCCGACGTCGTGCACCTGCACACGATCGGCATGTTCAGCCCGTCCGTGCTGGACGCGACGCGCGGCTACCGGCGGCTGCTCACGATCCACGGGCCCGAGGACTTCACCCTCGCGCTGCTGCCGCACATGTACCCGGAGCGGGAGACGGGCCGCGGCCTGGCCCGGCTCGCGGCCACCGCCCGCTACGCCCGGCTGCGCTACGTGCAGCGGCCTGCCTACCGGATCCGGCTGCGCCGCCTCGACGGGGTGCTCGTACCCAGCGCGTTCTACGCCGGCGCGGTCCGCGGCGACGTCGGCCGCGTGCCGCTGCACGTCGTGCCCAACGGGATCCCGATGGCCCCGCCCGCCCCGCTGGCCAACCCGCAGCGGTTCGCGTTCGTCGGACGCCTGGAGGAGACCAAGGGCGTCCGCGTCGCACTGACCGCGTTCGCCCGGATCGCCGCCGACCACCCGAAGGCCGAGCTGGTGGTGGTCGGGGGCGGCCCGCTGCAGGCCGAGCTGGCCGAGCAGGCGGCGGCCACCGGCGTCGCCGACCGGGTGCAGCTGATCGGCAAGCTGCCCGCGGAAGACCTGAAGGCCGTCTACGCCGACACCGGCGTGGTGCTGGTGCCGTCGGTGTTCCCGGAGAACTTCCCGACCGTCGCGATCGAGGGGCTCGCCGCCGGTCGCGCGATCATCGGCACGGCCGCGGGCGGCACCCCCGAGCTGGTCCGGGACGGGGTCAACGGGCTGCTCGTCCCGCCCGGCGACGTCGATGCGCTCGCCGCGGCGATGGACGCGCTGGCCGGGGACGAGGCACGCGTGCGCCGGATGGGGGAGGCGTCGGCCGCGATGGCGCCCGCGTACTCGCTCGAGGCGTTCCTGGACCGGTTGGAGAGCCACTACCGGGCGATCGCGAGATGATCCGCCGGATCGCCGTCGTCACCCCGTACTACCCGCCGGACCTGGGCGGGGTGCAGCGCTACGCCGAGCGGATCGCGCACGCCGCGCGCGACGCCCCCGATCTCGATCCCGTCGTCGTGACGACGGGGGAGGGCCCGGAGCTCGTCGACGGCGTGCAAGTGGTGCGGCTGCCGGTGTGGCGGCGGATCTCCGACACCCCGGTGCATCCGCTGTGGGTGCGCCAGCTCGCTCGGCTGTTCCGCGGCCTGGACGTCGACGTGGTCAACACGCACGCGCCCGTTCCCTACCTCGCCGACGTCGCCGCGCTGGCCGCCGGGTCGCGGCCGGTCGTGGCCGCGTACCACGCCGGGTCGATGGTCAAGGGCGTGCCGGGGATCGACCAGCTGCTGCGGGCCTACGAGCGGCTCGTGCTGCCGATGACGTTCCGCCGGGCCGACGCACTGGTCGCGGTCTCGCCGACCTCGCTCGCGCACGGCCGCCCCGGCGCAGTCACGATCACGCCCGGGGTGGACGTCGACGCGTTCCCACCCTCCCCGCAACCCTCCGGCGACACCCTCCTCTACGTGGGCAGGCTCGACCGGGCGTCGGCCTGGAAGGGCGTCGATGTGCTGCTGCGGGCGTTCGCGTCGGTCGTCGCGCAGCGGCCGACGGCCCGGCTGGAGATCGTCGGCAACGGCGACGCCCGGCCCGATCACGAGGCGCTCGCCGTCGAGCTGGGCATCGCCGATGCTGTGCGGTTCGCCGGCGCGCTGCACGGCCCGCAGCTCGCCGCCGCGTACGCCGGGGCGCGGGCGCTCGTGCTGCCGTCGCTCACCGAGGCGGAGTCGTTCGGTATGACGTTGGTGGAGGCGATGGCGTCGGCCCGGCCGGTGGTGGGCTCGGCGGTGGGCGGCATCCCGCACGTCGTCGACGACGGCCGCACCGGCCTGCTGGTGCCGCCGGGCGACGTCACCGCCCTGGCCGCGGCGCTGGTGCGGCTGCTCGACGATCCCGCCTTGTGTGCCCGGCTGGGCGAGGCGGGCCGCGCCACCGCCGTCGAGCGCTACGCCTGGCCGCGGCTCACCGAGCGCTGGCTGGCGCTGTTCCGCGGTGTCACCCGGCGCGGGGCGCGACCGGTCAGTGCGCGCGGTGCCGGCCGTTGATCCGGGCTGGTCGCTCGATCCGCACGGTGTCCGCGTCGACGTCCGCGTCGATCGTCTCCGGATCGATGTCGGGCTCGTCCGTCACGACGGCCGCCCGGCGCTCGTGGGGATCATCCGCCGGGTGCTCGGCGTCGTGCGTGCCGTAGTGGTCGTAGGCGCCGTCGTACCCGGGGTAGTAGCCGTCGTCGGCGTAGGCGTCGCCGGCGGGGTTGGCGTACTCGTCCTCGGCGGCGCCCTCCTCAGCGCCGCCTTCCACCGCCCGCCGCTCGACCTCCTCGCGCCACCGGGCCGCGCGCTCCTTCGCCCGTAACCACCTGCGCTTGCGGCCCAGGTGGTCGACGATGATCCACACGGTGATCAGCATCGCCACCACGCCCGAGGCGAGGGTGGCGTAGATGTCGCCGAGGTGGATGCCGTGGGTCTTCGTCAGCCGGAACACGACCGGGCCGATCCGGGTGTCGGAGGCCACGACGAGCACGAACGCCACAGCAAGAGCCCACACCAGCAGGACCACCAACGCGGCCCGGGTCGCCGACGGACGGGTGTACGTGCGGGAACCGCTCCGCCGGTCGGTGGGTGGCATGCGTGAACGTTAGCGGACGGTGACCATGGCGCCGGAGGGAGGTGACGGGCCCGCAGACCCGTCACCTCCCGGTGTCAGGACTTGTCGAAGTCCCGCGCGGCCAGCGCCCGGACGATGCCGGCGCGGCCCTCGGAGACCAGCCGACGCAGCGCCGGCGGGTGGTCACCGGCGAGCCAGGCGTCGGCCGCCTCGACCGTGGACTTGTCCACCGCCCACGACGGGAACAGGTTCACCACCACCGACTGAGCGCGCTCGCTGGTGCGCCGCGCCCACACGTCGGCCACGACCTGGAAGTACTTCTCCACGTACGGGCCGAGCAGGCCGCGCTGCGCCGGGTGGTTGAACCCGGAGATGATCGCTTCCTGGATGGCGTTCGGCAGTGAGTCGTCGCCCGTCGCGCGCTCCCAGGCCGTGGCCTTCGCTTCCGGCGTCGGGATGAGCGAGCGCGACCGCTCCGCCTGCCGCTGCCCCGTCGAGGTGGGGTCGCGCTGCAGCTCGGCAGCGATCTCCGGCTCGCCCGCCTGGCCGTGCGCGACCAGTGCGTGCAGCAGCCGCCAGCGCAGGTCGGTGTCGAGCACGAGTCCCTGCGGGGCGCTGTCGGGATCGTCGAGCCAGGTGCGGAACCTGTCGAGCACCGACGCCGGCAGGACGCTCGAGGCGAGCGCGTTCACGCAGGCCAGCTGCACGTCGGAGCCGGGGCGGGCGGTGTCGAGCCGGAACAGCAGCGAATCCACCAGCAGCGGCCAGCCGCGCTCGGCCGCCCACTGCTCGTCGGCGTAGGAGGAGATCGCCGTCTGCGCCTGCAGCAGCACGCGCTGCACGACCCCGATCTCCGACTCCGCGCCGAACCCGCCCGCGACGAGCGAGACGAAGTCGCGGGCCTTCAGCTCGGCCTCGCGGGTCATCTCCCAGGCCGCCGACCAGCACAGCGTGCGCGGCAGCGGCTCGGCGATGTCGGCGATGCGGTCGATCAGCGTGGAGAGCGAGTCCGGATCGAGCCGCATCGCGCAGTAGGTGAGGTCGTCGTCGTTGACCAGGACGAGCTTGCCGGCCGGCTGCCCGACCAGCGCGTCGACGGGGGTGCGCTCGCCGGTGACGTCGATCTCGACCCGCTGCTTGCGGACGATCTTGCGGACGCGCTCGGGATCGCGGCCGTCCCCAGTGGTCTCACCGGGATCGCCGTCGTCGTAGACGCCGATGGCGATGCGGTGCGTGCGCAGCTCACCCGCGCCCGGCCGGGCCCCGCACTGCACGACCTCGAACCGGGTGTACCGGCCGTCCTCGCCGACCTCGAACGACGGCCGCAGCAGGTTGAGCCCGGTGGTGCGCAGCCACTGCGCGCCCCAGTCGGACAGATCCCGCCCTGAGGCCTTCTCCAGCGCGCCGAGCAGGTCGTCGAACGTGGCGTTGCCCCACGCGTGCGCGGCGAAGTACTGCCGCAGTCCCTCCATGAACGCGTCCAGCCCGACGTAGGCGACGAGCTGCTTGAGCACCGACGCGCCCTTGGCGTAGGTGATGCCGTCGAAGTTGACCTCGACGGCCTGCAGGTCGGGGATGTCGGCGGCGACCGGGTGGGTCGAGGGCAGCTGGTCCTGCCGGTACGCCCAGCTCTTCTCG
Source organism: Pseudonocardia thermophila (assembly GCF_900142365.1). Lineage (GTDB taxonomy): Bacteria > Actinomycetota > Actinomycetes > Mycobacteriales > Pseudonocardiaceae > Pseudonocardia > Pseudonocardia thermophila. The sequence goes on along the minus strand of NZ_FRAP01000021.1, from coordinate 71,079 downwards.
ACGTTGGCGAACGTCGTCCACGCTTCGGTGTACTCGGTGTTCTCCGCCTGGCAGAGCACCGACGCCCAGGTGGCGAACGACTCGTTCAGCCACAGGTCGTCCCACCACCGCATGGTGACCAGGTCGCCGAACCACATGTGCGCCATCTCGTGCAGCACGGTCTCGGCGCGGCGCTCGTACATGAACCGCGTGACCCGGGAGCGGAAGACGTAGTCCTCCAGGAACGTCACCGCGCCCGCGTTCTCCATCGCGCCCGCGTTGAACTCCGGCACGAACAGCTGGTCGTACTTGCCGAACGGGTAGCGGATCCCGAAGTGGCGGTGGTAGAACTCGAAGCCCTGCTTGGTCTCGCGGAACAGCCGCTCGTGGTCCATGTGCTCGGCCAGCGATGCGCGGCAGTACAGGCCGAGCGGGATCTCCCCGCTCTCGTCGACGTAGGTGTCGTGCCACGACGCGTACGGGCCGGCGATCAGCGCCGTCACGTAGGTCGACATGACCGGGGTCGGCTGGAAGATGCGGGTGAGCGCGCCGCCCTCGGCCTCCACCGTGGTCTCCAGCGGCGCGTTCGACACGACCTTCCACTCGGCGGGCGCCGTGACGATCATGCGGTAGCTCGCCTTGAGGTCGGGCTGGTCGAAGCAGGCGAACATCCGCTTCGCGTCGGCCGTCTCGAACTGGGTGTAGAGGTACACGCCGCCGTCGACCGGGTCGACGAACCGGTGCAGGCCCTCACCGGTGTTCATGTACCGGCCGGTGGCCTCCACCCGCAGCTCGTTCTCCGCGCCCAGGGCCGGCAGGGCGATCCCGTCTTCCTCGCGGTAGTCGGAGACGTCGAGGCTGACACCGTTGAGCGTCGCCGACTCGACGCTCTCGCCGACGAAGTCGATCCACGTGGACGCGCCGGGTTCGCGGCAGGTGAACCGCACGACGGAGGTCGTGGCGAACGTGTGCTCGCCGGGCCTGCCGGCGCCGTCGGTCAGGTCGAGCTCGACCGTGTAGTCGCTGACGGCGATCAGCGCCGCCCGCGCCTCGGCGTCGGTGCGGGTCAGGTTGGGCGGGGCCATACGGGTACCGCTCTCCTCGGTCTTCAGCAATGAGGTCCGTCGAGCGATCCAACCATGGCCCGGGGCTCGATGCCCGGCAACCGGGTTCGCCTGGCCGGTCCGGCCGGTCACAGTCGCGTGTGTCGGGGAAGACACCGGCCGTACCGCCCGTTGACCTAGACGTGACGACTTCTGAGACAAGGACCGATCGTGCTCGCGTCGACTTCTACTTCGATCCCCGCTGCCCCTTCGCCTGGGTGACCTCGCGCTGGATCGTCGAGGCCGCGAAGGTCCGCGATCTCGACCTGCGCTGGCACGTGATGAGCCTGTGGCTGCTCAACAAGGACCGCGACATCTCCGACGAGTACCGGAAGATCATCGAGGAGTCCAAGGGCCCGGTGCGCGTGGCGATCGCCGCCGCCCAGCAGCACGGTGACGAGATCCTCGGCCCGCTCTACACGGCGATGGGTACCCGGATCCACGACAAGGGCATGAAGGACCTCGACGTCGTGATCAAGGAGTCGCTCGCCGAGCTGGGCCTCCCGCCGGAGCTGGCCGCCGCCGCGGACAGCACCGACTACGACGAGGCACTGGCCGAGAGCCACCACCGCGGCATGGACCCGGTCGGCGACGACGTGGGCACCCCGACCATCCACATCGAGGGCGTTGCGTTCTTCGGTCCCGTCATCACCCGCGTACCGAGGGGTGAAGAGGCGGGCAAGCTGCTCGACGCCTCCGTGGCTCTGGCTCGCTACCCGCACTTCTTCGAGCTCAAGCGCACCCGCACCGAGAGCCCGAAGAACGAGGAGTGAGCCGGCCCCGCCCGCCGCGTCGAGGACGGCGGCGCCGCGGTCGCTGATCGCCGCCGACCCCGGCGAGGTGCTGCTGCGGCTGGTCACCCAGTCCGCCGCCGGCGTCGAGCGCTGCACCCGACCCGTCGCCACGGCGGCAGCCGCACCGGCAGCCGCACTGGTCACGCACCGGCTCGGGTGCTGGCTCGGGGCCGTGGCAGCGGGTGTGGGACGGCGCCCTCGTCGGCGACGCCGCGATCGAGCGGACCACGGCCGGACAGCACGAGCCCCCGGACCCGTCGCTCCCCCACCGGAGGCCCGACACGCAACAAGGCCCCCGTCACCAGGGGTGACGGGGGCCTTGCGCTTCCTCCGGGGGCTGGTTCGGCCCCCGGCCACGCCGGTGCATCTGCGCCTCGAGCCTGCCCAGGTCGAGCTCGATCACCGTCCAGAGCGCGTGCTGCCTGCGTGTTGACATCGTTCGGAAACGCAGGCAGACAGCGTTCAACTCGCATCCGGGCATCACCCAGTCCGCATGCTGCCCATGTGCTGAACGCGCCCTGGGCACCACAGCTCCATCGCGGTGCACCACGGATGTGTCCTGAACGCAGGCGGATCGCATCCCGCAGTCAGGATGCAGTCAGGACGTCGCCGGGATGCGGGCGTGGTGTGGGCACGACGCACCCAGCATGCAGGCAGGGTGACCACGAACTTCAGTTCGAGCGCCCGCGGGGTCGCCGGGGTGGCGCAGCCGTGACCGGAACGGGTACCTAGCCGCCACGCGGGCGTGCGTCGAGCCACCGCCCGATGGCTGCGCGCCTACCGCATCCTCCCGCCCCCACGCTCCTCCTCCTCGTCGGCGACGACGACCTGATCTCCCGATCTCGGTGATGAGCGCCGCCCGCCCGGTGCACGGCTCGGAGCGGGTCCACGATCGCCGCACCCGCCCGGCGGCTGCTCGGCTACGCGTTCCGCCCCGTCGCCGAAGATCGTCAGCGAGCTCTACCGCGAAGGAGAGAACACCTGCTGGCGCGCCGACGTGCAGCGCGCCTCGGCCACGATTCAGCCCGCGGCGAATCGCTCTCGGCGCGGGGCCCGGTGATCGCAAAGCCGCCGATCAGACCGGGTGCGCCGGTGGCCGGGCTCACCCGTGGGCGCCTTGCCTCCGCCCGGCGACCCCGCTCGGGCGATCGTTACCCTGGACTGGATGGCCGAGAGTGACGAGCGCACCGTGATCGGTGGCCGCTACCGCCTGGACGAGCGCATCGCCTCGGGGGCGATGGGCGCCGTCTGGCGCGGCACCGACCAGCTGCTCAACCGCACGGTCGCCATCAAGGAGCTGCTCGCCGCGGCCGCCCCCGGCACCTCGCCCGACGACCAGGGCGCGCTGGAGGAGGCGCGCCAGCGCATCCACCGCGAGGGCCGCATCGCCGCCCGTCTGCAGCACCCGCACGTCATCCGCATGTTCGACGTCGTGGTGCACGACGACCGGCCGTGGCTGGTCATGGAGTACCTCGAGTCGAAGTCGCTCTCGACCGTCATCGCCACCGAGGGCACCCTCGAACCGCTCGCCGCCGCCGCTATCGGTCGCGACGTCGCTGACGGGCTCGCCGCAGCCCACGCCGCCGGTGTCATCCACCGCGACGTCAAGCCCGGCAACGTGCTCATCGCCGAGGACGGCCGCACCAAGCTCACCGACTTCGGCGTCTCCCGCGCCGTCGACGACGTGCAGATCACCCGCACCGGGCTGATCGCCGGCACGCCCGCTTTCCTCGCCCCCGAGGTGGCCCGCGGTGCCGATCCCGCCCCGGCCGCCGACGTCTTCGCGCTGGGCGCCACGATCTACGCCGCCGTCGAGGGCAACCCGCCGTTCGGGCTCAACGACAACGCCTACGCGCTGCTGCACAAGGTCGCCCAGGGCGTGATCGATCCGCCGAAGCACACCGGTCCGATCACCGGCATCGTGCTGCGGCTGCTCGATCCCGACCCGGAGAAGCGGCCGACCGCCACCGAGGCCCGCGACGAGTTCGACCGGGTCGTCCGCACCGGCGCCCCCAGCGCGGGGCCGACCACTCCGATCCCGCCGCGCACGGTCAAGGCCGGCAACGCGAACCCGCCGACGCTGGCCGAGATCGGTCCCGTGCCGGAACCGAAGAAGCGCAGCTGGCTCAAGATCGCCGCGGGGATCCTCGTCGCGCTCGTCGCCGCGGGGGGCATCACGGCGGCGGCGCTCGCCGCCAACGGGCGTGGCGAGCCTCAGCAGTCCATCGCGGCCGCGCCCACCGACGTGCCCACGGACGTGGCCACGCCCGCGCCCACCACGCCCACGCCGACGCCCACCCCCGAGCCGACCGAGTCGCCCACCGAGACCCCAGCCCCGCCCGGTGACCCGGTCGCGTTCATGCAGAACTACTACCGGCTGCTGCCGGGCAACACCGCGGCGGCGTGGGCGATGCTCAGCCCGAGCGCGCAGTCCGCGTCGGGCGGCCGCGAGGGCTTCGACCGCTTCTACGCCACCCTGCGCCAGGTGTGGATCGAGAACATCCGCCGCGACGGCGAGGGCGCCGTCACCGCGACCGTCGTGTTCACCAAGCTCGACGGCACGGTGACGAGGGAGCCCTACCGGTTCGTCGTGGGACCGGGGCCCGATGGGCGGCAGGTCCTGCAGAGCTTCAGCCGACTCTGAATCCGCTGGAGGATCCTCCGGACCCTCAGCCCTGTCGGTTGCTGAACCACGACAGCTGTCGTACTGTCGGCCAGCCACTACGGATGTTGTTGTTGGAGGCCGATACATGCGCGAGCTCACCTACCTCATCGCCGTGTCGCTCGACGGGTACATCGCCGCGCCGGACGACGCCTTCGACGCCTTCCTCACGGAGGGCGACCACGTCGACCACCTGTTCGCGGAGTGGTCGGACACGCTGCCCGCCGCCGCGCTCACCGCCGCCGGCGCCGCGGCCGACAACAAGCACTTCGACACCGTCGTCATGGGGTGGCAGACCTACGCCGTCGGCTTCCCGTTCGGCGTCACCGATCCCTACCCGCACCTGCGCTCCTACGTCGTCACGCACCGACCGGAGCGGGAGGTGCCCGGCGACCCCGGCGGGGTCACCCTCACCGGCGAGGACCCGGTGGCGCTGGTCAGGCGGCTCAAGCAGGAGGACGGCAGCGGCATCTGGCTGTGCGGCGGCAGCCGGCTCGCGGCCACGCTCGCCGACGAGATCGACCGGCTGGTGCTCAAGGTCCACCCGATCCTGCTGGGCGAGGGCAAACCGCTGTTCGCGCAGCGCCCGTACGCCCGAACGGCGTTCGCGCTCGCCGAGACCCGGTCGTTCACCACCGGCGTGCTCATGAACACCTACGTGCGACGCTGACGGGATGGCACGCAACGACGAGCGGCGTGCGGCGCTGGCCGACGCGGCGCTGCGCGTCCTCGCCCGGGAGGGCACCCGCGGGCTCACCCATCGCGCCGTCGACGCCGAGGCGGGCGTGCCCACCGGCACCGCGTCGAACTACTTCCGCAACCGCCCGGCACTGATCGCGGCCGTGGCGGACCGCATCACCGTGCGGCTCTCGCCCGAGCAGGCCACCCTCGACGAGCTCAGCGCCCGCCCGCCGTCGCGCGAGCTGTTCGCCGCATATCTGCGCGACATCGTCCGGCGGCTCACGCTGCACCGCGACCTCGCGCTGGCCCTGTTCGAGCTGCGGCTGGAGGCGGGCAGACGCGCGGAGATCGCCGAGGTCATCGGGCGGTGGCTGCGGGCCGGGTTCGAGGCGGACGTCGCGTTCAACGAACAGGCCGGGCTGCCCGGCGGCCGTGCCGAGATCGCGCTGTTCCACTACGCGCTCGACGGACTGCTGCTCGACCGGCTCACCACCTCGATCGACCCGGACACCTCGACCGACGACGTCATGCAGGCGCTCGTCGACGGGCTGCTCCCGGACGCGCCCGCTGCCGGCACTCGGCCGCGGGTCGAGGCGTACGTCGTCCGCGACGGCTCCGTGCTGGTGTTCACCCACCGACCCACGACGGGATCGGAGGGCTCCGGCCTGCAGATCCCCGGCGGCACCCTGCACGACGGAGAGGAACCGGCCGACGCCGTCGTCCGCGAGGTGCACGAGGAGACCGGGCTCGCCGTGGAGGTGGTCGCCCCGCTCGGCACCGCCACCCGCGACGGCCGCGAGCTGCACCGCTTCCACGTGCGTCCGATCGGGCCGGTGCCGCAGGCGTGGGACCACGACGAGAAGGGTGACGGCGACGCGGTGCGCTGGACGTTCAACCTGTTCTGGCTGCCGATCCCGGTGGCCCGGCACGCGCTGGACTTCGGGATGGGGGAGCCGCTCGACCGGCTGGCGTGAGCGTCACGGCCAGGGAACACCGGGGTACGGCGAGCGTCGCGCTGCCTCCTCGGCGCTGAGCGTGCCCGCTTGGACCCGCGCGCAGAGGTCGGCGACCTCCTGCAGCCGGTCGCGCTGCTGCGCCACGAACTCCGGCCCGACGGGTGCGCCGTGACCGGGCACGACGATCGAGCGGCCCAGCTCGAGCAGCGCAGTGAGCGTCGCAGGCCACGCAGCGACGTCGGCCTCGGCGAGGTCCGGCGGGGCGCCCTCCTCGACCAGGTCCCCGGCGAAGACGACGTCGGCGTCCGGCACGTCGACGACCAGGTCGTGATCGGTGTGGCCGCGGCCGAGGTGGCGCAGCAGGACGACCCGGCCGCCCAGGTCCAGCCGCGGCGGCGCGGGCTCGGGCGGCACCGGGACCGACGCGGCGAGCGCGTCGGCGGTGGCGTCGTCGCCGCGGTCGCGGTAGCGGGCGACCCACTCGGCGCGCTGGTCGTCGGCGCTGCGGGCGATCGCCGCCGCGCAGCCGGGGTGGGCGAGCACCCGGACCGGGCCGAACGCCGCGGTGCCGAAGCAGTGGTCGAAGTGGGCGTGCGTGAGAGCCACGGTGATCGGGGCCGAGGTGCGGTCGCGCACCGCCGCCGCCCACTCGCTGCCCTGGTGGGTGTCGCCGCGGGTGTCGATCACGAGGGCGCGCTCGGCGCCGAGCACCAGCCCGACGGTGAGGTCCAGCTCCGCGTAGCGGCGGGCGAACACTCCCTCGGTCAGTTCGATCCAGGTGCCGGACATGCCCTCCATGGTCGCCCCCGGGGGATCGGTCACGCTCCCGCCAGCGCCACCTCCCCGCTGCCCGGCAGGGCGAACTGGGTGCGGTGCAGCTGCGCGTACCGCCCGCCGCGGGCGATCAGCTCGTCGTGGGTGCCGCGCTCGACGATGCGCCCCTCCTCGACCACGAGGATCTGGTCGGCGCTGCGGATCGTGGACAGCCGGTGTGCGATGACGACGGCCGTGCGCCCGTCGAGAGCCTCGGTCAACGCTTCCTGCACCGCGGCCTCCGACGTGGAGTCGAGGTGCGCGGTGGCCTCGTCGAGCACCACGATCCGCTGGTTGGCCAGCAGCACCCGGGCGATCGTGAGCCGTTGGCGTTCCCCGCCGGAGAGCCGGTAGCCGCGCTCGCCGACGACCGTGTCCAGTCCGTCGGGCAGCGAGGCCACCAGCTCGGCCAGCCGGGCCCGTTCGAGGGCGTGCCACAGATCCTCGTCCGTCGCGTGCGGCGCGGCGAGCAGCAGGTTGGACCGGATCGACTCGTGGAACAGATGACCGTCCTGCGTGACCAGCCCGACCGCGCGGCGCAGGTCGTCGAACGACAGCCCGCGCACATCGACCCCGCCGAGCTTCACCGATCCGCCGTCGACGTCGTAGAGGCGGGGGATGAGCTGGGCGATCGTGGACTTCCCGGCCCCCGACGAGCCCACCAGCGCGATGGTCTGCCCGGGCTCGGCCCGGAACGACACGTCGTGCAGGACCTCCTCGCCGCCGCGGACGTCGAGCCGGGCGACGTCCTCCAGCGAGGCGAGCGACACCTTGTCCGCCGACGGGTAGGCGAACCGCACGGACTCGAACTCCACCGACAGCGGCCCGTCCGGCAGCGGCACCGGGTTCGCGGGCTCTGCCACGAGGGGCTGCAGGTCGAGCACCTCGAAGACCCGCTCGAAGCTCACCAGCGCGCTCATCACCTCGACCCGTGCGCTGGCCAGCGCCGTGAGCGGGGCGTAGAGGCGCGTGAGCAGCAGCGCCAGTGCGACGACGTCACCGGCGGCGATCGCACCGGTGATCGCGAAGTAGCCGCCCAGGCCGTAGACCAGTGCCAGCGCGAGCGCCGAGACCAGCGTGAGCGCCGAGACGAACACCCACTGCACCATCGCGGTGCGCACTCCGATGTCGCGCACCCGCGACGCCCGCCGCACGAACTCCGCGGTCTCCTCGCTCGGCCTCCCGAACAGCTTCACCAGCGTGGCACCGGGTGCGGAGAACCGCTCGGTCATCTGCGTGCTCATCGCCGAGTTGTGCGCCGCGGCCTCGCGTTCCAGCTGTGCGAGCTTGCGGCCCATCCGCCGCGCCGGTACGACGAACACCGGCAACAGCACGAGCGCGAGCAGCGTGACCTGCCAGGAGAGGCTGAGCATCACCGCGAGCGTGAGCGTCAGGGTGACGATGTTGCCGACGACGCCGGAGAGCGTGCCGGCGAACGCCTGCTGGGCGCCGATGACGTCGTTGTTCAGCCTGCTCACGAGCGCGCCGGTGCGGGTGCGGGTGAAGAACGCGACCGGCTGGCGCTGGACGTGGTCGAACACCGCCGTGCGCAGGTCGAGGATCAATCCCTCGCCGAGGGTGGCGGACTGGTAGCGCTGCAGGATCCCCAGCCCGGCCTCGGCGATCGCGAGCACCGCGATGAGCGCCGCGATGCCGACGACCGCGCCGACCGGGCCGCCGTGCACGATCGCGTCGACCGCCTGGCCGGCGAGCACCGGCGACGCCACCGCCAGCGCCGCTCCGATGACGCTGACCAGCAGGAACGCCGCCAGCCGCCGGCGGTGCGGGCGGACGAAGCGCCAGATCCGCGACAGCGTGGCCCGGGAGAACGGCCGCTTCTCCTCGCGCGCGTTCGCGGCGTGGTACATCGACTCCCACGCCACCATCTCCATGCTCACAGCGGTTCCTTCCCCGGTTGCAGGTCCACCAGGTACGACCGGCCGGTGGGCCCGGGCTCATCGGCGAGCGTGCCGGACAACCCCGACAGTTCCGGGCGGGTTTCCCGGCGCTCGGCAGCGACGCTAGGAGCTGGAGTGAGGTTCAGGTCAAGGACGGGCGGAGGTCCAGCACGTCGCCGGGCACGAGCGGCCCCTCCGGATCGGGCACGATCGCGCCGACGGCGGCGGCCGCCGCACCGCGAGTGGCGGCGCGGACCCGGACCGGGCCGTCGCCGGTCAGGACGGTGACCTCCGGGGCGGGGCGGTCGCGCAGCTCCCGGTACTCCTCGGGGCGGTTGACGTTGCGGACCGAGTCGAGCTGCGGATCGGCGGTGGCCAGCGCCGGGTCCGTCAGCAGCTCGTCCTCGCCGGGGCGGACGACGCGCAGCTGGGTGAGGTCGCGCGCCGGCCGCGTGCGGCCGGCGGCGATCAGCTCGTGCAGGTGCGCGGCCACCGCCGTCCGGTAGCCGGCGGCGAGCGGCTGCGGATGCCCGTGCACCTGCGGCATGACGACGTCCACGCCGTCGCCCAGCCGGGCGAGCACGGCGCGGATGTACGCGGGGTGCAGCAGCGGCAGGTCCGTCGAGCAGACGAACGCGCGCGGCGCCCGCTCGCCCACCGCGTCCAGCCCCGACGCGATGCCGTGCATGGGGCCCTGACCGGGGGTCGGATCGTCCACGACCTCCACCGCGCCGGGCAGTGCCGGGAGCACCTGGCCGGGGGCGCGCGCCACGACCACGGGACCGGCCACGGTGCGGCCGAGCAGGCCGGTGATGCGGGCCAGCAGCGTGGATCCGTGCCACTCCAGCGCCGCCTTCGGCGTGCCCATGCGCGTGGACCGGCCGCCCGCGAGCACGATCCCGGCGGCCTCGGCCACCCGATCGGCGGAGGTCATCCACCGAGCCTAGCCGCCTCACCAGTACGCTCCCGGCGACCGCCGCAGTGGGTGGCGCAGCAAGGGAGACGTTCATGAGTCCGGTTGACGAGATCCTTTCCCAGATCCCGATGCAGCAGCTGGCCGGCCAGCTGGGTGTCGACGTCGAGACCGCCGCGCAGGCCGCGCGCACCGCGCTTCCGGCGCTGCTGGGGGGAATCCAGGCCAACACGGCCGACCCGGGCGGGGCCTCGTCGTTCGCCAAGGCCGTCGAGCAGCACGACCCGAGCCTCGTCGAGGGTGGGGTCGACCTGAACCAGGTCGACGTCAACGACGGTCAGAAGATCGTCGGGCACGTCTTCGGGGCCAACCAGAACCAGGTCGTGCAGCAGCTCAGCGGCGCCGGCGGGTCGGGCTCCGGGATCGGTCAGGAGCTGATCTCGAAGCTCCTGCCGATCCTCGCCCCGATCGTCATGTCGTGGCTGGCCAAGCAGCTGACGGGCAACAACGCCCAGGCGCAGGCCGGCGGCGGGGGCATCGGTGACGTGCTCGGCGGGCTGCTCGGTGGGGTGCTCGGCGGTGCCGGTGGGCAGCAGCAGGGCGGCGGGATCGATCTGGGGTCGCTGCTCGGCGGGCTGCTCGGGGGCGGGCGTCGCTGAGTTCCCTTGGTCGGGAAGCCACCTTCCTGCTGGGCGGCGGGGAGGTGGCTCTCCTGCTGTTCGGGCTCGTCATCGGGGCGAGCCGGGGGTTCGCGACGCCGAGTTGCCCTTCCAGGGAGCGCGAGTTGTCCCGTTGAGGTGCGCGAGTTGTCCTGACGGGTACGGCGGGTTCGTCGTGCTGTGTTCGGGGTGCTGCGTTCGTGAGTGAGCCCGAGGCGCTGCCCCGGAGCCCCGCCAGGGGCGCTGCCCCTGGCCCCGTCCAGACCCCCGACGGGGAGGAGGGCAGCCCTCGAGCCGACGGTGGAGCTCTCGCTCTGCCCAGCTCCCCGCGTGCCGACCACACATCTCCAGGACGGTCACCGAATCACACGTCAAACCTGGGAAACAGACGCGGATCCCGGGTTCAGCGCGCCCAGGAAATTGTCGGTGGTGGTCTCGACGGTTCGGGTATGAACGCAAGCCAGGCCACCGCGCGCCCGCGATGACCGACCAACAGATGCGCAGGGCGCGGAACCTGCACGGCGGGCTCGACCCGCCCGTGCGTTGTCCCCTTCACACCACCACGAACCCCTCGGGTCCGCCGCCGAGCACCTCGGCCTCCCCGCGGGCCCATCGCGCCGCCGACCATGCTACGGCGAGTGCGTCCAGGGCGTCGTCCATCCGCGGGCCCGGCGGGAGGTCGCCCAGTGCGGTGGCGACGTCGAGCCAGCGGGCGAGGGCGGCGATGCGCTGGCCGGCGCCGCGGGCGGTCTTCTTCGAGGCGAACTCGGTCTCGGGGGCGAGCCTTCGCAACGCCAGTTCGGGATGGGCCTCCACGACGTGCGTGGGCAGGTCCCGTCCGACCCATTCGCGGATCTTGGGGGTGATGTTCCAGGCCTGGACGCTGATCGCGCGGCCCGTGAGCCGTCGAGCGATCGCGCATGCCGCCGCGTAATCGGGGGCGTCGAGGACCTCGCACGGCGGTGCCGGGAAGACCGACGACCGGGCTCGGCCGAGCGCCTTCGCGGTCGCGACGTCGCACTCGCGCGGCCGGTGGCCGGTGGGGGTGCGCAGCGGGATGTCGACGCCGACGGCGGCGCAGCCGGTGGTCACGGCCAGGACGGCAGTGGCATCCGGGACGACGTGCCAGCGCACGCGGCCGCTCTCGACCCGTGCGACGACCCAGCCGTCCGGCACCCCGTCCACACCCGCGACCGCGGTAGGGCAGGATTCCGTGCCGTGCGCGTGTACCTCGGTTCCGACCACGCCGGCTTCGAGCTCAAGGCCCACCTGGTCGCGCATCTGACCAGTCTGGGCCACGAGGCGATCGACGTCGGCCCGGCCACCTACGACGCGCAGGACGACTACCCGCCGTTCTGCATCGAGGCCGCCCGCCGCACGCTGGCCGATCCGGGCAGCCTCGGCATCGTGATCGGCGGCTCGGGCAACGGTGAGCAGATCGCAGCGAACAAAGTGCCCGGCATCCGCTGCGCGCTCGCCTGGAGCGTCGAGACCGCCAAGCTCGCGCGGGAGCACAACGACGCTCAGGTCGTCGGCGTGGGCGCGCGCATGCACACGATCGAGGAGGCCACCGAGATCGTCGAGGCGTTCATCTCGACGCCGTTCTCCGGTGAGCCCCGCCATCAGCGGCGCATCGACCTGCTGACCGAGTACGAGCGGACGGGTGTGCCGCCGGCGCTGCCGCCCGACCAGATCCCGCGCTGATGCCGGAGGGCCACACGCTGCACCGGCTGGCGCGGCGCCACCGTGCGCTGTTCGGCGGTCGGCCGGTGGCGGTGTCGAGCCCGCAGGGGCGGTTCGCCGCCGGGGCCGCCGCCGTCGACGGCATGGTGCTCAAGAAGGCCGAGGCGCACGGCAAACACCTGTTCCACCACTACGCGCCCGACCGGATCGTGCACGTCCACCTCGGGCTTTACGGCACGTTCGAGGAAGCCCCGCATCCCGTCCAGGAGCCGCGCGGGCAGGTGCGCATGCGGATGGTGGGCGAGACGGCGTACGCCGACCTGCGCGGCGCCACCGCATGCGAGCTGCTGAGCACCGCGGAAGTGCGCGCGATCCGGGCCCGGCTCGGCCCGGACCCGCTGCGCCGCGACGCCGACCCGGAGAAGGCGTGGGTCCGCATCTCGCGGTCGAAGGCGCCGATCGCGACGCTGCTGATGGACCAGTCGGTCGTCGCCGGGGTCGGCAACGTCTATCGAGCCGAGACGCTGTTCCGCCACCGCCTCGACCCGCAGATGCCGGGATCGGCGCTCGCGCGCGAGCAGTGGGACGCGCTGTGGGCCGATCTCGTCGCGCTGATGCGGGACGGGGTGCGGCGCGGCCGCATCGACACCGTCGAGAAGGAGCACGACCCGCGTCTGCAGGGGCGGCCCGCGCGGAAGGACCGACACGGGGGAGAGGTCTACGTCTACCGGCGGGCCGGCCTGCCGTGCCTGGTCTGCGGCACGCCCATCGCGCACACCGAGCACGCCGGACGGAACCTCTTCTGGTGCCCGACGTGCCAGCCGGAGTACCGCTGACCTGGGGTTCCGCCGGCCGGGCCCACGCCGGCGGGCACCGTCGGCGTGGACCCGGTGACCGGTCGCGGGAGGGTGCGACCGGTCGGGAGCGGTGGACACCACGGCGCACAGGGCCGACCTCGGCACTGGGGGTGCATCGGTCCGGCAACCGCTCCGGTGATCGTTTGTGCGCCGGGCACCACGTTACCCGAGAAACCCGGGCCCTCGATGTGCGTGAAAATGACAGGGGTGTCATTTAGCGTGGCCGCCATGGACACGACCGACACGACCGCCTGGTGGCAGTGCCCGGGTTGCGGCGTCGAGGCGGAGCTGGACCTGGAGATCGTCGTCACGGCCGGCCCGGCCGCCCAGCCGTGCCCCGACTGCGGGGAGGCGATGGTCGAGCGGCTGCCGTGGGAAGTGGCTGCCTGAGCGGACCTCAGCCCACGAACCGGGCCATCAGCACGTCGTCGACGTAGCTGCCGTCGAGGACGAACTCGTCGCGCAGAACGCCCTCCTCGACGAACCCGCACCGTGCGTAGAGCTGCCGCGCGCGGTCGTTGCTCCCCAGCACGCGCAGCGTCACCTTGCGCGCTCCGCGCCGTGCCGCCTCGACCACGGCTGCCTCGACGAGCGCCGCGCCGATCCCGCGCCTGGCCGCGTCCGGGTGCACCGCCAGCCCGCGGATCTCGAGCACGTGCCGGTGCGACGGCGCGTCGAGCGAGTTGTGCAGGGCCGCGTAGCCGACCACGCGACCGCCCCGCTCGGCGACGAGCACGTCGTCGGGCGCGACCCGCTCGAAGAACGATCGCGGGCCCTCCGGCGGCGGTGCCGGCGACGTCGCCGTGCTCCACGTGGCGTCGTCGATCGCGACGAGCGCCGCGTCGTCCTGCTGCTGCGCGGTCCGGATCGAGATCACCCGGGCGAGCCTGCCAGATCCCGCTCGTACACGATGCCGATCACCGGCGGGCCGAACCTGCGTGCGGTGCCTGGTGGGTCAGGGTGAACCCGCGCCGCTCGTACAGCGCCCGGGCGGCGGTGAGCACGTCGACCGTGAACAGCCGGATGCGCCGGAACCCGGTCTCGCGGGCGAACGCGAGGCAGGTGTCGACGAGCCGGCCGCCCAGACCGATGCCGCGGGCGTCCGGGTGCAGGAGCAGCAGGCGCAGCTGCGCGACCTCGTCCTCGCCGATGTCGGACGGGGGGCAGGCGATCGAGCCGATCCGCCGTCCGTCCAGCTCGGCGATCCAGCCGCGTCGACGGGCGGGATCCGCCTGTGCGAACCCGGCGATGGTGCGCGAGACGCTCTGCTCGAAGCTGTGGTCGAAGCCGTACTCGGCGGCGTAGAGCTCCCCGTGCGACTTCAGCACCCAGCCGAGGTCGCCGGGCGCCCCCCACTCCCTGATCTGCACGTCACCCATCGAACCGCTCCACTGAAACGAGTGTTTCAGTAGAGAATGGCGCGGTGACCGCCACACCGCAAGCGCCTTCCGCACGTCGAACCGAACTGCTCGAGCTCGCGTACGAGTACGTGCTGCGCAACGGCATCAGTGGGCTGTCGCTGCGGCCGCTCGCCGAAGCGATCGGCTCCAGCCCGCGGGTGCTGCTGTTCCTGTTCGGCTCGAAGGACGGCCTCGTCCAGGCGCTGCTGGAGCGGGCGCGCGAGGAGGAGCGGGTGCTGGTGGAGCAGGTGCGGTCCGGTTCGGGTGGAGTGGTCGAGGCGGCAGAGCGGATCTGGGCCTGGCTCGCCGCGCCCGAGCACCGCGCCATCCTGCGGCTGTGGGTGGAGGGCTTCGGGCGGTCGCTCGTCGAGCCGGAGGGACCGTGGGCGGGCTTCGCGGAGCGCAGCGTCACCGACTGGCTGGAGATCCTCGCGAGCGCCGGAGCCGACGCGGAGACCGCGTCCGCGGCCCTCGCCGTCCTGCGGGGCGGGATGCTCGACCTGCTCGCGACGGGGGACACCGAGCGGATCACGGCGGCGGTGCACCGAGCGCTGGCCGCCCTGCGCTGAGTCAGCCCGCCAGGAAGTCCCGCAACACGCCGAGGGTCTCCTCGGGTGCCTCCTCGACGAGGAAGTGCCCGGCGTCGACGCTGGCGCCGCGCACGTCGACGGCGCGCTGCTGCCACACCTCCACGGGATCCTCGGGCCGGTTTCCGACGACGCTGCGCGCACCCCACAGCACCAGCAGCGGCGCCTCGATGCGCCGGTCCAGATCGGCGCGGTCGTGCTCCAGGTCGATCGACGCGCCCGCCCGGTAGTCCTCCAGCATCGCGTGCCGGGCCTCGGGATCGGCGAACGCGCGCTCGTAGGCGGCGATCGCCTCCGGGGAGAAGTGGTCCAGCCCGCCGCCCCACGAGCCCAGCAGCGCGTGCAGGTACCCGATCGGATCGCCCGCGATCAGGTTCTCCGGCACCGGGTCGGGCTGGATGAAGAAGAACCAGTGGTAGTAGGCGGTGGCCAGCGCCCGGTCCACGTTCTCGTAGACGTGCAGGGTCGGCAGGATGTCCAGCACCGCCGCCCGGTCCACCCGCTCAGGGTGGTCGAGCGCCATCCGGTGGGTCACCCGCGCACCGCGGTCGTGCCCGATGACGGTGAACCGCTCGTGCCCGAGCTCCCGCATCACCGCGACCTGGTCCGCCGCCATCGCCCGGAACGAGTAGCCGGCGTGGTCGGGCCCCGACGGCGGCCGCGACGACTCCCCGTACCCGCGCAGGTCGGTGACCACGACAGTGTGGTCTTCCGCCAGCCGCGGCGCCACGTCGCCCCACATCGCCGACGACTGGGGGAAGCCGTGCAGGAGCAGCAGCGGCGGCCCCGATCCGCCGTGCGTGACGGCGATGGTCGCTTCACCGGTGTCGATGCGCACTCGCTCGAAGCCGTCGAACACGTCGGCGACGCTACTGCCCCGAGGGCGGGTTCGTCAGGCCGTCGGCTCGGTGAGGAGGCGCCGGACGGAGGCGCGGGCCAGCATGAGGACGAGGATCAGCAGCGTCACCGAGGAGAAGCCGCCGAGGCCGACGCGATCGCCGAAGACGAGGGCAACGGCTTCCAGGACGACGAACTTGCTGCCGAACAGCACCAGCCAGAGGAGGAACCCGGCGGCGATCTTGCCGATCGGTGTCGAGGCCCGGCGGAACCGGTCCTTCACCCGGTCCTTCGCGAGGACGACGACCTCGAGGACGGCCTTGAGCAGGACGGCGGTCAGCAGGGAGAGCGTGAACGTCTCGCTGATCACCTGCGGGAAGTACTCGATGAACAGGTTCAGGACGACGACGTAGACGAACACGTCGACCACCGCCGCCGCGGCCCCCTCCGGCACCCCGGCACTGTAGGGGCGCAGACCGCTACCCGCACGCTGGTCGGGGTGGCGGGATTTGAACCCACGGCCCCTCGCTCCCAAAGCGAGTGCGCTACCAAGCTGCGCCACACCCCGTCGCTGACCTGCAGAAACCCGTAGATCGGCCGGTCCAACCTACCACGTCGGCCGCTCGCTCGGTGGTCAACCCGCAGGTGTCGAGCGGCTCAACGTGAGATCTCCCGACCGCGTCGTGCAAGCCGATGGTCGTCGGCTAATCTTGGAGGTGCTCCCGCACCAGCGGGGCATGCGGGCGTAGCTCAATGGTAGAGCCCCAGTCTTCCAAACTGGCTACGCGGGTTCGATTCCCGTCGCCCGCTCCACCCTTGACCAGGGCAAGCGCCCTGGTCAAGATCGACAGTGGGTTTCGTGTGACATCAAGCGTGACGCGAAACCCACTACCCTGCTGCCCATGGGGGGTCGAGCTCGCGCCGACAGAGTGCGTGCTCGGGGTGGCATTGACGAGCTTCCGAGTGGTGCTGTCCGCGTCCGCGTCTACACGGGGACCGACCCGTTGACGCGCCGGCGGGTGTACCGGACCGCGGTCATCGCCCCCGGACCACGGGCGTGGGAGGAGGCCGAGGCGACCCGCGCCCGTTTCGTCCAGGAGGCCGCCGAGCGTCGAACCCCGCGGACGAACGCCACGCTCGATGAGCTCTTGTCCCGCTACCTCGATCAGCTCGGCGGATCGCCGGGTACTCGCGATCTTTACCGCGGACACGTCCGCAACCACATCGGACCGTGCCTCGGCTACCTGAGGGTCGGCCAGCTCGACGCGGAGGTCGGCGTCATGGTCGGCACCCGCCCGACGAGCGCCTCCAACACCTCGGGGAACTGGAGGCTGCCGTACACGAAGAGCTTCGGGTCAGCCACCCCCGATAGCGGGGCCAGCCGGCCAGAGAACCTCGAGTTCGGCTGGGGTGAGGGGCACTCGGTACGCGGCACGGACCACCTCCTTGGCTGCGACCGTATCGCCACTGTCGGCGAGGGCCACGAACCAGTCCATGCCGGCCGGGTAGGCGTAGAGGTAGGAGCCGCAGGAGGGGGTCCGAGCCGCGGTCGGTGAGCATGTCCGCGATCGCCGCGTCGGTCCAGAACGGGACTCGTCGGCGCGCGAGAGCGGCGCACTCCTCCGCCGGAACGCCGGAGTTGATCGCGACGTGCAGTTCCGCGCGCACCAGCTCCAGGTGGTGGGCGAGACGTGTCCGTGCGACGAGGCCTGGGTCGTCGCGCGCGACGAACAACGGCATCGCCTGGGCGAATCCCTCGACGCCCGTGCCGCCGACCTGCAGAAGATCGACGACGCCCGCGCGTGGGCCCTTGCCCACACCGCTGTCACCCGCGCCAACGCCGACGCCGCCCGCTACTTGATCGCCGAACGCCATGCCGACGACATACCCGAACCCACCGTCACCGCCCAGGAATGGCTGACCGCCGAACGCGCGGCCCGCCTCGAGGACGATGTCCATCGGCTGATCTGCGAAACCGACCTCGACGAACACCACACGGCAGACCAGGCCGACGTCGATACCGCCCCGTTTACCGATCTACTCGACATCCGCGAACTCGCAGCAGCCGAGCCCGCACCGGCTGCCGAGGACGATGTCCGCATCCCCACCGCCGACGAAGCTCAGCCCGCTCTCGACGAGATCACAGCCCACGAGATCCTCGACGCCGACGAACTCAGCCACGACGTCGATCACGACGACTTCCACGACGGCGGCGACATGACCGATCTCGCTGACGTGCCCAGCTGTCTCGGGTCTTCGCCGTTGTCGACCCGCCGCCAGAGGTCGGCAGCGAGAACGGCGGCGGACCGTCACCGCGCCACGCCCACTGCAACGTCGCACTGACCCCGGCGATCCAACCAGGCCGCGCCCGGACCGTTCCGGGATCCCGCCCCGTGAACAACTCGGTCGCCAGCAGCTCTGCGTCGATCAACTCCGGGAACGCCCGAGCCTGCCGCCGCGTCACCGGAGCCGGCGTCGGCGCGCGACATCCCGCATGGTCGGTCACCACTGCGCCGGCCAGCCATCGGCATGTCATCGCAACGGCGGCCGGATACCAGTCATCCAGGTGCTGATGCCCGTGATCGGCCGCCAGCTGCTCGGCCATGCGCCAAACATGGGCGAAGTCCGAGCGCCGAACCCGCAGGTTCCCTGCAGAGACTGCATCGATAAGGCACTCGGTGATGTCCACGACCACACGGTGACAGAGGAGCCTGACAATCGCAGGGCTAGTCCACGCAGGTGCGGGGATGACTTGGTCTGCCGAAAGATTCCAGCGCAGGTGCGTGACGTCGGCGGACCACCCCCGCAGGCGCGAGGAC
This sequence comes from Pseudonocardia thermophila, assembly GCF_900142365.1. Taxonomy (GTDB): domain Bacteria; phylum Actinomycetota; class Actinomycetes; order Mycobacteriales; family Pseudonocardiaceae; genus Pseudonocardia; species Pseudonocardia thermophila. The sequence goes on along the minus strand of NZ_FRAP01000021.1, from coordinate 52,438 downwards.
GACAAGTTCGGCGGCGCACTCGACGAGGCCGAGCAGGGACCACCCCCGCAGGCGCGGGGACGACGGTCATCGCGTGCCCCGGTGCCAGTAGACGCGGGGACCACCCCCGCAGGCGCGGGGACGACGTCGAGCTCGGCGCGCAGCTGCAGAAGGCCTGGGGACCACCCCCGCAGGCGCGGGGACGACTGCTCGTCGGTCTACGTGGTCACGAGCGGGTCAGGACCACCCCCGCAGGCGCGGGGACGACTTCGCCGTGATGGCGCTCGCCAGCCGGCACACGGGACCACCCCCGCAGGCGCGGGGACGACCGGGCGCTGGCCTCACGGAAGGCGCGCAGCGTGGGACCACCCCCGCAGGCGCGGGGACGACGTGACGGTTGCCGCCGGCTGGGTGTCGGACAAGGGACCACCCCCGCAGGCGCGGGGACGACCCGGTGACTTTGTGGCACACGCGGATCGTGCAGGGACCACCCCCGCAGGCGCGGGGACGACTACGCGATGTACCCGTCGAGCAAGTACATCCGAGGACCACCCCCGCAGGCGCGGGGACGACGGTTAGGGATCATGGCCACTGTCGCTGAGGTGGGGACCACCCCCGCAGGCGCGGGGACGACTCCGGGTCGACGACCTGCCACACCGGGTCCGGGGGACCACCCCCGCAGGCGCGGGGACGACCTCGAGGCGGCGGAAGTGGCGGCGACCCTGCCGGGACCACCCCCGCAGGCGCGGGGACGACTTCCGCCCGGGTCGCGCCCGCGAGGTTGTGCCGGGACCACCCCCGCAGGCGCGGGGACGACGATGCGCGGTGCGCGTACGCAGCTGCGAACTCGGGACCACCCCCGCAGGCGCGGGGACGACATCGCATCGCGGACCTTGTCCAGCGCGGGCTGGGGACCACCCCCGCAGGCGCGGGGACGACCACTGCACCCACGCGTTGGGGTGGTTGCGGTGGGGACCACCCCCGCAGGCGCGGGGACGACTCGACCCAGAAGGCGGCAGACAGCATGGCGGTGTGGACCACCCCCGCAGGCGCGGGGACGACTCGTTGTAGGCGAAGATCACGTCATCGTTGGTGGGACCACCCCCGCAGGCGCGGGGACGACTACGAGGTTGGTGCGCCGGAGCAGTAGCCGCAGGGACCACCCCCGCAGGCGCGGGGACGACGTCCTGCGCGAGCACCGGCACGACCCGGTGCGGGGGACCACCCCCGCAGGCGCGGGGACGACGCGCTGGCCGGGGCGGGTCGCACGTAGACGGTGGGACCACCCCCGCAGGCGCGGGGACGACACTTCCTGACCAGCGACGACGCGAGCCGAGCCTGCCGATTTGATTCAAGATGAGCTAGCGCCGATCGATGATCTACCAGCACAAGGTAACAGAGCCGGGATCTTCCGCGACTGCCCGAGACGTCGACCCCGAAGAGTAGTGAGGTGTGTACGACGTGAAGCCGTGGTGGTCGGTGTGGGCGAAGACCGGCCGCGATGAACTTGACCACCGGATCGTGACGGAGTGGCTCCCGCTCCATCAGCACCTGGGTGACACCGCAGCCATAGCCGGCCGCTTGGTTGATGAGTGGATTCCCTCGTCGGTCCTCACCCGTCTCTCGGAGATGCTCGGTCTCGGCGTCACCGAGCTGCGGCAGCTGATCGTCTGGGCGGCCGCGGTGCACGATGTCGGGAAGGCGAGTCCCGCGTTCGCCGTGCAGTGCGCCGCCCTCGCGGACGTCATGCGCGAGCATGGCCTCGCGGCGGACCCGCGCTACGCGAACGACCGAGATCGATCTCGGATCCGGCACGAGATGGTCGGCCAGGTGGCCGTGCTGGACTGGCTCACGACGGAGCTCCGGGTTCCGCGGAGCAGCGCCAGTCAGCTGTCCTGCCTGATCGGTGGGCACCACGGTGTGCCCCCGGAACGACCCGACTTGATGGCCGTCGAGCAGCACGCCGAGCTGGCCGGTCGGGGCAGCTGGTCCGAGGCACGGGTCGACGTGCTGCGGTGGGCTGCTGATCTGGTCGGTGGCACGGAGTGGCTGGCCGGCGCAGCATCACGTCCGATCCCGCGACCGGCGCAGGTGCTGCTGACCGCGATGGTGATCGTCGCAGACTGGATCGCCTCCAGCGAGTTGTTCGATCTCGAGCCGATCCACGCCGCTCGCGAGGGCGTCGTGCCTCCGAACCGGGAGACGACCGAGGCGCGCGCGGCCCGGGCATGGCAGGAGCTGGACCTCCCGCCGCGATGGCGACCACAGCCGATCACTGATGTGGCGTCGGCGTTTCAGGAACGGTTCGGCCGGACGCCCCGGCCGGTGCAGGTGGCCGCGGTCGAAGCCGCCCTGGCGCAGGAGACCCCGGGCATGGTGATCGTCGAAGCGCCGATGGGGGAGGGGAAGACGGAGGCGGCGTTGCTCGCCGTGGAGGCGTTGGCGGCCCGGTCGGGTGCCGACGGTTGCTTCGTGGCCCTCCCGACGAGGGCGACGACGGACGCCATGTTCGGGCGGGTGTTGTCCTGGTTGCAGGCGCTGCCGGGTGTGCCGGTGAACGTGAGCGTGCAGCTGGCGCACGGCACGGCGAGCTTGAATGACACGTTCCGCGGCCTGCTTCGGCGCGGGCATGTTCGCGACGCCGGCGAATGCGGTTCCGATGTCGGCGTCGCGCACCAGTGGCTGCGCGGGCGTAAGCGCGGGGTGTTGGCCCAATTCGTCATCGGGACGGTGGATCAGGTTCTCGCCGCCGCGCTGAAGAGCCGCCATCTGGTGCTGCGACACCTCGCTCTGGCGGGCAAGGTCGTCGTGATCGACGAGGTGCACGCCTACGACGTCTACATGTCGCAGTACCTGGATCGCACTCTGCACTGGCTAGGCGCGTACGGGACGCCGGTGGTGCTGTTGTCGGCGACCCTGCCGCCGCGAAGGCGCGCTGAGCTCGTCGCCGCGTACGAGAGCGGCCGATCCGAGACGACGGACGAGGTGACCATCAGCGATGCCTATCCGGTGGTGACGGCCACAGGCCTGCCGCCTCGAGCAGTCGCCGCCAGCGGCGAGCCGAGGACCGTCATGGTCGAGCGGCTCGATCCAGGTGAAGACGGCGACGACCTCGACGAGCTGGTTTCGCTGCTGCGTGACCGGCTCGGCGAGGGGGGTTGCGCGGTCGTCGTGCGGAACACCGTCGCCAGGGTGCAGGAGGCAGCGGACCGGCTGATCGAAGAGTTCGGAGACGATCATGTGACGGTCGCGCACTCCCGGTTCCTGGCGTGCGATCGCGCCGCACTCGACGCCGATCTGATTCGGCGTTTCGGGCCGCCGACGTCGGAGAGTGAACGCCCGGACCTGCACATCGTCGTGGCGTCGCAGGTTGTCGAGCAAAGCCTCGATGTGGACTTCGACCTGATGGTCACCGATCTTGCACCCGTCGACCTGGTGCTGCAGCGGATGGGCCGCCTGCACCGACACCGCCGTGTTCGCCCGCCGCGGCTCACCCGACCGTGCTGCGTTCTGACCGGCGTCGAGTCCTGGCGCTCCGAGCCGGTCTTCCCCGTGGCCGGAAGTCGTCGTGTGTACGGCGAGCACATGTTGCTCCGCGCTGCGGCGCTGCTGGCCGATCGCGACCGGCTCGTACTGCCAGACGACATCGCCCCACTCGTCCGGGCCGGCTACGGAGACGAGACGATCGGCCCGGACTCGTGGCAGGCCGCCATGACCGCGGCCGCAGAGGACGATCGGCAACGGTCTGAGCGGCGCCGCGCGAATGCGAAGACCTTCCGGATCGACCAGGTGGGCGGCCTCAAGGACACGTTGCACGGCTGGATTCGCGCCGGCGTGGGCGACGCCGATGTGGACGATCCTCGCCAGATCGGTCAGGTCCGTGACGGTGCCGAGTCGTTGGAAGTCCTCGTCGTGCAGCGCGACGCCGACGGCGGCTTGCTGACCCCTGACTGGATCGCGCAGAACGCGAGCGTGCAGATCCCGCTCGATGACGAGCTACCTGGCTGGCTGGCACGTACGGTCGCGGCCTGCGCCTTGCGCCTGCCGCTGGCGATGAGCCAGCCGGGCCCGATCGGAGACGGAGTCATAGCCGCACTCGAGCGCAACCACTTCACGAGCTTCGACCGCACCCCCCTGCTCAACGGCCAGCTGGTCCTCGTCCTGGACGAGAACAGGACAGCCGAATTGTCGGCCGGTCCCGCTACCTTCCGCGTCATGTACGACCCACGACGCGGACTGATCCACGACGCCTGCTGACCCCGCGAGAGCGGGGAGAACTACTGAAGTGCCAGAGCAACGTGGACCACCCCCGCGGCGTCGCGCGGGGAACTGAGTGCCGGCCATGGAACCACGTATAGAAGTATCAGAACAACGGTTAACACGTGAGTGAGTGACAACGAGTCACCTGCCGCACGGGTACGTCGTCGCTGAGACTGAGGTGCGCCATCAACGAACCGCTCCCTACGAATGCAACGTTCGACCTCGTCACCGATCCCTGGCTCCCCTGCCGCCGCCCCGACGGCGTGATCGAAGAGCTGGGCATCCTGACGGTCCTGTCACGAGCCCACGCGCTCGCCGGGCTGTCCGGTGAGCTGCCCACCCAGACGTTCGCCCTGACCCGGCTGCTTCTCGCGGTGCTCCACAGCGCCATCGACGGCCCGCGGGACCTGGATGACTGGCAGCGGCTGTGGGAGGCGGAGACCCTGCCCGTCGACCAGATCGAGAACTATCTGGACCGTTATCGCGATCGCTTCTACCTCGTCCACCCCACCACACCGTTTCTGCAGGTGCCCGACCTTCGGACGGCCAAAGGGGAGACCTCCGAGCTGTCCAAGCTGGTCGCCGACGTGCCGAACGGAGAACCGTTCTTCACCACCCGCCGCGCGGACGCGATCACGCTCTCCTTCGCCGAGGCCGCCCGCTGGCTCGTGCACATCCACGCGTTCGACATGAGTGGCATCAAGTCAGGGGCCGTCGGTGACCCGCGAGTCAAGTCCGGGAGGGGATACCCGATCGGAGTGGGTTGGAGCGGGTCGCTGGGTGGCGTTCTGCTCGAAGGGCGAACCTTCAAGGAGACCCTGCTCCTCAACCTGGTGGCGGACACTCCCGAGTTCAGGAGGGATCCTGAAACCGACCGACCGGTGTGGGAGCGACCGCAGCTCACGGCTGCCGAAGAGGTTCCTGGAGGCAGGACCCCGACGGGACCGGTCGATCTGTACGTGTGGCCGAGCCGGCGGGTTCGGCTTGTCCGTACAGGCGATCGTGTCACGTCCGTGCTGATCGCCAACGGCGACAAGCTGACACCGCAGAACATGCACCTGTACGAGCCGCACACGGCGTGGCGGCGCAGCCAAGCCCAGGAGAAGAAGGCGGGAGCTTCTACGCCGGTGTACATGCCCCGCAAACACGACGCCGACCGGGCGATCTGGAGGGGGCTGCAATCGCTCCTTCCTGCAGGTGATCGGCAGGCCGGAGATGCAGCGGATTCGCTCGCACCCGGCGTCGTCGAGTGGCTCGGTGTTCTGACGTACGAAAGGATCGTCGATCGCGACTACCCGGTGCGCGTCCGCGCCATCGGGATGACGTACGGCCAGCAAGAGTCCTCGGTCACTGACGTCATCGATGACGCTCTCGCGCTCCGCGCCATGCTCACGCAGCGCGACGCGGGTGCCCTCGTCGGGATCGCGGTGTCCGGGGTCGAGGTTGCGGAGGCGGCTGTCCAAGCCGTCGGAAACCTCGCCGGCGATCTGGCAGCCGCCGCCGGCGGAGATGGAACCGGGCGTCGCAGCCGCGTCATGGAGCGCGCCTATGCCCGCCTCGACCAGCCCTACCGAAGCTGGTTGTTGACCCTGACACCCGAGGCGGTCGAACTCGACCTGAAAGCGGAATGGCAGCGCACGGTGCTCGAGATCGTCCGCGACGAGGGCCGCGAGCTGCTCGAGGACATCCCGCCGGCTGCGTGGGAAGGCCGAGTCGTCCGCGGCCATGTGCTCACTGCGGCGCACGCCGCAGATCGGTTCGACCGCGCGGTTCGCGAGGCACTACCACTCGCGTTCGCCCAGCACGCAGGAGTCCCCGCATGACAACGACATCGACCGAGACCGGGCACAGACTCGGTCGCGTCGGCACGTTCGTCGACACCAGGATCTCAGGTCTGCAGTCCCGATACCTGAACGCGTCGCACCGCGACTCCGTTGCGGTCGCCGCGCTCGCCCAGCTCCGCCGTGGCGTCGGCAAACAGCCCGGTGAGGTGCTCGACATCCTCGAGTTCACGTTGTCCCCGGACTTCGTGCCTGCACCGGACGGCGGACCAGGCCCGGACGAGCACGCCGCCCACACAGCGTTGACGCTCTACGCCCTGCACCAGCAGTCGAAGAGCGAACGCGTCCATCGGCGAGGGATCGGCCTCGGTGCTGCACTCAGATCGCTGCACGACGGCGACCCCGGGTCGTTGCCCGATCCGCTGGTGCGCCGGTTCCGCATGCTCGGTACCGCCGACTCGTACGCCGAGCTCACCCATCACCTCCGCGGCGCCGTGCAGCTGCTGCGTTCACGTTCCGCCAGCGGGAAGCCGACCGCCCTCGACTACGGACTGCTCGCCGACCAACTCAGCTGGTGGCAACGCGGTGGACGAGAGCGCGTCCAACTGATCTGGGGCCGGGAGTTCTACCGCACACCGCGTCGCCCCTCCACCGACGAGCAGACCCAAGCCTGAAGCAACGAGAACAGGACCCTGTCATGGCGCGAACGATCGTTGACGTGCACGTCCTCCAGACCGTGCCGCCCTCCAACCTCAACCGCGACGACACCGGAAGCCCGAAGACCGCCCGCTTCGGCGGTGTCGTCCGAGCTCGCGTGTCCAGCCAGGCATGGAAGCGGGCAACCCGCACAGCGTTCAGCTCCGAGTTGGACAGTTCCGAGCTGGGTGTCCGCTCGAAGCGTCTGGTTGAGCTGCTCGCCGAGGAGATCGCCCGCCAGGACGCCGATCTCGCCCCGGAGTCGCAGAAGCTGGCGAAGAAGATCCTCGACGTCGTGGGGATCAAGACCAACACTCCCCGAGGCAAGAAGGACGTGCCGGAAGAGGCCGGCTACCTCGTCTTCCTCAGCAACCGGCAGATCAGCGGGCTGGCCGAGCTGGGGGTTCGGCTCGGGCGCACCGGTGAAGAACCCAACAAGGCAGAGGCGCGCAAGCGCGCGAACCAGGCCCACTCGGTCGACGTCGCGCTGTTCGGTCGCATGGTCGCTGACCTGACCGACCTCAACGTCGACGCCGCGGCCCAGGTCGCGCACGCCATCTCCGTGCACGCGGTGGAGAACGAGTTCGACTACTACACCGCCGTCGACGACCACAAGCAGGCCGACGAGGAAGAGGACGCCGGTGCAGGCATGATCGGCACCGTCGAGTTCAACTCGGCGACGCTCTACCGGTACGCGTCTGTCGACGTGGACCGGCTCAACGACAACCTGGGCGACGCCAAGGCAACCCGCCGCGCCACGGAAGCGTTCATCCGCGCCTTCGTCACCAGCATGCCGACGGGCAAGCAGAACACCTTCGCCAACACGACCCTGCCCGACGCGGTCCTGGTCGTCCTGCGCGACAGCCGCCCGGTGAACCTCGTGGGCGCGTTCGAGGACGCGATCACGACGCCCTCACGGGTCGCCACGGCGATCGAACGCCTCGCGACGCATTTCGTCGAGGTCAACGACGCCTTCGGGCAAATCCCCGTCGGTGTGTGGGTGTGTGGACCCGGGGAGCGACTGGCTCCGCTCGCCGCGCTGGGCACCCGCGGTGACCTGCACACGATCGTCGAGGGTGTCGGCGACGCCGTCGGGGCACGCCTGACATGACCGCCCTTGTGCTTCGGCTGGCCGGCCCGCTCCAGTCCTGGGGGACCAGTAGCCGGTTCAACCGCCGCGCCACCGACCGCGCACCCAGCAAGAGCGGGATCATCGGACTGCTCGCCGCCGCACAGGGCCGTCGGCGTACGGATCCGCTGGAAGGATTGCTCCAACTGAAGCTCGCGGTCCGGATCGATCAGCCCGGCAGGCTGGAGCGGGACTTCCAGACCGCGACCAAACGCGGTGAATCGACCCCCATCTCGGTGTCGACCCGCCACTACCTGGCCGATGCCGTGTTCCTGGCAGCCGTCGAAGGTGATGCCGACCTGCTCGCCGGTCTCCTCGACGCGGTGCGCAACCCGTACTTCCCGCTGTACCTGGGGCGGCGATCATGCCCGCCGTGCGGTGAGATCGGGATCGGGCTCCGAAACGGCACGGCCATCGAGGCCCTGGCGGAAGAGCCCTGGGCTGCGGCGCCGTGGTACCAGCGCCGCCACGAGGCGCCAACCGTCGAGCTCGAGCTCATAGCCGACTGTGATCCTGGGGATCCCGGAGCCGAACTCGTCCGAGACGAGCCGGTCAGCTTCGATCCCGAACATCGCCGCTGGGAATGGCGATCGGTACGGCGGTACGGACCGGTCACTGTCGCCAATGCCTACTACGAGGCCCGAGAGCATCGCTACGACGCTCGGGACGACAGCCACGACCCGTTGGGGGTGCTGTAGCCGTGTACCTCACGCGGTTCGAGATCAATCCACAGCGGCGGGACGCACGCCACTACCTGTCCTCGCCGCAGCGGCTCCACGCAGGTGTTCTGGCAGCCTTCCCCGAACACCGCGAGTCGGCAACGGGCGGGCGCGTCCTCTGGCGCGTCGACGAAGGCCGCCACGACGCGGTGCTGTACATCGTCAGCCCGGACAAACCTGATCTCACCCATCTCGTCGAGACCATCGGCCGACCCACCTACGGGTGGCAGACCCGCGACTACGGGCCGTTCCTCGAGCGACTGGCGGAGGGGGACCGGTGGGCGTTCCGCCTGCTCGCCAACCCGGTCTACAACCTCCCGAACCCGGCGGGCGGCCGAGGCAAGCGGGTCGGTCACGTCACCGTCGACCAGCAGCTCAACTGGTTCCGACGGCAAACAGCCAAGCGGGGCTTCGTCGTCGAACCCAGCTCAGCCGGAGCGCCCGACGTGCTGATCCGAGCTCGCCGCGTTCGCAAGTTCGACCGCCGCGGCCGAACCGTCACGCTCGCCACCGCGGTGTTCGAGGGCACGCTGACCGTCACCGACCCGATCGCCCTACGCGGCGCTCTGACCGGTGGCATCGGTCCTGGCAAGGGATACGGATGCGGACTGATGACCCTCGCGGCGGTGTGAAACCCATCCCGGGAGCGAAGCCGGTCCCGCTCGGGCAACTGGTCCGAGCGCAGGACCGGCTCAGCTTCATCTATCTCGAGCACTGCGTCGTGCATCGAGACGCGAACGCGATCACGGCCAGGGATCGCAAAGGCACGGTCCACATTCCCGCGGCAACCCTGGGCGCGTTGCTGCTCGGTCCGGGAACGACCGTGAGCCAGCAGGCGATGATGCTGCTGGCGGAGAGCGGTTCCACCGCGGTGTGGGTGGGGGAGCAGGGCGTGCGCTACTACGCGCACGGCCGCTCCCTCGCCCGATCCTCACGGCTGTTGGAAGCCCAGGCGGCAAAGGTCTCCAACCAGCGATCACGGCTCGCTGTTGCCCGGCGCATGTACGAGATGCGATTCGCCGGCGAGGACGTCTCCCACCTGACGATGCAGCAGCTCCGCGGTCGAGAAGGCGCCCGGGTCCGCCGCATCTACCGTGAACACGCCGAACGGACCGGCGTCGAATGGACCCGCCGTGACTACGTCGTCGACGACTTCGCCGCCGGGACACGATCAACCAAGCGCTCTCGGCAGCCAATACCAGTCTCTACGGAGTCGTGCACGCTGCCATCGTCGCGCTCGGCTGCGCGCCCGGACTGGGGTTCATCCACACCGGCCACGTCCTGTCGTTCGTCTTCGACATCGCCGACCTGTACAAGACCGACATCGCGATCCCCATAGCGTTCGACATCGCGAGCGAGCCCGTCGCCGACATCGGAGCCGCCACCCGGCGAGCAGTACGTGATCGGATGAAAGGCGGCGCCTTCCTCGAGAAGTGCGTCCACGACATCAAGTCGCTGCTGCTCGACGACCAGGAAGCCGGCGACGACGAACTCGCGGCTGACGTCGTGATGCTGTGGGACAACAACGGTCGCCAGGTCAGGGCTGGAACCGCGTACGGCGACTCCGAGGACTTCGACACCTCCTACGCCGAGATCTCCGGCTGGCTGGAGGAGGACTGGTGACCGTCCTCGTCGTAGCGGCCTGCCCCGTTGGACTCCGGGGCCACCTCACCCGCTGGCTCCTGGAGATCTCCACCGGCGTCTTCGTCGGTCGCGTCTCAGCCCGCGTGCGTGATCGGCTCTGGGAACGGACCCTCGACATGGTCAAGACCGGGCGGGCGATCATGGTCTTCGCCAACGACTCCGAGCAGGGCCTGGCGTTCCGCGTGCACAACCACAACTGGCAGCCCATCGACATCGACGGCATCACGCTCATGCTGCGTCCGAACTCATCGGACGCCACGCCGCCCGTCTCGGGAGACGACCGGACCCTCGGGTGGAGCATCGCCAGCCGTCGACGAAGGTTCAGGAGAGGCTGAAGTCGAACGAATTTGATGTCAGGCGGCGTTATTCGCGCAGGTCAGGAAGTGTCGTCCCCGCGGACGCGGGGGTGGTCCCCACCCGACGCCGATCGTCGGATCGAATCGGTGCGTCGTCCCCGCGGACGCGGGGGTGGTCCCTCCTCGCCGGGCTCGAGCTTCACGGTCGGGCGGTCGTCCCCGCGGACGCGGGGGTGGTCCCCCTGGACGGGTTTCAGTTCACCCCGACCTACGGTCGTCCCCGCGGACGCGGGGGTGGTCCCAACCGGACGGACGGGCCCCCGCCCCCGATCCCGTCGTCCCCGCGGACGCGGGGGTGGTCCCCCCGTCCGATCCGAGCCGGTGCCGCAAGGCCGGTCGTCCCCGCGGACGCGGGGGTGGTCCCGGATCGACTTGCTTCCTCGTTGACCAGGCGGGGTCGTCCCCGCGGACGCGGGGGTGGTCCCACCGCGGCGTTCGTCGACTTCACCGACGGCGGGTCGTCCCCGCGGACGCGGGGGTGGTCCCGCGGCCGACGGGCAGACGTGGCCGGTCACCCTGTCGTCCCCGCGGACGCGGGGGTGGTCCCCTCGACAGCGGGGTGGAGCTGGAGGAGGTGACGTCGTCCCCGCGGACGCGGGGGTGGTCCCGCCGTCTCGTGGAACGCGACGTTCACCTCGGTGTCGTCCCCGCGGACGCGGGGGTGGTCCCCAGACGCAGCGTCTCGGTCGTCAGCGGCGCCGGTCGTCCCCGCGGACGCGGGGGTGGTCCCGGCGAGCATGTCCCGCCCCATCTGGACAAGGAGTCGTCCCCGCGGACGCGGGGGTGGTCCCGGTGCCCGTGGTGTGTGGGAGACGCACGAGGCGTCGTCCCCGCGGACGCGGGGGTGGTCCCTGCGCCACTGGCGCGTGCCCTGTGAAGTGAGGGTCGTCCCCGCGGACGCGGGGGTGGTCCTCGGGACCGCTCATCGGACGGGACGATCGGGGAGTCGTCCCCGCGGACGCGGGGGTGGTCCCCGCTGATCCCCTTTACGGTGCGGACGGTGAAGGTCGTCCCCGCGGACGCGGGGGTGGTCCTCGAGGGCGCATTGACAGCTGAGACGGTGGAAGGTCGTCCCCGCGGACGCGGGGGTGGTCCTTGCCGCTTCTCTTCGCTGGTGGTGTGCCAGAGGTCGTCCCCGCGGACGCGGGGGTGGTCCCCTGCTGCACCTGTGCCATGAGGACCACATGCGGTCGTCCCCGCGGACGCGGGGGTGGTCCCTTCTTCGCGCCGCGCACCCTGATCGTGTAGGTGTCGTCCCCGCGGACGCGGGGGTGGTCCGCCAGCTTCACGCCCACCTCGTAGGTGGGGTAGGTCGTCCCCGCGGACGCGGGGGTGGTCCCGCGCTCCGGGTGATCGAGTGGTACGAGGGCATGTCGTCCCCGCGGACGCGGGGGTGGTCCCGTCACCGCCACCTTGGCCAGATCGCCGACCTTGTCGTCCCCGCGGACGCGGGGGTGGTCCCAGCGTCGACAGGCCGCGCCGCCGCCGGTGACGGTCGTCCCCGCGGACGCGGGGGTGGTCCCTCGGCCGCGGTCGAGCTGTGGACGTCGATCCGGTCGTCCCCGCGGACGCCGGGGGTGGTCCCGCCCGCCGCGGCCGCTGGCCCATCGCAGGCGAGTCGTCCCCGCGGACGCGGGGGTGGTCCCGCCCGCCGCGGCCGCTGGCCCATCGCAGGCGAGTCGTCCCCGCGGACGCGGGGGTGGTCCCGAGCGGCTCGCCGCGGAGCTGGCCGAGGCGCAGTCGTCCCCGCGGACGCGGGGTGGTCCCCCGCAGATCTGGTACCTCTCGTCGGCGGGCCGGTCGTCCCCGCGGACGCGGGGGTGGTCCCTCTGCGCGCCGGAGCCGAGCAATTACGGCGCCGTCGTCGCCGCGGACGCGGGGGTGGTCCATGACCAAGCGGTGGGAGGAGTATCGCAACTCCGTCGTCCCCGCGGACGCGGGGGTGGTCCTTCCTTGATGCGGAAGATGGCCACGCGCGGACGGTCGTCCCCGCGGACGCGGGGGTGGTCCCAGCTTCGCGGTGCCGCCCCAGCCGCACGACCAGTCGTCCCCGCGGACGCGGTGGTGGTCCCATCGGACACGGTGTTCTCCTTGGGGTTGGGCGGTCGTCCCCGCGGACGCGGGGGTGGTCCCGAGTCCACCATGTCGGTGTCGCCCGAACGGCCGTCGTCCCCGCGGACGCGGGGGTGGTCCAGGAACAGCAGCGGCGGGAGATCGGGGCGGCCGGGTCGTCCCGCGGACGCGGGGGTGGTCCCGGCTGGGACCTCGCCGTCGTGGCGGCCCGGTTGTCGTCCCCGCGGACGCGGGGGTGGTCCCGAGACCCTCCCGCCGGTCTCGGGCGAGGACAGGTCGTCCCCGCGGACGCGGGGGTGGTCCCGCGGGCTGCGGACCGCGCTCGATCTCGTCGGCGTCGTCCCCGCGGACGCGGGGGTGGTCCCGGCACGCCGATGATCTCGCCGTTTAGCCGCGATGTCGTCCCCGCGGACGCGGGGGTGGTCCCATCGGCAACTGGTCGAAGATGTCGACCCGGGGGTCGTCCCCCGCGGACGCGGGGAAGACCCGCCACCGCGTCACAGCTCGGACGTCCGTTGCTCAGACGCACGGTGTGAGGTCGACACGCCGTGACATCACCTGTGACGCGAACTGTTGGCCGACAGGGACCGCGGAGCGCGGTGAAGACGCTGTTGCGTTGGCAAAGCCGCAGGTGGAAGGCATCGACCGCGTCGAGGTTCTACCTTCCAACTGGCTACGCGGGTTCGATTCCCGTCGCCCGCTCCACCCTTGACCAGGGCAAACGCCCTGGTCAAGATCGTCAGTGGGGCCCACGCGACATCAATCGCGACACGAAACCCACTGCTCTGTTGCCGCGCGACTGTGCACGGCCTCTACGAGGGCGTCGTCGCCACCTGCTCTACCTCTCGCCACCGAGCGACGCGGAAGCCGCGCACCGTCTTGTGCATCGCCCCGCGTGATGCACGTGGATCGTCACTCCCGGTAGAACTCTGCCGTACCTCAACCCGCCGTCTCGACGATGCGGCGCGCGAGTGTGATCGCAACTCGCGTACGGCCCACGGGCTCGGCCTGCACATTGATCACCGTCGTGTCCTCGCGGGCGGAGGTGTAGTGCATGCCCGTGAAGCGCTGGCCGCCGCGCTCGCGGGAGAGCTCGGTGAGGTTGCCGGTGCCGTGGCGGTCCATGAGGGCCTTGAGCCGGCGCGCCTGCTCGGCGTCGGGCATGTCCACCCATGCGATGGCGACGAGCACGACGGCGGGGCCCTCGCGGACCTCGAGCAGACTGCGGAAGTACGCCTCGCACGGGTGGGTGCGGAAGAACTCCTGCACCTGCCCGTAGGAGTGCGCCGCGCAGTCCGAACCGGCGTCGGTGGCGCGTTCGCGCACCTGGAAGCCGGACCTGGCGAGCCGCTGCACCGCCGCCGTGCTGCTGCGGTCGCGCGCCTTGCCTCGCGTGCCCTGAGCAGCGCGTGCGCCGGAACCGCTGCTGATGCTGGTGCCGGAACCCGCTGCGGCGCCGCTGCTCCCGGCGACGGTGCCGGAGCCGCTGCCGAACGCCGCTGCCAACGCGACGATCACCGCCGCCAGTACTCCGCCGCCGCGTTTGCGCCACCTGCCGCGCTGTCGCGCGGCTGGTCGGGCTTGCCCACCGTGTCCCCCTCCGGTGCCCGTCGCAGACGGTGAACGACCGTATGGCGATCGTCACTCGATCCGGGGATATGTGGACTGACACGCCGTGCCCAGTGCACCGCCGGAAGAGATCAGCGCATCCCCGTCCGCTCGGTGAGAGGCTGATCCCCGAACGATCGACGTCGGAGGGAGGCCGTGTGTCGGGCGGGGAGGCCGGGCCGTCGACCGCTGCGGGGCTGAGCGAGGCCGGGCAGCGCCGGGTGCTCGTGGTCCTGTGCGGCACCGAGATCGTCAGCTGGGGCGTGCTCTACTACGCGTTCCCTGTGCTGGGCCCGTCGATCGCGGACGACACCGGTTGGTCGATCGCGGCGCTCACCGCGGCGTTCTCCGCCGGGCTGGTGGTGAACGCGCTCGTCGGCATCCTGGTGGGGCGCTGGCTCGACCGGTACGGGCCGCGCGCGGTCATGACGGCTGGGTCGGTGCTGGCCGCCCCGGCTCTCCTCACGATCGCGCTGGCCCCGTCGCTGCCGGTGTTCGTCGCGGGCTGGTTGCTGGCCGGGGTCGCGATGTCCGGCACGCTCTACCCGCCCGCGTTCGCGGCGCTGACCCGCTGGTGGGGGCCGCGTCGGGTCACGGCGCTGACCGCCTTGACGCTGCTGGCCGGGCTCGCGAGCACGATCTTCGCGCCGGTCACCGCCGCCCTGGTGGAGGCCTTCGGGTGGCGCACGAGCTACCTGGTGCTCGCCGTGGTCCTGGCCGTGCTGACCATCCCCGCGCACCTGTTCGGGCTGCGCGGCTCCTGGCCGGCCCCGGATCCCGCGGCGCCCGGCGGGGGCGAGGCGCACGCACCCGCCGTCGTGGTGCGCAGCCGGCCGTTCGTCGTGCTGCTGGTGGCGATGACGCTGGCGACGTTCGCGGTGTTCGCGGTCGTCGTCAACCAGGTGCCGCTGCTGATCGACCGCGGACTCTCCACGGCCGAGGCGGCGTGGGCGCTCGGCCTGGGCGGGTTCGGGCAGGTCCTCGGTCGACTCGGGTACGGGTGGATGGCGCGGGTGCAACCCGTGCGCGCCCGCACCGTGACGATCATGGCCGCGGCCGCCGGCACCACTTTGCTGCTCGGGGTGCTGCCCGGGCCCGGCTGGCTGCTGGTCGCCGCAGCGATGCTCGCCGGGGCCGTCCGCGGGATCTTCACGCTGCTGCAGGCCACCGCGGTGAGCGACCGCTGGGGCTCCGCCCACTACGGTCGGCTGAACGGGATCCTCAACGCCCCGGCGATGATCGCCACCTCGCTGTCCCCGTGGGCCGGGGCCGCGCTCGCCGAACTGGTGGGCGGCTACCCGCCGGTGTTCGCCGGGCTGGCCGTCGTGGCGGCCGTGGCCGCCGTGCTGGCCCTGGGCAGCGTGCCGCGGCGGACCTGACGTCACCGCATCGGCACGATGTTCGCGTTGCGGTGCAGGACGTTGTCCGGGTCGTAGACGGCCTTGATCGCGGCCAGCCGGTCGTACTTCGCCGTCCCGTACGCGGCGCGGACGCGGTCCTGCTCGTACTCGGTCATGAAGTTGACGTAGCTGCCCGGTCCGCCGGCGTGCGGCAGCAGCGCCGTCCACAGCTCCTGCACCCACTGCCGGTCGGCGGCCATCGTGTCCGCGTCGGGCCCGATGGCGTCCATGTTGACGGCGAAGCGGGCGCTGCGGCGGCCGCCGAACGCGGTGGCATCGTCGGGGACGTCGGCGAACGCGCCGCCGAGTGAGAAGATCGGGATCAGGCTCATCGGAGACGCCTTGCGCGGCAGCCGCTCCGCGAGCACGTCGATCGCGGCGTCGGTGAGATCGTCGAGGTAGAGCGCCCGGTTGTAGGCGTGCGCGGCGCCGTACGGGGCGGCCTCGTCGAGCAGCTGCTGCAGCGCGCAGTACGGCAGCTCGGTGGTGAAGTCGACCATCGGCGGCACGGCGCGCGCCGGGGCGAGCAGGGTTGCGTGCGCGTCCGCGGACGACAGGCCGACGACGAAGAGCCCGACGCACAGCGCGAAGTGGTGCTCCTGGGGGATGAACGGGGCGGGTGGGGCGTTGAGCGCCACGATGATCGCGCCGGCGTCCCGGGGCAGCCCGTTCGCGACGTCCCGGGCCACGCGCAGGCCCTCACCGGCGTGCTCGGCGTCCCACAGCAGGATCCCGAGGTGCACCATCGGGCCGACCGGGTGCAGTTGCAGCTCGAACTCGGTCACCACGCCGAAGTTGCCGCCGCCGCCCTTCACCGCCCACAGCAGGTCCGGGTGCTCGTCGGCGCAGGCGCGGACGCAGCGGCCGTCGGGCAGCACGATCTCGGCCGAGACCAGGTTGTCGATCGTCAGTCCGTGCGCGCGGGTCAGCCAGCCCATGCCGCCGCCGAGGGTGAGGCCGCCGACGCCGGTGTGGCTGATCGTGCCGCCGGTGACCGCGAGCCCGTGGGCCTGGGCAGCGGCGTCGAGCTGGGCCTGGGTGGCCCCGCCGCCGCAGCGCGCCCGCCGGGTCGCTGGATCGACGACGACCTGGTCCAGCCCGCGCAGGTCGATCATCAGCCCGTCCTCCGGCACGGCCGCCCCGCCGTAGTTGTGCCCGCCGCCGCGCACGCCGATCTCCAGCCCGTTCACCTGCCCGTACTCCAGGGCCGCTGCGACGTCCGCCGGTGAGGAGCAGCGGGCGATCACCGCCGGACGGTGGTCGATCGCGGCGTTCCAGACCTTGCGGGTCTCGTCGTAGCCGTCGTCGCCGGGGCGCAGCATCGTGCCGTGGACGTTCGTGGTCGTGGTCATGGGTCCTCCTCCGAGCCGGTGCGGAGGAACTGTGGCGAGCCGGGCGTTCCACGACCGTTCCGCGGAACGGCGCCGGTCAGGCGCGGGCCAGCACCCGCCGGGCGGTCGGCGCCCAGAGCCGGGCGGTGCCGCCCATCGCGAGCATCCGCTCGGCGACCGCGGCCGCTGCGGCGTCGTCACCGGCGGCCTGGCAGGCGGCGAGCAGCAGCCGCAGCATGACGGCGTGGTGGCCGGGGGCGTCCCCACCGCCGCGGGTGTGCTCCACTGCGGCCCTGATCGGCACGAGGCCCACGTCGGGATCGCCGTCGAGCACGGTGAGGTAACCGGTGAACGCGGCGACGACGTGCTCCGAAACCGGTTCGGAGCCGATGACGGTCAGCTCGGCGACCTGCTTGCGCAGCTCCTCCTCGTCGCCCATGTCCAGGGCGAGCAGCGCGGCGAACGTGACCGCGACGGAGCGGCTGTAGCGGTGCCCCACCTCGGCCGCCCACGCGAGCGCCGCGTCCCTGGCAGCGCGGGCCTCGTCGGGCAGACCGAGGAACCACAGGGTGTTCGCGAGCCTGCTCTGGCAGACGACCTTCGGGTCGTTGCCGTAGTGCAGGACGTGCGCCGGGTGGTCCGCCGGCCGGTAGCGCTGCACGGCCAGCTCGAACTCGCGGCGCGCCGTCTGCAGACCGGCCTGCCAGAACGCCGCGATGCCCAGCACGTACGCGGACTCGACGAGCGACACCCGGTCGCCGTCGCGCTCCGCGACCCGGCGCAGCTGCCGGCCGAACTCGGTGGCCTCGGCGAACTCGGAGCGGACCAGCGCGCTCACCGCGAGCGAGCGCAGCAGCCGCGGTGCGGGCTCGACGCCGTGCGCTCGGGAGAGCTCCAGTGCGCGGCGCTGGTTGTCCCACATCCGCGGGGACCCGTAGGTCGTGACGACCACCAGCGGCGCGAGCAGCGCAGTGCGGACATCGAGCTCACGGGCGTCGCGCTCGGCCGAGGCGGGCAGCCCGCCCAGCAGCTCCAGCGCGCGGCCCAGCACGTCCGCGGCCTGCCGGCTCGCGTGCAGGACCTGCGCGGCGTCGGCAGCTCGGACGTACCACTCGACGGCGCGCCCGACCTCCCCGGCGCGGTCGAGGTGTGTGGCGATCTGCAGGCTCACCGGACCCGGGTCGTCGCCGTGGATGCGCTCCAGCGCCGCGGCGATGCGTGCGTGCAGCCTGCGCCGGCGGATCGGACCCACGCCCTGGAAGGCGACCTGACGGATCCGGTCGTGCGTGAAGTCGTAGGTGCTGGAGCCCTCGCGCTCACGGATGATCTGCCGCCGCCACAGCTCGTCCAGCCCGTCCGCCAGCGCGTCGGCGTCGGCCTCGGCGGCTGCGGCCAGCACGTCCGTGGAGAACTCCCGGCCCACCGCGGCCGCGAGCCCGGCCAGCTGCCTGGCCTGCGGGCCGAGCTGCGCCAGCCGCGCCTCGATCACCGCCTGCACCCGCGGGCTGAGCGGACGCCCCGGCGTCCAGCCGCCGCGCAGCGCCTCGACGACGAACAGCGGATTGCCCTCGGTCTCTTCGTGCAGCCGACCGGCATCGGCGGGGGACAGGCGGGCGCCGAGCCGCTCGGCCAGCACGGCCGTCTCGGCGCGGTCGAGCCGGTCCAGATCGATCTGCGTGCACCGACCGGCGGCGCGCAGGTCGGTCAGCAGCTCGTGGACCGGGTGGTCGTCCTGGACGTCCTCGCGCCGGGCCGTCGCGACGACGAGCAGCCGCGCGTCGGGCCGGCCGCGCAGCAGGTAGTGCAGCAACCGGCAGGTCTCCCGGTCGGCGTGCTGGACGTCGTCCACGACGAGCAGCGTCGGCCGGCCGCCGTCGACGACGGTGGCGGCGACGGCCTCGAACAGCCTCCTGCGCTGGTCGGCCTCCGGCAAGGGCACCGGCGGCGGAAGATCGGGTGACTCGGCCAGCACCTCCGGCAGCAGCCGCGCCAGCTCCGTGCGCCAGGCGGCCGGCAGCCGCGCCGCCCGGGCCCGCAGCGCCGGGGCCCGCAGCCACGCGACCACCGGGGCGTACGCGAGCGAGGGGTAGCAGCGGGCGTCCGCGATCACCGGCCCGTGGGCGGCGCAGCGACGGCGGAACTCCTCGACCAGCCGGGTCTTGCCCACCCCGGCCTCACCGCTGACCAGCACGAGCCCGCCGTGGCCGGTCTCGGCGGACCGCCACACGGCGTCGAGCCGGGCCAGCTCGCGGTCGCGGCCGACGAGGGCCGGGGCCGATCCGGCCGGGCCCGCGGCGTGGACCAGCCGCCGGTACACCGCCTCCGTCTCCGCCGACGGCCGCACGCCCAGCTCGCGCTGCAACGTGGAGCTGCACACGTGGTAGGTCAGCACCGCCCGGGCCCGGTCGCCGCG
The DNA here is from genome assembly GCF_900142365.1 of Pseudonocardia thermophila. GTDB lineage: Bacteria > Actinomycetota > Actinomycetes > Mycobacteriales > Pseudonocardiaceae > Pseudonocardia > Pseudonocardia thermophila. Next base: position 33,049 of record NZ_FRAP01000021.1, on the reverse strand, counting down.
GGCCACGTACCAGTGCACGAGCCGGCGGTAGGTCTCCTCGCGGAACGGGTCGAGACGCCGCTGCCGCTCCGCGAACTCGATCCCCGCAGCCAGGTCGCCGCGCTGTTCGCACAGGGCGGCGAGCCGGCCCAGCGCGTCGATCTGGCGGTGGCGCAGCCGCTCCCGCTCGACGCGCAGCCAGTCGTCGTAGCTGCCCTCCAGCAGGTCCCCGGTGTAGAGCGCGACGGCCTGCCGCAGCCGCGCCTCGTCCGCCGCGTCGACCAGCGCCTCGAACTCCTCGACGTCGAGCCGGCACGGGGCGTCCGCCCGCCACCCGATCGTCCGGGCGGTGACGTCCAGGTAGCGATCGGCATCGGGCAGGCGGCGGCGCAGCGTGTGCAGCAGGTGCCGCAGGTTGGTGCGGGCCTGCGCCTCGGTGGAGTCCGGCCAGAGCAGGAACGCGACCCGCTGGCGGGGCGTCGGCGCGGACCGGTGCAGCAGCAGGTACGCCAGCAGCGACTCGGCCCGCCCCGACTCCAGCGGCGGCACACGGGTCTGTCCGAGGCACAGCTCGAACCGGCCGAACAGCCGAGCCCGCGCCACCGGTTCCACACCGCAGAGTGTCGCGGGCGATGGCTTCCCGGGCCAGTGATCGGTGCCGCGGTGCGCGTTACTGGTGGACGACGGCCTGGATCTGCGGGCTGTCGATGTTCGACCGGTCGTACCAGAAGAAGCCGGTGTCGATGACCTTCGGTAGCTCCTCGCCCTGATCGCCTTCACAGCGGCGGCGACGGTCTGCTCCCCCATGCCCACCGGGTTCTGCGTGATCGCGCCGAGGATCACGCCGCTGCGGATCGCGTCGTTCGAGCCGTAGATCCCGGCGAGATCCGGGTGCGCCGCCAGCAGCGACTCGGTGATCTCCGCGGAGGTCGTGGGGTCGCCGCCGCCGTACCACGTCTCCAGCAGCTGCACGCCCGGCGCGTCGGCCCGCATCCACTCGACGAAGCCGTCGCGGCGGTCGGCGCGGCTCGCCGCGTCGTGGACGACGAGCGCGACGGTGCCGCGCCCGCCGATCGCCGCGGCCATCCGCCGAGCCGCCTCGGCGGCGGCGTTGTTGTCGGTTGCGGCCGTCGTGAGCGGCAGGTCGGAGTCGACCCCCGAGTCGAACGCGTTCACCGGGATGTCGCGCTGCTGCGCCTGCTCCAGCAGGGGAGCAGCGGCCTGCGGGTCCAGCGCGGCGAACCCGATCGCGGCCGGTCGTCGCGCCAGCACGTTGGTGAGCATGCGGATCTGGCCCTCGACGTCGGCCTCGGTCGCCGGGCCCTCGAACGGAGCGCGCACGTTCTGCCGTGCGGCCTCTTGCTCCGCGCCCTGCTTGACGGCCTGCCAGAACTGGCGCTGGAACGCCTTCGCCACGATCGCGATCGTCGGCGGCCCGTTCGACGTGACCGTCTCCCCGCACGCCGCGGTGGTCAGGGCGAGCGCGGCGCCGACGAGTGCCGCCACGAGGCGGTGGGTGCGCATGGGGCAGGTGCTCTTCGTCGAGCGGGCGGGCCCTCCGGGCCGGATCCTCCGTGGTCACGGCGCGCTGACCTGCGGCGACAGGATCGTGGTGGACAGAACGGGTGGTCCGTTGATGCTGCTACCGGGCGTAGCTGATCAGCTGTGCGCCGTCGTGATCGGTCGTCCGATCAGCCGAAGGACCGCGTCGCCCGTCCGGGTGCAGTGCGGAATCATGCGGTCCCGCCGGGGGAACTCTGCTTCACTCGGGTAGCCAGCGCTTGGCCGAGGAGGCGGATGGACCGGTCCCCGCCCGGACGTTCCGAACTCCGCCACCCCACCGTGGCGGAGCGGGTGGCGTTCGCCCTGGAGCTCGTCGAGCCCGGCGCGCGGGTGCTGGACGTCGGCTGCGGCGCCGGGACGCTCACCGCGCTCCTCGTCGACCCCGCGGGGCCCGAGGGGAGCGTGCTCGGCGTCGATCTCACCCGGGCGAACCTCGCCACCGCGCGGGAGCGCTGCCCGGCGGCGGCGTTCGTCGCCGGGTCCGCCTACGCCCTGCCCGTCGCGGACGGCGTGGTCGACCTCGTCTTCGCCCACGCGTTGATGGAGCACCTCGCCCGCCCGGACCGCGCGCTGGTCGAGTTCCGCCGGGTCCTGCGCCCCGGCGGGCGGGTGGCGCTGTCCAGCTCCGACTGGGGCGGGGCGCGCGTGCTGCCCCGCGACCGCGACGTGCACCGCGCCCTCTCCGCGTACGTCGGTCTGCGCCGCCGCTCCGGCGGAGATCCGTGCGCGGGCGGTCGGCTGGCGTGGTGGGCCCGGCAGGCCGGACTGACCGAGATCCAGGTCCGCACCCGCCACCGCGTCGACGTGAGCTACGCCGATCTCGCCCGCCACGTCGGCGCGTGCCTGCAGCACGCCGCCGCGCACGCCACCGCGGCGGGGGACCGGGCCGAGCTGTTCGCCGCCGCTCAGGCCGCGGCGCGGTGGTCCGCGCACGGACGGGGGACGGGGCGGGTGGAGCAGTGCTGGGTGGAGGTGACCGCCCGATCGGCCGGCGCTGGTGCGTGACCGGGGCCGCACAGGGCGCTGATCTATGCTCCGGACCGTGCCTGCGCCGTGGTCGTCCTCGCGCGCACGCTCGTCTCTCTACGCCGCCGTGGCGGTGCTGCTGGGCGTGAGCGCGCACGGCGCGGTGCCCGCACTGCCGGTGCTCGCGTTGCTGGTGGTGCTGGTCGAGGCGATCTTCTCCGGGTTGCGCCGGCACAACCCGCTCGTGGCCGCGGTGACACTGGTGCTCATCCAGGCGCCGCTGCACGCGATCTTCTCCGTGCTGGACGCCCACCACGGCACCGCCCCGGCCGGGACGATGCTGGCGGCCCACGCGCTCGCCGCGCTCGCCACGGCCCTGCTGCTGGCCTGCGCCGACGGTCCCGCGGAACGCGCGGCGCGGCTGCTGCTGCCGATCCGGGTCCTGACGTCGGCCCCGCCGTGCCCGCCGCCGCGGGTGCGGATCGTCGCCGCGCCCCGCCATCGGGTCTTCTGCCGGGCACCGCTGCTGCTGCGGGCGGCGCCGCGCCGCGGCCCGCCACTGCTCGGGACGGCGGCGATCGGCTGACCGGCGCGGGCGCCCGATGCGCCCGCGGCCGGTGGTCGCCGCCCGTCCGCCGCCTCCCACCGAGGTCGAGGCGGCGTGCGCCGGCCCGCCCGGGCCGGATCCCGAGCGACGATGAAAGGGCACCTTCCGTGACGTCTTTCCCTGTGCGTCTTGCGCTGCTCGGCGTCGGCCTCGCCGCCGCCACCACGCTCGTCGGCTGCGGCGGGTCCGCCTCCTCCGCGACCCCGCCCCCGGCCACCGCCGCGGTGGCGCAGACCGCGGCCCTGACCGTCACCGACGCGTGGGTCAAGGCCGCCGACGGGGGCATGACCGCCGTCTACGGCACCCTGACCGCGACGTCCGCGCCCGTGACCGTGGCGTCGGCCAGCTCGTCGGTGTCGGGGCGCACCGAGCTGCACGAGGTCGTCGAGTCCGGCGGCGCCATGGTGATGCGGCAGAAGGAGGGCGGGTTCGTCGTGCAGCCCGGCTCACCGCACACCCTCGCCCCCGGCGGCGACCACATCATGCTCATGGACCTCACCGCGCCGGTCCGCGCCGGTGACCAGGTCGAGGTGACCCTCACCCTCGGCGACGGCTCGACGGTGGCGTTCACCGCGCTGGCCAAGGAGGTGTCGGCGGGCGAGGAGAAGTACGAGGACGGGGAGATGAGCGGGCACGAGTCCGGGAGCCACGGCTGATGACTCCCGGCGGACCCCCGCTGAAGCGGCGGGCCCTGCTCGTCGGCGGCGCCGCCGTCCTCGCCGGCGGTGGCGCCGCCCTCGGCGCCGGACTCGCCGCACGCGACGACCCGGTCGCGGCGGCCCCGGCGTCGTTCGGGGCCGAGACCGTCCCGTTCCACGGCGACCACCAGCCGGGCATCGAGACCCATCCGGTCCAGGCGCACGCCGCGTTCGTCGCGCTGGATCTGCGGCCGGGCAGCGGCACCGCCGACGTGCGCCGGTTGCTGCGGCTGCTCACCGACGACGCCGAACGCCTCATGGCCGGGCGGGTGCCGCTCGGTGCGGCCGATCCCGAGCTGCCCGCGCGCCCGGCGCGGCTCACCGTGACCGTCGGGTTCGGGCCCGGGTTGTTCGACGCGATCGGCAGGCCCGACCAGTGCCCGCCGATCATCCGGCAGCTGCCGGAGTTCCGGACGGATCGGCTGGATCCCCGCTGGTGCGGTGGCGACCTGCTGCTGCAGGTGTGCAGCGACGACGCCGTGCCGCTCTCCTACGCGCTGCGCAGGCTGGTCCGCGACGCGCGGTCGGTCACGACCGTGCGCTGGACCCAGCGCGGGTTCAACCCGGCCCGGGGCGCCGAACCGGAGGGCACCACGCCGCGCAACCTCATGGGACAGCGCGACGGCTCCGCCAACCCGGTGCCGGGCACCCCGGAGTTCGAGCAGGCCGTCTGGGTCCGGGAGGGGCCGGACTGGCTGGTCGGCGGCAGCATGCTCGTGCTGCGCCGGATCCGCATGGAGCTGGAGACCTGGGACGACTTCGGCCGCGCGGGCAAGGAGATGGTCGTGGCCCGCACGCTCGACACCGGTGCCCCGGTCACGGGCGGGCTGGAGACCGACGACGTCGATCCCCGCATGGTCGACGGTCGGGGCATCCCGATCGCGGCAGCCCGCTCGCACGTGCTGCAGGCGACCGCCCGCACGGAGGGCGAGAAGATGTTCCGCCGCGGCTACAGCTTCGACGACGGGCCGACCACCGACGGCCTGCCGGACGCGGGGCTGCTGTTCGCGGCGTACCAGGCCGACATCGCCACGGCGTTCGTGCCCGTGCAGACCCGGCTCGCCGAGTCCGACCTGCTCAACGAGTGGATCACGCACATCGGGTCGGCGACGTTCGCGGTACCGCGCGGGGCGCGGCCGGGGGAGTTCATCGGGCAGGGGTTGCTCGGAACCTGAGCGTCAGTCGGGCGGGCGGTCCGCCGCGGCCGCCCGCCGTGCCCGTTCCGCCACCTCGCGCAGCGGCAAGCCGAGCGCGGCGGCCGCCGCGGCGACGTCGTCGTGCTCCGGCTTCGCCCCCCACGGCCCGTGCTTGATCCGCACCGGGTGCCCCTCGACGGTCACCGTGCTGGTGGAGCGGGGCAGCACCACCCGCTCGACGGTCCGTCGCCGGGCGCCGAGGCTCCCGGTCTCGCGCAGCAGCAGCGTCTCCAGCGCGGCAGCGCGCTCGGGTGCGGACAGCACATGCACGACGTGCCCGGGCCGGGACTTCTTCATCGTCACCGGCGTGATCCACGCGTCCGCCGCGCCCGCGGCCAGCACCCGGTCGAGCACGTGGCCGAGCACCTCGCCGGACACGTCGTCGACGGTGGTCTCCAGCTGCACGACGGTCTCGACCGCACCGACCGGCTCACCGAGCAGCGCCTGCACGACGTTGGGCCGCTCGGGGTCGTCCCGCCCGCCCGCCCCGTACGCGGCGGCGCGCACGGTCATCGCCGGCACCGGCCCGAACACCGCACCGGCGGCGCACAGCAGGGCGATGCCGGTGGGGGTGACCGTCTCGCCGCGACCGGGCACTCCGCTGACCTGCGCGCCGGCCTTCGCCAGCAGCGCCGCGGTGGCCGGGGCGGGCAGGGGGAGCACGCCGTGGGCACCCCGCACCGTGCCCGTGCCGATCGGCAACGCGGTGCAGTGCACCGCTTCCACTCCCAGCAGGTGCAGGGCCGCGGCGACCCCCACCGCGTCGACGACCGTGTCGACGCCGCCGATCTCGTGCAGGTGCACGTCGGCGGGATCGACGCCGTGCAGCGCGCCCTCCACCTCGGCGAGCGCGCTGATCGCCCGGGTCGCCAGCTCCGCGACGGGGGCGGGCCGGGCGCGGCCGGCGACCTCCAGCAGCTCGGCGGCCGCCCGGTGCGGCGGCTGCCGTTCCACGGTGACGACCACCCGGGAGGCCTGCAGCGCCCCGCGCCGCACCTGCTCCGCGGAGAGCTCCCAGCCGGGCAGTCCCGTGGTGGCGACGGCCGCGCGCACCTCGTCGAGCGGGGCACCGAGCCCGAGCAGCGCGCCGAGCAGCATGTCGCCGGAGATCCCGCCGAGCGGGTTGAGCCAGAGGATCATGCGCGGGAGCGGGCGATGCGGTGCGCGGCCATGGCCGCCGCGAAGCCCGAGTCGATGTTGACGACGGTGACCCCCGCCGCGCACGACGACAGCATCGCGAGCAGCGCCGTGACGCCGTCGAACGCCGCCCCGTACCCGACGGAGGTGGGCACGGCGATCACCGGGGCGGCGACCAGCCCGGCGACCACGCTGGGCAGCGCGCCCTCCATGCCGGCGATGCAGACGACCGCGTCGGCGGCGGCGATGCGGTCGCGCACCGCGAGCAACCGGTGGACGCCGGCCACGCCGACGTCGTGGATCTCGTCGACGGTCAGCCCGATCGCCCTGGCGACGGCGGCGGCCTCCGCGGCCACCGGGCCGTCGGACGTGCCGGCGGCGACGATCGCGACGGTGAACGCCATCGGTGCGGCCGCCCGCCAGTGCAGCAGCTTCGCCCGCGGCTCGTGCACGCCGTCGGGAACTGCGGCGAGCACGGCCTGCGCGGTGCCCGGCTCCACGCGGGTCGCCAGGACCGGGCCGGCGTTGGCCGCGAGCAGGCTGGACACCACGGCGGCGATCTGCGCGGGCTCCTTGCCCGGTGCGTAGACGACCTCGGGCAGCCCGAGGCGGGCCTCGCGGTCGATGTCGGGGCGGGCCCAGCCGAGGTCGCGGAACCCGGTCACGGGTGCACGGCCGGCATCCCGAGCAGCACGTTCATCCGCCCGCTCGCGAAGCCGTCCAGATCGAGCGCGCAGAACCGGAAACCGGCCCGGCGGACCGCGGCGGAGATCTCGGCCCGGCGAGCGTGCGCGGCGTCGAGATCGGCGGGCGGCACCTCGATGCGGGCCACCGCGCCGTCGCCGTGAGTGCGCACCCGGCAGATCAGGAAGCCCAGGTCGTGCAGCGCGTCCTCGGCGGCCTCGATGCGCGCGAGCAGCTGCGGGGTGACCGGATCGCCGTACGCGACCCTCGACGCCAGGCAGGCCGCGGCCGGCTTCCCCGCGGTCTCCAGGTCCAGGTGAGCGCTGATCGCGCGCACGTCGGCCTTGGTGAGCCCGGCGTCGACGAACGGGGCGATCGCGCCGCGCGCCGCGGCCGCCTGCTGGCCGGGGCGGTGGTCGCCGAGATCGTCGAGGTTGGTGCCCAGCGCGATCTTCCCGCCGGCCAGCGCGGCGATCGGGGCGAGCGCGTCGAGCAGCGCCGACTTGCAGTGCGCGCAGCGGTCGCCGCCGTTGGCCACGTACTCCGGGCGCTCGGCCTCGTCGGTGCGCACTTCGACGTGCGCCACCCCGTGGCGGCGCGCGAACGCCGCGGCCGCTCGCCGTTCGCGCTCGGGCAGGCTCGGCGACACCGCGGTGACGGCCAGCGCGCGCTCGCCCAGCACCCGGTGCGCGGCCACCGCCAGGAGCGCTGAGTCGGCACCCCCGGAGAAGGCCACGACCAGTGCGCGCTCCCGCGCCAGCCGCGCCTCGAGCCGGTCGAGCATGCGGACCCCCGTCAGCCCATCGCGTCCCGGCGGCGAGTCCGCCGGTCGCGGTCCGACGATCATGTACTGGATGGCGACGGGTGTCGAATCGGCGCCGCCACCCGGCCAGACCGTACCCCGAGCGGGCGGCGTCGTCGGTGTCCGTGCGGTTACGGGGTGGCGGTCACGGGGCGCGGCCCAGCCGCTCGACCACGGCCGCGACCATCGTCTCCGGGGGTTCGGCCGCATCGAGGGTGATCACGTTCTCGTCCGGGTCGGGCATCTCCAGCGTGGCCAGCTGGGAGTCGAGCAGCCCGGGCGGCATGAAGTGCCCCGTCCGCGCGGCCAGGCGGGCGGCCAGCAGCTCGCGGCTGCCGGTCACGTGGACGAACACCACGGTGGGGTCGTCGGCGCCGCGGCGCAGCCGGTCCCGGTACACCCGCCGCAGCGCCGAGCACGTGATCACGCCAGGCTCGCCCGCGTCGACGTGCGCGCGGATCCAGGCCGCCACTGCGTCCAGCCACGGCCACCGGTCCTCATCGGTCAGCGGATGCCCGGAGTGCATCTTCACCACGTTGGCCGGGGGATGCAGGTCGTCGCCCTCTTGGACGTCCCAGCCGAGTCGTTCGGCCAGGCGCGCGGCGACGGTGGACTTGCCGCTCCCCGAGACGCCCATCACGACGAGCACGGTCATCGCGGCATGGTCGCAGACTCGACCTAGAGCTCGTCGAACGGTGCGGCGTAGCGGAACGTGCCCGACGGCACCCGCCCGGTGCCGAACGTGCGCACCTGGAACGCCCCGCCCCATGCCGGGTCCGGCGCGGCGATGCCCGCCTCCACGGCCGGGCGGAACCCGAAGCGGCAGTAGTAGCGCGGTGAGCCGAGCAGGCACACCACCGTCTCGTCGGTCGCCTCCGCCGCCCCCAGCAGCGCGTGCATGAGCGCGCTGCCCACCCCGCGGCGCTGCCAGGCCGGGACCACCCCGAGCGGGCCCAGACCCAGCGCTGGGGCGCCGGACGGCTCGATCGTGCCGCGGGTCGCGATCACGTGCCCCACGACGTCGGCCCCCGGCGCGTCCGGGGCGGCGAGTGCGACCAGTGACAACGCGGGCAGGAACCACGGCCCGGCCCGCAGCCGGTCGACGAGGTCGGCCTCGGCCACCGGCGCGCCGTCCTCACGCGCGAAAGCGGCCAGATGCACGCCGCGGACGCGGGCGTGATCGGCGCGAACCTCCCGGCGCACGAGCACGGGCGGCATGATCGCGCGTGGGGCGGAACCGTGCAAATCGCTTCACTCGCACCGGTGGTCTCGGACCGGCTGATGATCGTGTCCAGACCCGTCGCCCTCGTCGCCGGGGTCGGCCGGCGCAGCGGCATCGGTGCCGCGGTCGCCCGACGGCTCGGCGCCGCCGGCGTCGACCTGTTCCTGCACACCTGGTCGCCCGCCGACGCCGAGCAGACCGGGGGCCGATCCCGACGGCGGCACCGGGATCCCGGCGGAGATCGCCGAGGCGACCGGCGCCCGGGTGGAGGCGTTCGCGGCCGACCTGGCCGACCCGCCGGCGCCCGCAGCGGTCGTCGATGCCGCCGGCGCCGTGTTCGGCCACGTCGACGTGCTGGTCGCCGACCACGCCCGCAGCAGCGAGCAGGACCTGGAGCACCTGACGGCCGAGGAGCTGGACCTCAGCTACGCGGTGAACACCCGCGCCACCCTGCTGCTGGTCCAGCAGTTCGCCCGCCGGCACGACGACGGCCGCCTCGGGCGGGTCGTGCTGCTCACCTCGGGCCAGCACCGCGGGCCGATGCCCGGCGAGCTGCCCTACATCGCGTCCAAGGGGGCGTTGCGCCAGGTCACGGCGAGCCTCGCGGCCCACCTCGCGCCCGGCAAGATCACCGTGAACACCGTCGACCCGGGCGCCACCGACACCGGCTGGCCGGACGAGGCGACCCGGGCCGCGGTGCTCGAGTACGAGCCGATGGGCCGCTGGGGCGAGCCGGACGACGCGGCGTGGCTGCTCGCGTGGCTGGCCGGGCCGGACGCCGGCTGGGTCACCGGTCAGGTGATCGTCTCCTCGGGCGGGGCCCGTGACCGCTATCCGCGGGGGCTGCCGCGCCGCCGCGCGACCCGCACGGCGCGGCGCAGGACGTTCAGCGTCGGGGCCGGGTCGCGCAGCGACAGCACCGCGTGCGACGTGCCCCGGTGCGGTACGAGCCCGCGCAGGGCGGCCGCGCGGCGCCCGGCGCGGAACGTGCCCCACAGCGCCATCACGTCCTCCTCGGAGCGGAACCGCACGCCGACGCGGTACCCGCTGAACGGCGGCCGCTCGCCGAGCAGCAGCGCCGTCCAGATCGCGGGGAGGTTCGCACCGGCGTCGACCGCGAGCGCGAGGGAGTGGTAGACGCGCGGATTGAGGTCGATGACGTGGTGCCCGTCGGGCGTGCTGATCATCTGGAGGTTGAACAGCCCGCTCCAGCCGAGGTCGCCCAGCAGCGCGCGGGCGGCGCGGTCCACGTCCGGCTCGATGGGGACGGTGCGGGCGTAGCAGACCACCCCGCAGTCGAGCGGCCATGTCCGCTCGGCCAGCTTGTGCACGGAGGCGACGACCTCGCCGTCCCAGGCCACGCCGTTGACGGTGCGGATCGGCCCGATGAGGTACGGCTGGACGAGCGCGGCCTTGCCGGGCAGCACCTCCAGCGCTGCTGCCAGCTCCCGCGGATCCCGGGCGCGCACGACCTCGTAGCGCTGCAGGCCGGATGCATCGGCGAGCTCGGACCGCACCGGCTTGACGACGACCGGGTAGGGCTGGTCGGTCCGGCCGCCCCGCAGGTCGTCCAGGGTGATCAGCTCGGTGGGCGGCACCGCGAACCCGGCATCGGCAGCCCGCTGCGCGAGGCTCTGCTTGTCGGTGGCGGCGATCGTCAGCTCGGGCGGCGGGGCGCCCACGGCGACGTCGTCCGGGAACAGTCCGCGGTGCTCGCCCAGCGCGAGCAGTGCGGGCTCCGTGCCGGGCAGGACGACTCGGGCACCGATCCGGTCGGCCGCTTCCACCAGCTCCTCGGTGAACGCGAGCGGGTCGATCCGCGGATCGGTGACGCGCACCGAGCCGGCCGCGGCGCGGGAGAGGGCGCCGTAGGAGCCGTCGACCGGGTCGGCGACCCACGGTTCGAACCCCGCGGAGCGGAGCGCTCGTACGGCGGCGAGCCCACCGGAGTACTCGGCTCCGCTGAGCAGCACACGGATGCTTCGGCCGTACAACTCCACCGGAGCACCGTAGGGGGTCGGTCGAGGGGCCCGTGCACCCACACCCTGCATTCTCCGTCGCCCTGCGTCCTTCCTCGATCACGGGGGATGAGGCAGTCGGCTTTGCGGGGAACGTCCGGTTCGGTGACACGCAGCGCACTCGGCGGATACGGGGCGTCATCGCGATAAGCGTCAGGGAGAGCACCGCTCTTGACAGTGATCGATGGAAGCGATTCACTGGTCTCATCAGAGAGCAGTGCTCTCGTAGAATCGATCCCAGGAGGTTCCCATGACCACCCGCACCGTTCCCCTCACCCGGGTCGACCGGATCGTCAACGGTGTGGTGGCCGGGCTCGTGCGGCTCGGCCTCGGCTTCCGGGACCGGCGTGTGCTCGCCGTGCGCGGCCGCAGGACCGGCGCCGTGCGGACCGTCCCGGTCAACCTGCTGGTCATGGACGGGCAGCGCTACCTCGTCGCGCCGCGCGGCGAGACCCAGTGGGTGCGCAACCTGCGCGCGGCGGGCGAGGGCGAGCTGCGGCTCGGTCGGCGCGTCGAGCCGTTCACCGCCGTCGAACTCGCCGACGACGAGAAGGTGTCCGTGCTGCGCGAGTACCTGCGCCGCTGGGCGTGGGAGGTCGGCCGGTTCTTCGACGGGCTCGACGCCTCCTCCGACGACGGCGCGATGCGCGCCGCGGCGCCGGGTCGCCCGGTGTTCCGGATCCTGGAGCGCTCGGCGTGATCGACGCAGCGGCGGCCCACGGTCTGCAGGGGACGACCGCTGGAAGCTTGTTGACCGGGTACCGACGAGGGCTCCCCAGCCCGCCGGACCCGGTCATCCACTGCAACGGTTCCGATGCCCGAGAGGTGCGCCCGATCCGCACGCACCGGTGAACGGCCTGACACGGTCGGTGATCGGTAACTGACGATCAACGCGCCGGGCGGTTGCCGCCGGCCGACGCGCGGTCGCGCGTCGTCGCGGCACGGGCGAGTCGTCCGTCACGGGAGCGAGGCGGCGAACTCCAGCAGGGCCGCGTTCACCTCGTCCGGCTGCTCCTGCTGGGTCCAGTGCCCGCAGCCGGGCAGGAGCGCCACCCCGCGCAGATCGGCCACCACCTGCGACATGCTCTCGACGAGCACGTCGACGGTTCGGCCGCCCACGACCAGATCGGCCTCCCCGGCCAGGTACCGGGCGGGCGGGGTGACCCGCGCATCCCGCCACGGGCGCGTCAGCGCCCAGTTGCGGTCGAGGTTGCGGTACCAGTTGAGCCCGCCGGTGAAGCCGTGCTCGGCGAACGTCTGCGTGTAGACGTCGAGATCCTCCTCGGTCAGCCACGCCGGCAACGCGTCCGTCTCCGGCAGGGCGGTGAGGAAGCCGTGCTCGGCCGATGGGGCCGTGGGGGTGCCCGTGCCGGAGGTCGCGGCGAACAGCCGGCGCAGGAACCCGCGCGGATCGGCGCCCAGCTCGGCGTCGGCGACCCCGAGCTGCTGGAAGTAGAGCATGTAGTGGTGCGGCCCGAAGCGGCGCTCGATCGCCGCGGTCGGCGTCCGCCGGGGACGCGGCTCCAGCGGCACCGAGAGTCCCACCACCCCGCGGACCCGGTCTGGCCGCAGCAGTGCCGTGTGCCAGGCGACCGGCGCGCCCCAGTCGTGGCCGACGACGACCGCACGCTCGGCACCGACCGCGTCGAGTACCCCGATCACGTCCCCGACCAGGTCGAAGATCGTGTACGCGTCGACGGTTCCCGGAGCGTCGCTCCCGCCGTACCCGCGCTGGTCCGGTGCCACCGCGCGGTAGCCGGCCTCAGCGAGCGCGGTCATCTGGCGCCGCCAGGAGTACCAGCACTCCGGGAACCCGTGCAGCAGGAGGACGACCGGGCCGCCGGCGGGGCCGGCCTCGGCGATGTGCAGGGAGATCCCGCCGGCGTCGATCGTGCGGTGTGTGATCTCGGTCATCGGGCGACCTTAGATCGGGACCTGCTGGTCAGGAGGTGTTCGTTCGCCGCGGTGCGGCTGGGAGCGCACTGAGAACGGTTTGACACCGAAGTCATCGATATCGAACGATGAGGTATCAAACATTGATGCCGTCGTCGGAGGTCGTCATGGACATTCCCGCCAAGCCGTTCCGCTTCGGCGTCGTCGCCACCCCGCACGCCGGGCCGGACCGGTGGATCGCGACCGCCCGGCGGGTCGAGGAGCTCGGCTACACGACCCTGCTGATGCCCGACGGCATCCAGCTGCCCTCGCCGTTCCCGGCGCTGGCGATCGCCGCGCAGGCTACGCAGGAGCTGCGGGTGGGCACGTTCGTGCTGGCCGCGCCGCTGCGCACCCCGTACCAGGCGGCCTACGAGGCGCACAGCCTGAGCGTGCTCACCGCCGGCCGGTTCGACCTGGGGATCGGCACCGGCCGACCGGTCGTCGAACGGCAGGCGGCCACCGTCGGGCTCCCGTTCGGCACGGCCGCCGAGCGCCGGGCCCAGGTCGAACGGACCATCGCGACGCTGCGCGAGCTCGACGGCGACGCCCACCGCACCCCGGTCCTGATGGCCGCGCGCGGCCCGAAGGCGCTGCGGTTGGCCGCCCGGCTCGCCGACACCGTCACGCTCGCCGCGGACGCGCGCGCCGGCCGGAGCGAGGTCGCCGCCATGGCCGCCGCCGTGCGCACGGCGCCGGGGAGCGCGCCGCGGACATCGAACTGGCCGTGAACGTCTTCGTGGTCGGCGACGAGCTGCCCCCGCAGATGGCCCGCTACATCGGCGTGGACCTGGCGGAGCTCGTCGCCGTCGACTCGATGGCCCTGCTGCGCGGCGGCCCCGGCGAGATCGTCGACGAGCTGCGACGCCGCCGCGACACGACGGGCATCTCGGCGGTCTCGGTCAGCGAGCCGTTCCTGGAGGTGTTGGCACCCGTGGTGGAACGGCTCACCGGAACCTAGCCGGCTGTGCCGACCGAGAGCTGGAACACCGACAGCGGATCCGCCCCGGAGAACAGGTGCCGGATGATCACCGCCGACGCCGCCTCCTGGTACAGCGCGTGCTCCATCCCGCCCGCGTCGAACGGCTCCGCGCCGACGTCGCGCACGAGCTGCGCCGCGACCGCCTTCGCGTCCTGGTGGCCGACGATCGGGGCGACGAGCGGCCGGCCGCCGAAGGTGGCGCGGGTCGCCCACACGTCGGCGTGCGCGTTGTGGAACGCCTTCGCGACGCGCGCCCCCGTCCTCACCGCGATCCGCCCGGCCAGTGATTCGCCCGGCGGCAGGTCGAGCGTGAAGTTCCCGGTCTCGACCGGGTTGGTGCAGTCGATCAGGATCGTGCCGGCCAGCGTGCCCTCGTCCGCGCCCGCTGCGACGAGCGTCGGGTCGACGCCTGGGTAGAGCACCGCGAGCAGGACGACCTCACTGCGCTCCGCGACGACGCGCAGCGGCGCGTGTTCGGCGCCGACGTGCTCGGCAAGCGCCTGCGCCTTGGCCGGTGTGCGGCCGCCGAGCACGACCCGATGACCGGCCTGCACCCAGTGCGGCACGAGCGCGGCCGCCATGCGGCCCGCGCCGAGGACTCCGATCTCCATCTCGCCTCCGAGGTCGGGTGGTTGGACCCGGCCGATCCTGGGCGGCCGTGGGGCACCGGACGGTGCCCCACGCGTCAGTCAGCGCCGCGCGCCGCGAGCAGCGCTTCCGTGTTCTGCTCCGCCCAGCGGGCGAGGGAGCGCACCGGCTCGAGGAGGGTCTCGCCGAGCGGGGTGAGGCGGTACTCGCTGCCCGGCGGGGCCGCGGGGATGCGCCGCCGCTCGACGAGCCCGTTGTCCTGCAGCTTGCGCAGGGTCTGGGTCAGCATCTTCTTGCTGATGCCGCCGATCCGCTCCTGCAGCTCCGCGTAGCGGTGGGGGCGCTGTCCGAGCGCGTGGATCACGACGACCGACCACGCGTCGGCGATCAGCTGCAGCGTCGTTCGCGCCGGGCAGTCGGCGAGGAAGACGTCGTGCTCCATCGGCACATCGTAGGGAGGAAACGCGCACGGCCCGCCGGACCAGCAGGTCCGGCGGGCCGTGCACAGCGTGTGCGACTTACGAGATCGGCCGGTCGGTCGGGTTGATCGGCCGCGGCAGGATGTCCCGCCCGGTGAGGTAGGCGTCCACGCCCGCGGCCGCCGCCCGGCCCTCGGCGATCGCCCACACGATCAGCGACTGGCCACGGCCCATGTCGCCCGCGGTGAACACGCCCTCGACCGAGGTCATGAACGAGTCGTCCCTGGCGACGTTGCCGCGCTCGTCGAACTCGACGCCGGGATCGACGAGCAGCTTGCTCTTCTCCGGCCCGACGAACCCCATGGCCAGCAGCACCAGCTGCGCGGGCAGCACCTTCTCGGTGCCCTCCACCGGGACGAACCGGCCGTCCGGACCGCGGCGCACCTCGACGATGCGCACCCCGGCGAGCTTGCCCTGCTCGTCGCCCACGAACTCGGTGGTGTTGACCGAGTAGAGCCGCTCCCCGCCCTCCTCGTGCGCCGAGGAGACCCGGTAGATCATCGGGTACGTCGGCCAGGGCATGGTCTCGGTGCGGTGCTGCGGCGGCATCGGCATGATCTCGAGCTGCGTCACCGACAGCGCGCCCTGGCGGTGGGCGGTGCCGAGGCAGTCGGCGCCGGTGTCACCGCCACCGATGATCACCACGTGCTTGCCCTCGGCGGTGATCGGCGGTTCGGCGATGTCGCCCTGCTGGACCTTGTTGGCCCACGGCAGGTACTCCATCGCCTGGTAGACGCCTTCGAGATCGCGACCGGGGACGGGCAGGTCCCGCCACGCCGTGGCGCCACCGGCGAGCACGATCGCGTCGAAGTCCGCGCGCAGCTGCTCGGCGGTGATGTCGGTGCCGACGTCGACGGAGGCGCGGAAGTGCGTGCCCTCCTCGCGCATCTGCTGCAGCCGCCGGTCCAGACGGAACTTCTCCATCTTGAACTCGGGGATGCCGTAGCGCAGCAGCCCGCCGATGCGGTCGGCCCGCTCGAACACGACCACGTCGTGCCCGACCCGGGTGAGCTGCTGGGCCGCCGCGAGCCCGGCCGGCCCGGAGCCGACGACCGCGACCTTCTTGCCGGTGCGCACCGGGGGCCGCACCGGGGTCACCCAGCCCTCGTCCCACGCCCGGTCGATGATCTCGATCTCGACCTGCTTGATGGTGACCGCGTCGTCGTTGATCGCCAGGACGCACGCCGCCTCGCAGGGGGCGGGGCAGAGCGTGCCGGTGAACTCCGGGAAGTTGTTCGTGGCGTGCAGCCGCTCCGCGGCCTTGCGCCAGTCCTTGCGGTAGACGAGGTCGTTCCACTCCGGGATGAGGTTGCCCAGCGGGCAGCCCTGGTGGCAGAACGGGATGCCGCAGTTCATGCAGCGGCCGGCCTGCTTCTCCAGCGTGGCGCGCGAGAAATCCTCGTAGACCTCTTTCCAGTCCCGCAGGCGCAGCTCGACCGGGCGACGGGTCGGCCCCTGCCGCGGGGTGGTGAGGAACCCCTTGGGGTCACCCATGTGCGGCCTCCATGATCGCGGCGTTGACGTCGCGGCCCTCCGCCTCGGCGGTGGCCTGCGCCTTCAGGACCCGCTTGTAGTCCTTCGGCATGATCTTGGCGAACCGGTTGACCGACTCCTCCCAGTCGGTGAGCAGCCGCTTCGCGACTGCCGAGTCGGTCTCGGTGTAGTGGCGCTCCACGACGTCGCGCAGGAACGCGCGGTCGTCGTCGTCGAGCGGGTCGATGTCGACCATCTCCGGGTTGACCCGGTGGCGCGGCAGGTCGAGCACGTACGCGATGCCGCCCGACATGCCGGCCGCGAAGTTGCGGCCGATCTTGCCGAGCACGACCACGCGGCCGCCGGTCATGTACTCGCAGCCGTGGTCACCCACGCCCTCGACGACGGCCAGCGCGCCGGAGTTGCGCACGCAGAACCGTTCGCCGACCACACCGCGGATGAACGCCTCGCCGGAGGTCGCCCCGTACAGGATGACGTTGCCGGCGATGATGTTCTCCTCGGCCGCGAACGGCGCCGACGGGTCGGGCCGCAGCGTGAGCCGCCCGCCGGACAAGCCCTTGCCGAAGTAGTCGTTGGTGTCACCGACCAGCCGCAGCGTGACGCCCTTGGGCACGAACGCGCCGAAGCTCTGCCCGGCCGAGCCGGTGAAGGTGACGTCGATCGTGTCGTCGGGCAGGCCCTCGCCGCCCCACCGCTTGGTGACCTCGTAGCCGAGCATCGTGCCGACGGTGCGGTTGACGTTGCGGATCGGCATCTCCAGCCGGACCTTGTCGCCGGAGGAGAGCGCCCCCTCCGACAGCTGGATCAGCGTGTTGTCCAGCGCCTTGTCCAGCCCGTGGTCCTGCTTGCGGGTGCACAGCCGCGGCGTGCCCGGGGGCAGGTCCGGCACCGCGAAGATCGGCGAGAGGTCCAGGCCCTTGGTCTTCCAGTGCCGGACGGCGTCGTTCGTGTCGAGCACCTCCGCGTGCCCGACGGCCTCGGCGATCGAGCGGAAGCCGAGCGCAGCCAGGTACTCGCGCACCTCCTGCGCGATGAAGCGCATGAAGTTGACGACGTACTCGGGCCGTCCGTCGAACTTGGCCCGCAGCTGGGGGTTCTGCGTCGCGACCCCGACGGGGCAGGTGTCGAGGTGGCAGACCCGCATCATGATGCAGCCCGACACCACCAGCGGCGCGGTGGCGAACCCGAACTCCTCGGCGCCCAGCAGCGCCGCGATGATCACGTCGCGGCCGGTCTTCAGCTGCCCGTCGGCCTGCACGACGATCCGGTCGCGCAGGCCGTTGGCCAGCAGCGTCTGCTGCGTCTCGGCCAGGCCGAGCTCCCACGGACCGCCGGCGTGCTTGATCGACGACAGCGGCGAGGCACCCGTGCCGCCGTCGTGGCCCGAGATGAGCACGACGTCGGAGTACGCCTTCGCGACGCCCGCCGCGACCGTGCCGACGCCGACCTGGCTGACCAGCTTCACGTGGATGCGGGCCCGCGGGTTGGCGTTCTTCAGGTCGTGGATGAGCTGCTTGATGTCCTCGATCGAGTAGATGTCGTGGTGCGGCGGCGGGGAGATGAGCCCGACGCCCGGCGTCGAGTACCGGGTCTTGGCGATCCAGGGGTAGACCTTCGCGCCGGGCAGCTGGCCGCCCTCACCGGGCTTCGCGCCCTGCGCGATCTTGATCTGGATGTCGTCGGAGTTGACCAGGTACTCGCTGGTCACGCCGAACCGACCGGACGCGACCTGCTTGATCGCGCTCCGCCGCGAGTCGCCGTTCGGGTCGGGCGTGAACCGTTCGGGGTCCTCGCCGCCCTCACCGGTGTTCGACCGCGCGCCGAGCCGGTTCATGGCGATCGCCAGCGTCTCGTGCATCTCCTTGGAGATGGAGCCGTACGAGATCGCGCCGGTGGAGAACCGCTTGACGATCTCCTCGACCGGCTCGACCTCCTCGATCGGCACCGGCGGGCGCACGCCCTCCTTGAACGTGAACAGGCCGCGCAGCGTCATCAGCCGGTGCGCCTGCTCGTCGACCGCCCGCGTGTACTCCTTGAAGATCTCGTAGCGGCCCTGGCGCGTGGAGTGCTGCAGCTTGAAGACCGTCTGCGGGTTGAACAGGTGCAGCTCGCCCTCGCGGCGCCACTGGTACTCGCCGCCGACGGGCAGCGTGCGGTGCGCCGGGCGCACCCCGTCCGGCGGGAACGCACGCCGGTGGTGGCGGAGCACCTCCTCGGCGAGCACGTCGAAGCCGACCCCACCCAGCCGGGACGTGGTCCCGGTGAAGCAGTAGTCGATGACCTCCTTGCTGAGGCCGACGGCCTCGAAGATCTGGGCACCGGTGTACGAGGCCACCGTCGAGACGCCCATCTTCGACATCGTCTTGCGCACGCCCTTGCCGAGCGCCTTGACGAGGTTCTTCGCCGCCGTGGCCGGGTCGACGCCGGGGATCTCGCCGCGCAGCGCCATCTCCTCGACCGTGGCCATCGCCATGTACGGGTTGACCGCGGCCGCGCCGAAGCCGAGCAGCAGCGAGATGTGGTGCACCTCGCGGGCGTCCCCGGACTCGACGAACAGCCCGACCCGGCTGCGGGTCTTCTCCCGCACCAGGTGCTGGTGCACCGCGCCGACCAGCAGCAGCGACGGGATGGGCGCCTGCTCGCGGGTGACCTCGCGGTTGGAGAGCAGGATCAGCCGGGCGCCGCCCTCGATGGCCGCGGACACCTCGGCGCAGATCTCGTCGAGCCGCTCCTTCAGGCCCGCACCGCCGCCGTCCGCGGGGAACGTGCCCCTCGCGGTGTAGACCTTGAAGCCCGGCTTGTCGCCGTCGTCGTTGATGTGGACGATCTTGGCCAGATCGTCGTTGCCGAGTACGGGGAACGGCAGGACGATCGTGCGGCAGCTGGCCGGCGTGGCGGCGAGCAGGTTCTGCTCGGGCCCGAGCTGGCTGGTCAGCGAGGTGACCAGCTCCTCGCGGATCGCGTCCAGCGGCGGGTTGGTGACCTGCGCGAACAGCTGGTTGAAGTAGTCGTAGACCTGCCGCGGGCGCTCCGAGAGCACCGCGATCGGCGCGTCGTTGCCCATCGAGCCGATCGGCTCGTTCCCGCTGGCCGCCATCGGCTTGAGCAGGACCGACAGCTCCTCCTCGGTGTACCCGAACGCCTGCTGGCCCTGCACCAGCTCGGCCTGCTCGGGCACCTCGCGCTCCCGCGCGGGCAGGTCCTTGAGGTGGATCAGCCCGGCGTGCAGCCAGTCGGCGTACGGGTGCTCCGCCGCCAGGGCGCCCTTGATCTCGGCGTCGTCGACGACCTTGCCGGCCGCGGTGTCCACCAGGAACATGCGGCCCGGCTCCAGGCGGCCCTTGCGCACGACCGCGCCCGGGTCCACGTCGAGCACGCCCACCTCGGAGGCGAGCACGACGGTGCCGTCCTCGGTGATCCAGTAGCGGGCCGGCCGCAGACCGTTGCGGTCGAGCACGGCGCCGATCTGGGTGCCGTCGGTGAAGCAGACCAGCGCGGGACCGTCCCACGGCTCCATCAGCGTGGAGTGGAACTCGTAGAAGGCCCGGCGGGCCGGGTCCATCTCGGTGTGGTTCTCCCACGCCTCCGGGATCATCATCAGCACCGCGTGCGGCAGGCTGCGACCGCCCAGGTGCATCAGCTCCAGCACCTCGTCGAAGGTGGCGGAGTCGCTCGCGTCCGGGGTGACGATGGGGGAGAGCCGGGCCAGGTCGCCGGGGATCAGGTCGCTCTCGAGCAGCGCCTCCCGGGCGGCCATCCAGTTGCGGTTGCCGCGCAGCGTGTTGATCTCGCCGTTGTGGGCGACGTACCGGTACGGGTGCGCCAGCGGCCACGCCGGGAACGTGTTCGTCGAGAACCGCGAGTGGACCACCGCGAGCGCGGTCGTGATCCGCTCGTCGGCCAGGTCCGGGTAGAACGGCACGAGCTGCGGCTCGGCGAGCATGCCCTTGTAGACGATGGTGCGCGGCGACAGGCTCGGGAAGTAGACGCCGGTGGCGTGCTCGGCGCGCTTGCGCAGGCAGAACGTGCGCCGCTCGAGGTCGATGCCGGTCTCACCGGCCTTGCCCGCGACGAACAGCTGCTTGAACGCGGGCATGGCCGCGCGCGCCGTCGGGCCGAGGTCAGCGGCGTCGGGATCGGTCGGGAGGTCCCGCCAGCCCAGCACGACGAGCTGCTCCTCGTCGGCGAGCCGGTTGATCTCGGCGATGGCCGCATCCGCCTGGGCGGTGTCGGTCGGCAGGAAGGCGAGGCCCGCGGCGTACGCGCCGGCGGGCGGCAGGTCGAAGTCGACGACCGCCCGGAAGAACTCGTCCGGCACCTGGATCAGGATCCCGGCGCCGTCACCCGTGTTGGTCTCGGCGCCGCGGGCTCCGCGGTGCTCGAGGCGCAGCAGGGCCGTGATCGCCTTCTCGACGATGTCGTGGCTGCGCCGACCCTTGAGGTCGGCCACCATCGCGACACCGCAGGCGTCGTGCTCGAACTCCGGGGAGTAGAGCCCACCCGCCGACGGTGGGGACGGAACGACTGCCGGGCTGACGTGCCCGGGGTTCGTCCCAGCAGGCGTCTCAGCCAAGAGGACCTCCTGTCGTCTCGGTGCACCCCGACCTGACGGCATCGGGACGACGGTGCTGAAAAGTGGGGAGAGACTACGTGACTAGGCCGTCCGGATGCCTCCGGAGGGCGAACCGGAGCAGCCCGCAGCACCGAAGACCGTTGGTTCGTGGCCGCGGACGCCGGTGCGACACGACCGGAGGCTGTGGTGGGCTTCGGCCGGGTTCGTGCAGGTTGCAGGGCGCACGCGTCGGTGGGTGCGGGTTCCGCAGAACAATGTCGCACGTCGTGCCCGCAGCGCGCCATACGGAAGGGGAGTGAGTAGCGCAACCTCCCGTTCACATTGCGCGGAACCGCTGAACGGGTACAACCGCATGACGTGCGACACCCACGGAGGGTGGCGGATCACTCTCGCCGCACGTCAGACACGGTCGAGTGGACGGCGGCCGGGGTCCGTGACCGGCGCCACCGACTCCCCGCGGCGGCCCGGGCGGCGGCCGTCGCCGGGTCGTGGCGGCTGTAGTCCATCACGGTGATGATCCGGCCGAGCGGGCCGCTGGTGCCCGTCCGCGGGCTCCGCTCGCGAGAACGGCTCGCCTCATGGACAGGCCCCGCAGCCGCGTTGCCCCGGTCGGGTGACCGGCCGGCTCCACCGCGGGTCGCCGCGGTGGCCTGCCCGATGTCGGGTAGCACCCGCCCGACCGGCGCGGCGCCCACCCCCTAGACTCGTCGGGTCCGGTCGTGCGCCCGCGAGCTCCGGCTCACGGGCCTGCCGCGACCGCGGCGACGAGCCAGAACACGCCCGCCGGTGGCGAGCGGCGAGGGAGCCCGTGTGCGTCCCGGGCCGCCGTCGCACGTTCCACCAGTTCCACCGATGAGGAGTATGCAGTGAAGAGCACCGTCGAGCGGCTGAGCCCGACCCGGGTCCGCTTCAACGTCGAGGTGCCGTTCGACGAGCTCAAGCCGGACTTCGACCGCGCGTACAAGTCGCTCGCCAACCAGATCCAGGTCAAGGGCTTCCGCAAGGGCAAGGTGCCCGCGCGGGTCATCGAGGCGCGCATCGGCCGCGGGCCCATCCTGGACGAGGTCGTGAACGCGGCCATCCCGCGCCGCTACGAGGAGGCCGTGACCTCCTCGGAGGAGAAGCTGCAGCCGCTCGGCCGCCCGGCGATCGAGGTCACCGAGCTCGCCGACGGGGAGCGCCTCGCGTTCACCGCCGAGGTCGACGTGCGCCCGGAGATCACACTGCCCGACCTGTCGAGCATCTCGGTGACCGTCGACCCGGTCGAGGTCTCCGACGAGGACGTCACCGAGCAGCTGGACAACCTGCGGGCCCGCTTCGGCACCCTCACCGGGGTCGACCGGCCGGCGCAGAAGGACGACTTCGTGCTCATCGACCTGTCGGCCAGCGTCGACGGCAAGCCGGTCGAGGAGGCGCAGACGAGCGGCTTCTCCTACCAGGTCGGGCAGGGCGGCCTGGTCGAGGGCATCGACGAGGCCATCATCGGGCTCTCGGCCGGCGAGGAGCGCGTCTTCACCACCAAGCTGGTCGCCGGCGAGTTCGCCGGGCGCGACGCCGACGTCACCGTCAAGGTGACCGCGGTCAAGGAGCGCCACCTGCCCGAGGCCGACGACGAGTTCGCGCAGCTGGCCAGCGAGTTCGACACGCTCGAGGAGCTGACCGAGGACCTGCGCAACCGGCTGGCCCGGGTCAAGCGCATGGAGCAGGTCGGCTCGGCCCGCGACAAGGTGCTCGACGCGATCGTCGAGGCCACCGACGTGCCGCTGCCCGAGGGCATCGTGCAGGCCGAGGTCGACGCGGCGCTGCACGACGCCGTGCACCCGTTCGACCACGACGAGGAGAAGTGGGTCGCGGCGCTCGAGGCGCAGGGCACCACCCGCGAGGAGTGGGACCGCAAGACGCGCGAGGCCGCCGAGAAGTCGGTGCGCTCCCGGCTGATCCTCGACGCGCTGGCCGACGCCAACGACGTCACCGTGTCCGAGCAGGAGCTCTCCGAGCGGATCGTCTTCCAGGCCAGCCAGTACGGCATGCCGCCGGAGGAGTTCGTCCGCCGCCTGCAGGAGGCCGGCCAGCTGGGCGTCCTCTACGCCGACGCGCGCCGCAGCAAGGCGCTGATCCAGGCCGTCCGCCAGGCCACCGTGGTCGACACGGCCGGTGCACCGGTCGACCTGTCGGAGTTCCTCGGCCCGGACGAGGACGCCCCTGGATCGAGCACCGAGTCGAGCACCGAGTCGAGCACCGAGTCGAGCACCGAGGCGAGCACCGAGGCGAGCACCGAGGCAGCGGCTGAGGACTCCTCCGACGACGCTGCGCAGGCCCCGGCGGCGTCGGGCACCGCGTCCTGACGAACGACCGACACGCCGGTCCGCACGCCCAGAGCGAACAACGCGGGTCCGTGGCCCGGCCGGCGCCGGTTTCCGCGTAGGGTCAGGAAGCGTGACAGGGGCTGACCGATTGGTTGCCGCAACGGCGATCGGCGAAAGCAGGGTGAAGTGAGGGATCAGGTGAATCGTCGGGTCGGGTCCCCGTTGTCGCGCAGCGGTTCCGGGTTCGGGATGGGACTCTCGGACTCGGTGTACGAGCGCCTCCTCGCGCAGCGCATCATCGTGCTGGGCCAGGAGGTCGACGACGAGATCGCGAACCGGATCTGCGCGCAGCTGCTGCTGCTCGCGGCGGAGGACTCCGAGCGCGACATCATGCTCTACATCAACTCGCCGGGCGGCTCGGTCACGGCGGGCATGGCGATCTACGACACGATGCAGTGGATCAAGCCCGACGTGCAGACCGTGGCGATGGGCCTGGCCGCGTCGATGGGCCAGGTGCTGCTCACCGCGGGTGCGCCGGGCAAGCGGCTGGCCCTGCCGCACGCCGAGATCCTGATGCACCAGGGCTCGGCCGGTGTCGGCGGCGACGAGTCCGACATCGTGATCCAGTCGCGGCGGCTGAGCCGGATCAACCGCCAGCTCGCTGAGCTGACCGCGGCGGCGACCGGCCAGTCGGTCGAGACGATCATGCGCGATGCGGATCGCGACCGCTGGTTCACCGCGCAGGAGGCCATGGAGTACGGCCTCATCGACAAGATCATCCCGATCGGGCAGTTCGCCCGCGGCTTCGACGGCGTCAACTCGAACACCAGTGGCACGAACGGGGCGTCCTGAGATGGTGGGCGATTCATTCGACGGAGGTTTCAGGGCGATGTACTACCCGGGCTTGAATCCCCAGTCGGTGTACAACGTGCAGTTCGAGGAGCGCACGAACTACGGCGTGCGCACCATGACGCCCATCGCGAAGCTGTTCGAGGAGCGGATCATCTTCGTCGGCGGCACGATCGTCGGTGAGGCCGCGGACCAGCTGATGGCGCAGCTGCTCGTGCTGGAGTCGCTCGACCCGGACCGCGAGATCACGATGTACATCAACTCGCCGGGGTCGGGTCCCAACGACGAGTACGCCGACGACATCTACTCGCTCACCGCCGTCTACGACACGATGCAGTACGTCCGGCCGGACATCCGCACGGTCTGCCTCGGGCAGGCGGTGTCGACGGCGGCCGTGCTGCTCGCCGCGGGCGCCCCGGGCAAGCGGCTCACGGTGCCGAACGCGCGGGTGCTGATCCGGCAGCCGCGCAGCGGCTCGCCGCGCCGGGCCCAGATCACCGATCTGGAGATCAAGGCCCGCGAGGTGTCGCGGACCCGTAAGCTCCTGGAGACCACGCTGGCCCGGCACACGGGCAAGTCGGTCGAGGAGATCCGCCGCGACATCGAGCGCGAGAAGATCCTGACGGCCGAGGAGGCCAAGGAGTACGGGATCGTGGACGAGATCATCCAGAGCCGCAAGCTCTCCGCGGTCTGAGCCAGAGGGCAGGTTTCCGCATCTACAGCAGGGTTCTGCACGTCCGGTCGGCGCGTCACCCGAATCTCCGTGGCGCTGATGCTCCCGCGGGGGCGCGTCGACCGGGTACCGTCACTAGGGCGCGTCGGACGGGCGCGCCAGATGGGACTGGGGTCTGCGCTCATGGCACGCATCGGTGACGGCGGTGACCTGCTCAAGTGCTCGTTCTGCGGGAAGAGCCAGAAGCAGGTCAAGAAACTCATCGCCGGCCCTGGGGTCTACATCTGCGACGAGTGCATCGATCTCTGCAACGAGATCATCGAGGAAGAGCTGGCGGAGTCGAACGACGTCAAGCTCGACGAGCTGCCCAAGCCGGCCGAGATCCACGAGTTCCTCGACCAGTACGTCGTGGGCCAGACGCAGACCAAGCGCACGCTCGCGGTCGCGGTCTACAACCACTACAAGCGCATCCAGGCGGGGGACAAGGGGCGCGACGGCGACAACGTCGAGCTGGCCAAGTCGAACATCCTGATGCTCGGCCCCACGGGCTGCGGCAAGACGTACCTCGCCCAGACCCTCGCGAAGATGCTGAACGTGCCGTTCGCGATCGCGGACGCCACGGCTCTGACCGAGGCCGGTTACGTCGGTGAGGACGTCGAGAACATCCTCCTCAAGCTGATCCAGGCTGCGGACTACGACGTCAAGCGCGCCGAGACCGGGATCATCTACATCGACGAGGTCGACAAGATCGCCCGCAAGTCGGAGAACCCGTCGATCACCCGGGACGTCTCCGGCGAGGGCGTGCAGCAGGCCCTGCTGAAGATCTTGGAAGGCACCACGGCGAGCGTGCCGCCGCAGGGCGGGCGCAAGCACCCGCACCAGGAGTTCATCCAGATCGACACGACGAACGTCCTGTTCATCGTGGCGGGTGCCTTCGCCGGGCTGGAGAAGATCATCGCCGATCGGATCGGCAAGCGGGGCATCGGCTTCGGTGCGGACATCCGCTCGAAGAACGACCTCGACGTCTCGGAGACCTTCGCCGAGACGATGCCCGAGGACCTGATCAAGTTCGGTCTGATCCCCGAGTTCATCGGCCGGCTGCCGGTCGTGGCCTCGGTGACCTCGCTCGACAAGGAAGCGCTGGTCAAGATCCTCACCGAGCCGCGCAACGCGCTGGTGAAGCAGTACCAGAAGCTGTTCGAGATGGACGGCGTCGAGCTGGAGTTCACCCCCGACGCGCTGTCCGCGGTGGCCGACCAGGCGATCCTGCGCGGCACCGGCGCCCGCGGCCTGCGGGCGATCATGGAGGAGGTCCTCCTCCCGGTGATGTACGAGATCCCCAGCCGCGACGACGTCGCCAAGGTGGTCATCACCGAGCAGACCGTGCGCAGCAACGTCAACCCGACGATCGTGCCGCGCACCCCGCCGCGCCGGGAGCGCCGCGAGCGGTCCGCCTGAACCTCCGTCGAGAACGAGTTGCGGTGATCAACAGGCCCTGTTGATCACCGCAACGTCGTTCTCGACGTGTGCGTCACTCCAGAGCGTGTGAAGGTCGTCGCACTGAGCGCCGGGAAACGGGCGTGCCGCCACCGGGGAGGGCTACCGTCGCAGAATGCCTGCCACTAGTAACGCGACCGCCCTGTTCGACTGGGTTACCTCGGTGGCCGCCGAGCTCGGCATCGAGGACGCGGTCGACCCCGACTCGATCGTCGACACCGTCCTCGACATGACGGCCGACGTCGCCCAGACCGTCAGCCGGCCCAGCGCCCCTGTCACCGCGTACCTGCTCGGGATCGCCGCGGGCCGGTCCACCGACCCGAAGGCCGCGGCGCGGGAGCTCGCCACGAAGGTCACCGCCCTCAGCGGTGGGTGGCGGAAGGCCGAGGCCGGCTGACCGGCCGGGGTCAGCCCGTCACATCGAAGTCCGACAGCACCTTGACGGGGCACAGGCGCACCAGCAGTTCGCCCGCGACCCCGTTGCGTCTGCCGAACTCCTCCGCGCGCTCGGCGCCCATGTACCGGGCGCCGATGCGCGTGGCCCAGGCGCGGAGCTCGTCCAGGTCCTCGGAGGCCGTCGCGGTGCCCTGCACCTGCACGTAGGAGTATGGCGGGCTGCTCTCGTCCACGCACAGCGCCAGGCGTGGGTCGCGCATCAGGGCGCGGCCCTTGGCCGACAGTGCGCCGGTGGTGAACACCAGCTCGTCGGTCCGTTCGTCCACGACGAACCAGACCGGGGCGACCAGCGGCCGCCCGTCCTTCGCGGCCCACGCCAGCTTTCCCGTGCGCGTGCCTTCGGACAGGAACGCGCGCACCTCGTCGGTGAAACCCACCACCAGCGCAGCCTAAGGGTCCGTCCGGGCGGACTCCCGTGGCATCGCGCGGGTTCGCGATGCAGGATTGCCGTGTGCAGACGGTGTGTGGGATGGCGCGGAGCGTGCAGCGGCTGGTGGTCCGCCGCCGTCCTGCCGCACCACCCGTCCCGCCGGTGCGACTGCTCGCCGTGGGTCGCCGCCCGCTGGTGACCGACAAGCTCGGCCCGCAGCGCTACGCCGGCGCGACGCTCGACCAGGTCGACTCCACGACGTGCGGCAGCGCCGTGCTCGTCGCCATCGCAGCGTGGGCGGAGCCCGCGGAGCTGGAGCGCCTGGAGGGCACCGGTCGGGCCGTGGCCGGCTCCGGCCTCTCCGCGGCCACTGCCACGTCCGCGGTGGGCTTCGGGGCTCGCTACGACGTGCGCCAACTGCAGGTGCACCGCGAGTCCACCCGGTTCTGGCCCGCAGCGCTGGGCACCTCCCCGTGGGGGATGGTGGCGTGGCTGCGCCGGCACGCCCCGGCCGCGGGCCCGTACCGGGTACGGCTGGTGGACGACACCTCCGCCGCCGACCTCGGCGAGGCGATCGAGTCGGTCGACCGCGCCCTCGCCGCCGGCCGGCCCGTGCCGCTCCTGGTCGGCACGTTCATCCCGCGGCACTACGTGATGGCCGTCGGTGCGGGGCCCGCCGGGTGGCGGGTCTACGAGCCGACGAGCGGCGAGGTGCGCGAGGTGCCGCGCGACGCGGTGCGCGCCCACGCCACCCGCCGGCTGCTCGGGTTCGACCGGCTGCACGCCCTGCTGCTGCCCGTCTGACGCCGCCCGGTTAGCAGGAGTCACTGCCGCGCGCAAGTGCCGTGCGGGCCGCTCGTAGACTTGGGGGGTGACCGAGACCCTCCCCACCCGAGCTGCCGACCTGCCCGCCCAGTGGAACCCGGGCGAGGTAGAGGTCGGCATGTACGAGCGGTGGGTCGAGGCCGGCTACTTCGAGGCCGACCCGACGAGCGGACGCCCGCCGTACTGCATCGTCATTCCGCCGCCCAACGTCACCGGCAGCCTGCACTACGGGCACGCCATGGACCACACGCTCATCGACATCCTGACCCGCCGCAAGCGGATGCAGGGCTACGACGCGCTGTGGCTGCCCGGCATGGACCACGCCGGCATCGCGACCCAGAGCGTCGTGGAGCGCCAGCTCGCCGAGAACGGCGAGCCGAGCCGGCGGGAGATGGGCCGTGCGGCGTTCGTCGAGCGCGTGTGGCAGTGGAAGGCCGAGTCCGGCGGCCTGATCCTGAGCCAGATGAAGCGGCTCGGCGACGGCGTCGACTGGACCCGCGAGCGCTTCACCCTCGACGAGGGGCTGTCGCGCGCCGTGGTCACGATGTTCAAGCGCATGTTCGACGACGGCCTGATCTACCGGGCCGAGCGGATGGTCAACTGGTCGCCCGCCCTGCAGAGCGCGATCAGCGACATCGAGGTCGACCACAAGGAGGTCGAGGGCGAGCTCGTCTCCATGCGCTACGGCGACGGCGAGGACTCGATCGTCGTGGCCACCACCCGCGTCGAGACGATGCTGGGCGACACCGCGGTCGCGGTGCACCCGGAGGACGAGCGCTACTCCCACCTGGTCGGCAAGGAGATCGTGCTGCCGATCGTGGGGCGACGGATCCCGATCATCGCCGATGAGCACGTCGACCCGGAGTTCGGCACCGGGGCGGTCAAGGTGACGCCGGCCCACGACCCGAACGACTTCGAGATCGGCCGCCGCCACGACCTGCCGATGCCGACGATCCTCGACGAGTCGGGCGTCGTCACCGGCACCGGTACCCGCTTCGACGGGATGGACCGCTTCGTGGCCCGCGAGGCGATCAAGGAGGAGCTGCGCCGGCAGGGCCGCATCGTCAAGGAGGTCCGGCCGTACAAGCACTCGGTCGGGCACGACTCGCGCACCGGCGTGGTCATCGAGCCGCGGCTGTCGCTGCAGTGGTTCGTCAAGGTCGAGTCGCTGGCGAAGCGGTGCGCCGAGGCCGTCCGCTCCGGGGAGACCGTGATCTACCCGCGGGAGATGGAGGCCCGGTTCTTCCAGTGGGTCGAGTCGATGCACGACTGGTGTATCTCCCGGCAGCTGTGGTGGGGCCACCGCATCCCGGTGTGGTACGGGCCGAACGGCGAGGTCGTCTGCGTCGGCCCGGACGAGGAGCCGCCCTCCGGCGAGGGCTGGGTGCAGGACGAGGACGTGCTGGACACGTGGTTCTCCTCGGGCCTGTTCCCGTTCTCCACGCTCGGCTGGCCGGACGACACCCTCGACCTGCGCACGTACTACCCGAACTCCGTCCTCGTCACCGGCTACGACATCCTGTTCTTCTGGGTCGTCCGGATGATGATGTTCGGGACCTACGCCACCGGGAAGTCGCCCTTCGCCCACGTCTACCTGCACGGGCTCGTCCGCGACGAGCACGGGGCGAAGATGTCGAAGTCCAAGGGCAACGTGAAGGACCCGCTGGAGCTGATCGACGCTTACGGCGCCGACGCGCTGCGGTTCACGATCGCGCGCGGCTCCAACCCGGGTGCCGACATGTCGCTGTCGGAGGACTGGGTCGCCGGCTCCCGCGCGTTCGGCACGAAGCTGTGGAACGCCACCCGGTTCGCGCTGTCCAAGGGCGCGTCGCCGACGCTGCCGCTGCCGAAGCGCCCGACCGACGCCGACGCCTGGATCCTCGGCCGGTTGCGCGAGGTCGCCGCAGAGACCGACGCGCTGCTGGACGAGTACCAGTTCGCGAAGGCCGCCGAGGGCCTCTACCACTTCACGTGGGACGAGTTCTGCTCCTGGTACGTGGAGCTGTCGAAGGCGCAGCTGGCTGACGAGGCGACCGCCGAGGGCACCCGCGCGGTGCTCGGCCACGTGCTGGACACGATCCTGCGGTTGCTGCACCCGATGATGCCGTTCATCACCGAGGCGCTCTGGCAGGCGCTCACCGGTGGTGAGTCGGTCGTCATCGCGGAGTGGCCGAAGGAGCCCGGCGCGCCGGTCGACGAGGGCGCCACCCAGCGCATGGCCGACCTGCAGCGCCTGGTCACCGAGATCCGCCGGTTCCGCTCCGAGCAGCGGGTCCCGGACAACCGCCGGATCGCCGCGAAGCTGATCGGCCTCGACGAGGCGGGCCTCGGCGGGCACCGCAACGCGATCGCGTCGCTGGTGCGCCTGACCGAGCCCGGCCCGGAGTTCTCCACGACCGCCACCCTGGAGGTCGTCCTCTCGACGGGCCGCGTGCACGTGGAGATCGACACCTCGGGCGCGATCGACGTCGAGGCCGAGCGCACCCGGCTGAACCGGGATCTCGCCGCGGCGCAGAAGGAGCTGGCGCAGGCGGAGAAGAAGCTGGGCAGCGAGGCGTTCCTCGCGAAGGCGCCCGCCGAGATCGTGGAGAAGATCCGCGCCCGGCACGCCGCCGCGCTCGCCGAGATCGAACGGATCAACTCCAGGCTGGCGGCGCTTCCGAAGTGAGCGGTCCCGAGGACGACTTCGACGACGCCGCGGACTTCGACGGCGTGGACTTCGACGGGGACGACCACCGCTTCGCGGACGAGGACGGCTCCGACGAGGAGGGCGACCGCCGCCCGTCGGGCGCGGAGGGCACCGGTGAGGTGCTCGACCACGAGAACGCGCTGATCGCGCACGTCCTCGACCAGATCCGCGGCTCGGAGAACCCCGACGTCGTCCCAGCGCAGTCCACGGTGGCGGGGTTCGCCGAGTTCCTCGCCGTCGACGCGGTGCTGGACAAGCGCTGGCCCGAGTCGGTGATGGAGCCGTCGCTGGACCGGATCCGGGCGCTGATGGAGGCGCTGGGCGAGCCGCAGCGCGGCTACCCGGTCGTGCACGTGACCGGCACGAACGGCAAGACGTCGACCGCGCGCATGGTGGACGCGATCCTCACCGAGATCGGGCTGCGCACCGGTCGCTACACGAGCCCGCAGCTGCAGCGCACCACTGAGCGCATCAACGTCGACAACCGGCCGATCACCGCGGAGCGGTTCGTCGAGCTGTACCGCGAGGTCCTGCCGTTCGTCGAGATCATCGACGCCCGGATGGGGCAGTTGTCGAAGTTCGAGGTGCTCACCGCGATGGGGTTCGCGGCGTTCGCCGACGCCCCCGTCGAGGCCGCGGTGATCGAGGTCGGGCTGGGTGGCCAGTGGGACGCCACCAACGTCGCCGACGCGTCGGTCGCGGTGATCGCGCCGATCGGCGTCGACCACGTCGAGTACCTCGGCGAGGACGTGCTGTCGATCGCGCGGGAGAAGGCCGGGATCATCAAGCCCGGCTCCGTCGCCGTGCTGGCCGAGCAGGACCCGCAGGTGGCCGAGCTGCTCCTGCGGCGCTGCGTCGAGGTCGACGCGCAGGTCGCCCGCGCGGGCTCGGAGTTCGGGGTGCAGGAGCGGGAGCTGGCCGTCGGCGGGCAGCGGCTCACCCTCAAGGGGCTGGGCGGCGTGGTCGACGACATCTTCCTGCCGCTGCACGGCGAGCACCAGGCGAGCAACGCCGCGCTCGCGCTGGCCGCGGCCGAGGCGCTGGTCGGGGCCGGGCCGCAGCAGCCGATCGATCCCGACGTCATCCGGGCGGCGTTCGCCTCGGTGCAGTCGCCGGGCCGGCTGGAGCGGCTGGCGTCGGCCGGGGACGGGCCCACGGTGTTCACCGACGCCGCGCACAACCCGCACGGCGCCCGCGCCCTGGCCGCCGCGCTCACCGCGGACTTCCGCTTCGAGCGCCTCGTCGGCGTGCTGGCCGTGCTGCAGGACAAGGACGTGCGCGGCATCCTCACCGAGCTCGAACCGGTCCTGCACGAGGTCGTCGTCACCACCAACTCCTCGTCGCGGGCGATGGACGCCGACGAGCTGGGCGCGCTGGCGAGCGAGGTGTTCGGTGCGCAGCGGGTGTCCGTCGAGCCGGAGTTCTCCCGGGCCGTGGAGGAGGCCAAGGAGCTGGCCGAGGAGGGTGGCGACTCCGGCGTCGGCGTGGTGATCACTGGCTCGGTGGTCACGGCGGGCGAGGCGCGCACGCTCTTCGGGCGGGAGCCGGCATGACCGGATCCGCCGGAGCACCGGAGTGTGGACCGTGAGTGGCCGGCCTGAGGGGGCCGCGGATCCACCGGAGCCGGGCGGGGGCGTCGACCGGAGCATCCGCGGGGTGTTCGCTGCGGCGCTCGGGCTCGAAGCCATCGTCGTCGGACTCGCGCTGCTGGTGCTGCCGAAGTTCACCGAGGCCCCGTCCGGCGCCGGGATCGCGATCATCGGCGCCCTCGCGGTGGCGATGCTGGTCGCGGCCGGCCTGCAGCGTCGCCCGTGGGGGCTCGCGGTGGCGCTCCTCCTGCAGGCGGCGGTGATCGTCGCCGGGTTCGTGCTGGTCCCTGCCCTGGGCGTCATGGGCGTGGTGTTCGCCGGGGTGTGGGCGTTCCTGCTGTGGGTCCGCCACGACGTGGCCCGTCGGCAGGCCGCGGGTGAGCTGCCCGCGCAACAGGTTCGCGAACAGTAGGCAACGAACCGGTCACGACGGCGCCTCCTGCGACACCCTGGGCAGATGCGCTCCGTGCTGCGCCGTCCCGTCGTCGTCACCGGGCTGGGGATCGCGGCCGTGCTGGCCGTGGTCGCCCTCTTCGTGTTCGAGCCGTGGAAGCTCGTCGTCGACGAGCATGTGGACGAGGCCGTGCCCACAGCGCCCACAGCGGTCGCAGCACCTGCGGGGCCCGCGGCGGCCGCCGAGCCGATGGTGCTGGCCCGCGGCGAGTTCGTCGCGCACGAGCACGCCAGCAGCGGCAGCGTCGTGGTGCTCGGTCTGCCCGACGGTTCGCGGGTGCTGCGCCTGGAGGACCTGCGCACCAGCAACGGTCCGAAGCTGCGGGTCTAGCTGTAGTGACTCAGGACGTTGTTGTCAGTGCTCGACGGCGTGTCGGCTTGAACGAGGGGAGGGCCTCCGGGCGAGGTGGGTGTGTCTGAGG
>NZ_FRAP01000012.1 GCF_900142365.1 Pseudonocardia thermophila | reverse complement strand
CTGGTGAACGCCGTGTTCGTCGGCCGCACCGACGACGCCGAGGCCCAGGCCGACGCCCTGCGCCTGCTCAAGGTGCCCACCGGGGTGGGCTACGAGCAGATGCTCGGCACGCTGTCGCCGCGGCCGCGGCACGACGACCGGCCCGACGACACCCCGCGGCAGTTCATCTTCGCCGACGGCCACGGCGGGGTGGAGAAGATCCGGATCGATCTGGAGGCACCGCACCTGGAGCACGTGCGCCGGGCGCTCGACACCAACCCCGACGCCAGCCGCGTCGCCGCCCGGAGCACGCCGTCGGCCGTCCGGGCACCCGACGAGCCTGCCCCGCGTACCCGGCCCGCCATCGCCCAGCAGACGCCCACCCGCGTCGTCGAGCTGGCCGACGACCTGGATGACGACCCGGGCGAGTTCGCCGACCTCGACGATCCCGACGGGCTGCTGCGCGACGACCACCGCCGGGTGCCCGAGCTGCGCGTCGGCGAGGACGTGGCGCTCGGCGACGACCTCGACGAGCTCGATCTCGACGAGGACCTCCGCACCGACGAGCGAGCCGACGAGGCCGTCCGCTGATGTCCGGCCCGACCTGGCTGCTCCTGCTGGGCGTGCTCGCGGCAGCGGTGCTCGTCGACGCGCGCAGGCGCCGCACAGCGCGCCGCACCGCGCCCCGCCGCCCGCGCCGCCGGTACGCGCTGCTGGTGGTCGTCGCGATCGTCTGCGGCTCATCGCTGATCGGCAGTCCGGCGATGGCGCAGCCGCTGAACTGCAAGGAGGCGCCGGAGCCGGACCGGCCGGGCACCGGGCTGGTCGGCTCGCTGGACCCGACCCGCTCCTCCGGCGGCGTCGAGGGCAGCGTCTACTGGGAGACCGGCTACGCCGGGCTCATCTGGCACAACTACGACCTCGGCTGCGCCGGAGCCGCGTTCAACCCGGCCAGCACCACCGACACCTGGCTGGGCAACCAGGTCTTCAACATCTCGAAGTTCGTCGTCGGCGGGGTCAACTGGGCGCACTACCTCATCGCCGAGGGCGGCGAGATCCTCGCGCCGCTCGACGAGCTGATCGTCTCCGCCGTCACCGCGATGTACGAGTCGGTGTTCACCCCGTGGATCGGGGTCGCGCTGGCTGTCCTCGCTGCGCTGGTGCTGATCCTGACCGTGCGGGGCGACCTCGCGCAGCAGACCCGCCGGATGCTGTTCGCGGTGGTCGCGCTCGCCGTCGGGTCGGCGGCGTACCTGGCCCCGATGGGGCTGTCGAAGGTCGCCGACCAGTTCCTCCTCGACGGCGTGACCACCATGCAGGAGGGCTTCCTCGCCCAGACCGGGATGGGCAGCACCGACACCCTGCCCACCGTGCTGGTCGACCAGGTGCTCTACCAGAACTGGCTGCGCGGCGTGTTCGGCGCGCCGGACGTGCCGCAGGCCGAGCAGTTCGGCCGCGACCTGCTGCGCGCGCAGGCGTTCACCATCGACGAGATCGACCAACACCTCGACACCCCGGAGCTGGTGGCCGAGAAGAAGGCCCGCTACGCGGCGATCGCCGAGCAGATGGGCGACCGCTACGCGTACTTCCAGGGCAAGGCCGGCAGCCGGATCGGCGCGGCGGTGCTCTCGGTGCTGCAGGCCGTCTGCATCGCGGTGTTCCAGCTGCTGTCGAAGCTGCTGGTGCTGGTGGCGATGCTGCTCATCCGGTTGATGGTGATCGCCGCACCAGCGATCGCGGTGGTGGCGATCCTCAAGCCCGACATCCTCCCGGCGCTGCTGCGGGTCGGCGGCGCGGCCGTGGTGAACACGCTGATCGTCGGCGCGATGGCCGGGCTGCACGCGCTCGTGGTGATCTCGCTGTTCCGGCCCGAGGCGAACATCGACCTGTGGCTGGCGATGCTGGTCTCCGGCGTCGTCACCGTCGTGCTGTGGGCCGTGGCGCGGCCGTTCCGCCGGCTGGTGTCCATGGTCTCGCTCACCCGCGAGCAGTTCGGCGGGATCGTGCCCAGCGTCGGCGACGGCCCGATGGCCCGCGTCTGGCAGCGGCTGCGCGCCGCCCCGGCCGACGACCGCCAGACCCGCTGGTGGGAAGAGCGGCGGGCGGCCGCGGAGAGCCGCCGCGAGTGGGCGGGCGCCCGGCCCGAGTCCGAGTCGGCCGCCCGGGTGCGGGCCACCACCACGCGGGTCTCGCCCGATCCGGCCTCGGCGGCGACCGATGCGCAGGCGGTGCCGGCCGCCCGGCGGGCCGCGCTCCCGGCCGGGAGCGGCTCGAGTCCCCGGCCCGCGCCCGCGTCGCCCACCTGGGAGGACCCGGGTGAGATCGACGACCGCACGATCTACCGCAGGCCCGACGCCGTGCCGCTGCGGCCGGGCGGCGCCCGACCGGTCGACGCCGAGATCGTCGACGGGGTGCCCGTCTACCGGATCTACCGGCCGCGGCCGTCCCAGCAGGTCTACACACCGCGCGGAGCCGGTTGATGCCGATCAGGACCCCGCACGGCCGGGCGGCCGCCTACCGTGCCGTCTGGCAGTGGCCGCTGCGCTCGCCCGCCCGCCTCGCGATCACCGCCGTCGTCGCGGTCGCCGTGGTCGCCGCGGTGTCGTTCGGGATCGGGGCGCTGACCCCGGACCGCACGGGTCCGCTGGACGGACCCACCAGGGCCACCCCGACGGCCCGCTCGCTGCCGCCCGGCACCTCGTACACGCCGGCCCCGACCGCACTGCCGCCGGTGCCCGCCCTGCGGCCGACCGAGCTGCCGCTCTCGGCCGCGCCACCGGCGGCGGTGGACGCGGCGCTGCGGTGGACCCGGGCCTGGGTACGCCCACCCGAGGGCACCACCGCCCAGCAGTGGCTGGAGGGACTGCGACCGCTCACCACGCCCGAGTACCTGGGCGTGCTGTCCACGGTCGATCCGGCCAACATCCCCGCCACCCGCGTGACCGGGGAGCCGCGCGCCGTCTCGGTGGCGCCGCAGTCGGTGCGGGTGCAGGTGCCCACCGACGCCCTGACCCTGCTCGTCGTCGTCGTCGACGACGAGGCCGGCACCTGGCGCGTCGCGGACTACGACGAGGCCTGACGTGCGCACGCTGCGGCCGCTGCGACTGCTCGTCCCCGTCGTCGCGATCTTCTCGGCGCTCGCGCTCTTCCTCGGCATCGGCTTCGCCGTGTTCACCGCCGGCCTCGGCTCGGGGGGCGCCACCGGCGGGGGCTGGTGCGACGTCGGCTCGGCCGGTGGCCGCGGCGCGACCGTCACCGCCGCCCAGCTGACCGAGGAGCAGCGGCAGAACGCGACGACGATCCTCGGCGTCGTCAAGCAGAAGGGGCTGCCGCCGCGGGCGGGGCTGATCGCGCTGGCGACGGCGATGCAGGAGTCGACCCTGCGGAACCTGCACTACGGCGATCGCGACTCGCTCGGGCTGTTCCAGCAGCGGCCCTCCCAGGGCTGGGGCAGCCCGGCGCAGGTCACCGACCCCGTGTACGCGACGTCGATCTTCCTCGACCGGCTGGTGCAGATCCCCGGGTGGGAGACGCTGCCGGTCACCGTCGCCGCGCAGGCGGTGCAGCGCTCGGCGTTCCCCAACGCCTACGCGAAGTGGGAGCCGCTGGCCGCCGAACTGGTGGCGCAGATCGGCGCGGTGGCGGCGGTGGGCCCGGCCGCGGCCTGTGCGCCCGCCGTGCTCGCCGAGGGGGTGGCGGCCGCGGCGATCCGGTTCGCGCTCGGCGAGGTCGGCAAGCCGTACGTGTGGGGCGCGACCGGCCCGGACACCTACGACTGCTCCGGGCTGATGATGGCCGCGTTCCGCGCCGCGGGGATCACGCTGCCGCGGGTGTCGCGCCAGCAGTTCCACGCGGGCGGACACGTGCCGGTGCGCGAGGCCCAGCCGGGCGACCTGCTGTTCTACGCCTACGACCCGACCGACCCGAGCACGATCCACCACGTGATGCTGTACATGGGCAACGGGCAGATGATCGAGGCGCCCTACAGCGGGGAGCGGGTGCGGGTGCAACCGGTGCCGTGGGACTACTACCAGCTC
Organism: Pseudonocardia thermophila; assembly: GCF_900142365.1. Classification (GTDB taxonomy): domain Bacteria; phylum Actinomycetota; class Actinomycetes; order Mycobacteriales; family Pseudonocardiaceae; genus Pseudonocardia; species Pseudonocardia thermophila. The sequence goes on along the minus strand of NZ_FRAP01000012.1, from coordinate 199,628 downwards.
GTCCCGCTGGCGACCCGGCCGGGCACCAAGCCCAACGCGGTGTGAGCACGGCCCGGCGTAGGGTCGAGGGGGTTCGATCATCTCGGCCCCCGCACTGGAGCCTGCAATGCCTCCCGAACCGTCCACTCCGGCATCCACGACGCCGGTCAAGGACTACCTCGATCGACCGGCGCCCGGCGCCTCGCGCGACTACGTGGTGATCCCCCGCTCCCTCGCCCAGTCGATGCCGCTGCGCTGGCAGCAGGTGTTCGTCGGGCTGCTCGCCGACCTGCACGACGCCTACGCCGACCTGCCGTGGCCGGAGTACGCGGTCGTGCCGAGCCGGTGGGAGCGGCTCGTCGATCTCGATGAGGAGCAGCTGGCCGAGGCGGGCTACCACGCCGACCTCGGACCGGACGGGGAGCTGGAGTTCCGCGACCGCGCCGAGAACCTCGTGCCCGACCCGGAGAACCACCGCGTGCTCGCCCGCATCCCCGATCCGCTGCCGAGCGTCGACGCCGGCCGGGTGCCGCCGCGGCCCGCTCCGCCGCTCTGATCTTCGGGTCAGACCGGGGAGAGCAGCTCGGCGACCGCGCGGCGCAGGTCGGCCCGCCCGGCCGGGCCCACGGTCACCGCCGCCGCTCCGCCGTCGCGGCGGCGCACCTGGCGGAACCAGCCCCGGCCGGTGGCGTGGAACCCGACGACGTACGGGGCCCGGCGGGTGCGGGTCCCGTCCCCGGTGCCGTGGGTGGCGCCGAACTGGCCGCGCAGCCGCACGTCCCGGCACATGCCCCACAGCAGGGCCGCGCGGGTTTCGCTCACCCCGGCCGCGGTGAGCACCTCGACGAACCGGTGGGTCGACGGCTCGGCCGCCCGGCGGGCGGCGTCGAGCACGCCTGCCGGCAGCCGCACGTCCCGGCCCGGGCCGGGGCCGGCCGCGCGGGGCAGGTCGACCAGCACGTCGGCGACGTCGGCGGCGGGGACGTCGAGCAGTGCGATCTCCCGGTCGTGGCGCACCGCGACGGTGGCCTGCTCGCCGCGCACGGCCGCGACCGCCGCCGCCACCGATCCGGCGACCCAGCGCACGTCGGCGGACCGGTGCGGCCGCGCGAGCCGGCGCAGGTGGGTCTCCAGCGCCGGTCCCGGGCGGCGGCCGTCGGCGAGCCCGCGGGCCGTGAGCTCGGCGAGCGCGCTCGCCACGGCGGCGGCGCGCTCGTCGTCGGTGAGCCCGGTGCGCGGCGGATCGAGCTGCCACGGTGTCTCATCGAGGCCGAGCAGCTCCCAGCAGACCTCGAACTCGGACGTGGTGACGATCCGCGCGGCCGACCAGTCGATCATCGCCCGTCCGGATCCGCCCCGATCACGCCGTCGACGTGCGGGGGCAGCTCCACGTCGAACGGCGCCGAGCTGGGCGTCCAGTACTTGGTGCGGTGCGTGGTGGCCGCGCCGGCCGCCCCGCCGCCCATGATCGGCGGGATCGCCGTCGTGCCCGGCCGGGCCGGGGCACCGGACGGGGACGCGGCGACCGGGCTGCCCGGCCGGCCGGCGGGCGTCGGGGGCTCGGGCACCGCCGGGAGCTTGCCCGCGAACCGCCGGCCGTCCGGGGCGAACACGCTCGGGTTGCGCCGGGCGCCGATCAGCCCGTCGGTCACTCCGGGCGGTGCAGCCGCGGGCGGTGGGAGCGCGGGCAGGGTGGGACCGCTGCGCCGGGGCGCCGGCCCGCTGCCGGCCGGCGCGGCGCCCGGACGCGGTGCGCCGAGTGCCCGTGGGACGTCCGCGGCGGACGGTGGTGGTAGTGCCGGTGTTGTCGGTGTTGGTGGTGGTGCCGCGCCCGGCCGGGCTCCGGTGCTCGGGGTGGTCGCGGGCCCGGGACCCGGATCGGTCGCCGGCCGGACGGAGGGGACCGCCCCGGCGCCGGGTCCGCCCGGATCGGGCACCACGGGCAGCCCGCCCGCCCAGGCGCCCGAGCCACCGCCGCCCTGCGGCGCCGCGGGCGGCCCACCCGCCGGGGCGGTGGTGGCGGTGAGCGTGGGGAACTCGTCCACCAGCTGCCGGGTGCGCTCCTCGTGGGCGCGCAGTGCGGCGTTCGCGGCGGCGTCGGCGGTGCGGTGCCTCTGCACCACCGCGAAGTGGTCCTCCTGGACCGTGAACGGATCGGCGGGAACACCGGGCCGCCATGCAGCGTCCGGATCCTCGAAGTGGACCTTGCTGCGCAGCTGCTCGAACGACTCCGCGTAGCCGGCGACCGCGGCGTGCCCCTCGTCGTTCGCGCCCGCCGCCGTCGTGGCGCGGTGGGCGGCGGTGCGCAGCGAGTCCTGCGCCGCGTCGGCCGCGTGGCCGGTCCAGGCGGCGCCGAGCGCCTCGATGTCGGCGGTGAGCCGGGCGTGCGAGCCGGAGAAGGTGGTGGCGATCAGGCGCAGCTTCGCCGGCAGCGGGTCGCCCGACGCGCCCGGGGCGCCGGCGAGCCACTCCGCCTTCTCCCGGAGGTCGACGTTCTCGTAGTTGTAGTGCTTGATGCTGGCCAGCTCCGCCACGTCGGCCCCCCGGTTCGGTGATCCCGAGCAGGGTACGAGCCGGGCAGTGGTCGTGTGGGCCGTTCCGGAGAACCAGCGGGAACAAGTTCCGGGCCGTGCTCGTTGGACCGGACAGCAAGTTGAGCGATCCTGGCTCAAGGCTGCGAAGATCGGTGATCCAGGCTCGTGGCAAACTTGAGCCACATCCACGCAAGAAAGGCATCGGAGGCATCAACCATGGGGCGTGCGGTCGGTATCGACCTCGGGACCACAAACTCCGTCGTCGCCGTCCTCGAGGGTGGCGAGCCGACGGTCATCGCGAACTCGGAGGGTTCGCGCACCACCCCCTCGATCGTGGCGTTCGCGCGCAACGGTGAGGTCCTCGTCGGCCAGCCGGCCAAGAACCAGGCGGTGACCAACGTCGAACGGACGATCCGCTCGGTGAAGCGCCACATCGGTACGGACTGGCGGACCAACGAGATCGACGGCAAGCGGTACGCGCCGCAGGAGATCTCCGCGCGCGTGCTGCAGAAGCTGAAGCGCGACGCGGAGGCGTACCTGGGCGAGGAGGTCACCGACGCGGTGATCACCGTGCCCGCCTACTTCGAGGACGCGCAGCGCCAGGCCACCAAGGAGGCCGGCCAGATCGCGGGCCTCAACGTGCTGCGGATCGTGAACGAGCCCACCGCGGCCGCGCTCGCGTACGGCCTCGACAAGGGCGAGAAGGAGCAGACCATCCTGGTCTTCGACCTCGGTGGCGGTACGTTCGACGTGTCGCTGCTGGAGATCGGCGACGGCGTCGTGGAGGTCAAGGCGACCAACGGTGACAACCACCTGGGTGGTGACGACTGGGACGAGCGGATCATCCAGTGGCTCGTCGACAAGTTCAAGGCCGCGCACGGCATCGACCTGACCAAGGACAAGATGGCGATGCAGCGGCTGAAGGAAGCGGCCGAGAAGGCGAAGATCGAGCTGTCCTCGCAGACCAGCACCACGATCAACCTGCCGTACATCACCGTCGACGCGGACAAGAACCCGCTGTTCCTCGACGAGACGCTCTCCCGAGCGGAGTTCCAGCGGATCACCCAGGACCTGCTCGACCGCACCCGGGCGCCGTTCAACCAGGTCGTCAAGGACGCCGGCATCTCGGTCAACCAGATCGACCACGTCGTCCTCGTGGGTGGGTCCACCCGTATGCCGGCGGTCACCGACCTGGTGCGCGAGCTCACCGGCGGCAAGGAGCCCAACAAGGGCGTGAACCCGGACGAGGTCGTCGCCGTGGGCGCCGCCCTGCAGGCCGGCGTGCTGCGCGGTGAGGTCAAGGACGTCCTGCTGCTCGACGTCACCCCGCTGTCCCTCGGCATCGAGACCAAGGGCGGCGTGATGACCAAGCTGATCGAGCGGAACACCACGATCCCGACCAAGCGGTCGGAGATCTTCACGACGGCCGAGGACAACCAGCCGTCCGTGCAGATCCAGGTGTTCCAGGGCGAGCGCGAGATCGCCGCGCACAACAAGCGCCTGGGCATGTTCGAGCTGACCGGGATCCCGCCGGCACCGCGCGGTGTGCCGCAGATCGAGGTGTCGTTCGACATCGACGCCAACGGCATCGTGAACGTGTCCGCGAAGGACCTCGGCACCGGTAAGAGCCAGGCCATGACGATCACCGGCGGTTCGGCCCTCAGCAAGGAGGAGATCGACCGCATGATCAAGGATGCCGAGCAGCACGCCGCCGAGGACCGCAGGCGCCGTGAGGAGGCCGAGACCCGCAACCAGGCGGAGTCGCTGGTCTACCAGACCGAGAAGTTCATCAAGGAGAACGAGGACAAGCTCCCGTCCGACGTCAAGGACAGCGTCAACGCCGCGCTCGGTGAGGCGCAGTCGGCGCTGAAGGGCACCGACATCGAGGCCGTGAAGGCCGCGATGGAGAAGCTGACCACCGAGTCCCAGAAGATGGGCAGCGCGCTCTACCAGCAGCCGGGCGCCGACGGCGCCGCGGCGGGCGCAGCCGGTGCCGCGGGCTCCGCGCAGGACAAGAGCGACGACGTGGTTGACGCCGAGATCGTCGACGAGGAGAAGAAGGACAAGTGAGCGAACACGACCGCAAGGAGCACGCCGGTAGCGGTGAGGCCGAGCGGGTCGTGGTTCGGGACAAGCGCCGGATCGATCCGGTGACCGGCCAGCTGCGGACCCCGCCCGCCGAGGAGGCGGCCGGGGCCGCGGCCGGACCGGACCAGCCCGGATCGCAGTCCGGCGAGGCCGCGCCCGAGTCCGCTCCCTCGCAGTCCGGTCCTTCGCCCGCCGAGCAGGAGCTGGCCGCCCAGCTCGCCGAGCGCACCGCCGACCTGCAGCGCATCACCGCCGAGTACGCGAACTACCGGCGGCGTGTCGAACGCGACCGGGAGGCCATGCTGGTCTCCACGCGCGCGCAGATCGTCGGGGAGCTGTTGACCATCCTCGACGACCTGGAGCGCGCCGAGGCGCACGGCGACCTGACGGGCGCGTTCAAGGCCGTCGGCGACAAGCTGGTGGCCACGGTGCAGAAGCTCGGCCTGGAGGGGTTCGGCCACGAGGGCGAGCCGTTCGACCCGTCGGTGCACGAGGCCGTGCAGCACGAGACGACCGACGCCACCGGGCCGGTCACCACGGTCATCGCGTCGGTGCTGCGGCGCGGCTACCGCATCGGCGACCGGATGCTGCGCCCGGCCATGGTCACGGTCGTCGACCGGGTCGAGGAGATCACCGCGGAAGAGGCCAGCACGGAAGAGACCACCGCGGCGCAGACCACGGAGCAGACCGGTACGGCGGAGGCGCAGGCCTCCGGCCCGACCTCGGAGCAGGACGCGACGCAGGCTGCCGACCAGGGCTCGAACGCGGGACAGGGCCCGGAGCAGGCCTGAGCGAGATGAGCCGAGGGGAGGCGAGATGACCCAGCGCGACTGGATCGAGAAGGACTACTACAAAGAGCTGGGTGTCTCCTCGGACGCGTCCCCCGAGGAGATCAAGAGGGCGTACCGGAAGCTCGCCCGCGAGCTGCACCCGGACGCCAACCCGGGGGATGCGAAGGCCGAGGCGCGGTTCAAGGCCGTCTCGGAGGCCTACGGGGTCCTGTCGGACGAGAAGAAGCGCAAGGAGTACGACGAGACCCGTGCGCTGTTCGCCGGCGGCGGCTTCCGCGGTGGGTTCCCGGGCGGCGGCTTCCCCGGCGGCGCTCAGGGCTTCGACCTGAACGACCTGTTCGGCCGCGGCCCCGGTGGGCTCGGTGACCTGTTCGGCAACCTGTTCGGCGGCGCGACCAGGACCGGGCCCACCGGGCCGCGCGCCCAGCGCGGCGCGGACGTGGAGAGCGAGCTGACGATCGACTTCGTCGACGCCGTGCGCGGCGCCGAGGTGCCGATCAAGCTGTCGTCCCCCGGGCGCTGCGACCGCTGCGGCGGTACGGGTTCCCGGCCGGGCACCACGCCGCGCACGTGCCCGGTGTGCGGCGGGGTCGGGCTGGTCAGCCGCAGTCAGGGGGCGTTCGCGTTCTCCGAGCCGTGCACCCAGTGCCGCGGCAGCGGGCGGATCATCGACGACCCGTGCCCCGAGTGCGGCGGCGACGGCGTGAGCACCCGCATCCGGTCGCTGACCGTGCGTGTCCCGCCGGGCGTGAACGACGGGCAGAAGGTACGGCTGAAGGGCCAGGGCGAGCCCGGCCGGGGCGGTGCGCCGGCGGGCGACCTGTACGTCACCGTGCACGTCACACCGCACCGGTTGTTCGGCCGATCGCCGAAGAACCCGGACGACCTGACGATCACGGTGCCGGTCACGTTCCCGGAGCTCGCACGGGGCGCGACGGTCACCGTGCCGACGCTGGACTCCACGGTCACCCTGCGGATCCCGCCGGGCACCGCGAGCGGGCGCACGTTCCGCGTCCGCGGCCGGGGCGTCCAGAAGCGCAACGGCACGGCCGGCGACCTGCTGGTCACTGTCGACGTGGCGGTGCCGCAGCGGCTCAGCGAGAAGGCCGCGGAGGCGCTGGCGGCCTACGCCGAGGCCACGAAGGACTTCGATCCCCGTGCCCACCTGCTCGAAGGTGCCCGATGAGGGCGCCGTGGGCACGGGGCCGGGCCGTCGCGCCCGAGGTAGCGGAACGGCGGTGAGCGGCCGTGCGACCGATGTCCCGACCCGGCAGCGGCGCCGAGAACGGCTCGGGTGAGGACCGCGCCGCGCGGCCCGACGTGATCGGTCCCGACGCGGTTCCTCAGCAGCGATGCGTGGGCAACCAGGCGCGGACGCGCAAGAATCGAGGGAGCAGGACGACGACCCGCCGGGCGGCGAGCCCGCCGGGCAGGAACGGAGGTGGCTCGTTGACCGAGGAGCCGGTTCTTCCCCCGGGCGCGAGCCCCGACACACCGGTCTTCGTCATCTCCATCGCCGCGCAGCTGGCCGGCATGCACGCGCAGACGCTGCGCAGCTACGACCGGATGGGCCTGGTGACCCCGGGCCGGTCGCCAGGCGGCGGGCGGCGCTACTCGGCCCGCGACATCGCCCTGCTCAAAGAGGTGCAGCGGCTCTCCCAGGAGGAGGGCGTCAACCTCGCCGGCATCAAGCGGATCATCGAGCTCGAGCAGCTCGTCGACGAGCTGAAGGCCAAGATCGAGGAGCTGACCAAGGAGGTCGTGGCGGCGCGGGCAGCGGCGGAGCAGGCCGCGGCCGCGGTGCACGCCTCGTACCGGCGCGACCTGGTGCCGGTGGACCGCAGCCAGGCCCTGGTGGTGTGGCGGCCGCCGCGGCGCCCCCAGCGGGGCTGAGGACCGCCGCACCGGTCGGCCAGGTCTCCGTCCAGCTCCGCCTCTGCCCGCCGCCTCAGTCCAGCGTGAACGGGTCGTAGCGGATGCGGTCGAGCGGGGTGCCCGCCACCAGCATCCGCGACACCGTCGCGCGGATCATCGCGGGCGATCCGCAGACGATCACGTCGTGATCGGCCCACGACCCGTACCGGGTGACGACGTCGGCCAGTGTGCCGATCTCCGCCCCGGACTCGGAGTCGTCCCGCTCCACGACGGGGACGACGTCGAGCCACGGGTTGTCGTAGGACATCTTGCGCAGCGCCGGGAAGTCGTACAGGTCGTCCCAGGAGCGGCCGCCGACGAAGACCTGGGTGCGCGGCGGGTTCTGCCGCCGGGTGAGGTCCTCGACCAGCGCCTTGATCGGCGCCGCGCCGGTGCCACCGGCGACCATGAGCACCTCGCGGTCGGACTGCGGATCGACGAACATCCGGCCCATGGCAGGGCCGATCCGCCAGGTGTCGCCGACGCGGGAGTGGGCGACGATCGCCCGGCTCACCCAGCCGCCGTGGACGGCGCGCACGTGGAAGGTGAGGGTGTTGTCCTCGCGGGGCGCGTTGGCCGGGGACAGGTAGCGCCACAGCCGCGGCCGCTGCGGCGTCTCGACGGAGACGTACTGGCCGGCCCGGTACGGCAGCGGCTCACTGGTCTGCACGGTGATGGTGGCCAGGTCCCAGCCCAGTCGCTCGTGGGCGACGACGCGGCCGAGCCAGGACGCCGGGCCGCGCTCGGCCGAGGCGGCCCGGGTCATCGCGGCGGCGACCATCGCGTAGGCGTCGGTCCAGGCCTTGTGCACCTCGGGGGTCCAGGCGTCCCCGGCGAAGGCGCCGACCGCCGTCACCAGGGCGTACCCGACGGCGTCGTAGTGCTCGGTCAGCACGCCGAACTTGCGGTGGTCCCGGCCCAGCTGCTCGACGAACGGGAACAGCTCGGCCGGCTTGTCGCACATGTGCACGACGTGGACGAGGGCGCGCAGCAGGCGGCTGCGCTGCACCTCCATGTTGACCGGGAAGAGCTCACGGGTCTGCGGCGCGTGCGCGAACAGCGTGGCGTAGAAGTACCGTGCGACGTCCTCCGCCTGTGGCTCGACGAGGGCCCAGCTGGTGCGGATCGCCGCGACCATCGGGCTCTCCTCGGGACGCGCATCACCCACCGAGTCCAGGTCGGCGGTGAGCAACTGTTCCGCTGTCATCGACGGCCGGTTCCTTAGCTCTCGGCGCCCCGCTCGGGGAGGCAGGACGCACCTTCGGGGGCGTGATCTCGACGTGCCAGCGTAGCGTGCGGAGCCACTCCTGAGGGTGACCTCGCCGCCACGGAAATGGCACTGTGGCGGGTTGTCGCCTGCACGAAAACAGGCGACGTCCAGCAGTTCGACCGAACGGGGCAGCGTGTTACCGACCGATCACACCACCGAGTGCACCATTCCGACCCAGCGTCCCGGATCTGATGGTGAGCACCACCTGCAGGCAGCCTTCGGCACCACTGCCCGAGCAGCCAGGTTCTACGAGGACCAGGTCCGCGACCGGCTGCTTCCCCGGATGATCGAGTTCATCAAGCGGATGGAGATGGTGTTCGTCGCCACCTCCGACGCGAAGGGCGAGTGCGATTCGTCACTGCGCGCGGGCGAACCGGGTTTCATCCAGGTGCTCGACGACAAGCACCTCGCCTATCCCGAGTACCGCGGCAACGGCGTGCACGCGAGCCTCGGCAACATCATCGAGAACGGCCACGTCGGCCTGCTCATGGTCGACTTCGTCGAGGACCTCATCGGGCTGCACGTCAACGGCCGGGCGTGGATCGTGGAGGACGACCTGCTGCGGGCCGAGCACCCCGAGATCCCCGCAGCCGAGGACCTCGGGCGCCGGCCGGAGCGCTGGGTCGTCGTCGAGGTCGAGGAGGCCTACATCCACTGCCGCAAGCACATCCCGCGCATGGCGCGGGTGCACGAGAGGCGGGAGTGGGGCACCGACGACCCCGGGCGCAAGGGCGGCGACTACTTCGGGGCGAAGGCCGAGCGGCGGGGCTGACACGCCGCAGGTGCGTGAAGTTGAGGGGAACAGACTCAACTTTTCTGACGTTGTTCGTAGCGAACGGGCACGATCGAGCCCACGAGACGCAACGCAGGAGGAAGTGAGGGATGGACTCCTTCAACCCCACCACGAAGACCCAGCAGGCCATCTCGTCGGCCGTGCAGGCTGCCTCCCTCGCCGGTAACCCGGAGGTCGGGCCGACCCACCTGCTGGGCGCACTGCTGGCGCAGGCCGACGGCATCGCTGTGCCACTGCTGGAGGCCGTCGGCGCCGACGTCGCCGCAGTGCGCGCCGGGCTGACCCAGCTCGGCAACCGCCTGCCGTCAGCGTCCGGGTCCACCGTCGGTCCGCCCCAGATGTCCCGGGCGGCGCTCAACGCGATCAACGCCGCCCAGCAGCTCGCGACCGAGATGGGCGACGAGTACGTGTCCACCGAGCACCTGCTCGTCGGGCTCGCGAAGGCCGGCGGCCCGGTGGCCGACCTGCTCGCCCGCCACGGCGCCACCCCGGAGGCGCTGCGCGAGGGCTTCACGAAGGTGCGCGGCAGCTCCCGCGTCACCAGCCCCGACCCGGAGGGCACCTACCAGGCCCTGCAGAAGTACGGCGTCGATCTGACCGAGCGCGCCCGCAACGGCGAGCTCGACCCGGTCATCGGCCGTGACCAGGAGATCCGCCGCGTCGTGCAGGTGCTGTCGCGGCGCACCAAGAACAACCCGGTGCTGATCGGCGAGCCGGGCGTCGGCAAGACCGCGATCGTCGAGGGCCTCGCCCAGCGGATCGTGGCCGGCGACGTGCCGGAGTCGCTGCGCGGCAAGAAGGTCGTTGCGCTCGACCTGGGCTCGATGGTGGCCGGTGCGAAGTACCGCGGTGAGTTCGAGGAGCGGCTCAAGGCCGTCCTGAAGGAGATCACCGAGTCGGCGGGCCAGATCATCACCTTCATCGACGAGCTGCACACGATCGTCGGGGCCGGCGCGACCGGCGAGGGCGCGATGGACGCCGGCAACATGATCAAGCCGATGCTCGCGCGCGGCGAGCTGCGGCTGGTCGGCGCGACCACGCTCGACGAGTACCGCCAGCACATCGAGAAGGACCCCGCACTGGAGCGCCGCTTCCAGCAGGTCTACGTCGGCGAGCCGTCCGTCGAGGACACGATCGGCATCCTGCGCGGGCTGAAGGAGCGCTACGAGGTCCACCACGGCGTGCGGATCACCGACGCCGCGCTGGTCGCCGCGGCCACGCTGTCCGACCGGTACATCACCGCCCGCTACCTGCCCGACAAGGCCATCGACCTGGTCGACGAGGCGGCGTCCCGGCTGCGGATGGAGATCGACTCGCGGCCCGTCGAGATCGACACGGTCGAGCGCGCGGTGCGTCGGCTGGAGATCGAGGAGATGGCGCTGGAGAAGGAGTCCGATCCCGCCTCGGCCGACCGGCTCAAGGCGCTCCGTCAGGAGCTGGCCGAGAAGCGCGAGGAGCTCTCCGCGCTCACCGCGCGCTGGCAGCGGGAGAAGGCCGCCATCGAGGAGACCCGCGCGCTCGCGGCGAAGCTGGAGCAGCTGCGCGGCGAGTACGAGCGCGCCGACCGCGACGGCGACCTGGAGAAGGCCTCCGAGCTGCTGTACGGGCGCATCCCCGAGGTCGAGAAGAAGCTCGCCGCGGCCACCGCCTCCACCAAGAGCGAGGACGTGATGCTCAAGGAGGAGGTCGGCCCGGACGACGTCGCCGACGTCGTGTCCGCGTGGACCGGGGTGCCCGCCGGCCGCATGCTCGAGGGTGAGACCGCCAAGCTGCTGCGCATGGAGGAGGAGCTCGGCAAGCGCGTCGTCGGGCAGATCGAGGCCGTGCGCGCGGTCTCCGACGCGGTGCGCCGCGCCCGGTCCGGCATCGCCGACGAGAACCGGCCCACCGGGTCGTTCCTGTTCCTCGGCCCGACCGGCGTCGGCAAGACCGAGCTGGCCAAGGCGCTGGCCGAGTTCCTGTTCGACGACGAGCGCGCGATGGTGCGCATCGACATGAGCGAGTACTCCGAGAAGCACTCGGTGGCCCGGCTCGTCGGTGCCCCGCCCGGCTACGTCGGCTACGACCAGGGTGGCCAGCTGACCGAGGCGGTGCGCAGGCGCCCGTACTCGGTGGTGCTGTTCGACGAGGTCGAGAAGGCGCACCCGGACGTGTTCGACACGCTCCTGCAGGTGCTCGACGACGGCAGGCTGACCGACGGCCAGGGCCGCACGGTCGACTTCCGCAACACCATCCTGGTGCTGACGTCGAACCTGGGCAGCCAGGCCATCGCCGACCCGTCGCTCGACGACAAGGAGCGCAAGGACGCCGTCATGGCGATCGTGCGCCAGCACTTCAAGCCGGAGTTCCTCAACCGGCTCGACGACGTGGTGGTCTTCCACGCGCTGTCGACCGAGGAGCTGACGCACATCGTCGACATCCAGCTGCGCAGGCTGCGCGATCGGCTGGCGAAGAAGCGGCTCACGCTCGACGTCAGCGACGCGGCCCGCGAGTGGCTCGCGCTCAACGGCTTCGACCCGGTCTACGGGGCCCGGCCGCTGCGGCGGCTGGTCCAGTCGGCGATCGGTGACCAACTGGCCAAGCAGCTGCTCTCCGGCGACGTGCGCGAGGGCGACACCGTGCGGGTCGACCTGGACCCGTCCGCGGAGGGCGGCACCGGCGGGCTGATCGTCGGCCGGGCACTCCCGGTGACCGTCTGAGCCCTCCGGGTTTCCCGACGAACGGCACCGTGTCGATGGCGCTCCGCTGCTCCGTCGCAGAGGCGGCTCGCGCGCCCGCGCGTGTCGTGGTCACCCTCCGGTGGTGCTCCAGGTGCGGTGCGACGGTCCGGGGTACCGGGCCGGGTGCCGTCGAGGTGGATCGCGTCCGGTAGGAGCTGCCTTCGTGAGCAGCTGCTCACGAAGGCAGCTCACGAAAGTGCCGTTCGTCGCGTGTTACTGCGCGGTGCCGGCCCGGTCGAGGTCTACTCTCCGTGCCCGTGGGGTTCACTCCGACCGTGTGGTTCGTCATCGCCGCGATCGCGATCGTGCTCGGCGCGGCGCTGCTCTTCGCGGACCGGGCGCGCAGCGGCGGCGGGGCCGGTGTCAAGGACCGCCGCCGGTGGGCGGCGATGCGGGGCTGGGAGTTCCTCGACACCGATCCGGTGCTGCCCAGCCGCTGGCGCTACGGCACCATCCACCAGGGCGGACCCGGGGTGGCCCGCAACCTGATCTCCGGCGACGTGCCCACCCCGGACGGGCCGCGGCAGGCCTACGTCTTCGACCACGAGCAGGCCGGGCGGCTCAACTCGATCCTGGCCGCTGTCCAGGTGCAGGCCCAGCTCCCGGCTGCGGTCGAGCTGCGGCTGCCGTCCGCGCCGCTGCCCGACGACGCCGGCCTCGACCTGCTGGAGCCGGTCGGTGAACGGTACGCGTTCGTCTCCGATCCCGAGGCCGTGCGCCCGCTCTTGACCAAGCGGCTCGCCGAGGCCGCCGACGCGATCGGGGACGATGTGGAGCTGCTGTGGGCCGAGGAGACGTGGGTGCTCGCCACCGCCCCGCTCGGGTCCAGCGCCGACCGGGTGCAGGACCTGCTCGCCGATCTCGCGGAGGTCGCGACCGCACTGGAGCAGGGACTCGGGGCCACGCACGGCTCGACGACCTGAGCACGTAGGGTCGGCGCGTGCCGACTGCGCTGATCACCGGAGCCACGTCGGGGATCGGGGCCGCGTTCGCGCGGCGCCTGGCCGCCGACGGCCGCGACCTCGTCCTCGTCGCCCGTGACCGCGACCGGCTGGAGTCCGCGGCGGCGGCCGCCCGCGCGCTCGGTGTGTCGGCCGAGGTGCTGGTCGCCGACCTCACGAAGGCCGCCGACCTCGAGCGGGTCGCCGAGCGGCTGGCCGATCCCGATCGCGCCCCCGTCGACCTGCTGGTGAACAACGCCGGCATGACGCTCGGCGTGGGTCTCATGGAGTGCGAGCCGGCCGATCTCGACCGCCAGCTCGATCTCAACGTCCGCGCGGTGCTGCGGCTGACCCGTGCGGCGCTGCCCTCGATGGTGGCCCGCAACCGCGGCGCGGTGATCAACGTGTCCAGCGTGGCCGGCTTCCTCGCCGGACGCGGCACCACCTACGGCGCCGACAAGGCCTGGGTCATCTCGTTCACCGAGGGCGTGGCCGGCTCGCTGGAGGGCACCCGGGTGCGGGCGATGGCGCTGTGCCCGGGGTTCGTGCGCACCGAGTTCCACGAGCGGGCCGGGATCGACGTCGGCCCGCGCACCGGGCCGCTCTGGCTCGACGCCGACCGGGTCGTGTCCGACGCACTGGCCGACCTGGCCCGCGGCAAGGTCGTGTCGGTGCCGTCGGTGCAGTACAAGGCGATCGCGGCGGCCGTGGACCTGCTGCCGCGTGCGCTCGTGCGGCGGCTGATGGCGTTCGGCGACCGCGACCGCACGTGAACGATCATCCCCAGCGGAGCGAGGAGACGACGGTGAGCAGCGACAGCGAACGCGACCAGCTCGCGACCCTGGTCCGGGAGCTCGCGGTGGTGCACGGCAAGGTCACGCTGGCCTCGGGCAAGGAGGCCGACTACTACGTGGACCTGCGCCGGATCACCCTGCACCACCAGGCCGCGCCGCTGGTGGGCCGGCTGATGCGCGAGCTGACCAGGGACTGGTCCTACGAGGCGGTCGGTGGGCTGACGCTGGGCGCCGACCCGATCGCCGACGCGATCCTGCACGCCACCGTCGCCGAGCGGATGATCGATCCGTCGATCCCGCCCGTGGACGCGTTCGTGGTGCGCAAGTCCACCAAGCAGCACGGCCTGCAGCGACGGATCGAGGGGCCGGACGTCGCGGGCCGCTCGGTGCTCGTCGTCGAGGACACCTCGACCACGGGCGGATCGGTGCGGGAGGCGCTCGCCGCGGTCCGCGAGGCAGGCGCCACGGTCGTCGGGGTCGCGGTGGTGGTCGACCGGGAGACCGGGGCGAAGGAGGCGATCGAGGCGGAGGGCGTCCCGTACCGGGCGCTGCTCGGCCTCGCCGATCTCGGCCTCGCCTGAGCGCACCGGCCGAACAACCGTCCAATTTGCCCGGTTTCCGACCGTCGTGAGCGTTGGTTGCGCACTCCGAAACATCGACGCAACCGTTCGGCGCATTCCTCGGCACCGTTCGTGACGCATACTCGACAGGTCACGATCAGGTCACGCCAGGAGGTTCGGGGGAATGGCGGCCAGACCCGCGACCCGGCGGTGGGGCGCCGCCGCCGTGCTCGCCGCCGCGCTGGCACTGACCGCCTGCGGCGCCCCCGAGTGGACCTACGTCACGAACAAGGAGGAGCGCACCTACGCGAAGGTGCCCACCAGCTGGCGCGACGTCTCCGCCGAGGTGCCCCCGACCCAGGGCGTGTTCGGCCTCGATCCGGCTCGCCTCAACTGGGTGCAGGTCTTCGACGCGGACGCGGCCCCGACCGCAGAGCACGCGATGGGGCTGGCCCCGCCGTCCGCCCCGGCGATGGTGGTCGTCGTCTTCACCCTCCCGGAGCAGCAGCGCGGCAGCGTCAGCCTGGACTTCCTGCGTGACCTCGTCTTCCCGGTCTCTGAGCGCTCGCGGACGTTGCTGGCGATGCAGCCCGTGGCCGGGCTGGACGACTTCACGCTCTACGCCGACCAGACCCTCACCCCCGGAGACGGGCTGCGTGGGGTGCGCTCGATCTTCAGCTACGCGATCAACGGCGGCCCCCCGCAGGTCTTCGACCAGACCGCCTACACCAACGACGACGCCAGCAAGATCTACCTGATCATGCTGCGCTGCTCCATCGAGTGCTTCGCCGAACGCGGCGCCGAGATCGACTCCGTGGCCTCCTCGTTCACGGTCCGGGAGAACTGATGACTGACCAGCAGGAGCCCGAGGGCAACACCGCCGTCGAGAGCGCCGCCGTCGAGCAACAGCGCCCACCGGTGCACGAACCCACCCCGAAGACCGAGCGGACCACCCGCAAACGGATGCCGTTCTGGGACCGGATCCGGCTGGTGCTGCTGTTCGTGGCGCTGTGGTTCGTGCTCGTATGGGCCGACGTCGCGGACAACCCGCTGATGACGTTCGAGGATTCGATGCGGCTTCGGCTGCAGGACGGCCAGTGGCTGCTCTGGCTCGCCGGCATCGAGGTCGTCCGCCAGCTGCACTTCCTGATCAGCGAGTTCTGGAGCGGCTACCACACGTTCTGGACCAAGTACGTCTTCGGCGGCACCGAGCGGTTCCTGAAGAAGCGGCTGACGGACTGGACCCGCTACCGGCTCTCCCGGCTGATCAAGTTCCTGTTCGTCGTCGCGCTCCTGGCGGTCGTCCTCGGGCAGATCCTCGACACGTCCCCGCTGCTGGCGCTGTTCGAGGCACCGGCGCTGCTGTGGAACGCGCTGCCGATGATCTTCCAGCTGGTCTTCGCGTTCTTCTTCATCGCGTTCCAGTTCATCGGCCTGTTCTGGCTGCTCACCCGAGGCGGGGTCGACACCTACTTCCCGGACGACATCAAGACCCGCTTCTCCGACGTCTGGGGCCAGGACCAGGTGGTCGAGCGGGTCAAGGAGAACATCGTCTTCCTGGAGGACCCCGACACCATCGAGGCGAAGGGCGGCTACGTGCCGTCCGGCCTGCTGCTGTGGGGTCCGCCGGGCACGGGCAAGACCCTGATGGCCGAGGCCGTCGCCGGCGAGACCGGCAAGCCCTACGTGTTCGTCGATCCCGGCGCGTTCACGAACATGTTCATGGGCGTCGGCATCCTCAAGGTCAAGTCGCTGTTCCGCAAGCTGCGCAAGCTCGCACTGCGCTACGGCGGCGTCATCGTGTTCTTCGACGAGGCCGACTCGCTGGGGAGCCGCGGCGCGCTCGCCCAGGTCAGGCCGGGAGGGGCCGGGCGGTACTCCCCGTTCTCCCCGCAGGCCTGCCACGGCCAGCACTACCTGTCCGAACCGGCGCGCTACCTCGTCGCCAGCTCGGCGCTGAACCCGGTGACGCCCGAGCCGGACCAGCCGCAGCGCGGCTGGAACCGGTTCGTGATGGGCGGCATGGCCGCCGGCGGCGCCGGGATGGGCACGTTGCAGGCACTGCTGACCGAACTGTCCGGCCTGAAGAAGCCGCGCGGCCTGCTGAACCGGTACGGACGACGGATCCTCGGCATGCGGCCGAAGCCGCCGCCGAAGTACCGCATCCTCGTCATGATGGCCACCAACATGCCGGAGGCCCTCGACGAGGCCCTTCTCCGGCCGGGCCGGATCGACCGCATCTACAAGGTCGGCTACCCGACCAAAGCGGGCCGGCTGCGCACGTACCAGGGGTACCTCGACAAGGTCAAGCACGAGCTGACGCCCGAGCAGATCGACAAGCTGGCCACGATCACCCCGTACGCCACGGGTGCCACGATCAAGGACCTGGTCAACGAGGCGTTGATCATCGCCATCCGCGACGGTCGCGACGTGATCACCTGGCAGGACATCACCAAGGCCAAGCACCTCAAGGAGCTCGGCCCCTCGCAGAACGTCGACTACGTGCAGCGCGAGCGGCACGCCGTCGCCGTCCACGAGGCCTGCCACGCCGTGGTGGCCTACCGGATCCGCGAACACCTGCAGATCAACATCGCGACGATCGAGATCGGCGACACCTACCTCGGCATGGTCGGCAGCATCAAGCCGGAGGACCAGTTCACGACGTGGCGCTCGGAGTACGAGGCGGACATCCTCACCTCGCTGGCCTCGCTGGCCGGCGAGCGGATGTTCTTCGACGGCGACAGCACATCGGGCGTCTCCGGCGACCTGCACTCCGCCACACTCGTCGCCACCCAGATGGAAGCGCTCTGGGGCATGGGCAGCACGGTCACCTCGTACCAGTCCTCCTCGGCGTTCCAGATCGGTATGCCGGGCGGGCGCGGGCACCGCGAGGACGAGCCCAACGCGCGCCAGGCCCTCGCCGACCGCATCGAGGACCACCTCTCGGCGTCCCTGAAGCGCGCCGGCGAGATCCTTCAGGAGAACCGGGCGTACGTGCTGGCGATCGCGCACGCGCTGGAGACCCACAAGACGCTCTCCGGCGAGGACATCGAGGCGATCATGACCGGCACTGTCGGCCCGCTCGTGGACGGCCGGATCTACACCGATCCGGACTTCCAGCGGCAGCTGGAGGAGTACCACGAGGAGGTCGTGAAGCTGCGCCGCGGCCAGACGGCCACCGTCGTGCAGCTGCCCCAGGTACCCGAGCTGGAGGGGGCTGCCCACCAGGCCGCGGCCGAGCGCCAGGACTGACACCGGCTGGGGCACCAGCCCGCCACCGCCCGACGCCGGGTGGTGGCACGCGCGCTCCCCGATTACTGTTTGATCGTACAGATAGTTTTCGGGAGAAGGGGGCGGTGCATGCCGGCCGGGAAGACCGACGGACGCCGCCAGCGCGGCGACAGCACCCGGCGCGCCATCGTCGAGGCCACCATCGACGTGCTCGCCACCGACGGCTTCGACGGCCTGACCCTGCGTGAGGTCGCCGCCCGGGCCGGGGTGTCGCCCGCGGCCGCGACCTACCACTTCGGCACGGTGGACGCCCTGGTCGCAGCGGTGCTGCAGGAACTGGACGAGCGCGCGACCCGACGCCTCGCCGACCTCACCGAGCGCTCCCGGGCCGGCGAGCTGAGCCTGCTCGACGCCTGCACCACCTACCTCGCGGACCTGTTCGGCCCCGGCCGCAGCCTCGCCTTGACCCAGTTGGAGATCCGGCTGCGCGCGGCCCGCGCCCCCGGCGCCCACCCACAGGTGCCACCGGTGCACCACGACCGCCAGGTCATCGACCTCATCACCACCTACACCGGTGACCGCCGACAAGCCCACGAGCTGTTCCTGGCCGTGTTCGGCTTCGCGACCCTCGGCGTGCTCGCCCCGGCCCCGCCCGGCACCGACGCCGTCCGCAACTACATGGCCGGACTGCTGGCCCGCCACGGCCTGCTCGACACCGACGCACCGACCGGAGGAGCACCATGACCGGCAGCGGCGTCAGCGCCCACGTCGGGACCCCTGCACCGGCTGCGACCACGGACCCGGAGTGGCCCACCGGCCGCGGTTCGCGCGCGGCGGTCGTAGCGCAGTTCGGCGAGAGCCGGGCCGCCCTCGTCGAGCGGGCGCTACGCACCGGTGACCCGCTGGCCGACGCCGTGGTCGAGGAGATCCACCGCGGCGGCGCGGACGTTCGGACCCATCTCGACCACGGCATCCGCCACGGGCTGGCGTCGCTCACCGATCCGCCGCCCGCGGTCGCCGCGCTGCTCGCCGACGCCGAGCGCCTGCCCCCGGGCGCCGATCCGGCGGTGCTGGACGCCGGGCCCACCGCGAGCTTCACCTCGCCGACGATCGTGCGCATCCTCTCGCTCTCGGCCGGGGCGCTGCTGCGCACGTACGAGTCACCGTCGATCGCGGTGCTGCTCGCCACCACCGGAAGGCTCGTGGAGGCCGCCCCGCGCCGGCTCGACGAGACCGGCCGCTGGCTGCTCACCGCCGCGCTCCCCGGTGGTCTGCACCCCGGCGCGCCGGGGTACGTCGCGACCCTGCAGGTGCGGATGCTGCACGCCCACATGCGCCGGCTGGCCCGCACCCGCGGCTACGACGAGCGCACCCACGGCGTCCCGATCAACCAGGTCGACCTCGCCCGGACCTGGATGGACTTCACCCTGGTCAGCCTGCGCGCGGAGGAGTCGCTCGGTTTCGGCATGACCAGCAGCGAGTTGGCCGAGGTCTACCGGTTCTGGGCGGTGCTCGCCCACCTGCTCGGCATCGACCTGGACCTGGTCGGCGGCATCACCGACCACGCCCAAGCCGCCCGGGTCGACGCGCTGCTGCAGGCCGTGACCGGCCCGCTCGGCACGCAGTCGCGGGTGCTGGCCACCGCGCTCGTCGAGGCGATGGCCCAGCGCCTGGACGAGCTGCTGCGGATCCCGCGCCCGATCGGGCGGAAGCTGATCGAGTACCTCGGCCGCCGGTTCCACGGCGACGCGGTGGCCGACGATCTCGGCCTGCGCCCGTCGCTGATCCTCGAGGTGGCCACGAACCTCACCGCCGTGGTCGTGCGGGCCCGCCGCCGCATCCGCAGATGCGACCCCGAGGCGTGGGAACGCGCCCGGCTCGCCAACCTCGCGGCGACCCTCGACCTGCTCGGCGCACCCGAGCAAGACGCGCTCTACGAGGTCCACCGGCCCGAACCCGGTCCGGTGGCGGGCTGAGCCCCAGAAGGCCTGGGGTATCCCAGCCTGGAGGCCTCACGTCACCCCGCCCGGATCGCAGGGCAGGATCGAGCCGTGACGGACGTGCCCGCTGATGCCCTCGGCCCCAGCGAGTGGACCGTGCCCGGGCAGGTCGGGGTCGGACCGTGGCCCGGCGGGCCGCAGGCGTGGCCGACCGACGACCGGTACGACCCCGAGCTGCTGGCGAACGGCGACTCCCGCAACGTCGTGGACGCCTACCGGTACTGGCGCCGGGAGGCCGTGGCCGCCGACCTGGCCGCCCGCGCGCACCCGTTCCACGTCGCGATCGAGAACTTCGCGCACGACCACAACATCGGGACGGTGGTGCGCACCGCCAACGCGTTCGCCGCGGCCGGGGTGCACATCGTGGGCAGGCGCCGCTGGAACCGCCGGGGTGCGATGGTGACCGACCGCTACCTGACGGTGCACCACCACGACGACGTGGCCGGGCTCATGGCCTGGGCGGACGCGCACGGGCTCACGGTGGTGGCCGTGGACAACACCCCCGGCGCGCAGCGCATCGAGACGACGCAACTCCCACGTGAATGCCTCCTCCTCTTCGGTCAGGAAGGTCCGGGGGTGACCCCGGACGCCCGGGCCGCCGCCGCGCTGACGGTGAGCATCGCCCAGTTCGGCTCGACCCGGTCGATCAACGCCGGGGTGGCGGCCGGGATCGCCATGCACACGTGGGTGCGCCAGCACGCCGACCTGTCCACCGCTTGGTGATCAGTTGCAGTAGCGGCAGCCCATCTCGGGCCCGTCGATCACGGCCAGCTCGTCCTCGGGCACCACGAGCAGCGCGGGCACGGGTGGCTCCCCCGGCTCCCGGTAGAAGTCGTTGGCGGCGAACATCCAGGGGTCCGAGCGAGGTAGGTGGAGCAGGCGGACCGGGCCCGGACCGGTCTCGATCCGGTCGCCAGGGCGCAGCCGCCGGCCCGCCCGCACCAGCTCGCCGAGCTGGTTGAGCACCGTGGCCGCGGTGGCCTGCTCGGTGTTGAACAGGATCAGCTCCGGATGGTCGAAGCCGGTGAGCCCCACCGTGTGCACGAACGGCGGCGAATCCGCACCGGCCAGCACGGCCTGCAGCGCCCATCCGTAGCGGCGGATGGTGGCGCGCAGCCAGGCGTCGTGCTCGTCGATGGCGGAGCGCTGGGCGAAGGGGTCGAAGTCGTCCATGGATCGAACAGTAGTTCGGACCCCTGACGGAAAATGGGCGGTCGGCGGCCGGCCCGGTTCCTAGAATCCGGGCTCGTGCCTGATCGCCTGACCCTCGTGTTCGACGCCGACGACACCCTGTGGGAGAACAACGTCCTGTTCGAGCGGGCGTTCGCGGCCTTCCGCGAGTGGCTGGCCCATCCGACCCTCGACGAGCTGGCGATCCGGGCGGTGCTGCACGAGGTCGAGCGGGCCACGGTCGTCACGCACGGGTACGGCACGCGCGGGTTCCTGCACGCCCTGCAGGTCGTGTTCGAGCGGCTGCGCGAGCGGTCCGCGACGGTCGAGGAGGTCGAGCGCATCCACGGCTTCGGCGAGGCGATGCTGCGCGGCGACCTGGAGCTGGTGCCCGGCGTGGTGGAGACGCTCAGCGAGCTGCACACCCGCCACGACCTGCTGATGCTCACCAAGGGCGACGTCGAGGAGCAGCAACGCAAGATCGAGTCCTCCGCGCTCGCGCCGTTCTTCCGCGACATCCACATCGTGCCGGACAAGGACCCGGACACCTACCGGAAGCTGGTCGCCGACCA
This sequence comes from Pseudonocardia thermophila, assembly GCF_900142365.1. GTDB lineage: Bacteria > Actinomycetota > Actinomycetes > Mycobacteriales > Pseudonocardiaceae > Pseudonocardia > Pseudonocardia thermophila. The sequence goes on along the minus strand of NZ_FRAP01000012.1, from coordinate 178,271 downwards.
CGATCTCGACCCCGCGCGCTCGTGGATGATCGGCAACTCCCCGCGATCGGACATCCTGCCGGCCCGCGCAGCGGGGATGAACGCGGTCTACATCCCCAACGCGAACACGTGGGAGCTGGAGCTCGCCCATCTCCCGCACGACGACGGCGTACTGCACCTGAGCGCGCTGACCGAGCTGCCGCAGCACTTCTGAGGTACAGCGCCAGCAACCGCTGCCCGGGATTCGCCCGTGGCGAGAGCCGCTCGGCCTACCCGACCGGGTCACGGCAGACTGTGCGCGTGGCCGACACGGACGTGGACTGGACGGAGCGTGCGGCAGCCGCCGAACGCGCCGTCGTCCGTCGCCACCTACGACCGGTCGCGGGCGTCGTCCCCAGCACGCGGCTCGGCCGGGAGCGCTGGCCCCGGAAGCTCCCCGCCCGGCCCCGGCCGTGGCATCCGTGGTGGCAGGCGCAGCTGCTGGAGTGCCTGCTCGACGCCCAGCAGCGCTCCCCGAGCGCCGGCCGTGCGCGGACGATCTCCGCGCTGGTGCGGGGGATCCGGCTGCGCAACCGCGGCCGCTGGGTGACCCGGCGCCTGGCCGACACCGCGTGGCTCGGGGTGGCGCTGCAGCGGGCCGGACCGCTCGCCGGGCGGGCCGGGCGGACCGCCGAGCACAGCGTCACCCAGGCCTTCTACCGCGGTTGGAGCGAGGCCGGCGGCGGTGGGCTGTGGGCGCGCCGGGGTGCCCGCAGCGGGCTCAAACCGGCGCTGGCCAACGCACCGGCCGCGGTGATGATGGCGCGGGTGGGTCAGATCGACTTCGCCGGCTCGATCGCGGACTGGATCGCCGACACCCTCGTCGACGAGGACACCGGGCTGGTGCGGGCGGGCGCGGTCGTCTCCGCCGACGGGCAGCTGACATCCGTCGATCCGGCGATCCACGCCGCGGCACAGGGCGCCTACCTCGCGGCCTGCACCGAGCTGGCGCGCCGCGACGACCACAGCCGGTGGGGCGACCGCGCGATCGCGATCGTGGACGCGGTGCAGCAGCGGTTCGCCAACGGCCACGGCTCGCTGCCCGGCGCCGGCGGCGGGGACGGGGGCCTGCAGGCGGGCGTGCTCGCCCGCTACCTCGCCGACGCGGGCGTTCAGCGCTCCGAGCTGACGGCCGCCGTGCGCCGTCTGGTGCTGGGCTGCGCCGAGCAGGCGTGGCTGGGCAGGCTCGAATCGGTGGGCGGGCCGGTCTTCTCCGTCGACTGGGCCATCCCCGCCGCTCGACCGGGAAAGCACGTGCCCGAGGCGGACCTGTCGGTGCAGCTGGCCGGCTGGATGCTGATGGAGGCGGCGGCGCGGCTGCAGCGCAGCGCGTGACGGCTACTTCGCGTGCGCCCCGCGCTTGCGCGGCTTGGCCCGGCGGGCCCGGACGTACTCCACGATCATCGGGATGATCGACACGAGGACGATCGCGATGATCATGCCCTCGATGTTCTCGCGCACGAACTCGACCTGCCCGAGGAAGTAGCCGAGGACCGTGACCCCGGCAGCCCACAGGACGCCGCCGATCGCGGAGTAGACGAGGTAGCGCTTCGGGTCCATCCGCGCCACGCCCGCCATCACCGTGATGAACGTGCGCACGATCGGGACGAAGCGGCCGAGCACGATGGCGCGGTTGCCGTACTTCTGGAAGAAGTGGTGCGTCTTCTGCACGTGCTCGGGCTTGAACAGCCGCGACTTCGGCCGTTCGAAGATCGGCGGGCCGACGACCCGGCCGACGTAGAACCCGACGACGTTGCCGACGAACGCCGCGATCACCAGCACCGTGCAGACGAACCAGAGCGGGTACTGGATCGAGTTGATCGCGACGAACACCCCGGCCGTGAACAGCAGGGAGTCCCCGGGCAGGAAGAACCCGAACATCAGCCCGCACTCGGCGAACACGATGAGCGCCAGTCCGACCAGCGCCCACGGCCCGAGCCAGGTGATGATGACCTCGGGCTGCAGCCATTCCGGGCCGAGAGCCAGGGTGTGAGTCACGCGCCCACGATACCGGGATGTCCGATTCGACCCTCAGCCGATGGGGGGTAGCGCTCCGGGCAGCCAGAACGACATGAGCCCGAGCACGACGCCCAGCACGACGCCGGCCAGCAGCGCGAGCAGCAGCGCGGTGCGCACGCTCATGCCCGGCTCGGGCGGCGCGGCCCGGCGCACCCGCAGTGGCGCGTAGGACTGCGCCGACGGCATCGGCTGCATGCCGACGGCTCGGGCGCGCAGGGCCTCGGCGAGGCGGCGCTCCGCGTCGTCGGTAGTCACGCCCGCCATCATGCCTGGTGACGACCGATCAGGAGCCGCCAGGGTTGTTCATCACGCGGCCCACGGCATCGAGGGCGCGGCTCGCCGTCGACTTCACGGTGCCGCGGGTGATCCCGGTCGCCTCGGCGATCTCCGCCTCGGACAGTCCGCCGTAGTAGCGCAGCACGAGCACCTCGCGCTGCCGCGGCGGAAGCGTGGCCAGCGCGTCCACGACGGCCTGGTGCTCGGCGGAGAGCATCGCCAGCGACTCCGCCGAACGCGCGTTGACCTGGTGCGGCGGCACGTAGTCGCGGGCGGTGCGGCGCCGCCGCAGCACCGAGCGGGAGCCGTTGACGACGGCGGTGCGCAGGTAGGCGACCGCGGCCTCCTCGTCGCGCAGGCTCGACCAGTGCCGGTGCAGCCCGGCGAACGCCTCCTGGACGACGTCCTCGGCGGTGGCCGGGTCGTCCACGAGCAGGACGGCGAGGCGGACCATCCGCTGCCGGTGATCGCGGTAGAGGTCGGCCAGCGTGCGGGGTGCGGTGGAGGGCGTCGACCGCGCATGTGGCCGATCGTCGAGCACCCGCAGCTGCGTCAGGGTCTGCTCGACGGCGTTCTCTCCCACGTCGCCGCGCACGGCCTCCAATGTAGTGGAGCGCCCTGCGCCGCCGCCGATGCGGGATACTCGTGCCGGAGAACGTCGACAGGAGGGTATGCCGTGCCGATCGCCACCCCGGAGATCTACAACGAGATGCTCGACAGGGCCAAGAAGGGCCGCTACGCCTACCCGGCGATCAACGTGACGAGCACGGAGACGCTCAACGCAGCGCTGCGCGGGTTCGCAGAAGCGGAGAGCGACGGGATCATCCAGGTCTCCACGGGCGGCGCGGAGTTCCTGTCGGGCACCGCGGTGAAGGACATGGTCACGGGCGCCGTGGGCCTCGCCGAGTTCGCGCACGTCGTAGCCGCGAAGTACCCCGTGAACATCGCGCTGCACACCGACCACTGTCCGAAGGACAAGCTGGACAAGTTCGTCCGCCCGCTGCTCGCGATCAGCCAGGAGCGCGTCGACCGCGGCGAGAACCCGCTGTTCCAGTCCCACATGTGGGACGGCTCGGCCATCGAGCTGGAGGAGAACCTGTCGATCGCGGCCGAGCTGCTCGACCAGGCGGTCAAGGCGAAGGTCATCCTCGAGGTCGAGATCGGCGTCGTGGGCGGCGAGGAGGACGGCGTCGCCAACGAGATCAACGAGAAGCTCTACACCTCCGCGAGCGACTACGAGCGCACGGTCGAGGCGCTCGGCGGCGGAGAGAAGGGCCGCTACCTGCTGGCCGCGACGTTCGGCAACGTCCACGGCGTGTACAAGCCGGGCAACGTGAAGCTGCGCCCCGAGGTCCTCAAGGAGGGCCAGGAGGTGGCCGCGCGCAAGCTCGGCCTGCCCGCCGACGCCCGCCCGTTCGACCTCGTCTTCCACGGCGGGTCCGGCTCACTGCTGGAGGAGATCCACGCTGCGGTCGACTACGGCGTGGTGAAGATGAACATCGACACCGACACCCAGTACGCCTTCACCCGCCCGATCGCGGCGCACATGTTCACCAACTACGACGGCGTGCTCAAGGTCGACGGCGAGGTCGGCAACAAGAAGACCTACGATCCGCGCTCGTACCTGAAGGCCGCCGAGGCGAGCATGGCCGCCCGCGTCGTGCAGGCGTGCGAGCACCTGCGTTCGACGGGCACCACGCTCAGCAAGTGACGTGCGGGGCCGGTGGGCCCGGGCCGCTGCGGTCCGGGCCCACCGGCCCTTGTCCGGCCGGGCACCGCAGCCCGCGGCTCGCTTCGTCGGCCCGAGCCGCAATCATGGGCACCATGACGCTCTCCGGGAACCTGCTCGGGCCCGATCCCACCTACCTGCCCACCGACCCTGCCGCCGCCGAGCTGGCCGGCGGGGCCGCCGCGGACGCGGTCGCCGCCGCGCACCCGACGTCCAGCCTCGCCTGGGCGCTGCTGGCCGAGCGCGCCCTCACCGACGGCGCCACGATCACCGCGTACGCCTACGCCCGCACCGGCTACCACCGCGGCCTCGACCAGCTGCGCCGCAACGGTTGGAAGGGTCACGGCCCGGTGCCGTGGTCGCACGAGCCCAACCGGGGCTTCCTGCGCGCGCTCGCCGCGCTGCACCGGGCGGCCGCCGCCATCGGGGAGACCGACGAGGTGGAGCGCACGCGCACCTTCCTCGACGAGTGCGACCCGGTCGCGGCCAAGGAGCTCGGACTGTAGGGCTTGCGCCGGTTCCGCCGCCACCTGGCCCGCCGGATCGAGCGCGTGCGGGCGTCGTGGGTGCCGATCCTGCAGTGCGCGACCGCCGCGGGCGCGGCGTGGTTCGTGGCGAACGACCTGATCGGCCACACGCGGCCGTTCTTCGCGCCGATCGCGGCCGTCATCTCCCTCGGCATCTCGCTGGGGTCGCGGCTGCGCCGGGCCGCGGAGCTGGTCGTCGGGGTCAGCCTCGGTGTGCTGGTCGGCGACCTGATCATCTCGGTGATCGGCAGCGGAGCCTGGCAGATCACGCTGGTCGTCGCGCTGGCGATGGCCGCTGCGGTGTTCGCCGACGGCGCCGCCCTGCTCGTCGCCCAGGCCGGGGCCTCCGCGGTGCTCGTGGCGACCCTGCTGCCGCCCGGTGAGTCCGGCGGGTTCGATCGCTGCGTCGACGCGCTCGTCGGTGGCTCGCTCGGGCTGCTGGTGGCGGCACTGCTGCCGACCGATCCGGTGGCGCCGGTGCGCCGCGAGTCGCGGATGCTGCTCGACGAGCTGGCCGGTGTGCTCGGTGACGTCGCCACCGCCCTGCGCACCGGCGATGCCGAGCTCGCCGCCGCCGCGCTCCGTCGCGGCCGGGCCACCCAGCCGCTGGTCGACGACCTGCGTGCGGCGCTGCGCGCCGGGGCGGAGGTCACCCGGGTGTCCCCGCTGGTGCGGCGGCGCCGCGGAGCGCTGACGGCGTACGGCGAACTGGCCGAGCGGGCCGACTACGCGATGCGCAACACCCGTGTGCTGGCCCGCCGCGCGCTCACCGCTCTGCAGGACGGCGAACCCACCGCGCCGGAGTTCGCCGACGTCGTCGGGGAACTGGCCGGCGCGGTCGGGGTGCTCACCGCACAGCTGAGCCGCGAGGGCGACCGCAGCAGTGCTCGGGACGCAGTCCTGGACGTGGCGCGCCGCGCCCGGGAGCTGGACTGGGAGCCCGGAGCCTCCGGCACGGTGATGCTGGCGCAGGTGCGCTCCATCGCCGTGGACCTGCTGCAGGCCACCGGGCTCTCCCGGGCCGAGGCGCTCAGTCTGCTGCGGGGCTGACCGGGGCGACGGTGCACTGGGACACCAGCCAGTGCACCACGAACGCCACGGCCGTGCCGAGGAACCAGCTGAACGCCGCGGCGTCCGACGAGCCGAGGAACACCAGCAGCATCGCCACGACGGCACCCACCGCGGTGGCGGCGACCACGACCCGGTCGACCCCGCCCGCGTAGTGGTAGGTGCCGTCCGGGCGCAGTGCGTAGAGATCGTCGACGACCACCCGCCGCTTCTTCACCAGGTAGGAGTCGGCGATCAGCCCGCCGTAGAGCGGGCCGATGAAGGCGCCGAGCGTGTCCAGCGTGTAGTGGATGACCTGCGGGCTGGAGTACCGGTTCCACGGTGTGATCAGCACCGAGCCGACGGCCGCGATCATCCCGCCGGTGCGCCAGCTGATCCGCTGCGGCGCGACGTCGGAGGAGTCGAAGGCCGGGGACACGAGGTCCGCGACGATGTTGATGCCGACCGTGGCGATCATGAACGTCAGCGCGCCGAGCACGATCGCGAACGTGCTGCCGAGCCGGGCGACCGTCTCGATCGGGTCGGTGATCAGCTCGCCGAACACCGGCTTCGTGGTCGCCGCCGTGATCACCACGAGCAGTGCGAACACGATGGAGTCGATGAACCGGCGGATCGACATGACCAGGTAGGCGATCCAGCCGCAGCGTCTTCAGCGCCTCCCTGACCGGGATCACGCTGCCCCCGAACAAGGCGGCGACCTCGTCAACGGGCAGGGCGAGACCAGGTGGCGCGTCCCCGGCGAGCACCACCGGCGCAGCTCGTCGAGCAGGTCACCGCGGTCGCGCGGGCGCAGGCGCTCGAGGAACTCGGCCGTCTCCGGCGGGAGCGACCGCCGCGGGCGGTACGGGAGGCGCACGCCGGCACGGTACGGCGGGGAGGCGCCGTTGAGGAACTCGTTCACGCTGAGCTAGCGTTGCTCAACTGTGCAGCTGATCGTCCGTTGGTTGCTCGCTCCGCTCGTCCGCCTGATCTACCGCCCCGTCGTCAACGGTGCGGAGCGGATCCCGAAGACCGGCCCGGTCATCCTCGCCGCGAACCACCTCTCCGCGATCGACACCGCAGCCATCGCGCTCACGGCGACCCGCCCGGTCGCGTTCCTCGGCAAGGCCGAGTACTTCACCGGCACCGGGCTGAAGGGGCGCGCCCTCGCGGCGTTCCTGCGGGCGCTCGGCTACATCCCGGTCGACCGGGCCAACGCCAAGGCGGGACTCGCCGCGATCGCCGCCGCTATGGAGGTGCTGCAGGAGGGCCGGGTGTTCGCGATCTACCCGGAGGGGACCCGGTCGCTGGACGGACGGCTGCACCGGGGGCACACGGGCGTTGCGACGCTGGCGCTGCGCAGCGGGGCGCCGGTGGTGCCGGTGGCGCTGCACGGCACGGACGAGGTGCTGCCGAAGGGCGCGCTGATCCCGCGGCTGCGCCCGGTCACGGTCACGTTCGGGGAGCCGCTGGACTTCTCCCGCTACGACGGCCTGGAGGCGTCCAACGTGATCCGCCGGGCGGTCACCGACGAGATCATGGACGCGATCGCGCAGCTATCGCACCAGGAGTACGTGGACCGCTACCACGAGCGCCCCGCGGCGTGAGGCGAGGCCGGCCGGGCGAGTCGCGCGTTCCGGCCGGGCGAGTCGCGCGATCCCCCGGGCGAGTCGCGCGTCCGGTCCGGCGAATGCTGCGTCGGGACCGAGGTCCTCCGCGCCGGGCCTCGAGCTGCGGGTCCGGTTGTCCTGACCGAACGCGCACCTCGTGTGCCCGGACGCAGGACTCGCCGTACTGATCGCGAGACTCGCAGGGTGGCACGCACGACTCGCCGGACCGGACGCGGGACTCGCGCACCACTTCTCGTCGCATCGCCGAGAACACGGCCTCAGGCGCGCACGAGCAGCAGGTCTTCGGTGTGCCGGAACCACGTCCAGCGCGGAACGAGCCGGGGGTGGGTGACGCCGTCGTGGACGACCGTCATCGGCTCCCCACCGATCTGCACGGCCCGCCCGACCGCCGAGCCACGTCCGGACGGGATCTTCGGCGGCAGCGGGCGCAGGGTCCCGTCGGGGGGTCGGCGGCTGCGCCCGGCGCGCACCGCGATGCCGTCCGGGGTGGGCACCACGACGAGCCGGGGACCCCGGCCGCGCAGCACCAGGTGCTGATCGCACCAGCACTCGCCGACGATCGGGCTGATCTCCCCGCGGCCGACGAGTACCCCGCCGTTGTCGTCGCGCACCAGCGGCACCGGGCCTGCGGTGCCGGCGACGGCGAGCTCGGCGGCGGCGCGGCCGTGCGGCAGCCCCCACGCACGGGTGGCCGGGGTCGGGCCGGCCGGGAGGTAGGCGATCTCGACGTCGAGCCGCTCGGTGCGCAGCAGCCGCAGCACCACGGCGGCGAGGTCCGCGTCACCACCCGCGACGATGACACGGCGGGGGGAGCGGTCCCGCAGGATGGGGTCGATGTTACTCCGGTCGGGGGGACCGGACAGGTCTATCCGGGGGATGTCGGGCAGCGTGCGCGGTCGCCGACTACCGTGAAGCGGGAGCGGCCGCGGCGCCGGTGCCGATCCGGCACAGGCCAGCAGCACGACTTCCGAGTCGATCGAGGTCACGAGATCGGCTAGCCTCCCTGCGGTTTGCTGTCGATCTGGAGTCTCACATGCCGGCGATCGTGCTGATCGGCGCCCAATGGGGCGACGAGGGCAAGGGCAAGGCCACCGACATCCTCGGTGGTCAGGCACAGTGGGTGGTGCGGTACCAGGGTGGCAACAACGCCGGCCACACAGTGGTGCTGCCGGACGGACAGGACTTCGCCCTGCACTTGATCCCCTCGGGGATCCTGACGCCGGGTGTGAAGAACGTCATCGGCAACGGTGTGGTCGTCGACCCGGGCGTGCTGCTGGAGGAGCTCTCCGGCCTCGAGGCCAAGGGCGTGGACACGAGCAACCTGCTGATCTCGGCCGACGCGCACTTGATCATGCCGTACCACGTGGCCATCGACAAGGTGACCGAGCGCTTCCTGGGCAAGGCCAAGATCGGCACCACGGGACGCGGCATCGGCCCCGCCTACCAGGACAAGGTGGCCCGCGTCGGTGTGCGGGTCGCCGACATCCTCGACGAGAAGATCCTGCACCAGAAGGTCGAGGCCGCACTGGCGTTCAAGAACCAGGTGCTGGTCAAGGTCTACAACCGCCGCGCCCTGGACGTCGACGAGGTCGTCGACACAGTGCTCGCGCACGGGCGCAAATTCGCCGACCGCATCGCCGACACCCGCCTGCTGCTCAACCAGGCGCTGGAGGCCGGCGACACGGTCCTGCTGGAGGGCTCGCAGGGCACCCTGCTCGACGTGGACCACGGCACCTACCCGTTCGTGACCAGCTCGAACCCGACGGCGGGCGGCGCGGCCGTCGGGTCCGGCATCGGCCCCACCAAGATCACTCGAGTGATCGGGATCCTGAAGGCCTACACCACCCGGGTGGGCTCGGGCCCGTTCCCGACCGAGCTGTTCGACGAGATGGGCGAGTACCTGCGCAAGCAGGGCGGCGAGTTCGGGGTCACGACGGGCCGAGCGCGCCGCTGCGGCTGGTTCGACGCCGTCATCGGCCGCTACGCGGTGCGGGTCAACGGGATCACCGACTTCTTCCTCACCAAGCTCGACGTGCTCTCCGGCCTGGAGCGGGTGCCGGTCTGCGTGGCCTACGAGATCGACGGCCGCCGGGTCGACGACATGCCGATGACGCAGACCGACGTGCACCACGCAGTGCCGGTGTACGAGGAGATGCCGGGCTGGTTCGAGGACATCTCCCGCTGCCGCGACTTCGCCGAGCTGCCGCCGGCCGCGCGGGCGTACGTCGAGCGGATCGAGGAGCTGACGGGTGCCCCGGTGAGTGCGATCGGGGTCGGCCCCGGCCGGGACGAGACGATCACCCGGGACATCTGAGGCTCGGAATCTCCACGCCCACGGCTCACGGTTCGCTCGAACGGGTCACGCCACGTACGCTCGGTGCACCGGTCCGGCGGCGGGAGACTCGATGACCGACACCGCGCAGTACCTCACGCTCGTGTTCATCTCCGTCGTGCTGACGGTGGCCGTCGGCATCGTGCTGATGCGGGCCGGTGAGCCGTTCCTGCTGGAGGTGTTCCACGACCGGAAGGTCACCCGGTCGCTGAACCTCCTGCTGTTCGTGCTCTTCCTACTGATCACGCTGGGCGTGCTGGCGATCATCTCGGCGATGCGCGTCGACACCGGCAACAGCGTGCAGACGTTCATCGTCAAGCTCGGGGTGGTGCTGCTGACCCTCGGCGTCGCGTACGGCATCTCGATGCTCGTGCTGCTGCGGGTCCGCGCTGCCCGGCGCGCCGCCGAGATCCACGAGAACGTCACCGAGCGGCTGGCCGAGCGCGAGTACGACCGCATCCACCGGGACAAGGGCCGCTCGAGCGGGGTCTAGTCGAGGCCCGCGACGATCTTCGCGATCCGCCGCTCACGGTGGCGGCCGTCTTGGCGTCCTCGATCGCCATGACGAGCCGGCGCTCGTTCGAGTACGCCAGGAGCTCGAACTCCGCACCGCTACCGGCGCGGCCCCCATCCGCGCGATCGAGCTGCGCCACCGGTAGCCGTTCGCGGTGGCCGTCACCGGCGGCCTGCGGCTCCCGCCGAGCGGACCTCGTCGGTACCTCGATGCCCGCGGTGTTGCGGCCCGTGGCCCGCAGCGTCAGTCGGATCAGGCGGGCCGGTGAAGTCGTCCCGCGTGAGCCGGGATCCTGGCACGGATCAGTGCTCGCGCAGCCCCACCGCGACGAGCGCCGCGACCGCGACCAGCACGGCGGCGCCCACCGCCGCCGCGGCCGACGTGCCGGCGAGGAACGCGGCGCGAGCCGAGTCGAGCAGGGCCGAACCCGCCTGCGCGGACATCCGCGCGGCCTCCGCGACGGCGCCGCCGAGGGTCTCGTGGGCGGGTCCGTCCGACGCGGCGACCGACGAGGTGTAGACGGCTGAGAGCACGCTGCCCAGCACCGCCGTCCCCAGCACCGCGCCGATCTCGTACGCGGTCTCGGACACGGCCGACGCCGAACCGGCCCGAGCAGGCGGGGCGGCGGCGAGGATGGCGTCGTTGGTGATCGTCTCCGACAGCCCGATACCCGCGCCGAGCAGCACCGACGAGATGACCATCAGGCCGATCGAATCGCCGCTCAGCAGCGTGGCGACGGCCAGCCCGGTGGCCGCGGTGAGGATCCCGGCCGGCACGAGCACGCCGATGCGGTAGCGGCGGCCGAGCGCGCTCGCCACGATCCCGGCGACCATCGTCACGACGAACCCGGGCAGCAGCACCACACCCGTCTCCACCGGCGAGAGCCCGACGACCAGCGTGAGGTACTGCGCGGAGAAGAACAGCAGCCCGGTGTAGCCGAACATCGTGGTCGCGTTCGCGAGGGCGGACAGCCGCAGCACCGGGGAGCGGAACAGCGTCACGTCGAGCAGCGGCTCCTCCCCCGCGGCGAGCCGGGTCCGCGCCCGGTGCACGAAGGCGACCGCCGCGGTCGAACCGACGGCGAGCGCAGCACCCGCTGCGGGCGTCGGACCGTCGTGCGCCACCATCTTGATCGCGAGCACGATCGGGGTCATCGCCAGCAGCGACAGCGCCACGCCGGGCAGGTCCAGCCGGCCGGCGGCGGGATTGCGGGACTCAGGCACCACCAGCGGCAGCGCCACCAGCAGGCCGACCATCACCGGCGCGTTCACCAGGAACACCGAGCCCCACCAGAAGTGCTCCAGCAGCGCACCGCCCAGCAGCGGCCCGGCCGCCGCGCCCGCCGCGAACCCGGACGCCCAGATCGCCACGGCGAGGCGGCGCTTGACCGGGTCGACGAACAGACCGCGCAGGAGCGCGAGGGTCGCCGGCATGAGCATCGAGCCGAAGAAGCCGAGGAGTACCCGCGCGGCCAGCAACTGCCAGCCGGACGCGGCGAACGCGGCCAGCGCCGAGACGGCGCCGAACCCGGCCGAGCCGATCATGAGCAGCCGGCGGCGACCGATCCGGTCGCCGAGCGTGCCCATCGTCACCAGCAACCCGGCCAGCACCAGAGGGTAGACGTCGACGATCCACAGCAGCTCGGTCGCCGACGGCGCCAGCGCCGCGCCGATCGCGGGCAGCGCGATCGACAGCACCGTGGAGTCGATGGCGACCAGCAGCGTGGGCAGCACCAGGACCGCGAGCCCGGTCCACGCGCGCAGCCCGGCGGTGACGGCCGGGCCGGTGACGGGGCGGACTGCGGGCAGCGTGGCGGACATCGTGGACGTTCCTCGGTCGGTAGCGCGTTCCTGATCGACTGTACCGTCCAGACGGTATAGACCACTGGGTTATTCCCATCACCGACCTAGACTGCGCGGGTGACCGGTGCCCGGGACCGTGTGCTCGACGCGTACGAGACGCTGCTGATCGAGAAGGGCGTCGGGGCCGTCACGCTCGACGCGGTGGCGGCCGCCGCGAACGTGTCGAAGGGCGGACTGCTCTACCACTTCGCGTCGAAGGACGCGCTGACCGAGGGGGTGCTGCAGCGCCTGCGGGAGCGCAGCAAGGCCGACGCCGACGCGATCCGCTCGGCGCCTGAGGGATCGGTTCAGTACTACGTGCGCACGTCGGCGCCCGGTTTCGCCTCGCGCAGCCTCGCCCGCAGCTACCTGGCGGCGCTGCGGCTGGCCGACGACTCACCCACGGGCCGAGCGGCCCGGGCCGCGCTCGCGGAGGTGGACGCCGACGGCTACGCGGCGCTGTGCGACGACCTCGGAGACCCCGTGCTGGCCCTGCTCGCCCAGCTCATCGGCGACGGGCTCTACCTGCGCACGCTGGCGGGCACCCCGCTACCGCCCGGCATCACGGTCGAGCAGCTGCTTCAGCGGATGCGCGAGATCGCCGACCAGGATTGAGTCAGGACGCCTTGTTGTACGGGACGCGGGCGATCTCCGGCAGCGGGATCGGCAGCCGGTGCGCGGTGACGTTCCAGTAACGGGTCTCGGGATCGCCTGCCCGCCACGCGTTGGCCAGCCGCGTGACGGCCTCGGGATCGGTGCGCCGGCGCGGCCGCGGCCGCATCCAGCAGCGCGCGCGGACCTCGCGGTCGAGGGTCCGCCAGGCGTCCTCCGCCGTCTGGTGGACCGACACGACCGGCCCGTCGGCGTCGCCGATGAGCAGGGTGTAGGCCGTGACCACCTCGTAGGACACGCGATGCCCCTCTCTTCCCGCCCGACCTCCCGGGCTTCTGAACAGTGAACGGCATCCTGCGGGCGAAGGGGCGGATCGCCACGCCGCGCTGCGCCGGGTGGCCGATCCGATCACGGCGAGTGGCCGTCCCCGTGCGCAGTGCACGTGCCCACTCGATCGGGGACCGCTCACCGATCCGCCGGTGACCCACGGCGTCCGATCCGTTCCCCCGATCTGCCCACCCTGGACCGTTCCGCCCCCTACGCTGCCCCGCATGGGCCTGTACGAGGGGGACGACCGGGGCATCGTCGACGCCAGCGCGGCCCGGGCGCACGCCGATGCGGCCGGGATCACAGTGGACCGGAACAACGTTCTCTACGTACGCAGGGCCGTGCTGGAGGAGTACCAAGAGCTGACGACGGTGCTCGAACGTGAACGCATGGACTGGAGGCAGCAGTCAGAGCCCTACGGGCGGGACCCGGTGTCGTTCGACGCCGCCGTGGCCTTCCCGCAGCGCGCCGCTCTGCTCCTCGAGGCCTGCCAGAAGTACGCGGACGAGCTGCTCGTGATCGCCGACAACCTGGCGAAGGCGGCGGAGGCCTACGGCTACACGGAGGACTCGATCGTCGAGATGACGCCGACGGCGACCCGGGCCGCGGTCGCGCGCATGAGCGCGACCCTGCGCGACCTGCTGCCGTGGTGAGGTGGCTCGCTGTCCTGTTCGCGACGCTGACCTGCGTGACCGGGGTCGCGGCGTGCGCAGAAGCCGGACGAGCCGCAGAGCCCACAGGCGCAACGCCCGTCGAGCCGCAACCGGTCCTCGCTGCGGAACTCGACATGGATGAGTTCGATCCGTGCAGTGCCCTGACGCAGGCCCAGGCAGGACAGCTCGGCGTCGGGAGCCCTCGTCCAGGCACGTCGTCCGAAGGAACGCGCTCCTGCATCTGGGCTCACTACGAATTCGAGCCGCGGGAGACCTTCTACGTTGACGCGACCGATCTCATCGGCATCGAGTCGATCGACACCGTAGGCGAGCCGTTCAGGGTGGGACCGTTCACCGCGGTGAACGCCCGCGGACGCCTGCAGAACTTCGAGCGGAGCTGCTCCATCGTCCTGAGCGTGAGGCCCGGCCAGATCCTGCAGGTCAACTACGGCTACCACGGCGCCCGCCCCATGACCCACGACCAGGCCTGCCGGCGCGCCCTGGAAGCCGCCCAGATGGTGGTCGAGAACCTCACTCGCCGGTGAGCCCGTCCACGCTCTCCCGGATCAGGTCCGCGTGCCCGTTGTGCCGCGCGTACTCCTCGATCATGTGGACGAGGATCCAGCGCAGGCTCGGCGGCTGCGCCTCGTCGGGCCACGGCCGCTTCGCCAGCACGTCGAGCCCGCCCTCGGCCATGGCCCCGACGACCGCGGCGCGAGACCGCTCGACCGCCCGTTCCCACAGCGCCCACAGCCGCTCGGGTGGATCGTCGGCGGCGGAGTTCCACTCCCAGTCCGGATCGTCCTCCCAGTCGACCTGAGGCCATGGGTCCGGCCAGGGGCGGTCGAGCAGGTCCCGGGTGAACCAGTCGTCCTCGACCAGGGCCATGTGCTTGAGCAGCCCGCCGAGGGTGATCGTCGACGTGCCGACCGTGGCCTGCAGCCCGGCCCGGTCGAGGCCACGGCACTTCCAGGCGAGGGTGGCGCGCTGGTAGTCGAGGAACCCGAGCAGCGTGGTGGCCTCGTCCGCGGCGGGATGCGGCACGGGCCTGCCGCGCTCGTCGAGCTCCTCGGCCACCACGGCTACCTCCCCAGCGAGACGGACGACATGTTGAACTCCGGCACCCGCACCGGCGGCATCGCAGCCCGGGTGAACCAGTCCTTCCACTCACGCGGGAGGGTGCGCTGGGTCGCACCGACCTCGGTGGTGCGGCGCAGCACGTCCAGCGGCGAGTAGTTGAACCGGAAGTTGTGCTCGACCTCCGCAGTGACCTCGCCGTTCTCGACGAGGTAGACGCCGTCGCGGGTGAGGCCGGTCAGCAGCAGCGTGGTCGGGTCGACGGGGCGGATGTACCACAGGCAGGTCAGCAGCAGGCCGCGTTCGGTGCGCGCGACCATGTCCTCGATCGACGCCGACGAGCCGCCGACGAACAGCAGGTTCTCCCCGCCCGGGGTGAACTCGGTGCCGAACTTCGCCGCCTCGGCCCGCGAGTACTGCAGCGCCGCGATCGTGCCCCCGGAGATCCAGTCGACGCGGCGGGTGGGGCAGCCGTTGTCGAACACCGACACACCCTCGCCGGAGCGGCCGACCGTCAGGAACGGCTCGTACTCCATGCCCGGTGCGGCGGGATCGCTGTAGAGGGTCAGCGGGAGCTCGGTGAGCCGCTCCCCGACCCGCGGCCCGTTCGGCCCGGCCAGCGCGCTGTGCCCCTCCTGCGCCGACCGGCCGCCCATGGACCAGGCCAGGTAGACCATCAGGTCGGCCACCGACGACGGCGGCAGCAGCGTCTCGTAGCGCCCAGCGGGCAGCTGCACCTTCCGCGCACCCCACTCGAGCCGCCGCGCGGCGTCAGCGGCGAGCGCGGTGACGTCGACATCGCTGAAGTCGGCCGTCGACGCGCCCGTCCACGCCGACGACGACAGGTCGGCCTTCTTCACGTTCAGCTCGATCGAGCCGGTCGGCTGCACCCAGCGCCGCCGCACACCCGCCGACGTGCCCAGCCACACCGTCATCAGCTCGTGCGTGGCGAACCCGTAGTGGCGGTGCGGCCCGGCGAACGCGTCGGGCAGCCCGGCCGCGAGCTTCTCGAACACCCCGATCGTCGTGGCCGCACCCGGCTCGTCCCACGTCGGGTCGTCGCACTCCGGCTCGACCAGCGGCATCGCGTCCTCAGCGGGCCCGGCGCCGCGGGCGGCCTGCTCGGCGGCCGCGACGAGCTCCTGCAGCTGCGCTGGATCGGTGATCGCCGCGCTGGTGCTGACGGTGCCGGCCGCCGTGCCGCCCTCGACGTCCACCAGCGCCACGACCGTGACGCTCGCGGAGGTGGCCAGCCCGTTGGTGGTCATCGTGGAGTTGGCCCAGCGCAGGTTCGCCTCGCTGGACTCGCGCACCAGCACGACGCACCCGGCCAGCTTCGCTGCCGCGGCGAGGGTGCGCTCGACGATCTCCTGCGGGCGCATCACGCTCACTGTGTCTTCTCCTCGCTCCGCTCGGAACGCTCGCGGGCCCCCCACGCCGATCACTGCCCCTCCTCCTGGGTGTTCAGCACGTTGATCCCGCGGAACCGCGCGGACGGGCACCCGTGGCTCACCGCGGCGATCTGCCCCGGCTGCGCCTTCCCGCAGTTCATCGCGCCCCCGAGCCGCCAGGTGGACGGACCACCGACGGCGTCCATCGCGCCCCAGAAGTCGGTGGTGGTGGCCTGGTAGGCGACGTCGCGCAGCTGCCCGGCCAGCTTCCCGTTCTCGATCTTGTAGAAGCGCTGCCCGGTGAACTGGAAGTTGTACCGCTGCATGTCGATCGACCACGACTTGTCGCCGACGATGTAGATGCCGTCCTCGACACCGGCGATCAGCTCCTCGGTGCTCGTGTCGCGGTCGGGATCCGGTTGCAGCGACACGTTCGCCATCCGCTGGATCGGTACGTGGTGCGGGGAGTCCGCGAACGCGCAGCCGTTGGAGCGCTCCAGGCCCAGCCGCGGCGCGAACGTGCGGTCGAGCTGGTAGCCGACCAGCACCCCGTCCTTGATCAGGTCCCAGCGGGTGGTCTGCACCCCGTCGTCGTCGTAGCCGATGGTGGCCAACCCGTGCGGTTCCGTGCGGTCGCCGGTGACGTGCATGAACGGCGCCCCGTACTGCAGCGTGCCGAGCTTGTCCGGGGTGGCGAAGCTGGTGCCCGCGTACGCGGCCTCGTACCCGATGGCGCGGTCGTACTCGGTGGCGTGCCCGATCGACTCGTGGATGGTCAGCCACAGGTTGGTGGGGTCGATGACCAGGTCCGTCGGACCCGCGGTGACGCTGGGCGCCTTCAGCTTCTCCCGCAGCAGGTCGGGGATCTCGGCGAGCTCGGCGTCCCAGTCCCAGCCGGTACCGGTCAGGTACTCCCAGCCGCGCCCGGTCGGCGGGGCGAGCGTGCGCATCGTCTCGAAGCCGCCTGCCGCGCGGTCGACGGCCGTCGCGGTCAGCCCGGGCGCGATCCGCACGCGCTGCTGGGTGATGGAGGAGCCGGCCAGGTCGGCGTAGAACTTGTTCTCCTTCACCTGCGCGAGATCGGCGCTGACGTGGTCGACGCCGTCCGCGGCCAAAAGCCGCTGGGACCACTCGGCGAGCAGCGCGACCTTGTCCCCGGCGGGCACGGTGAACGGGTCGACGTCGTAGTCCGACACCCACCGCACGCCGGCGTGCACGGGCTCGTCGGCTCGCTCCACCCGCTCGCCGGCCATCGGCGCGAGCGTGCGGGCCACCGACACCGCCTGCTCCGCCACGGCGGCCGCCCGCTGCGGCGTCAGCTCGACGTGCGAGGCGAACCCCCACACCCCGTCGACGATCACCCGCACCGCCAGGCCCAGCGTGATCGAGTCGGAGACACCCGTGACGGCGCCGTCGCGCAGGTTGATCGACTGCCCGACCAGGCGCTCCACGCGGAGATCGGCGTGCTGGGCGCCGAGCCGGCGCGCCCGGTCCAGTGCCGCGTCGGCCAGCGCGGAGAGGGGGAGTGCCGTGAACTCGGCGTCGATGTCGCGCATGTCCGTCGACCCTAGTCAAGGTCGAGCGCCGGACCAGTCGTTTCCGGCCGGGTGTCGAGCAGTTCGATCATGCGGACCTCACCGGTGCCGGTCAGCCGCAGCACCTGGTCGGCGACGCCGTCCGCGTCGAGATCGGTGATGATCAGCAGATCGGCGCCGTCGTCGCGCACGACCGTGTCGGCCACGCCGTCGCCGTCGGTGTCGAGGCCGGTCTCGGGGATCCGCACGGGCTCGTCGGGCACGTCCCACGGGCGGCGCGGCGGATCCGGGCGCAGCTCAGGCATCGGCCACCACCGGGGCCAGCTCTCGCAGCTCGGCCTCCACCCCGACGCGCCGGCGGGCCACGGCCTCGTCCAGCTCAGCGCCGACGGAGCGCTCCAACTCCAGCAGCCGACGACTGACGTCGGCGTCGAGCAGCGCGCGGGCTGCGGCCACGGCCTCCTCGGCGGCGCGCAGCAGCGCGGCCCGCTCGGCCAGCACTCGCCGGTGCCGCACCGCGAGGACGAGCGCGGTCACCGCGGTCCCGATCGCCAGCGGGGCCAGGGCCGGACCGCCCAGCACCGGCAGCCCCAGCAGCGGCAGCGCGGCGAGCGGCAGGAGCGCGGTGCGCCACGCCGTGAGGCCCTCCAGCGCGCCGACCAGCAGCGGGGTCCGCGCTGGCGCGATCGGGTCGACGACGGGCGGGCGGCCGGGCGGGACGGCGGGCCACTCCGGCGGCAGCGTGAGCCCGCGGCTCCCGGCGACGCGGCACAGGGCGGGAGCGAGCTCCCCGGTCAGGTGGTCGTCGACGGCGGCGGCGATGGCGTGCACCGCCCGCTCGACGTCGGCGGGCAGTCGGGCCCGGCCCGTGCGGTCGGCCGCGGCGACGCGCTCGCGGACCTCCCGGACCAGCTGCCGGGCCGCGACGGCGACCAGCTCGGCGACCGCGAGCCGGGCCAGGGCCAGCTCGGTCCGCAGCTCGGCGCGGTGCGCACCGCCGAGCGCGGCGCGCTCGGCCCGCAGCTCGGCCCGCCGTGCGCGCACGGCGTCGGCGTACCGGTCGGTCATCGCAGCAGGGTCGCACGCTGCCCCCGGTCCGCGGGGCCGAACGCGCAAACCCGCCGACCAGCACACCGAGCGCGCTGTGGCAGGCTGCCGACGTGCCCGAGTCGGCCTCCCCGCACCGCGAGATCACCAGCTTCGTCCACCACCGGGCCAGGTTCACCGAGGGGCAGCTGAACGCCTGGAACCGCTGGTGGTCGACCTACGGCCACGAGATCTCCGCGCTGCTCGACGGGTCGGAGCCCTACGACCCGCCCGCCTGGTTCGGCCGCACCGCCCCGCTGATCATGGAGATCGGCTCCGGCATGGGCGAGGCCAGCGCGGCGATGGCGGCGGCCGAGCCGGACATCGACCACCTCGCCGTCGAGGTGTTCGAACCAGGGCTGGGTCAGCTGCTCAAGCGGATCGTCGAGGCCGACCTGCGAAACCTCGTCCTGCTGCGCGGCGACGCCGTCGCGCTGCTGCGGGAACGGGTGCCGCCCGCCTCGCTGGCCGGGCTGCGCATCTTCTTCCCCGATCCCTGGCCGAAGCGCCGCCACCGCAAGCGCCGGCTCATCCAGCCCGCCTTCGTCGCGCTCGCCGCGTCCCGCCTCGCGCCGGGCGGCACCCTGCACATGGCCACCGACTGGGACGACTACGCCCGGCAGATGCTCACCGTGGCCGAAGCCGCGGAGG
The DNA here is from genome assembly GCF_900142365.1 of Pseudonocardia thermophila. GTDB lineage: Bacteria > Actinomycetota > Actinomycetes > Mycobacteriales > Pseudonocardiaceae > Pseudonocardia > Pseudonocardia thermophila. The sequence goes on along the minus strand of NZ_FRAP01000012.1, from coordinate 159,005 downwards.
GCCTGGAGAACACCGCAGGTCCGGGGCAGTGGACCCCCCGACCGGAGTGGCGGCCCGTGACCAAGTTCGAGCGAAGGGCCCTCCGGGAGGGCCGAACGGTCCACGACTTGATCTTCCGACGCGTCGCTTGACGCTCGTCGCATCCAGACGACCCTCCGGCGCACCGACGGGCCAGCCGGACGATCACGGCACTGCGCCGAACGGCGGCGTCCTCACCCTTCTGCCACCACCGATCTACTCCGAGTGACCAGCCTCCGACCTGCGACGTCACGGTGAGTACCGATTTCGGAGAGGCGAGCGGCCGATGTGTCCGCCCCCTATCCGGTGCGTCACCGTTGCGTAACGGGATGGATAGCGCCGCCCGATGGGGGCCGTGTAGGAAGGATGAACGGCCCCTAACGGGTAACGAGCGATCTTCGTGGAGGTGATGAGTGACCGGGACGCTCCCCACGTCCGTCCATCGGGTCACCGCCTCCGCACCGCAGATCCCCATGGCTGGAGGCATTGCGTGACGTCGACCGTCGCCCCGTCGACCGAGCTCCCCGCCCAGCGTTGCCCTGTCGACCACTCGGTCGCGGGTGCTCCGCCTGCGACGACGAAGCCCGTCGACAAGGAGGAGGCGCTGGACTTCCTGGAGCTGTTCTACTCCGAGTCCGGCGCGGAGAAGCCGTTCGAGCAGCGGCTGCGCGAGGTCTACGCGGAGATCGACGAGACCGGTAGCTACACGCAGACCCTCGAGGAGCTCACCTTCGGCGCCCGCGTGGCGTGGCGCAACGCCGACCGGTGCATCGGCCGGCTCTACTGGAAGAGCCTGCACGTGCGCGACTTCCGGCACGTCCGCCGGCCCGCCGAGGTCGCCGAGGGCTGCATCAGCCATCTGCGCGAGTGCACCCGAGGCGGCCGCATCCGCTCCACGATCACGATCTTCGCGCCGGACCGGCCCGGTGAGCCCGGCCCGCGCATCCACAACGACCAGCTGATCCGGTACGCCGGCCACCGCACCCCGACCGGTGAGATCCGCGGCGACGGCCGCTACGCCGACTTCACCGACCGGGTCGTCGCGATGGGCTGGAAGCGGCCCGACCCGCCCGGCCGCTTCGACATCCTCCCGCTGCTGATCTCCGTCGGGTACGGCGAGCCGGAGCTGTTCACCATCCCCAAGGAGGTCGTGCTCGAGGTCCCGCTGGAGCACCCCGAGCACCCGTGGTTCGCCGAGCTGAAGCTGCGCTGGCACGCGGTGCCGGCGATCTCGAACATGCCGCTCGTCATCGGCGGCATCACCTACCCGTGCGCGCCGTTCAACGGCTGGTACATGGGCACCGAGATCGGCGCCCGCAACCTCATCGACAGGGACCGCTACGACCTGCTGCCGGTCATCGGCAAGCGGCTGGGGCTCGACATGAGCTCCGACCGCACCCTGTGGCGCGACCGCGCGATGGTGGAGGTCGTGCGCGCCGTGCAGCACTCGTTCGACAAGGCCGGCGTCACCATGACCGACCACCACACCGAGTCGCAGCGCTTCCTCACGCACGTGGCGAAGGAGGAGAAGGCGGGCCGGCGTTGCCCGGCGAACTGGAGCTGGATCGTGCCGCCGGTGTCCGGCGGGCTCACCCCGGTCTACCACCGGTACTACGACGAGCCCGACCCCGACCAGCGACCGGCGTTCCTGCAGCCCGGCCAGGCCTGACGCGTCAGCGCGGGCCGGCCAGGCCCGGCACCTGGCGGGACCGCCCGCGGAACTCCGCGACCACCGGCGCGTCGGGCTCGGTGCCGGCCCGCACCGTGACGTCGTAGAGGCCGCTGCGCCCGGTGAGCGCCCGCTCCACGGCGTACGCGACCAGCTCGGTCCCCGCGGACACCGGCCGCAGGAACGCGATGTCGGCGCCCGCGGCCACCGCGGGGATCCCGTGGCTGTTGCAGGCGTACGCGAACGCCGTGTCGGCGAGCAGGAACACGTAACCGCCGTGGCAGATGCCGTGGCCGTTCAGATGGCGCGACTCGACGGTCAGGGCGGTCGTTGCGCTACCGTCACCGACTGAGAGCACTCGGACGCCCGCCTCGCGGGAGGCGACGTCGTTCGCCTCCATCGCGGCGGTGACGTCGGGTGCCGGTTCCTCGATCATCGATCCAGACGGTAGTCCAGTAGGGTCGCCCCATGCTCCCGACCGGTCCGCAGCCCCGCGTCCTGCTGGTCTGGGACGCGCCCAACATGGACATGAGCCTCGGCTCACTGCTGGGAGCGCGGCCGACGTCGGCCTACCGCCCGCGGTTCGACGCGGTCGGCCGCTGGTTGCTCGAGCTCGCCGGGGACGACGCGATCGCCGAGGCCACCGTGTTCACCAACGTCGTGCCCGGCACGACCGAGGTGGTCCGGCCCTGGGTCGAGGCGCTGCGCAACGTCGGGTTCGCCGTCTTCGCCAAGCCCAAGCTCACCGAGGACTCCGACGTCGACGAGGACATGCTCCGCCACATCGAGCTGCGGGCGGACGAGGGTGCGCTGCGGCACGTGGTCGTGGCCTCCGGCGACGGGCGGGCGTTCCGCGAGCCACTGGAGGCGCTGCACGCCAAGGGCGTGGCGATCACGGTGATCGGGTTCCGCGAGTACGCCACGTTCGCGCTGAACTCCGAGGTCCTCGAGTTCGTCGACCTCGAAGACATCGAGGGCGTCTTCCGCGAGCCGCTGCCGCGGATCACACTGGATTCGCTGCCCGAAGGCGGCGCCTGGCTGCCCCCGTTCCGTTCCCTCAGATCGCTGTTGGACCGCAGGTGAGGTTCACCGCACCCGTCGTACTGCCCTGCGACGAGCGCTGCACCGTGCTGCGCGACGCCGCCGTCGACGTCGATCCGGCCGGCCGGATCACCCGGGTCGGCCCGCTGGCCGGCGCCCCGCCCGCCGACGAGGTGGTGGCGCTGCCCGGCCTGCTCATGCCCGGGCTGGTCAACACCCACGCGCACACCCCGATGGCGCTGCTGCGCGGGCTGGGCGGCGACCTGCCGCTGATGCGCTGGCTGCACGAGGTGATGTGGCCCGCCGAGGGCAGGCTCGACGCCGCCGACGTGCGGGCCGGCATGGTCGGCGGTTGCGTGGAGATGCTGCGCAACGGCATCACCACCAGCGTCGAGATGTACTTCTTCACCGACGCGGTGCTCGACGCCGTGCTCGACGTCGGATCGCGCGTCGTGCTCACCCCGGGGATCATCGCCGCGTCCGGCTGGGACCGGCTGGGCACGTGGGAGCAGATGCGCGACGACATCTCCGCCCGCATCGACGAGCGCGGCGTCCGGTACGGGCCGGGCGACCGGATCGAGCTGGGATACGGGCCGCACGCGGCGTACACACTGCCCGTGGAGGCACTGGCGTCGGTGGCCGAGCACGCGCGGGCCCGGAACGCGCTGGTGCACATCCACGTCGCCGAGTCGGCGCAGGAGGACCAGCAGCTGCGCGCCGAGCACGGCTCCGTCCCGGCGTTGCTCGACAAGGTCGGGCTGCTGGGCGGACGGCTGCTGGCCGCGCACGCGGTGCAGCTGTCCGACGAGGACGTGGCGCTGCTCGCCGCCCGCGGCGCCGCAGTCGCGCACTGCCCCGGGTCGAACGCGAAGCTGGCCGCGGGGATCGCCCGCACGACGGCCCTGCGCCGAGCGGGGGTGCGGGTCGGGCTGGGTACCGACGGACCGGCGTCGGGCGACGACCTGGACCTGTGGGCCGAGGCCCGGCTCGCGGGGCTCCTGGCGCGGGTCAGCGCCGGCGACGCGGCGGCACTCACCGCGGCCGAGCTGGTGCTGATGGCCACCCGCGACGGCGCGGCCGCGATCGGGCGCGGCGACATCGGGGTGTTGGAGCCGGGGCGCTGGGCCGATCTCGTGCACATCGACCTGACCGACTCGGCGTTCGTCGATCCGGGCGACGATGCGCAACTGCTGTCGAACCTCGTCTGGGCGGCGGGGTCGCGCGCCGTGCGCGACGTGTGGGTGGCCGGGGAGCAGGTGATCGCCGACGGCGAGCCCACGCGGGTGGACCGGGCCGTCGTCACGGCCGACCTGCGGGCGGCTGCCGCGCGGGTACGAGGCTGAGGAGGCGAAGGGCCGGGGGCAGGCGCCCCCGGCCCTTCGTGACTCCCGATCCTCGATCCGCTCCCCAGCGATCCGGTCGGGTCCCGCTTCCGGCTCAGAAGATCTGCACCGAGATCTGCACCGAGATCTGTGCTGAGTTGGTGCCGCCGGCTAGTGCCAGCCGTCCACCCGGTGGTGCCGGCCCGTCGAGCTGACCGACCTTCCGGTGCGCAGGTGCGCCGGGCGGCGGTAGGACTGCTCCGGCACGACGGAGAACGCCTGCTCCGGGATGGGGGCGGTCAACGGGTCGCGGCGGAACTCGTCGAGCGGGTCCCGGCGCTCCCGGCCGCGTCGCCGCTGCTCGGCGGTGGGCTCGTGCTGCCGCTCCCGCCAGCCGCCCCGCTTGAGAGCGTGGAAGATCGGCGTCAGCAGGGCGTCTTCGTCGAGAGCGTGACGCCCTTCCTGGCGCTGGTCCCAGTCGAGCAGGGAACCCGTCCAGCGGTCCTGACCCATCGCGAGGTCGGTCACGTGTCACCTCCGTCGTCAGAAAGTGCGCCCTGCCGGAATGGTCTGCTCGGCTCTGTCGCCGCTGCTCCGTTCGCCGCACTCACCACCCACAACGGGGTCACACGAGGTAGGGAAACGGGTCGAGCAGCCTCGTTACGCAGAATCCGGCAGGGTCCATTCGTTCGAGTGGACACCGGCCACGGTCTCGTGATCGCGGTGTGTGCACAGCGCATCCGGATCGCCGCATGATCACCCGCCGGGGACCGTAACCTCCTGGACGCCGAAGCGTTCGGCCGCAGCCCGTGACGGCGCATGGGCACAGGGCACATCGAACGGCGGCATCCGGCGACACACCCGGCGGTACGGCTGCGACCAGCACGTCTTCACCGCAGCGCTGCTCCATCCGGGCAGTGCTCGACCGGTCGCCACCCGCTGATCATGACGATCCGTAGCAGGTGACCACCCGTTAAGAGCTGTCGATCAACGATCGATGGTCAACTACACGGGTGTTGTTCGCGCTTGGGTGATCAGATCGAGGAGGGCTGCGCGCACCGATGGCCGCTCATAACCAACACGAATACGACGGTGCTTGCAGTGCTCACCACACGGTTGCCGAGCGATCCGGTTACCGTCGCGGCGTGAGCGACGAACCTCCGCCGGCACCCGTCCCGCCGCCGACGACCCCACCGGCCGGCCCGCCGCGGACCGCGGCCGATCGGATCCCGGCGTCGCTGCGCCTGGCATCGGACGTGTCGTGGCGCTTCCTCGTCATCGTCGCGGCGGCCGGCCTGCTGCTCTGGCTGCTCGTCCTGCTGCGGGTGGTGGCCATCCCGGTCGCGATCTCGGTGCTGCTGGCCGCCCTGCTCGGCCCGGCCGTCGTGTGGTTGGTCAAGCAGCGGGTGCCGCGGATCATCGCCACGGTGCTCGTGCTGATCGGCGGGCTCGCGGTGCTGGTCGGACTGCTGGCGTTCGTGATCAACACGTTCATCGCGGGGCTCCCCGAGCTGCAGGACCAGCTCGCCGCGAGCTTCCGGTCGCTGCAGGAGCTGCTGCAGGGGCCGCCGTTCTTCCTGCCCGCCGACTGGCTGCAGAGCATCCCCGACCAGCTCAACCAGGCGATCACCGAGAACCGGGGCGCGCTCACCTCCGGTGCGCTCAGCACCGCCGCGACCGTCGGCGAGATCGCCGCCGGCATGGCGCTCGTGCTGTTCTCCCTGATCTTCTTCCTCTACGACGGGCCCGCGATCTGGAACTTCCTGCTGCGCGCCGCGCCGGCGCAGCGCCGTCACCGGGTGGACGTCGCAGGCCGGCGGGCGTTCGCCGCGCTGGTCGGCTACGTGCGGGCGACCGTGCTCGTCGCCGTCGTGGACGCCGTCGGCATCGGCATCGGGCTGGCGATCGTCGGTGTCCCGTTGGTGATCCCGCTCGCGGCGCTGGTGTTCCTCGGTGCGTTCATCCCCACCGTCGGCGCGGTGCTCACCGGCGCGATCGCGGTGCTCGTCGCGCTCGTCGCGAACGGGCCGATCGCGGCGATCGTCGTGCTCGCCGTCGTGATCGGGGTGCAGCAGCTGGAAGGACACGTGCTCCAGCCGCTGCTCCTGGGCCGCGCGGTGAGCCTGCACCCGCTGGCCGTCGTTCTCGCCGTCGCAGCGGGCGTCGTGGTGGCCGGGATCGTCGGCGCGCTGCTCGCCGTGCCGCTGCTCGCCGTCGTCAACACCGCGATCCGGTCGCTGACCTCCCCGGTCGAGCAGTTGCCCGCGGAGGTCGATCCCCTCCGGCCGCGGCACGCGAACCCGGTGGAACCCGGGCCGGACGCCGAGGAGCCCCCGGGATGGATCGTCCGGTTGTGGCGGCGGTTCACCTCCCCACCGGCCGGACCGGACCCGGAGGGCAGCGACTGACCCTGCCGTTGCCGGGCGACCGGCCGCGGCACTAGCGTCGATGGACGTGGCCACGATCATGTCCCTGCCGGAGGCGGTGGCCGAGCTGGTGCACGACGGCGACGCGGTCGCGCTGGAGGGGTTCACCCACCTCATCCCGTTCGCCGCTGGCCACGAGATCATCCGGCAGGAGCGCCGTGACCTGACGCTCGTGCGGATGACCCCCGACCTCGTCTACGACCAGATGATCGGCGCAGGGTGCGCCGCGAAGCTGGTGTTCTCCTGGGGCGGCAACCCGGGCGTCGGCTCGCTCCACCGGATGCGCGACGCGCTGGCGAACGGCTGGCCCCGGCCGCTGGAGATCGAGGAGCACTCGCACGCCGGCATGGCCAACCGGTACGTCGCGGGGGCGTCCGGGCTGCCGTTCGCGGTCCTGCGCGGCTACCTCGGCACCGACCTCCCGCTGCACACGTCCACCGTGGCCACCGTGACCTGCCCGTTCACCGGGGAGGAGCTGGCGGCGGTCGCCGCGCTCAACCCGGACGTGACGATCGTGCACGCCCAACGCGCCGACCGAGCGGGCAACGTGCAGCTGTGGGGCATCACCGGCGTCCAGAAGGAGGCGGTGCTCGCCGCGAAGCGCTCGCTCGTCACCGTCGAGGAGATCGTCGACGAGCTCGAGCCGACGCCGGGCGCGATCGTGCTGCCGGCCTGGGTGATCGACGCCGTCGCGGTCGCGCCGCGGGGTGCCGCCCCGTCGTACGCGCAGGGCTACTACGACCGCGACAACGCCGCCTACCGGGCGTGGGACGCCATCAGCCGCGACCGCGACCGCTTCACGGCGTGGCTGGAGGAGCTGAAGGGGCGCGCGTCGTGAACTGGACGAGCGAGGAGATGATGACCGTCGCCGCCGCGCGGACCCTGCGCGACGGCCAGGTCTGCTTCGTCGGCATCGGCCTGCCCTCGCGCGCGGCCAACCTGGCCCGTCGGCTGCACGCGCCGGAGCTGGTGCTGATCTACGAATCCGGCACGATCGGCTCCCGGCCGGAGGAGCTGCCGCTGTCCATCGGCGACGGCATCCTCGCCGAGTCGGCGCGGACCGTCGTGTCGGTACCGGAGATCTTCAACTACTGGCTGCAGCCCGGCCGGATCGACGTCGGGTTCCTGTCGGGTGCGCAGCTCGACCGCTTCGGCAACATCAACACCACGGTCATCGGCGAGTACGACGAACCGACCGTCCGCCTGCCCGGCGCCGGCGGCGCGCCGGAGATCGCAGCGCACTGCCGCGAGGTGGTGATCGTGATGCGGCACGCACGGCGGGCGTTCGTCGAGGGCGTGGACTTCGTGACCACCATGGGGCACGGGAGCGGGCCCGGTGACCGCTGCGCGCTCGGCCTGCGCGGCGCCGGCCCGACCACGGTCATCACCGACCTCGGGCTCCTCGAACCCGATCCCGAGACCGCCGAGCTCGTCCTCACCGCGGTGCACGAGGGCGTGACGGTCGAGCAGGTGCGCGCGGAGACCGGATGGGAGCTCGTGATCGCCGACGATCTCGCCGTCACCGCTCCGCCGAGCGAGGAGGAGCTGTCGACCCTGCGCAGCATGCGCACGGTCGGGGAGAACGGACCCTGACCGCGAGTCGCGGCTTCGCGACAGCGAATCCGGATCCCGTGACATCCAGATGTGGATTCCGAGACGTTCCGCATCCCCGTCGGCGAACTCGCCGGCCCGGTCGGGACAACTCGCCGTCAGCAGATCCACGACTCGCCGCCGCGAAAGCCCCGACTCGCCGTCGGGTGATCCACGACTCGCGCGCTCGTGCGAGGCTTCAACCGGACGAAACGCATGGAGGTGCTGTGAGCGTCGAGCTGTTCTACGTCGACGAGGGCCCGCGCGACGCGCCGGTGCTGATGCTGGCCGGGTCGCTGGGTTCGACGCTGGAGATGTGGCGGCCGCAGGTCGAGGCGCTGGGCGACCGCTTCCGCATCGTGCGCATCGACCACCGCGGGCATGGCCGCTCGCCCGTTCCGCCCGGGCCGTACGCGGTGGCCGACCTGGCCGGGGACGTGCTGGCGCTGCTGGACAAGCTGGGGCTGGAGCGGGTCGCGTGGTGCGGGCTGTCACTGGGCGGCATGGTCGGCATGCACCTGGGCTCGCATGCCCCGCAGCGGCTCTCCAGCCTCACCCTCTGCTGCACCAGCGCGTACTTCCCGGACAAGACGCCGTGGGCCGACCGCATCGCCGCCGTGACCGAGAAGGGGACGGCGGCGATCGCCGAGGCGGTGGTCGATCGCTGGTTCACACCGGCGTGGGCGGCCGAGCACCCCGAGTGGGTGGCGGAGTGCCGGGCGATGGTCGCCGGCACCGACGACGCCGGCTACGCGGCCTCGGCCGCAGCGGTCCGGGACTGGGACCACCGCGACCGGCTCGCCGCCATCACCGTGCCGACGCTGGTCATCGCCGGTGCCGACGACCTGGCTACGCCGGTCGAGCCGCACGCGCGGACGATCGCAGACGGCGTCCCCGGGGCTCGGCTGGAGATCGTGCCGGGTGCCCACCTGGCCACGATCGAGTCGGCCGAGCGGGCCTCCCAGCTGATCGCCGCCCACGCGGCACCCTGACCAGGCGCCGTGATGTTCTCGTGATCGGAATGTGATGTTCCCCTGATCCGCTGGCCTCGGGTCAGGGTGCGCTGCCTACTCTCATCCGGTGATGAGCGAGCGTGAGCGCCGCACCCTGGCCCGCATCGAGCGCCACATCGCCGAGACCGATCCCCGGCTCGCGCGCATGCTGGCCCGTCACCGGGTCCCGGGGCGCCCGAGGCCGGTTCTGCTGCTCGCGATCGGGCTGGCCGCCATCCTGGTCGGCAGCCTGACCGTGCTGGTGCCGCTCGTGCTCGGCGGAGCGCTCGTCTCGCTCGCCGCGCTCGTGGTGGCCGCGGTGCGCGGCCTGCGGGCCACCAGCACGGCCTGAGCCGCGCCGCCCGTCAGGTGTGGGCGAGGTCCGCGAAGCGGCTGTAGTGCAGCTGATGCGCCACCGTGATGGTGGCCTGCGGCCCGTTGCGGTGCTTGGCCAGGATCAGGTCGGCCTCGCCGGCCCGGGGATCGTCGCGCTCGAACGCGTCCGGCCGGTGCAGCAGGATGACCATGTCGGCGTCCTGCTCGATCGAACCGGACTCCCGCAGGTCGGACAGCTGCGGCCGCTTGTCGGTGCGCTGCTCGGGGCCGCGGTTGAGCTGGCTCATCGCCACGATCGGCACGTTCAGCTCCTTGGCCAGCAGCTTGATCTGCCGCGAGAACTCCGAGACCTCCTGCTGGCGTGACTCGACCTTGCGGCCGGACGTCATCAGCTGCAGGTAGTCGAGGACGATCAGCCGCAGGTCGTGGCGTTGCTTGAGCCGGCGCGCCTTGGCCCGGATCTCCATCAGCGTGAGGTTCGGCGAGTCGTCGATGAACAGCGGCGCCTCGCTGATCTCGCTCATCCGCCGGGCCATGCGCGTCCAGTCGTCGTCGCTCATCCGCCCGGCGCGCATGTCGGTCAGCCGGATCCGCGCCTCGGCCGACAGCAGGCGCATGACGATCTCGGACTTGCTCATCTCGAGCGAGAAGATGACGCTCGTCATCCCGTGCTTGATGGAGCACGAGCGGGCGAAGTCGAGGCCCAGCGTCGACTTGCCCAGACCCGGCCGGGCCGCGACCACGATCATCTGCCCGGGGTGCAGGCCGTTGGTGATCGCGTCGAGATCGGCGAACCCGGTGGGCACGCCCTGGGCGAGTCCGCCGCTGTTCTGGATGGCGTCGATCTCGTCCATCGTGGGCTGCAGGAGCTCCTCCAGCACCACGAAGTCCTCGCTCGTCGAGCGCTCGGTGACGTCGTAGATGGCCGCCTGCGCGCGGTCGACGACGTCGTTGACGTCGGCGCCCTCTGCACCGTGGTAACCCAGCTGCACGATGCGGGTACCGGCCTCGACCAGCCGGCGCAGGATCGCCTTCTCGGCGACGATCTCGGCGTAGTACGCGGCGTTGGCCGCGGTGGGCACCGTGGCGATCAGCGTGTGCAGGTACGGCAGCCCGCCGAGCCGGATCAGCTCGCCGCGCCGCTGCAGCTCCGCGCCGACGGTGACCGCGTCCGCAGGCTCACCGCGGCTGTAGAGGTCGAGGATGCACTCGTAGACCGTCTGGTGCGTGGGCTTGTAGAAGTCCTCGGGCCGCAGGATCTCGACGACGTCGGCGATCGCGTCCTTGGACAGCAGCATCCCGCCCAGCACCGACTGCTCGGCAGTGACGTCCTGCGGCGGCTGCCGGTCGAACGGACCCGCCGGTTCGCCCCCCTCACCCGAGGAGCGAACCGGATACGGCCGCGCCGGCGCCGTCGCCCGGTCGTCTGCCAGAGCCATACGCAGCGTCACCCCCTGCCCACAGTCTATCGAACCGATGTTCGATCGTCACGCGCGGGTTCCGGCGCTCGTGCGCCGAGCGGCAGGGCCCGCCGGACCGCGCACGAGCACCCCGCGCGGGGAGGTTAGGGCGCCCTCGAACCCGTGTCGAACAGCCTTGTGCACAACCCTGTGCACGGGTTGGGGATGATCGCGGTCAGCAGGGGGACCCGTCCGGGACCGGCCTGGGGATCGTATGTGGAAAACTCAGAATCTGAGCGAGTTTTTGCTGGTCAAAGCGATTCCACAGACTGTGGACAACTTTCCGTCTGCGACACGCCGACAGGCGCCTCATCGGCGTGTCGCACCGTGGACGGCACCGGTCACCCGGCGCATCCCTGGGGTCGCTCACCGACACCGGCACAACTTTTCCGGCGCGCCTCCGTGCGCCGAGCGGCGTGTCTGGTACGGGGAACTGCGATCACCGGATGGAGACGCGAGAAGCGGGGCCGGCCTCACGGCCGACCCCGCTTCTGTGCACGCAGAGTGACGGAGATCGTCAGGCTGCGACGACCTCCACGTTCGTCTCGACGGTGACCTCCGGGTGCAGCTGGATGCTGACCGGGTGGCTGCCCACCGTCTTGATCTGGCCGGGGAGGGTGACCGCGTGGCGGTCGACCGCCGGGCCGCCGGCGGCCCGCACAGCCGCCACGACGTCGGCCGCGGTGACCGAGCCGAACAGCCGGCCCGAATCGCCCGCCGCCTTCGCCTTGACGGTGAGGGTGAGGCCGCCGATCTGCGCGGCGAGCTCCTTGGCGGTCTCGAGGTTGCGGGCCTCACGGGCCCGCTGGGCGCGCTTGAGCGCGGCGACCTGCTTCTCCGCCCCGCGGGTGGCCAGGATGGCCAGGTTGCGCGGCAGGAGGTAGTTGCGGCCGTAGCCGTCCTTGACCTCCACGATGTCGCCGGGCACGCCCAGGTTGGGCACTTCGGCGGTGAGGATGAGCTTCATCGTCGGTTCCTTGTCTGACCTTCGCTAGCGTGCCGGCGAGGTGAGCGGCAGCAGCGCGACCTCGCGGGAGTTCTTCACCGCGATCGCGACGTCGCGCTGGTGCTGCCGGCAGGTGCCGGTGACGCGGCTTGCGCGGATCTTGCCGCGGTCGGAGATGTACTTCCGCAGCAGGCCGGTGTCCTTGTAGTCGATCGACTGCGCCGAATCCGCGCAGAACGCGCACACCTTCTTCCGGACCGGCTTGCGCAGGACGGGGGTGGGCATGGGGCGGCGCACCTCAGAACGGGGGTTCGTCGTCGAGCGGACCGCTGCCCGCGGGCGGTGCCGAACCCCACGGGTCGTCGGCCGGACCGCCGCCGTAGCCACCTCCGCCACCGCCGTAGCCGCCGCCACCGCCGCCGAAGCCACCGCTCCCGCTGCCGCGGGTGGTCTTGCTGACCTTGGCCGTGGCGTAGCGCAGCGACGGGCCGACCTCGTCGACGTCGAGCTCGACGACAGTGCGCTTCTCACCCTCGCGGGTCTCGAAGGACCGCTGCCGCAGCCGGCCGGTGACCACCACGCGCATGCCGCGGGTGAGGGACTCGGCGACGTTCTCGGCGGCCTGCCGCCAGATGTTGCAGCGCAGGAACAGCGCCTCGCCGTCCTTCCACTCCCCGGTCTGACGGTCCAGCGTGCGCGGGGTGGAGGCCACCGTGAAGTTCGCGACCGCGGCACCGGACGGAGTGAACCGCAGCTCGGGGTCGGCCGTCAGGTTCCCGACCACCGTGATGACGGTTTCGCCGGCCATGTCCGCCTCAGCTCGCCATCGCAGCGGACGCAGCGGCCCGCTTCGGCTCGCGGCGGAGGACCTTGGTGCGCAGCACCGACTCGTTCAGGTTCAGCTGGCGGTCGAGCTCGGTGACCGCGGCCGGCTCCGCCTCCACCTCGAGCACCGCGTAGATGCCCTCGGAGTGCTTCGCGATCTCGTACGCGAGGCGGCGCTTCCCCCAGATGTCGACCTTCTCGACCTTGCCGCCGGAGTTCTTGATGACGTTGAGGAACGCCTCAAGCGACGGCATCACGGTGCGCTCGTCGAGGCCCGGGTCGAGGATGACCATCAGCTCGTAATGACGCATGAGAACCACTCACCTCCTATGGACTGTTCGGCCGCGGCCTTCTACCGCGACAGGAGGTTCTCACTGCACCCCGACAGGAATCGGGCCGACGGCCCTGCCGGCGGAGTGCGACCAACAACGGTACCAATGCGCCCAGGTCGGACCGCATGCAGGTCGCCGGGCGCGGCCGGGCGTGCACACCTGACGGACGGAGTCACCGCGGTCACTACCCTGGGCCCATGCTCATCGGGGCCCACGTACGGGAGGCCGACCCGGTCGCCTCTGCTTCCGACCGCGGCGCCGACATCGTCCAGATCTTCCTGTCCGACCCGCAGGGCTGGAAGAAGCCGCCCACGCACCCGCAGGCCGATGAGCTGCGCAACGGCGATCTCGCGGTCGTGGTGCACGCGCCGTACGTGGTGAACCTGGCCAGCACGAACAACCGGGTGCGCATCCCGTCCCGCAAGCTCGTGGTGCAGCACGCCGAAGGTGCCGCGGAGGTCGGCGCGATCGGCCTGGTCGTGCACGGCGGGCACGTCACCGCCAAGGACGACCCGGCGGTGGGCGTCGACAACTGGCGCAAGTTCATCTCCCGCCAGCAGGACGAGGGCGGGTTCCCGGTGCCGATCTTCCTGGAGAACACCGCGGGCGGCGACTACGCGATGGCCCGCCACCTCGACGCGCTGGACCGGCTGTGGAGCGCGATCGGCGAGTACGGGGTGGGATTCTGCCTCGACACCTGCCACGCGTTCGCGGCCGGGCACGACCTGGCCGACGTCGTCGACAAGGTCAAGGCGATCACCGGCCGGATCGACCTGGTGCACCTCAACAACTCCCGCGACGAGTTCGGCTCCGGCCAGGACCGGCACGCCAACATCGCCGACGGCACGATCCCGCCGGAGCAGCTGGTGGCCGTGTGCGCCGCGGCGGGCGCCCCGGTCGTGGTCGAGACCCCGGCCGAGGGCCAGGCCGACGACGTCGCGTACCTGCGCGAGCGGCTGGGGCAGTGACCCGAGTGGACGCCGGGCCGGGCCTGGCGGGAACCGGTGGTGAACCGGGGATCCGCACGTCGCCGGTCGCGTCCGTCCGCCGATCGGTGAGGCGTGGTCGGCTGGTGCTGGCGATCGTCGTGCTGCTCACCGGTTGCACCTTGCTGCTCGGCTACGCGAACAAGGCGCGCTGCACCGGCCCCGAGTTCGACGAGGCGGGCCGCAGCCAGCCGGACTACGACCTGCGCATCGACCGGGACGTCTGCTACTCCGACATCCAGCACCTGTGGCTGGGTCGCGACATCGACAAGCACGTCTTCCCGTACGTCCACGGCTCGATCACGCCCGAGGGCCAGCTGAAGGGCGGCACCGTCGAGTACCCGGTGCTCACCGGCCTGGTGATCTGGGCGGGCGCGGTCTTCGCGGACAACGACGCCGGGTACCTGCTCGGCTCGGCGTTGCTGATGGCGCCGTTCGGCCTCCTCACCGGGTTCCTGCTGGCCCGGCTGACCCGTTGGTGGGCGCTGCTGTGGGCGCTCGGGCCACCCCTGGTGCTCTACGCCTTCCACAACTGGGACCTGCCGGTGGTGGCGTGCGCCGTCGCCGCGGTCTACGCGGTGCACGGCTGGCGCACCACTCGGCCGCTGGCCGACCGGGCGACGGTCGCCGCGGTGCTGCTCGGGCTCGGGTTCGCGTTCAAGCTCTACCCGGGCGCGTTCCTGCTGCCGCTCGCGCTGTACGTGCTGCTCATGGCCGAGCCGGGCCGGCTGGCGTGGGGCAAGGCGCTGCGCGTGCCGCTGGCCGGCGCGCTCACCGTCGTGCTGGTGAACCTGCCGTTCGCGCTCGCCGGCTACGAGGGCTGGCGGGCGTCGTTCACGTTCCAGCAGCTGCGCAAGGTCGACATCACCACGAACTCGATCTGGTACTGGGGCCTGCGACCGAAGTCCGGTCCGGACAACGCCGAGTTCCAGGAGCTGATGGACGTCCTGTCGCCCACGCTGGTGCTGACCTCGTTCGCCGTCGCGGCCGCTGTGGGCCTGTGGCGCTGGCACCGCACGGGCGAGTACCCGTGGCTCGGGGTGAGCGGCGCGATGCTGTGCGGCTTCCTGCTGCTGCACAAGGTGCACTCGCCCCAGTACACGCTGTGGCTCCTGCCGTTCTTCGTACTGCTCGCGCTGCCGTGGCGGTGGATCGTCGCCTACCTGGCCGTCGACCTGGTGATGGGCATCGGGATCTTCCGCTGGTACTACACGCTGAAGACCGGCGGCATCGGCATCGACGACGGCCTGGCGGCCCAGGCCGTCGCGGTCGGGGTGTGGGGCCGGGCGGCGCTGCTCGTCGTGCTCTTCGTGGTGTTCCTCACGGTGGGTACCCGGCTGCGCCCGGACACGGCGTACCTGCCCGCGCCCGCCGGCGGGCCCGACGGCTCGGACGCGGCTCAGCGCCAGGCGAACACCGGCTGCTCGTAGTGCGCCACCCTGGTGTCGCGGCCGTGCAGCACGACCTCCCGGAACTGGTGCAGGATCGCCCCGGTCGGGGCGTGCACGAACCGGCCGAACAGCGGCAGCTGGATCACCGGCCGGTCGCTCTCCGGGATCGAGATGAACCGCGGCTCGACGTCGATCAGCTTCAGCGGCACGCGGTGCACCTCGCCGACCTCGCCCGGATCGGGCGTGAGCTCACCCGGCGACCCGGCCCAGAACACCACCGGAGTGATCAGGAAGCCGGAGCGGCTGGCGTAGTCGTCGAGGGCACCGAGCTCGGCCTCGGCGGGCAGGTGCAGGCCCAGCTCCTCGGCGAGCTCGCGCCGGGCGGCCTCGCTCGCCGTCTCGCCCGGCTCGATCCGCCCACCCGGCAGCGCCCACTGGCCGGCGTGCCGGCGCAGAGTGGCGGCGCGGCGGGTCAGCAGGAACGCCGGGCCCTCCGCCTCCTCGACGACGGCGATGGCGACGGCGGAGTGCCGGAGATCGGGCCGGTCGAGGGCGCGCCGCTCGAACCGGTCGATCGCGGCGGCGATCGATCGGGAGTCCACCCCTCGATCGTGCCTCAGCCGGACCCCGCGCGGGCCCGCCGAGCGGATGTGAGCAGGGCTGCAGCTCCGGAAGGTGGTGGCGGCCACTCCGGGTCGTCGCCGGACACCCCGTCGGTGCGCACCGGGTCGGTCTCCGGCCGCAGCACCGAGCGCACGACCAGCGCGCACAGCAGCACCACGACCGCGTCCCGCAGGACGACCGCGCCGAAGAACCACTCCGGCGGCAGGCCCTTGTTCGCCGGGGTCAGGTAGTAGTACATCCGCGGCACCCAGACGAGCGCGTCGACGAACATCCAGATCAGCAGCAACCGCCAGCGCGGCAGCGCGAGCACCGCCAGCGGCACCAGCCACAGCGAGTACTGCGGGCTCCACACCTTGTTGACCAGCAGGAACGCCGCGACGACGAGGAACGCCAGCGACGCGACGCGCGGCGGCCGCGGCGCGCGCAGCGCCAGCACGGCGATCCCGGCGCAGCACAGCACGAACAGCACAGCCGTCACCGTGTTCAGCACGGCCGGCGACTGGCCCTCCGCGAGCGGTCCGTCGAAGCCCGGCCACCCGGTGAGGCCGCTGACCACGAAGTAGAGCGAGTCCGGGTCGGCGGGGCGGGTCTGATTGAGCCGGAAGAACTCCCACCAGCCGGCCGGCCAGGCCAGCGCCACCGGCAGGTTGATCGCCACGAACGCACCCACGGCGACCGCGACCGTGCGCACCCCGAGCGCGAGCTCCCGCCGCCGCAGCGCCACCAACAGCACCGGCAGCAGCAGGAGGAGCGGGAACGCCTTGAACGCACCCCCGATCCCCAGCAGCGCGCCGGCGAGCACGGCCCGCCGCCTCGCCAGCGCGAGCAGCCCGGCGGTGGCGCACGCGACGGCGGGCGCGTCGAAGTTGGTGAACACGTGCACCAGAACCAGCGGGGACACGGCCACCAGTGCCGCGTCCCACGGCCGGCCGCGGCGCAGCGACTGCACCGCCCACACCACGACCAGCCAGGCCAGCGCCAGCCACAGCGCGGTGATGTCGAAGTACACGACCACCGGCAGCGCGACGGGCAGGAACGGCAGCAGCTCGGCCAGGCCGAGCCAGGCGTCGGTCAGCCGCGCGTTGACGTACTGGAAGAACCCGGTGAGTACGGGGTACTCCATGTACCGGGGACCCTCCTCGGCCGACGGCCACGGGTCCCGGTAAGGCACGAGCCCCCGGTCGACGCCCTCCACGTGGTAGAGCGGGACCGTGTCCGAGTAGCACATCGCCACGTACTGGCGGTGGTCGCGCCAGTCGAGCGCGAGCTGGCCGTCCTCGGTGACGTACTGCTGCAGGCACGGCGACTTGCCCAGCCACGCCAGCACGAGCGCGATCACCCCGAACAGCAGCAGGACCCGCAGCGGCGTCCAGAACACGCTGCGGCCCACGAGGGCGTGCCGGCCGAGCGGACCGCCGACGACCTGGCTCGCGGCCGCGGCGAGCGGCTCGGTCCACGACGCGACGACGCGTCCAGGTGCGTCCCCCGACGTTCCACCCGGCCCGGCCGGGCGGGTCACCGGCCGGCCGGGGTCGGCGGTGCGCTGGAGACCGGACTCACCCGTCGCGGCTGGGGGGTCGGCGTGGCCTGTGCAGGCACGGTCGCGTAGCCGCCCGGACCGTTGGCGGCGGGGACGGCCACGGCCGTGCTGTCGCCGAAGTAGCGCAGGCCGTAGTCCTCGTCGTCGCCGTCGTCGCCCCGGCCACCGCGCTCGCCGCGGTCGCCCCGGCCCCGGCGGTCCTCGCCGTCCTCGTAGTCGTCCTCGTCCTCGTCGTCGTCATCGTCGTCGTCGCCGTAGTAGGGCGGGGTGCCCATCGGCTCGAACGGGGAGAACTGCTCGATCGGCTTGCCGGCCAGCGCCTGGTTCATGAACCGCTGCCAGATCGAGCCGGGCAGCATGCGCCCGTAGATGGGCCGGCCCGCCGAGTTCTTGATCGGGTCGGACTTGTCGCTGCCCACCCACACCGCGGTCGACAGCTGCGGGGTGTACCCGACGTACCACGCGTCGCGGTTCTGGCCCTTGTACTGCTCGTTCTGGGCCGTACCGGACTTCGACGCCGCCGGGCGCCCGCCGGAGAGCGGCACCCCGGACGTGCTGGCCACCTGCATCATCGACTCGGTGACGTTGCGCGCCACCTGCTGCGGGAAGGCCTGCTCGCCCGCCGGCGACTCCGGCGCCTCGTAGAGGACCCGCCCGTCGGCGGTGGTGACCTTCTGGACCAGGAACGGCTGGTGGCGCACCCCGTCGGCGGCGAACGTCGCGTACGCCACGGCCATGTCGAGTGGGTGCACGTCCTGGTCGCCGAGCGCCAGGCCGAGCCGCCGCTCGTTGACCAGGTTCTCCGGGATCCCGGCGGCGTGCGCGGCGTCGATCACCTTCTGGATGCCGATCTGGTCGGCCATGTGGATGAACACGGTGTTGACCGACTGGGTCATGGCCTGCAGCACCGTGCAGTTCGGGCAGCTGGCGCTCTCGGAGTTGTTGAACACCGTGCCCTTGATCGTCTGCGGCGACGTGCCGTCGTAGACCGTGCCCAGCCCGATGCCCTTCCCGGCCTGCAGCGCGGCGGCGAACACGAACGGCTTGAACGACGATCCGGGCTGACGCAGCGCGTTGCCCGCGTAGTCGAACGAGATGTTGTCGCCGCCGTAGTAGGCCATGATCGCGCCGGTCCGGGGATCGACCGCGGTCAGCGCGTAGCGGAGGTTCTCCGGCTGGCCGCGCTTGACCGCCTTGACCGCCTCGACCGCCTTCTGCTGGGTCTTCTGGTCGATCGTGGTGACGACCGTGAGGCCCTCGGTCTCGATCTGGTCCTCGGTGATGCCCATGGCCAGCAGCTCGGCCTTGGCCCGGTTGTAGATGTGGAACCGGTCGTCACCGGGGACCCCGCCGCCGAGCGGCTCGGGCTCCTTCGTCTCCGGGAACTGCAGCGCGGCCCGTTCCTCGGGCGAGAGCCACTTGTTCTGCACCATCTGGTCGAGGACGAAGTTCCAGCGCCGCTCGGCGTCGGGCCGGCTCTTGGCCGGGTCCCACCGCGAGGGCGACTGGATCACGCCGGCCAGCAGCGCGCCCTCGCTCACCGTGAGCTGGTCGACGTCCTTGCCGAAGTAGGCGAGCGACGCGGTCTGGATGCCGGACGCACCGCGGCCCAGGTAGATGGTGTTGAGGTAGTTCTCGAGGATCTCGTCCTTGGTGTACTCGCGGGAGATCTTCACCGCGAGGACGATCTCCTTGTACTTGCGCCAGAGCCCGGCGAACCCGGAGGACTGGTCCTGCCCGGTGGTGACCTTGATGTACTGCTGGGTGATCGTCGAACCGCCGCCGACGCCGCCGGTGACCTGGTTGTAGATCGCCCGCAGGATGCCGGACAGGTCGAAGCCCGGGTTGGAGTAGAAGGTGGCGTCCTCAGC
The DNA here is from genome assembly GCF_900142365.1 of Pseudonocardia thermophila. Classification (GTDB taxonomy): domain Bacteria; phylum Actinomycetota; class Actinomycetes; order Mycobacteriales; family Pseudonocardiaceae; genus Pseudonocardia; species Pseudonocardia thermophila. Next base: position 139,636 of record NZ_FRAP01000012.1, on the reverse strand, counting down.
GGCGAGCACCGCCTGGCGCACCTGCACCGGCACCCGGTCGAGGGGCACCTTGATGCGGTTGCCGCCGCCCTCCGGGCGCACCGTGGCCACCGGCGTGGTGGCGTCGGCGAAGGTGAAGACAGCCTGCTGCGTGGTGCGGACCTCGTCGGCGGAGGGGACCTTGAAGATGACCCACCCGATGACGAACGCGAGGAACGGGAGCAGGATCATGGTCCCGAGCGCGCCCAGCGTCCAGCGCAGCCAGCGGCGGCGCGGGTCGCGCGGCGCGGCTGCGGTCCTGCGGCCGCCGCGCGGAGGCCCACCCGGAGCGCCGCCGGAGCGGGCGACGACGGCGGTGGCCGCGTCGGGCCACACGGACCCGCGGACGGACCCGGCATGCTGGGTGGGCGCCTGTTGAGCCGGCGCGTGTCGATTCAGCGCCTGCTGAGTCAGGGCCTGCTGGGTCAGTGCGGCCGGGGTGTCGTCGTGGGTGAGGAGCGGCACCTCGCGCCGGTGGGGGACCTCGGGTCCGGGCCGGGCGGCCGCAGGGGGAGCGCCGGGCCGGAACCGCTGGGGCGGCGGTCGCATCCCCGGCGGGGGCGGGCCCACGGGCGGACGCACGCCCGGCGGCGGGACCTGCGGACGGCCGGGCGGACGGGGGCCGTTCCGTGGCTCGCGTTGATCACTCACCGCTAGTCCTCGTCAGATCGTCATTCGGCGGCGGTCCGTCGGGGGTCGGATCGCCGGGGCTTGCCGGGGGGAGCTCCGGAGCCCGTCACGTACGACAGCACCAGGTGGTTCCAGCTGCAGGTGCGGCACACCTCGACCTGGTACACGGAGAACTCGCCGTAGAGGTTCGCCAGCTGGTCGATCTCGGCGGGCTTGCGGGCCGATCCGGCCACGTGCTTGAGCTCCTCGCCGAAGACCCACGAGACCAGCGAGAGCCTCTCCCTGCCGCAGACCGGGCAGAGCTCGTCGCTCTCCTCGCCGTGGAAGCGCGCCGCGCGGAGCAGGTACGGACTGGCGTCGCAGACCTCGTCCGTCCCGACCTTCCCGGAGCGGAGGTCGGCGAGCAGCGCACGGCGCTGCAACGCGTAGTCGACGACCTGTCGCTGGGTGCGCACCTGGTCAGGGTACGCGGCAGACCCACCCGTTCGGCCGCACCGTCCCTCGCGCAGGTGGTGCGCGGTGCCTCGCGAGGGGCGAGCGGTTAGCGACTCAGAGGCGTGATGCGGATCTCGACCCGCTGCGCCGACCGCGCGCGAAGCTACTGTTACCCAGGGTTGTGTGTTCGAACGACAGGAGGCGACATGAGTCCCGCATCTGGCAAGAAGACGGTGCGCGTGGCGATCGTCGGTGTCGGCAACTGCGCGGCGTCCTTGGTCCAGGGTGTGCACTACTACGCCGACGCGGACCCGGCGACGCGTGTCCCCGGTCTCATGCACGTCGACTTCGGTGGCTACCACGTGGGTGACATCGAGTTCGTGGCCGCCTTCGACGTGGACGCCAAGAAGGTCGGCACCGACTTGTCCGAGGCGATCGTCGCCAGTGAGAACAACACCATCCGGATCGCCGACGTCCCGCCGCTGGACGTGACGGTCCAGCGCGGCCCGACGCTCGACGGCCTCGGCCGCTTCTACCGGGAGACGATCGAGGAGTCGGACGCCGAGCCGGTCGACGTGGTGCAGGCGCTGCGCGACGCCGAGGTGGACGTCCTGGTGTCGTACCTGCCGGTCGGCAGCGAGGAGGCCGACCGCTTCTACGCCCAGTGCGCGATCGACGCCGGCGTGGCGTTCGTCAACGCGCTGCCGGTGTTCATCGCCTCCGACCCCGTGTGGGCGGAGAAGTTCCGCGCGGCCGGCGTGCCGATCGTCGGCGACGACATCAAGAGTCAGGTCGGCGCCACCATCACCCACCGGGTGCTGGCCAAGCTGTTCGAGGACCGCGGCGTGCACCTCGACCGCACCATGCAGCTCAACGTGGGCGGGAACATGGACTTCCTGAACATGAAGGAGCTGGAGCGGCTCGAGTCGAAGAAGATCTCGAAGACGCAGTCGGTCACCAGCCAGGTCGCCCGGGACCTGGGGGCCAAGAACGTGCACATCGGCCCGTCGGACTACGTGGCCTGGCTCGACGACCGCAAGTGGGCCTACGTCCGGCTGGAGGGCCGCGCGTTCGGTGACGTGCCGCTCAACCTCGAGTACAAGCTCGAGGTGTGGGACTCGCCGAACTCGGCGGGCATCATCATCGACGCCATCCGCGCGGCCAAGCTCGCGAAGGACCGCGGCATCGGCGGCCCGGTCCTGTCGGCGTCGAGCTACTTCATGAAGTCGCCGCCGGAGCAGTACAGCGACGACGAGGCCCGCGAGGCCGTCGAGGCGTTCATCCGAGGCGAGCGCGAGCGCTGAAGTACTTCCACTTCAGCAACCTTTTCAAAAAAAGTCCTCGGGGCGCGGCACGAGTGAAGTTCACTCGGTCGTCGCAATAACGGGCGGGTAACGGCCGAATGCTTGACGCAGGTCACGGTAGATGCGCGTGATCTTGACCCAGATCCCGCGCAAATTAGTACGAACGGAGCAACGAGGTCCGGTGATAGCCCTCACCGAAACTCGTTGCGCGGATGTTAGATACGTCATACCCATTCCGTTTATCCGTTCGTAACGTTCCCGCCCGGCCTCACGGGCCGGCGCTCATCCGGAGCGTCGGACGTTGGGGTCACCGCCGGACAGGCACGCAGGGGTGCGGGCCGGCCACCGCGCCGGCCCGCACGCCGTCCCCGCGCGTCGTCGACGTCCACCCCCCCATGGACGCGCATCGACCGTCCGGCGGTGCGACACCCGAGGAACGACCCGTGCCCCAGCACACCCCCGACCCGACCTTCCGTCGGACCTTCGGCCGCGCCGTCGTCACCACGTCGGTGGCTGCCCTCGCTGCGCTGCTGCCGGCGACCCCGGCGTTCGCCGCCCCCGCCGACGGCTCCGCAGCCGTCGTCACCCCCGTCGCGCTGACGACCACCACCATCGACCCCACCGGCGCGGTCCTGGCCGACCACGTGCAGGCGCAGCGCGCCTCGAGCGCGCTGCAGCTGGCCCTCTCCAAGATCGGCAAGCCCTACAAGTGGGGTGCCGCCGGTCCCAACGCCTTCGACTGCTCCGGCCTGGTCAGCTGGGCCTACAAGCAGGTCGGCGTATCGCTGCCGCGCACGAGCGCGGCACAGGCCCGCGTGGGCAAGCCGGTCGCGAAGTCCGACCTGCGCCCCGGCGACCTGGTCTTCTTCTACAAGCCGATCAGCCACGTCGCGATCTACATCGGCAACGGCAAGGTCGTGCACGCGAGCACGAGCGGGCAGCCGGTGAAGATCTCCGACCTCAACCGCATGCCGTTCACCACGGCCCGGCGCGTCTGACCGGTCCGGATCTCGTGAACGGTCCGTCACGGAGGGCGCCCAGGTAGGGTCGCCCTCCGTGACCGGACCTGCGCCTCACCTGCGTCCACTCGCCCTCGTGACCGGAGCGTCGCGAGGGATCGGTGCAGCCGTGGCCCGCGTACTGGCTCCCGGCTACGACGTCCTGCTCGGCGGCCGCGACACGGCCAGGCTCGAGGCGCTGGCCGCCGAGCTGCCCGGGGCCCGCGCGTGGCCCGTCGACCTGACCGACCACGACGAGGTCGCCGAGGCCGTCGGTGGCATCGACAGCCTCGACGTGCTCGTCCACTCCGCGGGCATCGGCGAGATCGGGACCGTGGCCGACACGCCCGCCGAGGTGTGGCGGCGCGAGTACGAGATCAACGTCGTCGCCGTCGCCGAGCTGACCCGGCTGCTGCTGCCGGCCCTGCGCCGGGCGGGTGGCCGGGTGGTGCTGCTCAACTCGGGCTCCGGGCTGGTCGCCCGGCCCGGGTGGGGCCCGTACGCGGCGAGCAAGTTCGCGCTGCGGGCCTTCGCCGACGCTCTGCGCGCCGAGGAGGCCCCCAACGGCGTGCGGGTCACGTCGCTGCACGTGGGCCGGACCGCCACCGACATGCAGCGGCACGTCGTCGAGCAGGAGGGCGGCACGTACGACGCCGACCAGTACCTGCGGCCGGAATCGGTCGCAGGGGCCGTGATGGTGGCGGTGACCGCTCCGGACGACGCGGCGCTGACCGAGCTCAGCCTGCGGCCCTTCTAGGCCCCTCCACGGTCCCGCGCAGGCTGCGCAGGGTCGCGCCGCCGGACGCCTGCTTGAACAGGTACTCCGCGCGCGGGTAGGACAGCCGTCCGCGGCCGGTCTCCGGGCAGAGATCGGCCGGCGCGCGCGGCCGGCCCGGACCGGGCCGGCGCGCGGCGAGGAACACCGGACCGCGCCTGCGTCCGCCCACCAGCTCGGCGAGCAGGGCCGACGTCGCCGCGTCCCAGCGGATGCCGCCCGCACGGTGGGCGGTGAGATCGAGGTCCTCGACGTCGAGCGCGAGCACGGCGGAGACCGGGGCCCCGCTGACCCGCAGCAGCTGCCACAGCGCCCGCTCGCGCAGCGGCGCGTTCTCGACGGCGAGCGCGAGGCGGTCGACCGGCAGCGGCCGGGTGCGCCGCCGCGGCGCGGCCCGACGGGGCAGCAGCGCGTCGAGTCCGGGGACACCGGCCCACGCGGCGAACGCCCGCACCGCGGCCCGGTGCCGGTTCCACGTGGCCGCGGCGGCGTCCGCCCAGGCCGTGGTGACGACGCGGGCGACCGCCTGCGCGGTCAGGTCCGCGACCGGCAGGTCCGGGCCGAGATCGCGGCGCAGCCGGTGCAGCGTCTGGGCGTAGGAGCGCGCGGTCGACGGTGAGCAGCCGGCGAGGAACTCCGTCACGGCCGGGCCGAGGGCTGGGCCAGCAGGCCGCTGCGGCCCCAGCGCCGCGGCCCGGCGCTCCCACACCGTGCGCTCGGGGCCGCTGGCGGTGAGCTCCGCGGCCCGGCGGAACTCCGCCCGTGCATCGGCCACCCGACCCGCCCTGGCCAGCAGCTCGCCGCGGGTGCCGGGCAGCAGCGCGTAGCGGGCGAGGGCGGGCTCGGCCAGCAGCGGTTCGACGAGCCGCAGCCCAGCGTCGGGGCCCTCGACCATGCTGACCGCGACCGCCCGGTTCAGCGCGATGACGGGCGATGGCTGCACCCGGACCAGCAGCTCGTAGATCCCGGCGATCTGGCGCCAGTCGGTCTCCGCCGCCGTGCGCGCCCGTGCGTGGCAGGCCGCGATCGCCGCCTGCAGCACGTACGCGCCGGGCGGGCCACCGGCCCCCCGGGCACGCAGCAGCGCCGTGAACCCGGCCCGGATCCGGTCGGCGTCCCAGAGGGAGCGGTCCTGGTCCTGCAGCAGGATCGGCACCCCGTCGGCGTCGACCCGGGCGGCGCGGCGGCTGTGCTGCAACTCCATCAGCGCGAGCAGGCCGTGCACCTCCGCGGAGTCGGGCGCGAGATCGGCGAGCATGCGGGCCAGCCGGATCGCCTCGTCGCACAGCGCGGGCCGCAGCCAGTCGGCCCCCCCGGTGGCCGCGTAGCCCTCGTTGAAGACGAGGTAGAGCACGTCGCTGACGGACGCGAGCCGGGCGGCCCGCTCCGGCCCCTCCGGGACCTCGAACGGCACCTGGGCCACGGCCAGCGCCCGCTTGGCCCGGCTGATCCGCCGCACGATCACCGGCTCGGGCAGCAGGAACGCACGCGCGATCTCGGCGGTGGTGAACCCGGCGACCACGCGGAGGGTCAGCGCGACCCGGGCCTGCGGGTCGAGCACCGGGTGGCAGGCGACCACCATGAGCCGCAGGACGTCGTCGGTGAGCTCGCCGCCCGGATCGGGAAGCACCTCCTGCGGCTCCTCCTGGAGCCTGCGGGCCAGCTCGGCGCGGCCGCGATCGGTGCGCGCCCGGCGGCGCAGCGCGTCGACCGCGCGGCGGCGGGCGACCGTGGTCAGCCATGCGGCGGGGTTCTCCGGAACTCCGGTCGCCGGCCACTGCTCCAGCGCCGCGACCAGGGCGTCCTGCGCCAGTTCCTCGGCCAGGCCGACGTCGCCGGCGAGCAGGCGGGCCAGTCCGGCGACGATGCGCGCGGACTCGGCCCGCCAGACCTCACCGACGACGTCGGGTGTCACGCGGTGTCCGGACCGAAGACCTGGTACATCGTCGACTCGCCGTCGCCGAGCACCTCGTGGAACCGCTTGGTCAGCTCGAGCGCCTCCTCCCGCGAGGGCACCTCGAGCAGCGCGAAGCTGACGATCGCCTCCTTGGTCTCGGCGAACGGGCCGTCGGTGACGGTCAGCTCGCCGTTCTCGCTGCGCAGCCGCGTACCGGCGTCCAGGCCGCCGGTGGCGACGAGCACGCCCGCCTTGCTGAGCTCGGCGATGAACTCGCCCATGCGGGTGTAGAGATCGGGATCGACCTCGCCGCTGTGGCCGCTGTCCTTCATGGTGAACAGGAACTGCACCCCGTCCTCCTCGTGGTCGTTGTGCTCTCGGACGCAGGTGCGTCGCCCGGGATTATGTGACAGGGAACGCCTGATGCGACAGGGAACGCACATCTTCCCTGTTCAGACGCCGTGTCCGGACTGCGACGAGAACGGTGCCGACGAACGAGCGCACCTGTTCCCGTCAGCTCCGAGAGGACCGACCATGACCGTGACCGCCGCCCGCACCCGCACCCACGACGTCCGCACCCGGCGCCTGCTCGCCGGGCTCGTCGCCGCACCCGTCGTCTTCGGCGTCGTCTCGCTCGCGCAGGCGTTCACCCGCGAGGGCTTCGACCTCGTCCGCTTCCCGATCAGCATGCTGTCCAACGGCGACCTCGGCTGGTTGCAGATCACGAACTTCGTGGCAGCGGGCTGCTCACGCTCGCGGGCGCGCTCGGCCTGCGGCAGGCGCTCCGCGGCAGCCCCGACGGGGTGTGGGCGCCGCGGCTGGTCGCCGTCACCGGGATCGGGCTGGTGCTGGCCGGCCCGTTCGTCCTGCAGGGCGGGGGCGGCTTCCCGGTCGGCGACCCGGGCGTGCCCGGCATGACCGCGAGCACGATCGGCCACCTCGTCGTCGGCACGATCGCGTTCGCGGCGCTGATCGCGGCGAACTTCGTCGCCGGGCACCACTACTCCCGCACCGGTCAGGCGCGGCTCGCCCGGGGCTCGCGCCTCGCCGGTGCGGTGTTCCTCGCCGGGGACCTCTACTCGACGGCGGGCGGGTACGCCGGTCCGCTCGTGCTCGCGGTGACCGTGCTCGTGGCGATGGGCTGGCTGGGGGTCGTGGCCGCCGTCGAACGACGGCGCTGATCGGCCCGGCGGACACTAGTCTCGCCGCATGCTGGAGCCGGCCGCCGTCGATCTCGGGGCGCTCGCGCAGGCCCTCGACGACCGCACGAACGGCCGCTCGTGGTGGATCGACCGGCACAGCGGCGCGATCCGCAGCCTGACCCGCGGCGGCGATCCCGAGGCGCCGGAGGAGCTGGCCGCGGTGGGGTGGGTGCGGATCCGGCGCACGGAGAGCCGCGAGAGCTACCGCGACATGGCCGACTTCGTCGCCTCCGTGCACCGCCGCCGCGCCGCCGACCTGCTCGACCGGGCCATCAACGGGCCGGGGGCGTTCCGCCGGTTCAAGGACACACTCGTCGAGTTCCCCGACCTGCGCGACGCCTGGTTCCGCTTCCGCGACGCCCGCGGCCGCCGGCGCGCGCTCGCGTGGCTGGTGAACGAGGGGTTGATGGACCCGCTGGTCGCCGACCGGGCCGCCGCCGAGCACCCCGACCCGACCGGGGACGACGCCGACCTCGCCGCGGCCGTCGCCGTGGACCTGTCGATCCTCTACGGCGACCGGCTCGACCGGGTGCTCGTCGTCGGCCCGTGGGCGCAGTCGGACCTGCCGGAGATCCCCGCGCTGGACCTCGTCGTGGTGCTCTGCGCCATGCAGTCGCCGTGGGCCGAGCTGGACCGCATGGATGAGCTGCTGTGGCGGCACAGCGTGCGGTCGGGCATCGCCCTCACCGCCCTGCCGGTGCGGGTGGGGGAGCTGGAGCAGGCGCAGACGGCTCGGCTGCGCCGCGCCGCTGCCGAGGCGGTGAGGATCGTCTAGTGAGCGTTCCCGCCCCGATCGGCCGAGCTCGCGACGAGCTGACAGCCGGGCACGTGCTCGCCGTCGCCGGGCTCACCGCCCAGTCGGTGGCCGTCGCGCTGCGCGGAGCGCTGCAGGTAGCCGAGGCGGCGCTGCTGCTGCTCGATCGGGTGCCGCCCGCCGGGGAGTCCGCCGTCGTCGCCGCGTTCCTGCGCCACGTGGTGCGCGAGCGCGGGCTCGACCCCGAGGCCGGGCGGCGGCTGCGGCTGCTGCTCAACCGCCAGCAGCTCGCCGAGATCGGTGCCCCGCCGCTGGACGTGGCCCAGGCGGCGCTGGACGACGCTCGGTGCGTCATCGATCTGGTCGGGGAGTGGATCTGCGTGTCGGAGGAGGTGGCCCGGGAGCGGGAGCAGAACCGGGAGCGATGATCTGCCGTCGCGGGCCGAGCGCACGCCGCTGCCTCCGGCGGCCGCGCACGCAGGGTCCGGATCCTCGTCAGCTGAACGGATCGGCCGGCACAGGAGCGCCGGTGGTGCGCGGAGGTCGGAGCGACCGACCGGAGGCACCCATGATCTTCATCGTCATCCGCATCGACGTGCGCCCCGACCAGCGCGAGGCCTTCTTCGACGGCATCGTCCGCTACTCGGCCCAGGTGCGCGAGAACCCGGCAACCTGCGCTTCACCTGCTACGAGAGCGTGGAGGGCGGCGACGAGTACGTCGTGCTCGCCGACTACGCCGACCAGGCGGCTGGCGAGGCGCACGTGCGCTCCGAGCACGCGCAGTGGTTCTTCGGCCGGCTGCCGGCGGTCGTCGCCCGCGCGCCGCGGATCGTCCACCAGGAGCTGCCACCGGGCTGGACCGGGTGGAGATGGCCGAGGTCGTGATGGCCGAGCAGACGTGACGCGGCCGGGTGAGCAAGCATCACCCGGCCGCGTCGTGCTCTGATCGGACCTACCCGACGACGTTCACCAGCCGCCCGGGCACCACGATGACCTTCTTCGGGGTGCGCCCGGCCAGCAGCTCCACGACCTTCGGGTCGGCCAGCGCCGCGGCCTCCAGTGCGGCGTTGTCGGCGTCGGCCGGGACGGTCATGCGCGAGCGCACCTTGCCGTTGACCTGGATCGGGTACTCGACCGTGTCGACGGTCAGCCAGCGCTCGTCCGCCTCCGGGAACGGCCCGTACGCCAGCGACTCCTCGTGACCCAACCGCTGCCACAGCTCCTCGGCGATGTGCGGCGTCAGCGGCGCCATCATCAGCACCAGCGGCTCCGCGGCCGCGCGCGGCACCCCGACCTTGCCGTAGGTCTTGGTCAGGTGGTTGTTGTACTCGATCAGCTTCGCCGCGGCCGTGTTGTAGCGCAGCGCCTCGAAGTCCTCACGGACCCCGGCGATGGTGCGGTGCAGCAGGCGCATCGTGTCGTCGTCCGGGGCCTCGTCGGTGACCCGCAGCTCGCCGGTGCGCTCGTCGATGATGTTGCGCCACACGCGCTGCAGGAACCGCTGCGAGCCCACGACGTCCTGCGTCGACCACGGCCGCGACGCCTCCAGCGGGCCCGTGGACATCTCGTACAGCCGGAACGTGTCGGCGCCGTAGCGCTCGCACATCTCGTCGGGCGTCACCACGTTGTTCAGCGACTTGCCCATCTTGCCGTACTCGCGGTTCACGGGCTTGCCGTTCCACGTGAAACCACCGTCGGGGTTCTGGACGACCTCCTCGGCGGGCACGTAGACACCGCGCTCATCGGTGTAGGCGTAGGCCTGGATGTAGCCCTGGTTGAACAGCTTGCGGAACGGCTCCTCGGCGCTGACCTCCCCCAGGTCGTACAGCACCTTCTGCCACATCCGCGCGTACAGCAGGTGCAGCACGGCGTGCTCGACGCCGCCGACGTACAGGTCGACCCCGCCCGGGTCGCCGGGCTTGTTCGGGTCCGGGCCCATCCAGTAGCGCTCGACCTCGGGGTCGACGAAGCGCTCGTCGTTCTCCGGGTCCAGGTAGCGCAGGTAGTACCAGCAGGAGCCGGCCCACTGCGGCATCGTGTTGGTCTCGCGCCAGTGCTTGTCGTCGACGCGCACCCAGTCCTTGGCGCGCGACAGCGGCGGCTCCGGCTCGGAGTCGGCGTCCTCCGGGTCGAACGTCTTCGGCGAGTAGTCGGCGATCTCGGGCAGCTCGACCGGCAGCTGGTCCTCGGGGACCGGCAGCGGGCCGTCCTCGTCCCAGATGATCGGGAACGGCTCGCCCCAGTAGCGCTGCCGGGAGAACAGCCAGTCGCGCAGCTTGTACTGCACGACCGACTTGCCGTAGCCCTTCTCCTCCAGCCAGTCGATGATCGTGCGCTTGGCGTCGGCGACGTTCAGACCGTTCAGGCTGATCTCGTCGTTCGCGGAGTTGATCGCCGGCCCGTCGCCGGTGAACGCCTCGCCGTCCCAGTCCTCGCCCGGGTCGACGGTGCGGACCACCGGCAGGCCGAACACGGCGGCGAAGTCCCAGTCGCGCTGGTCCTGGGCGGGCACGGCCATGATCGCGCCGGTGCCGTAGCCCATCAGGACGTAGTCGGCGATGAACACCGGGATCTTCTTGCCGTTGACCGGGTTGGTCGCGTACGCACCGGTGAAGACACCGGTCTTCTCGCGGTTCTCCTGGCGGTCCAGCTCGGACTTGCGCGAGGTGGCCCGCTGGTAGGCCGTCACGGCCTCGGCCGGCGTCGCCGCGCCGCCCGTCCAGCGCTCGTCGGTGCCCTCGGGCCACTCGGCGGGCGGCAGCTGAGAGGCCAGCGGGTGCTCGGGTGCCAGTACCATGTAGGTCGCGCCGAACAGCGTGTCCGGCCGCGTCGTGAACACCTCGATGTCGACCCGCTCACCCGTGTTCGTGGTGGTGGGGAAGCGCACCTGAGCGCCCTCGGAGCGGCCGATCCAGTTCCGCTGCATCGCCTTGACCGACTCCGGCCAGTCGACGCGGTCCAGGTCGTCGATCAGCCGGTCGGCGTAGGCGGTGATGCGGATCATCCACTGCTTCAGGTTGCGGCGGAAGACGGGGAAGTTGCCCCGCTCACTGCGCCCGTCGGCGGTGACCTCCTCGTTGGCCAGCACCGTGCCCAGGCCGGGGCACCAGTTCACCGGCGCCTCGGACACGTACGCCAGCCGGTAGGAGTCGATCACCTTCCGCTGCTCGGCGGTGGTCAGCTCGCACCAGCCGCGCCCGTCGGGGGTGCGGCGCTTGCCCTGGGCGAACTCCTCGACCAGCTCGGAGATCGGGCGGGCCTTCTGCTGCTCCTCGTCGTACCAGGACTCGAAGATCTTCAGGAAGATCCACTGGGTCCAGCGGTAGAACTCGACGTCCGTGGTGGCGACGGAGCGGCGCGGGTCGTGCGCCAGACCCAGCTGCCGCAGCTGCGCCTTGTAGCGGCGGATGTTGTCCTCTGTGGTCTTGCGCGGGTGCGCGCCGGTCTGCACGGCGAACTGCTCGGCCGGCAGGCCGAACGCGTCGAAGCCCATCGCGTGCAGCACGTTGTGGCCGGTCATCCGCAGGTAGCGGCCCAGGACGTCGGTGCCGATGAAGCCCAGCGGGTGCCCGACGTGCAGCCCCTTCCCCGACGGGTAGGGGAACATGTCCAGCAGGTAGACCTTCTCGCCCTTGATGGCCTCCGGTGTGGCCCACGGCCCGGCCGGGTTCGGGGTGTGGAAGGTGCCGCGTTCCTCCCAGAGGTCCTGCCAGCGCCGCTCGATCTCCGCCGCCAGCGCGGCGTTGTAGCGGTACGGCAGGGCATCGGGATCGCCCGACGGCTCCGCCGGGGCACCGGTCGTGGTCGTGTCCGTGGTCATGTCCCGCTCCAGGGAAGGTCGTTGTCGGCCCGAAAACCAGAAGACCCCTCGTGCCCGTGAGCATGAGGGGTCGGCCGCGCCGGCGTGGATGTCTGTCTTCGCTACCTCGGCGCGGCCGGCACGAGAAGTCGGCGGGCCACGTCTTTCAGGGTAACGCCGCTGGCCGCGGGCCTGCGATCGGGTTCGCCTACCCTGGACCGGTGCCCGCGTACCTCGGTTCCGTCCTCGGCGGCCTGCTCCTGCTCGCCGGCCTGCTGCTCCTGGCCACCGCGGCCCTCGGCGCGCGCGGGCGGCTGCCGCGCAACCGGTTCGCCGGGGTGAAGACCCGCGCGACGCTCGCCTCCGACGCCGCGTTCCAGGTCGCCAACAAGGCAGCGGCAGTGCCCTTCGCCGCAGCGGGCGCGGTCGGCGCGCTGACCGGCGGCGTGCTGCTCACCGGGCCCGGCGCGGGCCTGGCCTGGGCGCTCGTCGTGATCGGGGTGATCGGGGTGCTGGTGTTCACCGGCATCGCCGGCACCGTGGGCGACCGCGCCGCGGCGGCAGTCCGGCCCGCGCCCATGCCGGTCTGCGGAGGCTCGTGCCCGGGCTGCGATCGGGTGGCCGGCTGCAGCACCGGCAGCGGCGAGGACAGCACCGAGAACACCGCCGAGCGGACGAGCTGACCGACGAGAGCTGGATCACGTCAGCGCCGAGGCACGGCCGGCCAGGTAGCGCTGCTGCATCGGGTTGACCGCCAGGCCCGCTGCAGCCAGGAACGTCGCACGGGCACCCGCGCGATCGCCGGAGCGCTCCACCAGGTGCGCCCGCACCGCCGGCACCCGGTGATCGCGTGCGAGCCGCGGGTCGGCCGCCACCTCGTCCAGCAGTGTCAGCCCGGCCGCCGGGCCGTCCACCACCGCGACGGCGAGCAGGTGGTCCAGGCGCACGATCAGGTTGTCGTCGATCCGCAGCAGGAGCTCGGACAGCGCGACGATCTGCGGCCGATCAGTGGACTGCGCGTCCGGGGCCTCGTCGTGGCCGGCCGCGATGGCCGCCTGCAGTTGGTACGCCCCGACCGGCCCCGGGGCAGCGCCTCCATGACCAGCGCTGTCCCTTCGCGATCACGCCCGCGTCCCGCAGCAACGGTCCTGCTCGGCCATCGGGATCGGCAGCCCGTCGCGTCAGAGCGGGCGGCCCTGCGCGCTCCGCAGGCGCAGCGCCAGCGCGGTCGTCCAGATGCACAGCGCGAGCGCCGCCAGCGCGAGCCGGATCGTGATGCCGTCGACCCCGGGCTGCCCCAGCAGCCCGACGACCACCACGGCCGTGGTCCCGTCGAGCAGCGCGGCGGCCGATCACGAGGCACGCCGCGACGAGCGCCAGGATCCCGATCACCGACACCGCGTAGTGGAGCTGGAAGTACCAGCTCATCGCGCCGAGGCAGTCGGGAGGCGTCCCGACCGGGAATCCGCCGCACGGATCCGCGGTGGACGCTCCCGACCAGCCCGGCGCCGTCGACGCCGACGAGCACGCCCGCGGCGCGGCCCCGCGTCCGCCGCACGGCGACCGCGAGCGCGATCGCCAGCAGACCCGCGCCGACGAACCCGGCGATCTGCACCCAGCCCGTGGAGCCGCGGCTCAGCCCGCTCAGCGCGTGCCGGGACAGGTCGAACCCCCACGCGTCAGGACCCCCGGTGCCGGACACGGCCACGAAGCGCGGCCCGGCGAACGCACCGGCCGTCAGGAGCGCGCGAGTGGTCCCGGCTCGAGCAGGGGCAACAGGAGCATCAACCGTGGTGGCCATGACGGCCGCGGAACGGACACACCCGCGCGGAGATTCGTCCGGCGGTCCTCCGCACGATCCGGACGCGCCAGGCGCGACCGCCCTCGCCGGGCGCGTCGGCGCACCCAGCTAGTTGCGCCGCACGTCCACCGGGTACGTGGCCAGCAGCGCCAGGGGCATGCCCTGACGGCGCAGCACGTGCTCCCAGAGCCCTCTGTCGTGCCCCGACAGGACGTCGTCCGGAAGGGCGGGCACGACGATCCAGTCCCCACGGGCGATCTCGCCCTCCAGCTGGCCGGCGTCCCACCCGGCGTACCCGGCGAACACCCGCAGCCCGCGCAATCGTTGCTCGAGCGCGCGCGGATCGGACTCGAGATCGACCAGCGCGACCGGTCCGCGTACGGGTACCAGGCCGCGTACGGCCCTCGGGTCCTGCCCCGCGCGGAGCGTGGCGAGGCACAGCGCCGTCTCGTTCTCGACTGGTCCTCCGACGAACACTGCGTGCGGTCTCGACGCGAGCGGTGCCCACGAGGGGAGCACGTCACGCACCTGCACCTCGCTCGGCCGGTTGAGCACGACGCCGAGGCTGCCGCGCGCACGGTGCTCGATCATGTACACGACCGTGCGGCGGAAGTTCGGGTCGGTCAGACCGGGTGCAGCGATGAGCAGACTGCCCGGTTCCACATCGAGACCTTCACCGGATCGGGCGTCCACCACGGTCTCATCGTCGCACCTGCCCGAGCGCGTAGCCTTGCCCACCGTGCCCACGCCTTCCGCCACGCCCCGTGAACAGGGCGTGACCGGGGATTCCCGCCCCACGACCGACCGGCTCGGCGTGGTGCGCCTGCTGCGCACCCGGGGCTACCGCAGGCTGCTCGCGGTCCGGTTCGCCACCCAGTGGGGCGACGGGCTGTTCCAAGCCGCGCTGGGCGCGTCCGTGCTGTTCAACCCGCAGCGGCAGGCCGATCCGCTGGCCGTCGCCGCCGGGCTGGCCGTGCTGCTGCTGCCGTACTCGCTGGTCAGCCCGTTCGCCGGGGCCCTGCTCGACCGGTGGGACCGACGGCTGGTGCTCACGGTCGCCAACCTCGCGAAGGCGGCGATCATCCCGCTCGTCGCGCTGCTGGTGCTCGCCGGCAACCAGGGCCCGCTGTTCTACGTCGGGGCGCTGGTGGTGGCCGGGATCGGCCGGTTCGCGCTGGCCGGGCTGTCGGCGTCGCTGCCGCACGTGGTGCCCAAGCACAACGTGGTGGAGGCGAACACGCTCGCCGTGACGATCGGCACGGGCATGTCCGCGCTCGGGGCGGGCAGCGCGGTCGGGCTGCGGCACGTGTTCGGCGGGGACGACGCCGGATCGGCCGCCACGATGTCGGTGTCGATCCTCGGAGCGGTGGTCGCGGCGCTGATCGCGGTGCGGTTCTCCCGCGAACGGCTGGGCCCCGACCAGTTCGACGAGCACCCGCAGGCCCTCATCGCGGTCGCCCGCGGCCTGCTCGACGGGGCGAAGGCCTCGCTCGCCACCCCGACGGTGACGTCGTCGTTCTTCGCGCTGGGCTGCCACCGGCTGGCGTTCGGCATCAGCACGCTGCTGACGCTGCTGCTCTACCGGTACGCGTTCGTCGACGAGGGCGTGTTCCGAGCCGGGCTGGAGGGCATCGGGGAGGCGCTCGCCTGCACCGCCGCCGGCCTGGTGCTGGCCGCGGTGGTGACCCCGGCGCTGGTGCGGTGGATCGGGCGCACGTGGACCGTGCGGGCGGCGCTGATCGCGGCCGTGCTCAGCCAGGTCGTCGTGGCCGCGCTGCTGTCGATGCCCGCAGTGCTCGCCGGCGCGTTCGTGATCGGGATGACCGGCCAGATCGTGAAGCTGTGCACCGACGCCGCGGTCCAGAGCGAGGTGCGCGACGCCGCGCTGGGCCGGGTGTTCGCGCTCTACGACGTGGTGTTCAACGTCGGGTACGTGATCGCCGTCACGGTCACGGCACTGCTGTCCCCGCCCGACGGCCGCGCGCCGCTGCTGCTCGGGGCGGCCGCGCTGCTCTACGTCGTGGGCTACTTGGGGCACGACCTGTTGCTGCTGCTCCGGCGCCGCAAGGCTTCCTGAACCCGGCTCGAGCCGCGCACCGGCCGCGCCGTCCTGAACACCGTCCCCAGAGCAACCAACGGCCCTCTTCGTGAGCACCGTTCCTCACGAAAGCGCCGTTCGCAGCGACCCGGGGCCGGATCAGAGGCCGTGATCAGCCGCCCAGCGCTTGAGCTCGGCCACAGCCTCGTCGTGCCCCAGCGGGCCGCGCTCCATCCGCAGCGCCAGCAGGTGCTTGTACGCCTTGCCGACCAGCGGGCCCGGCGAGATGCCGAGGATCTCCATGATCTGGTTGCCGTCGAGATCGGGCCGGATCGCATCGAGCTCCTCCTTGGCCCGCAGCGCGGCGATCCGCTCCTCCAGCGAGTCGTAGCTGCGCTGCAGCGCGGCGGCCCGCCGCTTGTTGCGCGTGGTGCAGTCGGAGCGCACGAGCTTGTGGAGGCGGTCCAGCAGCGACCCGGCGTCGGTGACGTAGCGGCGCACGGCGGAGTCGGTCCACTCGCCCTTGCCGTAGCCGTGGAAGCGCAGGTGCAGGAACACCAGCTGCGCCACGTCGTCCACGATCTGCTTCGGGTAGCGCAGCTCCCGCAGCCGCTTGCGCACCATCTTCGCGCCGACGACCTCGTGGTGGTGGAAGCTCACCCGACCGTCGGGCTCCTTGCGCCGGGTCGCCGGCTTGCCGATGTCGTGCAGCAGCGCGGCCAGCCGCAGCACCAGGTCGGGCCCGTCGGTCTCCCGCTCGATCGCCTGCTCCATGACGACGAGCGAGTGCGTGTAGACGTCCTTGTGCTGCATGTGCTCGTCGATGGCCAGGCGCATCGCGGGCACCTCGGGCAGCACGTCCTCGGCGAGGCCGGTGTCGACCATCAGCTCGATCGCGCGGCGCGGGTGCTGGCCGAGGATCAGCTTGGTCAGCTCGGCCTGCACGCGCTCGCGGGTGATCCGGCTGAGCTGCCCCGCCATCTCCGTCATCGCGGTGACCACGCGCGGGGCGGGGGTGAGCCCGAGCTGGGAGACGAACCGCGCGGCGCGCAGCATCCGCAGCGGATCGTCGGCGAACGACTCCTCGGGCGTGGCCGGCGTGTCGAGGGTGCCGGCGGCGAGCGCGGCCAGGCCGCCGAACGGGTCGACGAACCGGTGCTGGCCGTCCGGGACCAGCTCCAGCGCCATCGCGTTCACGGTGAAGTCACGCCGGCGCAGGTCGTCCTCGATGGAGTCACCGAACGCGACGACCGGGTTGCGCGAGACGCGGTCGTAGGCGTCGGAGCGGAACGTCGTGATCTCGATCGAGTAGTCGCCGCGCTTCGTGCCGACGGTGCCGAACTCGATGCCGGTGTCCCAGATCGGCCCCCGCCGCGCCTTCAGCAGCGCCACGACCTGCTCGGGCCGCGCGTCGGTGGTGAAGTCGAGGTCGCTCACCGGCCGCTGCAGCAGTGCGTCACGCACGCTGCCGCCCACCAGGTACAGCCGATGTCCGGCCGCGGCGAACTCGGCCGCGAGCTCCTCGGCGACCGGCGGTACCGCGATCAGCTGCACAACCGCATTCTCCTGCGCGCGCTGCAGCTCGGGGTCGACGGCGGGTGCGGAAACTGCAGGAGACACGGCGAACCACTTTACCGGCCGCCGGACGGCGCCCCCGCCGGAGGCGATCGTGTTCCCGGGCACCCGCAACCGGGGCCGAACACGCGACTCGGCGAGTGAGGCAGCGGGTGAGAGGGCGGGTGAGGCGCAGCAGCACTCACCCGACCGGACGTGCGACTCGCCGCGTCGGCCGACCCGGGTCCCGTCACTGACCGCACACCGACCTCGCGAGACTGTCACATCGTGGAATATCGCCACATCGTGGCGCACATGTTCCACGGCGATCCAGCATCTGAAATCCCGAGTTTTCTGGGAGATTTCGACGGACATCTTGACAGATCGCCTGCCGAATCCGCACTCTTTCGCCCGCAACACGACGAGGAGTTGCCACATGGTGGAAGTACAAGGGGCGCAGGCGGCCTACCGGTTGCTCGACGTCCTCAGCGAGCTGGGCATCCAGGCCGGAGGCGCGAACCTCACGAGCCTGTCCCAGGCACTGGACCTCCCGCTCAGCACGACGCGACGGCTGCTGCGCGTGCTGTGCGACCGCGGCTTCGCGGTGCAGGACGAGGTCACCAAGCTCTACGAGCTCGGGCCGCAGGCCCGCCTGCTCGGGACGCTGCGCATCGATCGGCGCTCGCTCGGCGAGCTGGCGCTGCCGGTGCTCGAGGAGCTGCGGGAGACCAGCGGGGAGACGGTCTTCCTGTCGGTGCGCGAGGGCCTGGAGGTCACCTACGTCCAGTGCCTGCGCTCGCCGCACCCGGTCCAGATGTACGGCGAGGTCGGGCAACGGGTTCCGCTGCACGCCACCTCGCAGGGCAAGGCGATCCTCGCGTTCCTGCCCGCGGTGCTCGTGGAGCGGCTGCTCCCCCGGCTCGACTACATCCGGTACACGCCGAACACCGTCACGAGCATGGCGGAGCTCGCCGCCGATCTCGAGCAGGTGCGCAAGCGCCGCTACGCCCTGAACTTCGAGGAGCGCGAGCCCGACGTCCGGTCGGTCGCCACCGCGATCCTCGACCCGCTCGGCAACGCGGTCGCCGCCGTCTGCATCGGCGCGCCGAAGTTCCGGCTCGACGACCACCGGGCGGTCGACGAGTTCGCCCCGTTGCTGATCAAGGCCGCCGAGAAGATCTCGAGCCTGCTCTTCCCGCCGGTCGCGATGGCCCCGGCCCGGCGCTCCCGTCGCACCTGACCCCTCGGCTCTTCCCCCGTCAACGGAAGGAGATCGCACCGATGCGATCGATCACCCTCGGCGCCGCCGTCGTGGCGGCGACCCTGCTGCTGGCCGGATGCGGCGGCTCGACGGCCTCGACCGTCGACGCCCAGGCGATCAGCCCGAACTGCCCGGAGAACGCCCAGCGGATCGCCGAGCTCGAGGAGACCCTGTCGAAGAACCTCTACGGGATCGCCGCGGCCGATGCCGGAAAGACCCTGAACACCAACCCCAAGCCGCTCCCGCCGGACGCGCCGATCAAGATCACCTTCTCGATCGAGGGGCTCTCCCACCCGTTCCTGGTCACCCAGCAGCAGCTGGCCCAGGCGAAGGCCGCCGAGCTCGGGGTGCAGCTGGACGTCGTGAGCGCCAACGACGACGTCAACAAGCAGTTCAACGACATCCAGAACGCGATCGCGAGCGGCTCGAACGCGATCGTGATGATGCCGGCCAACACCCAGGGTCTCAACGCGGTCCTGCAGGAGGCCCAGCAGCGCGACATCGCCTACAGCTTCACGCAGAAGGGCATGCTCGGCGTGAAGCCCGCCTCGCAGGCGCTGGCGCCGTACGCGTCGGAGGGCAAGACGATCGGCGAGTGGATCGTCAAGCACTACGAAGGCCAGCCGGGCGTCAAGGTCGCGATCATCTCCGGCATCACCGGCGACCAGTCCAGTGTGGCCCGCACCAGCGCCTTCGAGCTGGAGCTGCGCAAGGCCTGCAACTTCGAGATCGTCGCCGAACAGCCCGGCCAGTACCGCCGCGACGCGTCGGCCAAGGCGGCCGAGTCGATCCTCGCCGCCCACCCCGACGTCCAGCTGATCTTCGGCGCCAACGACGAGGCCGCGCTCGGCGCGATCTCCGCGATCGAGGCGAGCGGCCGCAGCGGCATCGACGTCATCGGGCTCGACGGCCAGAAGGAGATGTTCGACGCGATCGCCGCCGGCAAGGCGCTGGCCACTGTCCGGCACCTGCCCACGGCGGCCACGGCCGTGGAGTCGACCGTCAAGTACCTGCGCGGCGAGCCCGTCCCCGCCTACTCGGTCCAGCTCGGCGAGCTGGTGACCGCGGAGGAAGTGCGCGCGGGCACCCTCCAGCCGGCCTTCTGACCGTTGCCCGGCCACGACCCGAGGAGCTGCCGATGAGCACGCAGCTGATCGAGAGCGCCCCCGTGACCACCCGGCCCGCGTCCCGGATCCGGTCCCGGGCCGGCGGCCTCGCCGAGCTCGGCCCGATCGCGGCGTTCGCCGTCCTGCTGGTGCTGTTCGCGATCATCGCGCCGAACTTCTTCACGGTGTTCAACCTGACGAACGTCGTGCGCCAGGTGAGCATCACCGCGATCGCCGGGGTCGGGATGACACTGATCATCCTGGTCCGCGGGATCGACCTGTCGGTCGGCTCGCTGGCCGCCCTGACCGGCAGCCTCGCGGCGCTGAGCCTGGCCGCCGACCCGGCAGGGCACTCGCTCGGCGGCGCGGTGCTCGCCGTCCTGCTCGCCCTGGCGGTCGGCGCGGTCGTCGGCGCCCTCAACGGGCTGCTGGTCACGGTCGCGGTGGTGCCGGCCTTCATCGCCACGCTGGCCACGATGACCGCAGTCCGCGGCGTCGCGCTGCTGGTCACCGACTCCAGCCCGGTGTCGATCCCGGACGGCCCCTACCTGCGCATCGGCCTCGGCGACGTGTTCGGCGTCCCGATCCCGGTGATCATCATGGCGGTGGTGTTCGGGCTGGGCTACCTGGTCCTGCACCGGATGAAGATCGGCAGGCGCATCTACGCCGTCGGCGGGAACCCCGAGGCCGCCCGGCTCGCCGGGATCCGGGTCAACCGGGTACTGATGTTCGTCTACGTCTTCGGCGGCATCTGCGTCGCGATCTCGGCGCTCATCCTGTCGTCGCGGCTGTCGTCGGGGCAGCCCGCGGGCAGCGTCGGCCTGGAGCTCGACGTGATCGCCGCGGTCGTGGTCGGCGGCACGAGCCTCTTCGGCGGCCGGGGCCGGCTCGCCGGCACGTTCTTCGGCGCGCTGCTGATCGGATCGCTGGTGAACGGGCTGCAGCTGCTGAACGTGCCCGACTACTGGCAGCGGATCGTCACCGGCGCCGTGATCGTGGCCGCCGTCGTACTCGACCGGCTCGTCCGACGGGACCGCACGACGTCATGACCGGCACGATCTCCGCACCGGCCGACACCGCCTTCGTGCGGATGACCGGCATCACCAAGAGCTTCTCCGGGGTGCACGCGCTCCGCGACGTCACCCTCGACGTGCACCTCGGAGAGATCCACGCACTGGTCGGTGAGAACGGCGCCGGCAAGTCCACCCTGTCGAAGGTGCTGTTCGGGGTGTACGCCCCGGACGCGGGCGAGGTCCTGGTCGACGGGCGGCCCCGGCACGGCGGAGCCGCTGCGTCGGCCGCCCAGGGCATCGCGATGGTGCACCAGGAGCTGACCGTCATCCCGTCGCTGTCCGTCGGCGAGAACGTGCTGATGGGCATCGAGCCGGCGCACGGCTGGTTCATCGACCGCAGGCGGCTGACCGCGCTCGCCCGCACCTACCTCGAGCGGGTCGGCCTGGACGTCGATCCGCGCCGGCCCGCGGCCACCCTGTCGGTCTCCGGGCAGCAGCTCGTGGAGATCGCCCGAGCGCTCGCCCAGGACGCTCGGATCATCATCCTCGACGAGCCGACGTCCTCGCTCGGCCCGGAGGACGCCCGCCGCCTGGTCGGGCTGATGCGGGAGCTGCGCGACGGCGGGCACGGCATCGTGCTCATCAGCCACGACCTCACCGAGGTGCTGGAGGTCGCCGACCGGGTCACGGTCCTGCGCGACGGCCGGCTCGTGGCCTCCGACCGCGCTTCGGCGTTCGACGAGGACGCGCTGATCCGCAACATGATCGGCTCCGACGTCTCGGCGGTGTACGAGCGCGGGGACCGGTCCGCGCAGCGCATCGCCCCGAACGGCCCGGCCCTGCGGGTCGACGGGCTCGCCGCGCCGGGGGTGGTGTCGGCGTCGCTGCAGGTCGCGCCGGGTGAGGTGCTCGGCGTCGCCGGTCTGGTCGGCAGCGGTCGCAGCGAGCTGCTCGCCGCGATCTTCGGCGCCACCCGCGCGACCGCGGGCGCCATGGAGCTGTTCGGCGAGCCGTACCGGCCGCGGCGGCCCGGTGACGCCATCCGCGCCGGGATCGGCCTGGTCCCGGAGAACCGCAAGGAGCAGGGGCTGAGCCTGGACCACAGCATCCAGCACAACTTCGAGCTGGCAGCCCTGGACGCGCTGTCGCGGGGACCGTGGGTCTCGCGAGCCCGCGGCGCCGAGCTCTACGCCGCCTACGCGAAGCGCCTGCGGATCAAGGCGCCCGATCCCGGCGCCCCGGTCGCGACGCTGAGCGGCGGCAACCAGCAGAAGGTCGTGCTCGGCCGCGTCCTGGCGACCGGGCCCCGGGTGCTGCTGCTCGACGAGCCGACCCGCGGCATCGACGTCGGCGCGAAGGCAGAGGTCCACCGGTTGATCCGGGAGCTGGCCGAGTCCGGCCTGGCCATCGTGATGGTCTCGTCCGTGCTCCAGGAACTGCTGCTCACCTGCGACCGCATCGTCGTCATGCGCGGCGGGCGCACCGTCGGCGAGCTCGACGCCGCGAGCGCCGACGAAGAGTCCGTCCTCTCCTACGCATTCAAGGGATGATCGTGAGCGATACCCATTCGTCCGGGCCGGATCCCTTCGCCCGGCTCGACGGCCGCACCGTGGTGATCACGGGCGCGTCCGGCGGCATCGGCTCGGCCACCGCCGAACTGGCCGTGCGGGCCGGTGCCTCGGTGGTGCTGGGCCACGGACCCGCCCCCGACGACGAGCAGAGCGCGAAAGAGCTCGCCCACCGGCTGGGTGAGGACCGCGCCCACCCCGTCCCGGTCGACGTCCTCGACGACGGGTCCGTCGCGGCGCTGTTCGCCGCCGCGGCCGACCGGTTCGGCGGGGTGGACGGCCTGGTCACCGCCGCAGGCGTGATGGAGCAGGTGCCGTTCGCCGAGCTGGAGCCCGCGATCTGGCACCGCACCGTCGAGACGAACCTGACCGGCACCTACCGCTGCGCCCGCGCGGCCCTGCCGTTCCTGCAGCGGGCCACCGGCGCGGCGATCGTCACCGTCGCGTCCCAGCTGGCCTACACCGGCGCCCGGGACGTCGCCGCCTACACCGCCTCGAAGGCGGGCACGCTCGGGCTCACCCGGGCGCTCGCGCACGAACTCGGGCCGCGGATCCGGGTCAACTCGGTCGCCCCCGGCCCGGTCGACACCCCGATGACCCGGCCGCACGCCACGCCGGAGTGGGTGGAGCGCAAGACCTCGAAGATGGTGCTCGGCCGCTTCGGCACCGCCGACGAGATCGCGGCCGTCATCCGCTTCCTGCTCTCCGACGCGGCCTCCTTCCTCACCGGGCAGACGATCTCGGCCAACGGCGGCGGGGTGATGCCGTGAGGTACACGAAGGACGTCAAGGCACGGTTCGTCAGCGCCGAGGAGGCCGTCGCACTCGTTCCCGACGGCGCCAGCCTGCTCATCGAGGCCTCCGGCGGCGGGGTCGTCGAGCCCGACCTGCTGCTGTCCGCCCTCGGCGAGCGCTTCGCCCGCACCGGCCACCCGCAGGGGATCTCCGCGCTGGCGTGCAGCGGTGTCGGCAACCGCGCCGGCTCGGGCATCGACCACTTCGCCCAGCCCGGGCTGCTGGCCCGGATGGTCGCCGGGCACTGGGCGATGTCGCCGAAGCTCGCCGCGATGGCCCAGGACGGCGAGTTCGAGGCCTACAACCTGCCGCAGGGCGTGCTGGCGCAGCTGCTGCGCGAGACCGCCGCGGGCCGGCCGGGCCTGTTCACCCGCACCGGGCTGGGCACGTTCTGCGATCCGCGCATCGACGGCGGACGGCTCAACGACCGCACCACCGAACAGCTGGTCCGGGTCGTCGAGATCGACGGCGAGGAGTACCTGCACTACCGGACCCCGCGGTTCGACGTCGGCTTCATCCGTGGCACCACGGCCGACGAGAAGGGCAACCTCACCCTCGAGCAGGAGGCTGCCAAGATCGGCGTGCTGGCCGCCGCGACCGCCGTGCGCAACAGCGGCGGCATCGTGATCGCCCAGGTCAAGCGGGTCGCCGCGGCCGGGAGCCTCAAGGCGCGGGACGTGGTCGTGCCGGCGCACCTCGTCGACTACGTCGTGGTCCATCCCGAGCAGCGCCAGACCGCGCAGACCGACTACGAGCCGGCGTTCTCCGGCGAGCTGTCCGTCCCGCTGGGGCTGGCCGAGCCCCTGCCGCTCACCGAACGCGCGGTCGTCGCCCGCCGGGCCGCGGCCATGATCCCCCGGGGTGCCGTGGTGAACCTCGGGGTCGGCATGGCCGACGGGGTCGCCGCGGTGGTCGCCGAAGAGGGCCGGCTCGACGAGCTGACCCTGACCGTGGAGCAGGGCCTGGTCGGCGGGGTGCCCGCCCGCGGGGTCATCTTCGGCGTGGCGTGGAACCCCGAGGCCGTCGTCGAGCACGCCGCCCAGTTCGACTTCTACGACGGCGGCGGCCTCGACGTCACCTGCCTCGGGTTCGCCGAGGTCGACGCGGAGGGCAACGTCAACTCGTCGCTGGTCGACGGGCGGGTGTTCGGCGCCGGCGGCTTCATCAACATCTCGCAGTCCGCCCGGCGGGTGGTGTTCTGCGGAACGCTCACAGCTGGCGGGCTGCGCACCGAGATCGCCGACGGGCGGCTGACCGTCCTCTCCGAGGGCCGGGTGCGCAAGTTCGTGCCGCGCGTGCAGCACATGACCTTCAACGCGGCCCGTGCCCGAGCCCGCGGCCAGGAGGTCTTCTACGTCACCGAACGCGCCGTGTTCGAGCTGACCGACCGGGGCGTCGCCCTGCGGGAGATCGCACCCGGCCAGACCGTCGAGGGGATCACCGCGCTCATGGGCTTCGAACCGGTCGTCGATCGCGAGGTGGTGCCGATGCCGGCCGGGCTGTTCACCGCGGCCGAAGGGCGGGTGGCGTCGTGACCGGGCTGTTCGAGACCACCGCGGAGACCCGCGAGCTGCTGGCCGTGGTGCAGGAGTTCTGCGAGAAGGAGGTGCTGCCCCAGGTCCGCGCGATCGAGGACGGCACCGCGATCTACGACACCGACCTCATGCGCACCGCCGCCGAGATCGGCCTGCAGGGCCTGATCGTCGACGAACGCGGGGCGATCGACCCGGCCGGGTTCGCCCTCGCCCACGAGAGCAACGAGATCGTCGCGTCGTACTCGGGCTCGTTCGCGCTCGCGCTGTCGATCGCCCGGCTGCACGCCTACATGCTGTGCAAGTACGCGAACCCGCAGGTGCGCGACCGCTGGCTGCCCGGTCTGCTCGCCGGGACCGGGTTCGGCGCGTTCGCGATCTCCGAGCCGCACGCCGGCACCGACGTCCGCGCGATCACCACCGTCGCCCGCCGGGACGGCGACCACTACGTCCTCGACGGGGAGAAGGCCTGGATCACCCAGGGCCCGCGGGCCCGGTTCGCCGTTGTGCTCGCCAAGCTCGACCACCGCGGCCGGGACGCGGACACGGCGGCGTTCGTCGTCGACCTCGCCACCGAAGGCGCCGAAGCCGGCCCGCCGGAGCCGCTCATCGGGTTCCGCGGTGTGCCGCTGGGGACGCTCACGTTCTCCGGATGCCGGGTACCGGCCGAGGCGCGGATGAACGTCGAGGGTTTCTCCGGGATGCTCGAGGGCGTCAACCTGGCGCGCCTGGACTGCGCCTCGTACGCGCTCGGGTTCATCCGCGGCGCGCTCCGTGAGTGCACCACCTACCTGGGCGAACGGGAGGCCTTCGGCGGGCCGCTCGCCCGCAACCCGCTCCTGCAGGCCCAGCTCGGGTCGATGCTCGCGGCGTACCTGTCCGGGCGGCACCTCGTGCACGCCGCGCTGGCGAGCTTCGCCGCCGGGGGCGGCGGCGACAACACGCTGATCTCCGCCGCGAAGCTCGCCACGACCGAGGCGGCGATGACCCAGTCCACCGTCGCCGTCCAGCTGCTGGGTGGGGCCGGCGTGCACGCCGACTACCTCGTCCAGAGCTACTTCCGCAACTCCAAGATCATCCAGATCATCGACGGGACCAGCCAGATCCACCAGCTGATGCTCGGCCGAGCCGCGAGCTCGCTGGACTGGACGGCCCCGGTCCCCGCACCGCTGAGGACCCCATGACCACTCTCACCACCACCCCGCCCCCGGTCCGGGAGGCGACCCGCGACGACGTCGACTCGGCGATCGCCCGGGCCCGGGAGGCGCAACCGCGCTGGGCCGCCACGCCCGGACCTGAGCGCAGGCTGGTCCTGCGCCGCGCCGCCGCCGCGCTCGACGCCCGCCGCCCGGAGCTCGTCGACCTGGTGATCACCGAGACCGGCGGGACGCGCCGCAAAGCCGAGGGCGAGGTCGGCGACAGCATCGAGGAGCTGCACCTCGCGGGCGCGCTGGCGCTCACCCCGACGGCCGAGATCGTGCCGTCCGTCCGGCCCGGCCGCGAGAACGTCGTCGAACGGGTCCCGGTCGGGGTGATCGGCCTGATCACCGGCTGGAACTTCCCCATGCACCTGGCGCTGCGGATCGCCGCGCCCGCGCTCGCGCTCGGCAACGCGGTGCTGCTCAAACCGGCCCCGGAGACCCCGCACTCCGGAGGGCTCGCCTGGGCACGGGTGCTGGTGGACGCCGGCCTGCCGGACGGCGTGCTGGCGGTGCTGCCCGGGCACGACGCCGGGCCCGCCCTCGTCGAGCACCCGGGCGTCGACATGATCCACTTCACCGGGTCGAGCGCCGTCGGCCGCCGGGTCGCCGAGGTCGCGGCCCGCACCCTGAAGAAGGTCGCGCTCGAGCTCGGCGGCAACAACGCCGCCGTCGTGCTCTCCGACGCCGACCTGGATCTCGCGGTCTCCTGCGCGGCCGCCGGGACGTTCGTCCACCAGGGCCAGGTGTGCATCGCCACCGGCCGGCACATCGTGGTCCGCGAGCACGCCGACGCCTACACCGCCGCGCTCACCGACCACGCCGCCCGGCTCACCGTCGGCGACCCCGCGACCGGTGACGTCGACCTCGGCCCGCTGATCAGCGAACGGCAGGCCGCCCGCGCCGCCGCCATGGTCGCCGAGTCCGTGGCCCGCGGAGCCACCCTGCACATCGGCGGCGGGCACGACGGCCGGTACGTGCCGGCGACCGTGGTCAGCGGGGTCCGGCCCGGGATGCCGCTGTTCGACGAGGAAACGTTCGCCCCCGTCGCAGCGATCACCGTGGCCGAGGACGACGAGGACGCGATCGCGCTGGCCAACCGGACCGAGTACGGGCTGTCAGCGGCCCTGTTCACCCGGGACGTCGAGCGCGGCCGGGTGCTCGCCCGGCGGCTGCGGGCCGGGATGGTGCACGTCAACGATACGACGGCGATGCACGAGCCGCAGGTCCCGTTCGGCGGGATCGGCGCGTCGGGCTGCGGGGAGCGGTTCGGCGGGTCGGCCAACGTGGACCTGCTGACGGAACGTCGATGGATCAGTGTGCAAGGGAGCATGTGATGCAGGTTCGTGGAGCAGTCGTGCGGGCGGTCGGCGACAAGTGGACGGCCGAGACCCTCGAACTGGCCGATCCGGGCCCGGGTGAAGTCCGGATCAAGGTCATGGCCTCCGGCCTGTGCCACTCCGACGACCACATCGTCACCGGTGACTCCGTGGTCGACCTGCCGTTCGTCGGCGGGCACGAGGGCGCCGGCATCATCGACGCCGTCGGCCCCGGCGTCACCCGGGTGCAGGTCGGTGACCACGTCGCCACCGCCTACCTGCCGATGTGCGGCACGTGCACCTGGTGCGCTCAGGGCATGCAGTACATCTGCGACAACGGCCGGGACGTGCAGACCGGGTTCATGCTCGACGGCACGCCGCGGTTCTTCTTCTCCGACGGCACCCCGTGCGGTGCCATGCAGCGCCTCGGGACGTTCGCCAACTACCTGGTGACCAGCCAGGAGCAGTGCGTCAAGATCGACGACGACATCCCGTTCGAGATCGCCTGCCTGGTCGCCTGCGGAGTCACCACGGGCTGGGGCGCCGCGGTCAACGGCGCGGCCGTGCGGCCCCGCGAGACCGTGATCGTGATGGGCGTCGGCGGCGTCGGGATCAACGCGGTGCAGGGCGCCAGGCACGCCGGCGCGATGCACATCGTCGCCGTCGACCCGGTGGAGTTCAAGCGGGAGTCGGCGCTGCGGTTCGGCGCCACCCACGCGTTCAGCTCGATCGCCGAGGCGATGCCGTTCGTGCACTCGGTCACCAACGGCCAGGGCGCCGACGCGGCGATCGTCACCGTGGGCCGGGTCGACGGCGCGATCATCGGCGAAGCCTTCTCCGCGATCCGCAAGGAAGGCCGCTGCGCCGTCGTGTCGATCGGGTCGCACGAGCCGGGCATCGAGGTCAACCCGCTGGAGCTGGTGGTGTACGCCAAGACGCTGCGCGGGGTGCTCTTCGGCAACTCCAACCCGAGCCACGACATCCCGAAGCTGCTGTCGTACTACAAGTCGGGGCACCTCAACCTCGCCGACCTGGTCACCCGCACCTACACGGTGGAGCAGGTCAACGAGGCCTACGAGGACATGCACGCGGGCCGCAACCTGCGCGGCGTCCTGGTGCACGAGCACTGACGATGACCGTCGCGCAGCCGACGCGCGGTGCCGTCCGGTTACCCCGACCGGACGGCACCGCCGCCACCGTCCCGCTCGGTGAACCCGCCGGGCACCCGCACACCGCCGAGCCCGTCTCGTGCCGGAAGGTCTACGCGGCCGTCCACGTCGTCGCCGATCCCTGGCGGGCGTCGACCGCGGAGGCGGCGATCGACTGGGAGGCCACGCTCGCCGTGCGGCGGCGGATGTGGCGACTCGGGCTCGGCGTCGCCGAGGCCATGGACACCGCCCAGCGCGGCAGCGGGCTGGGCTGGACCGAGGCCAGGACCCTGATCGACCGCACCCTCGCCGAGGCGGGTGGGGAGACGGTGGTCGGGATCGCCACCGACCAGCTCCCGCCCGGCCCGGCGGCGCTCCCCGCCGTCACCGAGGCGTACCTGGAGCAGCTCGCGTTCGTCGAGGACCGCGGCGGCACCGCCGTCGTCATGGCGAGCCGGCAGCTCGCGGCCTCCGCCACCCGGCCGGAGGACTACCTCGCCGTCTACGACGCGGTGCTCGCAGCCGCGCGACGGCCGGTGGTGCTGCACTGGCTGGGGGAGGTGTTCGACCCGGCGCTGCGCGGCTACTGGGGCAGCACCGATCCCGGCCGCGCTGCGGAGACCGTGCTGGACCTGATCGGCCGGCACGCGCCGGTCGTCGCGGGGATCAAGCTGAGCCTGCTCGACGCGGCCGCCGAGCGGGCGCTGCGGGCTCGGCTGCCCGCCGGCGTCCGCATGTTCACCGGGGACGACTTCAACTACGTCGACCTGATGGTCGACGACGAGGCGGGGCGGCACAGCGACGCGCTGCTCGGCGCGTTCGCCGCCGTCCCCCGCTACGCCGCCGCGGCACTGCACCGGTTGGAGCGCGGGGACACCGCGGGCTTCCGCGAGGTCCTCGGCCCGACCCAGCAGCTGGCGCGGCTGCTGTTCACCGCGCCGACCCAGCACTACAAGACGGGCATCGTCTGGCTGGCGTACCTGGCCGGGCAGCAGCCGCACTTCCGCATGATCGGCGGGCGGGAGTCGGCACGCAGCCTCGATCACTTGCTCCGGGTCTACGAAGCGGCGAACGCGATCGGGTACTTCGACGATCCCGAGCTGGCCGCGCACCGGGTCCGCGGCGTACTCGCCCTGCACGGGCTGGAGGCGTCGTGACCGTGCGGCTGGAGCGCCTCGGCCCGGTCGCCGAGCTGGTGCTGGCTCGGCCGGCCCGGCGCAACGCCCTCACCACGCAGATGCTGGCGCAGCTCGGCCGGTGCGCCGATCGGCTCGCCGAGGACCCGGACGTGCGGGCCGTCGTTCTGCGCGGAGAGGGCCCGTCGTTCTGCGCGGGGGCCGACCTGGCCGAGTTCGCGCAGGTCGATCCGCGGGCGGCCGTTGAGGAGTGGACGCCGGCGGGCCAGCGCGCTTTCGCCCGGCTCGCCGCCCTGCCCGTCCCGACGGTGGCGGCCGTCGCCGGGCACGCCCTGGGCGGCGGGCTGGAGCTGGCGGCGACGACGACCTTCCGGGTCGCCGCCCCCGACGCCGTCCTCGGCATGCCGGAGATCGAGATCGGCACGCTGCCGGGCTGGTCCGGGCTGAGCCGGCTGCCCGCCCTCGTCGGTACCCAGCGGGCGCGGCGGCTGCTGGTGCTCGGCGAACGGGTCACCGGCGCGACGGCGCTGGACTGGGGGCTCGTCGACCGGGTCGCCCCGGACCCGGTCGCGGCCGCCAGGGCGATCGCCGACGAGCTGGCGGGCAGGCCACCGGTCGCCGTCCGGCTCGCGCTGGCCGCCCTCGCCGACCCGGTGCGACCCGCCGTCGATCTCGTCGAACGGCTCGCCGCCGCCGCGACCGTGGAGTCCGTCGAGGTCCGCGCCGTCACCGCCGCCCGCGGAGGCACGCGATGAGCCTCGGCGTCTCGGTCGGCGAGACCGTCCGGTTCCGCAAGACCGTCACCGAGTCCGACGTCGGCCTGTTCGCCGGGATCACCGGCGACTTCGCGCCGAACCACGTCGACGAGGAGTACATGCGGACCACCCCGTACGGCACCCGGATCGCGCACGGTGTGCTCGTCCTGGGGCTCGCGTCCACCGCATCGACGATCCTGGCCGGCCGCATCCCCGGCACCACCGTCTCCGCCGGGTACGACCGGGTCCGCTTCACCGGCCCGGTCCGCATCGGCGACACCGTCACGATCGACTACACCGTCGAGTCGATCGACGAGGAGCGCCGCCGAGTCCGCGCGGCGGTGCGCGGTGCCACCCAGGACGGAACGACGTGCCTGGTCGCGACGCACATCCTCGCCGTGGTCGCGGACTCCTGACCCCCTCCCGATCCGAAAGGTGCGCACTGATGACCGATCTGCTCGGCCTGTCCGGCAAGACCCTGCTCATCGCCGGTTCCTCCCGCGGCATCGGTGCCGCGACCGCCCGCCTCGCCGTCGACGCGGGCGCGAAGGTCGTCCTGCACGGCAGCCGGCCCGGCCCGCGCCTCGACGAGCTCGCGCAGGAGCTGTCGGCCCGCACGATCACCTGCGACGGACGCGACGAGGCGGCTGTGACCGCCGCCGTCGAGGGCCTGCTCGCCGACGGGATCGTCCCGGACGGCCTCGTCTGCGCACTGGGGGCGGTCGCGGCCACCCCGGCCTGCGGGGGCGACACCGGCGGTTGGCTCGACCAGTTCGCCGCGAACGTCCTCGGCCCGGCCCACTTCATCCGCGCGGTCGCCCCCGCGATGCAGCGCCGCGGCCACGGCCGGATCGTGACCGTGTCCTCGATCCGCGGGCAGGACCCGCTCTCCTCACCGGAGGTCGCGGCGTACAGCGCGGCCAAGGCCGCGGTGGAGAACCTCACCACCACCTACGCCCGCGAGCTGGCGCCGGCGATCACGGTGAACTGCGTCGCTCCCGGCTTCGTCCTCACCGACATGGCCGATACCTGGTCGGAGACCGTCCGCGCCGAGGTGGACCGCTGCCTGCTCGGCCGCGCCGCGCAGCCGGAGGAGATCGCGAAGATCCTGCTGTTCCTGGTCAGCGACGCCGCGAGCTTCATCACCGGGCAGACCCTGCTCGCCGACGGCGGCCTGCTCGCCCGGATGACCTGACGACCGCTCCCCGGGTGGTGGTCATGGCAGCTCGAGGGTGGCTGGACCGCAGGTGACCTCTTCTACCTGATGGCCCTCGCTCGCGGTCGGCACCGACGCCGGAGCTGTGACCACGGCCGCCGACCGACGAACCCCCGAGCGAGCGGAGCCCCGGCAGGGTGCCGGGGCTCCGCTTCGTGTGCCGCACGCTCCAGACCGAACGCAGGACTCGCCGTGCCAGCTGCGCGACTCGCCGCACCGAACGCACGGCTCGCGCCCCCGGCACCGAACCCTCCAGCCAGCCGAAGGCCGGATCCCGCGCTCTGACCGCACCTGACCGAGACCTCCGCGAGGCGACCACCCAGCTCCTGCGACGAAGGAGCAGGAGGCAATCAAACACAGCTACCATCTAGTCATGTCGACCTCGCGCAGTCGCTCGGGTGGGCGTCGCGCGGGCCGATCCCACGACCGCCGGAGACGGCTACGCACCGTGGACGAGACGTCCGCGGGGGGACTCGTCGTCGATCACAGCTCTGGCGCCGCCGCTGTGATCGGCCGGCTCGATCGTCGTGGGCGCCTTCTGTGGTCGTTGCCCAAGGGCCACATCGAGGCCGGTGAGACGGCCGAGGAGGCGGCGGTGCGCGAGGTCGAGGAGGAGACGGGCATCATCGGCGCCGTGGTCGCGCCGCTGGGCACCATCGATTTCTGGTTCGTCGCCGAGGACCGCCGGGTGCACAAGACCGTGCACCACTTCCTGCTGCGCGCGTTGGGCGGGGAGCTGTGCGACGACGACGTCGAGGTGGCCGAGGTGGCGTGGGTGCCACTGGACCAGCTGGAGAGCCGGCTGGCGTACGCCGACGAGCGGCGGCTGATCCGCCGCGCCACCGAACTTCTGGAGGACTCCGCGTGAAACCGGTCGCGGCCCTGGTCGCGACCGCGGTGCTGCTGCTTGCGGGCTTGATCGGCCCGCTCGGGGGAACCGGTGCCGCGGCTGCCGCCGAACCTGCGGTCGACCGGGTTTCGGGCGTGTCGTTGCGCCTGGACCTGACGGACATGTCGCCGCGGATCGTGACGGCGACCGGCCCGGACACGCTCACGATCATCGGCACGCTGACGAACACCGGTGACCAGCCGGTGGAGCAGCTGCGGGCGCGGGTGCAGCGCGGCAACCCGATCACCACGGAGGGGGCGCTGCGCGACGCGCTGGAGGGCAACGCCGCGGCGGACGCGGTGACGCCGCAGTTCCAGCCGATCGCGGACGAGCTGGCGCCGGGGGAGTCGATCCCGTTCCGGTTGTCGGTGCCGCTGCGCGGTTCGCCTGCGGAGGGGCTGGCGCTCGGTCAGACCGGGGTGCACGAGATCCTCGTGAACGTCAACGGCGTCCCGACGCGCGGCCAGCTGGCCCGAGTGGCGGCGGTGCGGATGCTGCTCCCCGTGCATTCGCTGCCGCCGGACGGCCGCAGCGCGGGCGTGAGCCCCCGCTCGACGGGATCGGCGGTGCCGTTCTCGATGCTCTACCCGATCAGCGATCGGCCGCACCGGCTGGCGACGGTGCCGGGTCAGAAGACGCTGCTCGCCGACGACGCGCTGGCGGCGTCGTTCGCGTCGGGCGGGCGGCTGCACGGGCTGGTCACCGCGGTCGCCCAGGAGGCGCCGGCGGGTT
Organism: Pseudonocardia thermophila; assembly: GCF_900142365.1. Lineage (GTDB taxonomy): Bacteria > Actinomycetota > Actinomycetes > Mycobacteriales > Pseudonocardiaceae > Pseudonocardia > Pseudonocardia thermophila. The sequence goes on along the minus strand of NZ_FRAP01000012.1, from coordinate 106,763 downwards.
CGCCGGTGCGGGCGGCGACGTGCCTGGCGATCGATCCGGCGCTGGTCGAGACGGCGGCCGCGATGCGCGACGGCTACGAGGTGCTGCAACCGGACGGCTCGGCAGCGGCTGGGACCGGCGCGGACGCCGCCGGGAAGTGGCTGGACATGCTGGCGTCGGTCGCCAAGGCCGGCTGCACGGTGGCGCTGCCCTACGCTGACGCCGACCTGGTCGCGCTGACCCGCGGCGGGCTGGGGGCGGTGGCCACCCAGACGATCCGGGACGCGCGTGACCTGCTGACCGATCAGGAGCTGCTCGGTCTCTCAGCGCTGCCCCCGGTCACCTGGCCGGCCGACGGCGCGGTGGACGAGCCGACGCTGGCCCCGATCGTCGAGGCGGGCGATCAGGCGTTGATCCTCTCGGCGGACGCGGTCGAGCAGGGCCGGCTCCGGCGGAGCCGGGGCATGGTCACGATCGCCGGCTCGCCGCTCTACGCGCTGCTGTCCGATCCCCTGCTGACGGCGGCCGGGCAGGCGTCGACGCGTCAGGTCTCGGGAGTGGCGATCGGCGGAGCGGCGGCGACGACGACGCCGAGCGGCACGAGCACACCGCTGTCGACCCAGGACACGATCGGCGCGCTGGCCTTCCGCGCAGCCGAGGCGGACCGCGCTGCCGCGTCCGGCGATCCGATGGTGCTGGCGCCGCCCCGCGAGTGGGGGGTGGAGGGGACCGGCGCCCGGGCGCTGCTGTCGGCCGTGTCCGAGCTGATCTCGCGGGGCGAGCTGACCCCGCGCAACCCGGTGGACGTGCTGCGTTCGGGACCGGACCAGGACGCGCCGCAGCGCGCGCTCGTGTACCCGACCCCGGTCGGTGCCCGGGAGATCCCGGGCGCGGTCGTCGAGCAGGTCCGCCGGACGGGTGCTGCGCTGGCCGATCTCGTCACGGCGGCGGAGGAGCCGGATCCCGGCACCGTCGGCGTCGGCCCCGAGCAGGCGTTCACGCCGGTCCGGCGCGGCCTGGTGCGCCCGCTGTCGGCGGCGCTGCGCGGCTCGCCGGGTGCCGCGGAGACCTTCGCCGGGCTGCAGGACGACCGGGTGGAAGCGCTGCGCGGCCTGGTCGCCGTCGTGGAGCCGACCATCCCGTTCTCGCTCGGCACCTCCGACGCGCCGCTGCCGATCACGATCGTCAACGGGCTGCCGGTGCCGGTGCGGGTGCGGATCGAGGTGTCCCCCACACCGGGTCTGCAGGTGGCCCCGATCGCCGAGCAGAGCATCCCGCCGCTGGGCCGGCGGCAGCTCTCGGTGAACGCCAAGGTCACCCGATCCGGGCAGTTCACGGTGGTGACGCGGGTCATCACACCGGGGGGTGGACAGCTGGGTGCGGCGAGTCGGCTCAAGGTGGTCTCGACCGCCTACGGCACCATCACTGTATGGCTGACGGCGACGGCGGGCGCGCTCCTGGTGCTCCTGGTGGCCCGTCGCGTCCTCCGGCGCCGCCGTGGCGGCCCGGACCACCCGCCCGGCCCGGGCCTCCCCCCGGACCTCCCGCCGGGCCCGCCCCCGGACCCGGTCCAGGACCGCGACCCGGACCCCGGCCCCCCGCCGGACCAGTCCCCGGACCGCCTGCCGGGCCCCCTCGGCAGTGGCGGCCCGGCCCGGGGCCGAGACGTCCGCCCCGACCCGTCCCGGACGCCGATCCCCGGGCGGTAACGGCGCCGATCCGCCGGTTCTACACCGAGCCGGTCACGGAGATCTTCCCGACGCTGCAGATCGCGCCGACGGTCCCGCGCAAGGACAGCGACGCCGCTATCGGTCGCTCCAGCGGGATGATGGCGATCGCGAACCTGGTGAGCCGCATCACCGGGTTCCTGCGGCAGATCGCGCTGTTCGCGGTGCTCGGCGCGACCGTGCTCAACGATGCGTACACGGTCTCGAACACGCTGCCGAACATCGTCTACGAGTTCCTGATCGGCGGCGTGCTCTCCAGCGTGATGATCCCGCTGCTGGTGCGGGCGCAGACCGAGGACCCGGACGGCGGCGAGCGATACACCAGGCGGCTGTTCACGCTCGCGGGCGCCGCGCTGCTGGTGGCGACCGCGCTGTCGATGGCGGCCGCACCCCTGCTGACCAGCCTGTACATCTCGTCCGACGGCAACAGGGAGCTGGCGACCGCGTTCGCCTACCTGCTGCTGCCGCAGATCGTGTTCTACGGGCTGGGCGCGCTCATGGGGGCGCTGCTGAACACGAAGGGCTCGTTCGGCGCGTTCGCCTGGGCACCGGTGCTGAACAACATCGTGGTGCTGGTCGTCCTGGCGGTGTACGTGGCGGTGCCGGGGGAGATCAGCCTCGACCCGGTCCGCATGGGCGACGCGAAGCTGCTCGTGCTCGGCATCGGCACGACGCTGGGCATCGTCGCCCAGACGCTGGTGCTGCTGCCGGCGATGCGCAGGATCGGGTTCCGGTACCGCCCGGTGTGGGGCTGGGACTCGCGCATGACCGCGACCGGCGGACTGGCGCTCTGGGCGATCGCGTACGTGCTGATCGGCGCGATCGGGCTGAACGTCACCACCCAGGTGGCGACGGCGGCGGACGGCGGTGCGTACGTCGTGTACGCGAACTCGTGGCTGCTGCTGCAGGTCCCGTACGGGGTGCTCGGCGTGTCACTGCTGACGGCGCTGATGCCGCGGATGAGCCGGGCCGCCGCCGAGGGCCGCACCGGGGACGTCGTCGACGACCTCAGCCTGGGCAGCCGGCTGTCGACGGTGTTCCTGCTGCCGCTCGCGGCGTTTTTCACCGCGTTCGGCCCCGCCATCGGGGTGGCCCTGTTCGGGTGGCGCTCCTCCGGCGTCGAGGGAGCCGCGCAGATCGGGCTCGCGCTGGCGTGCTCAGCGTTCGGGCTCGTGCCCTACGCGATCACGCTGCTGCAGCTGCGCGTGTTCTACGCGCTCACCGACGGTCGCATCCCGGCGCTGATCCAGCTGGTCACCGTGCTGGTGAAGGTACCGCTGCTGCTGATCTGCCCGCTGCTGCTCCCGCCGAAGGACGTCGTGCTGGGCCTGGTCGCGGCGAACGCGGTGTCGTTCATCGCCGGCGCCCTGGTGGGCCAGGTGCTGCTGCGCAGGCGGCTGGGCAGCGTGCGCGCCCGCGAGGTGCTCAACACGCTGTGGCGCACCCTCGTCGCCGCGGCGCTGGCTGCACTCGCGGCGCGCGGCGTCGTGGCTCTGCTCGGCCCCATGTCGGGCCTCGCCCCGCTGGCCAGGGCGTGGATCCAGGTGGTGGTCGGCGCGCTCCTCTGGCTGCCGTTGACGGTGGTCGGGCTGCGGTTGCTGCGAGTGGCCGAGCTGGATCCCGTCGTGCGGCGGCTCGCGGGGCTCGCCGCCCGCTTCGATCCTCGACGAGGCGGCGACCGGGGACGGTAGGCTCGTTCAGGCGGTGGGGCCGAGTCGGGGGAGGCGGAGCGGTGAGTGAGCTGGTGAGCCCACCGTCCGGCGCCGCCCACTCCGAGGATCCGGGCCCCGACACGCAGCCGGGCACCCAGCCGGCGACCGTTCCGGCGCAGGCCGAGGCCGAGCACGACCGCACGCCCGCCGACAAGACTGCCGGCAAGACCACCGGCCAGGGCGCTGACGAGGCCGCTGACGAGACCGCCGAGAAGAGCGCGTCGGACGGCACCGCTCCGGGCTCCGTCTTCGCCGGGCGCTACCGCCTCACCACCCGGGTTGGCACCGATCCGGCGGCGGGTGCGGAGTTCTGGCAGGCCGTCGACACCGTGCTGCAGCGCGACGTCGCGCTGACCGTCCTGCGCCGCCTCGGCGTCGACTCCGCCGGTGCCGACCCGGGCTGGAGCGACCGCGCCGAGGAGATGGTCAGCCGCGCGCTGCGGTCCGGCTCGTTCGAGCACCGCGGCTGCGCCCGCCTGCTCGACGTGCTCACCCCCGGCGCGCCCGGTCTGCCGCGCGACGTGCTCGGGGTCGCGGTCACCGAGTGGGTGCCGGGCCGCAGCCTCGCCGAGGCGGTCTCCGGCGGGCTGCTGCGCCCGCTCACCGCCGCCCGCGCCGTGCTGCCGCTCGCCGGGGCGGCCGAGGCGGCGCACCTGCACGGACTGGTGCTGGGGTGCGACCATCCTCAGCGGGTCCGCGTCACCCCGGACGGCCGGGCGCAGATCGGGTTCGCCATGCCGCGGCCGGAGACCACCCCCGCCGACGACGTCCGCGGCCTCGGCGCTGTCCTCTACACGCTGCTCACCGCGCAGTGGCCGCTCAGCCGCGCCGACGCCGCCCGGGCCGGCCTGGAGGCGGCTCTCCGCGACGCGGACGACGTCCCCGTCCCGCCGTCCACGCAGCGCCCGGGGGTGCCCGTCGAGCTCGACACGCTCACGGTCGGCACCCTCGGCCCGGAGGGCAGCCCCGGCCACGTGCACACCGCCGCGTCCGTGCGCGCCCTCCTCGACCAGGTCGTCGAGGAAGACGAGCGGGTCGCGCTGTTCCCGCCCGAGCGCGACGGCGTCCCGGCCGAGCCGGGCGACGTCTGGCAGGAGAAGGACGCCACCCCACCCGATCCGCGGCGGCGGCGGAAGCTGCTGCTGGGGCTGTCCGCGCTCGGGGTGGCGGTGCTGGCGACGTTCGGCTTCGTCGGCTCGCAGGTGCTGTCGGTGTTCACCCCGAGCGAGCCCGCGATCGTCGTGCCCGGGAGCCTGGCCGCGCCGGGGGCGAACGCGCCGGCCGCCGCCGTGCCGCGCACCGGTACGGTGCTCGCGCTCGACGCCGACGTCTACGACAAGTTCGGCGACGGCGACAACGGCTCGCGCGTGGGCCGAGTGATCGACGGCGACCCGAACAGCTCATGGCGCACGTCCTCCTACAAGCAGCAGTTCCCCGCGTTCAAGCCGGGCATCGGTGTGGTGGTGACGTTCGAATCGGCAGTTCAGCTGGCCGACCTCACGATCGAGTCGCCCAGCGTCGGCACGGTGGTGGAGATCCGCTCGACGCCGTCGGTCGACGCCGCGCTCGAGGAGACCGCGGTGATGGCCACGGCCACCTTGAACGCCGGCAGCACCACGATCCCGCTGGCCAACAGCCAGCCGGTCAAGCACGTGCTGGTGTGGATCACGAAGCTGTCCACCGTGAACGGGGACATCGCCACGCAGATCGACGAGATCAAGTTCCGGCGGGCGACGGGCTGATCCTCGGCGAGTTCTCCGGAACGCCCACGGCGGACGATCTCGCGCACCTACGCTCGGCGGGTGACCCCACCGTCGCCGAGCGACGCGGAGCTGTTGGCCGCGCACCGGGCGGGCGACCGGACGGCGTTCGGCCGGCTGGTGAGCCGGCACGAGCGGCGGCTGTGGAGCGTGGCGGTCCGCGCCCTGGGCAACCCGGTGGACGCCGAGGACGCGGTGCAGGAGGCGCTCATCGCGGCGTTCCGCGGGGCCCGCACGTTCCGCGGCGACGCGGCGGTCAGCACGTGGCTGCACCGCATCGTGGTCAACGCCTGCATCGACCGGATGCGCCACGACCGGTCGCGGCGCACGGTGCCGATGCCCGACACCGAGCCGGCCGCGCCGCGGCGCAGCGATCCGGCGGCCGAGCTGACCACCCGGATGGCGATCGACGAGGCGCTGGCGGCGCTGTCGGTCGAGCACCGGCTCGCGGTGGTGCTCGTCGACATGGAGGGCTGGTCGGTCGCCGACGCCGCGCAGATCCTGGACGTGCGTCCGGGGACGGTGAAGAGTCGGTGCGCGCGGGGCCGGGCGAAGCTCGCCGTGCTGCTGGGGCACCTGCGGGAGGAGGCCGGATGAGCGACCGGGAGCTGCCGGCCGACCGGCTGCTGGAGCAGGTGGCCGAAGTGCAGGAGGGCCTCGTGGCCGGCCGGGAGGCCGATGCCGCGACGCTCATGGTCCGCCGCGCGGAGCTGGCCGCCGAGCCGGGCTACGGGGCCGCCGTGGACGCGCTGGCGGCGACGCGGGCGGAGCTGGCGGTCGCCTCGGAGGTGCCGCTGCCGGAGGGCGCCCCACAGCGCTGGGCGGCGCTCGTGGAGGAGCTGACGACCGCCACCGAGCCCGTGCGCGCAGCCCGCAGACGGCGGTTCGGCCTCTTCGGTGGCCTGGCCGCCGCGGTCACCGGTGCGGCGATCGTGGTCGGCGGGGCAGTCGGTGGCGTGTTCACAGCACCGGCGCGCCCGGAGGTGTCGGGCGTGCAGCTCGCAGGTGAGGCCCTGGCCACCCGCGGCGTCGCCGACGCCGGGGAGCTGGCCGACCCGGACCGGCGGGCCCGGTGCCTGGCCGCGGTCGCCCCGGACGTACCGGCAGACGCCCCGCTCGTCGGGGGCCGCGAGGTGCTGTTCGACGGCCGCCCGGGCACCCTCCTGCTGCTGGGCACGGGCCGACTCGGCCAGTTCACCGCGGTGGTCGTCGACGAGCGGTGCACGGCGGTGCTGACCCGGCGGGAGGTCCCCTGAGAGACACCTCACGCTCAGGGCTCGACCCCCGCAGCCACCGGAATGCCGGCGCCTGTCATCGTGTTGATCCGGGCGTACGCGACGAGAGGACGGCAGGCCAGTGACCACCGACGACCTGCGCAAGGTCATCATCATCGGCTCGGGCCCTGCGGGCTACACCGCCGCGATCTACGCGGCGCGGGCGCAGCTGCAGCCGCTGGTCTTCGAGGGCACCCAGTTCGGGGGTGCGCTCATGACCACGACCGAGGTCGAGAACTTCCCGGGCTTCCCCGAGGGCATCATGGGCCCCCAGCTCATGGAGCAGATGCGTGCCCAGGCCGAGCGCTTCGGCGCCGAGCTGCGCGCCGAGGACGTCGAGGAGGTCTCGCTCCAGGGCCCCGTCAAGACCGTCGTCGCGAACGGCGTCACCTACCGCGCGCAGGCGGTCATCCTCGCGATGGGGGCCGCGGCCCGCTACCTGGGCGTGCCGGGTGAGCAGGAGCTGCTCGGCCGTGGGGTGAGCGCCTGCGCCACCTGCGACGGGTTCTTCTTCCGCGGCAAGGACATCGCCGTCGTCGGTGGTGGTGACTCCGCGATGGAGGAGGCAACGTTCCTCACCCGCTTCGCCGACTCGGTCACGATCATCCACCGGCGCGACGAGTTCCGTGCCTCGCGGATCATGCTGGAGCGCGCGAAGAACGACCCGAAGATCAAGTGGATCACGAACGCCCAGGTCGCCGAGGTGATCGGCGACGGCGCGGTCAGCGGGCTGCGCCTGCGTGACACGCGCACGGGCGAGGAGCGCGACCTCGAGGTCAGCGGGATGTTCGTCGCGATCGGCCACGACCCGCGCAGCGAGCTCGTCCGCGGCCAGGTCGACCTCGACGACGACGGCTACGTGAAGGTCAAGTCGCCCACCACGCACACCAACGTCGAGGGCGTGTTCGCCTGCGGCGACCTGGTCGACCGCACGTACCGGCAGGCCATCACCGCGGCCGGCTCCGGTTGCGCCGCAGCGATCGACGCCGAGCGCTGGCTCGCCGAGGCCGAGATCCCCACCGAGCTCGTCGGCGGCGGGTACGGGACCGCGTCCGACGCCGTCGCCACCACCACCGCCTGAACCCGACCCACGAGAAACGGAGACCCCTGATGGGCGCCAACACCGTCGACGTCACCGACGCCACCTTCGAGTCGGACGTCATCAACAGCGACAAGACCGTCCTGGTCGACTTCTGGGCGACCTGGTGCGGCCCGTGCAAGATGGTCGCGCCGGTGCTCGACGAGATCGCGGGCGAGCACAAGGACAAGATCAAGGTGGCGAAGCTCGACATCGACGCCAACCCGCAGTCCGCCGCCCAGTACCAGGTCATGTCGATCCCGACGATGATCGTGTTCAAGGACGGCAAGCCGGTGAAGCAGATCGTGGGCGCACGGCCGAAGGCCGCCCTGCTCAACGAGCTCGCCGACTTCCTGTCCTGAGGCCGCTCCGCCCGGCGGTACCCCGTTCCGGGGGTGCCCGCGGCGGTTCGGGCGGTGCTCGGCACTCAGCGCCACGATGCCCCGGATCGGCTCCCGATCCGGGGCATCGGAGTTCCCGGGGAGAGTGACTCGACCTGCGCTATCACGTGCCGAACACGCCCGAACACGGCCCGCTGCCGCTCGGTAGAGGGACGGCAGTGCACAATACGAGCAGCCGAGCACGACGACCGGACGACGAGCGAGGGGTGCATGCAGCTGCGCTACGGTGACAGCGGTCCCGCAGTCCTCGACATCCGTTCGAGACTGCGCGATCTGGGACTCCTCGACCCTGCCCCGGCACCCGACGAGTCGTTCTTCGACGAGGAGCTGGAGCGTGCGGTCCGGGCGTTCCAGCAGCAGCGCGGCCTCATCTGCGACGGCATCGTCGGGCCCGCCACGTACCGCGCGCTGCGCGACGCCGGGTGGAAGCTCGGCGACCGCATGCTCGGCCTGATGATCTCCTCGCCGATGACCGGCGACGACGTCGTCGCGCTTCAGGAGCGGCTGCTGGAGCTCGGCTACGACCCGGGCCGCCCCGCCGGAGTGTTCGACGAGCAGACCGAGCGCGCACTGCGCCGGTTCCAGCGCGAGTACGGCCTCGTGCCCGACGGCCTGTGCGGACCGGCCACCCTCCGGTCGCTGCGCCAGCTCGGCCGCAAGGTGACCGGCGGCCGGCCGCGGCTGCTGCGCGAGGAGGAGCAGCTGCGCCAGTCCGGGCCGCGGCTGCGCGGTAAGCGCATCGTCGTCGACCCGGGCCACGGCGGTCCCGACCGCGGGGTCGTGGTCGCCGGGGTCGCCGAGGCAGACCTCATGTGGGACCTGGCGCGGCGGCTGGTCGGGCGGATGGCCGCCACCGGCATGGACGCGATGCTCTCCCGGCAGGAGCACACCTGCCCGTCGGAGCCGGAGCGGGCCGCGCTGGCCAACAACGCCAACGCCGACCTCGTCCTGTCGCTGCACACGGACGCCAACCCGTCGCTGCACGCGCAGGGGCTGGCCACGTTCCACTTCGGCAACGGCTCCGGCGCCACGTCGACGGTCGGGGAGGCGCTCGCCGGGCTGATCCACCGCGAGCTGCTCGCCCGCACCGGCATGCTCGACTGCCGCGTGCAGGGCCGCACGTGGGACCTGCTGCGGCTGACGCGCATGCCGACCGTGCGGGTCGAGATCGGCTACCTGACCCACATCGGCGACCGGCGCAAGCTGCTCGACCCGGCGTTCCGCGACGTCGTGGCCGAGGGCATCCTCGTCGCTGTGAAGCGGCTGTACCTGCTCGGCCAGAACGACCAGCCGACGGGCACCTTCACCTACGCCGACGTGCTCGCCTACGAGATGGAGCGCGACCGCGCACAGGCCGTCTGAGCCGCTTCCCGCGCCGATCCCTGAGCCGTCCCGCAGCGGCTCGCAGAGCGCACCCCTGCCCGGCTCGGGACGCCGGTGACCGGCGAGGACTGCATGGGGATCGTGATGGTGCCCAGCAGCTGCTCCAGCGCGGCCTCCACGTCCTCCTTCCACGTGAGGCCGGAGCGCAGCTCCATGCGCAGCCGCGGCCAGCGCGGGTGAGGGCGGATCGTCTTGAACCCGACCCGCCGGAGGAACTCGGCCGGCACGAGGCAGCCCGGCTCTGTGGGCTGCTGCTCGCCGAACACCTCGATCGCCCTCACACCGCGGCGGGTGAGGTCCTTCACCACCGCCTGCGCCAGCAGCCGTCCCAGGCCCTCACCGGCGAACTCGGGCATCACCTGCATCGTGGTGAGCAGTACGGCGTCGGCGCTCACCGGGCCGGTCGGCATCTCAGCAGCGCGCGGCACCGCGGACGGCGGCGCGTAGATCACGTATCCGGCCGGTGCGCCGTCCATGTAGACGACCCGGCCGCAGGAGCCCCACTCGAGCAGGACCTCGGAGACCCACGCCTCCTTCTCGAGCTCGGTGGAACCGAAGTCGGCCGCGTGCGCGCCGAGGTTCTCCGAGAGCTCCCAGAAGACGCAGCGGCGACACCTTTTGGGCAGATCATCCAGATTGTCCAGCGTGAGTGCAGCCATGTGCCAGGACAACATCAACCTCCGGCGGCGAACCCCACGCAGAACCCCGAACCAGCGCGGCACTCTCCGCACCAGGACCTTCGACGATAGATCGAAGAAGGCCGGATTGACACCCCATCTGCTGCGACCGGTGTCTCAGCGACGACGAAGGGTAGGAGGTTCGCCCGTCCCGGTTACACTCGGGGTTGATCGTCCGCCCCCAGTCAACCGGGAGACAGCGTGTCCGAACCGCGCCCGCCGGCCGTCCAGCACGATCACAAGACCGACGTCCCGGCAGCAGAGCGGTTCGCAGCACGCACGGCGGGGATGACCGCGTCGGAGATCCGGGCGCTGTTCGCGGTGGCGAGCCGACCCGAGGTGGTGTCGCTGGCCGGCGGCATGCCGAACCTGGCCGCGCTGCCGCTCGATGCCCTCTCCGCCGAGGTCGCCGACCTCGTCGCGCGTGAGGGGCAGACCGCGCTGCAGTACGGTTCGGCGCAGGGCATCCCGCTGCTGCGCGAGCAGATCTGCGAGGTGATGGCGGAGGAGGGGATCCGCGCGGATCCGGACGACGTCGTCGTCACCGTCGGGTCGCAGATGGCCCTCGATCTGGTCACGCGGATCATGTGCGACCCCGGCGACGTCGTGCTCGCCGAGGGACCGTCCTATGTGGGCGCCCTCGGGAGCTTCGCCGCGTACCAGGCCCGCGTCGTGCACGTGGCGATGGACGAGCACGGGCTGATCCCGGACGTCCTGCGCCACACGCTGCGCACGCTCGCTGCCGAAGACATCGTGCCGAAGTTCCTCTACACGATCCCGAACTTCCACAATCCCGCCGGCGTCACGCTGTCCGTCGAGCGCCGAGCGGAGGTGCTCGAGATCTGCGCGTCGCACGGCGTCGCCGTCGTCGAGGACAACCCCTACGGTCTGCTCGGCTTCAGCGGTGTCCGCTACCCGGCGCTGCGGTCGATGGACCGCGACGTGATCTACCTCGGCTCGTTCTCGAAGACGTTCGCCTCCGGGCTGCGCGTCGGCTGGGCGCTCGTCCCCCCCGCGGTGCGCGACCGGCTGGTGCTCGCCGCTGAGTCCGCCACGCTCTGCCCGCCGTCGTTCAACCAGATGCTCGTCTCGCGCTACCTCGCCGGGCACGACTGGCGCGCGCAGATCAAGACCTTCACCGAGGCCTACCGCGAGCGCCGCGACGCGATGCTCGCGGCACTGGAGACCTACCTCCCGGAGGGCTGCAGCTGGAACGTGCCCGACGGCGGCTTCTACGTCTGGCTCACCGTGCCGGAGGGCGTCGACACGAAGGCGATGCTCCCGCGCGCCGTCACCGCCCGCGTCGCCTACGCGTCGGGCACCGGCTTCTACGCGGACGGGCTCGGCAGCCGGCAGCTGCGTCTCTCGTACTGCTACCCACCACCGGAGCGCATCACCGAGGGCGTCCGCCGGCTCGCCCGCGTGCTGGAGGCGGAGCTGGACGTGGTGCGCACGTTCGGCTCGTCGGCACGGCCCGCCCTGCGCCCAGGCCCGCAGGCGCCGTCGCCGCACACCCCGTAGAGCGGCACCGTAGATCACGGTTTCACGTGGAACACCGCCTGCGACGAACCGCAGGCGGTGTTCCGTTCTGCGCCGTGGACGTGGCCGTGTTTCACGTGAAACCGCCGACCCCGACCCGGCTGGGCACGGCCGCAGCGGGGAGAATGCGGCAGTGATCGACAGGACGGTAGCGGTGCTGGCCGGCGGACTCTCGCACGAGCGGGAGGTGTCCATGCGCTCCGGGCGGCGGCTCGCTCAGGCGCTGCGCAGCGTCGGGATCGACGTGGTCGAGTGGGACGTCGACGCGAGCCTCGTCGCCCGACTGCGGACGGAGAAGCCCGATGCCGCGATCGTGGCGCTGCACGGGGGAGAAGGGGAGAACGGGTCGATCCAGGCCGTCCTCGAACTCCTCGACGTCCCGTTCGTCGGCACGCCCGCGCACGCCTGCCGCCGCGTGTGGGACAAGCCGACGGCGAAGGCGGCGATGGCCGAAGCGGGCATCCTGACGCCGGACTGGGTCGCGCTCCCGCACACGACGTTCCGCGCACTCGGGGCGCAGGCCGTCCTGGAGGCGATGGTGAACAAGCTCAGCCTGCCCATGATGATCAAACCCGATCAGGGCGGCTCGGCGCTCGGTGCGCAGGTCGTCACCGACATCGCGGAACTTCCGTCGGCCATGGTCAGCTGCCTCGCCTACTCCGACACGGTCCTCGCCGAGCGGTTCGTCGAGGGCACGGAGGTGGCCGTGTCGGTCGTCGAGGAGAACGGGACACCGGTCGCGCTGCCGCCCGTCGAGATCCGCCCGACGGGCGGCATCTACGACTACACCGCCCGCTACACCCCGGGCGCCACGACGTTCCACTGCCCAGCGCGGCTCGACGCCGACGTGCTCGATCGCCTCGCTGAGACGGCGGTCGCCGCTCACCGGCTGCTCGGGCTGCGCGACGTCTCGCGCATGGATGCGGTCGTCGACGAGTACGGAGCGGTCCAGGTGCTGGAGGTGAACGTGTCACCCGGCCTCACTGACACGTCGCTGCTGCCGCTCGCCGCCCGCGCCGCGGGGCGGGAGCTCGGCGCGGTCTACGCGGGGTTGGTCGAGTGGACCATCGCCCGTGTTTCACGTGAAACAGCGTGAGCGACGAAACCAGGTGGGGCTGCCGGCGAACGGACCGACCCCGCTGTGATCGGTTTCCGGGTGCTGTCGATAACTGTCGGCTAGTCCGGCGTGCTCACTCGTCCGCGCCGCGGCTCATGATGTCCACGATGCGCTGGAGATCGTCGACGGAACCGAACTCGACGACGATGCGTCCCTTGCGCTGACCGAGCTCGACCTTCACACGGGTGTCGAAGCGATCGGACAGCTTCTCCGCGAGGTCCTGCAGCCCGGGCGCGAGCATCTGCTTCCGCCGGGGCGCCTTCTGCTTCTTCGGCGACTGGTTGCGGAGGAGGACGACCGCCTCCTCGGTGGCCCGGACCGACATGCCCTCGGCGACGATCCGAGCGGCGAGCTCCTCCTGCTGCGCCGGGTCGTCGATGCCGAGCAGCGCTCGGGCGTGGCCCGCGGACAGCACACCGGCCGCGACCCGGCGCTGCACCGCGAGCGGGAGCTTCAGCAGGCGGATCGTGTTGGTGACGACGGGGCGGCTACGGCCGAGCCGGTCGGCGAGCTCGGTGTGCGTGACGCCGAACTCCTCGAGCAACTGCTCGTACGCCGCGGCCTCGTCGAGCGGGTTCAGCTGGACCCGGTGGATGTTCTCCAGCAGCGCGTCGCGCAGCATCTCGTCGTCGGCGGTGTGCCGGACGATCGCGGGCAGCGTGGCGAGCCCGGCGCGGCGCGCGGCCCGCAGCCGCCGCTCGCCCATCACGAGTTGGTAAGAGCCGGGAGCGACCTCGCGGACGACGATCGGCTGCAGTAACCCGAACTCGCGGATGGAGTGCTCGAGCTCGGCGAGCGCCTCCTCGTCGAAGTTCGTGCGCGGCTGCTTCGGGTTGGGCTGGACGGCCGAGATGGGGATCTCCCGGAACTCGGCAGCCATCTCGCCGTTGGTCGATGCCGGCGCCGTCGAGGCCGGGGCAGGTGCTGGGGGAACGGCGCCACCCGAGGACAGCTGCGGGCCGGCGGGTGGGCGTCCGGCGTCCGCCGGGGCGGAGAACGCGCCCGCGGCAGTGCCGGTCGGGATCAGCGCGGCGAGCCCGCGGCCCAGCCCGCCCTTGCGCTGCGGCGAGGCCGGACGGTCGCTCACGGCGCCTCCACCCGGCCCGCGCCGCGCTCCGCGATCTCGCGCGCGGCGTCCACGTAGCTCATCGCGCCGCGGGATCCGGGGTCGTACGCGAGCACCGTCTGGCTGTACCCGGGCGCCTCTGACACCTTCACGCTCCGCGGGATAACTGTCCGCAGAACCGTGTCGCCGAAGTGTCCGCGGACCTCCTGGGTGACCTGGTCGGCGAGCTTGGTGCGCCCGTCGTACATCGTCAGCAGGATCGTCGAGACGTGCAGCGACGTGTTGAGGTGCGAGCGCACCAGATCGATGTTGCTCAGCAGCTGGCCGAGCCCCTCGAGGGCGTAGTACTCGCACTGGATCGGGATCAGCACCTCGGACGCCGCCACGAGCGCGTTGACCGTGAGCAGACCGAGCGACGGCGGACAGTCGATGAAGACGTAGTCGACGTCGAGCTCCGTGAGCGCCTCGGGGGAGAGGGCCTGCTTCAGCCGGTTCTCCCGGGCCACCATGCTGACGAGCTCGATCTCGGCGCCAGCCAGGTCGATCGTCGCCGGGACGCAGAGCAGCTGCGGCGAGGCGGTGCTCGGTACCGCGGCCTCGCGCAGGTCCATCTCACCCAGCAGCAGCTCGTACACCGACGGGGTGCCGATGCGGTGCTCCACGCCGAGTGCAGTGCTCGCGTTGCCCTGGGGATCGAGATCGATGACGAGCGTGCGCACGCCGTGCATGGCCAGCGCGGCGGCGATGTTGACGGTGCTGGTGGTCTTGCCGACTCCGCCCTTCTGGTTGGCGACCGTCAGGACTCGCCGGTGCAGCGGGCGCGGCATGCGGTAGCGCTCCGGGTGCAGCACCCGGGCCGCGCGCGCGGCCTCCTCCGCGATGGGCGTCCATTCCGGTGCGGACGCGGGTGTTTCACGTGGAACGTCGGACACGTTGAACGACACGCTCACCCTTTCCTCCGCCGAGGTACACGCTCGACGACGATCACCGTGCTGGGCGGATCGACGATGTCGCCGCCACACCGCTGCACGCGGGGTGTGCCGCCGCCCAGGCGCGCGACGGCCGCGGCGTCGCGCCGAGCCTCCTCCGGTGCGGACTCACCCTTGACGGCGACCATGACGCCTCCGGGACGCAGGAGCGGGAGACACCATCGGGCCAGCCGGTGCAGGGGCGCCACAGCCCGGGCGGTCACCACGTCGGCTCCCTCCCATCGCCGGCGCACTGCCGGTTCCTCAGCCCGGCCTCGCTCCACCTCGACGGGCAGGCCCAGGTCGTCGATCACCTCGCGCAGCCACTCGACCCGACGGGACAGGGGCTCCACGAGGACGATGCCGAGGTCCGGCCGCGCCAGTGCCAAGGGTAGTCCGGGCAGGCCCGCACCCGAACCCACATCCACCAGCCGAGCGGCGTCAGGTATCAGCTCCGCGACGACCGCGCAGTTGAGGATGTGGCGCTCCCAGATGCGCGGGGCTTCCCGCGGGCCGATGAGGCCGCGTTCGACCCCGGTGGTGACCAGGTGCTCCGCGTACCGCTCGGCGAGCGGGAGCCGCTCGCCGAAGACCTTCGCTGCGCTCGCGGGGGCCGGTTCAGGCACTGCGGAAGACAACCACCTGGCGCCGCGGCTCCTCGCCCTCGCTCTCGCTGGCGACGCCCTTGATCTTCGCCACCGCGTCGTGGACGACCTTCCGCTCGAACGGAGTCATCGGCTTGAGCCGCACCGACTTCCCCGTGGCGAGCACCTCCTTGGCGGTCCGGGTACCGAGCTCGGTCAGCTCCGCGCGGCGGTGGGCTCGCCAGCCCGCGATGTCGAGCATCAGCCGGCTGCGGCTGCCCAGCGTCTGCTGCACGGCCAGCCGGGTCAGCTCCTGCAGGGCCTCCAGCACCGCGCCCCGCTCGCCCACGAGCTTGTCCAGATCGTCTCCGCCGTCGATGCTGACGACTGCCCGGCCGGCCTCCACGTCGAGGTCGATGTCGCCGTCGTAGTCGAGGAGGTCGAGCAGGCGCTCGAGGTAGTCGCCCGCGACGTCCCCCTCGCGGACCAGCAGATCCTCGTTGGTCGAGGCAGCAGACCCTCCACCCTGCTGTGCGGTCTTCGCCACGTACGTCTCCTCTCGCCTAGCCTGCGCGCCGCCGCCGGGGAGCCGGACGTCGGCGCGGCGGCCGTCCGCGGACGGCCGAGTGGTTCGTGGGTCAGCGACGTCTGCGCTGTTTGCGGTTCCCGCTGCGGGCGGGGGCGTTCCGGTTCGCCGACGTCGTGGCGGAGCCGTTCGGGCTCGACGCGCCCGACGCCTGACCGGTGCTGCCTGCCTTGCCGTTCGGAGAACCTCCCGCGGGGCCCTTCGGAGTGGCCGGCTTGCGGGTGACGGGCTTCGCACCGGGCTTCTTGTCCCGGTTCTCGGAGCGCTGCTGATCGGGGCGGACGGGCTTCTGGCCGGGCTTCGGAGCGAGCGCCTTCTGGGTCGCCTCGATGGCGTTGCGCTTCTCCGCCTCCTCGCGGTCGATCTTGCGGTAGACGACCCACTGCTGGCCGAGCGTCCACAGGTTGTTCGCGACCCAGTAGATGAGGATTGCCAACGGCAGGAACGGGGCACCGACGACGACGCCGATCGGGAAGACGTACAACATCAGCTTGTTCATGATCGCCGTCTGCGGGTTCTCGGCCTGCGCCGCGGTCTGGCGGGCGACCGAGTGCCGCGCGGTGATGTGCGTGAACACACCCGCCGCGATCATCAACGGGATCATGACGACCAGCATCTGGCCGACCGAGGTACCGGCCGCGTTGAGCGCAGCCTCGCCCTTGGTGACCCACTCGCCGAGCTTCGCACCGAAGAGGCTGGCGCGGTTGAAGGACTCGACGCCCTCCTGGTCGAAGAAGTAGTTCTCGGTGCGGATCGAGCCGTCGTCGTTGACCGGGACGCCGTCGGCGTTGACCGGGCCGAACGTGCGCAGCACGTGGAACAGGCCGATGAAGACCGGGACCTGCACCAGCACCGGAAGGCAGCCCATGAGCGGGTTGACGCCGTGCTCGGCCTGCAGGCGCTGCATCTCCTGCGCCTGCTTCTGCCGGTCGTTGGCGTACTTCTTCCGGATGCGCTGCATCTCCGGCTGGAACTCCTGCATCTTGCGCATCGATCGCACCTGGGCGACGAACGGCTTGAACAGGAGTGCGCGCAGGGTGAAGACGAGGAAGACGACCGACAGCGACCAGGCGATGCCGCCGCCGAGGCCCTCGTCACCGAAGACCTTGCTGAAGACCCAGTGCCAGCACCAGAGGATGAAGGACACCGGGTAGTAGATGAAGTTCAGCACGGAGCTTGCTCCTCGTGATGGTCCTCGGCGTCGACGCAGGTGAGGGCGGCGACGGGAGACGTCCGGTCACCGCGGCGCGGCGGCACCGGATCGGCCCCTCCAGGGTGCCACGGGTGGCAGCGCAGGAGGCGCCAGGTGGTCAGTCCGACACCGCGGAGGACGCCGTGGATCTGCAGCGCCTCCACCGCGTACTGGCTGCAGCTCGGGTAGAACCGGCACGTCGGCGGGAACGCCGGCGAGACGTGCACCTGGTAGATCCGCAGCAGGAACACCAGCGCCGTGACGACGGCACCGCTGGTCCGGTGGACGAGGCTCCTCATCGGGACGCACCAGCCTTGCGGAGCGCGCTGCGCAGCGCGGCGTCCAGGTCGGCGCCGAGCTCGGCCGAGCTCGCCTGCGCCGCCGGGGGAAGCGCCCGCACCACCAGCATCGTGTCGGCGGGGAGCTCGGGCAGCCGGTCCGCCACCAGGTGGCGGAGCCTGCGGGTGACCCGGTGCCGGACCACGGCGTTCCCCACGGCCTTGCTCACGACGAAGCCGGCCCGGGGGCGTTCCCCCTGGCCGGCTCGGAGCAGATGGACCACGAGTCGTGAGCGGCCACTGCTGCGACCGCGCTTCATGACCGCGGTGAAGTCGTCCCGGTGCGTGAGCCGGGATGCGGCCGGCAGCACCGGGCCCCGGATCAGGCCGAGAGCCGCACGCGGCCCTTGCTGCGCCGGTTGGCGATGATCGCCCGGCCCGCGCGGGTCCGCATGCGCAGCCGGAACCCGTGCTTGCGCGCGCGGCGGCGGTTGTTCGGCTGGAAGGTGCGCTTACCCTTGCTCACTTCTCGGCTCTCCTGGTCGGCGGCGGGCACGGGCCGTCGCCGTCATCGTCGTGCGTCGGCTCGGACGGTCCTGCTCATCCGGTGTCGGGGGTGGGCGGTCAGCCCGGACACGGCTTCGCACAAGGGTAACGCAGCACCTCGGACCGGCGACGACCCGGTCCCCGGCCGCGGCCCGAACCGCCGTAACCCGGGCCCGCCCCGCACCGTTGTCACGGGCGTACCCCTCCGGCTTGTGGCGGAGGCCCTCCGTTGTTAGCGTGCGCCACTCCATCGCGGTTACAGGGGGGACCGACAACCTAGCTCGTTCACACAGGGCCGCACGACGCCTCGTCGAGCGGGCCGCGTACGGTCTTGCTTGCGCACAGCTGTGGACAAAACTGGGGATCGATCGGCGCACTGCGGCGGCCGGTCCACAGGTGACGACCGGGAGGGGGTGCCGGCCGGTGGCGGATCAACCGGGAGATCTCGGTGAGGTCTGGAACCAGGTCATCGCCGACCTCTCGGGCTCGTCGTCCCTCTCGGGCCAACAGCGGGCCTTCCTCCGGCTGACCCGTCCGCTCGGCCTCATCGACGGCACCGCGCTGCTCGCAGCCCCGAGCGACTTCGCCAAGGACGCGATCGAGCGCATCCTGCGCCGCCCGATCAGCGAGGCCCTCGGCCGCCACCTCGGCGTGCCGGTGAACCTCGCCGTCGTCGTCGACGCCTCCGCGGCCTCCGGCGGCACCGAGCTCCCCGATCCGCCCGCGCCGCCGGCAGTGGAGCGCCCCGCCGCGGGGCCCGCAGCCGGTCAGCCGGCCACCGACACCGCCCTCTTGGCCTCCCCCCACGCCGCCCCGGCCACGGCGCCGGACCTGCCGCCGCCGGGTGGTCCGCTGCCCGGCGGGGACCCGATCGCCCCGGCCGCCGGCGTCGGGCGTCCGGTCGACCCCGCCCCCGGACGGGTGCACCGCGAGGTGTGGCCGCCCGCCGGCCCGACCCCCGCCGACGCGCCGCGGTCGCAGAGCCGGCTCAACGAGAAGTACACGTTCGACACCTTCGTCATCGGGGCGTCGAACCGGTTCAGCCACGCCGCCGCCGTCGCGGTCGCCGAGGCACCGGCGCGCGCGTACAACCCGCTGTTCATCTGGGGTGACTCCGGGCTGGGCAAGACCCACCTGCTGCACGCCGTCGGCCACTACACGCAGCGGCTGTTCCCCGGTATGCGGGTCCGGTACGTGTCCACCGAGGAGTTCACCAACGACTTCATCAACTCGCTGCGCGACGACCGCAAGGTGGCCTTCCAGCGCCGCTACCGCGACGTCGACGTGCTGCTGGTGGACGACATCCAGTTCCTGGAGGGCAAGGAAGGGACCCAGGAGGAGTTCTTCCACACCTTCAACACCCTCCACAACGCGAACAAGCAGATCGTCGTCTCGTCCGACCGGCCGCCGAAGCGCCTGGAGACCCTCGAGGACCGGATGCGCACCCGGTTCGAGTGGGGCCTCATCACCGACATCCAGCCGCCCGAGCTGGAGACCCGCATCGCGATCCTGCGCAAGAAGGCCGCGCAGGACCGGCTCGCCGTCTCCGACGAGGTGCTGGAGTTCATCGCGACGCGCATCGAGCGCAACATCCGCGAGCTCGAGGGCGCGCTGATCCGGGTCACGGCGTTCGCGTCGCTGAACCGGCAGCCGGTCGACACGCAGCTCGCCGAGATCGTGCTGCGCGACCTCATCCCCGACTCGGCCAACTCGGAGATCACCGCGCCGACGATCATGGCGGTCACCGCCGACTTCTTCGGCATCACCATCGAGGAGATGTGCGGCCCGGGGAAGACGAAGGCGCTCGCCCAGGCGCGGCAGATCGCCATGTACCTGTGCCGCGAGCTGACGGACCTGTCGCTGCCGCGGATCGGGCAGACGTTCGGTGGTCGTGACCACACGACGGTCATGCACGCGGACAAGAAGATCCGCAACGAGATCGCGCAGCGGCGCAAGACGTTCGAGCAGGTGCAGGAGCTGACCACGCGGATCCGGCAGCGGGCGCGGGGTGGGGGCTGAGTAGTCAGTGCTGCCGAGTGCTGCTGAGTAGTCGATAAGGAGAGGACGGCCCGCTCCGGTCCTCCCGCACTCACCGCACACGAGTCCGCCTCCCGGTTCCTTCCTCGTTGATCGCGCCCGGCTCCTTCGTCACCGGATCGCGACTCGCGCGAGTCGACGACGCGCGCGAGCGCTGTGGTCACCTTCCGGTAGTCCTCGGTCAGTGGCGGTGGGGCAGTCCGTACGAGGTCCGGGCACCGTGGATCACGTCACGTCTGCAGGAACGCTCTCTGCTGCCACGGCGTGGCGGTAGGGCCGCCTTCCGCCATCCTCGCCAGCACCTCCTGCACCGTTCGGACATCTCGACGGGGGCGTTCGCGAGATTCACTGCACCACGTGCGCGACTCGGCTCGAACGCGCCTTCTCGGCGGGCCGGACGCGCGACTCGCGGCCGGAGCGACCCGCGGCGCTCCCCGCCGTCCGGCGCTCTCTGCACCGCGCCGGTCGATCCACAACCTCGGACCCGGCGACTCCGCACCCCGGGCTCGGCGGTCCTCAGCTCCGTCCTCGGCCGCTCGTCGATTCACCACCCACCCGTCCGGCCGCACCCCAACGATCGGCCCGCCGGTCGGTTACGACGGCTCAGCGCGCCCAGCCGACGGTTCACGAACCGTTCGGCGTCCAACCGAGACCGTTCGTCGCATCGCCGGCGAGCGTTCGGCGCGGCGCGTTGATCAGCCGATCACAGAGCGTCGCGAAACCCGTGACGAATGGTGCGGATGTGGGTTGTCCCCCGACGGCGCGACCGCCACTCCGGTGCGATCTGGGCAACACCACGTGTCCCCACGAGGCCGCCGTTTCACCCACATCTGGGGACAACTCTGTGGACAGTCGCGTCGAGCCCCGTGGACGGATCGCCGCGATTCCGTGGACAACCGGTGTCCAGCCGGGGGACAGCTGTGGTGGATCGCCGTCCATCCACGGCTGCGACGATCCACCCACGGCGGTGTCCGCGGCGGAGTCCACACGCCGCCACACCGTCCGACCTGCGCCGACGGCCTCCGTCCACACCATGCACAGGGGCTGGTACGACTGCTGGAGATCTTTTCCACAGCGAAACAGAGAAGAAACCGCGGTGGGGAAGACGCGTCCGGGCGGCGGTGTCCGCCTGCGTGTCCGGACGACCACGCAGCGATTACCCGCTCCTGGCCGAAGTGACACCCGAACCCGGCAGCCTCTACGGTGGTGCTCCGGTCTCGCCCCGGCCGTCCGCTGCGACAGCCGGGCGGAGCCGCGGCACGCCGGGGGCAGCTGTCCTTCGGCCCACCATGAGCAGAAACCGCCGGCGCGAGAGGTGCTCCCCGCCATGAAGTTCCGGGTCGAACGCGATGTCTTGGCCGACGCCGCTGCGTGGGTGGCGCGCAGCCTGCCCGCCCGGCCCCCGGTCCCGGTCCTCGGTGGTGTGCTGGTCGAGGCGACCACCGGAGCGGCCGGTGATCGGCTGATGGTGTCCGGGTTCGACTACGAGACGTCGGCACGGGTCGAGCTCGACGGGACGGTCGGCGACCCCGGCCGGGTGCTCGTCTCGGGGCGGCTGCTCGCCGACATCACGCGGGCACTGCCCTCGAAGCCGGTCGATCTCGTCGTGGACGGTGCCCGCGCGACGATCAGCTGCGGATCGAGCCGGTTCAGCCTGCCGACGATGCCGGTCGAGGACTACCCGCAGCTGCCGGCCATGCCGCAGATCGCCGGCACGGCGCACGCCGACCTGCTCGCCGAGGCGGTCGGTCAGGTGGTGGTCGCGGCCGGCCGCGACGACACGCTGCCGATGCTGACCGGCATCCGCATGGAGATCGAGGGCGCGAAGCTGACCCTCGCCGCCACCGACCGGTTCCGGCTCGCCGTGCGCGAGCTCGAGTGGACGCCGGAGGATCCGGCGCTGGAGAGCGCCGTGCTGATCCCGGCACGCACCCTGTCCGAGGTGACCAAGACGCTCTCCGGCGCGGGCACGGTCGAGATCGCCCTGTCGGCGGGCGACGGCATGCTCGGCATCACCGGCGGCGGACGGCGGGCGACCACGCGGCTGCTCGACGCGGAGTTCCCCGCGTTCCGCCGGCTGATCCCGACCGAGCACACGACCGCCGCGGTCGTCGAGGTCGCTGCGCTCGTCGAGGCGGTCAAGCGCGTCGCGCTGGTGACCGACCGGGTGGCGCAGGTCCGCATGGAGTTCAGCGAGGACGGGCTGCGGCTCGCGGCGGGCGGTGACGACGTCGGCAGCGCAGAGGAGGAGCTGCCCTGCGAGCTGGAGGGCGAGCAGCTGACGATCGCGTTCAACCCCGGCTACCTCCTCGACGCGTTCGGCGCGCTGCACACCGAGCGGGCGCAGATGACCTTCACGACGCCCAACCGGCCGGCGCTGGTCCGGCCGGTGCCGGCGGCGCCCGCCGAGGACGGGGAGGGGTCCGGTGCGGCCGAGCCCGTGCCGGGTTACCTTCACCTCCTGATGCCCGTCCGGCTGCCCGGCTGAGCGAGCCGACGCCGCCCGGCGGCCCCTCGCACGTTCCCGACACACGACTGACTCCAGGAGTGCACCGTGCAACTCGGCCTGATCGGTCTGGGCAAGATGGGCGGCAACATGCGGGACCGGATCCGTGCCGCCGGGCACGAGGTCATCGGTTACGACCCGCGGCCGGAGGTCACCGACGTCGACTCGCTGGAGGCGCTGGCCGCCGCCCTCACCCCGCCCCGCACGGTGTGGGTGATGGTGCCGTCCGGGGAGATCACCCGGAACACGATCAAGGCGCTGGCGGAGGTGCTGGAGCCCGGTGACCTGGTCATCGACGGCGGCAACTCCCGCTACACCGACGACGGTCCGCACGCTGCCCTGCTCGGCGAGCGCGGGATCCACTTCGTCGACTGCGGGGTGTCCGGCGGCGTCTGGGGCAAGGAGAACGGCTACGGCCTGATGGCCGGCGGCGCGCCCGAGGACATCGAGCGCGCGATGCCGATCTTCGACGCGCTGCGCCCTGAGGGTCCGCGCGAGGAAGGCTTCGCCCACGCCGGCCCGGTCGGCGCCGGCCACTTCGCGAAGATGGTCCACAACGGCGTCGAGTACGGGCTGATGCAGGCCTACGCGGAGGGCTACGAGCTGCTGCAGGCCGCCGAGCTCGTGGAGAACGTGCCGGCGGTGCTGCGGGCGTGGTCGCGCGGCACGGTCGTGCGTTCGTGGTTGCTCGACCTGCTGGTCCGGGCGCTGGCCGAGGACCCGGAGCTGGCCAAGCTCGAGGCCTACGTCGAGGACTCCGGTGAGGGCCGCTGGACGATCGAGGAGGCGATCACGCACGCCGTGCCGCTCCCGGTCATCTCGGCGGCGCTGTTCGCCCGGTTCGCCTCCCGCCAGGAGTCCTCGCCCGCGATGCGCGCGGTGGCCGCGCTGCGCCACCAGTTCGGCGGGCACGCCGTCCGGTTCGCCGCCGGCCCGTCCGGCGCGCCCGGCCAGACCGCGGGTCCCTCGGGGCCCACCCCGTAACCGGTGCACCTGCGTCGCCTCGCCGTCGCCGACTTCCGGTCGTGGGAGAAGGCGGAGCTCGACCTCGCGCCCGGGGTGACGGTGCTGATCGGCTCCAACGGGGTGGGCAAGACCAACCTCGTCGAGGCGGCCGGGTACCTGGCCACGCTGTCGTCGCACCGGGTGGCGACCGACGCGCCGCTGATCCGCCGCGGCGCCGAGCACGCGGTGGTCCGCGGCATCGTCGTGCACCGCGGCCGCGAACTGGCGATCGAGGTGGAGATCGCGGCCGGACGGGCCAACCGGGCCCGGCTCAACCGGGCACCCGCCAGACCGCGGGACGTGGCCGGGATCCTGCGCACGGTGCTGTTCGCGCCGGAGGACCTGGCGCTGGTGCGCGGCGATCCGGGGGAGCGCCGCCGATTCCTCGACGACCTGCTGGTGGCGCGCGTACCGCGGTTCACGACGGTCCGCTCCGACTACGAGCGGGTGCTGCGCCAGCGCTCGGCGTTGCTGAAGACCGCGAAGGCCGGCCGATCGGATCTGTCCACGCTGGATGTGTGGGACGGCCACCTCGCCGCGCACGGCGCGGCGCTGCTGGCGGCGCGGATGGACTTGGTGGACGAGATCGCGCCGCGGGCAGCGGCGGCGTTCGCCGAGGTGGCGCCGTCGTCGGAGGCGATCTCCGTGGCCTACCGGTGCAGCATCGGCCCGGACGTGCCGCGCACGGTGCCCGAACTGGAGCAAGCCCTGCTGGAGGCGATGGCCCGGGTGCGCCGCCAGGAGATCGAGCGCGGGGTGTGCCTCGTCGGGCCGCACCGCGACGAGCTGGAGCTGCGCCTGGGCGAGGGGCCGGCCAAGGGCTACGCCAGCCACGGCGAGTCGTGGGCGCTCGCGCTCGCGCTGCGGCTGGCGTCGTACCGGCTGCTGCAGGACGACGACGTGGAGCCGGTGCTCGTGCTCGACGACGTGTTCGCCGAGCTCGACACGCGCCGGCGCCGGGCGTTGGCGGAGGTCGCCGCGGCGGCCGAGCAGGTGATCGTCACCGCCGCGGTCGAGGAGGACGTGCCGGCTGGGCTGAGCGGAGTACGGTTCGCGGTCTCGCACGACGGCATCGAGCCGTTGGTCACATGACGACGCAAGCAGCTGGGGATAAGTCTGTGGATACTGTGGACAACTCGTCGGGGAACGGTGATAGCGGCGGTCTTCGACCGCCCGGCGCGGCGGATCGACCGTCCGGCATCCCCCGCACGGCCCCAGTTGTCCACAGCCCTGGGGAAGAACCGCTCGGCGATGATCCGGTTCCCCCTCGGGGTGTCGACATCGCCCGCGAGGCGCTGCGGGCTGCCCGGGAGGCCTCGGCCGCGCGCGCCGCGCAGCGGGAGAAGGAGCGCCTGGGGATCGTGCGCGGGGATCGCGGGCAGCGGCGCCGCTGGTCGGGCGCCGGCCCGGACGAGCGCGATCCGCAGCGGTTCGGCGCGTTGGTGGCCCGGGTGGCACGCGACCGGGGCTGGTCGTCGCGGTTGACCGACGCCACCGTGCTGGGCCGCTGGCCCCAGCTCGTCGGTCCGGACATCGCCGACCACTGCACGCCGGTCTCGCTGCGGGAGGGGGAGCTGGTCCTGCAGGCCGAGTCGACGGCGTGGGCGACTCAGCTGCGCCAGCTGCAGCGCCAGCTGCTGCGCCGGCTCGCCGACGCGGTCGGTCCCGACGTGGTCAAGCGGATCCGGGTCTTGGGGCCCGCCGGTCCGAGCTGGCGGTACGGGCCACGCTCCGTGCGCGGCCGCGGCCCGCGTGACACGTACGGGTAATGAGCGGGGCGCGTTCCGCCCACGAGCCGCTACGTTCGGTCGCAAGGCGGTGCAGGTGCCGGTTGCGTGGGGAGACCCTGCCCCAGGCCTCGACCGGCCGTGCAGGCCGTTTCAGCGGGCGCTCAGATGCGGCAGATCCGCGTGAGACCGGTTCCCGGCCGCCAGGACTCGACCGAGACCGAGTTCGTCGTTCTGTGAGCCACACAGGGGTGTCCTAGCCGCCGTTCTGCCCGTTCGCACCGGTATGATGGAGGTGTGTTTCCCGGGCCGTCCCCGAAGGCCCGGTTCGACCGACCCCGCCTCGGCGACCCCGGTTGCCCGTGCCCGGGGTCATCACCTCGAGGAGACAAGGCAGCACGTGGCGGACAAGAAGAACGGCTACAACGCTTCGTCGATCACCGTTCTCGAGGGCCTGGAAGCGGTTCGCAAGCGGCCCGGCATGTACATCGGCTCCACCGGTGAGCGCGGTCTCCACCACCTGATCTGGGAGGTGGTGGACAACGCGGTCGACGAGGCGATGGCCGGGTTCGCCGATCGCGTCGAGGTCGTCCTGCGCAACGACGGCGGTGTCCAGGTCATCGACAACGGTCGGGGCATCCCGGTCGGCATCCACCCGGTGGAGAAGAAGCCCGCCGTCGAGATGGTGCTGACGATGCTGCACGCCGGCGGCAAGTTCGACAGCGACTCCTACGCGGTGTCGGGCGGTCTGCACGGCGTCGGCGTGTCGGTCGTGAACGCGCTGTCCACCCGGCTCGAGGTCGAGATCGACACCGACGGCTACCACTGGGAGCAGACGTACGTGCGCGCGGTGCCCGGCGAGCTCAAGCGCGGCGAGCCGACCACCCGCACGGGCACGTCGATCACGTTCTGGGCCGACCCGGAGATCTTCGAGACCACCACGTACAACGTCGAGACGGTGCGGCGCCGGCTGCAGGAGATGGCGTTCCTGAACAAGGGGCTGACCATGATCCTGCGCGACGAGCGCAACGGCGACGACGGCGAGGCGGAGGAGCCGGACGCCGAGGGCTACGTGGCGAAGGTCAAGGAGTACAAGTTCCACTACCCGAACGGGCTCGAGGACTTCGTCGCGCACCTGAACAAGTCGAAGGAGCCGATCCACAAGAAGCTGATCGCCTACTCCGCCGAGGAGCCGGGCCACAGCCTCGAGGTGGCGATGCAGTGGAACTCCGGCTACACGGAGTCGGTCTACACCTTCGCCAACACGATCAACACGCACGAGGGCGGCACCCACGAGGAGGGCTTCCGCGCGGCGCTGACCAGCACGGTCAACCGCTACGCGCGGGAGAAGAAGCTGCTCAAGGACAAGGACCCGGCGCTGTCGGGCGACGACATCCGTGAGGGCCTCGCGGCGATCGTCTCGGTGAAGCTCAAGGAGCCCCAGTTCGAAGGCCAGACGAAGACCAAGCTGGGCAACACCGAGGTCAAGTCGTTCGTCCAGCGGGTGTCGAACGAGTGGCTGGCCGACTGGCTCGAGCGCAACCCGACCGAGGCGAAGATCATCGTCAACAAGGCGATCCAGTCGGCGCAGGCGCGGATCGCCGCCCGCAAGGCGCGCGAACTGGTGCGCCGCAAGGCGCCCGGCGACATCGGTGGCCTGCCCGGCAAGCTGGCCGACTGCCGCTCCACCGACCCGTCGAAGTGCGAGCTCTACATCGTCGAGGGTGACTCGGCGGGCGGCTCGGCGAAGTCCGGCCGTGACTCGATGTTCCAGGCGATCCTGCCCATCCGCGGCAAGATCATCAACGTCGAGAAGGCCCGGATCGACCGCGTGCTGCGCAACGCCGAGGTTCAGTCGATCATCACGGCGCTCGGCACGGGTATCCACGACGAGTTCGACATCACCAAGCTCAAGTACCACAAGGTCGTGCTGATGGCCGACGCCGACGTCGACGGCCAGCACATCCGCACGCTGCTGCTCACGCTGCTGTTCCGGTTCATGCGCCCGCTGATCGAGCACGGGCACGTGTACCTCGCGCAGCCACCGCTCTACAAGATCAAGTGGGCCGGCCGGGGCGTCGAGCCGGAGTTCGCCTACTCCGACCGCGAGCGCGACGGGCTGATCGAGGCCGGCAAGGCCGCCGGCAAGAAGCTGCCCAAGGAAGAGGGCGTGCAGCGGTACAAGGGCCTCGGCGAGATGAACGCCAAGGAGCTGTG
Source organism: Pseudonocardia thermophila (assembly GCF_900142365.1). GTDB lineage: Bacteria > Actinomycetota > Actinomycetes > Mycobacteriales > Pseudonocardiaceae > Pseudonocardia > Pseudonocardia thermophila. Next base: position 79,404 of record NZ_FRAP01000012.1, on the reverse strand, counting down.
GGAGACCACGATGGACCCGGCCAACCGGGTGCTCCTGCAGGTCACGCTGGACGACGCCGCCACCGCCGACGAGCTGTTCTCGATCCTCATGGGCGAGGACGTGGACTCGCGCCGCTCGTTCATCACCCGCAACGCCAAGGACGTCAGGTTCCTCGACGTCTGAGTGCCCCATCGGACTCGGACCTCGGGTGACCTCGTGGAAGGACTGACGTGACAGACATCCTCGACCCTGCGGCTCCCGCCGGGGGCAGCGGCGGCGGTGGCGACCGGACGGAGCCGGTCGACATCCAGCAGGAGATGCAGCGCTCCTACATCGACTACGCGATGAGCGTCATCGTCGGTCGGGCGCTGCCCCTGGTGGAGGACGGGCTCAAGCCCGTGCACCGCCGGATCCTGTACTCGATGGGCGAGAACGGGTTCCGCCCGGACCGCAGCTACGTGAAGTGCGCCCGCGTCGTCGGCGAGGTGATGGGCAACTACCACCCGCACGGCGACTCCGCGATCTACGACGCGCTCGTCCGGCTCGCCCAGCCGTGGTCGATGCGCTACCCGCTGATCGACGGCCAGGGCAACTTCGGCTCGCGGGGCAACGACCCGGCAGCGGCCATGCGCTACACGGAGTGCCGGCTCACTCCGCTCGCCATGGCGATGCTGCAGGACATCGAAGAAGACACCGTCGACTTCACCCCGAACTACGACGGCAAGACCCAAGAGCCCGACGTCCTGCCCTCCCGCATCCCGAACCTGCTCATCAACGGCAGCGCGGGCATCGCCGTCGGCATGGCCACCAACATCCCGCCGCACAACCTCCGCGAGGTCGGCGAGGGGATCGTCTGGGCGCTGGACAACTGGGAAGCCACCGACGAGGAGCTGCTCACCGCGCTCATGGAGCGCATCAAGGGCCCGGACTTCCCCACCGCCGGGCTCATCGTCGGTCGCGACGGCATCGAGCAGGCCTACCGCACCGGGCGCGGATCGGTGAAGATGCGCGCGGTCGTCGAGGTCGAGGAGGACGCCAAGGGGCGCACCACCCTCGTCATCACCGAGCTGCCCTACCAGGTCAACCCGGACAACCTGATCGAGTCCATCGCGACCCAGCACCGCGAGGGGAAGCTCTCCGGCATCGCCGAGATCGCCGACGAGTCGTCGGACCGCGTCGGCATGCGGATCGTGATCACGCTCAAGCGCGACGCGGTGGCCAAGGTCGTCCTGAACAACCTGTACAAGCACAGCCAGCTGCAGACCGCGTTCGGCGTGAACATGCTGGCGCTGGTCGACGGCGTGCCGCGCACGCTGCGCCTCGACCAGATGGTGCGCCACTACATCCGCCACCAGATCGAGGTCATCGTCCGGCGCACCCGCTACCGGCTGCGCAAGGCCGAGGAGCGGGCCCACATCCTGCGCGGCTACGTCAAGGCGCTCGACGCGCTCGACGAGGTCATCGCGCTGATCCGGGCGTCGGAGACGGTCGAGGTCGCGCGCGCCGGCCTGATGGAGCTGCTCGACGTCGACGAGATCCAGGCGCAGGCTATCCTCGATATGCAGCTGCGGCGCCTCGCCGCGCTGGAGCGCCAGAAGATCATCGACGAGCTGGCCGAGATCGAGCGCGAGATCGCCGACCTGGAGGACATCCTCGCCCGCCCCGAGCGGCAGCGGCAGATCGTCCGCGACGAGCTCACCGAGATCGTCGAGAAGCACGGCGACGACCGGCGCACCCACATCGTGGCCGACGACGGCGACGTCACCGCTGAGGACCTGATCGCGGTCGAGGACGTCGTCGTCACGATCACCCAGACCGGGTACGCCAAGCGCACGAAGACCGACGCCTACCGGGCGCAGAAGCGCGGCGGCAAGGGCGTGCAGGGTGCACAGCTGAAGCAGGACGACATCGTCGCCCACTTCTTCGTGTGCTCCACGCACGACTGGATCCTGTTCTTCACGAACAAGGGCCGCGTCTACCGGCTCAAGGCCTACGAGCTGCCCGAGGCCAACCGGTCCGCGCGTGGCCAGCACGTGGCGAACCTGCTCGCCCTGCAACCGGACGAGCACATCGCCCAGGTCATGCAGATCAAGAACTACGAGGTGGCGCCGTACCTCGTCCTCGCGACGAAGAGTGGTCTGGTGAAGAAGTCGCGCCTGTCCGACTTCGACTCGCCGCGCACCGGTGGTCTGATCGGCATCAACCTGCGCGAGGGCGACGAGCTGGTCGGCGCCGTGCTCTGCTCGGCCGAGGACGACCTGATCCTCGTCTCCGCCGAGGGCCAGTCGATCCGCTTCACCGCGAGCGACGAGACGCTGCGCCCGATGGGCCGCGCCACCTCCGGCGTGCTGGGGATGCGGTTCAACGAGGGCGACCGCCTGCTGTCGATCGACGTCGTGCGGCCCGACACGTACGTCCTGGTCGCCACCGACGGCGGGTACGCCAAGCGCACCCCGATCGAGGACTACCCGGTCCAGGGCCGCGGCGGCAAGGGCGTGCTCACCATCCAGTACGACCGCCGGCGTGGCACGCTGGTCGGTGCGCTCGTGGTCGGCATCGACGACGAGCTGTACGCGATCACGTCGACCGGTGGGGTGATCCGCACGACCGTCCGCGAGGTCCGCAAGGCCGGCCGGCAGACGAAGGGGGTGCGCCTGATGAACCTGGGCGACTCCGCCACCCTCGTCGCCATCGCCCGCAACGCCGAGGACGAGGACGACGTCAACGGCAGCGGGAACGGCAACGGCGACAACGGCAGCGCCGACAAGGCCTGACACCGACGGCCGTCCCGACACGCGGCCGCCCCGGTCGACCGCAGCACCGAGCACAGAGGAGACTCTCGGTACGTGAGTGACAACACGAGCACGCCGGAGGAGCCCGAGGGCCGGGGGACGGTGGCCACCGGCGGCGCCGCAGGTGGCGAGGGCAACGGGGCGGCCGCCGGCAACGGGGCGGGCACGGGCGCGAAGGCGGCCGGGTCGACGAAGACCGCGTCCGCCGACGAGGCGGCCGTCACGCCGAACGGCGCACCGGGCAGTGGGTCACCGACGGTGGGTGCTGACGAGCCCACCGTCACGGCGAAGCCGGCCACGGGCGAGACGTCCGCGGACTCGGCGAAGCCGGACGCGGAGTCGGGGGCCGCGGCCGCCGCCGGCGCGAAGGACGCCGAGGAGGCTGACGCAGGGAAGTCCGGCGCTGCGAAGGGCAGCGCGAAGGACGCTGCGGAGGACACGGCGGAGCCGACCACCGTGGTCACCACGCCCACGGGGTCGGCCTCCTCGTCGTCGGCGAAGACTCGGTCGGTGAAGAAGCCGGACGAGGAGACCACCGATCAGGTCCCTACGGAGGCTGCGGAGAAGCCGGCCGCCGCGTCGGGCTCGGCGGCCGAGAGCACGGGCGACGAGCCGACCCGAGTCGTCACCGCGGCGGGCGCGACCGTGTCGACGAGCAAGCCTGCGGCGGCGAGCAGACCCGGGGAGAAGCCGACGGGCCCGGCCGAGCCGCCGACGGTCGTCGCGCAGAAGCCGGCTGCGGTGAACGTGACCGCACCGCGTCCGGCGCCGGGTCCGCGTCCGGCTCCCGGACCGGTCCCCGGCCCCGGCCCGGAGGCGGCCGCTCCGCCGCCGTGGCACCGGGTCCCCGGCCAGGAGCACGACGGCCAGCAGCCGCACCCCCAGCAGCAGCAGCCCTCCGCGGTCGGGGCGCTGTTCGGCGACGGCCCCACGGTCGTCATGGAGGCGCCGCAGCCTGCGCAGCCGAGCGGTTCCGAGGAGCCGACCCGCCCGACCTCCTCGTCCTCGTCGCCGGCCTCGGCGACGGGCGGCTGGCAGGCCGTGCGGGCCACCCGCGCCCGGGCGCCGCGCCAGGCCGCGTTGCAGCTCAAGCGGCTCGATCCGTGGTCGGTGCTCAAGCTCGCGCTGGTGCTCGCCGTCGTGCTGTTCTTCATCTGGCTGGTCGCCGTCGGCGTGCTCTACGGCGTGCTGGACGGCATGGGCGTGTGGGACCAGCTGAACGGCACCTACGCGAACCTCGTCACCGACAACGCACCCACGGGCAACCAGCTGATCAGCGCGGGCCGGGTCTTCGGGTTCGCGGCGGTGGTCGGCGCGATCAACAGCCTGCTGTTCGCGGTCGCGATGACGATCAGCGCGTTCGTCTACAACGTGTCCGCCGACCTGGTCGGCGGCATCGAGGTCACGCTGTCCGAGCGCGACTGACCAGGTCGACGGCGTAGGGGGAGCCCGGTGCACAGGCCTCCAGAGGCCTGCGGTACTCTCGACGTCGTCGCAGGGGCCTATAGCTCAGTCGGTTAGAGCGCATCACTGATAATGATGAGGTCGCTGGTTCAAGTCCAGCTAGGCCCACTCCCAGACCCGTTGACGACAGGACAGTGACGTCATGAAGAAGGTCCTCATCGCACTCGTCGCGCTGGCCGTCGGCGCGGTCGTGTTCAACAAGGTTCGCTCCGGGCGCAACGAGGCTGACCTCTGGCAGGAGGCCACGAACAGCTGACCCGGTTGGCTCCCGCCGAGCGGGTCCCCGGATCCGCAGCGGGGAACGGGGACGTAGCTCAATTGGCAGAGCACCGCCTTTGCAAGGCGGGGGTCAGGGGTTCGATTCCCCTCGTCTCCACCACTCACAGGGCCTCGGCCGAGCGATCGAGAAGCGGGTAGGGGCCCAGGTCTGCGCAACGAACGGCACTTTCGTCCACTCCGAGTGGACGAAAGTGCCGTTCGTTGCGTTCGGCCCCCCCTGCACCAGCTCGCGCGCTCAACCGTGCCGGAAGCCCTTCCCCGCTCTGTCCAGCGGGTCCGGATCGAGTCCGAGGTAGGTCTTGCGGAGGGAGTCCCAGGCGGCCAGGCGGCTGAAGTCGGGTTCGTCGAGGATGTTCTGGCGGTCGTCGAGGAACGGGTTGGGCAGCATGACGGTCATCTGCTGCTCGCCGGCGCCGTTGAACATGCGGATGCCCCAGGACGTGGGGACGCCGTCGGAGAGGCGGCGGTAGAACTCGGCGCGGCGGCAGCGGCGGATCGCGCCGAGCTCGGGGCCGCTCGCGGTGTGCTCGCCGATGCACAGGTGGAAGTGCCAGCGCCCGAAGTCGACGGTGACGTAGCCGTCGTGCACCGAGATCCGCTCGGGGGCGTTGGGCGCGGCCACCTCCCACGCGGCGCCCTGCACGAGGGGGCCGAAGAAGATGTGGTGCCAGTGCTCGGTGAAGACGTCGCGGACGAGCGACAGGAGCGTGTCCTCGTCGGTCGGCAGCGGCCAGACGTGCAGGGTGCCGTTGCCGGGTTCCTCGACCAGGGTGGGTGCGGTCATCGTTCCTCCGTTCCGGCGGCCATCGCCGCTGCGGTGGGCTGCGGGGCGGGGACGCGCCGGGCCCAGGCGACCAGGGCGGCCCAGCTCTCGACGGTGGTGATGCGTCCGGCGTGCCGGACGACGAACCGGTCTCCGCCGATGTGCTCGATCTGGGCGTCGGCCGGGCTGGTCGGCACCACCCGCCATCCGGCTCTCGCCAGCGCCCGAGCGGCCAGGGCCCGGTGCGGCTGCTCCGCCACGACCAGGGCCGGGCGACCCGCGGAGCCGTCGGCGAGCGTGAACGTGCCGCTGACCGGATCGAACGCCAGCGCGGGGGTGTCGAACACCGCGGCCACTGCACCGTTGACCACCAGCTCCTCCGGGGAGCCGCAGCGCAGCCCGGTGCGGTCGAGCAGCCACACGTGGTCGGCCAGCCGCAGCGCCAGCTCGAGGTCGTGGGTGGAGACCACGACGCCCATGTGGCGCTCCCGGGCCAGGTCGCGCAGCATCCCGAGCAGCGCTACGCGGGCGGCGACGTCGAGGAACGCGCTCGGCTCGTCGAGAAGGAGCAGGCCGGGCTCCTGGGCGAGCGCTCGGGCGGTGAGCACCCGCTGGCGTTCCCCGTCGGAGAGCTCGGCGACCCGGCGGCCGACGAGGTGCCCGGCACCGACCGCGGCGATCGCGTCGTCGACGACCGCCAGGTCGCGGGGACCGAGCCGCCCGCTCGGTCCGGTGTGCGGATGCCGGCCGATCGCCACCAGCTCCCGGCCGCTGAGCAGCCCGACGTCGACGCGATCGGTGAGGACGACCGCGAGCCGCCGTGCCCGTTCCATCGGGGCGATGCCCGCCAGGTCGGTCCCGTCCAGGCGAACAGTGCCGGCGATCGGTGGCTGCAGGCACGCGAGGGTGCGCAGCAGCGTCGACTTGCCGGCCCCGTTCGGGCCGACGAGCACGGTCAGCTCGCCGCGACGGGCCCGCCCGGTCAGTCCGGTGTGCACGCTCGTGCGGCGGTAGCCGACGGCTAGGCCGGTGAACCGCAGCCCGTGCTCGTCTTCGATCACGTGACCACCTCCGATCGCCGGGCTCGCAGCAGCACCGCGATCACCACCGGTGCGCCGACGAGCGACGTCATGACGTTCAGCGGGATGACCGTCTCGGTGCCCGGTGGGTGGCTCGCGATCGCGCAGAGCAGCGCGGTGATCGCCCCGACGAGCGCGGTCGCGGGCAGCAGCAACCGGTGATCGGACGTGCCGACGAGCAGCCGCGCCAGGTGGGGGATCGCGATCCCGATGAACGCGACCGGCCCGCAGAACGCGGTCACCCCGCCGGCGAGCAGCCCGGCCGCGACCATGACGACCAGCCGCGTCCGCCGCACCTCGACGCCCATGCTGGTCGCGTAGCCCTGCCCGAGCAGCAGCGCGTTGAGCGGTTTGCCGAGTGCGCCCGCGACGAGCAGGCCGGCGAGCACGATCGGCGCGAAGATCTGCAGATCCCGGCCCGACGTGGCGTCGAAGCTGCCCAGCCCCCACACGACGTACTGCTGGGCGATCCGCGGATCGGTCCACACCAGCACGAGGCTCACCACCGCCGAGGTGACCGCGCCGACCATCACGCCGACGATCAGCAGCGTCACCGCGGAGCGGACCCACCGCGACAGCGCCAGCACGATCGCCAGCACCAGGAACGCCCCGGCTGCGGCGGCACCGACCGCGCCGACTCGGCCAAGCCCGACCAGGCCCGTCCCGAACGTGGCCCCGAACGCCGCGGCCGTCGTCGTCGCGAGGAAGAGCGCCACCCCGAGGCTCGCGCCCGAGCTGACGCCGAGGATGTACGGATCGGCGAGCGGGTTGCGGAACAGCGTCTGCATCGTCAGCCCGGCGACCCCGAGCGCGGCCCCGGCGAGCACGGCGGTGATCGCGCGGCTCAGCCGGACCGTGCCGATGAGGACCGTCCAGCGCGGGTCCGACGGCTCGCCGCCGACGAGGACCGCGATCGTGTCGCCGAACGGGATGCTGATCGGACCCAGCGCCACGGCCGGCACCAGCAGCAGCCCGGCGACCGCACCCAGCACGGGCAGGAGCCAGGCCCGGCGCGGGGTCACGTGCCGACCTGCCGGTAGTAGACGAACTCGTGGCCGGGCGCGGCTTCGGGGTGCAGCACCGCGACCAGGTCCGCGAGGATCTCCTCGGGGTGCAGGACCCCGCGCTCGTAGAAGACGTTGCCGCCGGTCGGCCCGATCCAGCGGTCCAGGACCCACACGCGGCCCGTCCCGACGGCCGCCAGCTCGCCGTAGCGGGCGTCCTCGGCGAGGACGTCGGCCATCGTGCGCACGCCGTGCCGGGTGAGGAGCCAGACCGGTGCCGCGCCGTCGCGCACGAAGACGCTCTCGAAGTCCTTGTCGACCCGTCCCGCCGACGGGTTCTCCGCCTCCGACCAGATCCCGCCCGCGTCCCGCACCAGCGTCCCCGTCGTGCTGTTGCCGGCCGGCACGCCCCAGCTGCCCTGGTGGAGCTGCCCGAGCAGGACGGGGGTCGGCGGGAGACCCGCGACCTCGGCTCGCTGCGCCTCGTAGCGCGCGACGATCTCGTCGAAGACGGCCGCGGCCTCGCGCTCGTGGCCCGTGAGCACGCCCATCGCCTTGATCCACTCGGCTTGCCCGAGCGGGCTGGAGTCGAGGTACTCCGCCCAGCCGATCACGGGCACGCCCGCGTTGCGCAGCACGGGGAACGTCGGGTCGTCAGTGCCCTGGCTGAGCAGGACGTCGGGCCGGTCAGCGATGATCTGCTCCGCCTCGATCTGACCGTTCACCGCGAAGCCGCGCACCTCGCCGGCGTCGATCTTCGCGCGGACCTCGGGCCCGGAGGCGAAGTCAGGCGTTCCCACGCCGGTCAGGACGTCGAGCGCGCCGATGTCGGCGATCAGCTGCAGCTGCGTCGTCGACTGCGCGTACAGGCTCGTCACCGGCACCGGGACGACCTGCGCGTCCGCCAGCTCGGCGGGCAGATCGGGTGCCGGCGCGCCGCAGCGCAGCAGCACGTACGACTCCGGCGCGCCGCCGGGGTACGGCTGCCGCACGGTCAGCACCGCGTAGCTGCGGTGATAGGTGAGCGAGAAGTTCGTGGCGTGCGTGGGCTCCACCTTCACCGGGAAGTAGTCGGTCGCTGCGTCGAACGCGGTGATGCACCCGTGGCCGGCGGGCGCAGCGGGCCCGGCCACCGAAGCCGAGCACGCTGTGGTGAGCAGCAGGAGCGCGGCGAGCAGCCCACGAGCCATATTTGAACATCTGCTCATATGTGCAGATTAGATCGCGGTCGGCTGATCCGCTACGGCTACGCCCCGGTGGATCACCGCGATGCTGTTCGGGCGCCGCGCCGCGGACCGGTCCAGCCCGGTCGACCCCACAGCACGAGCGAGGAGATCGACGCGTGGCGGACGAGCAGTTCGGCCTGTACGTGCTGGTGGAGCTGCTCGGCCGAGGGCGGCATGGCGAGGTGCACAGAGCGGTCGACACCGGGAAGAGCCGCACCGTCGCCGCGAAGCGGCTGCGCCTCGAGCTCGCCACCGACGAGCAGTTCCAGACCCGCTTCCGCCGCGAGACCGCGCTCGCCGCTCGCACCAGCGCACCCCACGTCGTGCCGATCCACGACTACGGCGAGATCGACGGCCGGCTGTTCATCGAGATGCCCCTGGTCCGCGGCTGCGACCTCGCGACCGTCCTCAAGCAGGGCCCGCTCCCGGTGCCGCGCCGTCGACATCGTCGGACAGGTCGCCGAGGCCCTCGACGCTGCGCACGCCGAAGGCCTCGTCCACCGCGACGTGGAGCCGTCCATCGTGGTGCTCACCGGTACGGACCGCGACTTCGCGTACCTCGTCGACTTCGGCATCGCCCGCTCCGCCGACGACACCGCGCTCACCCACACCGGCGCGACCGTCGGCACCACCGACTACATGGCGCCGAGCGCTTCCACGGCGACTCGCTCGATCACCGCGTCGACGTCGACGCCCTCGCGTGCCTGCTCTTCGAGGCGCTCACCGGCAGCAGACCGTTCCTCGCCGACGAGCCCCTCGCGAGGATGTACCTCCACCTGCACTCACCGCCGCCGTCCTGCTCCGAACGCCGCCCCGGCGTCCCGGCCGCGCTCGATGCGGTCGTCGCCCGCGGCATGGCCGAAGACCCCGAGCAGCGTCATCCGTCCGCCGGCGCGCTCGCCGCCGCGGCCCGCGCGGCCATCGGGGCCACCGGCCCCGTGCCCGAGCCCGGCCTACCATCCACCCGCACTCTTCCCGCGCCCACCGCCGAGGCCCCGCCCCCGACCGCGGTCGCCCCGTCACCGACCCTCGCCGATCCGGCCCCGCCGCGCCGCCGCACCCCGCTCGTCCCCGGCGGGGGCGTGGCCGCCGCCCTCGTCGTCGCCGCCGCGATCGCTGCGCCGGTGCTGCTCCCCGCCCGAACCGTCGAGGACACCCCGCCCGAAGGAACCCTCACGGCCCCGGTCGACTCCACGATCCCCGTCGGCCCGGGCCCGCGCGGCATCGACGTCTTCGGGGACGCCACCCTGCTCGCCGTCGCTACCGGTGCCGGTCTCGTCCTCGTCGACACGACGGTGAACGGGCGCCGACGTTCCGCCCCTGAACGGGGGAGAACCATCGCCTCCAGAGGCAGGAAGAACCGCTGATCAGGGAGACGTGCTTGCCGTACGGCAAGCACGCGTCAGTGCCGCTGCGGGATCTCCCCGGTGTGCGTGATCCGCTCCGCCAGCTCCCGCAGCTTGGTGTTCGTGTTCTGCGAGGTCTCCTTGAGCAGCGCCAGCGCGTCGTCGTTGGTCATCATCCGGCGGGAGCGGATGATGCCGATCGCCTCGCCGATGGTGCGGGCGCTGTCGAGGGCGGCGTGCAGGTTCTGGTCGTGCACCGCGCCGGCGAGGGCGACGGCCGCGTGGGAGGCGAACGCGAGCGCGACCCGCTCGGACTCCTCGGTGAACGCGCCCGGCCGGGAGGAGTACAGGGCCAGCGCGCCGAGGTTGTCCTTGTCGGTCGTGTAGAGCAGGACGCCCATGATCGAGCCGATGCCCAGTTCCCGGGCGCGCGCGGTGTAGCGGGGCCACGCCTCGTCGGGTTCGGTCAGATCGGCGAGGCGGAAGACGCGCTGCTTCTGCACCGTGGCGTCGAAGCAGGGACCTTCGCGCAGCTCGTCCTGCAGCCGGTCGGAGGCGCGCACCACGTTGTCGGTCCCGGCGACGGTCACCACCTGCTCGTCGCGCACGACGAGGATGCCGGCGGCCTCGCAGCCGTCGACCAGGTCGACGGCCCACTCGGTGATCCGGTCGAGGGTGTCCTGCACGCCGTCCTGTGCGGCCAGGTCGCGGGCCGCGTCGGCGAGCCGTGTGCCCATCGCCTCCCAGTCGACTCCCTGCCCCACCACGACCACCCCCGCTCCCGGGTCGCACCACGCGGCGGACACGGAGCACCCGCACGCGGACCGTTGCCGCCGGTCATTCTCGTCGAGGGGGCGAGGCACCGCACGATCGATCGGGCAGCAGGTGCTCGATCGTGACGCCGTGCTGCTCGGCGAGCCGCGCAGCGAGCAGACCGCGGTGGCAGGCCCGCGGATCGCGCTCGACGCACAGCAGCGCCGCGACCACCCCGTCCGCGAGTGCCGTCACGATCGGGGTGAGATCGGCGGGATCGAGCACCTCGGCGGTGTAGCGGCGGGCGAACTCGGGGGAGAGCTCCCGCCGGGACCGCTGGCCGAGCCTCTGCCGGTCGTCCTCGGCGTACTGGAGCCGCCGCATCTCCGTGGTGGGAGCGAGCTCGGGGTGGTGCGCGTAGGCGATCCCGGCATCGGTGAGCGCGGCCTGCAGCCGCCGTGCGTTCGCCCACGCGTACTCGCTGCCGCGCACCCCGCGCCGCTGCCGCACGTCCACCAGCAGCCCGACGCCCGCCTCGGCGAGCGCCCGCAGGAACGATCCCTCGTCGAACTCGTAGACCCCGATCGTCACGGCGTGCACACCGGCCCACCTCCCGTCCGGTCAGCGTGTGTGCAGGGTAGGCCGGTAGACCAGCTCCCTGCGTCCGCCCGTCGACGGTGCGCTGCTCCAGCAGCTCGAGGTCGAAGTCCTCCGTGCCGCCCAGGACGGGCTCGGTCCCCGTGCGGCCGCTGATCACCGGGAAGATCGTGATCTGGAGCCGGTCCACGAGGCCGGCGGCCCTCAGCCCCGGTTCACCGAGAGACTGCCGTGCGACCGCAGCGGCCCGTCCGACTCCTCCTTCAGCCGCGCGACGATGTCGACGGGGTCGCCGCGCACCACCGGTGGCGTCCGGCCAGTCGAGCGGCTCCTGCGAGCGTCGACGAGACCACGTAGGCGGGCATGCTCCGCATCGCCGTGAACCAGGCGTCGGGCACGTCGGTGACCATCCCGACGAGCTGGCGGAACGTGGCGGCGCCGACGACCATCCGGTGCGGCGCGGCGAACGCTGCCGCCCGGTGCGCCAGCAGCTGCCGGCCCTCATTCAGGCCGCGAGCGGGACGGACCGGGATTCGACATCGCGCGGTGGGAGTCCGGGGTGGAGATCCGGAGGTTGACCCGGCTCCCCGCCCGGGTCGAGGCTGGTCGGCACCTTCCCGGAGGTGCGGCATGGCGGTGTGGGACGTGGCGGCGCGCCCGGCCAACGAGCAGTTCGGGTACTGGCGCGAGGTCATCTGCGCGGCGTTCGTGCCGCTGACCCCGTTCCGGATGGAACCGGGCGAAGGGTTCCGCAGCCGTGTGGAGACCCGCCCGCTCTCCCGCGTCGTCCGCGCCCGGATCGCCTCGCAGCCGCAGCGGACCTCGCACGGCCCGGTAGAGGTCGCCCGGACGACCGGCGAGTACTTCTTCGTGAACCTGCAGACCGCCGGCACGTGCGCGGTCGAGCAGGACGGCCGCCGGTCCATCGTGCGACCCGGGCAGTTCACGCTGGTCGACACGGCCGCGCCGTACCACTTCGAGTTCGCGCAGCCGTGGGGGATGGTGTCCTACCGGATCCCGCACGAGCTGCTGGGCGGGCGTCTGGCCGAGGTGCGGGCCCAGACCGGCCGATGCTGGGACGCCACGGGCGCAGGCGGCGTCGTGACGGCGGTGCTCGCGGCGATGTGGGACCTCACCGCCGACGGCCCGGCCGCGATCGACGTCGAGCAGGCGCTCGCGGCCGCGGTCTCGGCGGCCGCGGCGGAACGCGCCGGGCCGCCCGCTGATCGGTACGCCGCCCTGCGGGCCGAGGTCGTGCGTCGGGTCGACGAGTGGCTGGGCGATCCCACGCTGTCCGTGACGAGCGTGAGCCGCCGGCTCGGGGTGTCCCCGCGGACCTTGCACACGGCCGTGAGCGCAGGCGGCGAGACGTTCGCCGCGCTGGTCCGCAGGCGGCGGATGGAGCGGGCGCACGAGCTGCTCACCACCCGCCGGGGCGCGACCGTCACCGAGATCGCCGCCGCCGTCGGCTACGACGGACCGGCCGCGTTCAGCCGGGCGTTCCGCCGCGAGTTCGGCTGCACCCCCACCGAGGTGCGCCGCGGCGCACGAACGGCACAGCAACTCCGCACGGACTGAACAGACACCGGCGTCCGCCGCGGCGATCCTTCGCCCTAGCCAGGGTCGACGCGGGAGGTAGCCGTGGCGGTGTCGTTCTCTCTGTCCGCCGAGCAGGAGCAGCTGAAGAAGGTGGCCCGGCAGTTCGCCGAGGCGCATCTGGTCGATCTCGCCGCTGCCGTGCGGGCCGAGCCGGACCCGGCCCGGCGGGCGGCGCTCGCCCGGCCGGTGTTCGAGAAGGCCGTGGCGGCCGGGTTCCTCAAGGGCTTCATCCCGGCACCGTTCGGCGGCGCCGCGGGCAACGGCGTGGACGCGGCGATCCTCATCGAGGAGTGGGCCGCGGCGAGTCCCGACTTCGTGATCTCGATGGCCGGCCCGATCATCGCGCTCGTGCCCGTCTACCAGGCCGGCACGCCTGAGCAGATCCAGCGGTTCGTCGCGCCGTTCCTCGCCGCCGGCGGCGCCCCGCTGGCTGCGATGGCCTACTCCGAGCCCGGCGGCAGCGCCAACTTCGACGCGTCCGCCCGGCCGAGGGCACCCGCACCACCGCCGTGCCCGACGGTGACCACTACGTGATCAACGGACGCAAGGCGTGGGCGTCGCACCTGCCCGGATGGGACGGCGACGGCCCGGACGTCATGAGCATCGTCTGCCGCGCACCCGGCGGGATCTCGGTGATCGTGGCCGAGCGCGAGCACCTGGCCGGGCACGTCGAGACCGAACACCTCTACGACCTGCCCGCTCTGCGCGGCTGCCTCACCGCGCGGGTGCGGCTGCACGACGTGCGGGTGCCGAAGGCGAACCTGATCGGGGCCGAGGGCCAGGGCGTGGAGCTGACCCGCAACGCGTTCGTCGGCAGCGGGGCGTCGATCGGCGCGTTCGCGGTGGCGGCGATGCGCCAGGCCTTCGCCGTCGCCCACCGGTTCGCGGCGACCGAGCACCGCGGCGGGCTCGTCCCGATCATCGAGCACCAGGCCGTGGCCGAAGTGCTGGCGAACGCCAAGGCGCGGATCGAGGCGGTGCGGCTGCTGTCGTGGCGCGCACTGGACGCTGCGCTCTCCGGCGACCCGCACGGGCTGGAGTGGGCGCTGCACGCCAAGGTGTTCGGCTCCGAGACCGCGGTCGCGGTGATCAACGACCTCGTGCAGGTCGTCGGGGTGTCGGCCTACGACAACGAGTTCCCGCTGGTCCGCCACCTGCTCGAGGCACTGGCCTACCCGGTGATCGAGGGATCCAACATCGGCGTGCGCCGCCGCCAGATGCAGGCGCTCCTCAAGGCACCCGGCTACGACCCGCTGGCGGCGTCCGGGATGGGGTGACTCACTGCAGCGCCAGCGTGCGCAGCACCTGCCGGGCCGCCGCGCCGCCGTCGGAGTCGGCGATCGCCAGCGCGGTCGCGACGTCGAGGTCGTCGAGCAGGGCGGCCTGCACGGCGGCCTCGGCGGCGGCCGAGCCCCGGGGCGCGCCGGCGGCCGAGTAGAGCCGCTCCAGCGCGTTCGCGGCCTCCGTGAGCAGCTCGGGCCGGTAATCCCAGTCGTCCGACCAGTGCCGCAGCAGCAGCATCAGCCGCACCACCGGGCCGGGGACCTCGCGCAGCAGGTCCGACACCAGCACGAGGTTGCCGGTGCTCTTGGCCATCTTCGCGCCGCCGAGCCCGACGGTGCCCACCCGGAACGCCGCCCGGGCGAACGGCGCCGCCCCGGTCGCGGCCTCGGCCATCGCGGTCACGTACGCGTGGTGCGGGAACGTGAGGTCCGCGCCGCCCGCGAGCACGTCCACGACGCCGCCGAGGGTGGCCAGCGCCATCGCCGCGCACTCCACGTGCCAGCCCGGCCGGCCGGGGCCCCACGGGCTGGGCCAGGCCGGCTCGCCCTCCCCGGACGCCTGCCACAGCACCACGTCGAACGGGTCCTCGCGGCGGGGATCGGCGGGATCGTCGCCGTACTCCGCGGCGAGGGTGAGCGCGGCGGTCCGGTCGAGGCCCGCCCGCTCGGGCACGTGGCCACCGCGGAAGTAGACCCGCCCGTCCCGCTCGTACGCCGCGCCGACGGCGAGCAGGGCGCCGGTCAGCCGGACGACGTGGCGCACGTGGTGGCGGGCGTGCGGCGCATGGTCCGGTGGCCGCACGTGCAGCGCGGCCATGTCCTGGTCGAAGAAGAACTCCTGGGAGAGCCCGAACTCGTCGAACGGCCGGCCCCGTTCGCGCGCGGTGCGGGTCAGCACGTCGTCGACGTCGGTGACGTTGCGGGCCACGACCGTGTCGGTGCCGGCCATCCGCAGCACGCGGGCGACCGTGTCGGCCCACACGAACGTCGAGGCGTGCCCCAGGTGCGTCACGTCGTACGGGGTGATGCCGCACAGGTACATGCGTGTGGGCACGGTCAGGGTCAGCTGCTGTCCGCCCAGCCGCAGCGCCGCGGTCACGCCGCGCCCGGACGCGGGGTGCAGGACGGTGTTCTCCGACGTCACCCCCGCATGGTGGCACGGATCGGCAGGCACGGGGACGACCGTGGCGCAGGCCGCACCCGGGCGGTCAGGAGCCGAGCAGCGGTTTGCCCACGCGCCGCACGATCCGGACCCAACGCGGCGGGTCGGCGTCGTCGGCGGTGGCGGTGCGCGCCCAGGCCCGCACCAGCAGTCCCAGGCGGGTCAGCATCGCGAGCAGCAGCCCGGACGCGGCGAACAAGTCCTCGGCGGGCCGGCTGGCGTTGCTGAGCGCCTGCTTGTACGGCTCGTTGCCCAGCATCCAGTCCACGCTGGTCAGCCCGGTGGCGATCGCGTGGTCGATGAGCGCGGCCCGGCAGATCTGGCCGATGCCGTACGCCGACCAAGCCGGGTCGAAGCGGCAGTTCCACACCCGCACGACGGTGCCGTCGACGAAGCAGAGCGCGTAACCGGCGAGCGCGTCGCCGATGCGGGCGGTGAGCAGGAGCATCCGTCCCTCGCGGGCGTGTGCCAGGACGGCGTCGCGGAACCGGGCGGCGCCCTCCGGGGTGGCCACCATCCCGGTGCGGCCCTTGGCGAGGTCGCGCATCCGGCAGATGTCGACGATCTCCGGGAGGGCCGCGGCGATCGCGTCGGGATCGCGGGTGATCTCCTCCACCACGGGGTGCCCGAGCTCGGCGATCTTCGCCAGCCGGCGCCTGCGGTTCTTCACGTAGTGCTTGCCGACGTAGGAGCGCAGGTCGCGGCCGGGGGTCAGGACGAGGCAGGGGGAGGTGCCGCCGGGGACGAGCCAGCCGTGCCGCAGCCGGGCTGCGATCCGGGCTGCCACGGGGTCGCCGCGGTCGATGTGGCGCACCCGCAGCGTCCACGAGCCGCGCCGCGCGACCAGCATCTCCACGACCGCGTCGGCGAGCGCCGCCGCGACGGCCGGGGTGCGGGCGGGGAACGCCGAGACGTCCGAGTGGCCGTGGCCGAGCGCGACGATCGACGCGCGGCGGCCGCGACGGCGTACGGCCAGCAGCGCCACGGCCTCGATGCTGTCGTCCGGGCCCGGGACGACGACGGCCAGCGGCTCGTAGCGGGTGTCGTGGTCGAGGCAGGTCTGCAGCCACGTGCGGCGGGCCATGATGTGTGTGCCGACGGCGTCGTGGAGGGCGTCGAGCGCGGCGCCCAGCTGCGCCAGCACGGTGCGGTCCTGCACGACTCGTGGGGTCCGGTCGGACCCGTCGGCGCACATCGGCACGTCGACCACGCTCATTCGTTCGCCGCCTACGACACAGGAGGTGGGCATGTGGGCGGGGTGAGGTTAATGACACGTGGCCGAAACTGGGCAAACTGAGGGCAAAATCTCATCCCCGGGGCCGGCCCGGAGGTGCGGCGAGGCCACCTCGCCGGGCGGGCGGGAACACAGCGGTGCCGGTGGCCGTCGCTGTGTGACGATCGAGGGGCGAGCGCGGTCCGTCCTCGGCCCGGTCACGCCGTGGCCCGCCGGATGCCCAGCCACTGCAGGTCGGCGAACAGGGCGACGCCGATCGCCTGCACCAGCACGAGCACGGTACCCAGCACGGTGAGCGGGGCGAGCAGCGCCACGGCGATGCTGCCCAGCACCCAGCAGACGTTCACCACGACGACGGCCCGCGAGCCCGCCACCGGCGGCGCTACGCGGGCGGCGAGCACGAGCAGCGCGATCGCGAACAGGACGAGGAAGCCGCCCACCCCGCGCAGGACCGGGGCGGGAGCACCGGTGAGCTCGGCGATGGCCGGGGCGGCCACCAGGCCGGCGAGGCCGAGCACACCGGAGGCGAGCGCGTCGACGCGCAGCGCCACGCGCAGCAGCCGGCCGCCGTCGGCGGTCGAGGCGATGCGGGTGAGGGACGCGGTGATGGCGGTCATGGGTGCCTCCGAGATGGGTGGTCCGGTTCGTCCGACGGCACCCACTCTCGGTCCGGCACCCGCTGCGGGTCGATGACCTGCGAGGTCATGAGCTGTGGAACCGCGCAGGCGCAACGACCCGCCACCGCGGACTCTCGGAGTCGCAGTGGCGGGTCGTCTGCGCGGAACCGCCGGGGAGGTCCGTCAGGGACGCCGCTGTCGCCGCGAAATCCCCGACACGGCCCTCACAGGCTGGGCAGCTGCGAGGTCAGGCCGGTGAGGGAGTCGAGGCTCGGCAGCGCCGGGTTGCTCACCTGGTAGTCGTTGACCGACCCGTTGAACGAAGCGACGTCCGCGCTCGGCAGGGAGGCGGCGGCGAGCTCGGTCGGGACGTCGAGCGACGGGAGCGCCGACGTCGGGTCGACGGACCCGGTCTCGAAGGCCCCGGTGTCGACGGTCGGGACCTCGAAGTGGAAGGCGTCCGGCAGGTCCGTCACCGAGGGCGTGGAGGACTGCACCGTGTCGACGACCTGCGTGAACGAGTCGAGCCCCGGGACGGAGTCGACCGAGGGGAGCGCGGCCGGGTCGACAGCCGGCAGCTCGGGGACCTCAGGGAGGCTCGGTGCGGCGAGCGCCTGGCCGGCGAACCCGACGCCGAGCGCCGCGATGCCGGCTGCTGCAGCGGTGACGCGGATGCTGCGGCGAGCGAAGCTGCTCATGTGTGGCAGTTCCCTTCAAGGCTGGGGAGCATGAAGATTCAGGTCCGAGAACGAACGGCGGGGGACGGGGGTTGTGCGAATCGGGAGAATCGGCGCATTCTTCACCCGAATCGGTGGCGACGTAACCGCAGGTCAGACCCGGTTTCACACGCTTGAGTGGCGTGGTGTTGCTTGACGTGAACGTGGACGGAATGGATGACTGAACAAATGTGGCGTCGATCACGTGGGGTCCTCCGGCGGATCGGCGGAGCTGCGCTCGCAGGATCGGCCGCACTGGGTGCCACGCTCGGCATCTCGTGGTGGTACTCGGTGCTGCTCACCGACGTGCGCAGGCGGAACCTGTTCCTCGACGAGGTGCTGCGGGCCGACGAGGACGAGGTGGTGCTGCGGGCGACCCGGCTGTCCGTGCAGCCCGGCACATGGGGGTTGCGCTACGCCGACGGTCTCTGCCGCGTCGGACCCGTGCTGAAGGCCGACGACCGCGAGGTGGTGCGACCGCTGCTGGGCGGTCCCGTGCCGCCTCCGGGACCCGCCGCTCTGGACGCCGGCGTGTTCGATCCGGACCCGTCAGCGCGCGGCCTCGAGTTCCGCGAGGTGGCCGTGTCCGGGCCGGTCGGGGACTGCCCGGCGTGGCTCGTACCGGGCACCGGGGACGCCGCCGACGACTGGGTGATCTTCGTGCACGGCCGCCACGGCTGGCGGCGTGAGGCGCTGCGGATCCTGCCCACCATCCACGACCTGGGCTGCACCGGCCTGGTGATCACCTACCGCAACGATGTCGACGAGGGCGCGCCGCCGAGCCCGGACGGGCTGATGCACCTCGGCGACACGGAGTGGCTCGACGTCGAGGCGGCGATGCGGTTCGCGATCGACCGCGGGGCGCGGCGCGTCGTGCTGTACGCGTGGTCGATGGGCGGCGCCATCACCGCGGCCCTGCTGAACCGTTCCTCGCTGGCATCCCGCGTCGCCGCGGTGGTCTGGGACGCGCCGCTGGTGGACTGGCTGGCGACGCTGCGGCTGCAGGCGCGCAACCGGTGGTTGCCCACTGGGCTGATCGTCTTCGTCGCCGGTTTCACCCGCCGCCGCGTCGGCATCGACTTCGCCCACTTCGACCTGGTGGCCCGCCCGCCCGCGGTCCGCCCGCCGACGCTGGTCGTGCACTCGAAACCGGACACGGTCGTGCCGGCGTCGGCGAGTCGTGCGCTCGCCGAGGCGGCTCCCGCGCTGGGCTGGGACGTGCGCTACCTCGAGGTGGACGGGGTGGAGCACACCGCGTCGTGGAACGCGGATCCGCAGGCCTACGAGCGGGTCGTCCGCGACTTCCTGGCCTCGGTGCTGGCCGACCGCCCGGTGTCCCGGCCTGGCACGATGGGCAGGTGACCGAACCAAGCAAGCACACCGCGACGCTGCGGACGAACAAGGGCGACATCCGGCTCACGCTCTTCCCCGACCACGCCCCGAAGACGGTGGCCAACTTCGTGGGGCTCGCGACCGGGACGAAGCCCTACAACCGTCCGAACGCGTCCGGTGGCACCTCCGGCCCGTTCTACGACGGGTCGATCTTCCACCGGGTGATCAGCGGGTTCATGATCCAGGGTGGCGACCCGACGGGGACCGGGCGCGGTGGTCCCGGCTACCAGTTCGCCGACGAGTTCGCGCCGGACCTCAAGTTCGACCGGCCGTACCTGCTGGCCATGGCGAACGCCGGCCCGAACACGAATGGCTCGCAGTTCTTCATCACGGTGGGCCCCACGCCGCACCTGAACCGGCGGCACACCATCTTCGGTGAGGTCGCCGACGCTGAGTCCCGTGCGGTCGTCGACGCGATCGCCACCACCCCGACCGACCGCAACGACCGGCCGCTGACCGACGTGGTCATCGAGAGCGTCGTCGTCGGCTGACGGCGGTTCGGACCGATCGGTCCGGCGCGCCTGTGACGAGGAGGAGCACGTGACCCATCCCGCGGGCCCGCCGGCCGCACCGGCGGTCTGCGTCCGCCACCCGGACCGGCCCACCGGGTTGTCGTGCACCCGGTGCGGCCGTCCGGCCTGCCCGGAGTGCCTGCGCGAGGCGGCGGTCGGCTACCAGTGCGTCGACTGCGTGGCCGAGGGCCGCCGGTCGGTCCGCACCGGCACGACGGTGGCGGGCGCTCGCCCGGCGCGCGGCCGCCCGCGGGTCACCGCCGCCCTCATCGGGCTCAACCTGTTGGTGTTCGCCGGCTGCATCGTGCAGGCCCGCAGCATCATGGGCGTCACCGGTTCGGAGCTCTTCTACCGGTTCGCGCTCGTCCCCGGGTTCGTCGCGGAGGGCGAGTGGTGGCGGGTGGTCACCAGTGGGTTCCTGCACTTCGGCCTGGTCCACATCGCGCTCAACATGCTCGCGCTGTGGATGCTCGGCGTGCAGCAGGAGCCCGTGCTCGGCCGCTGGCGCTTCCTCGC
This sequence comes from Pseudonocardia thermophila, assembly GCF_900142365.1. Taxonomy (GTDB): domain Bacteria; phylum Actinomycetota; class Actinomycetes; order Mycobacteriales; family Pseudonocardiaceae; genus Pseudonocardia; species Pseudonocardia thermophila. The sequence continues at coordinate 59,090 of NZ_FRAP01000012.1, read as the reverse complement.
GATCTACCTGATCTCGCTCGTGGGCGCCTCGGCCGCCTGCATGCTGTTCTACCCGGCAGGTGGGGTGGTCGCCGGTGCCTCCGGCGCGGTCTTCGGCCTGCTCGGGGCGTTCCTCGTGGTGCTCATCCGGATGCGCCTGCCGGTGAGCGTCATCCTGCCCACGATCCTCATCAACATCGTGATCAGCGTCGTCGTGCCCGGCATCTCGCTGATCGCGCACCTCGGCGGGGCGCTGGCCGGCGCCGCTGCCACCGCGGCGGTCGTCTACACCCCGCGCAGCGGCCGCACCGCCCTGCAGGCCGCGCTGCTCGGCGGGCTCGGGGTGCTCGTCGTCGTGCTGTCGGTGCTGGGCGCCGCCCGCTTCTTCTGACCTCCGCGGGGATTCAGCCGCCCGGGCGGGCCGCCAGTAGCACCGGCAGCACGTCCTCCGGGTCGGCTCCCAGATCGAGGCGGCCGAACAGCATCAGCCGCTCCGTGCCGTCGGCGCGCACCGCGTCGATCTCCAGCAGCGAGCTCGTCAGGCCGAACCGGCGCGTGCGCACGATCCGCACGTTCTGCACCAGCGGCCACGGGTGGTGGTGCGGGGCGCCGAAGCCCCGCACCGTCACCCCGTCGGGATCGGCCAGCAACCGAGGGCGAGCTCGAGTCCCCCAGAAGGCCCACACCGCGAGTCCTGATGCGGTGACGATGCCGAGGAGCTGTCCGGGGGCGTCGGCTCCACTGAGCGCCAGCGCGGCCGTCCACGTCCCCACAGCCGCCGCCGCGATCCACAGCGTCGCGACCAGTGCGGGGGGCGGGCTCCACCGGCAAACGGAGCAACCTTGATCACTCACAGTGAAGTTATCCACAGGCCCTGTCCACACTGGGGACTACTTACAGGCATGTGTTTTCGCTGGTCAGCGCCATCTCATAGTCATGAGGAGGCCGATTACGATGAGTGAAAATCCGATGAGGAAGTTCCAGGGGCCGAGGTCGCGCATGAACGGGATCATCTCGGCCGCGAGGTACTGGACGACGAGCCACACCAGGCCGACCAGCATCAGGCCCAGCATCACCGCGATGTAGACCGGGTGCGTCGGACCCTTCACCTTCACCGGCGTCCGCAGATCGGAGCCCGGAGGCGGCGTGTAGACGGTCTTCTTGCGGACCTTGGACTTCGGCATCGTCGAACAACCCTCGTCGTGGCTGGCCGTGCCGATCGGCACGGGCTGTCGGTTCCCCCCACGGTAGCGTGTGAGCTGCGGTGATCGGCCCCGGACGCACCGGTCCGGCCGGGGCGGCGGCCGCTACGGCGCTCAGACGGCGGCGCGCAGCTGCGCCATCTCCGCGGCGAGCCGCTCCACGGTGGCCGGCTGCGGGGCGTGCCCGGCCAGGCTCATCCAGTTCGCCAGCATCCGGTGCCCGTCCTCGGTGAGCACCGACTCGGGATGGAACTGCACCCCGTGGATGGGCAGCGACCGGTGCTGCACGCCCATGATCACGCCGCTCTCGGTGCGGCCGGTCACCTCCAGCTCGGCCGGCAGCGTGTCCGGCCGGATGGTCAGCGAGTGGTACCGGGTAGCGACGAACGGGTTGCGCAGCCCGGCCAGCACACCCTTGTCGTCGTGGTGCACCAGCGAGGTCTTGCCGTGCAGCAGCTCCGGCGCGCGCTCGACCACCCCGCCGAACGCCACGCCGATCGCCTGGTGACCCAGGCACACCCCGAGCAGCGGGAGCTGCTTCGCCGCCGCCCGGTTGATCACCTCGATGCTGGCCCCGGCCCGCTCGGGGGTGCCCGGGCCAGGACTCACCAGCACGCCGTCGACGTCGTCGAGCTCGGCGAGATCGACCTCGTCGTTGCGGCGCACCGTCGGGGTCGCGCCGAGCTGGGCCAGGTACTGGACCAGGTTGAAGACGAAGCTGTCGTAGTTGTCGACGACGAGGACGCGCATGGGTCCAGTCTCCCCGGCCCGGCCCGCCGAGAGCCAGCGGGTTGTCCGGAACGGGTGTCAGCCGCCTCCGCCGCCGTTGCCGCCACCGCTTCCGCCGCTGCCGTTACCGCCGCCGTTGCCACCCCCGTTGCCACCGCCGTTGCCACCGCCTCCGATGACGGCGCGGCCGACGACGATCGTCACGGTGCTGCCCGGATCGGCGGTCTGCCCACCGTTCGGGCTCTGCTGGACGACGATGCCGTCCTGGTTGGCGGGGGCCACCCGCTGCTGCGCCTGCACGTTGCGGAACCCGGCCGAGGCCAGCTGGCTGCGGGCCTCGCTCTCGGTCAGGCCGCGGACGTCCGGCACCTGCCGGGTGCCTGAGTTGCCTCCGCTGCGGGTGAGGACCGTGACCGTGGCGCCCTCCGGAACGCGCTGGCCGGCCGCGGGCGAGGTGCCTGTGACGGTGTCGTCGTCATCGGCCCCGCTGGGTACCTGCACCCGGTAGCCGCGGTCCTCCAGGTCCTCCACGACGTCCTCGAGGCGGCGGCCGGAGTAGTCCGGCAGCGGCTCGCCCGTGGCCTGCCGGCCGATCAGGACGTCCACCTTGCTGCCGGTGGGCACGTCGGCCCCGGCCTCCGGGTTGGAGCCCACGACCTTCCCGACCAGGCTCGGGTCGTCGGTGTCGGTCGGGATCTGGTTCCCGATCTCCAGGCCGCGCTCCTTCAGCGCGGTCGTGGCCTCGGCCAGCGACTTCCCGCTGAGCGGCGGCACGGCCGTGGTGGCCGGGCCCTTGCCGATGAACAGCGTGACCGTGGACCGGACCGGCACCTGCACACCCACGGCCGGGTCGGTGCGCACGACGTTGCCGCGCTCCGACAGCTGCGACTCCACCTCCTGGATCGCCACCCGCAGGTTCGCGGCGATCACCGCGTTGGTGGCCTCCTGCTGCGAGCGGCCGACCACGTCCGGCACCGCCACCTGCTCGGGCGCGGGCGGGCCGGAGAACAGCTGGTAGGCGACGAACCCGATGATGCCGAGCGCGAGCACGACCGCTGCCGCGATCCCGACGATCTTGCCGGTGCTGCGGCGCGGCTCGTCCTCGTAGTCGTCGTAGTAGTAGTCCGGCGGGGGCGGGGCGGCCGCGTGCCGGCCGGGGCCGATCCGCCGCGTCGGCCCGGTGGTGGGCGTGGCGGCCAGCATGGCCGTGCGCTCGTCCTCGCTCATCACCGCGGGCGCGAGCGGCGGCAGCCCGTTGCGCACCCGCACCAGGTCGGCGCGCATCTCCGCGGCCGTCTGGTAGCGGTTGGCCGGGTTCTTCGACAGCGCCTTGAGCACGATCGCGTCCAGCTCCGGCGGGACGCTCGGGTTGACCTCCGACGGGCGGCGCGGGTCCTCCCGCACGTGCTGGTAGGCGACCGCGACCGGGGTGTCGCCGGTGAACGGCGGCTCGCCGGTGAGCAGCTCGAACAGCACGCAGCCCGCCGCGTAGACGTCGCTGCGGGCGTCCACCGCCTCACCGCGGGCCTGCTCGGGCGACAGGTACTGCGCGGTGCCGATCACCGCCGCGGTCTGCGTGACGTTCTGGCCCTCGCCGAGCGCCCTGGCGATGCCGAAGTCCATCACCTTCACCGCACCCGCCCGGTTGATCATGATGTTCGCGGGCTTCACGTCGCGGTGGATGATCTGGTGGCGGTGTGAGAAGTCCAGCGCCGCGCACACGTCCGCCATGACCTCGATGACGCGCTGCTGGCTCATCGGGCCGGTGGTCTTGATGATCTCGCGGAGGGTCTGCCCGTCCACGTACTCCATGACGATGTAGGGCAGGGGCCCGAACTCGCTCTGGGTCTCCCCGGTGTCGTAGACCGACACGATCGCGGGGTGGTTGAGCGAGGCCGCGTTCTGCGCCTCCCGGCGGAACCGCGTCTGGAACTGCGGATCCCTGGCCAGGTCGGCGCGCAGCACCTTGACCGCGACGTCTCGGCCGAGCCTGGTGTCGACTCCGCGGTGCACCTCGGACATGCCGCCATAGCCGAGCGTCTCGCCCAGCTCGTAGCGCTCGGACAACAGTCGAGGCGTGGTCATCGGTGCCGGTTCCTCGGGAGTTGGTTCGGTTCGGACATCATGCCCGTTCGCAGCGCCGGATGCTCTGCCGCCACGGCGTCCTCCGCGCCGGACCGTCGATCGGAGTGGCTCACCGGCCACCGCCAGGGTGCTCGGGGCCGGGCAGCACGGCCAGCGCCGCCCGTCGGCTCGTGAGGTCGTCCTGGCGTGCCGGGTCAGCCGTCCCGCCGCCGGTCAGGCCGAGGAACGGAAGCTCACCGCCGCTCTGCATCCGCCGGACGACGAACGCCCCCACGATGAGGGCCGCCAGCGTCAGCAGGACGAACAGCACGACCACGAGCTTGCGGGCCAGGCCCCGCTTGGGGCGCAGCTCGAGCTCGGGCCGGGCCGGGCCGCCCGGCCGCCGATCGTGCTGGTACGGAGAGCTGAGCGGGCGCGGCGTGCGCCGATCGTCCACCGGCCGGTCGGGACGGCGCCGCGCGGCCGGCGGGACCGGGCTGCGCGGCGGCGTCTGCGGGCGCACCGGGCTCCGGCCGGGGCCCCGCGGCTTCGCCGGGGGCGGGGTCCGGGGCGCGGACCTCGCCATCGGGCCGTCGAGGCTGATCACCCCGGTCCCCCGGTTGGGGGTGAACACGGTGCCCGGCGGCGCCCCCGGGGCGGGCAGCTCCTCCCCGCGGCGCACCGCGGCCACCGCTGCGGCGAACTCCCCGCCGGTGGCGTAGCGCCGGGACGGGTCCTTCACCAGCGCCGCCTCGATCAGATCGCGAGCGGGCTTGGGCACGGTCGGTGGCAGCGGCGGCGGCTCGTTGCGCACCTGCATCATCGCGACCGCCACCGCGCTGTCGGCCCGGAACGGCCGGTGCCCGGCCAGGCACTCGTAGCCGACGATGCCCAGCGAGTAGACGTCGCCCGCCGGCCCGGCCTCCGAACCGCTCGCCTGCTCGGGCGCGATGTAGTGGGCGGTGCCCATCACCATGCCCGAGCGCGTGACCGGCACTGCGTCAGCGGCCTTCGCGATGCCGAAGTCGGTGAGCTTGATGGTGCCGTCCGTGCGCACCAGGATGTTGCCCGGCTTCACGTCGCGGTGGACGAACCCCCGCTCGTGGGCCGCGTTGAGCGCCCAGGCCGCCTCCTCGACGATGCGCAGCGTCTCGTCGGCGGGGATCGGGCCGCGCGCGATCAGGCTGGACAGCGGCTCACCGCGCACGAGCTCCATCACCAGGTAGGCGGTGGGCTTGCCGTTCGGGCCCTCGTCCTCGCCGTAGTCGTGCACGGCGGCGATGCCGGGATGGTCCAGCGACGCGACGGTGCGGGCCTCGATGCGGAAGCGGTGCAGGAACTCCGGGTCGTCGGACAGCTCCGGCCGCAGCACCTTCACCGCCACGCTCCGGCCCAGCCGGGAGTCGGAGGCCTCCCACACCTCGCCCATGCCACCGACCGCGATGCGGCGTTCGAGCAGGTAGCGCCCGGCGATCTTCTGGCCGGCGGCGAGCGGGGTCATCCGGCACCCGCCTTCTCCAAGGCCTTCTTGATGACCGCGCGGCCGATCGGGGCGGCGACCTTGCCACCGGTGGCGGCGAGGTCGTTCCCGTCGCCGCCGTTCTCCACCACGACCGCGACAGCGACCTGCGGGTTCTCCGCAGGCGCGAACGCCACGTACCAGACGTGCGGAGCCTGGGTCTTCGAACCCAGCTCGGCGGTGCCGGTCTTGGCCGCGATCTTCACGCCGGCGATCTTGCCCGACCCCGAGTACGAGTCCTCGTTGTTGACCATCATCTGGGTCAGCGTGGCGGCCACGGAGGGGCTGATCGCCTGGCCGAGCATGTCCGGTTCGGCCGTCTCGACCGGAGTCAGGTCCAGCGCCGTGATCTGCTTGATCAGGTACGGCTTCATGAGCCGCCCGCCGTTGGCGATCGCGGCGACGATCATCGCGTTCTGCAGCGGGGTCAGCGCGACGTTGAGCTGGCCGATCGAGGACTGCTGCAGCTGAGTGACGTCGGCGATCTGGCCCAGCGTCGAGTCGGCCACCGTCATCGGCAGCTGGATCTTCTGGGTGCCGATGCCGAACGCCTCGGCCTGCTTCTTGATGGCGTCGATCCCCAGCTCGGCGGCCAGCTGCGCGAACGCGGTGTTGCACGAGCGGGCCAGCGCGTCCCGCATCGTGGCCGTGGCACCGGTGCCGCACGGGTTGCCGTTGTAGTTCTCCATCGTCGTGCGGCCGTTGGCCAGTCGGATCGTCGACGCCGCGGTCAGCTGGCTGTCCGGGGTGTAGCGGCCGCTGGAGAGGGCGGCCGCGACGTCGATCAGCTTGAACGTCGAACCCGGCGGGTAGCGCTCGGAGATCGCGCGGTTGTTCAGCACCGGGGGCCGGGCCGAGGTCAGCTCGGCCCAGGCGGCGCTCTCCTTCGACGCGTCGTGCGTGGCCAGCTGACTGGGGTCGTACGAAGGCGTCGACACCATCGCCAGGATCGCCCCGGTCGACGGCTCCAGCGCCACCACGGCACCTCGGTAGCCCTTGCTCGCCAGCTGGTCGTAGGCGACCTGCTGGACATCCGGGTCGACGGTGAGCGCGATGCTCGCCCCCTGCGGATCCCGGCCGGTGACGAGATCGGACAGCCGGCGCGCGAACAGCCGGTCGTCGCTGCCGTTGAGGATCTCCTCCGCGGCCGCCTCCAGCCCGCTCGACCCGTGGTTGGGCGAGTAGTAGCCGGTGATCGCCGCGTACACCGGGCCCTTGGGGTACTGCCGCTGGTAGCGCAACCGGTCGTTGGTCTCGGTGCTGCTCGCGACGATCTGGTCGCCCGCGCTGATCTGGCCGCGCTGGCGCGAGTACTCCGCCAGCAGCACCCGCTTGTTGCGCGGATCGGTGCGGTACTCCCCGGCCTTCACGACCTGGACGTAGGTCAGGTTGCCGAGCAGGAGGACGATCATCGCCATCACGGCCATGGCGATGCGGCGGACCGGCGTGTTCACGTCGGCCGCTCCACCAGCTCGGTGCCCGCCTCCGCGATCGGGACGTGCGGGGTCGGCGGCTTGCGCGGCAGCGGCGCCCGCGCGGCGTTCGAGATCCGCAGCAGCAGAGCCACCAGCGCGTAGTTCGCCACCAGCGACGAACCGCCGTACGACAGGAACGGCAGGGTGAGACCGGTCAGCGGGATCAGCTTCGAGACCCCGCCGATGACGATGAACACCTGCAGCGCGATCGTGAACGACAAGCCGGTGGCCAGCAGCTTGCCGAAGCTGTCGCGCACGGCCAGCGCGCTGCGCAGCCCCCGGGTGATCAGCACCAGGTAGAGCACCAGGATCGCGGCCAACCCGATCAGGCCCAGCTCCTCACCCAGCGACGAGAGCATGAAGTCGCTCTCGGCGTAGGGGACCAGGTCCGGCCGGCCCGCGCCCAGCCCGGTACCGCCGAGCCCGCCGGTGCCCAGCCCGAACAGCGCCTGGCTGATCTGGTAGCCGCCGCGGTCGTAGCAGGCCACGAACGTCTTGTCGTCGAGCGGGCACGGCTGCAGCGGGTCGATCCAGGTCAGCACCCGCAGCCGCACGTGCGCGAACAGCTGGTAGGCGATCAGGCAGCCGCCGACGAAGAACGACAGACCGATCACCATCCACGACACGCGCTCGGTCGCCGTGTACAGCAGCACGAGCATGATGCCGAAGAACAGCAGCGACGTACCCAGGTCGCGCTCGAGCACCAGCACACCGACCGACAGGCCCCACGCGACCAGCAGCGGGGCCAGGTCACGGGCCCGCGGGAACTCCATCCCCAGGAACGAGCGCCCGGCCGTGGAGAACAGCTCGCGCTTCTGCACCAGGAACGCCGCGAAGAAGACGATCAGGAGGATCTTCGCGAACTCGCCCGGCTGCATGCCCACCGGGCCGATGCGGATCCACAGCTTCGCGCCGTTCACCTCGGAGATCGACGACGGCAGCAGGCCGGGCAGCGCGAGCAGCACCAGACCCGCGAACCCGGCCGTGTAGGCGTACCGCGACAGCACCCGGTGGTCGCGCACCCGCCACAGCACGACGATGAACAGCACCAGCCCGATCGCCGTCCACACCACCTGCCGGGTGGCCAGATCGGAGCCGCTGTCCGGGTCGGACGACAGCCGCGCCAGGTCGATCCGGTGGATCATCACCAGACCCAGGCCGTTCAGCAGCGCCACCGTCGGCAGGATCAACGGATCCGCGTACGGGGCGAACTTGCGCACCGCGAAGTGCGCGACCGCGAACAAGCCGAGATAGGCCAGGCCGAGGTACAGCAAGGAGCGCGTCAGCTCCTGTTCCTGGTTCGCCTCCACCAGCACCAGCGCGCCCGTCACCAGCGCCGCGGCGAAGGCGAGCAGGGCCAGCTCGATGCCTCGCCCCGTCGGCAGCGGGGCGGGGGCGGGGCCAGCCGCTGCGTCGGGCCGCCCCGCCATCAGCCGACTCGCCGGCAGGTCAACCCCGGAACGGCCTGCGGCGTCGAGAGCGGGGTGGGCATCTCCGGCGGCGGCTCGACGGCCACCCCCGGCTGGCCGGGCTGCGGCGGACCGGGCACGGCCGTCGGCTCGGGCTCGACCGCCGCCTCGCTCGGGGCCACCTCGACCGGGCACGGATCCAGCCGGTCCTCACGGAGCCGGTCGATCAGCGCGCGGGCGCTCTGCAGGCCTTCGGTGGCCGGGATGCCCTCACGGACCCGGCTGCGCAGGGTCTCGGGCAGGTCCTCCAGCGGGAAACCGGGGCGTTCCGCGACCTCGTGCAACGCGAAGCCCAGCACCGAGCCGCGGACACCCTGGTAGATCACGACTTCGTCGCCGTCCGCGCCCACGTAGTACTGGTTGCGGATCCACGCCCTGGCCAGCAAGGTGCCGCCGACCAGGACCGCCAGCACCACGAGCGCCACGACGGCGATGCGCAGCTTGCTCCGCTTCGGCCGGGCCGGCGCCTCGATCGCGGGCACGATCCGCTGGGGCGCCGTGCGGGTCAGTGTGGTGACCGAGGCGCGCGCCGCCGCGGAGTCCGGCGGCGGGCCGTCGTCCGAGCCGTCGCCGACCGAGCCGCCCACGATCGGAGCGTCCTCGCCGAAGTCGATGTCGACGACGTCCGCGACGATGCAGGTGATGTTGTCGGGGCCGCCGCCGCGCAGCGCCAGCTCGATCATGCGGTCGGCGCACTCGCGCGGATCGGGGTAGGCCAGCAGCGTCTCGCGCAGCGTCGCGTCGCTCACCACGCCGGACAGCCCGTCCGAGCACAGCAGGTACCGGTCGCCCGGGCGGGCCTCGCGCACCGTCAGCCACGGGTCGATGTCCTGCCCGGTGATGGCGCGCAGCAGCAGCGACCGCTGCGGATGGGTGTGCGCCTCCTCCTCGGTGATGCGGCCCTCGTCGATCAGCGACTGGACGAACGTGTCGTCCTTCGTGATCTGGGTCAGCACCCCGTCGCGCAGCTGGTAGGCGCGCGAGTCGCCGATGTGGACCATGCCGAGCTTCGAGCCCGCGAACAAGATGGCCGTGAGCGTGGTGCCCATGCCCTCCAGATCGGGCTGCTCGGCCACGTGCTGCGTGATGAGCGCGTTGCCCTCGATCGCGGCCTCGCGCAGCTCGGCGAGCAGGTCGTCGCCGGGATCGTCGTCGTCGAGGGGGGCGAGCGCGGAGATCACCAACCGGGACGCCACCTCGCCGGCCGCGTGCCCGCCCATGCCGTCAGCGAGTGCGAGCAGACGGGGCCCGGCGTACACGGCGTCCTGGTTGCTCTGGCGGACGAGCCCGCGGTCGCTGCGGGCCGAATAGCGCAGGACCAGGGTCATCGTGTGACTCCGCGCGTTCGGTCAGGGGCTGGCGGAGGGAGACTCACGATCGGAGCTCGATCACCGTCTTGCCGATGCGGATAGGGACTCCCAGGGGAACACGGGTGGGCCCGGTGACCTTAGCCCGGTCGAGGTACGTGCCGTTGGTCGACCCGAGATCCTCCACGTACCAGTCGTCGCCCTGCAGCGAGATGCGGGCATGCCGGGTCGACGCGTAGTCGTCGTCGAGGACGAGGGTCGAGTCGTCGGCGCGGCCGATCAGGATCGGCCGCGAGTCCAACGTGATGCGCGTCCCCGCCAGTGCACCCTGGGTCACCAGCAGCTGCCGGGGCCTGCGCCCCCGTCCGGCACGGGCCGGGCGACGTCCCCCGGGGACCATCGCCCGCAAGCCGGACGCCGCGTACAGGTCGGAGCGCACCACCCGCAGAGCAGCCAGCACGAACAGCCAGAGCAGGGCCAGGAAACCCGCCCTGGTCAGCTGCAGCACCAGCTCCGGCACGCGCGGCGCTCTCCTTCTCCTGTTCGGCGCCCCGCTTCCGCTCGTCGCCGACACGTCGCGCCCGGCGCCCCCGCGCGGGGAGCGCCGGAACGGCGGGCGGCGTCAGCGCGTGCGGAAGACGAGGCTCGAGTGTCCGACCCTGATCACATCACCGTCGCTGAGCTGCCACGTCTGCACCGGGTTGCCGTTGACCGTGGTGCCGTTCGTGGAGCCCAGGTCCGACAGCGTCGCGGAGTGGCCGTCCCAGGTGATCTCCAGGTGCCGGCGCGACACTCCGGTGTCGGGCAGGCGGAACGAGGAGTCCTGCCCGCGCCCGATGATGTGCGTGCCCTGGGTCAACTCGTAGGTGCGACCCGAGCCGTCGTCCAGCGACAGCGTCGCCGTCACGGTCTGCTGCTGGTAGCCACCGTAGCCGGGCTGCTGACCGTAGCCCTGGTCGTAGCCGGGCTGGCCGCCGTAGCCGGGCTGCTGGCCGTAGCCGCCCTGGTCGTAGCCCTGCGGGCCGTAACCCTGCTGGCCGTAGCCCTGGTCGTAGCCGGGCTGGCCGCCGTAGCCGGGCTGCTGCCCGTAGCCGCCCTGGTCGTAGCCGGGCTGGCCGCCGTAACCCTGCTGGCCGCCGTAGCCGGGCTGCTGCCCGTAGCCGCCCTGGTCGTAGCCGGGCTGGCCGCCGTAACCCTGCTGGCCGCCGTAGCCGGGCTGCTGGCCGTAGCCGCCCTGGTCGTAGCCGGGCTGGCCGCCGTAGCCGGGCTGCTGCCCGTAGCCGCTCTGGTCATAGGCCGGCTGGCCGTAGCCGCCCGGCTGTCCGTATCCGCCCTGCTGGCCGTAGCCCGGCTGGTCGTATCCACCGCCCTGGCGCTGGTCGTAGGCGGGCGGTGCGTAGGTCTGCTGGCCCTGTGCGCCGGGGGCTCCACGGTCGTACCCGTACTGCCCGTTCTCCTCGGGGTGGCCCGGTTGCTGACTCATCGGTGCTTCTCCTGCGTCGCGTGCTTGGACCAGACCCCGACGGGAGGCGTCGGGATCCACGACCGAGCGGGTGCGGAACTGTCCCGTGTGCAGCGCATCGGAGCGCTCCAGAAAGACTACGACCTCACCGTAGGTGTCCCATCCCTGGTCGGCGAGTTGTTCGGTGACGTACGACGAGAGCGAGTCGACGATCTGCGCCCGGTCACCAGCCATGCGATCGAAATCCGACGGGCTGAGCAGCACCGTGTAGCGGTTGGGGGCGAGTTGCCGCCCCCCTGCGAGCTCTTCGATGTTGTCCTCAGCCTCCCTGAGCAACGCTTGAGCGACTTCCTGAGGAACGACGCTCCCACCGAAGACCCGCGCGAAGGCATCGCCCACCATCCCCTGAAGACGGCGTTCGAACCTTCCGACACGGCCCAACCGATCTTCCTCCGATCTCAACGGCGTGTTGCTGACGACACCGATCGTATCTGTGCTAGCCCGACCCGTGGAGGCGCCATGGGGTGAGGGGGTAACCCGGTGGCGGACCCCCTGTGGGGGCGTGCTAGGTTTCTCTTCGTCGCCAGGGCGAGTGGCGGAATGGCAGACGCGCACGGTTCAGGTCCGTGTGTCCGTGAGGACGTGAGGGTTCAACTCCCTCCTCGCCCACACAGTGTTGCATCGTCTCCTGCGACGAAGGCGCAGGAGACGGCTCGCGGCCTCTTGAGTCGACGATCTCTCCTCTCCCCCCCGGTGCTCGCAGCCCCGCGTCGTTCTCCGAGGGCGGCTGCGCGCCTCCCCCCGCACCTCGCCGACGGCCGCGAGCTGGGTTGGATCGCCGCGCCTTCGGCGCGAGCCGGGTGGTCGGCTTCCGGTGGTCTCGTCAGGCGACTGCTGATCGCGGTGCAGGAGTGCGGAGGCCGGGCTCGGGCGTCTCGCGTTCCCCCGGCGAGTCCTGCGCCTGAGCCGGCGAGTCGCCTGCTTCGGCCGCTGAGGTCCGCGAGCGGGCTGCGGGCGTCGCGATCCGTGCGCCGGGCGGTCGTGACCGGTGCCTCGTCATCCACCTCTTCGTGCGGTGAGGGGTCGAGCTGCGTGACCGTCGGCGGCGTGCCGGCGGGAGCGATCCACCGGATCGGGTGGTCCTCGACGGCGCGCCTCTGCTCATCACTCCTCTTTACTTGTGTGTGCGGAGGCCGGCGGGCCACGTCGAGAACGAACCTGTGGTGATCAACAAGCCCTGCTGATCACCACAACTTCGTTCTCGACGCAGTGCACCTCAGGCGCGGAGGGCGGGGCGCGCGGGGTGGTCGGAGAGGGCGACGACGTCCGCCGTCTCGTCCGGGTGCCGTTCCGCCTCGTAGCGCGCGTGCGCAGCGAGGGTCCAGTGCTCGTCCGGCGGAAGCCGTCGTTCGAGCGCGGTTGCGCCCATGTGCAGGTGCACGCTGACGTCGGCGGGCAGGCCGCGGCCGAGCAGCAGCGCGCCGGCGAGCAGCACGACGCCCGAGGCGGGCAGCGCCTCGTAGTCCGCGCGGTAGGAGCGGTCGGTCGCCGGGTTCCACAGGCGGGGCAGCACCCGGCCCGAACCCTCCGGCGCGGCGGGCCTCAGCAGCTCGCGGCACAGCGCGCCCACGTCGAGCCAGCCGTCGAGGAACGAGTCCGGATCCGTGCGGCCGCGCTCCAGCCGCACCGACGCCGGACGCAGGAAGTCCTGCGCCGACACCACCAGCGCCGCCCGGCCGGCCACCCGCAGGCGCTCGGCCACCCGGGCGGCCAGCTCCTCGGGACCGGTCGGTGGCGGCCCGTCCAGCAGCACCCGGGTCCGGCCAGGGTGGGCCAGCACCCGCTCCACCACCGCGTCGGCCAGCCCGTCCGGCGTCGTCGGCTGGACCCTCGGCACTACTGGCGGTACCCCTCCACGACGTTCGCCGGCCGCACCTGCGCGTCGTCCGGGTCCAGGCCGGCCCGGCGGCGGGCGTCCCGCTGCCGCAGCAGGTCCCAGCACTGGTCCAGCTGCACGCTCAGGTCCCGCAGCCGCTGCTGCTCATCCTCCGACAGCTCCTGGCCGACGTGCGCCCGTTCCAGGCGGTGCTCCTCGGCCACCAGCTCGCCGATCCTGCGGTGGATCTCCTGCTCGTCCATGTCTGCTCCCTTGCCCGCCACTCCGATCTACCCAACACTGACGAAATGGCGACGTCGATGCGGAGGGCGCTGCGGGTGCTCGAGGTGGTCGGCACCGCAGGTGACGGCGTCACCGCCAAGGCCATCGCCCGCCGGCTGGGATGTCCCCTGCCTACGGTTTACCGCGCGTTGGCCGTCCTCGTCGAGGAGGGCTACCTGGTCCGGCTCGACGACGTCCGCGGGTACGGCATCGGCTACCGCATCGCCGAGCTGCAGCGCAGCCTCGTCGACGCGCTCCGCCCCCCGGCCGCTGTCGTCGCCGCGATGCACGACCTGCACGTCCAGGCGGCCGCCGCGGCCTACCTGGCCGTGTTCCGCGACCGCGACGTCGTCGTCGCCCACGCCGACGCCTGCGCCGAGCACCCCCTCCCACCCGACGTCCGCGTCGGCGAACCCGTCGCCCCGCACGCGGCCGCCGCCGGCAAGGTGCTGCTCGCGTCCGTCCGGCCGGCCCGGGTGGGGGAGCTGCTCGGTCCGGCCGGCATGGTCCGGCTCGCCCCGCACACCGCGCCCGACCGGCGCGCGCTCGATCGCGATCTCATGCGGGTCCGGCTCGAGGGCGTCGCCGTGGAGGTCGAGGAGCTCGCCCCCGGCGTCGCCGGGGTCGCCGCACCCCTGCACGGGCCCGACGGCGAGGTGACCGGCGCGCTCGGCGTCTCGGTCAGCCGCACCGAGTTCGGCGCCCGCCGCTGGGAACTGGAACGGCACGTGCGGGCCGCGGCCGACCGCGCCGGTGAACGCCCCGCCGCGCACACCGCCGACCGCCGTTAGCCGTTCGACAGCGCGGCCAGCTCGTCGAGGCGGCGCAGCACACCGTCCGCCGGTTCGTCGGGCAGCTCGAACAGCACCCGATCCACGCCCGCCGCCGCGTACGACTCCAGCGCCTCCGGTGTCGCCGCCGCCCCGTACACGGTGACCGTCACCGGTCCGCGTCCCGCCTCGGCGGCCTTGCCGCGCATCTCGCTGATCCGCTCGCGCAGCGCGTCCAGCTCGGTGCGCCGCACCCGCAGCGGGATCCAGCCGTCCCCGAACTCCACGACGCGATCGACCACGCCCGGCCCGCCGCCCCCGATCAGGATCGGCGGCCGGCGCAGCGGCTTCGGCCACGACCAGATCCGGTCGAACTTCACGAACTCGCCGTCGAAGCTCGCCTCCTCCTGGGCCCAGATGGCCTGCATCGCCAGCACGTGCTCCCGCATCCGGCGGGCCCGGGTCCGCGGATCGACGCCGTGGTTGGCCATCTCCTCCCGGTTCCAGCCCATCCCGACACCCAGCTCGAACCGGCCCCCGCTGATCCGGTCGAGGCTCGCCACCTGCTTGGCCAAGACGATCGGGTCGTGCTGGCACACCAGCGACACGGCCGTGCCCAGCGCGATCCGTTCGGTCACCGCCGCCATCGCCGCGAGCGCGACGAACGGGTCGAAGGTGTGCGCGTACCTCTTCGGCAGCTCGGCCCCGCCCGGCCACGGGGTCTCCCGCGCGGCCGGGATGTGGGTGTGCTCGGTGAGGAAGAGCGAACCGAACCCGCGTTCCTCGGTGGCCCTGGCCAACTCGACGGCGGAGATCCCGTAGTCGGTGAGGAAGGTGACGACGCCGTGTTCCACGGTCGCCACCCTGTCATGTCCGCGGACCGGGACGAAGGCGGCGTCCGCGCAGTACGGTGCCGGCATGGCGCAGCGCAGCGAACCTCCGTTCCGGGCGGACCACGTCGGCAGCCTCCTGCGTCCGCCCGCCCTCATCGAGGCACGGGCCCGTGCCGCGGCCGGTGAGCTGGACGCCGACGGGCTGCGGGCGGCCGAGGACGCCGCGATCGTCGAGGCCATCGCGATGCAGGAGTCGGTGGGTCTGCAGTCGGCCACCGACGGCGAGTTCCGCCGCACGTCGTGGCACATGGACTTCATCTACCGGCTCGGCGGCGTGGTGCGCACCGACGAGCAGATCACCGTCCCGATGCGCAACCGGCGCGGTTCCGGCGCGTTCACGGCGTCCGGGATCGCGGTCACCTCGCCCGTGCGGCTGGAGGAGCCGATCTTCACCGACCACTTCGACTTCCTCGCTGCCCACGTCACCACGGCGACGCCGAAGATGACGATCCCGTCGCCGAGCATGGTGCACTTCCGCGGCGGCACCTCGATGCTCGACCGGAGCGTCTACCCGGATCCCGAGCAGTTCTTCGCCGATCTCTCCGCCGCCTACGCCGCCGAGATCGCCGCCCTGTACGACCACGGCTGCCGCTACCTGCAGCTCGACGACACGTCGCTCGCCTACCTCAACGACCCCGCGCACCGGGCCCAGGTCGCCGCCCGCGGCGACGATCCGGACCACCTGCACGAGCGCTACGTCGCCGGCATCAACGCCGCGCTGGCGAACCGGCCGGAGGGTCTGCGGGTCACCACCCACATGTGCCGCGGCAACTTCCGCTCGTCGTGGGCGGCCGAAGGCAGCTACGACTTCGTGGCCGAGGCCGTCTTCGGCGGGCTCGACGTCGACGGCTTCTTCTGCGAGTTCGACGACGAACGCTCCGGCGGCTTCGCGCCGCTGCGGTTCGTGCCACCCGGCAAGCTGGTCGTGCTCGGTCTGGTCACGACGAAGTCCGGGCAGCTGGAGGACCCCGACGAGCTCAAGCGCCGCATCGACGAGGCCTCCCGGTACCTGCCGCTCGACCAGCTGTGCCTCTCCCCGCAGTGCGGGTTCTCCTCCACGGTGGAGGGCAACGAGCTCACCCTCGACGAGCAGCGCGCCAAGCTGGAGCTGATCGTGCAGGTGGCGCAGGACGTCTGGGGGTAGTTCCCCGAATCGACCCCGCGGGGACGGGGCGGCGGGCTAGCGTGCGCGACCGGGGACGACCGGCCGGAGGGCACGCATGGAGCGCTCGACGACGCGCCGCACGCACGACGCTGACCTGGCGCGCTACCTCGCGGTCCACGGGCCCCTCGACGTCGGCACCGCGGCGGAGATCCTCGGCCAGGCCGCAGCGACGCTCGACGCCGCCCACGCCGCGCGCGTCGTCCACGGCCGGCTGAGCCCGGGAGCCATCCTGCTGAACCTCGCGGAGGGCACGGTCGGGGTGCGCGAACCGGGTGGCTCGCCGGAGCCGGATCCGGTGTTCGTCGCGCCCGAGGTGCGCCGCGGGGCCGATCCCACGGCCGCTGCCGACGTCTACGCGATCGGTGCCCTGCTGCACGTCTGCCTCACCGGGCAGCCGCCCCGGGCGGACGAGGTGCCCGCGGTCGCGGACAAGGCGCTCCGGGCCGACCCCGCGCAGCGGCCGCCGTCCTGCGAAGCTGTACTGGCCCGGCTGCGGCGCCCGATCCCCGCTGCAGAGGAGGAACCACTGCGCCGGTTCCCGCGGGTCGCGGCCGGTGCACTGCTGGTCGTGGTGGTGCTGGTCGCGGGCATGGTGGCGCTGCCGGACCGGCGAGCGGACGAGGCCGAGGCCGCGGCGCAGGCCGATCTCGTCGCCACGATCGGACTGCCCGGCTGCCGCACCGCCCCCGGCGTCGAGCTGGGCGGGCCCGACGGGCTGGTGGCCGCCGTCGACTGCGCCCCGGACGGGCCCGGCGTGACCACGATCGGCTACCGCCGCTACGCCGACGCGGGTGCGCTGGGGGCGGCGTACCGGTCGCGGGTGGCGGTGCTCGCCCCGGTCGCGGACACCCCGTGCGGCGCGGACCCGCCGCCGCAGCGGGCGCAGACGCCGTGGGAGGTGCACGGCACGTACCTGGGCAGCGTGCTGTGCGACCGCCGGTCCGGGCCGCCCACCACGATCTGGACGATCGACGGGCTGCGCTTGCTCGGCACCGCCACCGGGCCGGACGCGGCCGAGCTGGAGCGGTGGCGGGTGGGGCACCTGATGGAGCGGCCGTGGATCTCCGCGATCGTGGGCGCCGCGAACGCCGCCGCCGATCCACCGTTCCCCGATCGAGCCGAGGCCGCGCTGCTCGCCGACGTCCCCGACGCCTCGCGGATCGACTGCAGCCGGCTCGACCGGCAGTTCGTCGTCGCCAACGTGGGGGATCCCGACGGGATCGCCGCGATCGCGTGCGGCCCCGCCCCGGGCGCCCGCGCGATCTTCTGGTTCCGCTTCGCCGATCCCCGCCGGTTCGCGGCTTACCGCGGTGCCGGCCCCGGTGACGCGGCGGACTGCCGGTCCGAACCCGCCGGGTTCTCCGGCTCGGCCCGCTACACCCGCCCGGACGGGACGGCGGGCGTGCTGGGCTGCGTGCAGGAGGACGACCGGGCCGCGCTCGTGTGGACAGAGGAGGGCCGGTGCACCGTCGGCCTGGCCTTCGGCGGCGCCCCCGCTGCCCTGCTCGACTGGTGGCGCAGCGCGGCGGGCCCGTGAACCGTAGGCTCGCCGGATGCCGACCGACGGGCCACGGGGCTGGGGCGCCCCGCTGCACGCCCGAGTACTCGACGACGCCCGCGTGGGGCCGGGCACGACGGTGCTCGACCTCGGCTGCGGGACCGGGGAGTTCGCCGCCGCGGCCGTCGCCAGGGGAGCGGTGCTGACCGGGATCGACCGGGACCCCGCCGCGGTCGCCACCGCCGCTGCCACCGTGCCGTCAGCGACGTTCGCCGTCGGGGACGTGCACGATCCCCCGCCCGGCCGGTTCGACGTCGTCGCCGCCGTGCAGGTGCTCATACACGCGGCGAACCCGCTGGTGGTGCTGCGGGCCGCGGCCGCGCGCGGAGTTCTCGTCAGTGTGACGACATGGGGGACGGAGGCCGAGTGCGACGTCCGCGCGTTCGGTGAGGCACTCGCCCCGTGGCTGCAGCCGAGACGACCCCCGGCCGGGCCGCCGCCGGTCACCGATCCCGACCGGTTGCTGCAGCTCGCGCGCCTCGCGGGGCTCGGCGAGCCGGTGCTGGCGGAGGTGGTGTGCCCGTTCCACTACCAGGATGCGGACGCCCTCGTCGCGCCGCTGTTCGAGACCGGCATCGGGCGGCACGCGATCAACCGGGCCGGGCCGGGGGCTGTGCGGGAAGCGGTGCTGCAGCGCTGCGCGGAGTTCGCGCAGCCGGACGGGAGCTACGTGCTGCACAACCGGTTCCGGGTGCTGACGGGCAGGGGATGTCGACCCGGGTAGCAGGGCAGCCGGACGCCAGGAGAGCCACAGCGTCGATGCGCCCGGCTCCTCGTCGCCGGATCGCGGCTCGCACGCCCCGGAGTCGACGACGGCCGCTCGCGCGGTGCTCGCGGCCCCAGTGCTGTAGGGCAGTTCGGGTATGGGGCCGGGCGCTGCAGAGGTGGATCGCTCCTACCGGAGCGTCGTTCCCGCCGCGAAACGGCGGGAACGCGGTCGTTCTGCAACGCCCGGCCCGGGTCCCTCCCGGCCGGACTAGCTGGTGCGCGTGGCCGGGTGCGAGTAGCGCGCCTTCAGCAGGTCCTTGCAGTACGCGCCGTTCGTCTCGATCCCGACCCGCTGCAGCCGCGCCCGCCGCAGGTGCAGCGGGACGGCCTCGGGCGGGATGGCGTTGCCCTCGGCGTCGATGAGCAGCGGCGCATCGTCGCCGTGGGGCAGCCCGAGCGCAGCCCGGCGCTTGCGCATCCGGTCCAGCTCGGGCGACGGGTCG
Source organism: Pseudonocardia thermophila (assembly GCF_900142365.1). Lineage (GTDB taxonomy): Bacteria > Actinomycetota > Actinomycetes > Mycobacteriales > Pseudonocardiaceae > Pseudonocardia > Pseudonocardia thermophila. The sequence continues at coordinate 40,129 of NZ_FRAP01000012.1, read as the reverse complement.
AGCTGCCCGAGGGTGGTGGCGGCCAGGTCCTCCGGCCCGGCGCCGGCGTCGACCAGCGGCTGGGCGACGCGGTCCTGGCCGGCCAGCGCCGCCTTGCGGAAGAACTGCTTGCGCAGCTCGTCCAGCTCCGCGACGGCCTGGCCGGAGAACGCCTCGACGAACCCGGCCTGCGCCGCGACCCCGCCGTTGATCTCGGCGGCGGCGTGGTGGTCGGCCAGCTTCACGTCCGCCCGGGTCACCCCGGGGACCGCCGACACCGCGTCGTAGGCGTCGGCGACCATCAGCCACGAGAAGTTCGGTGCGCAGAAGAAGGTGGGCAGCCGCAGCACGACGCTCGCCACCCCGTCGGGCGAGACGGTGCACGTCTCGACGAAGTCGAGCTCGGTGATGGGCTCGTCCAGCTCCGGGTCGAGCACCGTCGCCAAGGCGGCCCACACGGCGGGCCGGAGGTTCATGCTCGCGGGCCCGCCGTGTTGTCCACCAGCTCCTGGCCGGGCGCTGCGGGCTCGTCCGCCGTGGTCGGCAGTTGCAGCTCCGGCGGCACGGGGATGTCGTAGAGCTTCGCGGCGTTGAGGCCGAGGATCTTCTTCTTGGTGGCCGTGGTGAGCTTCGAGTAGTCGGAGAACTGGTCCTCGTCGGGCATCTGCCAGTCGACGAAGCCCTCGATCTGCCACTTCGGCGTCCAGATGTTGTAGTCGCCGCCGAAGAGCATCTTGTCCTCGCCGACCCAGAACATCAGCTCGCCCATGACCTTCGCGAAGAACTTCGGCCGGGCGTGCATCAGGCCGCCGATGACGACTGACAGGCCGGCGTAGACGTTGGGCTCCTGCACCGCCATGAAGCAGAAGTCCTCGATGCGCGGCAGGCCGACGTGCTCGACGATGAAGTTCAGGTCCGGGAAGTCGGTGGCGGCGTGGTCGACGTCGGCGACGTCGAACGCGTCCTTGTCCAGCGGCCAGATCGTCGGGCCCTTGTGGACGTGGATGTTCTTGATACCGAGGTCCTGCGCGGCCTGGAGGAACCGGTATGCCTCGGGATCGGACAGCTTGTAGCCGCGGGAGTCGCCGTTCCACTCCGCCGTGTAGAGCTTCACGCCCTTGAGGTGGTACTTCGCGACGTCGGCCTCGAGCTGCTTGAGGCCCTCGTCGCCGTCGCGCGGATCGAACCGGCCGTTGACGATGAGCCGGTCACCGAACCGCTCCAGCAGCTGCGCGTTCTGGTCGACGGTGTTGAAGCCGTTCGTGTACCACTCCTTGAGGTACGTCGACTGGAAGATCGCGTAGTCGACGTGGCCCTCGATGAACATGTCGCGCTCGAAGTCCTCGGGCGTGACCTTGAGGTACTTCTCGTAGTCCCAGTGGGTCTCCGGCGGGCCGAGCTGGTGGTAGCCGTAGAAGCAGTCGATCCAGCCCTTCGCGTACTGCTCGGCGCCGGGCTTCCAGTTCTCCCGGCTGGCGTCCCAGAAATGGCTGTGGGAGTCGACGATGAAGTACTTCTCGCCGTCTTTCTCGTACATGTGGTGGGAACCTTTCGTCAGCAGGATTACCGGGACGGGATCGGATCAGGGGACGAGGATCGCCCGGCCGCGGACACGGCCGTTGTCCAGGTCGTTCAGGGCGTCGAGGGCGGCTTCCAGCGGGTACTGCTTGGTGTGCAGGGTGACCTTCCCGGCCTGCGCGAGCACCATCAGTTCGGTCAGGTCGGCGTAGGTGCCGACGATGTTTCCGATGACGTTCTTCTCGCCGCCGACGAAATCGAGCGTCGGTGCCCGGAACTCGCCACCGTAACCCAGGACGTAGTGCGATCCGGCGGGTGCGGTCATGGCCCAGGCGTCGAGCTCGGCACCCTGCTCGGCGACGAAGTCGAACACGACGTCGCCGCCGCGGCCGTTGGTGAGGTCCCTGACGGCGTCGATGTGCGTGCCGTCGGCGAGCACGGTCTCGTCGGCGCCGATCTGCTTGGCCAGCGCCAGCGCGTCGGGGTTCTTGTCGACCACGACGATGCGGGTGCCGGTGATCGCGGCGAGCGCCTGGATCGCGATGTGGCCGAGGCCGCCAGCGCCCTGCACGACCGCCGTCGTGCCGGGGAACAGGTCCGGCGCTGCCTTGCGCACGGCGTGGTAGGCCGTGATGCCGGCGTCGGCGAGCGCCGCCACATCGGCCGGGTTGGTGCTGGGATCGAGCTTGATGCAGGCCCGCGCGGTGGTGCGCAGGTACTCGGCCATGCCGCCGTCGTTGTTGGACAGGCCGGGGAAGAACGCGTCCTCGCACTGCATGTCCTTGCCGCGGCGGCAGGGCAGGCACAGGCCGCAGGACGGCTGCGGGTGCAGGATCACCGTGTCGCCGACCTGGACGTTGGTCACACCCGGGCCGACCTCGTGGACCCAGCCCGCGTTCTCGTGGCCGATGACGTAGGGCAGCTCCGGGTTCATCGCCGCTGCCCAGTCACCGTTGATGATGTGCAGATCGGTGCGGCACACCCCGGCGCCGCCGATCTTCACGATCACGTCCATCGGGCCCTGGATCGTGGGCTCCGGTATATCGTCGATCTTGGGATCCTCGTGGTAGGCGTGCACTCGGACGGCTTTCACCGGCTACCTCCAGGCAGTGTTCGGTCCGGTTCCGATTGCAGTGCGAGCTGCACCACGCGACAACCACGCCTTCTCCACCTGTTGAGAAAACGGGCAAATCGGAATCGGTTGTTACCGGCGAGTAGAGTCCGTGGTCATGACCGAGGACACGAGCTGGGTCGGCCCGGCCATGCAACAGCGGGTGCCGTGGGTGAAGGCCGTCGGTATCACGTTCGGTGACGTCACCGCCCGGCGCGTGGTCGCCCACCTGCCCGACGATCCGCAGCTGCACAACCACGTGGGCGGGCCGCACGCGGCGATGATCTTCGGCCTGGGGGAGACCGCGTCCGGGGCGGTCGGGCTCGCCGCGTTCGGCTCGGTCATGGACCGCGCCACCCCGCTCGTCGTCTCCTCGGAGATCGCGTACCACCGGCTGGCCCGCGGGCCGCTCACCGCCGTCGCCGAGCTGACGCGCCCGGCCGAGGAAGTGCTGGCCGAGCTGGCCGGCGGACAGCGTCCCGAGTTCACCGTCACGGTCGGCATCAGCGACACCGATGCCCGCGAAACCACCCGGATGGTCGTCCGGTGGACCCTCCGCCCGAACCGGTAACCGCTACGGTCCACCGGAACCGCGGGGCGACGCAGGGGAGGCCGGTGCATGAGCACCTACGACGTCATCGTGATCGGGGCGGGACCGGTCGGGGAGAACGCCGCCGACTACGCCCACCGCGGCGGGCTGTCCGTCGCGCTGGTGGAGGCCGAGCTGGTCGGCGGGGAGTGCTCGTACTGGGCGTGCGTGCCGTCCAAGGCGCTGCTGCGCACCGGGCACGCGGTCGCCGCGCTGCGCCGGCTGCCCGGCACGAAGGCCGAGTTCGATCCCGCCGCCGTGTTCGCCCGTCGCGACGCGTTCACCGGCCGCGGCGCCGCGGTGCAGGACGCCGGCCAGGTCGAGTGGGCCGAGGGCGCCGGCATCACCGTGATCCGCGGACACGCCCGGCTCGCCGGCGAGAAGACCGTCACCGTCGACGACGGGCCGACGCTCTCGGCCCGGCACGCGGTCGTCGTCGCCACCGGCAGTGTGCCCGTCCGCCCGCCGATCCCCGGGATCGACCAGGTCGAGGTGTGGGGCTCCCGGGACGCCACGTCCGCCCAGTCCGCGCCCGCCCGGCTCGGTGTGCTCGGCGGCGGTGTGGTCGGCTGTGAGATGGCGCAGGCGTTCCAGCGGCTCGGCTCCCAGGTGACCCTCCTCCACCGCGGGGAGCGGCTGCTGGCCAACGCCGAACCGTTCGCCGGGGAGCGGGTCGCCGCGGGCCTGCGCGCCGACGGCGTGGACGTGCGGCTCGGCCAGGGCGTCGACGCCGTCGCACCGCATCCCGAGGGGATCGCGCTGACCGTCGGGGACGAGGCGGTCGTCGTGGACCGGCTGCTGGTCGCCACCGGCCGCCGCCCCGCCAGCGACGACGTCGGCGTCGAGACCGTCGGCCTCGAACCCGGCACGGCACTGGCCACCGACGACTCCGGCCTCGTGCAGGGCGTGCCCGGTGAGTGGCTGTACGCGGCCGGCGACGTCACCGGCCGAGCTCCGCTCACCCACCAGGGCAAGTACGCCGCCCGCATCACCGGCGCGGCCATCGCGGCCCGCGCCGCCGGTCACCCGATCGACACCTCACCCTTCGGTGAGCACGCCGCCACCGCCGACCACCGCGCGGTGCCCCAGGTCGTGTTCACCGATCCCGAGGTCGCGGCCGTCGGGCTCACCGAGGAGAAGGCCCGCGCCGCCGGGATCGCCGTGCGGGTCGTCGACCTGCCCATCGCCGTCTCCGGCTCCGCCCTGCACGCCGACGGCTACGACGGCGCGGCCCGGATCGTCGTCGACACCGAGCGGGAGGTGATCGTCGGCGCCACGTTCGTCGGGCCGGACGTCGCCGAGCTGCTCCACTCGGCCACCGTCGCGGTGGTGGGGGAGGTGCCGCTGGGGCGGCTGTGGCACGCCGTCCCCGCGTTCCCGACGATCAGCGAGGTGTGGCTTCGTCTGCTGGAGGCCTACCGGAGTTGACGGGCGGGCGCGCGAGCGCGATCCGGCGACGACGGAGCCGGGCGCAGTCAACGCCGCGGCTTCCCGCGGCTCAGCCGCTCTGCGTCAGCGCCGCGGCCAGGCCGATCGCCACCGCCATCAGCCCCACCTCGTACCCCGCCCAGCGCAGCACCGGGGTGCGGCCGGCCCGCAGCCGCGCCCGGGCGAGCGCGCCGAACACCCCGATGGCGGCGAGCGCCGCCACCTTCGTCAGCAGCAGCCACCCGTAGCCGGTGGTGACCAGCGCCGCCCACGAGTCCACCCGCACCAGCGCGTTGACCACCCCCGACGCGGCCACCGCGGCCAGGCACACCCCGGCCAGCGTCGAGAACGGGGGCAGGGCTGCGGCCAGCAGCTCCCGGTGCGGGGCAACCAGCGCGAGCAGCCCGACGAGCCCGCCCGCCCACAACGCTGCACCGCCCGCGTGCAGCGCCACCGACACGACCGCGATCTCGTGACTGGGCGCGCTCCCCGCGTGCCCGGTGACGGCCGGGGTGAGCACGCCCAGCAGCGCTGCGACCAGCGGGATCCGCACCTGCACCAGCGCGGGGTCGCGCAGCCGGGCCAGCGCGCAGCCCAGCACGACCGCCGCGCAGCCCAGCGTCAGGACCATCCCGCGGCCGGCGCCGAGCCGGGTCGTCCAGGCCAGGAGCTCGGCGCCGGTGAGCTCGGCGGGGGAGCGGCCGAAGGCGTCGGCCGTGCGGAACGCCGTGCCCAGCACGACCGCCACCAGCCACGCAGCCGCCGCCACCACCAGCACCCGGTCGATCCGGTGGTGCACCGCGACCGCGGCCCGCTCCGCCGCGTACGAGCGACCCGGCGCACCGAGCGGCACCAGCGCCGCGACCAGCCCGGCCCCGACGCACGCGATCCCCGCGACGTCCATGGCCGCGCGGGTCGCGGTGGTGCCGGCCAGCACCGGCACGGTCGTCGCAGCCAGCGCCCCGGCGAGCACGCTCGCCGCGAACGCCACGACGACGGGGGTGCCGACCACGACCACCAGCCGGCCGGACCCGGCCCGGCGGGCGCCGTCGGCCGGGGACGCGGTCGGCACCGGTCAGCTCCGCCGGGAGCGCAGCGCGAACGCCGCCCCGATGGCCACAGCCACGACGGCCGCGACGATGAACGGCCACACGGGGGTGCCGCCGTCCTCGGTGGGCGGGGCGGCCGCGGGCGGGACCGCGGTGGTGGCGGAGGCACTGGTCGGGGCGGGGGCGCTCGTGGTGGTGCCCGGCCCGGGCTGGGTCAGCGTGAACGAGACGCTGCCGGTGATCGGGTGGCCGTCGTCGGAGATCACCCGGTAGCCGATCTGGTAGACGCCGGCGGGCCCGAGCGGCTTGACGGCGATGCGCACCGTGTTGCCGTCGACCTGCGTCTCGCCGTCGTGCCACGGCGCGCCGTCCGGCCCGATCACGGTCACGGTGGCGAAGCCGTCCTGCATCTGCTCGTTGAACGTGAGCGACACCGTGGACGGCGGCGTGGACAGGCTCGCCCCGTCCGGCGGGTCGCTGCTCTCCAGGCGCGCGTGCGCCGCGGCCGGACCGGCGACCAGGAGCATCAGCAGGCCGCACACGACGGCCAGCAGGCCGCCCCGCAGCAGCGCCTTCACGAGCCACCGCCCTGCTTGCGGGCCCGCACCAGCGCGCCCGCACCGACGCCGAGGCCGAGTGCGCCCACGACGAGCCCGACACCGCCCAGCCAGCGCGCGGTCGTGTCGGTCGGCTCGTTCGCGGCTGCCTGGGCATTCTCGCCGCCGTGGCCGTGGCCGGCCCCGGAGGAGGGCACCAGCTGCACGGTGGGGGCGGGGTGCGCCGGTTCGGAACCGTCGGCCGGGATCGGCTCGTCCCAGGCGACGACCTGGCCGTCGTCGTAGGTCTGCTTCGCCGGGAACGACACCGAGTCCCGGTCGGTCGGCATCGGGCCGAGCGAGATCGGGAAGTCGAGGAACTCGCCCGGCCCGATCCGGGTGCCGGGTGCAGCGGTGAACGTCACCAGCGTGACGGCCTCGGTGACGGTGCGCCCGTTGACCTGGACGGGCGGGTTGATCGGCGACGTGGTGAGGGTGGCGGTCCAGCCCGGGATGGGCGTGGTGCGCACGGACGTGAACGGGGTGTCGGCCGGCAGCGACACCTCGAGCTTCACCGTGCCCGCGGTGGCGGACTCGTTGGGCACGCGCATGGTCACCACCGCGTACCCGCCCTGCTCGGCGGTACCGGGCTGGGCGGTGACGTGCGCGAACGCGGGTGCGGCGGTGACGAGGACGGCCGTTGCGGCCGCGGTGAGGACGGCTCCTGCGCGCAGGGCAAGACGCCGGGGGAATCTGGACATGACGATCTCTCCGGTGGACGTCCCGTTGCCCGGGACGGGCGAAACGGTGTGACGGACGGTCAGCAGCGCACCGGAGGACCGCGCCGCAGCACCGACGCGGCGAGCACCGCCGCGTGCAGCCGGAACGACGGGGGAACGGGACGGCCGCACGCGCGCCGCACCTCGACGACGGGCGGCGGGGTGAGCCGGCGCGGGAACACCCGCTGCAGCGCCGCGAGCAGCGCCGAGACCGCCAGGTCGGCGTGCCGCAGCGCCAGCGCGGTGACGACCGTGACGGCGGCGTGCATCACGAGCATGTTCCGCCCGCTCACCGCGGCGCCGACGTGCGGCGGATGCAGCAGCACCATCGTCTGGTGCAGCACCACCTGGCCCGCGCCGAGCACGGCCGTGGTGCCGGCGAGGCTGCGGCACGTCCCGGCCGCGGACGTGAACCCGGCCGCCAGCAGCGGCAGCAGCACCACGAGCAGCGTCAGATCGCCGACGGTGCCCCCGCCCGCGACGTGCCCGGCGGCGGTGAGGACGGCGCAGAGCGCGGCGAGCGCGCAACCGCGCACCACGCTCCCGTTCCGCATGAGGACAGACCGTAGCTGGTCGTCACCGGCCGGTGGGCCCCGGTGTGGCGGACCGGACCCGCGTCGCGGTGCCCATCAGGTGGTGGAGACCCCCAGGTGGTCGAGCACCTGAGCCTCGATCGTGTCGAGCTCGTGGCCGATCGCCTTGAACGCCGCGCGCCGGCGCTGGGCCGGCATCTGCTCGGCGGCCCGGACCGCGACGGACAGATCGGCGATCCGGGCGCGGGAGCCGCCGACGAACTCCTTCGTGCCCTTGCCGTTCTCCTCGATCCGGGTGAGCGTGTCGGCGATCCGGGAGATGCGGGCGTGCAGCGCGCCACCGGGACCGGCGTAGGCGCCCAGCTGGTCGGGAGCGACACCGAGGCGGGCGGCCTTGCGGTTGTCCCACGCGGCCCGCGCCGCGTTCGCCGCGGTCAGCGCGTAGGGCGCCACCACCGGCAGGACGACCTTGCCGATGCCGAGCGCGCGCTTGACCTTCTTCGCGGTGAGCGGCTGCCGGGTGGGCACCGCTGCCTCGACCGCCGCGATGAGCGCGGCCGGCTCGGCCCCGTTCTTGGCCGCCTTCCGGGCCCGGCGCAGCGCCTTGTCGCGGCCCTTCTCCTCGGCGGCCAGCGCCTTGGCCTCCTTCTTCGCGGCCTTGCGCCCGGCCCGTCCGGACAACTCGCTCACCTCGGGCCCCACTCCGTTCGCCGAGCCGGGCTGTCCAGCCTTCTTCTCCACCTTCTTCGCGGCCTTCTTCGCGGCTCTCCTCGCCGCCTCGGCCTCCGCCGCCGCCTTCAGTTCCGCCTCGGCCTGCTTCTTCACCGCCCGGCGCTCGGCGCGCGACGTGCTCTTCCGCTCCGCCTTGCGGGCCGCCTTCGCCGCCGCCTCCTCCGCGGCGGCAGCGGCCTTCGCCTCGCGCTTCGCCCGCCGGGCGGCGGCGCGGCGGGCCCGGCGCGAGTTGGCCTTCCGGGCCGCCTTCGCCTCGGCCTCGGCCTGGGCCTGCTCCGCCTTCGCCCGCTCCTTCTCGGCCTTCTCCGCCGCCTTGGCCTCCGCCTTGGCGGCCGCGCGGGCCTCCTTCTCCGCACGGGCGGCCCGGGCGGCGTCCTCCTCGGCCCGGGCGCGCTCGGCCTCGCGGTCCCGCTTCGCCTGCCGGGCGTCGGCCTTGGCCTGCGCCTTCGCCGCCCGCTCCGCGGCCTTCTGTGCTGCCTTCTCGGCCCGGCGCGCCGTCCGGCGGCCGGCCTCCTGCGCGTCCTCCTCCACGGCGCCGATCTTCGCGGCGGCCTGCTGGAGCTGCTCGGCGGCCTTCGCCTCCTTCGCCGCGGCCCGGCGATCCGCTCGGGACGGTGCATCCGCAGAGCGCCTGAACAGGCCCATCGCCTCGACTCCTCCTCCACCGCGCGGTGCGCGCGTGCTGGGGGCAGAGCATAGGGAAGGTCGGCGCGGTGAGCAGGCGCGGAGCTGTCGGACCCCGTGATTACGCTCGGGCGCGTGACGACCACCGACGCGCAGCCCGCTGCTTCGGCGGGTTCGCGTGCCCGCGAGGTCGTGCTCGACGCGGCGGCGCTCACCCGGTGCAGGCGCCGCATCCACCTCGACCACGATCCGTCCGCCGCGGACAGCCCGCAGGCCCCGCCCGATCCGGCCGCTGAGCAGCGCAAGGCCGACGCCGCCGCCCACCGTGCCCGCATCGGCGCCGAGCTGGCCGGGTTGCCCGGCTGGGTCACGGTGCCGCCCGGGCCGCACGCCGAGCGGGTCGCGGCCACCGCGGCGGCCGTCGCTGCGGAGGCCGCCTACATCTGGAACGCCGCGCTGCCCACCGCGGGCGGCCGCAGCGGGGGCGCCGAGCTGCTCGTGCGTCTGCCCGAGGGCGGGTACGTGCCGGTGATCGTGGTGCGCCACCGGATCAGCGATCCCGGCGAGGGCGCGGTCACGTCCCCGCTGCTGCAGCCGAGCCCGCTGGCCGCCGCCCCCGATCCGCGCCGCCGGGTCCGGTCGCAGCCGCGCGACCTCATGCGCCTGGCGCATCTGCACGAGTTGCTGGCCGAGCAGGGCTGGGGCGCGCAGCCGCAGCCCGGTGCCTTGACCGGCGGTGTGATCGGCATGGACGCCGACGTCGTCGTCTGGCACGACCTGACCGCCGGCCTGTGGCCCGCCGACGGCGAGGGCGTGCGCTCCACGCTCGAGGAGTACCGGGTGCGCTTCGCCGATCGGATCGCGGTCGCCGAGGCCGCCCGCACCGGTGCTCCGCCGCTCGCGCTGCCGTCGCGGATCACCGAGTGCCGCCGCTGCCCGTGGTGGCCGCGGTGCGAGGCGGAGCTGGTCGCCGCCGACGACGTCAGCCTCATCGCCCGCGGCGAGGTGGCCACGATGCTGCGCGGCATCGACGTCACCACCGTCGCCGATCTCGCCGCGCTGGACCCCGCGCAGCCGGTGCCGATCCCGCTGCCCGAACCGGTGTTCGCCGATCTCGTCGGGCTCGCCCGCGCCCGGCGCAGCGGCCTGTCCGTGGTGCGTCGCGTGCCGCGGGTGGAGGTGCCGCGCGCTGACGTCGAGATCGACGTCGACATGGAGAGCTTCGGCGAATCCGGTGCCTACCTGTGGGGCACCCTGCTCACGCTGCCCGGCGGCGTCCGGCCGGGCGACGAGGCGCCCGGCTACCGCGCGTTCGTCACGTGGGACCCGCTGCCCACCCCGGACGAGGCCCGCTCGTTCGCCGAGTTCTGGCAGTGGTTCACCGGGGTGCGCGCGCACGCCGAGGCGACCGGTCGCACGTTCGCCGCGTACTGCTACAACGAGCAGGCCGAGAACCGCTGGCTGCTCGACTCGGCGCGCCGCTTCGCCGGCCGACCCGGCATCCCCTCGGTCGCCGAGGTGGAGGCGTTCATCGCCGATCCGTGCTGGGTCGACATGTACGCCGTGGTGGACGAGTGGTTCCTGTGCGCCCAGGGCAAGGGGCTCAAGCGGATCGCCCCGGTCGCCGGGTTCTCCTGGCACGATCCGGAGGCCGGCGGCGAGAACTCGATGCGCTGGTACCGCGCCGCCGTCGGGATGGACGGCGAGCCGCCCGATCTCGAGCAGCGCCGGCGCCTGCTCACGTACAACTCCGACGACGTCGCGGCCACCCACGCCCTGCGCACCTGGATGACCTCGCCCGCCGTCGAGGAGGTGCCGCTGGCCGCCGATCTCTGAGCGGGCGGCGATCCTGAGGGAGGATCACGGCATGGCTCCGACGGCGTTCGAACGACGGGGCGCGCACGGCGCCGCGTCCAGCACCCACCACCTCGCCACCGCCACCGCGATGGCGGTCCTCGCCCGCGGCGGCAACGCGTTCGACGCGGTCGTGGCGGCCGGTTTCGTGCTGCAGGTGGTGGAGCCGCACATGTGCGGGCCGGGCGGCGAGGTGCCGATCGTGTTCGTCACCGCCGACGACCCGACGCCGCGGGTGCTGTGCGGGCAGGGCGTGGTGCCGGCCGGCACGACGATCGCGCACCTGCGCGACGAGCTGGGGTTGGAGCAGGTCCCGGGTACCGGGCTGCTGCCCGCGACCGTGCCCGGCGCGTGGGACGCCTGGCTCGTGCTCCTGCGCGACCACGGCACGTGGCGGCTCGCCGACGTGCTGGAGCCCGCGATCGGCTACGCGGCAGGCGGGTTCCCCGTGCTGCCGCAGACCCGCGCGGCGATCGACGTCGTGGCGGCGCACTTCCGCGCGCACTGGCCAGGATCGGCGCAGACGTGGCTGTCCGCCGGGGAGACGCACCGCTTGCCGGTGCTGGCGCAGACCTGGCAGCGGCTGCTGAAGGAGGCCGCCGCGGTCGGGTCCGACCGGGTCGCGCAGATCGAGGCGGCCCGTGCCGCGTGGTACCGCGGGTTCGTCGCCGAGGAGATCGACAGGTTCTGCCGCACCCCGGTCGTCGACGAGACCGGCCGGGCCCACGCCGGCCGCCTCACCGCCGACGACCTGGCCGGTTGGTCGGCCACGTACGAGGAGCCGGTGGTCGCAGACGCGGGTGGCGGCTGGGCCGTCGTGAAGCCGGCCGCCTGGTCGCAGGGCCCGGTGCTGGGGCAGCTGGTGCAGCTGCTGCCCGAGGTCCGCTACGTGGACGGGCGCCCGACGGCCGAGACCGTGCACACCGTCGTGGAGGCGGCGAAGCTCGCGTTCGCCGACCGCGAGGCCTGGTACGGCGACGACGCTCCGCCCGGGGTGCTCGCCGATCTGCTCGCACCCGAGTACGCGGCCCGGCGGCGGGCACTGATCGGCGCGGAGGCGTCGTGGGAGCTGCGGCCGGGAAGCCCGGGCGGGCGCACCCCGGCACTGCCGACCAAGGCCGCTCCCGGCGGGGTCCGCGGCGACGGGGTGAGCGCCCTCGGCCTCGGTGAGCCGACCATCGCCGAAACGGGCCGCACCCGCGGCGACACCGTGCACGTCGACGTGGTCGACGCGGCTGGGAACATGGTCTCGGCGACCCCGTCCGGGGCGTGGCTGCAGTCGTCGCCGGCGATCCCGGCGCTCGGGTTCTGCCTGGGCACCCGAGCGCAGATGACCTGGCTGGAGGAGGGCCTGCCGTCGTCGCTGGTGCCGGGCAAGCGGCCGCGCACCACGCTGTCGCCGACGCTGGCGCTGCGCGACGGCGAACCCGTGCTGGCGTTCGGCACCCCCGGCGGCGACCAGCAGGACCAGTGGCAGCTGTGCTTCTGGCTCGCGCACACCGCGGGTGGGCTGGACCTGCAGGCGGCCATCGACAGCCCGGCGTGGCACTCGACCGCGTTCCCGTCGTCGTTCGCGCCGCGCAGCTGGGCGCCCGGCGGGATGGTGGCCGAGGACCGGCTGGGCGCCGAGGTGCTCGAGGAGCTGCGCCGCCGCGGCCACGCGGTGACGGTGGCGGGCGGCTGGACGCTGGGCCGCATGTGCGCGGTGGGCCGCGGCGGCGGGATGCTGCGGGCGGCCGCCGACCGGCGCAGCGGGTACGGGGGCGCCGCGGCGTTCTGAAGGCCGGATCCGCGTGGTCGACGGCAGGATCGCAAGCTCGTTCCGGCCTCTGATCGGCCGCTGGTCGGCGTAGCCTGGACCGCATGGGCCTGTTCGGACGCTCCACGAAGATGATCACCGCCGACCAGGCGTTGCCGGGTCGCTCCACGCCGATCCCGGTGCCGGCCGCGCACTACGTCAACGGCCATCCGCTGAAGCCGCCGTTCCCCGAGGGCATGCAGACCGCGGTGTTCGCGATGGGCTGCTTCTGGGGGGCCGAGGAGCTGTACTGGCAGATCCCCGGCGTCTACACCACGGCCGTCGGCTACACGGGCGGTTTCACCCAGAACCCCACCTACGAGGAGACCTGCACCGGCCGGACCGGGCACGCTGAGGCCGTGCTCGTGGTGTTCGACCCGGCGGAGGTGACCTACCAGCGCCTGCTGGCCACGTTCTGGGAGAGCCACGACCCGACCCAGGGCATGCGCCAGGGCAACGACATCGGCACCCAGTACCGGTCGGCCATCTACTGGACGTCCGAGGAGCAGCGCGAACAGGCCGAGGAGTCCAAGAAGGTCTACGGCGAGGTGCTGGCCGCACGCGGGTTCGACCCGATCACCACGGAGATCGCCCCGCTCGGCCCGTTCTACTACGCCGAGGAGTACCACCAGCAGTACCTGGCGAAGGTGCCCAACGGCTACCGCTGCCACGCCACCACGGGTATCCCGTACCCGGCCGAGGGGTGACGGCGCCGCTCCGGCGACCGTGCGGCCACGGCCGAGGTGCTCGGCCGGTGGGCGCCCACTGCGGTCCGGTTCGTTCAGCAGCCACGGGGGGCGGATCGAGAGCGGTAGTTGCGCGGTCAAAGATGCAGCGCGAGGGTGATCGGTGCGGTGCCGGCTTGTGATCTTCGCCGGGTTCGATGCCGGGCATGCGATTCGGTCGTTTCATCCGCTTCCTTGCGCTGGCCGCGGTGGCCGCAGTACCGACCGCGTGCGCGGCCGCGCCGGCTCCTCCGGCGACGAGCGAGGGCGCGGCGCCGACCCAGACCCCGGCCGTGCGCGCCGAGCTGGTGTCCGTGCCGCTCACGGTGCCCGACGAGATGCGAGAGGGCGAGCTGGAACAGGCACGCACCGTGCTCGTCCCGCGCGGTTGGTCGATGTCGGTGATCGCGCGCACCGGGAACGCCCGGCTCATGGCGTGGACCCCGGACGGGAGACTGCTCGTCTCGCGCCTGATGCACGGCGCGGTCGACATCCTCACCCCGAACGGTGCGGGGCCGGCCACCTCGGCGACCCTGCTCGAGGGGATGGAGGAGCCGCACGGCCTGGCGTTCGACGGTTCCACGCTCTACGTCGCCGAGAGCTCGCGGATCAACGCCTACGACTACGCCGACGGCCGGGTGACCAACCGGCGGGCAGTACGGGCACCCCCTCAAGACCGTCGTGGTGGGCCCTGACCGCGCGATCTACTTCTCGGTCGCGTCGAACGGCAACGCCTCGCCGGAGGACCGCGAGAAGAACCCCGAACGGGCCGCGATCTACCGCATCCCGCCGGGCGGCGGTGCTCCCGAGGTGTTCGCGATGGGCGTGCGCAACGGCACGGGGCTGGCGGTCGCGCCGGACGGGGCGGTGTGGACGGCGGTCAACCACCGGGACAACATCCAGTACCCGTACGACACCCCGTACGGGGACGACCAGAGCGCGCGGCGCGGGGCGGTCATCCAGGCCTACGTCAACGACCACCCGGCCGAGCCGCTCGCCAAGCTCACCCCGGGCCGCGAGCTGGGCTGGCCGTACTGCAACCCGGACCCGGACGTGGAGCCCGGGGTGGCCGGTACCGCGTTGGACTACTCGGACATGCGGTTCGTCGCCGACGTGGAGACGAACCCGGACGGCACCAAGATGGACTGCGCGGCGCTCGCCCCCGTCGAGCAGGGGATGCCAGCGCACGCGGCGCCGCTCGGGATGGCGTTCGTGACGCTGCCCGCCCCGTTCGGCGAGGGTGCGCTGATCGGCCTCAACGGCTCGTGGAACCGGGAACCGCCGCTCGCCCCGGAGGTGGCCTTCTTCCCGTACCTGGACGGGAAGATGGGTGACCAGGTGACGCTGGTCTCGGGCTTCCAGCTCCCGGACGGCAAGCGGTGGGGCAGGCCCGTCGCCGCGACGGTCGGTCCGGACGGCGCCGTCTACATCACCGACGCCTCGGCGCCCGCGGTGTACCGTCTCGCTCCGCCCGGTATCTGATCATGAGAGCGTGATTCTGGAACACCGTGCTGGAACGACGTTCCAGCACGGTGTTCCAGTGGGATGAGGGGAGCTGATGACCGGTCGCACCGCGCTGCGGACCGCCCGCGCCGAACGAGCAGCCGCGACCCGGGCGCGCATCGTCGAGGCCGCCTCGGAGTTGTTCGCCGAGCGCGGCTACCTCGACACCACGATGACCGCGCTCGCCGAGGCCGCCGGCGTCGCGGTGCAGACCCTCTACCTGTCCTTCGGCAGCAAGGGTGCCGTGCTGGAGGCCGTCTGGCGGGGGACCGGGCCGGACCAGCCGGACGGGTGGCGCGAGCAGGTCACCACCGCACCGGACGGGCCCACCGCGCTGGCGCGGCACGTCGCCGCCACCGCGGAGGTGCTGGAACGCCGCCGCCGGCTGGCGGCCGTGCTGGCCGCGGCCGCCGCCGATCCCGAGCCCGCCGCGCTGCTCGCCGCCGCGCGGGAGGCCGCCTGGGCGTGGCACGCGGCCGTGGTCGACGAGCTGGCCCTGCGTCCCGGCTTCACCCTCGAGCTGACTCTGGAACGGGCCACGCAGATCGTCGGGGCGCTGCTGTCGCAGGAGGCGTACGGGCTGCTCGTCGGTGAGAACGGCTGGACGGTCGCCGACTGGACGGCGTGGACCACCCGGCACCTGACGGCCGACCTGTTCCCCGGCTGATGCCGATCTGTCGGTGGCCCGTGGGACAGTGCACGGGTGGAGCTGTCCGCGGCTGTCCTCCCGGCGCCGGCGCCGCTCGGGGCGCTGACCGTCGGGGTCACCGCCGCGGGCCTGGCGCTGGTGGCCTTCGGTGCCCAACCCGGGCGGGCCCGGCGCGCCGCCGAGCGGCTGGACCTGCGGCTCCTGGTCGACGAGCCGGGCAGCGGGCGCAGCGCCGCGGCGGTCGCGCAGCTCGCCGAGTACCTGGCGGGCGAACGCCGCGAGTTCGATCTCCCGCTGGACTGGCGGCTCACCCACCCCGGGGCGCAGCGGCGGGTCCTGCAGGCGCTGCACGCCACCGTCCCCTACGGGGCGGTGGTCACCTACGGCGAGCTGGCGGCGCGCGGCGGCCTGGACAGCCCTCGCGGCGTCGGCACGATCATGGGCAGCAACCCGATCCCGGTCGTGGTGCCGTGCCACCGGGTGCTGGCCGCCGACGGACTCGGCGGCTTCGGCGGCGGCCTTGCCACCAAGGAGTGGCTGCTCGCGCTGGAGGGGGTGCTGCCGGCCGCGCTCGACCTCGGTCTGTGATCACCGGAGCCACCGGTTCGTGACGCGCGCCGCGCTCGCCGAGATCGTCGACAGCAGCGCGAGCTGTGGGAAACTGGACGACGACGGGTACCGGTTCCGTCGGGACGGCGGGAGAGATGCGCGCGAAGACGGTCATCGGCGTCGACTCACGCGAGTGGTCGGTGCGCCGGAACATCGAGTGGTCGCTGCCGGCCATCGGTGACGACTTCGAGCACGACGTCGACGGCGGGCGCGGGGCCGCGGTCATGGTGCTGTCCGGCCTGTTCGTCTTCTGGCTGCTCGTGCTGCTGTGGTTCCCCGAGCACGTCCACGTGCCGTGGTACCTGCTGGTGCTCGGCGGTGGCTTCCTGCTGTTCTTCCCCATCCGGTGGCTGCTGCGCAGGCCGTGGACGATCGTGGCCGAGACCGAGGGCAGCTACGACCTGCCGGCCGAGCGGTGGACCGGCATGGTGCGCGGCAACACCCGCGCCGCCGAGGAGATGCGGATCATCGTGCGCCGGCTGCGCACCCAGGGCACCCCCGGCCACATCGACAGCCCCCTGCAGCCGATCAGCTGATGCCAGAGCTGCCGGAGGTCGCCGCGCTCGCCGAGCACCTGCGTGAACACGCGGTCTACCGGCCGGTCGCACGGGTCGACGTCGCGTCGATGAGCGCGGTGAAGACCGTCGACCCGCCGATCCAGCAGCTCGTGGGCCGGGTGGTCACCGGGGCCGCGCGCTACGGCAAGTTCCTCGCCGTCGAGTTCGCCGATCGCCCGGACGAGCCGCTGCACCTCGTCACGCACCTGTCGCGAGCGGGTTGGCTGCGCTGGCACGACAGCGCCTCCACCGCGCCGCCGAAGCCCGGCAAGGGCCCGCTCGCGCTGCGCGTGCACCTGGACCAGGTCGGCGGGCCGGGGTTCGACCTCACCGAGGCCGGCACGCAGAAGCGGCTGGCCGTCTACCTGGTGCGCGATCCCCAGGAGGTCCCCGGCATCGCGAACCTCGGGCCCGACGCGCTGGCGATCACCCGTGACGAGTTCGCCGACCTGCTCGCCGGGCGCTCCGAGCGGCTGAAGACCCTGCTCGTCGAGCAGTCGGTGCTGGCCGGGATCGGCAACGCCTACAGCGACGAGATCCTGCACACCGCGAAGTTGTCCCCGTACGCGACCGCGGGCCGGCTCACCGAGGAGCAGATCGACGCGCTGTACGCGGCGCTGCGCTCGGTGCTGACCGACGCCGTCGAGCGCTCGGTCGGTATGAAGGCGGCCGAGCTGAAGGGCGAGAAGCGGGCCGGGCTGCGCGTGCACGCGCGCACCGGGCTGCCCTGCCCGGTCTGCGGTGAGGCGGTGCGGGAGGTGTCCTTCGCGACGAAGTCGTTCCAGTACTGTCCCGGCTGCCAGACCGGCGGCAGGCCGCTCGCCGACCGGCGGTTGTCGCGGCTGGTCAGGTAGGCGAGTGACGGTGATGGAGTCGACGGTGTTCGCGTCGCCGATGACGGCCGTGTCCGTGGCGCTGCTGGCGCTGTTCGTGCTGACGATCGCGGTGCTGGTGATCCGCAACCGGCGGAACAAGTTCGCCACCCCGCTGGAGAAGGCGACGTTCGGCACCCTGCACACGGTCGCGCTGGCCGCACCCGCGCTGCGCGACGGTCTGTCGCCCCGGTCCGCGGCGTTCGCTCTGCCGTACCTGCGCACGCTGCTCGACACGTGCGCGCTGACGATGACCGACAAGAACGCCAACACGCTGGCCTGGGACGGCGATGCCGACCAGCACGAGCCGGATGTGCGGGCGCTCGCCGAGCAGGTCATCTCGACCGGCCGCCAGCAGGTCCTCTCCCACGGCAACCTGCGCTGCGACCACCCCAACTGCGAGGTCCGCGGCATCTTCGTGGTGCCGCTGGAGTCCGACGGGAAGATCATCGGCACGCTCGGCGCGCTCACCACGTCGACGGCCGGGCCGGTGCTGATGCGCGCCACCGCCGAGGTGGGCCGCTACGTGTCGAGCCAGTTGGAGCTGGCCGAGCTGGACGAGTCCCGGGCGCGGCTGAACCGGGCCGAAGTGCGGGCGCTGCGGGCGCAGATCTCCCCGCACTTCGTCTACAACGCGCTCACCACGATCGCCTCGTTCATCCGCACCGACCCGAACCGGGCCCGCGAGCTGCTGATCGAGTTCGCCGACTTCACCCGCTACTCGTTCCGCACCGCGGGCGAGTTCACGACGCTGGCCGAGGAGCTCAACAACATCCACCGGTACATCCGGCTGGAGAAGGCCCGCTTCGGCGACCGCCTCAACATCAAGCTGCAGGTCGCGCCCGAGGTGCTCTCCGTCGTGCTGCCGTTCCTCGCGCTGCAGCCGCTGGTGGAGAACGCGGTGCGGCACGGCCTGGCCAACAAGCCCAACGGCGGCACGATCACGATCACCGCGGAGAACGCGGGCGCGGAGTGCGTGATCATCGTCGAGGACGACGGGATCGGGATGGACCCCGCGCGCCTGCACGAGGACCTCGAAGACGCCCACATGTCCGGCGCCCACGTCGGGCTGGGCAACGTCGACGACCGGATGCGCTCCACCTTCGGCGACGACTTCGGGCTCGTGGTGGACACCGCGCCCGGGGCCGGCATGAAGATCACGTTGCGGATCCCGAAGTACCGGGCGGGTGTGCGCGCCTAGCAGGGTGGAACCCGGAGCGGGGTCGATCGCAAGGTGCGCTCCGTGACCTCGACGTGATCTTGATCTGCCGCGTACGGTGAGGTCATGGACGCGTTGCGGATCCCCGAGTCCCTCACGCAGCGGCTACCCGGACGACTCGGCGAGCGCAGCAGCAAGCCGGTCGTCACGATGGTGCGCTTGCACGGGGTGATCACGGCGACCGCGGGGCCCCTGCCGCGCGCGGTGATCAACGCGCAGGTCGTGGAGAAGACGCTGGAGCGCGCGTTCGCGCCCGAGAAGCTCGCCGCGGTCGCGCTGCTGATCAACTCGCCGGGCGGGTCCGCCACGCAGTCCGCGCTGGTCGCCGACCGGATCCGGCAGCTCGCGGACGAGAAGAAGGTGCCGGTGCTGGCGTTCTGCGAGGACCTCGCTGCGTCCGGCGGGTACTGGTTGGCGTGCGCCGCCGACGAGATCTACGCCCACCCGACGTCGATCGTCGGGTCGATCGGGGTGATCAGCGCCGGCTTCGGGATGGACGGGCTGATCGAGCGCATCGGCGTGCAGCGGCGGCTCTACACCGCGGGGGAGTCGAAGTCGCGCCTGGACCCGTTCCTGCCCGAGAAGCCGGAGGACGTCGACTGGCTGCGCGGCATGCAGGACCAGCTGCACGGGATGTTCAAGGACTGGGTGACCACCCGCCGAGGCGACAAGCTCACCGATTCGGCCGATCTGTTCACCGGCGAGGTGTGGACCGGAGCACGTGCCGTGGAGCTCGGCCTCACCGATGGGGTGGGTACGGCGCGCGGGGTGCTCACCGAGCGCTACCCGGATGCCGAGCTGGTCACGGTGGATCAACGAAAACCGCTTCTGGCCAGGCTGGGCCTGGGTGCGGCGCCGGCCGCGCGGCACGACGCACGGGCCGATCTCCTGCTGGCGCTCGTCCAGGCGGTGGAGGTCCGCGCGGCGTGGGCGCGGTACGGTCTGTAGCAGACCGTGATCGGATGAATCCGAATGGTGTGTGAGTCTGGCACTCACAGGGATTGACCGTCACCATGGTCGCGGCGGCGGGATCAGGTGGTGATCGAAGGGGGAGATCCCCGGCGGTCATCGCGACGCAGGATGAGGAGATCGTGGACAGCAACGACAGTTCCGGCGGCCTGGTCGTCCTGGCGGTGGACGACGAGGAACCGGCTCTCGAAGAACTGGCCTACCTGCTCAGCGAGGATCCTCGCGTCGGGACCGTGCTGAAGGCGTCCAACGCCACCGACGCGCTCCGGGTGCTCAACGGGCGTCAGGGTGTCCGCGAGGCCGCCGCCGCCGGCCAGAGCCGTGCGATGGCGAACCCGATGACCGGCGTGCGGGTCGCGGACCGCTCGGACATCCAGGTGGTCTTCCTGGACATCCGCATGCCGGGCCTCGACGGGCTGGAGCTCGCGCGCGTCTTCTCGTCGATGGCGGTGCCGCCGGACGTCGTGTTCGTGACCGCGCACGATGACCGGGCCGTGGACGCCTACGAGGTCGGTGCGGCGGACTACCTGCTCAAGCCGCTGCGCGCCGAGCGGCTCCAGGCGGCCATCACCCGCATCATCGACCGGCGCAAGGCCGCCGCGGCGGAACCGGCCCGCGATGAGGGCAACGAGGACGAGGTCATCCCCGTCGAGCTGGCGGGCACCACGAAGCTGGTGCCGCGCTCGGCGGTGCGTTACGTCGAGGCGCAGGGCGACTACGCGCGCCTGCACACCCACGACGGCAGCCACCTGGTGCGCATCCCGCTCTCGGTGCTGGAGGACCGCTGGCGCGAGGCCGGGTTCGTGCGCATCCACCGCTCGTTCCTGGTGGCCCTGCCGCTGGTCACCGAGCTGCGGCTGTCCGGCTCCGGCTACGTGGTGCGGGTCGGCAGCGGCCCGGACTGCGCCGAGCTGCCGGTGAGTCGCCGGCACACCCGGGAGCTCAAGGACCGCCTGGTCAGGGCCACCAAGCAGGCCTGGAGCCAGCGATGAGCATCGGTAGCGAGGGCGTGCGGTGAGCACCTTCACCGACGGCGCCCCGCCGTCGGTGAGCCCGGAGCCCGAGGACCCTCCGGGATCCCCGGACGGCCGGGAGCGCGCTGCGGCCGCTGGGAACAGCGGCGAGCAGAGCGGTGACTGGCTGCAGGAGGAGATCCGCCGCCGGATGGCCGCGCGCGCCGCGGACGGCGGTGGAGCGCGGCACGCCCGCCGCGGCACGCCGTCGACCTTCCCGGGCCCCAGTCTGGTGCCGGGGCACGGCGCCCCGCGGCACGCCACCCCCGGGCCACCGCCCGGTTACCCGGTGCGGACGCCGCTGCCGCCCCGCACGCGTTCGAGGCAACGCTCGACACCCGGCTCGACACCGCCCGGGGCGGTGCCGCCCTCGCGCGCGCGGCGCTTCGACGTGCCCAGCCCGGACACGACCGCGCCGCAGCCCGCCGCCACGGAGACCCGCCCGACCCCGGCGGTGCCTCCCGGCGAGCCGCCGGCCACCAGCTACGGCGATCCGGCCGTGCTGCACCCGGCACTGGGCGGACAGGCGCCGCAGGGCTTCGGCGCCCCGGCCCGCCGCCCGGCGTTCGCTGATCCCGCGCTGCTCGGCGATCTCCCCGCCACCCGGCGGGACCCGGCCACGACCGCACCGGTGCCGGCCACCCCGGATGCCGACGACGCGGAGCAGGCCCAGCCCGCGGAGGGCGTCCAGGCGCCCCGCAGCACTGGGGCGGGTTCCCCGGTCGCGGCGTCGGCGGCGTTCCGCGACGGCGCCGCTGCGGGCCGCGCGTTCGCCGGCATCCCCGGCACGGCCGCTGCGACCGCCCCGGCCGAGGCCGAGCCGAGCGAGGAGAGCAGCGCCACCGGGTCGGACGAGGGGGCCGAGCTGCGCCGCGCCGAGCCGCCTGCCGCGAAGGCTGCTCCCGGCGGTCCCGGCTTGCCGGTGCTCGGCGGCCAGGTGCGCACCGGCCGTCCAGTGCCGCCCGCTGGACCGGCTGCGGCCCGTCTGCTCTCGCCGCCGCCCAGTCCGCCGTCGACCCCGACCGGCATCCCGCTCACGGGCACCGCGACCGGCGGGACCGCCGCTGCTCGCACCCCCACCCCGCCGACCGAGACCGACGACGGGCGGATCGTCGCGGTGCCCGCGCAGCGCGGTGGCTCCACCGACACCGGCACCGAGCCACCCGCCGCGCCCGCGGCCGGACCGCCCGAGGAGCCGGCCCCGCCGCGGCGCTACGTCGACTACGAGGACTACGACGACGAGGACGACGGGGACTACGACAAGCACTACGACGGGGACTACGACGAGGACACGGCCGACGGCGCCGACTTCCGCGATCCCGAGCTCGAGGCCGCGATCGCCGAGGTCGCGAAGCAGCGTGCAGCCGACGCGACGGCGGCTCCGGCCGTCGCGCTGAGCACGCCGACGTCGCAGACCACGCCCACCCCGCTCGCCGCGGTGGGTGCGCCGACGGTCTCGTCGTCATCGGAGCCGGGCGAGCCCCAGCCCGAACCGCCGAAGCGGGTCCGCGTGGTGCTCGCCGAGCGCCGGTCGGTGGCCCGGCCCGTCCGCACCGTCGATGACGTGCGCGAGGGCACCGGGGTCGGTGAGGTGCTGCGCCGCGGCCTCATCCGCTCCCAGCTGAACGTGGCGCTGGGGTTCGCGGCCGCCGCGCTGGTGGTGCTGATCGCGCTGCCGCTGGCGTTCGCGTTCCTGCCGGAGGTCGCCCGGGTCTCGGTGCTGGGGATCCGGCTGCCGTGGCTGCTGCTCGGCGGCCTGATCTACCCCTTCCTGTTCGGGCTCGGGTGGTGGCACGCCCGCACGGCCGAGAAGGTCGAGAAGGGCTTCGCGGACCACGTGCAGGGTTGATCGGATGCTCGTCGAAGGAACCGCGCGGTGACCACGACCGGTGTCGTCACCCTCGTCGCGATCGCCCTCATGGCGATCGCGTCCGCCATCATCGGCGTCCTCGGGGTGCGGGTCACCCGCAGCACCTCGGACTTCCTCGTCGCGTCCCGCACCGTCAACCCGCTGACCAACGCGGCCGCCATCTCCGGCGAGTACCTGTCGGCGGCGTCG
The DNA here is from genome assembly GCF_900142365.1 of Pseudonocardia thermophila. Classification (GTDB taxonomy): domain Bacteria; phylum Actinomycetota; class Actinomycetes; order Mycobacteriales; family Pseudonocardiaceae; genus Pseudonocardia; species Pseudonocardia thermophila. The sequence goes on along the minus strand of NZ_FRAP01000012.1, from coordinate 17,424 downwards.
TTCCTGGCGATCGCCGGCATGATCGTCGCGAGCGGTGCCGATGGACTGTGGTGGCCGGTGGCGGCCCTCATCGGGTTCCTCGCGCTGCAGCTGTTCGTCGCTGCACCGCTGCGCCGATCCGGTGCCTACACCGTGCCCGACTTCGCCGAGGCTCGGCTGTCCTCGGCCGCTCTGCGCCGCGTCTGCGCCGTGACGGTGCTGCTCATCGGCTGGCTGTACCTGCTCGCCCAGCTGCAGGGCGCCGGGTTCGCGCTGACCGCGCTGACCGCGCTGCCGTCGTGGAGCGGGGTCGCCGCCACCGGCATCATCGTGCTGCTCACGGTGCTCGGCGGTGGGATGCGCTCGATCACCTTCGTGCAGGCCTTCCAGTTCTGGATCAAGGTGGCGGCGATCGCGGTGCCGCTCGCCGCGCTGTTCGGCCTGCTGCTCTCACCCACCGGGACCGCTCGCCCGGCAGGCGAGGTCTTCGCCGAGCGGACCACGGTCACCGTGCGCACCGGCGTGACGATGGTGGTGGAGCAACCGGTCACCGTCACCGCCGAGGGCGTCGTCGACGGGGCGGAGGTGGCCGGCGAGCTGCAGTGGCAGCCCGGGGAGCACACCGTGGAGTCCGGGACGCAGCTGGTGTTCCCAGCCGGCGCGGAGGTGCCGGTGCCGACCGGTTCGGCGCCGGACTCGGAGTGGCTGGAGCCGACCCCGGGGGCCGGGCGGCTGCTGGAGATCTACTCGATCCTGATCGCGGGGTTCTTCGGCACGATGGGGCTGCCGCACATCCTCGTGCGCTTCTACACCAACGAGGACGGCCGCGCCGCCCGCCGCACCACCGTGGTCGTGCTGCTCATGCTCGGCGGCTTCTACCTGATGGTGATCCTGCTGAGCGCGCTCGCCCGGCGGCTGGTCCCGCAGGTGCTGCTGGAGAGTACGTCCGACGCGGTGGTGCTGCTCGTGCCCACGGCCGCGTTCGGGGACAACCCCGTCGGCTGGGGGCTCGTCGGGCTGATCGCGGCCGGGATGGCGGCGGCGTTCCTCGCCACCTCGTCCGGGCTGGTGGTGAGCCTCGCGGGCGTGCTGTTCACCGACATCCTGCAGGGGAAGCTGCGCAACTTCCGGCTGGCTGCGGTGCTCGCGACCGTCGTTCCGCTGGTCGTCGCGCTGACCACGCCCCGGGCCGACTTCACCCTGCTCGTGCCGCTGGTGTTCGCGGTCGCGGCGTCGACCTTCTGCCCACTGCTGATCCTGGGCATCTGGTGGCGCGGACTCACCTCCCCCGGCGCGATCACCGGCGTGATCGTCGGCGGCGTGCTGTCCGGGGCGGCCTCGTTGGCCAGCCTGTACGCGCCGCTGCCCGACGGCTGGATCGGCACGTTGGCCACCCGCCCCGCCGTGGTCGCCGTGCCGCTGGCGTTCCTGGTGACGATCGTGGTCAGCAAGCTGACCGGAAAGTCCGTCCCCGGCGACGTCGACGGCGTGCTGCTCCAGCTGCACGCGCCGGAGCGGCTGGGCCTGACCATCGACCGGCTCACTCAGCAGCGCAGCGAGGGGCCTGAGCTCAGGTGACGGCGGTGATCACTGTGCGTGATCGCCCCGTCGTGGTGCGACGATCGGTGCCTACCCCGAACGACCCGTCCATCGGAGGTCCGTCCGGTCTACGGCGACCCTGTGTGACTCCGGCACCCGGCCATGGGCGATACCACGATCGGGGTGCTCTCCGTGCCCACATCGCTGCGGAAACCGCTCCCTACGAGCGATGTCGGCACCCGGAGGGGACACGCATGATCACGACCGGGGAACGTTCGCGAGGCACTGTCCACCAGGAGATCCAGGACAGCCCGACTTCCGGGTGCTGTTTCGCCGACTGCGCCGGTTCGTCTTTCCGGCCAGCACCCCGTTCCTCCTCTGGTACCTGGCCTCCATCCGGCTCGCGTCGTACGCGCCGGACGTCATGGCGATCCGGGTGGCGGGCAACGTCGACATCGGCCTGCTCGTCGGGCTGATGCAGTTCGTGACGACGCTCGCGCTCACCGTCCGCTACGCCGAGCGCCGCATCGACCCGCTCGCCGAGCGCATCCGCACCGCGGTCGAGAGGAGCGTTCGTGAGCACCGCCTCGGCCCAGGCGGCCCCGAGCTGATGGGCAACCGCTGGCTCAACGTCGGCATCGTCGGGGTGGTCGTGGTGATCACCCCCGTGCTCGCCGACCGGGAGAGCCGCACCAACCGCACCGCGGGCGACACTACGCGGCGGGCCGCATGTTCACCGGCCCGCAGAACGGCGTCGCGATCGCGGGCGACCACCTCGCGGCGCGTCGTTCCGCGGCATCGCCGGCGCCATCGCGCTCGCCGGCCACGACGGGTTCCTGTACTCGATCGGCTTCCTCGTCGCGTGGCTCGTCGCGCTGCTGCTGGTCGCGGAGCTGCTGCGCAGCACCGGCCGGTTCACGATGGGCGACGTGCTGGCGTTCCGCATGCGCCAGCGCCCGGTCCGCGCCGCCGCGGCCATCTCCACCCTCGCCGTTCTCGGGTAGAGGCGCTTGCTCGTTCACCCGGGCATGACCTGGGCCATGGCAGGATCGAGGACATGACCGGTCCTGTCCCCGCTGTCGGGGTGAACGAGCTGCCCGACGACGCCGTCCTGCTCGACGTCCGGGAGGCCGACGAGTGGGCCGCCGGCCACGCGCCCACTGCGCAGCACATCCCCATGAGCGAGCTGACGGCGCGGCTCGGTGAGCTCCCCGACGCCGATCCGCTGTTCGTGATCTGCCGCTCGGGCGGCCGATCCGCGCGCGTCGTCGCGTACCTGACGCAGCAGGGCCACTCCGCGATCAACGTCGACGGCGGGATGCAGGCGTGGCAGCTGGCGGGCCGGCCGATGGTCGCCGAGGTCCCCGGCGCCGAACCGACCGTCGCGTAGGACCGTGAGCCAGGCCGGTGCGCAGGGCGTTCGCTGCCGGCACTGCGGGTACGCCGGACCGGCGGGCGGCCCCTACTGCCCCGGGTGCGGGCGGCACCTCGCGGCCGCACCGCTGGAGTGGGTGGCCGCACCGCCGTCCTCGGTGTACCCACCGGCCGCGCCGCGCCCACCTCGGCAGCCGTACCGGGGAGCGCCGTTCTACCGCTGGATCCCGCGCTGGGGTTTCCCGCCCGTGCCGTGGCGGGACCCGGAGGACGACGCGCCCGAGCCACCGTCTGCGCTCTACACGGCGCGGGCCCTCGCGGGCACCGTGGTGCCCCTGCTGTGGGCGACCGCGGTCGTCACGGCCATCGCCGCGGGCGCCGAGGTGTGGCGCTACGCGCTGCTGCTGATCAGCCGCGGAGAGGCGCTCTCCCCGCCCGCCGTCGCCGCCTCCGACGCGCTCGTGGCCGCCGCCGGATGGGTCGCCCCGGTACTCGCGCTCGTCGCCGGGGTCGCCACCGTGCTGTGGACGCTGCGCGTCTGCGAGGCGGCCGCCGACCACGCCGGGGTGCGGCCGGCGCGCACGGCGCGGGAGATCGTGCTCGGCTGGATCGTGCCCGGGTTGAACCTCGTCGTGCCCGGGGCGGTGCTGGCCGAGGTCGAGCACGCCGTGCTCGAACGGCCGCGCGACCAGCGGCCCCGCCCGTCCCGGCTCCTGCTGGCCTGGTGGCTCACCTGGGCCGCGAACGGTGTGCTCGCGGTGCTCGCCGTCGTGTGGCTGCTCCTGCCCGGCGTGCAGGCCCGCGCCGACGGCGTCGTGCTGCACGCGCTCGTCGATCTCGCCGCCACACTCTCCGCGGCTCTGCTCGCCGTGCACGTCACGCGGATCACGCAGCTGCTCGGGCCGTTCCGGGTGACCCGGCGGGAAGTGCTGGTCAGCGTCGGGTCACCCGCAGCTCCCGCAACCCCCGCATGACGAAGTCGGGGCGACGCACCGGCGGCGCGGCCAGCTCCAGGTCCGGCAGCCGCGACCGCAGCGCCGCCAACGCCGCTGCCACCTCCACTCGCGCCAACGGCGCCCCCAAGCAGTAGTGGACGCCCAGCCCGAACCCCAGGTGCGGGTTCGGGTGCCGGCCGACGTCCAGCTCGTCAGGCCGGTCCACGACCGCGGGATCCCGTGCTGCCGCGCCCAGCAGCACCGCGATCTTGGTGCCGGCCGGGACCGGGTACCCGGCCACCTCGGTGTCGGCGACGGCGGTGCGCTCGAACAGCTGCAGCGGAGCGTCGAAGCGGATCAGCTCCTCGACGGCCCGCTCGTCCAACTCCGGATCGGCCATCAGGCGGTTCCACTGGTCGCGGTGGGTGAGCAGCGCCAGCACCCCGTTGCCGATGACGTTCACCGTCGCCTCGTGGCCCGCCATCAGCAGCAGCGCGGCCGTCCCCACCAGCTCGTCCGGATCGAGATCGGCGGACAGCAGGTCGGACACCAGGTCGTCACCGGGATGCTGCGCGCGGTGCGCCGCGAACGCCCGCAGTTCGGTCACGAACTCTGCCGCCGCCCGCTCCGCGGCTGCGCGCCGCGCCTCGCCGGGATCCGGCTCGTACATCGCCACGATCGCGTTCGACCAGCCGCGCATCCGCGAGCGGGTCGGCTCCGGCACGCCGAGCAGCTCCGCGATCACCTCGACCGGCAGCGGCGCCGCGAGGATCGACATCAGGTCGGCCGAGCCGTGCTCGTCGATCGCCGCGGCCAGCTCACCGGCCAGCCGGTCGGCCAGCGCGCCCACCCACGGCGCCAGCCGGGCGGTGTGGCCGCGGTTGAAGGCCCCGGCGACGGCGCTGCGCAGCCGCGCGTGCGAGGGGCCCTCCCGTTCCAGGAGCGAGTTGCGGTGCAGCAGGTTGAACGCGCGGAAGGACTCCGCCGGCTCGGCGTCCCTCCAGATCCGGCCCAGCTCCCGCCCGCGCAGCACCTGTGAGCACGCCGCGTGCGACACCGCCACCGGCATCCCCAGCAGCGGATGGTCGTGCACCGGCGCCTCGGCGCGCAGCCGCGCGAAGGTCGGGTACGGGTCGGCGAGGAACGCCTCGTCACGCGGATCGAACGGGACCACGACACGACATCATCCGCCCCGCCGCTACCCTTCACGCCACCATGGCGAAGAAGACACGCGACCGCACCCGTTCCGCGGCACCCGGCGAGAACCCCCGCCGCCCCTGCCCGTGCGGCTCAGGGAAGCGCTACAAGGCCTGCCACGGCGCCGGTGACGACGTCATCGTCACCCGCCCCTTCGAGGGCCTCGCGATCGAGCCCGACCTGATCGCCATGCGCGAGTTCCTGCCGTCCGCCACCGCGCCGCTGCCGCTGCGCGAGCCCGCGGAACGGCCGGTCACCCTCGCCACGGTGCTGCCTGGCGCGGTCGCCGCGCTCGTGCGGGACACCGGCGAGGTGTTCCTCGGCATGCAGGTGCAGACCCGGTCCGGCGACCTGTCCGCCGACCTCGGTCGCGCCCTGCGCTGGGCGCTCGACGCCGAGCCGGGCACGTCGCTGCCGGTGGTCGGGCCCGGCACCGCGGTCGATCTCGTCCGCCTGCAGGACGTCGTCGACCCCACTGCCCACCTCGATCTCACGCTCCACCAGGACTTCGGCTGGTGGGTGCCGCCCGCCGAGGACGGCGGCGAGCCCTCCGCCGAGGTCATGGCCATGCTGGAGCGCGCCAACGCGGTGATCATGCCGACCGAGGCCGTCGGTGACGGCGTGCGCGGCGCGTACTGGGTCGACACCGGCAGCAAGGCCCACATCCGCTGGGTCCGCCCGGAGCCCGAGCCGGAGCTCACCGCGGCGCTCGCCCGCCTGCAGGCCCGCGGCCGGCTGACCCTCGGCGAGGGCACGAAGTACGCCGGCTCGTTCCGCGCGCACGGCCTGCTCGTCCCCGTGTGGGACGTGGACCGGGAGCTGCACGCGAAGGAGTACACCGACGCCGTCACAGCGTTCGCGGAGCGGCTGGAGGCCGCGCTGGCCGACGACACCCCGCTCACGGACGCCGAGCGTCGGGCCCGTGACGTGATCGCGGGCAAGCAGGTCACCTTGCGGTGATCCCGGGCTCGGCCGGACGCACAACCGACCGGCCGAACCGCGAGGCTCGCTGGTCTGGACGCAGGACTCGCCGGCCCGAACGCACGGCTCGCGGGTCCGGGCCCGGCGAGTCCCCGTTCCGTCCGGCGAGTCCTGCGATTCGTGCGGCGAGTCCCGCACCTCGCCTGGCGAGTCCCGCAGTTCGGCGGGCGAGTCCTACGTCCCGTCCGCTACGGCCAGCCCACCTTCCCGGCCAGGACCGCGTAGCCGACGAACGCCACGACGTCGATGAGGGTGTGGCCCAGCACCAGGACCCACAGCCGGTTGGTGCGCTGCCAGAAGCGGCCGTACACCAGTCCCATCACGAGGTTCCCGACGAAGCCTCCCAGCCCTTGGTAGAGGTGGTAGGCACCACGGACCACCGCCTGCAGCACCAGTGCGCGGTTCTCCGACCAGCCGAGCTGCCGCAGTCGCGTGAGCAGGTAGCCGAGCAGCACCACCTCCTCGGCCCACGCGTTCGCGGCGGACGAGGCGACGAGTACAGGGATGCGCCACCACGTGTCCGTCAGCAGCGAGGGGGCGATCGTCAGCGACACGCCGAGCGCCCGCGCGACCAGGTACAGCCCGAGTCCGGGGATCCCGATCAGCGCCGCCATCCCCGCCGCCCACACCGCGTCCTTGCCCGGCCGCTTCGCGTCCAGCCCCACGGCCCGCAGCGCGAACCCCGCCCTGACCAGCAGGTACGCCCCCAGCACTCCCCAGCCGACCAGCTGCAGCACCCGCACCAGCTGGAACGCCAGGTCGACGAGCTCGTTCCGGGAGGCGGGCGCGTTGAGCGCCACCTGCTGCTCGTTGAGCGGCACGGGCTGCAGCGCCGCCTCGATCAGCGACAGCCCGCTGGAGAGCGCCCGCAGCCCGAGCGTCACGGTCAGCACGACGAGGATCTCGGTCGCCGCCAGCCGCCGCTCCCGCGGATCGGTGAGCACGGCCACCCGGCCCGGCCGCTGGGGGGCGAGCCAGCCGCGCATCACACCGGAACCGGTCCCGCTCACGGGAACGAACGCTACCGGCCGCGTATCGTGGGACTGTGCGACGGCTGATCTTCACCCCGCGGTGGATCCTGTGGCACCTGCTGACCCTCGGTGCCATGGTCACGTGCGGGTTCCTGGCGGCCTGGCAGTGGGGCCGGGCCGGGTCGGCCATGGGTAGCGCGCTCAACGTCGGCTACGGCCTGCAGTGGCCGCTCTTCGCCGTCTTCTTCGGGGTCATGTGGTGGCGCTTCCTGCGTATGGAGGCCGCGCGCCTGGCCGAGGGGGAAGCCGGCACGGAATCCAGCACCGACGGATCCAGCACCGACGGATCCAGCACCGACGCCGAGAAACCCACCGAGGGCGAGCCCGCCACTGTCGCACCGGCTGCTCAGACCACCGCCCAGAACACCACACGGCCCACCGTGCCGGCGGCGCCGCGGCCGCTGCCGGACGGACCGTCGCCGTTCGGCCCCCGGCCCGCCACCGCGGTCGTCCCGGAGCTGGACGAGGACGATCCCGACGACCGGCGGCTCGCCGCGTACAACCAGGGGCTGGCCGAGATCGCCGCGCGCCTCGCCGCCCGAGAGGGAGAGTGAGAACGGCGTGTCGCCATCGCTGAACACGGACACCGCGCTGCTGGCCTACCGCGTCATGGCGTACGTGACCGGTGTGGTGCTGCTCGTGCTCGTGCTGATCGCGATGCCGCTGAAGTACTTCTTCGGCCAGCCCGGCATGGTCGCCGTGGTCGGCGTCGGCCACGGCTTCCTGTACATGGTCTACATCGTGGTGACGCTGCTGCTCGCCGAGCGCGCCCGCTGGAAGCCGCTCGACGCCCTCGTCGTGCTGGTGGCCGGCACGATCCCGTTCGCGTCGTTCTTCGCCGAGCGCCGGGTCACGGCCCGTGTCCACGCGGGCCGCAGCCCGCTCGAGGCCGACTGACCCCGAGCCTCAGCTCGCGTGCCGGTGGGCCCGCCCGAACGGGCACCCCACCAGCTTGCTCATCTGTTCGCGCAGCTCGTCGAGGGTGCGGATCTCCCGCTCGAACGCCAGCCGGACGTCGTGGTCCTGGTCGTGGGTCTCGACGCGCAGCCGCAGCCCGAACCGGTCGAGCCCGAGCGGGCGGATGCGGGCGCTGCGGTCGTCGCGCAGGTACGCCGGCAGGTGCCGGTGCAGGGCGGTGAACACGGTCGGGTGCGCGGACTCCAGGTGCGCCAGCCAGTTCGTCTCGTAGCGGCAGAACGGGTCGGGGACGGCGGCCGCGAGGTCGAGCGGGGAGAGCGCGGCGGTGCCCTCGCCGTCCGAGAGCACGGCCGATCCGGGATCGAGCCGCACGAGCGTGGCGCCGTGGCCGAGGTCGAGCAGCCGCGGGTCCGGCATCGCCTCGGCCATGCCGACCGCGATCCGGCGCGCGCAGAAGGGCGTGGGCATCCGCAGCATGCCGGTGATCCACAGCAGGCCGCGGACGGGCTCGCGCAGGTCGACCGGGGCCCGGTCGGTCAGTTCCAGCATCACGGCGTGGCCGTCGCTGCCGGCGGCGCGCACGCGCTGCAGGAGGGGGTCGTCGTCGGGCAGCAGCATCGCGGTGGATCCGTCGGCGCGCACGTGGTGCACCAGGGGCACGGTCGGGGCCGTACCCGTTCCGACGATGCTGGCCTGCCCACCCCGGGCGGCGATGCTGCGCGCTCGTTCGGCGCCGGTCGGGGCCGGCGGGCGGCGCGTTCGGGTCGCAGCCAAGCGTTCCTCACCTCCAGTTAGGTGAGGCTAAGTTATATTGCTCGCCAATCGGCTGTCCAGGGGTGTTGCGTGGCCGCTCGGGCCGACCGGTTAGCGTCTGGTCCGTGACGGCGGACGGCACGGGCGAGGTCGGCATTCCGCCGCTGTTCGCCCATCTGGTCGACGACACTGCTCTGCTGCGGCCGCGGGCCACCGCCGAGCCGGTCGAGGACGTGGTGGAGCGGTACCTGGCAGCACGCGACGACAGCCGCTACGGCGGCCTGGTCGGGCACCTGGTGTGCCCCGTCTCCCGGCTGCCCCAGCTCGTGGCCGACCTGGCCCGCCGCGGGCTCGACCGCCCCGTGGACCTCTCCCTCGTCGTCGACACCGGGCTCGGTGCGGTGCCGAAGGCTCTGTCCACCGTGCTGTCCCGGCCGAACCTGCTCACCCCGCGCAGCGTCGAGACCGCTGCCCCACCGGACGTCGACGCCGTGTGGCTGGAGCGGGTGTCGGAGTTCGTGCCCGAGGACGTCGTGCCGGTCGTGGAGCCGCGCCGCCCGCACGTGGGCGACGAGGCCGGCACCGCGGCCTGGCTCGACGCGGTCCGCCGGGTCGCCGACCACGGCTGCACCCCGCGGCTGCGGGTCGGCGGACCGCGCGTGTCCGACGTGCCGGACGACGCGGAGGTCGAGCAGTTCGTCCAGGTGGCGGTCGAGTCCGGCAGTGGCTTCACCGCGTTCGGCGTCGCCGACGTCGTCCGCCCGGCGGGCAACGGTGCGGCGCACGGGCTGCTGAACCTCGTCGTGGCCGTCGCCAGGGCGATCACCTCCGGCGACGTGCGCGGCGCGCTCGCCTCCACCGACGCCACGGCCCTGGCCGCCGAGCTGGCGGCGCTGTCCGAGCGCGCGGTGACCGGCGTGCGGCAGCTGATCGCCCACTGCGGGGTCGAGCTCGGTTCCGACTCCGGGCCCGGTGCCCGGCTGGCACGTCTGGGGTTGCTGGCCCGATGACTCTGCGCATCGCGTTCCTGGGCCCGCGGGCCACGTTCACCGAGCAGGCCCTGCGCTCGCTCCCCGAGGCCGACGGCGCCGAGCTCGTGCCGTGCGTCGGCAGCCTCGCGGTGCTGGACGCGGTGCGCGACGGCAGCGTCGACGCCGGCTGCGTGCCGATCGAGAACACCGTCGAGGGCGCGGTGCCGGCCGTGCTGGACGGGCTGGTCGTGGACCCGCCGCTGGTGATCGTGCGGGAGGCGTTGGTCGCGCCGCGGTTCGCGGTGCTGGTCCGGCCCGGCACGAAGGTCGACGACGTGCGGACGATCGGCTCCCACCCGCACGCGATCGCCCAGACCCGTGGGTGGATCGCCGACCACCTCCCGCACGCCGAGGTGGTCAGTTCGCCGTCGACCGCGGAGGCCGCCGCCCAGGTGGCCCGCGGCGAGATCGACGCCGCGATCTCGGCACCGCTGGCGGCCGAGCTGCACGGGCTGGACACGCTCGCCGACGACGTCGCCGACACCGCGGGCGCGGTCACCCGCTGCGCGCTGGTGCGCCGACCCGGCTCGCCGCCCCCGCCGCCGACCGGGCACGACCGCACCTCGATCGCGGCCACCACCGAGAACCGGCCGGGCGCGCTGCTCGGTGTGCTCACCGAGCTGGCGGTGCGCGGGATCGACCTGACCCGCATCGAGTCCCGCCCGATCAAGGACCGGCACGCCGAGTACTGGTTCCACCTCGACTTCGCCGGGCACGTCGCCGAACCGGCCGTGGGGGAGGCGCTCGCGGCGTTGCACCGCCGCTGCGACCGCGTGCGGTTCCTCGGCTCCTACCCCCGCGCCGGCAACGGGACCAGCGGGCAGACGCCGCCGCGGACGGTCGTCCCGCTCGGGGACGCCGACGACCGCGCGTACGAGGCGTCGTGGGCGTGGGTGGAGTCGCTGCGAGCGGGGACCGGCGCGTGAAGTTCGTCCTCGCCCGGCACGGCCAGACCCCGGCGAACGTCGAGAAGCGGCTGTCCAGCCTGCCTCCCGGTGAACCGCTGACCGAGCTGGGGCGGGCCCAGGCGCGGGCGCTGGGCGCCCGGCTCGCCGGGGCCGACGTCACCGCCGTGTACTCCTCCGTCGCGATCCGCGCGCAGCAGACCGCGGCTCCGGTCGCCGCCGCGCACTCGCTCGACGTCACCGTCGTCGAGGGCGTGCACGAGCTGTACGTGGGCGATCTGGAGGAGCGCGCCGACGACGCCGCCCGCGAGATCTTCCACGCCACCGACACGGCCTGGCACCGCGGTGAGTCCCACGTGCGGTTGCCGGGCGGCGAGTCGGCCGCCGACGTGTGGGCCCGGTTCCGGCCGGTCGTCGAGGAGATCACCGCTGAGGCGTCCGGCACCGTCGTGCTGGTCAGCCACGGCGGTGCGATCCGCATCGTCGCCGGCGCGATGGTCGGGCGCCCCACCCTGCCCGGCTACCTGCCCAACACCGGCCTCGTGGTGCTGCGGGCGCGGGCGAACGGCCGGTGGGAGCTGGAGTCGGTGGACGAGACCGTGCCCCAGCCGGGCGACGTCACCGCGGGCGGACCCGCTGAATAGCGGTCAGCCCCAGCCCAGTTCGTGCAGCTGCTCGTCGGAGATGCCGAAGTGGTGGGCCACCTCGTGCACGACCGTGACCGCCACCTCGTGCACCACCTCCTCCACGTCGGCGCAGATGTCGCAGATCGCGTCCTGGTAGATCGTGATCCGGTCGGGCAGCACCCCGCCGTACGACGAGGTCCGCTCGGTGAGCGCCACGCCCTCGTACAGCCCCAGCAGCTCCGGGTCGTCGGGATGCCGGGACTCCACGAGCACGACGACGTTGTCCATGGCCGCCGTCAGCTCCGGCGGGATCATGTCGAGCGCGTCGGCGACCAGCTCCTCGAACTGCCGGCGGGGCAGGTGAAGGCTCACAACCCGAACGGTAGAGCCGCCGCCGACGGGGTGGCGGTGGGCGACTCGGTCGTCGCCGGGGTCTGCTCCGGCGCCGGCGTCTGACCAGCGTCGGGGCTGGGCTCGGTGGTGTTGTCCGGGCCCTCACCCGGCAGCGGCGCGTGCGCGGGCGGGCCGTCGATCGCCGGCGGCAGGACCGGCGTGCCGGCCTTGTTCTCCGCGGGCGGAGCCGGCTGGTCGCCGACCTGCACCGTGCTCTTCACCGAGCCCGTGACCGGGGCGAACCCGCTGCGGTCGGGTAGCAGCGCCGCCAGGTTGCAGTTCACCTTGCGGGAGCCGGCGTTCCAGGACTCCTCGGTCAGGTTGTCCCAGTAGACGGTGAGCTTCTTCTGCGAGATCGCCTCTTCGCTGCCGGCGTACTGGGCGGCCCGCTTGGCGCACTCCGGCTGCAGGAACGCGTCCTGGTCGTCCACGGACGGGTACTTGCCGGTGAACTTCGTGCTCAGGTCGACGATCGCGACCGTCTCCACGGCGTGCGGACCGGCGCAGTCAGCCGGGTCACCGACGGTCTTGCCGTCGATGCCCAGGCAGGTGCCCGGCTGGAACACGTTGGACTGGTCGACCTCGGCGGCGCGGCCGACCAACGGGTACAGCGCACCCGAGCGGGAGGCGCTCTGCAGCCCGCAGCGCAGCTCCCGGTCGCCGTCCTCCCACTTCGCCGCCGAGGGCTTCAGCGCGCCGATGCGGAACTTCCCGTTCGGGTCGAGCTCCTTGCCCAGGTACTGCTTGACGAGCGGCGTGCACCGCTCGGAGACCAGTTGGCGCCACTTGCGGTCGTCCGGCAGCACGGCCTGGTCGGCCAGGATGACCGCGCCCGCCTGCTCGAACAGGTGCGGCTGCGCGCACTCGACGACGGTCGCGTCGGCCGCGTCGACCCGGGTCCAGGTCAGGCAGGTGCCCGGGGTCGGCGGCGGGACCTCGGCGTCGACCGCGCGGCCGCGCTCGCCCTCCGGGACCGGCAGCGAGGCCAGCGTGCCCAGCACCGGCACCTGGGCGCCGGTGAGCGTGTCCAGCGTGGCGACGCCGAACATCGTCAAGGCACCGACCAGCACACCGGCGACGATCCGACGCACGATCCGCGACTCGGGCAGCTTCGGGGGCTGCGCGGATCGCGCGGGGCGCACGGCGGCGGGGGGAGCGCCGTGCCGGCCGGTCGTCTGTGGGGGAGCGTCCGCCCGGCCGGGAGCGGTCAGGGAGCGTGTCATGACGGCACAATCATGCCCCGGGGTGATGTTCCGAGGGCGCCGCGCCGCGCCGCCCGAGCGACCATCGGTCGTCGCCGTGCTGCGAACGTCACGATCGGGCTTCGGTTCTCCTGCGATTCGGTCGACGGGACCGGTCCTGCCGATCAGCGGGTACGGTGCCGTCCGGCAGCGTTGATCGGCGGCAGCGTTGATCGAAGGAGGGCGTCCGTGACCGAGGGACCTGTTCCCGAGGAGCCGCGGCCGGGCAGCATGCGCTTCCAGGACGGGACCACCCCGCCGCGCGAGCCCACCCTCGCCGAGCAGAAGGCCCGCGAGCAGGCCGAGCGGCGCCGGGCCGAGGAGGCGCGCCGCGAGGCCGAGGAGGCCGCGCGCAAGCAGCGCATCCGCAGGCGGATCATGAACGGGGCAGGGGTCACCGTCGGGCTGGCCGCCGTGATCGGGATCGGCTACCTCATCACGTCGGGCGACGAGGAGACCGCCTACTGCACCGACGAGGACGGCGTGATCGTCGACGACTCGAACTGCGTCACCCCGGTCGCGAGCAGCAGCGGTCCCTCCGGGGCGTACCCGTACCCGATCTTCATCGGCGCAGGCGGGCGCCAGTACCACTACACGTACGGCGGTTCGGGCACGCTCGGCGAGCGGGTCAAGGGCGGGACGACCACGCTCCCCAGCGACAAGACCAAGATCAAGACCTACACCTCCGGGCGCACGATCTCGGGCGGCAGGTCGTCGTCCGGCGACGGGCCGTCGCTGGGCTCCAGCTCGGGCTCGACCTCGGTGCGCGGCGGGCTCGGCGCCAAGAGCAGCAGCGGCAGCAGCAAGTCCGGCGGCTCGTCGAGCAAGTCCAGCGGCAGCTGAGCGGGGCGGGACATGGAACGACGCACCGGGACCCCGCGTCCTGGCTGGGAGCAGACGATCCGCGAGCAGGGGATGTGCTTCAACACCCCCGGCCGCGGCATCGGCGGCGTCGCGCGCCCGTACTGGGACGAGTCGGTGCACTACACGTTCTCGATGGACGAGGTCCTCGCGCTCGAGGCCGACGTCGAGGTGCTGCACTCGATGTGCTTGGAGGCCGTCGACCACGTCGTCACGGCCGGGCGGTTCCGCGACTTCGCCATCCCGGAGTTCGCGTGGGAAGCCGTCGCGGCGTCGTGGAAGCGCTCCGATCCGCACGTCTACGGGCGGTTCGACCTGCGCTACGACGGCAACGGGCCGGCGAAGCTCCTGGAGTACAACGCCGACACCCCGACCACGCTGCTCGAGGCGTCGATCCTGCAGTGGTACTGGCTGCAGGACACCCACCCCGGCGACGACCAGTGGAACTCGCTGCACGAGCAGCTCGTCGAGCGCTGGCGGGCGCTGAAGAACCGGCTGCCGTCGGGCGAGGTGTACTTCACCTGGTCCGCGGGCGACACCACCGGCGAGGACCACGTCACGGTCAGCTACCTGCAGGAGACCGCCGCGGAGGCCGGGTTCGACACGATCGGGCTGGCCATCGAGGACATCGGCTGGGACGTCACGCTCGACCGGTTCACCGATCTCGAGGAGGCCACGATCTCCACGGTCTTCAAGCTCTACCCGTGGGAGTGGATCTTCAACGACGACTTCGGCAAGCACGTGCTGCGCAACCTGCCGGAGACGCTGTGGATCGAGCCGCTGTGGAAGTGCATCCTCTCCAACAAGGCGCTGCTGGCCGTGCTGTGGGAGATGCACCCCGGCCACCCCAACCTGCTGCCCGCCTTCCTCGATCAGCCCGGCCTGCTGACCGAGTACGTCCGCAAGCCCCGGTTGGGCCGCGAGGGCGCCAACATCTCGATCGTCGCGCCCGGCATGGAGCACCGGACGGGTGGTGTCTACGGCGAGGAGGGGTACGTCTACCAGCTCTTCGCCCCGCTGCCCGAGTTCGACGGCTACCGTCCGGTTCTCGGCGCCTGGATCGTCGGTGACTCCGCGGCGGGGCTGGGCATCCGCGAGTCGGCCGGTCTCGTGACGGACGACGGCGCGGCGTTCGTGCCCCACCGCATCCCGCAGTCGTGAGCGGTCCCCCGCCGCTCGGCACGTGAGCTCCCCTGGAGGTAGGTGTGGACCAGACCGTGATCGGTCCGGACTTCTTCGGCCTGATCGGCATCGGGATCGGCGCGATCCTGCTCTACGCGCTGCTCGGCCTCCTGCTGCTGTTGATCGGGTTCTGGGCGGTCGACGTGACCACGCCCGGCCCGCTCATCCGCATGGTCCGCGGCGGCAACCCGGGATCGGTGCTGGTCACCGCCTCGGGGCTGCTCGCGATGGCGCTGGTGATCGTCACCGCGATCTCGGTGTCGTCGGGCACCCTCCTGGAGGGGCTGCTGCAGACGCTGATCTTCGGCCTGGTCGGGATCATCGCCCAGGTCGCCGCGGTGCGGATCCTCGAGTGGGTCACCGGCATCGACGTGGGCGAGGTGTTGAAGGCGGAGGAGCTGCTGCCGCAGGCGTGGGTGATCGCGGCCGCGCAGATCGCGATCGGCACCGTCGTCGCGGTCGCGATCATCTGAGTGCGGGGTACTGCGTCGAGAACGAACCTGTGGTGATCGAAAAGCGCTGTTGATCACCATGAGTTCGTTCTCGACGCGGCGTCGCGGCCGTACGATGGTTGAGAGTTCACATAATTGGAGGCTCGACCATGTCCCGCATGCCGGCGCTGTACCTCAGCCACGGCGCCCCGCCGCTGGCCGACGACCCGATCTGGCCCGGCCAGCTCGCCGCGTGGGCGGGCGAGCTGCCGCGACCGTCGGCGATCCTCGTCGTCTCGGCCCACTGGGAGGACGCACCGCTCACCATCGGCGCGACCACCACCGTGCCGCTCGTCTACGACTTCTGGGGCTTCCCCGAGCACTACTACCGGGTCACCTACCCGGCGCCCGGCGCGCCGGAGCTGGCCGACCAGGTGCGCAAGCTCGTCGGCACCCCCGTGCGCGACGAGCCCACCCGCGGCCTCGACCACGGTGTCTACGTGCCGCTCAAGGAGATGTTCCCGGCCGCGGACATCCCGGTGCTGCAGATCTCGATGCCCACGCTCGATCCGCAGCACCTCTACGCGCTCGGCCGCCGGCTCGCCCCGCTGCGCGACGAGGGGGTGCTGGTCGTCGGCAGCGGCTTCTTCACCCACAACCTGCACGCGCTGCGCGAGGTCGGCGGCCGCACCGACGCACCCGCGCCGGCGTGGTCGCGGGAGTTCGACGAGTGGGGCGCCGAGGCGCTGGCCCGCAACGACGTCGACGCCGTGCTGGACTTCGCCCACACCGCCCCGGCCGCCCGCATCGCACACCCGCGCACGGAGCACTTCGCCCCGCTCTTCGTCACGCTCGGGGCGAGCGCCGACGACGGCCCGGCCCGGACGAAGGTCGACGGTTACTGGTACGGGCTCGCGAAGCGGTCGCTGCAGTTCGGCTGAACCGTACGCTGGTCGACGTGCAAGCTCCCGGCCTGGTGGCCACCGACGTCGACGGCACGCTGCTCGATCCCGACGAACACGTGACCCCGCGCACCGCCGCGGCGGTCGCGCAGGTCGTCGCGGCCGGCGTGCCGTTCGTGCTGGTCACCGGCCGCCCGCCGCGCTGGATCCCGCCCGTGTTCGCCGAGCTGGCGCACGTCCGGCTGGCCGTGTGCGCCAACGGCGGGCTGCTCTACGACGCCGTCGAGGACCGCGTGGTGTGGGACCGCGCCCTGCCCGCGGCGACGCTCGCCGAGCTGGCCGGCGCGGTGCTGGAGACGCTGCCGGGCAGCGGGCTCGCCGTCGAGCGGGTCGGCAGGAGCGCGCACGGACCCTCGCCGTTCCTGGCCGAACCCGGCTACCGGAACGCCTGGGACGAGGCCGCCGGAGCGGTCGTCGACCGGTCCGAGCTGCTCGGTGAGCCCGCGGTGAAGCTGCTGGTCCGCAACCCCTCCCTGTCGAGCGACGCCATGGTCGCCGCGCTCGCCCCGGTGATCGGCGACGCCGCGGACCTCACCTTCTCCCACCCGCGCGGTCTGGTCGAGATCAGCGCCCCGGGCGTGACGAAGGCGAGCGGGCTGGCCGCCGTCGCCGAGGACCTGGGCGTCCCGGCCGGGGACGTGATCGCGTTCGGCGACATGCCCAACGACCTGGAGATGCTGCAGTGGGCGGGGCACGGGGTGGCGATGGCCAACGCGCACCCCGCCCTGCGCGCGGTCGCCGACGAGATCACCGCTAGCAACGCCGAGGACGGGGTCGCGCTGGTGCTCGAGCGCTGGTTCTGACCCCCACCCATGAGCCCTGATGGCAACGCCCGCCTGACGGCAACGAACGGCACTCTCGTCCACCAGGAGTGGACGAGAGTGCCGTTCGTTGCGTCCGGGTGAGGCTGTGCCTCGGCCTGTGCCCTACCCCCACCGGCCCTACTCCTGGCCCTGCGCCCGGAGCCCTCGGCACCGGCCCGATCCGGCCCTAGCTGTAGTGACTCAGGACGTTGTTGTCAGTGCTCGACGGCGTGTCGGCTTGAACGAGGGGAGGGCCTCCGGGCGAGGTGGGTGTGTCTGAGG
>NZ_FRAP01000008.1 GCF_900142365.1 Pseudonocardia thermophila | reverse complement strand
CGGCCAGGTAGACCGCCCCGCGGCGTTCCTGCTTGCGCAGGGCCACGATCTGGGCTTCCACCGCCGGATCGGTGCGGGTCGGGGACGTGTGAGGCCGCGAGGAACGATCTTCCAGCCCGGCCTCGCCTTCGGCCCGGTACCGGCCGATCCACTTGCTCACCGTTGGCCGAGAGACCCCCAGCTGCTCGGCGATGCGCGCCTGCGACCAACCGGCCAGATGACGCTGCACCATCAGCCGGCGGGCATAGACCGTGGTGCGGGCGTTACGGTGCGCCATGGAGGGCCTCCTGGGTTCGAAGTAGGTGCCTCAGACACACCCACCTCGCCCGGAGGCCCTCCCCTCGTTCAAGCCGACACGCCGTCGAGCACTGACAACAACGTCCTGAGTCACTACAGCTAGCCCGCAGCGGTCGCAGCGCCTCCGCCCAGGCGATCACCTGCGACAGCATCGCCTGCAGCGCCGCCTCGTGCTCCGGGCGGGGCGTGAACACCGTGAAGTCGGCGAAGTCGGTGAACACCGACAGCGCCACCTGGTCGGCGACTGCGGCCACGCGCAGCTGCCCCAGCACCTGGCGCAGCTGCTCGACGGCGCGCACGCCGCCGTCGCCGCCGTAGCCGACGAACCCGGCCGCCTTGTGGTGCCACTCCTGGTAGAGGAAATCGATCGCGTTCTTCAGCGCTCCGGGGATCCCGTGGTTGTACTCGGGCGTGACGAACACGAACCCGTCGAACGGTCGGACGGTCTCGGCCCACCGCACCGTGTGCGGCTGCTCGTAGCGGCCCATGATCGGCGACAGCGGCTCGTCGAGCAGCGGCAGACCGGCGTCACGCAGGTCGATCATCGAGAACTCCGCGTCACCCCGCGTGGCCGCCACCTCGTGCACCCACCGGGCGACCGGCTCGCCGATGCGCTGGGGTCGGGTGCTGCCGAGGATGATCGCGATCTTCGTCATGGTCCCGACGCTACGAGCCGCCGAGGAGACGATCCATGCGCTTGAGTCCGGCGATGATGCGCGATCGTCTCGCTTTCGCCCTGGCGTCTAGACTCGCGGAGGTGGACGTCCTCGGCCAGGCGATCGCGGCGATGCGCAGCGGTGCGCCGCGGTCGTTCGAGGTGGAGTGCCGTGCTCCGTGGGGGCGGCGCTACCCTGCCGTGCCCGGCGCCGGGTTCCACGTGATCCTGCAGGGCTCCGCGTGGCTGATCCCGCGCAGCGGCGAACCGCGGGCGCTCGGTCTCGGCGACGTCGTGCTGCTGCCGCACGGCACCCCGCACGGCATGGCCGACCGGCCGGACGCCCCGCTGCGTGAGATGGATCCCGCCCCCGGGGAGCCGCTGGTGTCGTACCGGGCCACGCTCGGGCCGGACGGCCCCGGCCCGGATGCGCCGCCCACCGCGATGCTCTGCGGCAGCTACCCGCTCGATCGGTCCCGCCCGCACCCGCTGGTGGCCGATCTGCCCGAGGTGGTCCACGTCCCGGCCCGCCTCGGCCGGCACCAGGCGCTGCGCGGTGCCGTCGATCTGCTCGCCGCGGAGCTGCAGGCCGTCCGTCCGGGATCCGCTGTCGCGGTGGCCGCGCTGCTCGACCTGATCCTCGTGCAGATCCTGCGCGCGTGGTTCGCCGAGCAGCCGGACGAGGGCTGGGGTGCGGCGCTCGCCGACCCGGCCGTCAGCGCGGCGCTGCGGCTGATCCACGCCAGGCCGGAACGGCCGTGGACGGTGGCCGGCCTCGCCGCCGAGGTCGGGCTCTCCCGCGCGGCGTTCGCCCGCCGGTTCCGCGAGCTGGTCGGGTGGGCGCCGTTGAACTACCTGACGTGGTGGCGAATGATGATCGCGGCCCGGCTGTTGCGGGACTCGCGCGCGCCGCTCGGCAGCGTCGCCCGCAGCGTCGGCTACACCTCGGAGTTCGCCTTCGCGAACGCGTTCAAGCGTGAGCACGGGATCGCTCCGGGGCGCTACCGCACGCAGCACAGGATCGAACACCCTCCCGCACCGATGGCCCGCTGAGGTCCCCGTCCACCCCGCCAGAAAGGCGCCCGGCATGGTTCAGCGCGACGGAACCCCTGGCTACGACATCACCGATCCCGCCGACCCCGCCGACGTGGGCGTCCAGGGCCGGGTCGACGCGGGCTACGAACCACTGGCGGTGGCCTTCGCCCGCCTCCTCGCCGAGGACGAGCTGGGTGCCGCGCTGTGCGTGGTGCGCGGTGGCCGGACCGTCGTCGACCTGTGGGGCGGCACCGCCGACACCACGACCGGTGCCGCGTGGACGGCCGATACCCGGGTACTCACGTTCTCCTGCACGAAGTCGCTGGCCAGCGCCTGCGCCGCGGCCCTCGTCGACGCCGGCGAGCTGGACCTCGACGCCCCGGTCGCGCGGTACTGGCCCGAGTTCGCCGCCGCCGGCAAGGCCGAGCACACCGTGCGCGAGGTCCTCTGCCACCGGGCCGGGCTGGTCTACCCCGAAACCGACCTCACCCTGGGCGACCTGCAGGCCTGGACCCCGGTCGTCGAGGTGTTGCAGGCGCAGCGCCCGCAGTGGCCCCGCGGCGCGGGCTTCGCCTACCACCCGCTCACGTTCGGCTGGCTCGTCGGCGAGATCATCCGCCGGATCACCGGTACCGCACCGCGCACGGCGTTCCGCGAGCTGCTGGCCGACCCGGTCGGCGTCGGCGTGCGCATCGGCGTCGAGCCGGACGACGCCGACCCGCCGATCGCGCGCCTCGAACCCCGCCGCTTCGAGTTCGACGACCCCGAGCTGGCTGCGGCCGAGGAGGCCGCCTTCTCCGATCCCCGCGTCGCCCGCGCGTTCACCCTCGGCGGCGCACTGCAGTTCCCGATCCGCGGCCTCGGCACCACCACGAACTTCAACGACCCCGCCGTGCGGGCCCTCGACATGCCCGCGGTGAACGCGACCGGCTCCGCCCGTGACCTCGCACTGCTGCACGCGGCGCTGGTCGGGGCGCACGGTGGGTCGCCGCTGCTGAGCCGGGCCGTCCGCGACGACGTGCTGCGGCCCCGCTCGAGCGGCGCCGCCGTCTTCGGACCGGAGAACCGCTCGGCTTGGGGCACCGGGTTCATGCTCGACTCCGCGGGTCGCCCGATGCTCGGCCCGCGCAGCTTCGGCCACGACGGCGCCGGTGGCGCGCTCGTGTTCGCCGACGACGCCTACGACCTCGGCTTCGCCTACGTCCCGAACCGCATGGGCGCGTTGCCCGACGAGCGGTCCCGTCGCCTCGTGGCGGCGCTGCGCGCGTGCGTGGCCCGGTGATAACTCTCTATCACTGACGAAAATTATCTATTGACTCCTGGTGGGTGCCGGGAGCAGACTTCCTGTCCATGGGCCGGAGGAACTCGCGGTTCCGACCGCTGCTCGGCACGCCTCGTCAGTCGTATCCCCGTCGCGAGTCCCCGCACGTCGTGCACCGCCGGACAGCGCGCGCTCGCATCCGTGGAGAGCACAATGTCGATCCCTCGTGAACCGCTCATCGAGCTCGTCGGTGTGAGCCGGTCGTTCGGCAGGGGCGCTGGGCGGGTGGTTGCCGTCCGCGACCTGGACCTCACGGTCGGCGAAGGCGAGATCATCACCGTCGTCGGCCCCAGTGGCTGCGGCAAGTCGACCCTGCTCAACATGCTCGCCCGCCTCGACGAGCCGGACGCCGGAGAGCTGCGCTTCCGCGGCCGCCCGGCTGCAGAGGCCGACGTCGAGATCGGGTACGTGACACAGTCCGACTCCCTGTTCCCGTGGCGGACGCTGCTGGCGAACGTCGAGTACCCGCTGGAGATCCGCGGAGTGCCGAAGGCGGAGCGGCGGGAGCGCGCCATGGCCCTGCTCGCCCGCGTCGGCCTCGCCGGCTTCGAGAACCACCTGCCTCGCCAGCTGTCCGGCGGAATGCGCCAGCGGGGGAACATCGTGCGTGCGCTCGTCTACGAGCCCGACATCGTGTTGATGGACGAACCGTTCGGGGCGCTCGACGCCCAGACCCGACTGCTGCAGCAGCGGCAACTGCAGGACATCTGCGCCGAGGAACGCACGACCGTCGTCTTCATCACCCACGACCTGCAGGAAGCGATCCTGCTGGGGGACCGGGTCGTCGTCATGACAGCCCGGCCCGGTTCGATCAAGCTGGTCCGCGAGGTCGGGATCGACCGCCCCCGGGACCTCGACCACATCCACGAGCAGCCGCGGTTCCAGCACCTCGTGACCGAGCTGTGGGACGCCCTGCGGGACGAGGTTCTGCGCGCCGCACCGGCGGTGGCGTCATGACCCGGGCGACGACGACCGCCCGCCGGACGGTGACACTGCAGCAGCGCCCGGCTGCACGGGTCCGCCGCAGGCGACTGCCGGTGTGGGCGCAGAGCCTCGCCCTGCTCGTCGTGCTCCTCGCGGTCTGGGAGGCATTCTCCGGCCGGCTGGTCGACCCGTTCTACCTGCCGGCGCCGTCCGCGATCGCGGATGCGCTGGCGGAGTCGGCCGTCGCGGGGACGCTGTGGGCGAACCTGTGGACGACCGTTCAGGAGACCGCCATCGGCTTCTTGATCGGCGCGTTGGCGGCGCTGGTTGCCGGGATCGTGTTCGGCCGCTCGCCCCGGGTCGCCGCGGTGCTGGACCCGTTCCTGGTGGCCCTCAACGCCACCCCGCGCGTCGCGCTTGCCCCGCTGTTCGTCGTGTGGTTCGGGATCGGGTTCCTGTCGAAGGTGATCCTCGTCATCACGATGGTGTTCTTCATCGTCTTCTACAACACGTTCCAGGGCGTGCGCAGCGTCGACGCCACCTATCTGCGGGTGGCCACCGTCATGGGCGCCTCGCAGCGGCAGATCTTCCGCACGGTGATCCTCCCGGCGGCGACGCCGCTGATCGTCCTGGGTCTGAAGCTCTCCATCCCGTTCGCCCTGATCGGTGCAGTCATCGGCGAGTTCATCGCCTCCAGCGCCGGGCTCGGCTACCAGATCAAGCTCGCGTCCAACACCTACGACACCGCCGGGACGATGGCTGGGATCTTCGTCCTGATGGTCGTCGCGGTCCTCATCGACCTCGTGCTGAACCGGATCGCCCGGCGGGTCCTGTTCTGGCAGCCCGAGAGCACCGAACGCACCACGAACACCCTCTGACTCCTCCTGAGGAGCCACTGTGAACTCCCTCAACCCCCTTCTCTCACGGCGCCGGGCATTGCAGGGCATCACTACGCTGGCTGGCCTCGGCCTGGCCGGATCGGTGCTGACCTCGTGCGCAGGCTCCACCACCGGGCCGGACGGCCTGCGCCGGGTCCGGCTGACGCAGGCGGTGAACTCCCTCGCCTACGCGCAGAACTACATCGCCCAGCGCGCCGGCTACTTCCGCGACGTCGGGCTCGCCGTCGAGACGGTGGTCACTGACGGCGGTGGACCGGACGTGCAGGCCGTGCTGGCCGGCAGCGCCGGATTCACGATCAACGACGGCGGCCAGGTGATCACCGCGCTGTCGGGGAACCGCCGCCTCACCGCCGTCGCGGCCACGTTCGACCGCTGCCTGGTCAACGCCACGATCTCGGTGCGGACCGCGCAGCGGCTCGGCATCGACGCAACCACTCCGCTTCCCCGCAAGCTGGCGGTGCTGCCCGAGCTGCGCATCGGGGTGACCGCTCCGGGCGCGCTGACCTGGCAGATCGCCCGGTTCAACCTCGTCGGGGCGGGCGCCGACCCGGACTCGGCCACGCTGGTCGCACTGGGCGGCGGCCCGGCGGTGCTGGCTGCGCTGGAGAGCGACCAGGTCGACGTCATCTACATCAGCGTCCCGTTCGGCGAGCAGGCCGTGCAGCGCGGCACCGGGCTGACGCTGATCGATCACAGCGCCGGCGAGGACCCGACGCTGTCCCGGTTCATGATGGAGGGGTTGTGGGTCCGCCCCGGCGACATCGAGGAAGACCGCGAATCCATCGTCGGGATGGTGACCGCGCTGCAACGCGCGTCCACCTTCATCCGCACGGCGAGCCCCGAGGAGATCGCCGACGTGCTCCAGCCCGACTTCACCGCCTTCGGCCGGGAGGTGCTGCTCGCGGCCGTGGAGCGGCTCAAGGGGGCCGTACCCGCCGACGGGCGCTGGGACGCGACCGCGCAGGCCACGACGGAGCGGGTGCTGCGGACCAACGGGCTGCTGCGCCCCGACGCGCCGCCGCTGGCCTCGATCGTGGAAGATCGGTTCTTGACATGAGCACGGCACGGCGCCGGGACCGCTCAGCGGAGGCCGATCACCTGATCCGCACCGCGAAGACGATCGCGGACGGCATCGGTGCGATGTTCGGGCGCAACTGCGAGGTCGCGGTCCACGATCTGCGCGACCCGACCCGGTCCCTCGTGCACCTGGTGAACGGACACATCAGTGGCCGGCAGCTGGGGCACCCGATCCGCGACCTCATCTACGCGGTGCTGCCCAACATCGGCCCGTCGGACGTGCTCGCCAACTACCCGACCGAGCTGCCGGACGGCCGGGTCCTGAAGTCGACCACCTGTCTGCTGCACGACAGCGCTGGTGAGCCCCTCATCGCGATCTGCATCAACCTCGACATCAGCTCGATGGCGGCGGCGAAGGAGACGCTGGAGCAGCTCACCGCCATGACCGAGCTGGACACCCGGCCCGGGGAGCCGTCGCCCGAGTTGGGCGACGCCGCCGTCGTCGACGTCCTGCGCGTGCTCGTGCGCAACACCGCCAAGCAGTTCAGTCGCCCGCCGCACCGGCTCACCAAGGACGAGCGCCTGCAGGCCATCGCATTCCTCGACTCGAAGGGCGCATTCCTGATCAAGGGCGCCGTTCCGCTCGTGGCGGAGACGTTCGGGGTGTCCGAGCCGTCCGTGTACCGCTACCTCGACCAGGTCCGGGCCGCGCAGCAGCCCGAGGACTGATCGCCCACGCCTTTGCCGGCTGTCCGACCACCGGAGGCATCTCGTTGATCACGCATGTCGTTCTGTTCCGGTTCCGCCCGGACGCGCGTCGGCACCTGGAGAGCGCCCGCGCCGCGCTCGCCTCCCTCGACGGCCAGGTGCCCGAGCTGCGCAGCATCTCCGTCGGGGTCAACGTACTGGCGTCCGACCGCGCCTACGATCTCGGCCTCGTCGCCCAGTTCGACGATCTCGACGCGTTGGCCGCCTACCGCGCGCACCCCGCGCACCGGGCCGTCGCGGCCACCGTCGACGACCACTGCACCTCGACGATCTCGGTCGACTATGAGAGCTGACGCCGCTGTGCCTGCGCCGCGGGTGCTCGTCTGCGCCGGCCTCAACCACCGCGACTCGCAGCGAGAGCTGGGAACCCCCGACCGCGTCGAGCCGCTGCTGTTTCTCAAACCCGTGAGCTCGGTGATCGGGTCGGGCGCACCGATCGTCTGTCCGGCTGGGATCGCCGCGCTCGACGTCTCCGCGGAGCTGGCCGTCGTCATCGGCCGCCCCACTCGCGGCGTCGCCCCGGAGGCGGCGATGGCGCACGTCGCCGGGTTCACCTGTGCCAACGACATCGCCGTGCGGGAGTGGATGCGCACCGAGGAGCAGTGGTTCGCCGCGAAGGGCGCCGACGGGTTCTGCCCGCTCGGCCCTCGCATCGTCGCGCTCGACGACCTCGAAGACCGGCTGATCACCCTGCGGATCAACGGAGAGGTGCGCCGCTCCGGCGCGGTCGGGGACCTGATCTGGGGCGTGCCGGAGCTGCTCGCGCTCGCCACCCGGCACGTGACGCTCGGCCCGGGCGATGTCCTGCTCACCGGTTCGCCCGCCGCACCAGCCACCGCCCGCCCGGGCGACCACGTCGAGGTGGTGGTGGACGGCATCGGCACGCTCTCCAACTCGGTCGTCCGCGCAGGGGAGGAGCCGTGATCGTCGAGGACATCCGTCGGCCACCGTCGTTGTCCGCGGCCGTGCGGCTGCTCGCCGATCTCGGCGACGATGCGCGGCTCGTCGCGGGTGGTACGGCCGTCGTTCTCATGCTGCGGCAGCGGCTGCTCTCGGTGTCGACGCTGGTCAGCCTGGACAGCGTCGCTGACACCCGGTACCGCGGGATCGACGTCCTGGACGGGCATTTGCGGATCGGTGGCGGTGAACGGCTCGCCGACGTCGCCGCGCATCCGGCCGTGCGGGGGCTGCTGCCGGCGTTCGCCGAGGCTTGCGGTGCGGTCGGCAACGTCCGCATCCGCAACCGCGCGACGATCGCCGGCAACCTCGCCGAGGCCGACTACGCCTCGGATCCGCCCGCCGCTCTGGTCGCGCTGGACGCGCAGGTCGACGTCATCGGGCCGGGCGGAGCCCGGCGCATCCCCGCGGCGGAGCTGTTCGTCGGCTACTACGAGACCGCCCTGCAGGACGCGGAGGTGATCGCCGGGATCGAGGTTCCGCGGCCGACGCGCGGCGTCGGCTCGGCGTACCTGCGGTTCACCAGCCGCGGCTCGGAGGACCGGCCCTGCATAGGTGCTGCGGCAGTCATGGCGATCACACCCGGCGGGCGGATCGAGCACCTCCGCGTCGTTGTCGGCGCGGTCGCCGACGTCCCGCATCTGCTGCCCGATGTCCTCGCCGACGCCGCCGGGCGCCCGGCGGCGGACGAGGTGTTCGCCGAGATCGGGGCCGGCTACGCGCGCCGGATCGATCCGCTCGACGACGAACGCGGTTCCGCCTGGTACCGCCGCCGGATGATCGAGGTCCATGTGCGGCGCGCGCTGGCCGAGGCACACCGGAGGGCCGTGCGATGAACCCGATGCCGGACGCACGCGACCGCGTGCGCGGCACCCTGCCCATGACCGTGCACCTGCACCTCTCTGGGATGCTCCACGCCGCCGTCGTCCGCAGCCCGGTCGCGCACGGGGAGCTGCGCGGCGTCGACGCGACGGCGGCACATGCGGTGCCTGGCGTGGTCGCGGTGCTGACCGCAGTTGATCTCCCCGGCCCGGTGCCGCACTTCGGCGACGCCACCGACGACCAGCCCGTGCTGGCCACCGATCGGGTCCGCTACGCGGGTGAGCCGGTCGCATTGGTCGTCGCCGAGGACGAGCACGCCGCCGCCGCCGCGGCCGCCGCTGTGGAGCTGGACGTCGACGTCCTGCCGCACGTCACCGACGCGGACGAGGCGCTCGCCCCCGAGGCTCCGCTGGTCCACCCTGGCGGCAACGTCCTGCGCGCCTGGACGCTGCGCCACGGTGATCCGGAGGCCGCGCTCGCCACCGCCGACCGGGTCTACGACGACGTCTACGAGAGCCCGCCCGCTGCGCACGTGCCGATGGAGCCGCACGTCGCCGCCGCGGAGTGGACGGACGAGGCGCTCACCGTGTGGACGTCCACGCAGAGCCCGCACGTGGTGCGGGAGACGCTCGCCGCGGCGTTCGCGCTGCCGGTCGAGCACGTCCGGGTGTGCGCCCTCAACGTGGGCGGAGCCTACGGGGCGAAGGTCGTCACCACGATCGAACCCCTTGCCGCGCTCGCGGCCCGGCACGTGGGCCGCCCGGTCCGGCTTCGGCTGGATCGGGCCGAGGTGTTCCACACCCTCGTCAAGCACGCGGCGCGGGTGCGGATCCGCACCGGCGTGCGGAACGACGGCCGCATCGTCGCGCGGCTGATCGACGTTGTGTGGAACGCCGGCGCGTACGCCACCAACAGCGAGAGCGCCGCCGGGTACGGGATGTTGCGCGCCCCGGGCCCGTACGACGTGCCGAACGTCGCGGTCACCTCGACCGCCGTCTTCACCAACACCGTGCCGGCCGGGCCGTTCCGCGGGGCGATGACCTCCCAGCTGTGCTGGGCCTACGAGTCGCAGATGGACGACATCGCTGCCGACCTGGGCATCGACCCGGTCCGGCTGCGCGAGATCAACCTCCTGCGCGATGGCAGCGTGTACCCGACGGGCGAGGTCATGCACGACCTGCACTACGACGAGCTGCTGGCTGTGCTCCGCCGCGAGCTGGCCGCGATCGACGTCGAGCCCGTCCGGCCCGGCCATGCCCGCGGCCAGGGCCTCGCCCTCATGATCAAGAGCACGCTGACGCCGTCTCACAGCGAGTGCCGGTTGCGGGCGTGCGCGGACGGGACGTACGAGCTGCACACAGCGAGTGTCGAGATCGGCCAGGGCGCGCACGCCACCCTGCGCGCGCTCGCCGCTGCCGAGCTGGGTACGACCCCGGAGCGGGTCGTCGTCTACCAGCCCGACACCGCCGAGGCGCCCTACGACTCGATGACCGCGTCGAGTCGCACGACATTCGCGATGGGTTCTGCTGTGCAGGACGCCGCCCGACAGGTGCGGCAGGCGCTGGCCGCCGGGAGGACGCCGCCGTTCGAGGTGATCGGAAGCTGGACGGGCGACGGAGGACTGGACGCTCTCGACGAGCACGGCCAGGGTCCGGCGAGCACGCACTGGCACCAGGGCGGGGTAGCCGTCGAGGTCGACGTCGATCTGGAGACCGGCCGGATCACGGTCGTGCGAGCCGCGGGGGCCTGTTATGCGGGACGGGTGGTGAGCCCGGTCCGGGTCGCGCACCAGAACGAGGGCGGGATGATCTTCGCGCTCGGGCCCGCCCTGTTCGAGGAGCTCGGCCTCCGCGACGGGCTGATCACCAACCCGAACCTCTCCGACTATTCGCTGCCGTCGTTCCGAGACGTGCCGCGGATGCGCAGCGCCGCGGTCGAGGCTCCCGGTGCGGATTTGCACGGGGTCGGGGAGATGACCGTGCCGCCGACGGCGCCGGCCATCGGCAACGCCGTACGGGCCGCGTGCGGGGTGCGACTGCGCAGGCTCCCGATGCACCCGGAACGCGTGCTGCGTGCGATCCTCGAGCGAGCGGAGGAGGTGCCCGCATGACCTGCGCGTTCACCGTCAACGGGGCCCGGGTCACCGCAGCGGAGGGGGAACCGCTCATCCACACGCTGCGGGACCGGCTCGGCCACCACAGCGTGCGGGAGACGTGCGGGATCGGGGTGTGCGGATCGTGCACCGTGCTGCTCGACGGCCGCCCGGTGAGCAGTTGCCTGCTGCTGGCAGGGTTGGTCGCCGGACAGGAGATAGTGACGGCCGAGGGACTGGCCGATCACGGCGGCGTCGCGGTGCAGGACGCGTTCGTCGAGCACGAGGCGTTCCAGTGCTCGTACTGCATCCCGGCGATGACCGTCGCCGCGCACGCGCTGCTCACCGCGATCCCGGATCCCGACGAGGAGACGGTGCGCGAGCACCTCGCCGGCAATCTCTGCCGGTGCGGGACACATCCGCGCATTCTCGCCGCGGTACAGGCGGCAGCCCGGCGCTCGGGTCCGGCCGCGGCACTGGCTCGGCTCGGCCACGATCCCGAGCACGCCCCTTCCCCGTCCGCGCCTGCGCGGCCGGTCGTGGAGGCCGCCGGGCTCTTGCACGTGGCCGGGCAGATCCCGCTGCGCGACGGGGACCTGCTCGCGACCGGGGTGATCGGTGCCGACGTCGACCTGGCGACCGCTCGGCGCTGCGCCGAACAGGCCACCGCGAACGCGCTGGCCCAGCTGCACGTCCACGCCGGTGGGCTCGGCCGGGTCCGCGCGGTGCGGCTAACCGTCTACCTCGTCGGAGCACCGGACTTCTCGGGGCACGCCGAGATCGGTGCGGCCGCGTCGGAGCTCGTCATCGCCGTGCTGGGCGAGCACGGACAGCACAGCCGCAGCGTCGTCGGCGTTGCCGGGCTGCCGCGCCGCAGCCCGGTCGAGGTGGAGCTGGTCGCAGCGCGGCGGGAGGTCTGAGCCTCGGCCTCGCCGCGGATCGGATCGGTGCGGATCGGTTCGACGCTGCCGTGACGGTCATCGATGCCCATGGATCGTCCTGGTGTACGTCGCCGCGCAGCCGACTGGGCCGGCCCCTGTCGACCCCTGCACAGACCGCGGACGTGCGGCCCGACGCTGGTGTCGGTGGTGGAGCGGGCCGATCTCGAGGGGGCCGATCCCGAGGCGCCGGTCAGCACGGTGGGTGCCCTCGACGGCCGGGTGATCGGTCCGGGCGGTGACGCCGAGGACGTGCGGCTGGCGATGGCGGCGCGGCGGCAGCGCCGGCTCGCCGTCGTCGACCACGACGGCACCCTGCTGGGCCTGCTGTGCCTGAAGCGCAGCGGACGGGGGTTCTGCTCGGCCGAGGACGTCGCGGCGCGGGAGGCCGAGCGCGCGGCCCGCCGGGGGGAGCATCGTGCTCAGGACGCAGCGGAGGGGGCGGCCGAGGCCACCCCCTCCGCATCCGCTGCGCCCCACCCCCCTTCGGGGCGCGGCGGTCCTACGCCGGCTCGAGCCGGCGACGGCCCTGGTTGGTGAGGCACGCGGCGGCGCGGTTCCTGCTCTGCCGCACGCGGTCGGCGACGGCGATCAGGCCCCGACGGACCAGCCGCCGCCTGGTCCACGTGAGACGACACGTGCGCTTGTAGGCGGGATCCAGGGCGGTGGATGTCCAGCGCAGTGCGGCGAACCCGTCGGAGGTGCTCGCGTGACGAGCCCGTCGACGGTCCGGTGGGGGGAGTCTCTCCGTGGAGGCAGCCTGGGCCGAGCAGCAGTGCGCCGGTTCGCAGCTCGGTCGAGGGAGCTGGACGCCGAGGCGGGAGGTCTGAGCCCCGCCCCGCCGCGGATCGAATCGGTGCGGATCAGATCGGCGCCGCCGTCCCGGTCACCGACACCCGTGGATCGTCCGGCCGGATGTCGACGAGCAGCCGGCTGAGCCGGCCCATGTCGGCGCCCTGCAGGATCGTGACGCGAGCAGGCGGGTCGACGAGGCTGAGGTCGCGCAGGTAGCCGCCGAAGGCGGCCGCGGCCGCGCCGGTGGCGGGGTCCTCGACGACGCCGCCCGGCGGGAACGGGTCGCGCGCGTGGAACAGGGTGGGGGACTCGGCCCAGACGAGGTGCGCGGTCGTCCAGCCGTGCTCGGCCATCGCCTTCTCCAGCGCCGGGTAGTCGTAGTCGAGTGCAGCCAGCACCGGCCGTTCTCGGACGGCGAGGACGAGGTGGTCGTTGCCGGCGAAGGCGACGTGCGCGGGGTAGCGCGGGTCCAGGTCGGCGGCGGTCCAGCGCAGGGCAGCGAGGGCGGCGGAGAGCTCTGCGGGCCTCGTCGGCCGGGTGCGCGTGGGCACGCTGGTCAGCGTCGCCGTCACGCCGTCCGCGCCGGTCTCGGTGGCCACGGCGATCGGCCCCGCGGGCGTGGCGAGATGCAGCGTTCCGACGCCGGCGCGTTCGGCGATCGCGACGGCGGTGGCGATCGTGGCGTGCCCGCAGAACGCGACTTCGGCCTGCGGGCTGAAGTAGCGCACCCGGAACCGGTTCGGCTCGTCCTCCGCCTCGACGAAGGCGGTCTCGGAGTAGCCCACCTGCGCCGCGATCCGCAGGCGGGCGTGGTCGTCGAGCCCGGCCGCGTCCAGGACGACCCCGGCCGGGTTGCCGCCGCGGCCGCCGTCGGTGAACGCCGCGTACCGCAGGACGTCCGGGTGCTGATGGGTCATGGGTGTCTCCGGGCCGGGTCGGGCCGGACTCCGCCGGCGGTGATCTCGATCCCGTGGCCGCGCAGCTGCGCCACTAGGTCGAGCGGGTCGATCAGATCCTCCAGGTGCACGACGCCCGGTGCCGGGCCAGCGGTGATCACGTGGTGCGCGGTGAGCGCTGTGATCAGCCCGGTCACCTGGCTCGTGTCGCGTCCGCGGGCCGCCCAGGAGAGCGTCTCGGCGCCGCGCGTGGCCGTCACGTGCACGACGACGTCGTCGGAGCCGAGCCGGACCCGGTGCAGCGCCGAGGTCAGCATGCGCCGCCCCGTGCTCCCCCGCAGCAGCCGCAGCACCCCGGCCGTGCGCAGGGCGAAGGCGGCTCCGGTGAGGACGGCCGAGTCGAAGCAGAGCCGGGTCGTCACGGGGATGCCGAGGTGGGCGGCGAGCGTGTGCTGGTCGGAGAACGGGAACGGGTACGCCGACCGCACCCCGAACCCGGGCAGATCGACCCGCGCCCGCCCGGCGCCGGAGGTGTCCGTTGTGACGAGCCCGTCGACGGTCCAGCGGACGGAGTCCTTCCCGTGGTCGCCACCCAGCCCGAGCAGCAGTGCGATGTCGATCGACGTGGCGCCGGGCAGGTCGGTGGCGCACAGCCGGGCGAGCACGTTGGTCAGCCCCGGCGCGAGCCCGACGCTGAGGGCCGCCACGGCCCCACCGTCCTCCGCGATCGCGTCCAGCGCCTCGATCGCGGCGATCACCCCCGGCGTGGCCGCAACGTCGACGACGTGCACGCCGCGCTCCAGGCACGCGACGGCCACCTCCGCGTTGGCCCGCTCCACGCACATGACGACGGCCGCTGCCCCGTCGAGGACGGCCGACAGCTCGTCGGGCAGCCCCACATCGACCCGCCGCGCCCGCACCCCCGGGACGCGGGCCGCGAACGTGGCCGCCGCCCGTTCGTCGCGACCGGCGACCACCACGCGGCCGGGATGCAGATCGGCGAGCGTCCGCGTCACGACTCGGCCCACCGCGCCGTACCCGCCGAGGACGACGACGTCGCCGGATCCATCGTCACTGTGACGCTCGGGCATGGTCCCCCCTTGTTCTCCGAGCTGTGACCAGCCCGACTCCGCGATCACGGTTGCGATCACGGTCGCGAGCGCGACGGCTGCGACCGGCACCACCAGCGCTGCCGAGTACCCGTCGTCGAGCGCCCCGCGCCGGCTCGCCGGCGATCACCGGGACGGTGGCCGCCGTGCGTCCCGCTGTGCAGCACGTCGTTGAGATTGGCACGCAGCTGCGCGCCCGCCCACAGAGTTTCCTGCCGCACGAGCGGCCGCGCAGAACTCCGCTCGATGACCACGAACGCCACGAGCCCCGACCCCCGCCGCAGTACCCCTGCGGTCCGCACCACCCGCCATCCAGCACCCACGCCGCGTCAACCGATCGGCGGCGCCCTGTTCGGTTGGTCCGTCGTCGCTGTGGCGGACGCGGTGATCGATGTGGTGGATCGGGGTGTCGCGGTAGGGGGCGGTGCAGTGGCCGTCGTCGGGGGCTGTGATGGTGGTGGCGAGGGGGCCGTGGAATCCGTGGCTGCGGGTTTCGCCGCCGATGTGACGCCGTCTGTGGTGATGAGGCGCCGGATGGTTTTCTGGCTTTCGCCGTTGGCGAGCAGTGCGACCGGGGGTTCGACGGCGCCTGGGTGAGCCGTGCGTCGAGCTGAGGGTGCTCAGAGTCCGAGATGTGTTCGGTGGCGTCGGTGATCACCTGCATTCGTGCGAGGTCGATCGTCCCCGCCGAGAAGACGGAGTGGATGTGGTCGCGTCCGGTGTGCAGCCTCCGGGTGGTCTGTATCTGTCTGTATCTGTCTGTATCTGTTTGTATCTGTTTGTCGGCTTCGGCGGGCGCGACTTTGCGGGTGTGTTCGATGGTGACTGTGACGACTTTCGCGATGTCGGCGGGGTCGGTGGTGCTTCGGGAGATCTGCGTGTCGATGTGGGTGCGGGTGCTGGTGTTCAGTGCGGTTCTGGTGCGGGCGGGCCAGGTGGTGGCCCGGCTCGCGTTCATATCTGGACTGTAGAGGCCGCCACTGACGGTTTCTGGTGTGCTGAATCCGGGATCCGCGCCTGTTTCGCCGGTTTGCCGTGTGATTCGGTGAACGTCTTGGAGTTGTGTGGTCAGCACGTGGGGAGTTGGGTGGAGCGAGAGCTCCACCGTCGGCCCGGGGGCTGCCCACCTCTGCGTCGGGGTCTGGACGGGTCCAGGGGCAGCGCCCCTGGCGGGGCTCCGGGGCAGCGCCGGGTCGAATCAAGCCCAGACGGGAGGTGACCCGCCCCGCGGTCGCAGCGGGGCGGGTCGGGAATGCGCTTCGGCGGGCCTCGTTCAGATCACGCCAGGGAGCGCGACTGGGGCACGCGAGGCCCGTTCTGGCCGAAGAGCTCGTCCAGGATTCGCCGGATGAGCTGCTCGAGGAAATCGGCGTTCAGCTGCGCCTGGTTGGGCAGCTGAGGCGCAGGGCGGTTATCCCGACGCGGACCGTCCTTGCGGTGGTCTTCCCGACGGTGGTCGCCGTTGCGGTGGTCGCCGCGGTGGTCCCCGTGCCGGTGGTTCAGGCGGCCGTCGTGGCGCCGGTCGTCCCGGGTGTCGTGGCGGTGGTGCCGAGCGCCGTGGTCGTGCCGGTGGTGGTGACCGTGGTGGTCATGGCGGTGCCGGCCGTCGTGGCGCCGGTCGTCCCGGGTGTCGTGGCGGTGGTGCCGAGCGCCGTGGTCGTGCCGGTGGTGGTGACCGTGGTGGTCATGGCGGTGCCGGCCGTCGTGGCGCCGGTCGTCCCCGGCGTCGTGGCGGTGGTGCCGACCGTCGTGGTCGTGTCCGTGGTGCCGGTGGCCGACGCGGTCGTTGCGACCGTCGTGGTGGTGCCCGTCCCGCCGGTCGTCACGGCGATCGTCGCGCCGGTCGTCCCGTAGGTGGTGATGCCCGCGGTGGTCGTCGTCCCGGTCACCGGAGCGTGCGGGTCCGCTGCGAGCGCAGTCACGGTCGCGCCCGTCGTGGACCCGATCCCGTCCGTCGCGGTCGTGGACGGTGCCGTTCCCGGTCCGGTCACGGTGGTCACCGCGAGGCCCACGATCGCGGTCGCCCCCGGACCAGCCTCCGTGGTTGGGACCGCCGTGGTTCGGGCCGCCGGGGTGGTTGTTGTTGCCGGGTCCGGTGTTGGGGTTGCCGGGGTGGTTGTTGTTGCCGGGTCCGGTGTTGGGGTTGCCGGGGTGGTTGTTGTTGCCGGGTCCGGTGTTGGGGTTGCCGGGGTGGTTGTTGTTGCCGGGTCCGGTGTTGGGGTTGCCGGGGTGGTTGTTGTTGCCGGGTCCGGTGTTGGGGTTGCCGGGGTGGTTGTTGTTGCCGGGTCCGGTGTTGGGGTTGCCGGGGTGGTTGTTGTTGCCGGGTCCGGTGTTGGGGTTGCCGGGGTGGTTGTTGTTGCCCGGTCCGTGGTTGCCGTTCCCAGGGCCGCCCGGGCCGCCCGGGAGCCCTGTCGAGGCGATGTCGGCACCGTTCACGGGGCCGCCCTTCTCAACGGGTTTCGGCTTCGGTGCCGTGCCGTCCTGCGTGCTGGAGTTCTCGGGGCCCTTCGCCGGGGCCGGGGCTTTCACCGGGTCGGCGTGGGCGATGCCGGTGCCGAGGAGGACGAAGCCACCGGAGACGGCGACGGTGACGAGCCCACGACGCAACGCTGAGTTCACGGGAGTCCTTCCGATGTCCGTCTGCCCGGTTCGGGGAGCCGGGCAAGGTCTTTCGTGCGGTCGGGGAGCCGCACGCTCGGTCGTCGAGGCCTTCGTCACGCCCGTTAGCCGAACTCGCGGAAGTTGCGCCGCCCGGCGGTCCGGCGCGGGCGCGCAGCGGAGCGCGATGTACGACACGTGCTCTGGAGCACACCGCCGGGTGGCGGTCATCTACGGTTCGCGTCATGGACGTCCGCGTCGTCGATCACCCGCTCGCGAAGGCCCGTCTGTCCACGATGCGCGACGCGCGGACGGACAACGCCGCCTTCCGGGCCGCGCTGCGCGATCTGACCCTGATGCTGATCTACGAGGCGACCCGGGACGCGCCTCTGGTGTCGGCGCCGCTGCACACCCCGATCGCCCGGACGATCGGCTACCGGCTGGCGAACCCGCCGCTGCTCGTGCCGGTGCTGCGGGCCGGGCTGGGCATGGTCGACGCCGCGCAGGCGCTCATGCCGGAGGCGCAGATGGGGTTCGTCGGGCTCGCCCGCAACGAGGCGACGCTCAAGCCGACGCCGTACATGGAGTCGCTGCCGGAGTCGCTGGAGGGCCGCCCGGTGTTCGTGCTCGACCCGATGCTGGCCACCGGCGGCTCGATGGCGCACACGATCCGGCTGCTCACCGATCGCGGCGCCACCGACGTGACGGCGATCTGCGTGCTGGCCGCGCCGGAGGGCATCGCGCACCTGGAGCAGAGCGGACTGCCCGTCCGCGTGATCACGTCCAGCGTCGACGAGCGGCTCAACGACTCCGCCTACATCGTCCCCGGCCTCGGGGACGCGGGAGACCGTCAGTTCGGCGCCGTGTGAGCTGCTGCGTGACTCAGGTCCTGGATCCGCGGCCACGGTCGCTCGGCCTCCAGCGCGTATGCCAGCTCCAGCAGCGTCCGCTCGTCGCCGTGCGCGGCCGACAGGTGCACACCGATCGGCAGCCCGGTGCTCGACAGCCCGCCCGGCAAGGAGATCCCGGGCGCGCCGGCGATGTTGTTCAGCGGCGTGAACGCGACGTAGCCGAGCAGCCGCTGCAGCAGCTCGTCGAACGGGACCGTGGGGCTGAGCCGACCGAGCTCCGGCGGGACGTGGGCGAGGACGGGGGAGAGCAGCACGTCGTGCCGGGTGAACAGGCGGGCGTAGTCGTGGCGCACCCGGCGGAGCCTGCGCAGGATCGCCGGCGTGCGCGGAGCCGCCCGCTTGTAGCGGTCGACCAGACCGCGGGTGAACGGGTCGAGCGCGGAGGCCCGGAACGTGCGGCCGAACGCGAAGCGGCCCCCGGCCGCGACCGTGGCGGCGAGCAGTCCCCAGTAGTCGACGAAGTCGTCGACGAACCGCGGATCCAGGTCGATCGAGGCCGGGGTGACCTCGTGGCCGAGCTTCTCCAGCGTCCGCGCGGTGTCCTCCACGACGGCCCGGGTGTCGGCGTCCACGACCGCGCCGGTGGGGGAGGTGAGCACCAGACCGACGCGCAGCCGCCTGTCGGCCGGGCCCTCGACCAGACCCAGCGGGGGTAGGTGGGGAGCGCGCCGCTGACGATCGGCGGCGGCGAGGAACACCGCGGTGTCGCGCACGGTCCGGCTCACCACCCCGTCGGCGACGAGGTTGATCGGCATCCGGGACCCGTTGGCGCTCGGCGCGGTGCGGCCGCGGCCGGGCTTGAGCCCGACGAGGCCGCACGCTGCGGCGGGGATGCGGATCGAACCGCCGCCGTCGTTCGCGTGCGCGATCGGCACCACGCCCGCCGCGACGAGTGCGGCCGCGCCGCCGGACGAGGCGCCGCAGGAGTGACGCGGGTTCCACGGGTTGACGGTCGGTTCCGCGGCGGCGAACTCGGTGCTCGCGTTGAACCCGAACTCCGGCATGCGTGACTTGCCCACGGCGTCGAGCCCGGTGCTGAGGATCTGCTGGGTGACGGCTGCGTGCGCGGGTGCGGGCCGCGGGACGTAGGAGGCCGAGCCGTTGCCGGTGGGCCAGCCCCGGACGTCGGTGTTGTCCTTGATGAACGTGGGTACACCGGCGAACGGGCCATCGGGGGATCCGGTGGCGGGTTCGGCGATGCGCTCGAGCTGGACGGCGCGCAGGGTGGGGTCCACCCGGGCGAGGCGCTCGGCCACCGCGGCGCGGACCTCTGCGACCGACACGGTTCCGCGGCGCAGCTCGGCGGCCAGCCCGACGGCGTCGTGGTCGCCGAGCGGGTCGTCGGCGAAGGCGTGCACCCTCGTCGACGACGTCCCCACCGACGAACTCCCCACCGACGAACTCCCCGCTGCGGAGTTCCTCGCTGCCGCATTCCTCGCTGCAGGATTCCTCACTGCGCTCGCCATCCCTCCAGAACCGCCCACAGAGCGGACTCCAGCCGGGCATCGGTCCCCGGCGGCAGGTACCCGAGCAGCTGGAGCGTCACCCAGCCGTGCACGGTCGTCCACAGGGTGATCGACGCGTGCGCCGGGTCGGTGTCCGCGCGCAGCGCGCCCTCGTCGATCGCGCGCTGCACCGCCATCCGCAACGGACCCAGTGCGGTGCCCGTCGCCGTCCGCGCCGCCACGGCGGGCGGCAGCCCGGTGCGGCCGCCGAACATCAGCGCGAACAGGTGCGGCTCGGCCAGCGCGGCGGACCGGTACGCCAGTCCGACCCGCACGACGTCGTCCAGCGGGTCGACCCCGCGCGGCACGGCGGCCAGCCGGCGCGCGAGCTCGGCGAACGCCTCGTCGAACAACGCCGTGACCAGGCCGTCCTTGCCGCCGAACAGGGCGTACACCGCGGTGGTCGACGTGTCGCAGGTGCGGGCGAGCATGCGGAGCGAGAGCGCGTCGACGCCGCCGGTCGACACGATCTCGCCCGCGCTGCGCAGGAGGCGGTCCCGCAGCGCGCCGTCGTGGACCTTCGCCCGGGCCATCAACGCACCCTATTCCCTCGTGGCAGGGCCCTTCGCTCAGCCTGGGGCGATCGTCGCCGCGACGACGGCGCCGAGCTCGTAGCAGCGGTCGCGGGCGGCCTTGTCGGGGGTGCCGAGCACGTCGACCGGTTCGGCGACCTGCTGCCAGCCGAGCCCCTCCGCGATCGTGGTGACCGAGTCGACGGCGCCGCGGACGTCGAGGTTGCCGTGGACCCACAGCCCGTACGGCAGTCCGCGCTTCTCGTCGGCGCACACGTAGTAGATCGTGTCGAACCAGTGCTTCAGCGCACCCGACATGTAACCGATGTTCGCCGGGGTCCCCAGCACGACAGCATCTGCCGAAAGGAGATCAGTTGCGGTAGAAACAAGAGCGGGCCGGCGGACGATCTCCACACCGGTGACGTCGGGGTCGCTCGCCCCGCGCACCACTGCGTCCAGGAGCTCGGCCGTTGCTGGGGAGGGCGTGTGGTGCACGATGAGGAGACGGGCCACGGTGGTGAGCATGCCAGGCGGGCTCGGCTGGGCTGGATCGTACGCGCCGTCGTCTGGACCGCCTGCGCCGCGGTCCTGATGACCAGCTGGGTCTGCGCCGAGCCGGTTCCCGCACCGCCGACGCCGGTGCCGCTGGCCGGGCAGACCGGGACCGACGACCGCCCGCTGCGGATCATGCCGCTGGGCGCGTCCAGCACGGCCGGGGCGCGCAGCCCGGAGACCGGTGGTTACCGCGGCTACCTGGAGCGCCTGCTCCTCGACCGGCGCATCCCCTACGACTTCGTCGGCACCCAGAAGCAGGGTCCGGCGTGGATGCGCGACCGCGACCACGAGGGCCACGGCGGCACGACCATCCCCGAGATCCTCCCGTCGGTGCCCCGGTGGATCCGCAGCACCCATCCCGACGTCGTGCTGCTGCACGTCGGTACGAACGACCTGCTCCGCGGCGCGCGCGGCGCCGAGGTCGCGGCCCGGCTGCGCACGCTCCTCCGCGCGATCTGGGACGCCGAGGACGACCGGCCCGATCCGTACGTCGTGGTCGCCGGCGTGTGGGCGCCGATGACGACGAAGCAGCCGGCGAAGGCCGAGTTCACCGTGAAGGCGTCCGCCCTCGTCGACGATCTGCGTCGGCAGGGCCGCCCGGTCACGTTCGTCGACACCTCGAACCTGCTGGCCAGGGGCGACGTCGCCGACGGGCTGCACCCCAACGCGTCTGGCTACGCGCTCATCGCGCGGATGTGGGAGCGGGAGATCGTCCGGTACCTCTCCGCCCGGCACTAGCCTTCGAGCAGGCCTCGGACCTCGGCGCGCAGCGCCTCCAGCCGGGCCGTCGCCGCGCCACGGGCGGCGGCGAGCCCGGCCGCGTCCGGAACCGGCTCGACGATCTGCAGGTACGCCTTCAGCTTCGGCTCGGTGCCCGACGGGCGGATCACCAGCCGCGCGCCCGGCCGGTGCAGCCGCAGGACGTCGGGGGCGGGCCGCTCCGCCGTCCAGCCGGCGGGCGGGGACGACTGCAGCCGGGCCACCGCAGCGTCGCGGACGGCGGGCTCCATGCGCAGCGACACCCCCGCGGTCAGGTGCACGCCGTGCGCGATCGCGAGCTCGTCGAGCCGGTCCAGCAGAGTGCGGCCGTCCGCCTTCAGCGCGGCGGCTAGGTCGGCGGCGACGACGGCGGCGGCCATGCCGTCCTTGTCGCGCACCGCGTCGGGATCGACGCAGTAGCCCAGCGCCTCCTCGTAGCCGTAGACGAGGCCGGGACCACCGCGGACGATCCACTTGAACCCGGTGAGCGTCTCGGCGTAGCGGGCGCCGTGAGCGGCGGCGATCCGCGACAGCATCGACGACGACACCACCGTGGTGACCACCAGCGGATCCCGGTACGAGCCGGTGCGCAGCAGGTGATCGCCGAGGAGTGCGCCGGTCTCGTCGCCGGTGAGCATCCGCCAGCCGTCCGGCGTCGGCACACCCAGCGCGCACCGGTCGGCGTCCGGATCCAGCGCGATCGCCAGGTCCGCGTCGATCTGCGCGGCGAGCGCCAGCAGTTCGTCGGTGGCGCCGGGTTCCTCGGGGTTGGGGAACGCGACGGTCGGGAAGTCGGGATCCGGTTCGGCCTGGCTCGCCACCACGCGCACGTCGGTGAACCCGGCTCTGGCGAGCGCGGCCACTGCGGTCGCCCCGCCCACGCCGTGCAGCGGGGTGAGCGCGATCCGCAGCTCCCGGGCGGTGCCGCGGGGCAGCCGGGCGACCCGATCGAGGTAGGCCTCGGTGACGTCGACGGTGGTCGCGCCGGGGGCGACCGGCACGGACAGCGCGGGCGGCGCCGCGGTGATGGCCGCCTCGATCTCGGCGTCGACGGGCGGCGCGAGCTGCGCGCCGTCGGCGAGGTAGACCTTGTAGCCGTTGTCGGCGGGCGGATTGTGCGACGCGGTGATCTGCACCCCGGCCGCCGCGCCCAGGTGCTGCACCGCGAACGCCAGCAGCGGGGTGGGCAGCGGTTCGGGCAGCACCCGCACGTCGAACCCGGCCGCGGTGAGCACCCCGGCGGTGGCCTCGGCGAACGCCGCCGAGCCGTGCCGGGCGTCGCGGCCGACGACCACCGTGCCGCGTTGCCCGTCGCGGGCGAGCCAGGCCGCGAGCCCCGCGGTGGCGCGGCGAACGACGGCGACGTTCATCCCGGCCGGTCCGGCGCGGACGATCCCGCGCAGCCCAGCGGTGCCGAACTTCAGCGGCGCGGACATGCGGTCGGCCAGCTCCTCGGCGGCACCCGGGGCCTTCGCCATGGCCGCGGCCAGCACCTTCGTCAGCTCATCGCGGGTCGCCGGATCGGGGTCGTCGGCGATCCAGCGCATCGCGGCGTCGCGCAGCGCCGGCGTGAACGTCATGACCGGGTGACCAGCTCGCGCAGCAGGGCGCCCATCCGGCCCGCCGCGGCCGCGCCGGCGGCCAGGACCTCCTCGTGGTTGAGCGGCTCGCCGGTCATGCCCGCCGCGAGGTTCGTGACCAGCGACAACCCGAGCACCTCGAGGCCCTCGGCGCGGGCCGCGATCGCCTCGAGCACCGTCGACATCCCGACGAGATCCGCGCCCAGCCCGCGCAGCATGCGGATCTCCGCCGGCGTCTCGAAGTGCGGGCCGGGCAGCCCCGCGTACACGCCCTCGGTCAGCGACGGGTCGATCTCGCGGGCGGCGCGGCGCAGCGCGGGGGAGTAGAGGTCGGTGAGGTCGGTGAACCGCGGCCCGACCAGCGGCGACCGGCTCGTGAGGTTGAGGTGGTCGCAGATCAGCACGGGATCGCCGACCGCCATGCCCTCCCGCAGCCCGCCGGCTGCGTTCGTCAGGACGACGGTGCGGCATCCCGCCGCCGCGGCGGTGCGGACGCCGTGCACGACGGGCTCCACGCCGTGGCCCTCGTAGAGGTGCGTGCGGCCCAGCAGGACGAGCACCCGGCGCTCGCCCGCCTTCACGGAGCGGATCGTGCCGCCGTGTCCAGCCACGGACGGGGGCAGGAACCCGGGGAGGTCGGCCATCGCCAGCTCGTGCTCGGCGGCGCCGATCTCGTCCGCCGCCGGCCGCCATCCCGAACCGAGCACGACCGCGACGTCGTGCCGGTCGATCCCGGTGGCCTCGGCGATCGCGGTGGCGGCGGCGCGGGCGGCCGCGGCCGGATCGGGAGCGCTCATGCCGGGCAGCCTAGGCAGGCACGAAGCCGTCGGCCAGCTTGTCGAACAGCGCCTTCGACGCCGAGCCCGCTGCGGCTTCCGGGACGGTCAGAGTGATCGTCCAGAACGCCTTCTGGCCCTCCTCGCCGGAGGGCACGATCCGCCGCCACGCGGTGCGCGAGTCGTCCGACCACGTCATCTCCACGGCGCCCGGCCGGCTGTCGACGGTGGTCAGCACGGCGTCCTGCGCGCCGGGAGCGGTGCGGGCGACCGCCATGTCCGGCGCGGTCGAGACGGCCAGCGCCTCGCTGCCGTCGGGGGAGACGAAGGTGATGGTGGGCGCCTGGTCGGCCGGCTCGTCGCGGTACTGCGTCCAGCCGGTCGGCACCGGCACGGTGAACCCGTAGGCGTCGCGGTGCTGTGTGGTGGGCGTGTCGGCCAGCGTGACGTTGAGGGTGGTGAGCGCGGACTGGCCGCCGGCCACGCGGACGGCCGACCAGCCGACGGCCACCCCGGCCAGCAGCACCAGCGCCCCGGCGAGCACCAGGCCGATCGAGCGGGCCAGCGACGGCTCGGAGCTGGTCGCGAGCAGCGACCTCGAGGTGCCGGACGTGCTGAAGCCCTCGGGCAGTGGCCCGGGGGAGGCGGCCAGCGGTGCGGGCAGTGGGCCGGGATCGGGGGCGAGCGGCGCAGCCGATGCAGCGGCCAGCGGGGCGGCCTGCGACGCGGTGACCGCGCGCGGGGCGGGCGCCGGGCGGGCCGGCGGGGTGGGCAGCGTGATCGCCGAGGCCAGCGTCGGGGAGTCCGGTGAGCCCGGGAACGACGGGTCGTCCGGGTCGTCGATCAGCGGCCGCAGCCGGGCCCGGACCTGGTCCAGCGGGAGTCGCTCGGCCGGGTCCTTCACCATCAGCGCGGCGATGACGTCCTGCACCGGGCCGGAGCCGCGCGGGCGGGGCACTTCGCCGTCGACGACCTCGGTGATCGTCTTGACCGGGTCGCCGTGCACGTCGTAGGGCGGGCGACCCTCGATCGCGGCGAACAGGGTTGCGCCCAGCCCCCACAGGTCGGCGGCCGGCGTGACCTGCTGGCCGGCCGCGACTTCCGGCGCGATGTAGGCAGGGGAGCCCAGCACCAGGCCCGCGCTGGTCATCGGTGCGTCGGCCACGTTGCGGGCGATGCCGAAGTCGGTGAGCTTGATGCGGCCGTCGTCGCCGATCAGGACGTTTCCCGGCTTCACGTCGCGGTGGGTGATGCCGGCCTTGTGCGCGGCGCGCAGCCCGCCGGCCGTCGCGAACCCGACGACCGCGGCCTGCTGCGCGTTGAGGGCGCCCTGCAGGCTGATCAGTTCGGCGAGGTTGCGCGAGGGCACCAGCTCCATGACGACGAGCGGTTCTCCGTCGACGTCGACCACGTCGTAGACGGTGATGACGTTGGGGTGCGACAGGCCG
The DNA here is from genome assembly GCF_900142365.1 of Pseudonocardia thermophila. Lineage (GTDB taxonomy): Bacteria > Actinomycetota > Actinomycetes > Mycobacteriales > Pseudonocardiaceae > Pseudonocardia > Pseudonocardia thermophila. The sequence continues at coordinate 189,016 of NZ_FRAP01000008.1, read as the reverse complement.
CCGAGGGCGCGGGCCTCGCGCATGATGCGCTCGCGCATGTCGAGCGCCTCTTGCGCCGGCACCCCGGGCGGGACCTTCAGCTCCTTGACCGCGACCCGGCGCTGCAGCACCTCGTCGTAACCCGCCCAGACAGTGCCCATGGCGCCGCTGCCCAGCTGCGTGGACAGGCGGTAACGACCGCCGATCCGCCGCTCCCCTTCGCCCTGGGCACTCTGCGCCACGCCACCCATTCTGACCAGCCACCGATCACCGAACGCTGTCGGCCCCCGGAAGGCCGGTCAAGCGCGCGACGAACGGTCGGTGACGGGGGTCACGTTGCACGCACCCGCCGCTCGTCGTGGCGGGGCCGCCCGTCCGCAGCAGATCAGCCACCCCTTGGCGAGGAAACACTCGCGAGGGGCCCTTTCGGTTTGGAACACCGCCGTCCGGGTGAGCACCATGGGCCAATGCACGACAGCACAGCAGTGCCCGCCACGAGGGGTGGGGATCGGTGACCTTGCTCGACGCGCACACCGACCTCGCCGTACCTGGGGCTGCCTCCGTGACCGATCTGGGCGAAGGCAGTGGCCCGGCGTGGCTCGACGCGTGGCTGTCGGCGCACCGCGACGACGTCGTCGCATGGCGGCGCACCGTGCACGCCCACCCCGAACTCGGCCGCGCCGAGCACCGCACCACCGCACTCGTCGCCCGCGAGCTGATGGCGGCCGGACTCGAACCGCGCACCCTCCCGGGCGGCACCGGTCTCGTCTGCGACGTCGGCTACGGCGACCGCTGCGTCGCGCTCCGCGCCGACCTCGACGCGCTGCCCCTCCAGGAGGCCACCGGTCTTCCGTTCGCGTCGACCGTCCCCGACGTGATGCACGCCTGTGGACACGACGCGCACACCGCCATGCTGCTGGGCGCCGGCCTCGCGCTGGCGTCCGCGCCCGCCCTGCCCGGGCGTGTCCGGCTGATCTTCCAGCCGGCCGAGGAGGTGCAGCCCGGCGGCGCCATCGACATGGTCGCCGACGGCGCCCTCGAGGGCGTCGAGCGCATCTTCGCGCTGCACTGCGACCCGCGGCTGGAGGTCGGCAAGCTCGGCACCCGGGTCGGGCCGATCACCTCCGCGTGCGACATCGTCGAGGTCGCGCTGACCTCGCCCGGCGGCCACACCGCCCGCCCGCACCTGACCGCCGACCTCGTCGAGGCCGTCGGCTCGCTGATCACTCAGCTGCCCCTGCTGCTCACCCGCCAGGTCGACCCGCGCTCCGGCACCGTCCTCGTCTGGGGTGCGGTGCAGGCCGGGGAGGCGCCGAACGCGATCCCCCAGCGCGGTGTCCTGCGCGGCACCCTGCGCACCGCGGACCGGCACACGTGGGGCGAGCTGGAGGGCCGCGTCCGCGCGATCGTCGAGACCGTGCTCGCGCCGTACGGCGTGGGGTACGAGCTGAGCTACACCCGCGGCGTCCCGCCCGTCGTGAACGACGAGCGCAGCGCCCGGATGCTCGCCGACGCCGCCGTGGCGATCCTCGGCCCCGACGCCAGCACGGGTACGGAGCAGTCCAGCGGTGGTGAGGACTTCGCGTGGTACTTGGAGCAGGTCCCCGGCGCCATGGCGCGCCTGGGGGTCTGGCCTGGTGAGGGTGCCCCGATGAAGGACATCCACCAGCCGACGTTCGACCTGGATGAGCGCGCCTTGCCCGTCGGCGTGCGGGTGCTGGCGAACGTGGCGCTGGCGGCGCTGACGGACTGAACGGGTCCAGCCTCGCCGGGCGGCGAGTCTCGCGTTTCGTCGCGCGAGTCCCGCGTCCGGTCGGGCGTGTCGCGCGTCCGTCCCCGCGAGTCCCGCGGTCGGCACGCGAATCGTGCGCCCGGGCCGCGATCGACTCCGGCGTTGACGATCGTCGGCGCTGCCGACTACGGTGCGCTCGCCTGGGTTTCCGCTGCGGAGCCCGCGCCGTGCTGGACAAGTGCATAGCGGACTCGAGCAGTGCACCACCCGTGTGTATTCGTCCACGGGGCCCGGCGCTCCGCCACGCGGCAAATCTCGCTTGGACCGCGCCGCGGATCCGTTCACCACGCTGGCCACGCCGCGTCGTGAACACGTCCCCATCACCACCGGCGACGAAGGATCCGTCAATGCCCCCCGCAGCATCTGCTGAACCTGCGCCCGCAGCGTCGTACGTGACCAGCCACATCCACGTCGACGGGCCGATACCCGGACCGCACTCGCTGCTCAGCGTCGTCTCCGTCGCGCACACGGCGGACGGGGAGGCGCTCGGTGCGTTCACCGTGAACGTACGGGAGCTGCCCGGTGCCGGACTCCACCCCGACGCCCTCCAACAGTGGCGGCGCCGGGCCGAGGACTGGCTCACCACCCGCCGCGGCAGTCGCCCACCCGCGCCGGCGATGATCGCCTTCACCGGATGGATCGCGGATCTACCCGGGGAGAAGGTCTTCGTCACCGACCCCGCCCAACCGGACTACCTGTTCCTCTTCTGGTACCTGCAGCGCTTCGCCGGGCAGTGGCCGTTCGCCCGCGTGAGCGCGCAAGCACCGCGGACGGCGCTGGCCCCCGCGGGGCTCTGCCCGCTCGGTGGTTGCCGGGCGCAGACCCCAGCGCTGACCGGAACCGGCTAGGGATCGACGGCCGGTGCGCATCCCGCGCACCGGCCGTCGTGTTGTCGCTGCTGTGCCGCCGGACGTGCCACGATGTACCGGGTGATCTCCGACGACGAGCGGATCGCCCTGTTCCTGGACTACGAGAACCTCGCCATCGGCGCGCGCGACGGGCTCGGCGTCAGCCCCTTCGCGTTCGGCCCGGTGGCCGACGCGCTGGCCGAGCGCGGCCGGGTGGTGATCCGCCGCGCGTATGCCGACTGGTCGTCGTTCGACGAAGACCGCAGGCTGCTGGCCCGCGCCCAGGTCGAGCTGATCGACATCCCGCAGCGGCTCGGCGGCTCCCGCAAGAACGCCGCCGACATCAAGATGGCGGTCGACGCGATCGAGTTGGCCTACGAGCGGTCGTTCATCACGACGTTCGCGATCGGCACCGGCGACTCCGACTTCACCCCGCTCGTGCACAAGCTGCGTGAGCTGGACAAGCGGGTCATCGGGATCGGCGTGCAGTCGTCGACCTCGCAGCTCCTGCCGCCCGCCTGCGACGAGTTCTTGTTCTACGACCGCCTGCCCGGCGTCGAGCGCACCCCCGTCGAGGAGCCGGACGCCGCCGCGGAGGAGGTGCCGCCGGCGCGCGACGACGTCGGCAAGCTCGTCGCGGCCACGCTCGCCGGGCTCGCCCGGCACGCCGACGGCCCGGTCCACGCCTCCCGGCTCAAGCGCGCCATCCTCCGCAAGGACCCCACGTTCGACGAGGCCGATCACGGCTTCCGCGCCTTCGGCGAGCTGCTGCGCCACCTGGCGGACGAGCACGTGGTCGCGCTGCGGGCCGGCTCCGCGCCGGGCGATCCCGAGGTGTTCTTCCCCGAGGACAGCGGAGAGGACGAGGCGTTCCGGCTGCTCGCCGACGTCGTCCGAGACCTGGGCGGCACCCAGCTGTCCGGGCTGAAGGACCAGCTGCGCAAGCGGTGGCCGGGGTTCAGCGAGAAGCGCTACGGTTACAACACGTTCTCGGCGTTCACGAAGGCGGCGCGCGCCCGCGGCCTCGTGACGATGGAGTGGGACGACGCGGTCGGCGACTACCGGCTGGAAGTCAGTCGGTGACGCCGCGGCCGATCACCGCGCCCGCCACACCCGCGACGACCGTCAGGCCGGCGATCAGGATCGGCACCAGGCCGAGGCCGCTGATCAGCAGGCCGACCGCCGCCGACGTGAGGCCGACGGCCAGACCGGTGCGGGCGATCGCCGGTCCGGTGGCCCGGCGGGTCACGTAGCGGGCGCCGGCCGCGGTCGCAGCCAGCGCGAGCACCGCGGCGAACGGGCCGAGCAGGCCCAGCGGCGAGAGCAGGATGAACGCCAGGTCGTCGACCAGCTGCGCGCCGATCCCGGCGACGAGCACCGGGGTGACGGGCACCTGCGACGAGGTGGGCTGGGTGGGTTGGATCGTCATACCTCGAGCATCGGCTGAGGCGGTGCGCACATCCTCAGGGATGCCCCGGAGCCGATCCCTGGTCGCGACCCTCCCGGGTCGCGGCTGCGAGACTGACGCACATGTCGCCGGCCAGGTCGCTGACAGCGGGCGCCAACACGCCCGTCCCGACGACACCACTCCGGGCTGTGCTGAGCTGGCTGCCCACCGACGGCCTGTCGGAGATCGACGTGTCCGCGCTGCTGCTCGGCCCGGGCGGCCGGGTGCGCGACGACGCCGATCTCGTCTTCTACAACCAGCCGCGGCACCTGTCCGGCGCGGTCCGCCAGGACGGACCCGCGGTGGAGGTCGATCTGCCCGGCGTCGAGCCGGAGATCGAGCGGATCGTGCTCGCCGCATTGCTCGACGCGGGCACCTTCGGACAGGTGGCGGACCTCGTGCTGCGGCTGGACACCGCCGCGGATGAGGCGATCGCCGAGTTCCCGATCACCGCGAGCACCGAGACCGCACTGATCGGCGGGGAGCTCTACCGGCGCGGGGACGGCTGGCGGTTCCGCGCCGTCGGGCAGGGCTACGACGCCGGCTTGGCCGCGCTGGCCACCGACTTCGGTGTGACGATCGACGAGGAGCCCGAGCCCGCGTCCGTCGCGAGTGCCCGGACCGGCGCCGCGGAGGATCCGACGGTCGGGCTGCCCCGCCCGGCACCGCCGCGCGTCCCCGATCTCGCCGAGTGGCCCGACCACCTCGCGCCGCTCCCGTTCGCCCCGCAGCTCGCACCGGTGGACCCGCAGTTGGAGGCCCGCAAGCAGCGGATCGCGGACACCCTCGCCCGCAACGGCGCGCCGGGGCCCGGGCTCGCGTCGTGCTCGTCCTGGACGCGTCCGGCTCCATGTCCCTGGCCTACGTCGACGGCGTCGTCGGGCGGATCGTCGAGCGGGTGGCGCCGATCGCGGCCGTGCTCGACATCGGTGTGGTGCGTGCCTGGAAGTTCGCCGACACCGCGCAGCAGCTGCCCGACCTGCACGTCGACCGGGTCGGCGACTGGATCGCGGGCCTGGACTACCACGGCGTCGGGCTGCGGAACAACGAACCGGCCGCGATCCGAGCGGTGCTCGACCACGCCGCGACCCACGGCGACCCCACGCTCGTGCTGTTCTTCGCCGACGGCGGTGTGCGCCGCAACCTCGAGACGTCCGTGCTGCTGCGCGCCGCGTCCGCCAAGCCGGTGTTCTGGCAGTTCGTCGGGCTGGGCTCGGCCGACTTCACCCGCTACGCGAAGCTCGACACGATGAAGATCCGCCTGGTCGACAACTGCGGGTTCGCCCGGCTGAGCAACCCCGACCACATCTCCGACGGCCGGTTCTACGATCTGCTGCTCGCCGAGTTCCCGCGCTGGCTCGCCGCCGCCCGGGCGAAGGGCATCGTGACCGGTTGATCAGGCCAGTGATCAGTCGAGGTCGCCGTGCCGCATCAGCTGGCGCCCGGCCTCGGTGATCGACCCGGACAGCGACGGGTAGACCGAGAAGGTGTAGGCGAGATCGTCCACGGTCAGCCCGTTCTGCACCGCCAGCGCGATCGGCAGGATCAGCTCGCTCGCCACCGGCGCCACGACCACGCCGCCGATCACGGCGCCCGTCGCGGGGCGGCAGAACAGCTTCACGAAGCCCCGGTGCAGCCCCTGCATCTTGGCGCGCGGGTTCGTCGAGAGCGGCATCATGATCGTCCGGGCCGGGACCTCACCGGCGTCGATCGCGCGCTGGCTGATGCCGACGGTGGCGATCTCCGGGCGGGTGAACACCGCAGCGGCCACCGTCTTCAGCTTGATCGGCGCGACGCCTTCGCCCAGTGCGTGCCACATCGCGATCCGGCCCTGCATCGCAGCGACCGAGGCGAGCATCATGACGCCGGTGCAGTCGCCCGCCGCGTAGATGCCGGGGACGCTCGTGCGCGAGACCCGGTCGACCGGGATGAACCCGCCCCGATTGGTCTCGATGCCGACCGTCTCCAGCCCGATTCCGGTCGTGTTCGGCACCGATCCGACGGTCATCAGCGCGTGCGAGCCGGTGACCTTGCGGCCGTCGGCCAGCGTCACCACGACGCCGTCGCCGTCGCGGTGCACCGACTCGGCGCGCGCCTGGGAGAGGATCTCGACGCCGCGGGCGGCGAACACGTCCTCCAGCACGGCGGCGGCATCGGCGTCCTCGCTGGGCAGCACCCGGTCGCGGCTGGACACCAGGGTGACCCGAGCGCCCATCTCGACGTACGCCGAGACGAACTCCGCACCGGTCACGCCGGAGCCGATGACGATCAGGTGCTCCGGCAGCTCCTCCAGGTCGTAGAGCTGGCGCCAGGTGAGGATGCGCTCGCCGTCGGGCTTGGCGTCGTCGAGGATGCGCGGGGTCGCGCCGGTCGCGATCAGCACGACGTCGGCGGACAGCTGCTCAGTGCCGCCGTCGGGGAGGTTGGCCACGACCGTGTGCGGCGCGCGGCCGGAGGTGCTCTCGCCGAGCACGGCGGTGCCGCGCACGATGCGCACGCCCTCGCGCTCCACGCGGGCCCGCACGTCGGCGGACTGGGCGCGGGCCAGGCCCTTCACCCGCTCGTTCACGGTCGGGAGATCGACCCCGATCGCCTGCTCGTCCGCGGCGAGCCCCAGATCCGGCGCGCGGCCGAGCTCCACGCGGGCGCCGGCGGAGGAGATCAGCGTCTTCGAGGGCACGCAGTCGTGCAGCACGCACGCGCCGCCCATGCCGTCACGCTCGACGACGGTGACGTCGGCGCCGTGCTGCGCGGCCACCAGTGCCGCTTCGTATCCGGCCGGGCCACCGCCCATGATCACGATGCGGGTCACCCACATACCGTACGCAGGGGGCGGCGCTCTACCCTGTACCGGTGCCGCTCTACGCCGCTTACGGGTCGAACATGGACCCGGCGCAGATGAAGGAACGGGCGCCGCACTCGCCGATGGCGGGCACGGGCTGGCTCGTCGGCTGGCGGCTGACCTTCGGCGGGGCCGACTACACGTGGCAAGGCGCCCTCTCCACGGTCGTCCCGGACCCGGACTCGCAGGTGTTCGTCGTCCTCTACGACGTCACCGAGCAGGACGCGGCCAACCTCGACCGCTGGGAAGGCGGTGAGCTGGGTCTGCACAAGAAGCTGCGCGTCCGGGTCTCCACGCTCGACGGCGACGTGCTCGCGTACATCTACGTGCTCAACGACTACGAGGGCGGGTTGCCCAGCGCCCGCTACCTCAACACCCTCGCCGACGCGGCCGAGGCCGCGGGGGCGCCGGACGACTACGTCCGCGATCTGCGCAACCGCCCCTGCGGCTGAGGGCGGAGCGCGAGTCCTGCACCCCGCCCGGCGAGTCGCGTGTCCGGTGCGGTGGTTTCGCGCTCGGTCGGGTGAGTTGCGCGTTCTGTGCGGCGAGTCCCGCGTTCGGTCGGGTGAGGTCTTCACCGTGCGCGGCGAAGACCGCGTGGGATCCCTGGTCAGGAGCGTCACCGGCCATCTCGCGCCGCACCCACGAGTACCCGCGCTCCGCGAACGCCTCGTCGAGCTCACGCACGACCCGCCCGAGGTCACGCATGTCGTGCTTGTCCACCCGGATGACGATCCAGCCGCGGCTGTGCAGGTCCTCGGCACGCGCGGCATCCGCTGCCCCGCGCCCGACGTGGGCCTCGTAACCGTCGTACTCGACGGCGATCCGCACGTCCGGCCAGGCGAGGTCCACGCGGCAGACCCGGCGCCCGGTCACGTCCTGCACCCAGAAGTCGACTTCCGGCAGCGGGAAGCCGCGCTGGATCAGGATCATGCGCAGCCGGCTCTCCTGCGCCGACTCGGCGCGGGGAGAGGCGAGGTCCAGGACGTTCCTGGTGCGCACCGTGCCCCGCGGATCGGCACGGCGGGTGATCCGGCTGAGGATCTGCGCGGAGGCGAGCTCGTGGTGCTCCCCCGCCCGGCGCAGGACCTCGTCCGCGACGACGATCCCGTCCTGCGGCAGGGAGGAGCAGAGCAGCTCGGCTGCGACCCGCTCGCTGCACAGGACGCGCAGCCCTGCGGGCGGTCGACGACGTCGTCCTCGTAGTAGCCGCCGTGGTGCACCACCAGGCCGTCCCGGCTGTTGCGTCCCGCATCCGTAGGGGAGCAGGACGTGCGTCTTCGAGGTGTCGACCGCCGTGCAGCCGTGGAGGGCGGCCGCGGTCTCCAGCGTGATCACCGCCCGCGGATCGGTGGTGAGCAGCGCCGCGGCGGCCCGCGTCCAGACGTCCGTCAGCCGTGCGGTCTCGACGACCACGCCGCGCCACATCGGGCGCAGCCCGCCGCTGTCGAGCGCGTTCCTGAGCCAGGCCTTGCCGTGCGCCGCGACGAGTGCGGACCGCAGATGCGCGCCGTGCAGGCCGTCGGGGACCGTGGGCATGCCGGTACTGTCCCGTGCCCAGGGCGGTCCGAGGAGACGCGAAGATCGACATGTGGACAGCGGGCCGTGCTGGGGACAGCTCGTCGGCCGAGATGCCGGTCTCGACCGACCGCGTGAGACACTCGCGCGCCCGAGCACGGGACTCGCGCGGGCGGAACGGGGGACTCGCCTGTCTGAACGCGCGACTCGCGCGCCGGCATGCGGGACTCGCGCGGGCGGAACGGGGGACTCGCGTCAGGCCTCGTCCAGCCACTTCGCGACCGTCGGCAGCGTGTCCGGCCCCGACGTGACCGCGACGTCGTCCGCGATCTCGGCGATCGTGACCCGGCGCAGCGACTCCCGCCAGGCGCGGTCGGCTTCGTGCATCACCCGGGCGATCGAGCACGGCGCGGTGCACCGCTGCGGCGGGGCGGCGAGCGGGCCGCGCTGGCGGATCTCCGTGCAGACGAACGACGGATCTGGGCCGTCGATGGCCTCGACGACGTCCAGCACCGTGATCGACGACGCCGGGCGCGTGAGCGCGTAGCCGCCCGCCTTGCCCTGCACGGACCTCACGAGGCCGGCTCGGGAGAGCGCCTGCAGCTGTTTCGCCAGGTAGGTCGGGGAGACGTCGTGCAGCTCGGCGAGCCGGGCAGCGGGCACGGGGGCGCGCGCGACGGTGAGCACGACGCAGCAGTGCAGGGCCCACTCCACGCCGCCGGACAGCTTCACGGGCTCAGGCTACTTGACTCGGACATGATGAGTCCGAGTAATGTTCTCGGACAGAAGTTGTCCGAGTTTGGGGGTGCGAGATGAAGGTCGTCGTGGTCGGGAGCAGCGGGCTGGTCGGGCGCGGGCTGGTGGAGCGGCTCACCGCGGCCGGGTACGAGGTGGTCGCCGCGTCCCGCTCGAGCGGCGTCGACGCCGTCACGGGCGAGGGGGTGGCCGCGGCCCTCGTCGGCGCACACACCGTCGTGGACGCCACCAACGCGCCGACCCACGATCCCGCCGAGATGCTGCGGTTCTTCACGACCGCCACCACGAACCTGCTGGCCGCCGAGCGGACCGCGGGCGTGCGCCACCACGTCCTGGTCTCGGTCGTCGGGGCCGACGGCCTGCCGGACAACGGTCACTTGACCGCCAAGGCCGCCGCGGAGCAGCTGGTGCGCGAGTCGGGCGTGCCGTTCACGATCCTGCGGGCCACCCAGTTCTACGAGTTCCTCACGACGATCGCCGACTCCTGCACCGCGGGTGACACCGTGACGCTGCCCGACGCGCAGCTGCAGCCGGTGGCGGTCGCCGACGTGCAGGCCGCGCTCGCCCGCATCGCGACCGGCGAGCCGGCGAACCGCATCCTCGACATGGCCGGGCCGGACCGCCGTCCCCTGGCCGAGTTCGTGATCGAGGCGCTCGCTGCTCAGAACGCCTCCCGCACCGTCGTGACCAGCGACGATGCCCGCTTCTTCGGTGCGAAGGTCGCGGCGGAGTCGCTGGTGCCGGCCGGCACGGCGGACATCACCGGACCGACGCGCTTCGAGTCCTGGTTGACGCGTTGAGGGGTGCACCGGGCAGCGCGCATCCGCGCAGACGCTGGCCCCGGGCAGCAGCCGACCCCTGCGAGCCGGCCGTCGAGGAGGGTCGAGGAGGAGCTGGAGCACACCGACTCCCGCCGCCGGGCGGTCGCCGCCCCGCTCGCCACAGTGCGGGACCGCCGCGCCGCGGCCGGGGCCGAGTACGGCTTCGCCGCTCACGCCGGCGAGATCCGCAACCGGTGGCGGAGCTGGGGCGGCTGCTCGGCAGGACCGGACAGGAGCGGCCGCCCTCAGGCCGGGTCCACCTCCACCACGATCCGCCCGAACACCGCGTTGTCCTGCATCGCCCGGTACGCCTGGGCCACCTCGGCCAACGGGAACCGCGCCCCGATCACCGGCGGGACCTTCCCGTGCGCCACCAGGTCGAGGGCCGCGGCGATCTCCGCGCGCGTCGCGTACCGGGACCCGGTGATCACCACCTCGTCGAGCACGAGCGGCCGCGGGTCCAGCTCGAACGCTGACCCGGCCTGGAAACCCACCACCACGACGGTGCCGGCCCGGCCGAGCATCCCCACCGCGGCCGCGAGCGTGTCCCGCGACGCCACGGTGTCGACGCACACGTCGATCGGCCACGGCAGGTCGGTCGCGTCCTCGGGTCCGGTGACGAGGTCGCAGCCGAGTTCCAGCAGCCGCTCCGCCTTGCCCGGCTCGGCCTCGATCCCGACCACGCGGGCGCCGAGCGCGCGGGCCATCCCGACGGTGTGCACCCCGACCCCGCCGCCGGCTCCGATGACGGCGACGGTCGAGCCCGCCCGCACCGGCGCCCGCGCGGTCAGCGCGTGGTACGGCGTCGCGATCGCGTCGGCGGCGATCGCCGCGGCGGCGAGCGAGACGTCACCGGGCACGGCGACCAGCCCGTGCGCGGGCAGCACCACCTGCTCGGCCAGCCCGCCGTCGACGTGCACCCCGACGAACCCGCCCCAGTTCGCGCAGAGCGTCTCGCGGCCGCCCGCGCACCACGTGCACCGCCCGCAGAGCAGGTAGAACGACGTCGTGACGCGGTCGCCGACCGCCCACCCGGTCACCCCGGACCCCAGATCAGCGATCACACCGCCGATCTCGTGCCCCACCACCCGCGGGGTCGAACCGCCGAGCGCGCCCGTGCGGGCCCGCTCGAGCGTCAGGCCCACCCCGCAGGCGGCGACGTCGACGAGGACCTCGCCGGGTCCAGGCCGCGGCGTCGGCACCTCGACGATGCGGACATCACCGTCGAACGCGTCGAGGAGGGCTGCCCGCATCACCAGTCCCACATGCGGTCGAGCTGCTCGTCGGTCCGCGCCGCGAGATCGGCCGCGATCTTCCGGCGCATGATCGTGTTGGTGCCGTCGGAGTGCAGGAAGATCGTGGCGTCGCGCAGCAGCTTCTCCATGCCGACCTCGCGCATCACCCCGGAGCCGCCGAAGATCTCCAGCGCGTGCCGGGTCACCTCGAACGCCGTCTCCGACGCGACGAGCTTGGGCGCGGCGGCCATCTTCGGGTCGAACGCGTCGGCGTGGTCGGCCGCCCACGCCGCCCGGTAGACGTACGTGCGCGCGGCCTCCAGCCGCGCCCACAGATCACCGAGCTCGGCTGCGATCACGCTGTGCCCGATGATCGGTCTCCCACCCTGCACCCGGACCTTCGCCCGCTTGATCGCCCTGGTCAGCGCGGTACGGGCGACGCCGATCGTGCAGATCCCGGCGTAGGCGTTCGAGCCGCGCAGCAGCCGCGCGACGTCGGAGAGGATCGCGTTCTCCGCCCCGAGCAGGTCCTCGGCCGGGACGAACGCGTCCTCGTAGAAGATCTCCGAGTTGTTCGCCAGCCGCTCGCCCATCTTGTCGTGCACCACGCCGAACCGGACGTGCGGATGATCGGCGGGCACGATGAACGCGCTGCACCCGTCCTTCACCGGCACGGTCGGGTCGGTGCGCATCAGTGCGAGGATGATGTCGGCGCGGTTGGAGTTGGAGATGTAGTGCTTCTCGCCGCGCAGCACCCAGCCGCCCTCGACCTTGGTCGCGGTCGACTGCATCCCGCCGTCGACGCCGGCGTAGGTGAGCACGTTGTCCGAGCCGTAGCCGGGCTCGGTGAACGACGCCGCCATGAGCCCGCGCGGGTTCTCCGCCAGCCGCGGCAGCCACCGCTCCCGCTGGTCGGCGGTGCCCAGCTCCATCAGCAGCTGGGCGAACTTCCAGGTCTGCGCCAGGACCACCGCGACGCCCATGTCGGCCGCCGCGATCTCCTCCAGCATGACGGCGTTGGTCAGGAAGTCGGTGCCCCCGCCGCCGTACTCCGCCGGCAACGGGGCAAGGCGCAGGCCGCGCGCGTCGGCGGCTTCGACGATCTCCCAGGAGAACGCCTCAGCCGGGTCGACCTTCGCGTCCAGCTCCGCCGCCCGCGGCGCCACCTCCTCCAGAGCGAAGGCCCGCGCCCGCTCCCGCCACTCCCGCTGCTCATCGGTGAGCCGGTACTCCACCGCACCCCCTACTTGATCGCGACGGGGTTGAGGGGGGTCCCGCACGCACCGGTGATCGGCAGGGCGGTGGCCGAGAGCAGGAACTCGTAGACGCCGTCGGCCGCGCAGTCGGCCGCGATCGCCTCCAGGTCCCACACCTCGCCGAACGGCATGCCCATGTGCACCAGCGCGATGACGTGCAGCGGCTGGAACAGCTCGACCTGGTTGGGCCGCACCTCCAGCCCCCAGGTGTCGGCGGCCATCGCCGCGATCTCGTGCTCGTACAACCACGGCGCGCTGAACAGCGACATGCCGGGCGCGTCCCCGCCGGCGTAGTCCCCCCAGCGGCCGCGGCGTTCGCCGAGCATGCCGGTGCGGATGATGATGCAGTCGCCGCGGCGGATCTGGACACCCTGCGCCTCGGCGGTGCCGTCGAGATCGTCGGGGCCGATGGCGTAGCCGGGCTCGAGCGCATCGACCCCCTTGTAGCGGGCGACGTCGAGCAGCACCCCGCGCATGACCAGCTGGTTCTTCAGCGTCTCGATGCCGCAGCGCTTGGCGCCCTTCGCGGTCACCAGGCTCGCGTCGGCGCCGTTGTACATCTTCCCCTCGAAGAAGATGTGCGACAGCCCGTCCCACTGCGTCCCGGCCTGGTTCGGCATCACGACGACGTCGTCGGCGAACCCGAAGCCGTGCGCCGGGCCCCATTTGCCGGGCAGCGGGTCCTGGTGGCCCTGCACGTGGTCGGTGCCGGTCGCGGTCATCATGTTGAGCGGGTTGGCGCGGAACCCGCCGGTCTGCGGCCCGAACCCGTCGTAGGGCAGAGCCATCGAGATCACCTTCCCCTGCCGCACGAGCGCGGCCGCGGCCTGGATCTCCTCGGGGCCGACGAAGTTCAGGGTGCCGAGCTGGTCGTCCTCGCCCCAGCGGCCCCAGTTGGAGAACCGGCGGATGTAGTCCTCGATCAGGTCCTGCCCGCGGTACGCGCGTCCGGTGCTCGCCCGCTCGACGTCCGGGTTCACGGTGGTCATCGCACTCACCCCTCGTAGGACGAGGTGATCTCGTCCAGTGCCGGCTTGACGTGCTGCATGAACATCTCGACGTTCTCGATGACGCTCTCGGCCGGCTGCTGCGCGAAGTGGTAGATCAGTACGACGTACTCGGCGGGCAGCTTCCGCCACTGCTCCACGTACTGATCGCGCACCTCGTCCGGCGAGCCGATCACCCACAGCCCGCTGTTCAGAACGGAGTCGACGGGGTTGGCCGGGTCGAACATCATCGGCGTGGTGCCGCCGTAGAGATCACGGAAGATGTCGACGTCCCACGCCTCGACGTTGGCACGCGCCTGCTCCATCGTCGGGGCGATGTTGCCCCAGCGCACCAGCGCCTGGTTCTGGCCGAGCGCGTAGTGGCGACCAGCCGCCTTCGCCGCATCGACGTAGGCCCGCCCGTACTCGGCGGCGCGCTCGATCTTGGAGAAGTACGTCGGGATGAATCCGCGCGGGCCGCAGTACTCGATGGTCTCCCGGCTGGCGTTCGAGGAGATGAAGATCGGTGGATGCTCCCGTGAGTACGGGGCGGGGACGACGCTGACCCGGCGGATCCTGTTGTCGTCGTCCATCTCGCCGACCGCGCCGATCTCCTTCGTCGCGGTCATCGTCCAGTCGATCCCCTCCTCGTACGGGTACGGGATCTGCCAGCGGCCCTTGGCCTCGATGGCGTCGTTGTCCCAGGCCTTGAGGACGAGATCGACCTGCTCCTCGAAGATCTCCCGGTTGAGTTTGTCGTCGGCGAAGCGCTGCTGCTTCTCCTCGTCCGACAGCAGCGCCATCTTCTCCGCGGGCGTGCCGGTGGGCGAGAGCGTCGCGCGGGCGCCGAGGTGCTGGCCGAGGATGTTCGTCCAGCGGGACTGGTAGCCGCGGGCGAAGCCGACGAAGATCCGGCCCTCGGCCAGGTGCGACAGGATCGCGGTCTCCTCGGCGACCCGGATCGGGTTCTGCGCGCTCATCACGTACCCGAGCTGGCCCACGCGCACGTTCTCGGTGATCGCCGCCCAGTACGCGTCGAGCACACCGGGGTTGGGCCCGACCTCGTAGCCCTCGGAGTGGAAGTGGTGCTCGACGGTGGCCACGCCCCACACGCCCAGCCGGTCGGCGGCCCGGACGATGTCGTGCCAGCCACCGAGCAGCTCCTGGTAGCGCTCGCGGTTGCGGCCCATCGGCCGCTGCGCCTCGCGCTCCGCCCGCGTGGCGGGGATGACCGGATACAGCTGGAGCAGAACCTTGACCACGGCGGACTCCCTTGTCGTCGCGTGGGGGCTTGTCGGCGTCGGGCGAGGATAGGAGCGGCTTCCCGGGCCTTTCCATGGGTTCGGCGGCAACCGTCGGCCGCTCCGCTTGTGGGCGAGCACAGCCCGCGGCCTCGACATCGCCCCTACACTTCTGCTGGCCACGCACCGATGAGGGTGGGGTCGGATGACAGCTCTGACGAACGATCGAGCCGTCGGCTCGGCCCATGACCTGCGCGCGTGGCTCGACGCCGCCGCCGAGCTGGCCAGGGCGGTCAACCGCGGGCTCGGCCCGGCCGAGGTCGCGAGCCTCGCCGCCGGCACCGTCGTGCACCTGACCGGGTACGACTTCTGCTCGCTGTTCGTGCCGGACGAGACCGGCCGGCACCTGGTCATCCTCGGCTCGTACGGACTGTCCGTCGAGTACGTGACCCGGGTGAACGCCGAGCGCCCGCCGCGCATCACCCCCGGCGCGACCGCGGAGGGCCCGACCAGCCGCGCGTACCGCTCGCAGCGGCCCGTCGCGCTCGTCGACATCTGCGCCGATCCCACCTGCAGCGAGTGGGAGGCGGCGGCCGCCCAGGAGGGCTACCGGGCGATCCTCGCACTGCCGCTGACCGGCGTCGGCGGGGTGCTGGGCGTGATCAGCTGCTACAGCCGCCCGCCGCGCGACGTCCCCGCCGACGAGGTCGTCCTCATGGAGACCTTCGCCAACCAGGTGGCGCTGACGATGGAGGCCGCGATCCGGCGCGAGCGCGGCCGCACCGAGAACGCCCGGCTGCGCGCCCGGGTCGCCGAGCTGGAGGAGCGCCACCGCGTCGAGGAGCGCGCCGAGCGCGTGCACCGGGCGCTGCTGCGGCTGCTGCTCGCCGGGGAACCGCTGGCCCGCGTCATCGAGCACCTCGCGCGCGAGCTCGGCGCCGACGTCGTGGTCGAGGACGCGGACGGCAACCGGCTCGCCGCCACCGCCGACCGCCACTGCCCGGCCGGGGCAGCCCCGCCGGCCCACCGCGCGAGCGACGAGTACCGCGCCGTGCCGATCGACGGGGAGAACGGGCTGGTCGCGCCGATCGTGCTGGCCGGGGAGCTGGCTGGGCGGGTGTGGGTGTTCGACCTGCAGGACCCCGGCGCGGCCTGGCAGCGGCGCGTGCTGGAACGCGGAGCGAGCGTGGTGGCGCTGGCCGTCTCGAAGATGTGCACCGCGCAGGAGGTGGAGTGGCGGTTGTCGCGGGAGTTCCTCGACGAGCTGCTCACCGCCCCCGCCGTCGATCCGCCCGCCGCGGTGAGCCGGGCCCGGCACTTCGGCGTCGACCTCGCCCTGCCGCACACGCTGCTGGTCGTGCGTCCCGATCCCGGCGTCGACCAGGCGTCGAACGGCAACCGTTCGCTGCTCACCCAGGTCCAGCACGTCGTCAACGCCACGGCCGCCGAGGCGCTGGTCGCGGCCCGCGGCGGCGATGTCATCGTGCTGTGGCCGCACCGGCCCGGTCTGCCCGACGCCCGGGACATCGCCGAGCGGCTGCGCGGGCACTGCACCTCGTGCAGCCCGGGCACGGTGTCGGTGGGCCTCGGCCGGGCCTGCGAGAACGTCACCGAGTACGCCGACGCCTACCGGCTCGCCGTCGGCGCGCTCAACCTGACCCAGCGCGCGGGCGGCACCGATCGCGTCGTCGCCCTCGGTGACCTGGGTATCTACCGGCTGCTGCTGCAGGTGGAGCGGCCCGACGAGCTGATCGAGTTCATGCAGCAGATCCTCGATCCGTTGCGCAGCTACGACCGCCGCCGAGACACCACGCTCGTCGAGACGCTGCGCGCGTTCATGCGCTGCGGCTGCAACGCCACCGTCACCGCGGAGGCGCTGATCGTGCACCCCAACACGATCAGCTACCGGCTGCACCGCATCGAGGAGATCCTGGGCGTGGACCTGCACGATCCGCAGGCCCTGCTGCGCATCCAGCTCGCTTTCGTCGTCGACGACGTGCTGGGTGCGGGCACGTGACGCGGGTGATCGACCTGCACGCCCACGTCTCCACCCCGGCGTGCGAGAAGCTGCTCGACGGTCCTGCCCCGGCGTGGCTCGACCCGTTCACCCGGTTCAGCGGTCCGGAGACGGCCGCCTACAACGCCACCCAGTTCGCGGCGCTCGCCGGGAAGTTGACCGATCCGGCGCAGCGCATCGCCGACATGGACCGCACCGGCATCGACGTGCAGGCGATCTCCGCGGCGCCGCCGCAGTTCTACTACTGGGCTGACCCGGCGCTCGGCCGCCGGCTGGCCCGGATGCAGAACGAGCACCTCGCCGAGTTCGCCCGCGACCGCCCGGACCGGTTCGTCGCGCTCGCCACGGTGCCGCTGCAGGACGTCGAGGCCGCGGTCGCCGAGCTGCACCACGGCGTGCGCGAGCTGGGCATGCGCGGGGTGGAGATCTGCACGAACGTCAACGGCCTCGATCTCGACGACCGCCGCTTCCGGCCGTTCTTCGCGGCCGCCGCGGAGCTGGGCGTGCCGGTGCTGCTGCACCCGCACGGGTTCACCGGCGGCGACCGGCTCACCGAGTACTACCTGACCAACGTCGTCGGCAATCCGCTCGACACCACGGTCGCGGCCACCCGGATGATCCACTCCGGGTTGCTGGAGGAGCTGCCGGACCTCGCGCTCGTGTTCGTCCACGGCGGCGGCTACCTGCCGTTCTACAGCTCCCGCATGGACCACGCGTGGGCGCACCGGCCGGAGGGCCGCCGCTGCATCCCGAACCGCCCGCCGTCGGAGTACCTGCGCCGCTGTTACGTCGATGCGCTCGTCTACGACGCCGCCCACCTGCGGTTCCTGGTGCAGCAGATGGGTGCCGACCACGTCGTCGTCGGCACCGACTACCCGTACGACATGGGCGACGAGCACGTCGTCGAGCTGATCCGCGAGGCGCTGCCGACGGACGCGGCCGAGCAGGTCCTGGGCGCCACCGCGGCTCGGCTGCTCGGCCTGTAGCCGTTCCCTTGTGGGCGGTCACAACACTTGTTGCACCAAGCCTGTGCCGGGCCCATTGAGAGGCAGCTCACACGGGCCTAACGTCCCGATCTGCCCCTTCCCCCCTGCGATGCTGCAGAAGGAGACGCCATGGCCAGGATCCAGTTCGGCATCTTCCCCATCACCGAGGACTGGCCGGACGGCGCCGACATGGCCCGCGTCTACGACGAGATCGTCGCCGAGGCGAAGATGGCCGAGTCGGTCGGTTTCGACTCGTGCCTGATCACCGAGCACCACCAGCAGGCCGACGGCTACTTCCCGAACCCGTTGATGGTCTCGGCGGGGGTGGCCCGCGAGACGACCACGCTGAAGGTCGGCAGCTGCGTGGCGCTGGCGCCGCTGTACAACCCCATCCGGCTCACCGAGGACGCCGCTCTGCTCGACGTGATCTCGAACGGCAGGCTGATCCTCGGACTGGGTGCGAGCTACGTGAGCGAGGACCTGGCTGCGTTCGACGTGGACCCGAGCCAGCGCGGCGCGCTCATGGAGGACACCGTCCGGTTCCTGCAGGAGGCCTGGACGCACGACGACCTCGACTTCGACGGCGAGGTCTTCCACTTCCAGAACATGCGGATCACCCCGAAGCCGGTGCAGCAGCCGCGGCCGCCGGTGTGGCTGGGGGCGTGGACGCCGCAGGGTCTGCGCCGGGCGGGCCGGCTCGGCGACGCGTGGGTCACCGACGTGATCAACACGATCGGGACCTTCAAGACGTTCAACGAGATCTACGCGAAGTCGGCGGCGAAGCACGGGCGGATCCCGCGGGTGGCGGTGCTGCGCGAATGCTGGGTCGCGCCCACCACCGAGCAGGCGATCGAGGAGTACGCCGAGCACCTGATGATGTCGCACCGGTTCTACTACCAGGCCGGTGGCTACAGCCCCCTCGCCGACCCGTGGATCGCGGACCTGTCCTCGGTCGACGAGTTCACCTTCGACAAGGTGGCGCCGGACCGGTTCATCATCGGCTCGCCCGAGCACGTCATCGACGAGATCGAGCGCTGGCACCAGGAGCTGGGCGCGGACTACTTCGTGATGCGCTTCCGCCACCCCACCGGGCCGTCGCACGAGAAGGCGATGGAGTCGATCCGGCTGTTCGGCGAGAAGGTGATCCCGGCCTTCCGCTGACCCGACCACCGCGATGACGACGCAGCGCGATCTGCTCTGGACGCCGTCGGACGCCCGGCGGGCCCGCGCCAACCTCACCCGCTACGCGCACTGGCTCGCCGAGCACCGCGGCCTCGAGCTGCCCGAGTACGACTACCGGGCACTGCACCGGTGGTCGGTGGAGCACCTCGACGCCTTCTACGCCTCGCTGTGGGAGTACTTCGACATCACCTCCGACTCCGGCTACGACCGAGTGCTCGGCCGCCGGGAGATGCCCGGTGCGCAGTGGTTCCCCGGCGCCCGGTTGAACTACGCAGAGCACGTCTTCCGCGGCAAGGCCGACGACGCCCTCGCCGTGCAGTACGCGGCCGAGGGCGTGCCCGCCCGGTCGTGGACGTGGGGCACGCTGCGGGAGCGGACCGCGGCACTGGCGGCCGGGCTGCGCGAGGCGGGCGTCGGCGTCGGCGACCGGGTGGCCGCCTACCTGCCGAACGTGCCGGAGACGCTGGCCGCAGGCCTGGCCTGCATGAGCATCGGCGCGATCTGGTCGGCCTGCTCGCCCGACTTCGGGGTGCGCAGCGTCGTCGACCGGTTCGCCCAGATCGAGCCGACCGTGCTGCTCGCCGTCGACGGCTACACCTACAGCGGCAAGCCGTTCGACCGCCGCGCCGAGGTGCGGGCGCTGCAGGACGCGCTGCCGACGGTCCGCACGACCGTGGTGCTGCGGGCGCTCGACCCGGACGCCGATCTGTCCGGCCTGCGCGATCCGGTGCAGTGGGAGGAGTTCGGCCGGCCCGGCGCCCCGCTCCAGTTCACGCGGGTGCCCGGCGAGCACCCCCTGTGGATCGTCTACTCCTCCGGCACGACCGGGCTGCCCAAGCCGATCGTGCACTCCCACGTCGGGATGCTCGTCGACCAGCTGAAGGCCTCGGCGTTCCACCTCGACGCCCATCGCGGCGACCGGATGTTCTGGTTCACCACCACGGGCTGGGTGATGTGGAACGTGATGGTCGGGGTGCTGCTCACCGAGGCGTCGATCATCATCTACGACGGCAGTCCCGGCCACCCGGACCTCGGCGTCCTGTGGGACCTCGCCGAGGACACCGGCATGACGATGTTCGGCACCAGCGCGAGCTACATCCAGTCGTGCATGAAGGCCGGCATCCGCCCGCGGGAGGGCCGGGAGCTGGCGGCCCTCACCGCGCTCGGCTCGACCGGATCGGCGCTCTCACCGGAAGGGTTCGACTGGGTCTACGGCGAGCTGGGACCGGACATCTGGCTCGGTTCGATCAGCGGCGGCACCGACGTCGCCGGGCCGTTCCTCGGGCCGGTGCCGTGGCTGCCGGTGTACCGCTCGGAGCTGCAGGCCCCGATCCTCGGCGTCGCGGTCGAGGCGTGGGACCCGCAGGGCCGCCCGCTGGTCGGCGAGACCGGCGAGCTGGTGATCACCGAGCCGATGCCGTCGATGCCGGTGTCGTTCTGGGGTGATCCCGACCGCAGCCGCTACCGCGAGGCGTACTTCACGACGTACCCGGGCGTGTGGCGGCACGGCGACTGGCTGGAGATCACCGAGCACGGCGGCGGCGTGCTCTACGGCCGCAGCGACGCGACGATCAACCGCGGCGGGGTGCGGATCGGCTCGGCCGAGCTGTACCGCGCGGTGCTGACCCTGCCCGAGGTGACCGAGGCGCTGGTGGTCGACCTGCCCGAGGAGAACGGGCCGGGGCAGGTGCCGATGTTCGTCACGCTCGCTGACGGCGTCGAGCTGGACGACGAGCTGGTCGCGCGGATCAAGGACGTGGTCCGGCGCGAGTGCTCGCCGCGGCACGTCCCCGACCGGGTGTTCGCCGTGGCCGAGCTGCCGCGCACGCTCACCGGCAAGATCCTGGAGGTCCCGGTGAAGCGGTTGCTCATGGGCGCCGACCCGGACACCGTCGCGAGCCGCGACAGCCTGGCGAACCCGGCGGCGCTGGACGCGTTCCAGCAGGCCCGCACGAAGATCCTCGACGCCCTCGGGCTGCGGGCGTGAGGCTGCCGGCGCTCAGCGGTCCCTGGTCGGGTGGCCCGGAGCACGCGTTCGCCGTGCACGACCCGGCGACCGGGGCGGAGATCGCGGTGGTGCGCGGCGGCGGCGCGGCGCAGGTCGACGCCGCCGTCCGGCGTGCCCGGGCCGCCTACGACGAGCTGTGGCGGCACGTCGGTGCCCGGGAGCGCGGCGCGCTGCTGGCCGAGTGCTCGCGGGTGATCGCTGCGCACGCCGACGAGCTGGCCGAGCTGGAGACCCGGGAGATGGGCAAGCCACTGCACATCTCCCGGGACTTCGACGTGGCGTTCGCGGTGTCGTCGTTCGCGTTCTTCGGCGGGCTCGCCGACAAGGTGCACGGGGACGCGATCGACCTCGGCCCGGTCACCGCGCACACGGTGCGCGAGCCGTACGGGGTGGTCGCCGGGATCATCCCGTTCAACTGGCCGCCGATCCACACCGCCGGCAAGGCCGCGCCCGCGCTCGCCGCCGGCAACTGCGTGCTGCTCAAGCCGCCGGAGCAGGACCCGCTCACGATCCTGCGGATGGTCGAGCTGCTGCAGACCGTGCTGCCGGACGGCGTGCTGCAGGTCGTGCCCGGGCCGGGCCCCGAGACCGGTGCGGCGCTGGCCGGGCACCCGCTCGTCGAGCACCTGTCGTTCACCGGCTCCACGGCGACCGGGCGCGCGGTGCTCAAGCTCGCCGCCGACGCGCTGACCCCCGCGGTGCTGGAGCTGGGCGGCAAGAACCCGCTGATCGTGTTCGACGACGCCGATCTCGGCGCGGCCGTGCGCGGCGCCGTCGAAGGGGCGTTCTTCAACGGCGGCGAGGCCTGCACGGCCGCGTCGCGGCTGCTGGTGCACGAGCGGGTGCACGACGCGTTCGTCGAACAGGTGGCCGGGGCGGTGCGGCGGCTGCGCGTCGGACCCGGGATGGCCGCGGGCACGCACGTGGGACCGATGGTCACCGCCGCGCACCGCGACCGGGTGCAGGCCCACGTGGACGCGGCGGTCGCCGCCGGGGCGAACGTGGCGGCGACCGCGTCGGTGCCCGAGGATCCCGCGCTCGCCGGCGGCTACTGGGTGGCGCCGACGCTGCTCACCGACGTCACCCCGGACATGGCGATCGCCCGCGACGAGGTGTTCGGACCGGTCACCGCCGTGCTTGCGTTCGCGGACGAGGACGAGGCTGTCGCGCTGGCCAACGACACCCCGTACGGCCTGCTCGCCGCCGTCTACACCGCTGACCATCCGCGCGCCCGCCGCGTCGCCCGGCGGATCGAGGCCGGCGTCGTGCTGATCAACAACTTCAACCGGGCCCTGCTCGGCACGCCCTTCGGCGGGTTCAAGGACTCCGGCTACGGGCGCGAGCACGCGGTGGAGAGCCTGCTGGAGTTCACGCGGACGAAGAACGTGCGGGAGCCGTCGGGGATGGGCCGGATCCCGGAGTGGGGTGTGCTCGACGAGGTCCTGGCCTGATCTGCGCCCGACTCCGCCGTCGCGGAGCCGGGCGCGGTCGATCAGTCCTTGATCTCGCAGAACACCGTGCCCTGCGACACGGATGCGCCCTGCTCCACCGACAGCCCGGTGACGGTGCCCGCCTTGTGCGCGGTGACCGGGTTCTCCATCTTCATCGCCTCGAGCACGACGATGAGCTGGCCCGGCTCGACCACGTCGCCGTCGGAGACGGCGACCTTGATGACGGTGCCCTGCATGGGCGCGGTGACCGCGTCACCCGAGACGGCGGCCGCGGCCCGGCCGCCGGAGCGCTTGCGCGGCTTCTTCGCGGCGAGCGCTGCACCGCCGCCGGTGCCGATGGCGAAGTCGCCCGGCAGCGACACCTCCAGGCGCCGTCCGCCCACCTCGACGACGACGTTCTGCCGGGGCGCCTGCTCGTCCTCGGCCTCCGCGCCGCCGGTGAACGGCTCGACCGTGTTGTTCCACTCGGTCTCGATCCAGCGGGTGTGCACGGCGAACGACTCGGCGCTGGTCGCGGTGAACGCCGGGTCGTCCACGATCAGCCGGTGGAACGGCAGCACGGTGGCCATGCCCTCCACCTGGAACTCGGCCAGCGCACGGCGGGCGCGCTCCAGCGCCTGCGTGCGGTCCGAGCCGGTGACGATCAGCTTGGCCAGCAGCGAGTCGAACTGCCCGCCGATCACCGAGCCGGTCTCCACACCGGAGTCGACGCGCACACCGGGGCCGGACGGGAGCGTGAGCGAGGTGACCGTGCCGGGGGCGGGCAGGAAGCCGCGACCGGCGTCCTCGCCGTTGATGCGGAACTCGATCGAGTGCCCGCGCGGCTGCGGGTCCTCCAGGATCGACAGCGGCTCGCCCTGGGCGATGCGGAACATCTCGCGCACCAGGTCGATGCCGCTGGTCTCCTCCGAGACCGGGTGCTCGACCTGCAGGCGGGTGTTCACCTCGAGGAACGTGATGAGCCCGTCCTGGCCGATGAGGAACTCGACGGTGCCGGCGCCGTAGTAGCCGGCCTCCTTCACGATCGCCTTGGAGGCCTCGTAGAGGGTGGTGCGCTGCTCCTCGGTCAGGAACGGTGCGGGTGCCTCCTCGACGAGCTTCTGGAACCGCCGCTGCAGCGAGCAGTCGCGCGTGCCGACGACGATCACGTTGCCGTGCTGGTCGGCGAGCACCTGGGTCTCGACGTGGCGCGGCTTGTCGAGGTAGCGCTCCACGAAGCACTCGCCGCGGCCGAAGGCCGCGGTGGCCTCGCGCACCGCCGACTCGTAGAGCTCGACGATCTCCTTCTCCTCGCGCGCGACCTTCATGCCGCGCCCGCCGCCGCCGAACGCCGCCTTGATCGCGACCGGCAGGCCGTGCTCCTCGGCGAAGGCGACCACCTCGTCGGCGCCCGAGACGGGGTCGGCGGTGCCGGGCACCAGCGGGGCGCCGGCGCGCATGGCGATGTGCCGGGCGGTGACCTTGTCACCGAGGTCACGGATCGACTGCGGCGACGGGCCGATCCAGGTGATGCCGGCGTCGATCACGGCCTGGGCGAAGTCGGCGTTCTCCGACAGGAAGCCGTAGCCGGGGTGGATGCCGTCGGCGCCCGCCTTCTCCGCCGCGTCGATCACCTTCGCGATGTCGAGGTACGACTCGGCGGCGGTGGTCCCGCCGAGGGCGAAGGCCTCGTCGGCGAGCCGGACGAACGGCGCGTCCCGGTCGGGGTCAGCGTAGACCGCGACGCTGGCCAACCCCGCGTCCCGGCAGGCCCGGATGACCCGGACGGCGATCTCTCCCCGGTTCGCCACCAGGACCTTGGTCAAGCGCCCCACAGCTGTCGGCCTCCCGTGATCAGCCAGCCGGCCGGGGCCCGATGCCCCGGCGCACAGTCCCCGCGGAGTTTATGCACGACGGAGGCCGAAGAACCGGCGGCGTAACCGACGCCACCGCCGCGGGGTGGGGGCGGAGGTGCCGTCGTAGTGCAGCGCGGCCTCCCGCTCGGCCAGCTCTGTGACGGCCGCCTCTGGCAGCCGGCCGCCCGCGCGCAGGGCGCGGGCGACGTCCCAGCCGTCGCGCAGCGGCCCCGCGGGCGGGCGTCCGGCGCAGTGCTCGGCGAACACCGCGGGCCACGCCGCACCGTGTGCGGCGGCGAGCAGGGGCCACGCCTTCGCCGCCTCCCCGGCCCGCTTGCGCAGCAGAGCCCGGCGGGTGGCGGCGAGCCGGGCCGGGTCGAACCCCGCCGGGCTGGCGCCGCCCGCGACGAGCGCGGCCACCAGCTCGGCCTGGCGGATGGCCAGTTCCTCGACGTCGGCGCGGCCGTCGTGGTCGGAGCGAGGACCGGTCATCGGGCGGGCGTGGCCAGCCCGGCCGTCTCGGCGATGCGGTCGAGCTCGGCGGACAGCACCTCCGCGGGCGGGTAGCGCCCGTCGCGCTCCAGCATCACCGGCGGCGCTCCGCCGATCCGGTCCACCAGCTCGCCGAGCAGTGCGAACACCGGCTCGGGCACGGGATCGGCGTGCGTGTCGTGGTAGATGCCGGGATCGTCGGGATGCTCGGCGCCGCCGGCGATGTGCACGTAGGCGATGCGGGAGAGCGGCATCCGGTCCAGCGCCGTGCGCGGGTCGCGGCCGCGGTTGACGGCGTTGGCGTAGACGTTGGCGACGTCGAGCAGCAGCAGCGCGCCCGTCCGCTCCAGCAGCTCGGTGAGGAAGTCGGCCTCGGTGAACTCGTCCTCCGGCCAGTCGAGGAACGACGCGATCGGCTCCAGCGCGACCGGCACGTCCAGCTCGGCCTGCAAGCGGCGCACGTTGGCGGCCAGCACGTCCAGCGCCGCCCGGGTGCGGGGCAGCGGGAGGAGGTGCCCCGCCGTGAGCCCCCCAGCACCGCAGAACGCGACGTGCTCACTCACGACGGGGCTACCCAGCGCGGCCGCGCAGGCCGCGAGATGGGTGACCTTCCCGGGATCGAGCGGATCGGTGCCGCCCAGGGACAGCCGGATCCCGTGCGGCACCACCTCGACCCCCCGCTCCCGCAGTTCCACCACCCCTCGAGGTGGAACCGCGGGAGCGATCGATTCGGCGATCACCTCGCCGAACCGCAACCCGGGCCGGTCGGCGACCCACCCGGAGATCTCGGGGCGCCAGCCGACGCCCACCCCGGCCAGCTCGGGGACGGCGCCGGCGCTCGGGACGGTCACCCGCCGCACCCGCTGCTGCTCCCGCACCCGCTGTCGCCGCCGGACCACGACGAGTCGCCCGAGCCGGATGACCCGCTGCCCGACAGCCGCTGCAGCGCGAGCGCGTCCGCCATCGCGGGATCGGACGCCCACAGCGCCTGCGCGCCGAACAGGCCCACGCCGAGCGCGGCGGCCTGGGCGCCGTAGAGCGCCCAGTCGGGCCGGTTGTGCGGTGCGTAGCGGTCGAGCTGCTCGCGCATCGTGGCCAGCACCCGGTCGCCGGTCCGGGTGCGCCGCGGGGCCTGCAGGAGCTGGACCGCCGCGACGACGGCGACGATGAGCAGCGCCACGACGAGGAACCCGACCGGCCGCGCGTCGGCGATGCCGGCGAGCAGCCGCAGCAGGCCGAAGCCGGCCACCGCGGTCATCCACAGCCCGACGAGGCGGATGCGGTGGCGCTGCTCGGGCGAGAGCAGCAGACCCTCGGCGACGAGCCGGCGGTCGATGCCGTCGAGGGCCGTCCGCACCGGGCGCAGCCACGTCAGCCGCGCCCGCGGGGTCGGGGAGGCGGTGGCGAACGCGATCGCGCGCTCCAGCTCGTCGCTGTCGGGGCCCGGCCGCCCGGTCGCGGTGATCGTGCCCTTGTGGGCCGCGACCAGGCCTTGCACCCGCATCCTGGCCAGCGCGGAGCAGACCGCGAGATCGGCGCCGCCGTTGAGGTACGCGACGTCGTTGTGCCGCCCGGTGAGGTCGGGCACGACGTGCTTCTGGCCGGGATCGGCCAGCGCCCGCCGGGCGCGCACGGAGGCGATGAACACCCCGACCGCCAGGACGCCGTACCCCAACAGGAAGGTCGTCCCGTCGATGCCCCAGGTGTCGCCGGCCGCCGCGAGCGCCATGCCATCCACCTCCCGTACCCCGATGAGGTGGTTCACAGTGTTCGCGCCGGCGGGTCCGGACGGAACGTTCTTCACACAGACTTGAGGTTCGCTACGCCGGGCTCTGCTGGCCTGCGACGGCCCTGCGGACCTGGTTCTTGATCCGCGCGAGCATGGCCGCCATGCCGCGCAGCCGCAGCGGACTCACGGCCTGGCCCAGGCCGAGGGCGGTGTAGAAGGCGTCCGGCACCTCCAGCACGGTCTGGGCAGGCTGGCCGTCCAGCCCGATGTGCATGATCGCGGCGAACCCGCGGGTCGTGGGCGCCTCCGGCGGCGCGGAGAAGAACAGGTGCACCAGCTGGTCGCCGGCCGGCTCCACCTCGACGGCGAGGAAGAGCGGCGACTGGCACTCGTGCACCTGCTCCATCGTCTCCGCGGCGTCGGCGTAGCGCTCCGGCAGCTCGGGCAGCTCCTGGGACAGCTCCAGCAGCAGCTGCAGCCGGTCCTTCGGGCCGACACCGGAGAAGTCGTCCACCAGCTCCTGCAGGGCTTCGGGCAGGCTCATGAGACCGAGCCCCGTTCGGGGCCCTGCACGATCGGCACCCGCACCGAGTTGCCCCACTCCGTCCAGCTTCCGTCGTAGTTGCGGACCTTCGGGAAGCCGAGCAGGTGAGTGAGCACGAACCAGGTGTGGCTGGAGCGTTCCCCGATCCGGCAGTAGGCGATCACCTCGTCGTCCGGCTCGAGGCCCTGCTCCTCGAGGTAGATGGCCTCCAGCTCGGCCCGCGGCTTGAACGTGCCGTCCTCGGCGGCCGCGCGGGCCCACGGCACGCTCGCCGCGCCCGGGATGTGGCCGCCGCGGACGGCGCCCTCCTGCGGGTAGTCAGGCATGTGCAGCAGCTCGCCGGAGTACTCGCCGGGCGATCGCACGTCGACCAACGGCTTGCCCAGGTGGGCGAGCACGTCGTCCTTGAACGCACGGATCGTGGAGTCGTCGCGCTCGACCACCGGGTACTCCACCGGCGCGGGCTCGGGCACCTCGGTGGTGAGCTCGCGGCCCTCGGCGATCCACTTGGCGCGGCCGCCGTCGAGGATCCGCACGTCCGGGTGCCCGAAGAGGCTGAACACCCACAGCGCGTAGCAGGCCCACCAGTTGTTCTTGTCGCCGTAGAAGACCACGGTGGTGTCCCGGGCGATGCCGCGCTCGCCGCAGATCTGCGCGAACCGCTCCCCGTCGACGTAGTCGCGGGTGACCGGGTCGTTCAGGTCGGTGTGCCAGTCGACCTTGACCGCACCCGGGATGTGCCCGGTGTCGTAGAGGAGCACGTCCTCGTCCGACTCGACCACGACCAGGTTCGCGTCGCCCAGGTGCTCGGCGAGCCAGTCCGTGTCGACCAGTGCCTCGGGATGGGCGTACTCGGCGAACTTCGGATCCATACGCCCAGACTAGGCCTGCGCGCCTTCCGTCAGCAGTGCGAACGCGCGGCGGCCGACCAGTTCCAGCGTGGCCTCCGGGGTGAGCGGGTGGAACGGCCCGCCGCGCACGTCGCGGTAGGCGCGCTCGAGCGGCGACGAGCGGTGGAACGCCGGCCCGCCGGCCAGTTCCAGCGCCAGGTCGGTCACGGCCCGGGCTTCCGTGACGGCGTGCCGCTTGGCCGTCATCACGGTCTCCAGCGCGGCCTCGTCGGCCGCGGGATCATCGCCCACCTCGGCGAGGGCCGCCTGCAGCGCCCAGCGCGCCACCCGCAGCCGCGCGAACATCTCGCCGGCCTGCCGGACGGCGCCGTAGCGGCCGCGGCGGTTCGCGATCCGGACCGCCTCCTCGGCCGCGCCGCGGGCCACCCCGAGGTAGGCAGCACCCGCGATCGGCGCGAAGTGGATGGCGGCCACCAGCAGTGGCCCGGCCAGCTCGCCGTACGGGCGGGTGCCCATGATCTTCTCGGCGGGCACGAACACGCCGTCGAACACGACGTCGTGACTGGCGGTGCCGCGCATGCCGAGCGTGTCCCAGGTCTCCTCGATGCGCACACCGGGGGCGGAGAGCGGGACGCCGGCGTGCAGGACGACCGCGTCGGGACCGGGCGCGCCGAGGACTGCGGAGGTGGAGATGACCGAGGCGACCGGCGCCTGGCTGCAGAACGACTTGCGGCCGTCGAAGAGGTAGCCCCCGTCCACCGGGGTGGCGATCGTCGTGGGACAGACCCAGTCCGAGCCGCCGCTCGTGGCCATGATCAGGCCGTCCTCGGCGACGCGGCGCAGCACCCCCTCGGCGTCCGGGGCGCCGCGGCGGCGCCGCCAGACCTGCACCAGCGTCAGGTAGTGGTGCATCGTCGTGGCCAGCGCGGCCGCGCCGGACCAGGAGCCCAGCTCCTCCTGCGCGATCAGCAGCTGGCGGGGTGTCGCGCCGAGGCCGCCGAGGTCGGCGGGTACCGCGAGGCGCAGGTAGCCGCGCTCGGTCATCGCCGTGTACGCCTCGGACACGAACGTCGCGTCCCGGTCGTGCTCGGCCTCGTAGGGGGCGGCCACCCGGCCCATGTCCGCGGCCAGTGCGCGGACGTCCTCGTCGGTGAGCGGCTCGGTGATCTGCATCGTCGTCATGCCGACGACGGTGACGGATCGGGCGAGCGTTGAGTAGTTCACAAAATGCACCGCCGCGACGAGCATTCGGGCATGTCGCGCTACGGCCAGTACTGCCCGATCACCCGCTCCCTCGAACTGCTCGGTGACCGGTGGACATTGCTGGTGATCCGGGACGTGCTGAACGGCGCGAACCGGTTCAACGAGCTGGCGCGCGGGCTGCCGGGAATGTCCCGCGGACTGCTGTCGAAGCGGCTGGACCAGCTCGAACGCAACGGGCTGATCGTCCACGAGGACGAGCAGTACCTGCCCACGGACGCCGGGGAGGCGCTGCGGCCGATCATCTTCGGGCTCGCCGAGTGGGGCGCTCGGTACGCGTTCGGCGAGCCGCGCCCCGACGAGCTGGACCCGACCGTGCTCATGTGGTGGATCCGCGGCGGCATCGACCCGGGGCCGTTCCGGCGCAGACGGACCGTGCTGCACGTGCGGTTGCCGGACGCGCGCAAGTCCCGGTTCTGGTTCGTGGTGCAGCCGG
This sequence comes from Pseudonocardia thermophila, assembly GCF_900142365.1. Lineage (GTDB taxonomy): Bacteria > Actinomycetota > Actinomycetes > Mycobacteriales > Pseudonocardiaceae > Pseudonocardia > Pseudonocardia thermophila. Next base: position 159,504 of record NZ_FRAP01000008.1, on the reverse strand, counting down.
ACGACGTGTCGCTGTGCTTCACCGACCCCGGCTACGAGGTCGACCTGACGATCGAGTCGTCGCTGTCGGTGCTCTACCAGGTGTGGGAGGGCGTGATCGACCTGGCCGCCGCCGTCCGCGACGGCTTGGTCGTGCTGTACGGACAGCGCGACGTGCTGCTGCGGCTGCCGGAGGCGCTGAAGTTCTCGCCGGTGGCGCCGTACGTCAGGCGGGCGCGCGCCGGGCTGCCCACAGGTCGGTGACCGTCACCCCGACGCGGGCCAGCAGCTTGCGGGTGAGCGGGAGCGACAGGCCCACCACGTTCGACGGATCGCCGTCGAGGCCCTCGACGAACCACCCGCCGAGCCCGTCGATCGTGAACGCACCAGCGACGGCGAGCGGCTCGCCGGAGGCCAGGTAGGCGTCGAGCTCGGCCGGGGTGGGCTCGGCGAAGCGCACCTCGGTGACGGCGTGCCCGTCGGCCCGGCAGGCCACCGCGCCGTCGATCAGCCGCAGCACGGCGTGGCCGGTGAACAGCTCGCCGGTGCGGCCGGCCATCGCTGCCCAGCGCTCCCGCGCCACCTCGGCCGTGCGCGGCTTGCCCACGAGCCGGCCGTCGAGCATGAGCATCGAGTCGCAGCCGATCACGACCGCGTGCGGGTGGCGGGCGGCGACCCGCTCGGTGACCGCGGCCGCCTTGGCCGCCGCCAGCGCGGTCACCTTCTCCGCGGGCCCGGCGCCCGGCATGCCGGCCAGCAGCGCGTCCTCGTCGAGGTCGGCGACCTCGACCACGGGGTCGATGCCGGCGGCGCGCAGCACACCGAGGCGGGCGGGGGAGGCGGAGGCGAGCACGACGAGCACCCGTCGACCCTACGGAAGGGCTCGGCGGCGAGGCGGTGCCCCCGTCGAGAACGAAGCTGTGGTGATCGATCCGGCTCTTCGATCACCACGACTTCGTTCTCGACGCGCGCTCACCGGGGCCAGAACGCGGTTCGCCAGGCGTCCGGGCCGACCTGGATCGGGCGGCGGAACTGCGCCGTGGGGTCGGACCACCGGTCGCGCACCGGCTGCTCCTTAGCGCCCCCGGCGGATGCCGCGGCCGCGAGCACCACGGTCAGCGCCGCCAGCTCCTCGTCGGTCGGCTCGCCCCGCACCACCCGGAAGAGCGCGCGGCGCTCCTGCGGGGTCAGCTCCTCGACGCTCACAGCGGGATGTTCCCGTGCTTGCGCGGCGGCGCCGACTCGCGCTTGGTCTGCAGCAGACGCAGCGCGCGGCCCACGTAGCCGCGGGTGTGCGAGGGTGGGATGACCGCGTCGATGTAACCGCGGTCGGCCGCGATGTACGGGTTGCAGAGCGTGTCCTCGTACTCCTGCTGGAGCTGGGCGCGCCGGGCGGCGAGCTCGTCGCCCTCCAGGCCCCTGAGCTCCTTGCGGTAGAGGATGTTCACCGCGCCCGCGGCACCTGTGACGGCGATCTGCGCCGTCGGCCACGCCACGTTGATGTCGGCGCCGAGGTGCTTCGACCCCATCACGTCGTACGCGCCGCCGTAGGCCTTGCGGGTGATCACCGTGACCTTCGGGACGGTCGCCTCGGCGTAGGCGTAGATCAGTTTGGCGCCGCGGCGGATGATGCCGTTCCACTCCTGCTCCGTGCCGGGCAGGAAACCGGGCACGTCGACGAACGTCAGGATCGGGATGTTGAAGGCGTCGCAGGTGCGCACGAACCGCGCCGCCTTCTCCGACGCGTCGATGTCGAGGCAGCCGGCGAACTGGGTCGGCTGGTTGGCCACGACCCCGACCGAGCGGCCCTCCACCCGCGCGTAGCCCACGACGATGTTCGGCGCGAACAGCTCGTGGACCTCGAGGAACTCGCCGTCGTCGACGACCCGGGTGATCACCTCGCGGATGTCGTACGGCGTGTTGGGCGAGTCCGGGATGATCGTGTCGAGCTCCAGGTCGGACTCGGTGAGGTCGTCGACGATGCTGCCCTCGGTCGGCTGCGGTGCCGGGAAGACCGGCGGCTCCGACATGTTGTTCGACGGCAGGTAGCTCAGCAGCTCCTTGACGTAGGCGAACGCGTCGGCCTCGTCGGAGGCGAGGTAGTGCGCCACGCCGGACTTGGTGTTGTGCGTCCGGCCGCCGCCGAGGTCCTCGAAGTCCACGTCCTCGCCGGTGACCGTCTTGATGATGTCCGGCCCGGTGATGAACATGTTGCTGGTCTGGTCGACCATCACCGTGAAGTCGGTGATCGCGGGCGAGTACACCGCGCCGCCCGCGCACGCACCCATGATCAGCGAGATCTGCGGGATCACGCCGGAGCTGCGCACGTTGCGCATGAAGATCTCGCCGTAGAGGCCGAGCGCGACGACACCCTCCTGGATGCGCGCGCCGCCGCCGTCGTTGATGCCGATGACGGGGCAGCCGATCTTCATGGCGAGGTCCATGACCTTGACGATCTTCTCGCCGTAGACCTCGCCGAGCGCGCCGCCGAACACCGTGGCGTCCTGGCTGAACACCGCGACCGGGCGGCCGTCGATGGTGCCGGTGCCGGTCACGACACCGTCGCCGAACGGGCGCTTGGCGTCCATGCCGAAGTTCGTGGACCGGTGCCGGGTCAGCGCGTCGAGCTCCACGAACGAGCCCGGGTCCAGCAGCTGGTCGATCCGCTCGCGGGCGGTCTGGCGGCCCTTGGCGTGCTGGCGCTCGATGGCCTCGGGGCTGCTGACGTGGATCGCGCCGTCGAGGCGCCGGTACAGGTCGGCGAGCTTGCCCGCCGTGGTGTGGACGTCGGGTTCGGCAGCGGCGGCACCGGACACGTCGGCGGCCGGCTCCAAGGCGGAACTCATGCGCCGGACCATAACCCGACGGTTCCGCTGCTGCGGCGCGGTCTGCGTCACGTCTGGCCCTGGTCGCGGCGTGGCCGGCGACACCGACCCGCGGTGGCGACGACCGGGGGCCCGTAGCGTCGGGCGGCATGGCCACCCCGCACCTGCAGGATCTCGCCGTCGCCGTCGCTGCCCCGACCGTCTGCCTCACCGGTCCGGACGGGCAGCTGCGCGGTACCGGTGCGCAGGGTGTGATCTGCGGCGACGTGCGCGTCCTCACGCGCGCGGTCGTCACCCTGGACGGAGCGGAGCCGGTGCCGGCGGGGCCGGAGGCCGGGTTCGTGCGCGGGGCCCGCCGCGACCCGGACGTGCTGGTGCACCGCAGCCGGGACGTCCGACCGGACGGGCTCGCGGAGACGTTGACGGTGCACAACGCCTCGGCGGCGGAGGTGGCCGTGGTCGTCGGGCTGGCCGTCGGCAGCGATCTCGCCCCGGTGGCGGACGTGCGTGCCGGTCGGGAGCGCGACCTCGTGGTGCCGGCCGTCGACGACGGCGCGCTGGTGTGGCGGGCCGGCGCCGTGGAGGCCCGGCTGGCTGCGCCCGGCGCGCAGATCACCGTGGCCCGGGACGGTGCGGAGCTGGCGTGGCCGGTCACCGTGGCGGCGGGGCAGCGGGCGGCGGTGCGGTGGACGCTCGCCGTCACCGACCCGGACGCGGTCGTGGTCGGGGCCCCGACCCGGGTGCGCCGCGGTGGCCGGCCGCGCGATCGGGCCGTCGCCGCCCTCCTCGACCGGTCCTACGCGGACCTCGACGGGCTGATCGCGACCGAGCCGCGATCCGCGGACCTGTTCGCCACCGCGGGTGCGCCGTGGTACCTGACCCTGTTCGGGCGCGACGCGCTGTGGGCGGCGACGATGCTGCTGCCGGTCGATCCGCGGATCGCGTCCGGCACCCTGCGCGTGCTGGCCCGGTTGCAGGGCACGAGGCACGATCCCGGCTCCGGTGAGCAGCCCGGCAAGATCCTGCACGAACGCCGCCGCGGCACCGCCGAGCACGGCAGCGGGCTGGTGCTGCCGCCCGTCTACTACGGCACGATCGACGCCACCCCGCTGTGGATCACGCTGCTGCGCGACGCGTGGCGGCACGGCATGCCGGACGCGGACGTGGCCGCGCTGCGGCCGAACCTCGACGCGGCGCTCGGCTGGCTGCGCGACCACGCCGACCGCGACGGCGACGGCTTCGCGGAGTACCTCGACGAGAGCGGCCACGGCCTGGTCAACCAGGGGTGGAAGGACTCCGCCGCCTCGGTGCAGTTCCCGGACGGGCGGATCGCCGAGGGCCCCGTCGCACTGTGTGAGGTGCAGGGCTACGCGCACGAGGCCGCGCTCGCCGGGGCCGAGCTGCTCGACGCGCTCGGCGGGGACGGGACGGCGTGGCGGGAGTGGGCGGCAGCGCTGGCGCGGCGGTTCCGGGAGGCGTTCTGGGTGACCGACGAGCGCGGCCGGTTCCCCGCGCTCGCGCTCGACGGTGCCAAGCGCCCGGTCGACACCGCGACCAGCAACATCGGCCACCTCCTCGGCACCGGCCTGCTCGACGACGCCGAGACCGCCGCCGTCGCCGACCGGCTCGTGCAGCCGGACCTGGCGAGCGGCTACGGGTTGCGCACCATGTCCGCGGCCGCCCGCGGGTACGCGCCGCTGTCGTACCACTGCGGATCGGTGTGGCCGCACGACACCGCGATCGCGATCCGCGGCCTGCTGCGCACCGGGCACCGCGACCACGCCGCGCTGCTGGCCGGGCAACTGCTGGACGCGGCCGCGGCACTGGGGTGGCGGCTGCCGGAGCTGTTCGGCGGGTTCGGGTCGGACGAGGTCACCGCGCCCGTGCCGTACCCGACCTCGTGCCGCCCGCAGGCGTGGTCCGCAGCAGCAGCCGTGGTGGTGGCGGAGGCGCTCGCCGGCTGACCGCGCGCGACGGGCGTGGCGGTGCGATCGCCGAACGGCACGAGCGTGCAGCCCGGCGCGGATCGTCGGCCGCCCGGCGGAGATGCACCGTCCGCGGGTCGGCGATCCGCTCCCCGCGCAGGTAGCGTCCGCGGCATGAACCGGACAGCCGCGCACCTCGACGCGGACGCGGTTCGTTCGACGCTCGCGGGAGCCTGGTCGCACATCGAGATCGTCGAGCGGACCGGGTCGACCAACGCTGATCTGCTCGCCGCCGCCGAGCGCGGCGCACCGGACCGCAGCGTCCTGATCGCTGAGCACCAGGAGGCCGGCCGGGGCCGGCTGGCCCGCACGTGGCTCTCGCCGCCCGGCACCGGGCTCACCGTGAGCGTGCTGCTGCGGCCGACCACCGTATCGCCGTCCCGCTACGGCTGGCTGCCGCTGCTGGCCGGCCTGGCCCTGCTCGACACGATCCGCGAACTCGACGACGACGTGCCCGCCGGCCTGAAGTGGCCCAACGACCTGCTGATGGGCACCGAGCCGCGCAAGGCCGCCGGCATCCTCGCCGAGGTGACCGGCGACGCGGTCGTCGTCGGGATCGGTCTGAACGTCGGCGCCGTACCCGAGGGGCAGCCCAACGCGACCTCGCTCGCTGCGGAGGGGATCGACGCCGACCGCAGCACGGTCCTGATCGCCCTGCTGCGCAACCTCGCCGAGCGGGAGCAGGTCTGGCGGGAGCGGCGCGGTGATCCCGAGGTGCTGCGCGGCGACTACCGAGCGGGCTGTCTGAGCCTCGGCTCCGCCGTGCGGGTGGAGCTCCCCGGCGGCGCCGTGCTCACCGGCATCGCGGAGGACGTCGACGTCGACGGCCGTCTGCTGCTGCTCGACGAATCCGGCACGCGCCGCGCCGTCGCGGCAGGTGACGTGGTGCACCTGCGGCCGCGGGCCTGATCTCGCCGATTCCTGGTTAAGGTCCGTTCGTTGCCCCTGCTCTACCAGGAAGTGGCGGACGAGGATGACCAGCGAGACGACCAGGGCGCTGCCCATGCGGGTGCCGACGGACGGCCTGCCGGAGCGCGTCACCATCTACGAGGTCGGCCCGCGCGACGGACTGCAGAACGAGAAGACGATCGTTCCGGTCTCGGTGAAGGCGGAGTTCCTGAGCCGGCTCGCCGACGCCGGGCTCACCACGCTGGAAGCCACCAGCTTCGTGCACCCGAAGTGGGTGCCCCAGCTCGCCGACGCCGAGGAGCTGATCTCCGTGCTGGAACGGCGCGACGGCGTCGACTACCCGGTGCTCGTGCCGAACGAGCGCGGGCTGGACCGGGCCGTCGCCGCCGGGCTCACGCACGTCGCGGTGTTCGCCAGCGCCACCGAGACGTTCGCCGAGCGCAACCTCAACCGGACACTCGACACCCAGTTCGAGATGTTCGCGCCGGTGCTGGAGCGGGCCCGTGAGGCCGGGCTGACCGTGCGCGGTTACGTGTCGATGTGCTGGGGCGATCCCTGGGAGGGCGCGGTCGCGCCCGCCCAGGTCGCCTCGGTGGCCGCCCGGCTCCTCGAGGGCGGGTGCGCGCAGATCTCCCTCGGCGACACGATCGGCACCGGCACCCCCGGCCACGTCGACGCCGTGCTGGACGCGTGCATCGCCGCCGGGATCGGCGTCGACAAGCTCGCCGTGCACTTCCACGACACCTACGGCCAGGCGCTGGCCAACACCCTCGCCGCGCTGCGCCGCGGGGTCACCACCGTCGACGCGTCGGCCGGTGGGCTGGGCGGCTGCCCGTACGCCGAGTCGGCCACCGGCAACCTCGCCACCGAGGACCTCGTCTGGATGCTCGACGGTCTGGGCATCCAGCACGGCGTCGATCTCGACCGGCTCGTGGCGACCAGCACGTGGATGGCCGAGCAGCTGGGCAGGCCGTCGCCGTCGCGGGTGGTGCGCGCGCTGGCCGGCTGACATCGGCGGTTCGGCCCCGCGCCGGACGGCGGGTGCGGCGCACTGCCCGCATGGCCACGCCGCTGCACCGCGATCTGATGACGACCGAGGAGTACGACGCGCTGCCCGAAGACGAATCGGCGCGCTACGAGCTGCAGGAGGGGTGCTCGTCGGGTCCCCGCGGCCGGCGCGGAAGCGCTCACGCTCGATGGGCGAGTCGTGCGCCCGGATCGCGCCCCAGGTCCCCTCGGGGCGGGAGCGCCTGCTCGAGTTCGAGGTCGTCCAGGCACAGCATCCGGCCACGGTCCGTGCACCGGAGCTGGTGATCGTCTCGGTGGCCGGCCCGGAGAAGGGGTCGCGGGGCCGACGCCCTCCTCGCCGTCGAGATCATCTCGCCCGGTACCCGCAGGCGTCGACCTGCACCTGAAGGCGTTCGAGGACGCCGATGCGAGGATCCCGCACTACTGGGTCGTCGATCTCGATCCGCCGGTGCCGACGATCACCGTGTTCGGGCTCGGTGCCCCGGGCGACAGCTACCGCGAGAGCCGGACGGCGACCCACGAGCTGGTCGTGACCGAGCTGCTCCCGCTGCGGATCGACATCGACGCGCTGGTCACCGGCGGTCGCGCAACCCCGAGGGGGTGAGGGTGCGCACCACCGCGTCGTGCAGCGCGCCGTTGGTGGCCAGGCCGTTGCCGCCGGTGAACCCGTCGACGCCGGCGAGGTCGGACAAGCGCCCGCCCGCCTCCGTCACGATCGGGACGAGCGCGGCGAGGTCCCACGGGTTGGCCAGCGCGTCGACGGCGATGTCCACGGCGCCCTCGGCGAGCAGGCAGTACATCCAGAAGTCGCCGAACGCGCGGGTCTCCCACACGGCCGCGGTGAGCGCCTGCCACCGATCCGCCCTGCCGATCTCGGTGAACGACCGGGCGTCGGTGGTGGTCAGGTAGGCGTCGGCGAGATCGGTCACACCGGAGACGCCGATCCGGCGCGGCGCCCCGTCCGGGCCGGCGGTCCAGGCGCCTTCGCCGCGGGCAGCCCACCAGCGCCTGCCCAGCGCGGGAGCGCTCGCCACGCCGACGACGGGTTCGCCGTCGACGGTCAGCCCGATCAGCGTCGCCCACACCGGCAGCCCGCGGGAGAAGTTCTTCGTCCCGTCGATCGGGTCGATCACCCAGCCCCGCCCCTGCGCGGCGACCGCACCGCCCTCCTCCTCGCCGAGGATCACATCACCCGGCCGCTCCGCGGCCAGCAGCTCCCGCAGCCGGGACTCCACCGCGGTGTCGGCGTCGGTGACCGGGGTGCGGTCGGGCTTACTGGTGACCCGCAGGTCGCTCGACCGGAAGCGGGCGAGCGTCACGTCGTCGGCGGCGTCGGCCAGCCGAAGGGCGAGGTCGAGATCGGGGCTCACGCCGATCATCATCCTCGGGCCTACAGTGAGGACGTGACCACGGTGCTGCTCGCGGAGGACGACGCGGCGATCGCCGAACCTCTGTCGCGAGCGCTGCAGAGGGAGGGCTACGCAGTCGACGTCGCAGAGGACGGGATCACCGCGCTGAAGCGGGTGCGGGCCGGCTGCGTCGATCTGCTGCTGCTCGATCTCGGCCTGCCGGGCATGGACGGGCTGGAGGTCTGCCGGCGGGTCCGGCTCGACTTCCCCGACATGCCCGTGCTGATGCTGACCGCGCGGACCGACGAGGTCGACTTCGTCGTCGGGCTCGACGCCGGCGCCGACGACTACGTCGGCAAGCCGTTCCGGCTCGCCGAGCTGCTCGCCCGGGTGCGGGCGCTGCTGCGCCGGTTCACTCCCGAGACGATCGAGGTCGGTGGCGTGCGGATGGAGCTGTCGGGGCGGCGGGTGCTCGTCGACGGCGTCGAGGTGAACCTCGCCAACAAGGAGTTCGAGCTCCTGCGTGTGCTGATGCAGCGCGCCGGGCAGGTCGTCACCCGGGAGGAGATCCTCCGCGAGGTCTGGCACGACCCCGACATGAAGTCGTCCAAGACGCTCGACATGCACATGTCGTGGCTGCGCCGCAAGATCGGCGGCGAGCGCCGCATCGCCACCGTGCGCGGGGTCGGGTTCCGGTTCAACCACGACTAGGCGCGGGCGGTGCGGCGGCGGATCCTCCAGTCGACCCTGATCGTCGTCACGATCATGGGGCTGATCCTCGGCGTGCCGCTCGCCTTCACCACGTGGGTGCTGGTCGAGGACGTCAACCGGGCCGAGCTGACCGGCACGCTCGAGCAGATCGCCAGCCGGGTCGACGAGCCCGACGAGCTCGCCGCCCTGGACGCCTCCCAGCTGGAGCTGGCGCTGCCGGCCGGGGGGCGGCTCGTGATCGAGCAGGACGGCGAGCAGCTGCTCGCCGTCGGGCCGGAGCTGGACCCGAGCAGGTCGGTCGTCGAGACCCTGCCGTTCGCGCCCGGCGGGACGCTCACGATCGCTGAGCCGGACACGACGCTGCGCACCCAGCAGCTGCAGGTGACGTTCGTCGTGGTGCTGCTCGTGGTGCTGTCCCTCGCGGCCGGCACCGGCATCGCGATCTGGACGGCGCGCAGGCTCGCCGGGCCGCTCTCCGACGTCGCAGACCGCGCCGCCCGGCTCGGTGCCGGGGACTTCCGGGCAGCACCGCAGCGGTACGGCATCCCGGAGCTGGACCGCGTCTCCGACGTCCTCGACACCTCCGCGAGCGCACTGGCCGCGTTGCTGCAGCGCGAACGCGATCTCGTCGGCGACGTCTCCCACCAGCTGCGCAGCCGCATCACGGCGCTGCAGCTGCGGCTGGACGAGCTCGCCACGCACCCCGACGAGAGCGCGCGGCGGGAGGCGCTCGCCGCGCTCGAGCAGACCGAGAAGCTCACCGAGGTGCTCGATGAGCTGCTGGAGGCCGCGCGGGCGGCCCGGTCGGCGGGGGCCGAGGTGCAGGACCTGCGCCCGACGCTGACGGCCGTCGCCGACGAGTGGAAGCCGGCCCTGCGCGCCGCCGGCCGCTCGCTCAAGCTGCGGGTGCCCGACGGCCTGCTGGCCAGGGTCACCCCGGCGCGGCTGCGCGAGGCCGTCGGGGCGCTGGTCGACAACGCCATCCAGCACGGCGACGGCACCGTCGTCCTCGCCGCTCGGGCGGCGGAGAACTCGATCCTCATCGAGGTCTCCGACAGCGGGCCCGGGATCCCGGAGGAGCTGGTGCCGCACGTGTTCGACCGCGGGGTCTCCGTCGGTTCGTCGACCGGGCTGGGGCTGGCGCTGGCGCGAGCGCTCGTGGAGGCGGACGGGGGTCGGCTGGAGCTGTCCCGGGCTCGCCCGCCGGTGTTCACGGTGTTCCTCCCCGCGGCCCGGGCCGACGACCTCGTCGGGGCGCCGCGAGCGACCAGCCCCCGGTAGCCGGGCCGCGAGTTGCCCTGCCGGGGTGGGCGAGTTGCCCTGCCGGGGTGGGCGAGTTGCCCTGCCGGGGAGGCCGAGTTGCCCTGTCCGGCGGGGGTGGTTGCGCTTGCCGTGCCGGCGAGTCGTGGGCTTCCCGACAGTGCGATGCGGATCCCGTGGCGCACGACGTGCGGAACTCGCCGTGCCCGACGTGGGACTCGCGCGCCCGAACGCGGGACTCGCCGCGCGCCGAGGAGCTCAGGCCTGCGGGACCTTCGGCACCTGCCGCCGGACGTTCTCGTCCGGGAACACGAACCGCCGGAAGCCCCACCACCGGAACGCCATGCCCAGCAGCACGCCGAGGATCTGACCGCTGATGAAGTCGGCGATCTCCTGCGTGAACAGCGTGACCTCGGGCACCCGCAGGTCGAAGATGTACCTCGACACCGCCAGCGGTGCGGTGTAGACGGCCACCCCGAGCCCGCTGATCAGGAAGAACAGCGCCGCCTCGTGGTGGCGCTCCCGGCCGCCGCGGGTGCGGAACGACCACTCGCGGTTCAGGATGTACGAGACGATCGTGGCCACCAGCACCGCGAACACCTTCGCGGTGATCGGCTTCTCGACCAGGAACGTGTTCTTCAGCAGCACGAACACGGCCGTGTCGATGACCCACGTGGTGCCGCCGACCAGAGCGAACTTGATCAGTTCGCGGTACTGGATCGCCACATCCCGGTACGGCTGCGGGATGCGGATCAGCACCGCTTCGACCATCGACATCCAGGCCATTGTGCCCAAGGGCCGAGATCGCGCCGAGGCCGGGGCCGTCCCGTAAGGTTCCCGTTCCGTGGACGCACTGCCCGACCCGCACCCGCCCGCTCCCCGCGACTCGTCCGTTCCGCACGGGGGGCTGCCGGTGGTGGGCATGATCGGAGCCGGTCAACTGGCCCGCATGACGCACCAGGCCGCGATCGCGCTCGGGCAGTCCTTGCGCGTGCTGGCGGCGTCGCCCACCGACCCGGCGGCGCAGGTCTGCCGCGACGTCCACATCGGCACCGACCTCGCCGCGATGCGCGCGTTCGCCGCGGGCACCGCCGCCGTCACGTTCGACCACGAGGGGGTGCCCCAGGCCGATCTGCGGACCCTCGCCGCGGCCGGGGTCACCCTGCACCCGGGCCCGGACGCGCTGCTGCACGCGCAGGACAAGCTGGTGATGCGCCGCCGCCTCGCCGAGCTGGGCATCGCGGTGCCGGCGTTCGCCGAGATCACGAGCCCGGACGACTTCGCGGCGTTCAGCGCGGAGCACGGCGGGGCGGTGCTGAAGGCCGTCCGCGGTGGCTACGACGGGCGCGGCGTGTGGCTCGACGCGACCCCCGAGCTGGTGGCCGAGCTGCTCGCCGCCGGCACCCCGCTCATGGCGGAGCAGCGGGTGGCGATGCGCCGCGAGCTGGCCGCCCTGGTCGCCCGCTCCCCGTACGGGCAGGCCGCTGCGTGGCCGGTCGTCGAGACCGTCCAGGAGGACGGCCAGTGCGTCCAGGTGCTCGCCCCGGCCCCCGGGCTCGATGAGGAGGTCGCCGTGGCCACGCAGGCGACGGCGCTGCGGATCGCCACCGAGCTGGGCGTCACCGGCCTGCTGGCGGTCGAGCTGTTCGAGACGGACACCGGCGCGATGGTCGTCAACGAGCTGGCGATGCGCCCGCACAACTCGGGCCACTGGACGATCGAGGGTGCGCGCACCTCGCAGTTCGAGCAGCACCTGCGCGCGGTGCTGGACTACCCGCTCGGCTCCACCGCGATGACCGCGCCCGCGGTGGTGATGGCGAACGTGCTCGGTGCCCGGACCGAGCCGGAGACGAGCCTCGACGAGCGTTGCCACCACCTGTTCGCGCGGTTCCCGGATGTCAAGGTCCACCTGTACGGCAAGGCGCCCCGCCCGGCCCGCAAGATCGGCCACGTCACCGCGCTCGGTGACGACCCCGTGGCCGTGCGGGAACGTGCGGTGCTCGCCGCGACGTGGCTGTCCACGGCGGAGTGGGCGGACGGGTGGTCGATCCACGGTGCTCGGAAGGAGACCGCGCATGTCGTCTGATCCGGTGGTCGGCGTGATCATGGGCAGCGACTCGGACTGGCCGGTGATGGAGGCCGCTGCCGAGGCCCTCGACGAGTTCGAGGTGCCCTACGAGGTGGGTGTCTACTCCGCGCACCGCACACCCCAGCGCATGCTCGACTACGCCGCCTCGGCGGCCGACCGCGGCCTGCGCGTGATCATCGCGGGCGCCGGCGGAGCCGCGCACCTGCCCGGCATGGTCGCTTCCGCGACCACCCTGCCGGTGATCGGCGTCCCCGTGCCGCTGCGGACGCTCGACGGCCTGGACTCGCTGCTGTCGATCGCGCAGATGCCGGCCGGGGTCCCCGTGGGGACGATGGCGATCGGCGGGGCGCGCAACGCCGGCCTGTACGCGGTGCGGATCCTCGCCGCCACCGACCCGGAGTTGCGGGCGAAGGTCGTGAGCTTCCAGTCCGAACTGGCTTCCTCCGTGCTCGCCAAGGACGCCGCACTGCGCGAGCAGCTCGCCGACGACGACTGACCGTCGCTCCGTGTTCACCGCGGGGACGATCGGGACGAAACCCGTGGCGCGATCACTCCTGTCCCCGTAGCCTGGCGGCACACAGGAGAGGAGGTGGTCCAGCGTTGAATAGCTGCAGGACTTGTGAGGTGGCTGTCCGCTAGCACCACGGGACAAGTCTCCGACGGTCGTGGAAGCCGGATGTGGTGCCGGCGAATTCCAGGCAGTCACCCGTGATCCCCGGGTCCGAGCCCGTCCAGCTCGGTGTGCGCACCCCCGAGTGCGGCCCGGGGATCACGTATTTCAGGGGCTTCCCCAGGTGGTGAGGTCCAGCCACGCGACGACGTCGGCCGCTCCGCCGCGCCGTGCGGTGTCAGCGATCGACGAGCCGTCCCAGGGGGCCACCCAGCGCGGGTCGGCCCCGCGCTCGACCAGCAGTTTCGCCACCGCCAGCCGGCCACCGCCCGCCGCGCACCACAGCGCGACGTCGAGCTCGCGCGGCGGATCGGCGGGATCGCCCCACGGGTGCGCCGCCGGCAGCAGGGCCGTGCCGGCGAGGTGCGCCGCCACCCGGTCGAGCATCCCGAGGCCTGCGGCGTGCCAGAGCGCGGTGCGCGCTCCCAGCTCGGCGAGCCGGGCGGCGGCGCGCCACTGACCGAACGCGACCGCGTCGTCCATCGGGGTCCCGCCCGCGATCACCGCGCCGTCGCTCTCCGGATCGGCACCCGCGGCGACGAGCGCGTCCACCGCTTCGACGTCGTCGCAGCTGGCGGCCCAGTGCAGCGGGGTCTCGGAGTGGGCGCCGCAGAACCGGGCATCGACGTCGGCGCCCGCCTCCACGAGCAGCGCGATCGTCGTCGCCACGCGCGGCAGGTGCCCCGGCCAGTCGGTGGCGACGTGCAGCAGCGACCGGCTCTCGGTGCGGCCCTCGGGCGTCTTCGCGATCCGGGCACCGGCCAGCCCCGGGACGTCCCGCAGCAGCCCGGCGAGCGTGCCGACGTCGCCGGACCGGATGGCTGCGACGGCCTGGTCGAGGGCCGTCACGGGAACGTCATCGCTGCGCGGACGGTGGCCGGGTCGAGCGCTCCGCCCGGCAGGGGAGTGGCGCGATCGGCCCGCAGCCCGTCGAGCAGCACGCCCAGGTGGCGCCGCCACGCGTCGGGGGCCAGCGCGCGCACGCCTTCGGTCGCGCGCACGGCGGCCCACACCAGCAGTCCGACGTCGGCCGGGCTCACGTCCGGGCGAAGTGCGCCGGCGGCCTGGGCACGGGCGATCAGCTCCGCGTAGCACGCGTGCCCGCGGGCCTTCGCCCGTTCCGTCGCGGAGTCCGCGGGAAGCGTGCGCACGCAGACCTCGGTGAAGCCGCGGTCGGCGGTCTGCCACTCAGCGAGCAGGGTCAGGTGCTCGACCAGGCCCTCCCACGGATCGGGGTGCGCGAGTGCCTCTTCGACGCGCTCCACCCACGCCTCGACGCGCGGGGCGATCGCGGCGTCGACCAGCGCGGTCCGGTTGCCGAAGTGGTGGTAGAGCGTGCCGACGCGGACCCCGGCGCGACGGGCGATCTCCTCCAGCGAGGCGTCGAGCCCGGCCTCGGCGAACACCTCGCGGGCCGCGTCCAGCAGCCGCGCGCGGTTGCGGCGGGCGTCGGCGCGCAGCGGGGTCGAGGGCACGCGGCCGAGCGTACTACTTGAGGTAGCCCTCAAGTTCCGCTAGAAGTTGAGGAATGGCTCAACTCAAGCGGTTCGTCGTGTTCGGCGCGGGTCCGGCGCTCGGCCTGGCCGCTGCCCGTCGGTTCGGCCGGGAGGGTCACGCCGTCACCCTCGTCGGGCGCACCGCCGCCACCGTCGACGCGCTGGTGGACACGCTGCGGGCGGAGGGCGTGCCGGCCGAGCGGTTGCTCGCCGACCTGCACGATCCCGCCGCGGCGCGGGCCGCCGCCGAACGGGTTGGGCTCCCCGACGCGGTGCTCTACTCGCCCGGCGGCACCGAGCGGCTGCCCGTCGCGGCGACCGCGCTCGACGCGGCCACGCTCACCACCTGGCTGCCGATCACACTGCTCTCGCCACTGGAGATCGCCCGCACGCTGGTGCCGGGCATGGTGGTCCGCGGCTCGGGCGCGTTCCTCGTCGCGCAGGGGATCGCCGTGCGCGAGGTGCTGCCGGAACTGGCGAGCGTCGCCGTCGGGCAGAGCGGGCTGCTCACCTACCTGCGGGGCCTCGCACGGAGCGTCGAACCGCACGGGGTGCGCGTCGCGAGCCTGCAGATCGGTCGGCTGATCAAGGGCAGCGCGGCGGAGGCGCTCGTCGAGCAGGGGCGCTACGACGGCGTCCAGCAGGGCCCGATGCCGCGCGTCGATCCCGTGGAGCTGGCCGATCGGCTCTGGGAGCTGGCGCAGCCCGCGGCGCCGGTCGAGCTGGTCGCCTGATCACGCGGGCGGGCGCTGCTCCAGCCGGTCCACCGCGGCCTCCAGCCGCTCGGTCACCGCGGCCAGCGACGGCTGCTCGACGGGCAGCATGTCGGCGACCCTGCGGTACTTCGCGATCATCGCGTCGATGCCGTCCGCGGGGGCGCCCGCGGCAAGCCAGGTGCGCAGAGCGAGGTTGTGGGCGGCCACGACGGCGGCGCCGACGACGGCAGCGCGCAGGTCGCCGTCGGGATCGTCGGCGAGGCGCTTGCGCAGGTGACGGGTGAGCAGCCGGCGGTAGTGGTCGACGCTCGCCGACTCGCGGTCGCGCAGCGCCGGTACCTGATGGGTGAGTCGGTAGCGGGCCACGGACAGCGCCGGGTCCTCGGTGTAGAGGTCGAAGACGGTCTCCCCGGCGCGCAGGGCGACCAGCGCGGGCGGTTCGGACGGGTGGGCGGTCTCGAACACGTCCGCAACGCGGGCAAGCCCGGCGGTGTGGTCGGGGGAGATCGCCTCCTCCTTGGAGCGGAAGTAGCGGAAGAACGTGCGCCGGCCGACGCCGGCCGCGGCGGCGATCGCGTCGACGGTGGTCTCGTCGTAGCCGTGCTCGGTGAACTGGGCGACCGCGGCGGCCACGAGCTCGCGGCGCACCTCGGCCCGGCCTGCCTCGGAACGGCCGCGCCGCGGCTGTGTCATGGCACTCAGGGTAGCAACTCGCCTTGCTAACGGCACTCCGTGCCGTTAGGCTCGGCGGCATGGATCCTGCTTTCGACGCGTACCAGCTCAGCGAGGAGCACCAGACGCTGCGGGAGGCCGTTCGCGACCTGGCCGAGAAGGAGATCGCCCCGCACGCCGCCGATGTCGACGAGCAGGGTCGCTTCCCGTCCGAGGCGCGCGATGCGCTGACCAAGGCCGGCTTCCACGCGGTGATCATTCCCGAGGAGTACGGCGGCCAGGGCGCTGACGAGCTCGCCGGCTGCATCGTCATCGAGGAGGTCGCGCGGGTCTGCGCGTCGTCGTCGCTGATCCCGGCCGTCAACGGCCTGGGCATGACCCCGATCCTGCTATCGGCCTCCGACGAGCTGAAGCGCAAGGTGCTGCCGTCCATCGCCAGCGGCGAAGCGATGATCAGCTACGCGCTGTCCGAGCGCGAGGCCGGCTCGGACGCCGCGTCGATGAAGACCCGCGCCCACCGCGAGGGCGACGAGTGGGTGCTCAACGGTACCAAGTGCTGGATCACCAACGCCGGCGAGTCGACCTGGTACACGGTCATGGCCGTCACCGACCCGGAGAAGCGGGCAAACGGCATCTCCGCGTTCGTCGTGCACAAGGACGACCCGGGCTTCGTGGTGGGGACGAAGGAGCGCAAGCTCGGCATCACCGGCTCGCCCACCCGCGAGATCCACTTCGAGAACTGCCGCATCCCGGCCGACCGGATCATCGGCGCCGAGGGCACCGGCTTCAAGACCGCGCTGGCCACGCTCGACCACACCCGCCCCACGATCGGTGCGCAGGCCGTGGGCATCGCGCAGGGCGCGCTCGACATCGCGACCGCCTACGTCAAGGAGCGCAAGCAGTTCGGCCGCCCGCTGGCCGACTTCCAGGCGCTGCAGTTCATGCTTGCCGACATGGCGATGCGCGTGGAGGCTGCCCGCCAGCTCGTCTACGTCGCGGCGTCGCGGGCCGAGCGGGGGGAGAAGAACCTCGGCTTCATCTCCTCGGCCGCGAAGTGCTTCGCCTCCGACACAGCGATGTCGGTCACCACCGACGCCGTGCAGCTGCTCGGCGGTGCCGGGTACACCAAGGACTTCCCCGTCGAGCGCATGATGCGCGACGCGAAGATCACCCAGATCTACGAGGGCACCAACCAGATCCAGCGCCTGGTCATGGCCCGGGCGCTGCTGCGGTGACCCGGTAGGTGCAGGCCACCCGGCGGCGCGGTGCGGTGCGGCGCCGTTCCCGCAACGCGGGATCAGCCCAGCCGGATCGTGACCTTCTCCGTCTCCGCCGTGCGGTCGAGCCGGGCCGGGTCGGCGTTGCGCACCTGCACCAGCGACGCCCTGGCCGCGAGCGGTGCCAGCAGACCGTCGACCAGGCCGTCCTCCGTCGTCCAGTCCAGGGTGGACAGCACCCGGTCGCCGGCTCCGATGCCGAGCGCCTCGGCGCGGATGCGCGCCTGGTCGAGCACCCGGTCGGCCGTCTCGCCGTCGAGCGCGACCGCCGTGTCGGGCACCGGTTCCCAGGGTACGAACTCGTCGCCGTGCAGCCGGACCTCGGTCGCGAAGTCGATCACCCCGGCGGGCAGCCCGGTCAGGCCCTTGCCGAACGCGTCCAGCGACAGTGCCACCACCGCGGCGGCGTCGGCCGCCAGCGCGAGGTCGAGCCGCTCGGAGTCGCACGCGACGACGTCGGCCCCGGCCGGCTCGTCCACCACGACGCCGCCGCACGACCACGCGCCGAGCAGCACGGCCGCGGTCTGCCAGTGCGCCGGCAGCAGCACGGCCACCCGCCCGCCGGGTTCGAGATCGCACTCGTCCCGCAGCAGGTTGGCGGTCTTGGCCACCCAGTTGGCGGTGGTCACACCGGACAGCTCGATCCGCTCGCCGGTCGCGTGGTCGTAGAAGGTGATGAGCGGCCGGGCGGATCCGGGGCCGCGCAAGATCGGTCCCAGCAGGGCGTCGGTCAGGCTCACCGGGAAACCTTAGGTCGGCGGTGATCGCGCCGCCGATCCGGTCCTGCGTCAGTCGATGCAGGGCACGCCGTCGGCGGTGATCGGGGCGTTCGGGGCCGGGGTCGTCGTGTCCGGCGCGGCATCCGCGGGCTGCGGGATCACCGATCTGTCGAAGTCGGCGCCGATCACCACCAGCAGGTGCCCGGCCACGGTGCGGTCGCTGGCCTCCACCGCGATGTACCCCAGCTGCTCGGCGACCTCCTCGGCCGCCTTCCGGTCGGCGCCGGTGTAGAGCACCACCGATTTCTCCGTGGGCTCGGTGTTGCCGGTGGTCCCCCGGATGAACCCGAGGTCGCGCATCCGGTTGACCACCGATGTGGCCAGCCCCGGCATCGACGAGCCGTTGCGCACGTCGACCACGTACCGGCTCGGGATGATCGTCAGCGGCCCGGGTGGCGGCGGAGGCGGGGTCGCCTTCACCGCCTCCTCCGCCTTGCGCTCCTGGTCCTCGACGAGCCGGTCGACGAACTCGCGCACCTTCGAGCGGTCCACCTTCACCACGCTGCCCACCTCGATGGTCTCGGTGCCCTCGGTGGGGATCGTGGTGAACTCCAGCCGCCCGCCCGCGAGGTTCGCCGCTTGCTGGGCGAAGGCGAGCAGGTCCCAGCCGGAGTCGATCACCAGCGACTCCTGGGCGACGCCGATCAGCGCGGACAGCCTCGCCGGATCGGTCAGCGTGCCGGCCGAGAGGATCTTGTTCGCCACGGCGGCGAGGAACACCTGCTGGCGACGCACCCGCGACAGGTCGCCCTGCGGCAGCCCGTGGCGCTGGCGGACGAACGCCAGCGCGTCCACCCCGCTGATGGTCTGCCGGCCCGCGGCGAAGTTCGCCCCGGACAGCGGGTCGGACGTCGGCGCGCGCAAGCACACCTCGACCCCGCCGATCGCCTGGGTGAGGTTGGCGAAGCCGAGCAGGTTGATCTCGGCGTAGTGGTCGATCGAGAGCCCGGTCAGCTGCTCCACGGCCTTGACCAGCGCCTGCCGCCCGGCCTGTCGGGACAGCGCGTCGATCTCCTGGCGTGAGCGCCCGCCCTCCTTGACGAGCTGCTGGGCGGTCAGCGCCGTCACCGCCGGGTACGCGGCGTTGATCTTGTCGGTGCGGTAGCCGGGGATGTCGACGTAGGTGTCGCGGGGGATCGAGAACGCCGCTGCCGCGCCACCGCCGTCCGGCATGTGCAGCACGATGATCGTGTCGGAGTTGAGCACCCCGGTGTCGGGGCCGGCGTGCAGCTGCCGCAGCACCTCGTCGGGCAGTGGGTTGCCCCTCGTGTCCGTACGGCTGTCGACGCCCACGAGCAGGATGTTCTGGGCGCCGTCGGAGGCGTCGCCGCGCACCACGTCCGTCGTGACGATCCCCGCGGTGACGTCCCGGTAGAGCCCCCACGCGGTGCCCGTCGACGCCAGGACGAGCACCGACGCCGTCACTGCCGCGATCCGGATCCGCTGCCGCCACGTCCGCTTCCGCCGCGGCGGCGGGATCGCTCCGGGTGTGCGGGGGCGCTGCACCGCTGCCGGGCCCCGAGCGTTCATCGGTCTAGGGTGCAATGTCCCGCGGAGGAAGCCCGTCTGCTCACTCCGCGTGTCGTCGAAGTGTGATGCAGAGGAGTGTCGTGCTAGCCGTGCTGCTGCCCGTCTGGGCCGGGGACGACGCCGATCACCTCGCCACCGCGTTCCGCTCCGTGACCGACGAGCAGACGCGGCGTCCCGATCAGGTGGTGATCGTGCGCGACGGGCCGGTCGGGGCCAGGTTGCAGACCCGGATCGACGAGCTGGTCGCCGGGTCGTGCGTACCGGTCGACGTCGTGGCGCTGGAGACCAACCGCGGGCTCGGCCCCGCACTCGACGCCGGCCTGGCTGCGTGCGAGCACGAGCTGGTGGCGCGCATGGACGCCGATGACATCTCCCTTCCGCACCGCTTCGCCACTCAGGTACCGATCATCGAGTCCGGGGTGGACGTGCTCGGCTCCGGGCTGCTGGAGTTCGGCACCGATCTCGACGACGTCGTGGGTAGCCGCACCCCACCAGTCACGGCCGCCGACATCACCCGCCGGGCCCGGTTCGCCTCCCCGTTCAACCACCCGACGGTGGTCTACCGGCGCGAGGTCGTTCAGTCGGTCGGCGGGTACGGCGATTTCCCGCTCATGGAGGACTACCTGCTCTGGGCCAAGCTGATCATGGCCGGGGCGCGGGTGGCGAACGTCGCCGAGCCGCTCGTGGCCTACCGGGTCGGGGCGGGCGCCTACGCCCGCCGCGGCGGCTGGGCCCAACTGCGCGCGGAGCTGGCCCTGCAGCGGCGATTCCTCGGGCTGGGGTTCACCACGCCCGCCCAGTTCGCGCGCAACGTCGTCGTCCGCGGCGGTTACCGGCTGGTGCCCGAGCGGCTGCGGCGCAGCGCGTACCGCCGGGTTGTCGCGCACTACCCGGCGGGTAACCCACAGGGATGACGATGAGCACTTCGCCCAGCGACGAGGGGATCGCGCTGCTGCGCGCCGGACGGGCCGCCGAGGCCGTGGAGCCGCTGCGGCGGGCCGTCGCGGCCGGCGCCCCCGGTGCCGCGGACCTGCTGGCCAGGGCCTATCTGGACAGCGGCAGCTGGCACGCGGCCGCGGACTGGCTGCGGCCCCTCGTCGACTCGGGGAGAACGGAGTTCGCCGGGCGGCTCGGCGTCGCGCTCGCCGGCGCGGGCGAGCGCGCGGCCGCCGAGGCCGCGTTCCGGCTCGCGGTGTCCACCGGGGACCTCGCCGCGGCCAACGACCTGGCCATCCTGCTGCGCGACCACGGCCGGCCCGGCGAGGCGCAGCAGGTGCTGGAGCAGGCGGTCGCCGCAGGCGACTCGATCGCGCCCGCCAACCTCGTCGCGCTCCACCTGGAGGCGGGCCGGCTGGACCAGGCACTGGAGACCGCGGAACGGCACGTCGACGAGACCCGTCCGGACACCCTCGTCGCGCTCGGCGACGTACGGGTCGCGCAGGGCCGCGGTACCGAGGCTGAACACCTCTACGTGCAGGCGATCCGCCTCGGCGCCGGTCGCGCGCACACCGCGTACGCCTACTACCTGGCCGGCAACGGCGACCTCGCCGGTGCCGAACGCGAGTTCCGCGCGGCCGTCGAGGAGGGCGAGCCGCGGTGGGCGGTCACGCTGGCCCGGTTCCTCCTCGACGCCGGTCGCCTCGACGAGGCCCGCGGCTACCTGCAGGTCGCGATCGACGCGGGCGACGTCGAGGCCGCGGAGCTGCTCGCCGAGCTCGAGGGTGACCCCGCCGACGATTGACGCCGACGATCGCCACCCGCGATCAACACCGACGACTGACCCTGCCCGTCCGGTGAGGAAAGCCTGACCCACCCGCGGGCTGATCCGCTCCGCGCCGGGGATCCCGGCGCACCCCTGCCCGGCGCATCGTGTGATCACGAGGTCCGAGGCGCAGCAGGAGGCGGTCATGGAGCAGCAGGACCCCGGTCTGGCACTCGCCCGGCAGGTCTACGCGCGGATCGACGCCACCGGCACGGCGGTCTTCCCCGGCGAGCTGCTCGAGGAGCTGGCCGCGCACCGGGCCGGCAGCGCCGACCCGTACCTGCGGGCCTTCCTCGACAGCGTGCTGGCCCGCCGAGACGACCGCTTCGTCAACCGCCACTACCTGGCGCTCCCGCTCGTCGAGCTGGTGCTCTCCGACCCGGAGTCCGGCCTCGACCCGGACCGGCTCGCCGCGCTGCTCATGGCCGACGTCATCCGGCACGAGGTGCGCACCGCGGGCCGCCCCGACGCCCCCGCCCCGGCCGTGCTCGCGAAGCGGCTCAAGCACGCCCGCCGGTTCGTCGCCCACGCCCTCGGCGAGCCGGACACCGACGGTTGCCCGGTCACCGGCCTGCCCGAGCCGCCCGCCACCCGCGCCGGGGCTTGGCTCGCGCTGTCCGTGCCGCGCGTGTCCGCCCGGCACGACGAGTACTTCTTCCTGCGCGCGCTGCAGTGCCACGAGCTGACGTTCACCACGCTCGTCGCCGACGTGCGCGGCGCGACCACCGCTCTGCGGGCGGGCGATTCCCGGCGGGCCGCTGATCTGCTGGAGCACGCCGTCACCGTCTTCGGGCGGGCGGCGCTGCTGTTCCGGCTGGTCGCGACGATGAGTCCCGAGGCGTTCGGTGACTTCCGCCAGCACACCGAGGGTGCGAGCGCCGTGCAGTCCGATCAGTACAAGCGGTTCGAGGTGTCGTGCGGGCGCCCCACCGCCGAGCGGCTCGCGTCGCTGGCGTTCGACGGGGTGCCGACGGTGCGGGCCGAGGTGTTCGCCGGCCACGACGATCTCTCCCGGGCCTACCTCGATGCCTACGCCGACCGGCCGCCGCACCCGCGGCTGGCCGCGGCGATGGCCCGGCTGGAGGACGTCCACCAGCGCTGGAAGACCACCCACCACTCGCTGGCCTCCCGCATGCTGGGCGACCTGCCCGGTTCCGGCTACAGCTCGGGGGTGCCCTACCTGAGCGGATGCCTGCGCAACCGGCTGTTCTGGCGGGTCGGTGCTGCGGAGTGCCCGATGCCCGCTGCGTCGTAGGGGAGGGCCTCGGGAGAGGGTCCTAGACTGCCCGGGTGCTGGAGGACGTCGAGGCCGTGATCCTCGTGGGCGGCAAGGGCACGCGTCTGCGCCCGCTCACCCTCTCCGCCGCCAAGCCGATGTTGCCGACGGCTGGGGTGCCGTTCCTCGCCCACCTGCTCTCCCGGATCCGCGCCGCGGGGGTGCGCCGGGCCGTGCTCGGCACCAGCTACCTCGCCGAGACGTTCGAGCAGGGCTTCGGCGACGGTTCGGCGCTCGGCCTGGAGCTGACCTACGTCACCGAGGAGGAGCCGCTGGGCACCGGCGGCGGCATCCGCAACGTCGCCGACCGCCTCACCGCCGAGACCGTGCTGGTGTTCAACGGCGACGTGCTCTGCGGCACCGACCTGTCCGCGGTCGTCGAGACGCACCGCCGCCGCGAGGCCGACGTCACCCTGCACCTCGTGCGGGTGCCGAACCCGCGGGCGTTCGGCTGCGTGCCCACCGACGCCGAGGGCCGGGTGCTGGCGTTCCTGGAGAAGACCGAGGATCCGCCGACCGACCAGATCAACGCCGGCTGCTACGTCTTCCAGCGGAAGGTGATCGACGAGATCCCGGCCGGCCGGCCGGTGTCGGTGGAGCGGGAGACGTTCCCCGCCCTGCTCGCCGCCGGGGCGCGGGTGTGGGGGCACGTCGACAACGCTTACTGGCGCGACCTGGGCACCCCCGCCGACCTGGTGCACGGCTCGGCCGACCTGGTGCGCGGCATCGCGCCGTCCGCGGCGCTGCCCGGGCCGCCCGGTGAGCGGCTCGTCCTCGAGGGCGCCGAGCTGGCCCGTGACGCGCTCGTGTTCGGCGGTACCGCGGTCGGGCGCGACGTGCGGATCGGCGCCGGCGCCCGGGTGGAGGGTTCGATGCTCTTCGACGGGGCGGTGGTCGGGCCGGGCGCCCTGGTCCGGCACTCGGTGATCGGGTACGGCGCCCAGGTGCACGACGGCGCCGTCGTGATCGACGCGGTGGTGGGGGACCGCGCGATCATCGGTGCGCACTGCGAGCTGCGCCACGGCGCGCGGGTCTGGCCCGACGTGGCACTGCCGCCGCACGGGGTGCGGTTCTCCCCCGACGTCTGATGCTCGGGACCCGTGGCTGAGCGCGGCCTGGTCCGCGAGTGGCGCCCGGACCACCCGCTGGACCTCGCCGGTGTGCTGGCCCCGCTGCGCCGCGGCCGGGGTGATCCGGCCTTCGTGACGGCTGGGCACGGCGCGCCGATCTGGCGGGCCTCGACCAGCCCGGACGGCCCGGTCACCACCCGGCTGCATCGCCGCGTCGACGGCGCGGTCGTCGCCACCGCCTGGGGTCCCGGCGCGGAGTGGGCGCTCGACGGGCTGCCCGCGCTCTTGGGCGCCGACGACCGGCCCGAGGACTTCGTCGCCCACCACCCGCTGGTCGCCGACGCGGCGCGGCGCCGCCCCGGGCTGCGGTTCGGCGCGACCCGGCGGGTGTGGGACGTGCTGGTCCCGGCGGTGCTCGAGCAGAAGGTGACCGGCATCGAGGCGCGCCGGTCGTGGCGCGAGCTGTGCCGCCGCTACGGCGACCCGGCGCCCGGTCCCGCCCCGGCCGGCCTGCGCGTGCCGCCCACCCCGGAGCAGCTGCGCGCGGTGCCCGACTGGGAGTGGCACCGCGCCGGTGTCGACCTGGCCCGGCGGCGCACGATCCTGGCCTGCGCCGCGGTGGCGTCGCGGCTGGAGCGGGCCGTCGAGCTGGGCGGCGCCGAGGGCCGGGCGCTGCTGCGCACCGTGCCCGGGGTCGGGGTGTGGACCGCCGCCGAGGTGGCGCAGCGGGCCTGGGGCGATGCCGACGCCGTCAGCTTCGGCGACTTCCACATCCCCGCGTTGGTCGGCTGGGCGCTGCTCGGCAGGCCGATCGACGACTCCGAGATGGCCGAGGTGCTGGCCCCGTACGCGCCGCAGCGGCAGCGGGCGGTTCGGCTGGTCGAGGTCTCGGGGTTCCGCAGGCCCCGGTTCGGCCCCCGGTACTCGCCGCGGAACTTCCGGGCGATCTGAGCACCGCTCAGCCGCCTCGCCGGAACCGCGGCCACACGCTCAGCGCGGCGTCGATCACCGCGTCCAGGTCGGCCTGCTCGGCGCCGTCGCGGGCCTCGATCGCCAGGCCGTGCAGGACCGTGCCGTAGAACCGGACGGCAGCCGGGACGTCGAGGTCCTCCTCGGCCGTCGCGCGCAGGGCCGCCGCCAGCGCGGCGAGCGCGTCGCGCCGCTTCGCCGCCAGGAACTCGCGCACGGCCCGGTTGCGGTCCGTGCAGGTCAGCGCGGCCAGCACGACCAGGCAGCCGCGCGGCCTGCCCGCCACGACGTACTCGCGGGCGGTGTCGCGCAGCCAGTGCTCGACGATCTCCCGCGCGGTGCCGCCGTGCGCCGGTGGGTGCCCGAACAGCTGCCCGTAGCGCTCCACCGCCTCCCGGAAAAGCGCCTCCTTGTTGCCGAAGGCCGCGTAGAAGCTCGGCGCGTTGATGCCCATGGCGGCGGTGAGGTCGGCGAGCGACGTGCCCTCGTAGCCGCGTTCCCAGAACAGGTGCACGGCCGTGTCGAGGGCGGCGTCCCGGTCGAAGGCCCGCGGGCGGCCACGTGGCGGCACGGCCAACATTCTATAGCGATCGGTACAGAAGTGCGCTATATGTGTATCAACCGATACATAAATGGGGGAGGCATGGGCACACTGGACGGCAAGGCCGCGCTCGTGACCGGGGGTAGTCGGGGGATCGGAGCGGCGATCGCGCACCGGCTCGCCGCGGAGGGCGCCGACGTCGCGATCACCTACGAGCGCTCGGCGGAGCGGGCGAAGACGGTGGTCGACGCGATCACCGGGCTGGGTCGCACGGCGCTCGCCCTGCGCGCCGACGCCGCGGACGCCGCCGCGGTCGCCGCGGCCGTCGACCGGGCGGCCGCGGCGCTCGGCGGGCTGGACGTGCTGGTCAACAACGCCGGGGTCTTCCCGGTCGGTCCGGTCGCCGACCTGCCGTTGGTGGAGTTCGACCGGGCGTTCGCGGTGAACGTGCGCGCGGTGTTCGTCGCGACGCAGGCGGCCCTGCGCCACCTGCGGCCCGGCGGGCGCGTGGTGCACATCGGCAGCAACCTCGGCGAGCGCGTCCCCCGACCTGCGCTGAGCGCGTACGCGGCGACGAAGGCGGCGGTGGCGGGGCTCAGCCGGGGGTTCGCGCGCGACCTCGGGCCGCGCGGCATCGCGTCGGTGGTGGTGGCGCCCGGTCCGACGGACACCGACATGAACCCGGCCGACGGCCCCCGCGCCGCGGACGTGCTGGCGCTCTCCGCGGTGGGCCGGCACGCCGATCCCGCCGACGTGGCCGCGACCGTGGCCCACGTCGCCGGCCCGGCCGGGGCGTTCCTCACCGGCTCGGTGGTCACCGTCGACGGCGGGGTCAACGCATAGCCGCGATCGGGTCCGGCGACCAGCGCCGTAGGCTCGTCGGTGTGAAGGTGACGGTGCTGGTGGGGGGCGTCGGCGGGGCCCGGTTCCTGCTCGGCGTCAAGGAGCTGCTCGGGCCGGGCGCCGACATCACCGCGGTGGTGAACGTCGGCGACGACGTCTGGCTGCACGGCCTGCGGATCTGCCCCGACCTCGACACGTGCATGTACACCTTGGGCGGCGGGATCGATCCCGAGCGCGGCTGGGGCCGCGAGGGCGAGACCTGGGTGGTGCGCGACGAGCTCGCCGCCTACGGCGCCGATCCCACGTGGTTCGGGCTCGGCGACAAGGACATGGCCACGCACCTGATCCGCACGCGGATGCTGCGCGCCGGCTACCCGCTCTCCGACGTCACCGCGGCGCTGTGCCACCGCTGGCAGCCCGGCGTCGCACTGCTGCCGGCGTCGGACGACCGGGTGGAGACCCACGTCGTCGTCGACGACCCGGCGAACGGGCCGAAGGCGCGCAAGGCCATCCACTTCCAGGAGTGGTGGGTCCGGCACAAGGGGGAGCTGCCCGCCCACCGGTTCGCCGCGATCGGCGCCGACGAGGCCACGTTCCTGCCCGCCGCCCGCGAGGCGATCACGAACGCCGACGTGGTGCTGCTCGCGCCGTCGAACCCGGTGGTGAGCATCGGCGCGATCCTGGAGATCCCGGGTGCCCGCGACGCCCTGCGCGAGACGCAGGCCAAGGTCGTCGGGGTGTCCCCGATCGTCGCGAACCGGCCACTGCGCGGCATGGCCGACCGCTGCCTGCAGGCCATCGGGGTGGAGACGACCGCGGAGGCCGTTGGTCGGCACTACGGGGCTCGTCCGGACGGAGGGCTGCTCGACGGCTGGCTCGTGCACACCGGAGACACCGCCGACGTGCCCGGTGTGGCGACCCGCGCGGTCCCGCTGCTCATGACCGACCCGAAGGCGACGGCGCAGATGGTGCGCGAGGCGCTCGACCTCGTGGGCCTCGCCCCGTGACCGATCACGCCGCGCCCGGCGAGGTCCGGATCCTGCCGGTCCCCGGACTGCCCGAGTTCCGCCCCGGCGACGACGTCGCCGCCGCGATCGCCCAGGCCGCCCCCTGGCTCGCCGACGGCGACGTCGTGGTCGTCACCTCCAAGATCTTCTCCAAGGCCGAGGGCAGGCTCGTGCCCGCACCGACGGATCCGCAGGAGCGGGACGCGCTGCGCCGCGAGCTGGTCGAGGAGGAGACCGAGCGGGTCGTCGCCCGGCGCGGCAAGACCGTGATCGTGGCCGGCAAGCTCGGCATCGTGCAGGCCGCCGCCGGCGTCGACGGATCCAACGTGCGCGCCGACGAGCTGGCGCTGCTGCCCGCCGATCCCGACGCCAGCGCCGCCCGGCTGCGCGCCGACCTCGCCCGACTGACCGGCACGGACGTCGCCGTCGTCGTCACCGACACGATGGGCCGGGCCTGGCGGGTCGGCCAGATCGACCTCGCCATCGGCGCGGCCGGGATCTCCGTCGTCCACGGCTACGCGGGTCAGCGCGACGCGGAGGGCAACGAGCTGGTCGTCACCGAGATCGCGATCGCCGACGAGATCGCCGCGGCCGCCGACCTGGTCAAGGGCAAGCTGGGCGGCACCCCGGTGGCGGTGGTGCGCGGGCTCACCCCGGTCGACGACGGGTCCACCGCTCGCGACCTGGTCCGTCCGATCGAGGCCGACATGTTCCGGCTCGGCACCGACGAGGCGATCGCGCAGGGCCGCCGGGAGGCGGTCCTGCTGCGGCGCAGCGTCCGCGAGTTCAGCGACGAGCCGGTCGACGTCGAGGCGGTGCGCCGGGCCGTCGCGGTGGCGCTCACCGCGCCCGCGCCCCACCACAGCACACCGATCCGGTTCGGGCTGGTCCGCGAGAAGCGCACCGCCCTGCTCGACGCGATGGCCGCCCGCTGGCGCGAGCACCTGGAGGGCGACGGCCGCCCGCCCGAGGAGGTGGCCCGCCGGATGCGCCGCGGCGACCTGCTGCGCCGCGCACCGGAGCTGGTGCTGGCCTTCCGCACCGGCGACGGCATGCACCCCTACCCGGACGAGGCCCGCCGCCTGGGCGAACGCACGATGTTCACCGTCGCCGGCGGCGCCGCGGTCCAGTCGCTCCTGATCGCGCTCGCCGCGGAGGGGCTGGCCTCGTGCTGGGTG
Source organism: Pseudonocardia thermophila (assembly GCF_900142365.1). Classification (GTDB taxonomy): domain Bacteria; phylum Actinomycetota; class Actinomycetes; order Mycobacteriales; family Pseudonocardiaceae; genus Pseudonocardia; species Pseudonocardia thermophila. The sequence goes on along the minus strand of NZ_FRAP01000008.1, from coordinate 131,583 downwards.
GGATCGACGATCTTCGCTCCCGACGTCGTCCGCGACGTGCTGGGCCTGCCCGGCGACTGGCAGCCGCTCGGCGCGATCGCCGTCGGGCATCCAGTGGAGCCGTTGGTGCCGCGGGCACCGCGTGACCCGGAAGGGGCGTTCTTCGAGTGGTAGCACCCGCCGTCGCAGCCCAGGAGCTGCGTGCCTGGCAGCCCGAGGACCCGAACCAGCAGTCGCTGCGCGAGGCGCTGCTGGCCTACCTCGCCGCCCGCCCGGACGACGCGTGCGACCGCTCCTGCGTGCCCGGACACCTCACCGCGTCGGCGCTGGTCGTGGACGCGGCGGGGGAGCACGCGCTGCTCACGCTGCACCGCAGGCTGGGGCAGTGGCTGCAGCTGGGCGGGCACTGCGAGCCGGGGGACGAGACGCTGCGCGCGGCGGCGCTGCGCGAAGCGACCGAGGAGTCCGGCATCGAGGGGCTGACGATCTCCGAGACGCCCTGGCACGTGGCTGTGCACCCGCTGACGTGCTCGCTCGGGGTGCCGACGCGGCACCTGGACGTCCGCTACCTCGTGCGCGCCCCGGAGGGGGCGGTGCCGCGGATCAGCGACGAGTCGGTCGATCTGCGCTGGTGGCCGCTCGACGACCTGCCGCCGGATCCGGGGGTGCGCGAGATGGCCGCCGCCTACCAGCGGGCCCAGTCCCAGAACCGCATCTCGCTGTAGCCGGCGCCGAACAGGCGCAGATCCCCGCCGGCGAGCTGGTAGATCCACGCCGCGCCGGACGACAGCGCGGACAGCAGCGGCGGGAACGTGATCAGCAGCACGAAGAACACCAGCGGTGCCCAGCTGCGGACCAGCGGGTTGATCCCGCGCGGGGCGACGTACGGCTCGAGCACGCCCCAGCCGTCCAGGCCGGGGACGGGCAGGATGTTCAGCAGGAACGCCAGCATCTGGAAGAAGGCCAGTGTGGACAGTCCGGCGGCGAGCCCGAGCGGCACGGGGACGAGCGCGGTCACGGCCAGCAGCGCGATGCCCAGGACGAGGTTGGTGACCGGGCCGGCGAGGGAGACGAGGCTGCGCGCAGCGCGGGAGCGGAGCAGCCCGTGGTTGATCCACACGGCCCCGCCCGGCAGGGCGATCCCGCCGAGCAGGAGGAAGATCACAGGGAGCACGATGCTCAGCCCGATGTCGGTGTAGCGGCGGATGTCGAGCGTGAGATAGCCCTTCTCCCGCACCGACCAGTCGCCGCCGCGCAGTGCGACGAACGCGTGCGCCCATTCGTGCAAGCACAGCGACACCGCCCAGCCGCCGACCACGAGGAGCAACAGCCCGGCCGACAGCAGGAACGAGTGGTCGCTCGTGGCGAGGGCGGCGGTGCCGGGGACGGTGAGGGCTCCGCCCGTGACCGTCACCGCGATGAGCAGCAGGAACCAGGGGCTGAGTCGACCCTTCACGGCTCCGACTTAACCATTGAGCCGGACGAGGGACCGACCGGGTGTACCTCATCACCCGGTTGGCAGGTTCAACTTGCGGATTTCCGACGACATCGGTGTACTTACATTGCTGTCATTCGGGGACGGCAGCCATTCGCCGGGTGCGGGGAGGTAGGGCGGGTGAACGTCATCACGGATTCGTTGTCGCTGGTCGAGACGACCGGAGGCCTACCGGTGCGTGCGGGGGGCGCGCTCGACGAGGCGTCGTACGAGGAATCACCGTTGCGTAACCTGGTCCTGCTCGAAGGTGGGGGCGAGGAGCAGCCCGATTGGCAGGAGCGAGCCCTCTGCGCCCAGACCGACCCTGAGGCGTTCTTCCCGGAGAAGGGCGGCTCCACGCGTGAGGCCAAGCGCATCTGCGCCGGTTGCGAGGTCCGCGCCGAGTGCCTGGAGTACGCGCTGGCGAACGACGAGCGGTTCGGTATCTGGGGCGGGCTCTCGGAGCGGGAGCGTCGCCGGTTGCGGCGCGCCGTCATCTGAGGAGTTCCTCCGTCGAAGCTCGCCTCCCAAAACGGAACGCGAAAGCCACTTTCCCGATCGAACTCGGGAAAGTGGCTTTTCTGTTCTCGTCCCCGGACGATCCGGTAAACCGGACGATCATTCTGTGATGTCAGGGCCCACCGTCGACGGCGTCGGGTTCGATGTTCAGGTAGTCCGCCACCTGCTCGACGAGCACTTCGTGCAACAGATCGGCGAGCTCGGCCGAACCCTTCGCCCGGGCCTCGATCGGCCGGCGGTACAGCACGATCCGGGCTCGCGACGGCATGCCCTGCGGATCGACACCGGCCGGGACGAGCTGGGCGAGCGGGACCCCGGTGTCGGCGAGCACGCCCGTGTCCCACACGACGCGGTCCGGCGAGGTCTCGTGCACCTCGGGGACCTCGTCGACGGCCAGGTCGAGCTCGGCCAGCTCGGCACCCCACCGCAGCTCGATCGGCTCCAGCGCCTCCAGCACCAGAGCGTCGAACCGCTCCGCACGGGTGCGCGATGCCGGGGTCGAGGGAGGGTAGAGCAGACCACGCAGACCGCGCCCGCGCCGATCACGCCGGCGGGGCACGCGCCGGAGCGTACGTCGCGCTGTCGTCACCGTCTCGATAGTAGTCGCGCGAGCCTCCGGCGAGACACTGCGCGTCGTGACGGTGCGTCGGGCTGAACAAGCGCTATCGTCGGGGCGTGCTGAGCGTGCGGAGGTGTTCGCGTACCGGGTGCACCGAGCTCGCGGTGGCCACGCTCACCTACGTGTATGCGGACTCCACCGCGGTCGTCGGTCCACTGGCGACGCAGGCAGAGCCCCACTCGTACGACCTGTGCACCACCCACGCGCACAAGCTCACGGCCCCGCGCGGATGGGAGCTGGTCCGCTTCGAGGGCGAGTTCGCCCCACCCCAGCCCACGACCGACGACCTGACCGCGCTGGCCGAGGCGGTGCGCGAGGCGGGCCGGGCCGACCGCCCGATCGAGGCGACCCTGCCGGCGCCCGGGGTGGTGCAGCGCGGCCGGCGTGCGCACCTGCGGGTGCTGCCCGGCGCCGCCGACGAGGAGCAGTGAGCGTCACCTGACCCCTCGGCTCGGGGCGGACGGGCCGGAGGACGCCGGTCGCACTAGGCTCGGCTGACGTGGACCTCTCGGCGATCGTGAAGGCCTACGACATCCGCGGTGTCGTCGGCGACGGGCTCGACGAGCCGGTGGTCCGTGACCTCGGGGCGGCGCTGGCGCTGCTGCTGCGCAGCGAGGACCCCGGCGCCCGCGCCGTCGTCGTCGGCCACGACATGCGGGAGAGCTCGCCCGCGCTGGCTGCCGCGTTCGCCGACGGCGTGACCGACCAGGGCCTCGACGTGGTCTCGATCGGCCTGGCCAGCACCGACATGCTCTACTACGCCTCGGGTGTGCTCGACCTGCCCGGCGCGATGTTCACGGCCAGCCACAACCCGGCCCGCTACAACGGCATCAAGCTGTGCCGCGCCGGGGCCACCCCGATCGGCGAGGACACCGGGCTGCGCACCATCCGCGAGACCGTCGAGGCCGGCGTGCCGGCCGGGCCGGGCGGGGGCCGGCGCACCACGCAGGACCTCCTGTCCGGCTACGCCGCGCACCTGCGCGGGCTGGTGGACCTGTCCGGTGCCCGCCCGCTGCGGGTCGTCGTCGACGCCGGCAACGGCATGGGCGGCCACACCGTCCCCGCGGTGTTCGCCGGGCTGCCGTTCGAGGTCGTGCCGCTGTACTTCGAGCTCGACGGCACCTTCCCCAACCACGAGGCCAACCCGCTCGACCCGGCCAACCTCGTCGATCTGCAGAAGCGGGTGCTCGCCGAGTCCGCCGACATCGGGCTGGCCTTCGACGGGGACGCCGATCGCTGCTTCGTCGTCGACGAGCGCGGCGAGCCGGTCAGCCCGAGCGCCATCACCGCGCTCGTGGCGGTGCGCGAACTGGCGAAGTCGCCCGGCGCCGTGATCATCCACAACCTGATCACGTCGCGGGCGGTCCCGGAGATCGTCGCCGAGCACGGCGGACGCGCGGTCCGCACCCGCGTCGGGCACTCGTTCATCAAGCAGACGATGGCCGAGTCCGGTGCCGTCTTCGGCGGGGAGCACTCCGCCCACTACTACTTCCGCGACTTCTGGCGGGCCGACTCCGGCATGCTCGCCGCCCTGCACGTGCTCGCGGCCCTGGCCGAGTCGCCGGGCCCGCTGTCGGCGCTCATGCGGCAGTACGCGCGCTACCCGTCGTCGGGGGAGATCAACTCCACCGTCGACGACGTGCCGGGCCGGATCGCGGCCGTGCGCGCGGCGTACGCTGACCGGCCGGGGGTGACCATCGACCTGCTCGACGGGCTCACGGTCGACCTGCCCGACGGCTCCTGGTTCAACCTGCGTCCCTCCAACACCGAGCCGCTCCTCCGGCTGAACGTGGAGGCGCGCGACGAGGCGACCCTGGCCGCACTGCGCGACGACGTACTGGCGATCGTCCGCGGCTGAGCCCGCGAAGAACGCCCGGGAGAGTGACGCCGGGCACTAGCATCGATCCGATACCGCCCCGGGAAACCAGCGCGAGGAGATTTCGGCGTGGCCGTTCAGCTCGACGATCAGCTCATGGACATCCTGGCCTGCCCGGCCGACCACGCGCCGCTGCGCGTCGGCACGGCGGCCGACCCGGCTGCTGATGTGCTCACGTGCACCGCGTGCGGGTTGCGCTACCCGGTCGTCGACGGCATCCCGGTCCTGCTCGCCGACGAGGCGCTCCCCGCCGAGGCCGCGGCGGACGGCGCCGGCGCCTGACGGGATCGACGGTGCTCGACGACACGGTGCTCGCCGATCCCGCCGCGCTGGCGACGCTGGACTCCGGCGGCGTGCTGCGCTCGGCGGCGACGGCCGGCGCCCAGGTGCGCTCCACCGCGTCCGCTGCGGAGGAGGCCGGGATCGCGCAGCTGGAGGGCACGCGGCCGCGCGCGCTGGTGCTGGTCGCCCGCCCGGGCACGTCCGCGTCGGCGGCGACGATCCTCGCGGCGCTGCTGGGCCCGGCCTGCCCGGTGCCCGTCGTGGTCAGCGAGCTGGTGCCGACGTGGATCGGCGCGCTCGACGTCGTGGTGGCGCACACCTGCGACGGCACCGACTACGAGCTGGCGGACTCGATCGACCGCGCCACCCGCCGCGGCGCCGAGGTGGTGCTGACCGCGCCCACCGAGGGCCCCGTCGCGTCGGCCGCGGCCGGGCGGGCTCGGCTGATCGAGCCGCGGGTCCCCGTGCCGCCCGGGCTGGACCTGCCGCGCGCGCTCGCCGCCGGCATCAGCGCGTTCGCCCACCTGGGCCTGCTCGGCGCCGACCCGGGGCTGGGCGATGAGCTGGGCCCGGTGGCGGACGCGCTCGACGCCGAGGCCGAGCGCAACCAGCCCGGACACGAGCCGTTCATGAACCCGGCCAAGTCCCTCGCGCTGCGCCTCGCCGACCGCACCCCGCTGCTGTGGGGCACCGACGCGCTCGCCGCCGGGGTCGCCGCGCACGGGGTGCGCGCCCTGGCCACGCACGCCGGGATCGTCGCGCACGGGGCCTCGGCCGCGGACGGGGTCACCGCCACCGGCCTGCTGCGCGCGCTGGCCGGCGCCGCCGACGTCTTCCACGATCCGTTCGCCGACGGTGCCGACGAGGCGTCCGCCCCGCCGCCACGAGTCGTGCTCATGGCCACGGGCGAGGATGATCCCGTTCGAGAGCTGCGGCGGACGGGTCGGGACCTGCCCAACCCGGACGTCATGCACCCGGTCGAGGAGGTCGCGCGGGGCACCCGCCACGCCGCGTTGCTGCGGGCGGCCCTGATGGCCTCCCGGCTCGACGTGGCCGCGGTGTACCTCGGGTTGGCCACCCGCACGATCACGCCGGCCTGACCGGGCCGGCCCGACAAGACTGGAGCGCTGCGGCCGTGGAGCTGCTGGACAACCCGATCCGTCCCTACGCCTGGGGTTCTCGGACGGTGCTCGCCGAGCTGCTCGGTCACGAGTCGCCGTCGCCGCACCCGGAGGCGGAGATGTGGCTCGGCGCGCACCCCGGCGACCCGTCCCGGCTGCGCAGCGGCGAGTCCCTCCTCGACGCGCTGTGCGCCGACCCCGAGGGATTGCTCGGGGCGGACCGCGCGCGCAAGTGGGACGGCAAGCTGCCGTTCCTGCTGAAGGTGCTCGCCGCCGACGAGCCGCTGTCACTGCAGGCCCACCCCAGCCTCGACCAGGCCCGGGTCGGGTTCGAGCGCGAGGAGCGGGCCGGGATCGCCCGCGACGCGCCCGAGCGCAACTACCGCGACCCCAACCACAAGCCCGAGCTGCTCTGCGCGCTCACCGAGTTCCACGCGCTGGTGGGGTTCCGTCCGCCGGAGAAGACCGTCGAGCTGTTGGCGGCCCTCGCCGTGCCCGAGCTGGACGCCTACTCCCAGCTGTTGACCGCCCAGCCGGACGCCAACGGCCTGCGGGCGCTGTTCACCACGTGGATCACGCTGCCGCAGTCGGTGCTGGACACGCTCGTGCCCGCGCTGCAGGCCGGTTGCGTGCGGCTCGCCGCCGCCGATGGGCCGTTCAAGGCCGAGGCCCGCACCGTGCTGGAGCTGTCCGAGCGCTACCCGGGCGACGCGGGCGTCCTGGCGGCCGTGCTGCTCAACCGGGTCACCCTGCAGCCCGGCGAGGCGGTCTACCTGCCGGCCGGGAACCTGCACGCCTACCTCGAGGGCGCGGGCATCGAGGTCATGGCCAGCTCCGACAACGTGCTGCGCGGCGGCCTGACGCCCAAGCACGTCGACGTCCCCGAGCTGCTGCGCGTGCTCGACTTCCACGCTGCCGTGCCCCCGGTGCTCACCGGCACCCCCGACGGGGCCTGGCTGCGCTACGACACCCCGTTCGAGGAGTTCCTGCTCCGCCGGCTGGAGGGTGACCCGGCCGCTGGTCTCGTCGCCGTGCCCGACGGCGGGCCGCGCATCGTGCTCTGCACCCGCGGTGCGGCCGTCCTGCGCGGGCGGGACGAGCAGCTGGACCTGCACCGAGGCGCCTCGGCGTGGCTGGGGGCCGACGACACCGGGCTCACGGTCGAGGCGGTGGAGCAGAACACCCAGCTGTTCCTGGCCGGGGACGGTCTGGACTGACCGGTACTCCCCGCTCCGCGCCCCCGAACTCGATCGTTAGGGTGCCCGCGTGGCTTCGCATGGTGGTACCCGGGCGATCATCGCCGCGCTCCTGGCCAACGCCGGCATCGCAGCGGCGAAGTTCATCGGTTACCTGATCACGGGGTCGTCGTCGATGCTGGCGGAGTCGGTGCACTCGCTGGCCGACACGTCCAACCAGGGTCTGCTGCTGCTGGGCGGGCAGCGGGCCAAGCGGGCGGCGACGCCGGAGCACCCCTTCGGGTACGGCCGCGACCGCTACTTCTACTCGTTCATCGTCGCGCTGCTGCTGTTCGCCCTCGGGTCGGTGTTCGCCCTGTACGAGGGCATCCACAAGCTCGAGGAGCCGGAGGAGCTGACGTCGCCGCTGGTGGCGGTGGCGATCCTGGTCGTGGCGATCGCGCTGGAGGGCTATTCGTTCCGCACCGCGATCGCGGAGTCGCGCTCGCTCAAGGGCGACGGGACGTGGTGGCAGTTCATCCGGCAGTCGAAGGTCCCGGAGCTGCCGGTCGTGCTGCTGGAGGACTTCGGCGCGCTCATCGGGCTGGTCCTGGCACTTCTGGGCGTGGGACTCACGGTGTTCACCGGCAACCCCGTGTTCGACGCGCTGGGCACGATCGCGATCGGACTGCTCCTCGGCGTCATCGCGATCATCCTGATCATCGAGATGAAGAGCCTGCTGGTCGGCGAGGGTGCAGCGCCCCCGGTGCTCAGGCAGATCGTCGAGGGGCTCGAGTCCGGGTCGGTCGAGCGGGTCATCCACATCCGCACTCAGTACATCGGGCCGGAGGAGCTGCTGGTCGCGGCGAAGATCGCGCTGGCGACCGGGCTGCCGCTCAAGGAGGTCGCGCAAGCCATCGACGACGCCGAAGCGCGGGTGCGGGCCGCGGTGCCGGTGGCCCGGATCATCTACCTGGAGCCGGACCTCGATCGGTCGACGAGCCAGGCCTGATCCGGTCCGCCGCGCCGAGTGCGCGTCGCTCGGGATGCGCAAGCGGACGAAGGCGTTACCTTCGTCACATGTCACCCTCAGCGACGCGGCAGGCGGGGATCCACCGGACGAAGTCCGTCGAGCAGTCGGTCCGCGAGACCGACGAGCCGGAGACCAGGCTGCGCAAGGACCTCGGCACCTGGGACCTGATCGTCTTCGGGGTCGCGGTCGTCATCGGCGCCGGGATCTTCACGCTCGCCGCGAGCACCGCGGGGGACATCGCCGGTCCGTCGGTGTCGCTGGCGTTCGTGCTCGCCGCGATCGCCTGCGGGCTGGCCGCGCTCTGCTACGCCGAGTTCGCTTCGACCGTGCCGGTGGCGGGCAGCGCCTACACGTTCTCCTACGCGACGTTCGGCGAGTTCGTCGCGTGGATCATCGGTTGGGACCTGGTGCTGGAGTTCGCGGTCGGCAGCGCTGTGGTGGCCAAGGGTTGGTCGGCGTACCTCGGCGAGGTGCTGGGCCTGGCAGGCGCCCAGGTCGACACGTCGGTGCCGCTGGGCTTCTTCTCGTTCGACTGGGGCGCGCTCCTGCTGGTCGCCGTGCTGACGACGCTGCTGTACCTGGGCACGAAGCTGTCCAGCCGGGTCAACCTGGTGATCACGACGATCAAGGTCGCGATCGTGCTGTTCGTCGTGGTGCTCGGGCTGTTCTACGTGAACGCGGCGAACTACGAGCCGTTCATCCCGCCGGCGGCGGAGGGCGGCGACTCGGCGACGGGGCTGGGCCAGTCGCTGCTGTCGCTGCTCGGTGGTGGCGCGAGCAGCACGTACGGCGTGTACGGCCTGCTGGCCGCGGCGTCGCTGGTGTTCTTCGCGTTCATCGGGTTCGACGTGGTCGCCACGACCGCGGAGGAGACGCGCAACCCGCAGAGGTCGGTGCCGCGCGGGATCATCGGCTCGCTGGTCATCGTGACCGTGCTGTACGTCGCGGTGGCGCTCGTGCTGACCGGGATGGTGCCCTACACCGAGCTCGCCACCGTCGGCGAGGACCGGGCCACGCTGGCCACGGCGTTCGCCGCGCGCGGGGTGGACTGGGCGGCCGCGATCATCTCGATCGGCGCGCTGGCCGGCCTCACCACCGTGGTGATGGTGCTGCTGCTCGGCCAGACCCGGGTGTTGTTCGCGATGTCGCGCGACGGGCTGCTGCCCTACGGGCTCTCGCGCACCGGCAAGTACGGCACCCCGGAGCGCGCCACCCTGCTCGTCGGCGGTGCGGTGGCGGTCGCGGCCACGTTCTTCCCGGCGGGTGCGTTGGAGGAGATGGTCAACATCGGCACGCTGTTCGCGTTCGTGCTGGTCTCGATCGGGGTGATGGTGCTGCGGCGCAGCCGGCCTGATCTGCCGCGCGCGTTCCGCACGCCGCTGGTCCCGGTGGTGCCGGTCCTGGCCGTGCTGGCCTGCGCGTGGCTGATGCTGAACCTGACCGTCGAGACGTGGCTGCGGTTCGTCATCTGGATGGCGATCGGCCTGGTGGTCTACTTCGCCTACGGGCGCAGGCACTCCCGGCTCGCTCAGGAGCTGCACGCCGGGCGGTGAACATGCCCTTGCGGTTATATTTCTGTGCGGTTATGTTCGGCGGGTGACGTTCGAGGTCCTCGCTGAGCCCGTGCGGCGACGCATCCTCGACCTGCTGCGGGAGCACCCGCGCACGGTCGGGGAGCTGACCGCCGAGCTCGGGCTCAGCCAGCCGGGCACGTCGAAGCACCTGCGCGTGCTGCGCGAGGCCGGGCTGGTGCGGGTGCGCTCCGAGGCGCAGCGCCGCTGGTACGAGCTGGATCCGGCCCCGCTCGTCGAGGTCGACGCCTGGCTCGCGCCCTACCGGTGGATGTGGGCGGACCGGCTCGACCGGTTGGAACGTCACCTCGAGGAGGAGGAGGAGGCCCGAGATGACCGGTCTTGACCAGGTGGACGGGCGGTCCGTGCTGCGCATGGAGCGCCGGATCGCGCACCCCGTGGAGCGCGTGTGGCGGGCGATCACCGAGCCCGCGGGCCTGGCCGCGTGGTTCCCCTCACCCGTGACGATCGAGCTGCGGCCCGGCGGCCGGGTCGACTACGGCGACGGCCCCGACGGCGCGGTGACCGCCCTCGACCCGCCGCGGCTGATCGCGTTCACCTGGGACACCGACCACCTGCGGTTCGAACTGGAACCCGACGGCGACGCGACGCTGCTGCGGCTGGTGCACACGTTCGACGACCACGGCGGCGCCGCGAGATTCGCTGCCGGCTGGCACGCCTGCCTCGACGGGCTCGGCGCCCTCCTCGACGGCGACGCCGTCGTCGATCCCGGCGCGTTCGACCACGCCGCCACGCACGAGCACTACTTCGCGGAGTTCGGGCTCGACGAACCGGTCGTGACCGACGGGCCGGACGGCTGGCAGGTGCAGGTGCAGCGCCAGCTGGTCCGCCCCGTCGAGGAGGTCGCCCCGAAGCTGCCGGCCGACGGCGACGGCGTGCGGTGGGAGCTGGGTGAGGGCACCGGCCACGGCGCCCGGCTCGTCGTCACGTGGTCGGGTGGCGATGCCGCGGCGTGCGAGGCGGCGCGCGCCGACCTGCTGCGCCGGGTGCGGGAGCTGGTCGCGGCGCTCGCCTGATCACTGCGCTGGTCAGGGCCAGTCGCTGGACTCCCGCGACCAGTCGCGCAGCCCGTCGACGACGTGCGTGCAGCGCTCCCGGGTGCCCTCGCGGGCGTAGTGCGCCTCCTCCTGCGCGGCCCAGCGGTCCCAGTGCAGGCGGTAGGCGTCACCGTCGCGCAGCACGGCGCGCCGGTAGCGCTCCTCGTCGGGCGCCTCGACCCAGAACGACATCGTCGCGAAGTGCTCGACGGCCCGCGCGCACGCCCCACAGCCCTCGACGAGCAGGACCTCGGGCACGCCCAGCTCGACCGGCTCGTCGCTCCACCGGCCCTGGTGCCAGTCCCACGTGCGGTACCGGACGGGCGTGGCGACCGACAACGGCAGCAGGACGTTCTGCAGCAGCACCTCGACGGAGGTCTCCAGCCCGTCCCACCCGGGGGTCAGGTCGTCCATGTGGACGACGGGTGCCCCGCCGAACGCCGTGGCGAGCAGGTTCGCGAAGTAGCTCTTCCCGGAGCCGGACCGGCCGTCGACGGACAGCACGCGGGTGGCGCCGCAGCGCGACAGCGGCTCGTCCATGACGCGCGCGGCGAGCGCCGCGAAGGGATCACCCCATGCAGGGTCGCGCCGTGCCACGGACGCCAGGATGCCTGACGGGACCGGCTCAGCGGCCCCGTCGTGCGCGTGTCGAACGTCCCACCACCCGGACGGCCCCGACGCGCCGGACGGGTCCGTCCGGCGCGCCGGGCGCGCCTCAGCGGGTGAGCCGGTAGAAGCGGAAGAAGTCGTTGTCGATGTCGAGGACTTCCACCCCGGAGAACCCGGCCTCCGTGGCGTAGCGGCGCAGCGCGTCCGGCCGCAGCACCGTGCCGGTGCCCGCGCTGGGCTGGTGCGACATGCCGTCCGGCAGGCAGCAGATGAGGCTGTAGCCGTACATCAGCCGCTCGACCTCGCCGCCGGGCGCGGTGAACGTTTCGGCGACGCGCTCGTCCATCACGATGACCGCTCCCGTGTCGCCGGCGAGGCGGCGGGCCGTGTTGAGCACGCCCACCGGGTCGGGCAGGTCGTGGATGCACTCGAACGCGAACACGGCGTCGTACGGCTGCGCCTCGGCCGGGCCGGTCGCGGCGTCGGTGTGGTGGAAGCGGACCCGGTCGGCCACCCCGTTCTCGGCGGCGTTGCGCCGGGCCGCCTCGATCGAGGGCAGGTCGACGTCGAACCCGTCGATCCTCGCTTCGGGGTAGGCCAGCGCGATGCCGATCGCGGACCAGCCGTAGCCGCAGCCGATGTCGGCGACCCGGCCGCCGGCGCGCAGGGCGGCGTCGACATCGGGGATCCGCGGCAGGTACTCGTTGCCGAGCACCCGCAGGAACAGCGGTCGGTTCGCGGCGGCCTGGGCCTCACGGGTGTCGTTGCCCAGCTGCGCCCAGCTCACCCCGCCACCGGTGCGGTAGGCCTCGACCAGCGCGTCCATGTGCTTGCCCGCGCCGATCAGGAACTTCGCCAGCGGGGCGAGGTAGTTCGTGGACAGCTCGTCGGTGAGCGGCTCGATGTGCTCGGCGGGCAGGGTGAAGCGGCGGCGGGCCGGATCGGGCTCGTCGTCGGCGTCGAGGAACCCGGTGACGGCCTGCTGCTCCAGCCACTCCCGCGCGTACCGTTCGTGGGTGCCGGTGCGGGCCGCCAGCTCGGCCGCGGTCGACCCGCCGCTGCCGGCCAGCGCGCGGTAGTAGCCGAGCCGGTCGCCCAGGTAGACCGACTGGATGTCGATCGTGCTCAGCAGGGCGTCGAACAGCCGCTCGACGAGCGCGTCCGTCGAGCGCGCCGGTGTCCCGGCGGCGTCGGCGGCGGGCCGGTTGATCTCGGTCGTGGTCATGATCGATCCCTCTGTCGATTCGGCGGTTGCTTCGGCGCTCCCATCAGCGCTGGTCGGGAAGCTAGGGACGCTCGATGTCAGGTCACGGGCACTCGGCTGTCACCTCGCCGGTCCGCCTGTCATCCGGCTGTCGGCGCGCTGTCACCCGGCTGTCCGGTGTGGTTCGTCCGGTGTGCGTGCAGAAGGTGGTTCCGTCGAGCGTTGCCTGCTGTGACGATGTGCGCGTGACCGTGGTCAACGTGCTGGGTCCGGTCATGCTCCGAGGACCGGACGGTCCGGTCCGGCTGGGGTCGGTGCGCGGGCGGCGGCTGTTGGCCGCGCTGGCTGCCCACTTGCGCACCGCGGTGAGCATCGACCTGCTCGCCGAACTGATCTGGGGCGTCGATCCACAGGATCTGCCGGCCGACCCGGCGGGGGCCGTGCACACGCACGTCGCGCGGCTGCGGCGGCTGCTGCCCGCCGAGGTGCGGATCATCACCGCGCCCGACGGCTACCTCCTCGCCGCCGACCGTGCGCTGGTCGACAGCACCGCGTTCGTCGACCGGGTGAGCGCCGCGAGCCAGCTGCGCGACCCGGCGGAACGCGCGGAACTGCTGGCTGCGGCGCTCGCGCTGTGGCGCGGCCGACCGTACCCCGAGCTCGACCACCCCAGCGTGCACCCCGAGATCGCGCGGCTGGTGGAGCTGCGGTCGTCCGCGATCGAGCAGCACGCGGAAGCGCTGCTCGCCGCGGGCCGAGCAGGGGAGGCAGCCGCGGCCATGGAGGCGCTGACGGTGGCCGAGCCGCTGCGGGAGAGCGCGGTGGCGCTGCTGATGCGCGCACTCGCGGCCACCGGCCGACCGGGCGACGCGCTGGCCGCCTACACCCGGCTGCGCACCCGGCTCGCCGAGGAGCTGGGCCTAGACCCCGGGCCGCAGCTGCAGGCACTGGAGCAGCGGGTGCTGCGCCACGAGCTGCCGGCCCACGTCGCCGCCCCGGTCGCGGCCACCGCCCCTGCCGCCGCGCCGCCCGTGCACCCGCCGCCGACCTCGTGGCAGCGCGCGCTGCCGATCAGCTCGTTCGTCGGGCGCGACGCCGACCTGCGGTGCACCGCAGAGCTGCTGGATCGATCGAGGATCGTGACGCTGTGCGGGCCCGGCGGCGTGGGCAAGACCCGGCTGGCCACCCACGTCGCCTTCGAGGTCGCGGACGGGTACCGCGACGGCGCGCTGTTGGTCGATCTCGGTGAGGGCGGGCCCGACGACGTCGGGTCCGCGGTGGCCAGCGCGCTGCGGCTGTCCGAGATCGGCGCGGGCGGGCTGGTGGGCCGCGTGGTGGAGGTGCTCGCGGTGCGGGAGCAGCTGATGCTGCTCGACAACTGCGAGCACGTCGCCGATGAGGTCGCGGCACTGGTGGAGGCGATCGTGGCCGGCGCCCCGAAGATCCGGATCCTCGCCACCAGCCGGGAGCCGCTGCGGGTGGACGGGGAGCACGTCGTCCGGCTCACCCCGCTCGATCTGGGGTTCGCCCGCGAGCTGCTCCTCGACCGCATCCGCGCCGCCGATCCGCTGGCCGAGCCGGACCCGGACCAGGACGAGCTGGTCACGGCGCTGTGCGAGCGGCTCGACGGGCTGCCGCTGGCGCTGGAGCTGGCCGCCGGGCGGGCGGTGCAGCTCGGGCTGCGCGGGCTGCTCGCCGCCCTGGACCGGCCGCTGGAGGTGCTGCGCGGCGGGCGGCGCACGGCGGCGGCCAGGCACCGGTCGCTGCGCGACGTCGTGGAGTGGTCCTACGGCATGCTCGACGACGACCAACGGCGGCTCTTCGACCGGCTCTCGGTGTTCGCCGGCCCGGTCGAGGCCGCGGCGATCGAGGTGGTCTGCGGGGAGAGCGCCGCGCTCGGTGACCTGGTGGACCGGTCGCTGGTGGTGCGCCAGGCCGGCGACCCGGCGCGGTTCGGGATGCTCGAGACGCTGCGCGCGTTCGGCCGGTCCCGGCTGGCCGCCGATCCGGAGGGGACGCGGCTGCGGGAGCGGCACGCCGCCTGGGCGGTGCGGCTCGCCGACGAGATCGCCCGGGCGCGGTGCGGCCCCGGCGAACCCGCCGCAGTGCGCCGCTTCGACGCGCACCTGGCCGAGCTGCGCCGCGCCCACGCGTGGCTGATCGAGAACGGCCCGGTCGAGGACGTACTGCGGCTGGGCGCGCTGTTCGGCAAGCTCGCGTTCCTGCGCGGCCGGGTCGACCTGGTCCAGCTGCTGGAGGCGTCGCTGCGCAGGGCCGGCGCCCTGCAGGGCGGGGCGGCCGCGGCGGCGCATCCGCTGGTGGCGCACCTGCTCGGATTGCTGGCAGCGGGGCCGGCTGGCAGAGGCCGAGCAGCTGGTCGAGCAGGCCCTCGCCGTGGCGGAGGCGGCGCAGGCACCGACCGCTGCCTGCGAGGCCTACCAGGCGCTGGCGAACGTGCTCGCCTTCCGCGGTGATCTGGCCGAGGCCGCCGACGTCACCCGGCGCACGCTCGAGCTCGCCGAGCGTGCGGGCGACGTCGAAGCGCAGTTCATGGCCTTCGCCGACCTGACCCTCAACTCCGCCTACGCGGGACAGGACGACCTCGCCGGCGCCTACGAGGACCGCGCGGTGGCGCTCGCCGAGCGGATCGGCTCCCCGACGGCGCTCGGCTACCTCGCGTACGTGCGGGGCGAGCGCCGGGCCGAACGCGGCGACCCGGAGGCCGCGCACTACCTGCAGGCTGCGATCCACGCCGCCGAGCAGGCCGACTGCGGGTTCATCGCGGGCATCGCCCGGCACACCCTGCTCACCTCGACCGCCCGGTCGAGCACCGAGCCCGAGGCCGCGCTCGCCGTGTTCGCCCCGCTCATCGACCACTGGCACGGCTTCGGGGCATGGACGCAGCTGTGGATCGCCGTGCGGGCGCTCATCGAGACGCTGGCCCGGCTCGACCGGCACCGCGACGTCGCCGTGCTGCTCGGGGCGCTGTGGGCGAGTCCGAGCGCGAGCCCCGTGTTCGGGCCGGACGCCGAGCGGGTGCGCCGGGTGGAGACGGCCGCTCGGGAGGCGCTCGGCGAGGAGTTCGAGCAGCTGCGGGCCCGCGGCGCCGCGCTCGGGGACGCCGGAGCGGTGGCGCTCGTCCGCCGGCTGACCCGGGAGGGGCTCGACTGACCCCGCGACGAGGACGAGCCCGCGGCGCGCGCACCACGGGCTCGTCCACGACGGGTGCGGGTTACCGCTCCGCGGCGGCGGGCAGCTCGTAACCGCCGAACTTCTCCCGCAGCGTCTTCTTGGAGAACTTGCCGACGCTGGTCTTCGGGATCTCGTCGATGAACTCCACGGCGTCGGGCAGCCACCACTTCGCCACCCGCGGCCGCAGGAACTCGATGACCTCCTCGGCGGTCAGCGTCTCGCCGGGCTTGACCACCACGCACGCCAGCGGCCGCTCCACCCACTTCTCGTGCGGCACGCCGATGACCGCGGCCTCGGCGACCTTCGGGTGGGCCATGATCTCGTTCTCCAGCTCGACGGAGCTGATCCACTCACCGCCGGACTTGACGAGGTCCTTGGTGCGGTCGACGAGCCGGAACGAGCCGTACCTGTCCACCGTCGCGACGTCGCCGGTGCGCAGCCAGCCGTCCTCGGTGAACTGGGAGCCGCCACCCTCGCCGCGGTAGTAGTCCTTCGCGATCCACGGGCCTGCGGCCTGCACCTCACCGGTGGCCTCGTCGTCCCACGGCTGGGGCTCGCCGGTCTCCGGGTCGGCGATGCGCAGCTCGACCAGCGGGAGGGGGTAGCCCTGCCGGGCGCGAGCGTCGGCGCGCTCCTCCTCGGTGAGCCCCTCGTGGTGGGAGCGCATCGACGAGACCGAGGCGATCGGGCTGGTCTCGGTCATGCCCCACGCGTGCAGCAGCGGGATGCCGATGGCCTCGCGGTAGGCCTCCGACAGGGCCTTCGGCACCGCCGAGCCGCCGCAGAGGATCGCCCGCAGGTGCCTCAGGTCGTGGTCGCCGAGCAGCGGCTGCACACCCATCCAGATGGTGGGCACGCCGGCGGTGATGGTCACCTCGTGCCGCTCGAGCATCGACACGATCGCCTGCGGTGCCATGTTCGGGCCGGGCATGACCAGCGTCGACCCGGCCAGCAGCCCCCCGTACGGCAGGCCCCACGCGTTGGCGTGGAACATCGGGACGACGGGCATCAGCACGTCGCGCTCGGAGAGGGCGGGGCCGTCGGCGAACAGGGTCGCCACCGAGTGCAGCACCGTGGAGCGGTGGCTGTAGACCACGCCCTTCGGGTTGCCCGTGGTGCCGGACGTGTAGCACATCGCAGCCGCCGTGTTCTCGTCCTCGATGACGAAGTCGCCGCTGAACGGCTCGGCCGCGGCCAGCAGCTCCTCGTAGTCGCGCACCCGCGGGTCGTCGGGGATCGCGGTGTCGGCGCCGTCGTCGATGACGACGAACGCGCGGACGGTGGGCATCTTGTCCGCGAGCGGCCACAGCAGCGGCAGCAGCGACCGGTCGACGAAGATCACCTCGTCCTCGGCGTGCCCGACGATGTAGACCAGCTGCTCCGGGAACAACCGGATGTTGAGCGTGTGCAGCACGCGCCCGGTGCACGGGGCGGCCAGGTACAGCTCCAGGTGCCGGGCGGTGTTCCAGCAGAACGTCGCGACGCGCCCGTCGGCGCTGATGCCGAGGTCGTCCAGCGCGGTGGCGAGTCGACGTACCCGGGTGCACAGCTCCGCGATGGTCGTCGTGGTCTCGCCGTTGACCTCGGCGGTGACGACGGTCTTGTGCCCGAACAACTGCTCCGCGCGGTGGAAGATGTGCGGGAGAGCCAGCGGGCGGTCCTGCATCAGTCCGAGCATTCGATCGCTCCCAGTGTGTTACGGGTCACCGCAAGCTACATCTGCAGTGTGCCTCGCACCACGACCGTCAGGTCAGGTCCGCGTGCGCCGACCGGGGGCAGCCGAACGGGCCGAAGACGACTTAGAGTCGGGGCGTGGCGCCCCCGGCACGGATTGCAGCGGTCTGCCTCGACGTGGGCTCCACGTGGACGAAGGCGGCCCTGGTGCGGCACGACGGCGGCCTCGCCGGCTTCGCCGAGCACCCCACGACCACCGGCGACGTGCTGGAAGGCATGGACGCCGCGGTCCGCGCGGTCTCGGCCGCGGAGGGCACCGGCGAGACCGACCCCGAGCTGCTCGCCTGCTCCTCAGCGGGCGGCGGCCTGCGCCTGGCCGCCATCGGCACCGAGAAACTGATCACCACCGAGGCCGCCCACCGCGTCGCACTCTCCGCAGGCGCCCACGTCGTGCACGTCCACGCGGGCCCGATGGATCCCGAGGACATCCGCGCCCTGCGCGGCAGCCGTCCGAGCGCGGTGCTGTTGATGGGCGGGGCCGACGGCGACGACCCCAGCGTCGTGGTGCACAACGCCGGCCGCCTGGCCGGCGCCCGCATCCGCTACCCCATCGTGTTCGCCGGCAACACCGCCGCCCGCGACGACGCCCTCGTGCTCCTCCGGGGAACCGGTCGTACCGTCGTGGCCTGCGACAACGTCACCCCGCGCCCCGGCGAGATCGTCGCAGAGCCCGCCCGCGCCGCACTCGCACAGCTCTACCGCAGCCACAGCCTCGGCGGTCGCGGCCCGGCCACCGCCCCGCGCTTCCGCCGCCTGGTCCGCACCGCCACCGCTGACGCGGTCACCCACGCCGCCGCCGAGCTGGCCCGCATCCGCGGCACCCGCGTCCTCCTCGTCGACGTCGGTTGCGCCACCACCGACGTCCACTCCGCCGTTCCGGGCGACGGCCCCGTCCACACCGTCGAGGGCGATCTGGGCATGCGCTCCGCCGCAGGCGGTGTCCTCGTCAGCGCCCAGGCCGAAGGCCTCGTCGACCCCGTCGAAGCCGACCTCCTCTCCGGCACCGTCGATCGCCTCACCAGCGAGACCGGTTACGTCCCGCGCGACGCCGGCAGCGCCGCCGAGGACCGCCGCATCGCCGCCCTCGCCGCCGTCGTCGCCGTGCGCCGCCACATGCGCGCCCACCCCGAAGCCGCCCGCGGCGTCGGCCTCGTCGTCCTGTCCGGCGGCGTCTTCCGCCAGCGCACCGCGGCCGGCCTGACCACCGTGGAACGCACCATCAGGGCGGACACCGAACTCGCCCCCGCCGTCGGCGACGCCCCGGTGGCCGTCGACGCCGACTTCGCCGTCGCGCCCGCCGGCCTGCTGGCCGCACACGGCCGCACGGAGGCAGCCGAGTCACTGCTCCGTGACCATCTGCTGGGCTGAGCCCGTCCCGGTTCCGCCCGCAAACCCGGCCGCGGACCTCCCCCGACTTCGTAACGCCCGGGCAGCCTTCAGCGGGCTACCGCGGTGGCGACGACCGGCGCCCGCCCGATGATCTCGATGCGCTCCTGGCTGCCCCGTCACGAGCGGACCGGGCGTACGAGACCCCAAGACGACCCCCGCGAACCCTGTGCCCTCCACCAGTGGTCGCCCCACAGCCCACGCGTTATCCTCGTCGGCACAGGCCGAGAGGCGCTGCGACGGATCCTCGATCCGCCACGCTCGGCCTGTTGGTAAAGACACAAGGGCGCCTCCGTCGTCGAGGAGGCACCCGACCTCCCGTCGACGTAGCAGCCGCCACACACCGTCGACCAGGGAGCTCCACCCCATGACCGCTGAGACAGCCGTCTCCAAGCTGCAGTCGCGCAACGGGATCGACTTCGCCGTCGCCGATCTCGGTCTGGCCGAGTTCGGCCGCAAGGAGATCCGCCTCGCCGAGCACGAGATGCCCGGCCTGATGGAGCTGCGCCGCGAGTACGCGGAGGCCAGGCCGCTGCACGGCGCGCGCATCGCGGGTTCGCTGCACATGACGGTGCAGACCGCGGTGCTGATCGAGACGCTCGTCAGCCTGGGCGCCCAGGTGCGCTGGGTGTCGTGCAACATCTTCTCCACCCAGGACCACGCCGCGGCGGCCACGGTCGTGGGCCCGCACGGCACCCCGGAGGAGCCGAAGGGTGTGCCGGTGTTCGCCTGGAAGGGCGAGACGCTGCAGGAGTACTGGTGGTGCACCGAGCAGCTGTTCACGTTCACCGACGAGAACGGCAACACCGTCGGCCCGAACATGATCCTCGACGACGGCGGTGACGCCACCCTGCTGGTGCACAAGGGCGTCGAGTTCGAGACCAACGGCGCCGTGCCGACCGTCGACGACGACGACCTGTCGGTCTCCGAGGAGTACCGGATCATCCTCGAGCTGCTGCGCCGCTCGCTGGCCGAGGACCCCAAGCGGTGGACCCGGATCGCCGCGGGCATCCGCGGGGTCACCGAGGAGACCACGACCGGCGTGCACCGGCTCTACCAGCTGGCCGAGCAGGGCAAGCTGCTGTTCCCGGCGATCAACGTCAACGACTCGGTCACCAAGAGCAAGTTCGACAACAAGTACGGAATCCGCCACTCACTGATCGACGGCCTCAACCGGGCCACCGACGTGCTGATCGGCGGCAAGGTCGCGGTCGTGTGCGGCTACGGCGACGTGGGCAAGGGGTCCGCCGAGGCACTGGCCGGGCAGGGCGCCCGCGTGATCGTGACCGAGGCCGACCCGATCTGCGCGCTGCAGGCGCTGCTCGAGGGCTACCAGGTCGCGCGCCTGGACGACGTCGTCGGGCAGGCCGACATCGTGATCACGGCGACGGGCAACAAGGACATCGTCACCGTCGACCACATGAAGCGGATGAAGCACCAGGCGATCCTGGGCAACGTCGGCCACTTCGACAACGAGATCGACATGGCCGGTCTGGCCCGGGTCCCGGGCATCCGAAAGATCAACATCAAGCCGCAGGTCGACGAGTGGATCTTCCCGGACGGGCACTCGATCCTGGTGCTCTCCGAGGGGCGGCTGATGAACCTGGGCAACGCGACCGGCCACCCCTCGTTCGTGATGTCCAACTCCTTCGCGAACCAGACGATCGCGCAGATCGAGCTGTTCACCAAGCACGAGGAGTACAACAACGACGTCTACCGCTTGCCGAAGATCCTCGATGAGAAGGTCGCGCGGATCCACGTGCAGGCGCTCGGTGGGGAGCTGACCAAGCTCACCAAGGAGCAGGCCGAGTACATCGGCGTCGACGTCGAGGGGCCGTTCAAGCCGGAGCACTACCGGTACTGACGCGACCACCGAACGGAGGCCGGCACCCGGACGGATGCCGGCCTCCGTTCGTGGTGGGTGAACGGCAAGACATCGCAGGAGAACGACCGCCTGTCGGCACTCGAAGTGGTGAACGTCTGGTGCGCCCGACCCAGGCCCCTACACTCAACGGGTGATTTCCGGGCGAACACGGGATGGACTCAAGTCGACCATCGTGGTGGCCGTCGCCGTCCCGTTGGTCGTCACCGCGTTCACGGCGGTGGTGTACTTCATCGCCAAGGCCAACGGGATCCCGTTCTGGGAGCTGAGCGAGGACCCGGCGTCGTCGCTGGGCGGTCCGTACTTCACCGGCTTCTACGCCAACACCATGATCCTGGTGTGGCAGATCGGGGCGCTCCCCGCCCTGTTCGCCGGCATCGTGGCGTGGTTCGTCGCGCGTTGGCGGTCCGAGGCGAAGATGCTGCTCGCCGGCGGTGCCATCGGCGCGGTGATGGGCCTCGACGACTTCTTCATGCTCCACGAGCAGGCGCAGGTGCTCGGGGCGCCCGGGTTCCTGCTGCCCGGCGTCTACTTCGCGGCCGTCGTCGTCTTCTGCTGGCTCTACCGACGGCGGCTGGGCTGGTGGCTGCTGCTCGCGCTCGGCGCGCTCGGTGGCTGGGGTGCGTCGGCGCTTGTCGACAACCTCGCGCTGGGCCTGCCGCTGTTCTTCGAGGACGGCACGAAGGCGATCGGGGCCGCGTTCTGGTCGACGCTGCTGGTCAAGCTCGCCTACCGGGCCATGACGCAGATGGTCGCTCGCCGCGACGCCGACGACGAGGCCCAGCACCACCACGGGGACGACGAGGACGGCGAGGACGGCGAGGACGGCGGCAGCTTCGACGACCTCCACGACGAGGACCTCGCGGCACCGCGGCGCCCCGCGCCGGCGCCGGAGCCGCGCCGCCCGGCGCCCGCGCACACCTCGTTCGACGACCTCGCCACCACCCCGATCCCGGTGGTGGACGCCGGCCGGCGCGGGCCCGTCCGCCGGCCCGCTCCGGGCGCGTTCGAGGACTCCGCCACGGTCGTCGCCTCTGAGGTGCGCCCGCGTGAGGCGTCCTCGGGCGAGCACCGGCTGCCGCGCAGCGATGAGCACCGCCTGCCGGAGCCGGGGCGGGTGAACGGACACCGGCTGAACCCGCCGCCCGGCGGCCGGCGCGCTCGTCACCGGTCGCCGGACCAGGAGTGAACCGTCGTCAGGACCGGGTCGGGACCGACGAGCCCCGTCGCGATCTGGGCCGCCTCGCACTGGGGATCGCCGTGGTGCTCGGGTTCACCGCGGTGGCGATCCTCGCGACGATCGTGCTCGCCGCCGCGTTCGACGTCGACTTCGACGATCTCAGTCGCGACCCGACCTCCGTCTTCAAGGGCCCCGAGTACGCGGGCTGGCTGTCCAACCTCGTCGCCGTGGTGTGGCTGGTGCCGGCCACGTGCGCGCTGTTCACCGCCGCGGTGCTGCGCTCGGCCCGGCGCTCCGGCGCGCCGATGTTCCTCACCGCCGGGCTGCTCGGCGCCGTCATGGCCGCCGACGACATCTTCCTCGGCCACGAGTTCCTCGACGGCGCGATCGGCCTGCCCACGCTCGTCCTACCGGTGATCTACGGGATCGGCGTCGTCGCGTTCGGGCTGGTGTTCCACCGCGCGCTGGGGCTGGACCTGCTGCTGCTCGCCCTCGCGGCGGTCTGCTGGACCGCCGCGGTCGTGATCGTGGAGATCACCGCCCGGCACGGTCAGCTGCTGCCGACCGCGCTCAAGCTCACCGGCGTCGGGTTCTGGGCGCTGCTCGTGGTGCGGCTGGCGTTCGCCGCCCTGCGGACCACGCCGGCCGAGCCGGAACCGGAGCCCGATCCGGAACCGGCGCCGACCCGCGTCGCTGAGCCGGTCCGGCCCGCACCGCCATCACCAGCACAGTCATCACCAGCGCCGGCACCACCAGCGCCGTCGCTGGCCGACGCCGAGACCCAGCGGCTGCCGATCACGGCACCCGCCGAGCCGCGTCCCGGCCGGCACGCCCGGCACAGCCGCGACGACGACGGTCAGCACGGCGGATAACCTCCCGCCATGGGCCGACTCATCGTCGTCGAGGGGATCGACGGAGCCGGGAAGCGCACGCTGACCGACCGGCTGACGGCGGAGCTGACCGCGCGCGGCCGCAGCGTCGCCCGGTTCGGGTTCCCCCGCTACGGCGTCGATGAGCACGCCGACCTCGTCCGCGCGGGCCTCTACGGGCGGCTCCCCGCGGTGGCGCGGTCGGTGGAGGCGATGGCCCTGCTCTACGCCCTCGACCGGCGCGCGGCCGCCCCGGAGCTGGAGAAGGCGCTCGCCGAGCACGACGTGGTGCTCGTGGACCGGTTCACCGCCTCCAACGCTGCCTACGGCGCCGCCCGCCTGCACGAGGCCGCCGACGGCCGGTTCGTCGCGTGGGTGGCCGAGCTGGAGACCGAGCTCGGCGTGCCGGTGCCCGACCACCAGCTGCTGCTCTCCGTGCCCGGCGACGTCGCGGGGGCGCGGGCGCAGGCGCGGGAGTCCGCGGAGCCGGACCGGGCCCGAGACACCTACGAGGCCGATCGCGGACTTCAGGAGCGCGCCGCGACGGTGTACCGGGCGCTCGCCGACACGGGGTGGCGCTCGGCGTGGACAATCCTGGACGGGGCCGCCGAGCTCGACGTGGCCGCGCTCGCGTCGCGCGTCGGGGAGCCCTGAACGGGCGGTCACGGTGTGATGGGATGCTGACCGAATGAAGTCGCGCGTACTGGTGGTCGACGACGACCCGGCTCTGGCCGAGATGCTCACCATCGTGCTGCGGGGGGAAGGCTTCGACACCGCGGTGGTGGGGGACGGCACACGGGCGCTGCCGGCCGTCCGCGAGCTCCGGCCCGACGTCGTCCTCCTCGACCTGATGCTGCCCGGCATGAACGGCATCGACGTGTGCCGCGCGATCCGTTCCGAGTCGGGCGTACCGATCGTCATGCTCACGGCGAAGAGCGACACGGTCGACGTCGTCCTCGGCCTCGAGTCGGGCGCCGACGACTACGTCGTCAAGCCGTTCAAGCCGAAGGAGCTGGTGGCCCGGATCCGTGCCCGGATCCGGCGCATGGAGGCCGAGCCGGCCGAGCAGCTGTCGATCGGCGACGTCACCATCGACGTCCCCGCCCACCAGGTGATGCGTGACGGCAAGCCGATCGCCCTCACCCCGCTGGAGTTCGACCTCCTGGTCGCGCTGGCCCGCAAGCCGCGCCAGGTGTTCACCCGCGAGGTGCTGCTGGAGCAGGTGTGGGGCTACCGGCACGCCGCCGACACCCGCCTGGTGAACGTGCACGTGCAGCGGCTGCGGTCCAAGGTGGAGCGCGACCCGGAGCACCCCGAGGTGGTGCTGACCGTGCGCGGTGTCGGGTACAAGGCGGGCCCGCCGTGATCGGCGGCGCGTTCCTCCGGCCGTGAGCCTGCGCAGCCGGTTCGTCCGCGGCGTCGGACAGCTCCGGCGGCTCGGCAGCGAGGTCTCCGAGGCGTTCAACGCGGTCTGGCGGCGGTCGCTGCAGGTCCGCGTCGTCATCTCCACACTGGCGCTGTCCACGGCCGTCGTCCTCGTCCTGGGCCTGGTGCTGCAGACCCAGATCGCCTCGCAGACGCTGCAGGCCAAAGAGGCCGACACGCTCAACCGCGCCGACTCGGCCCGTGCGCTGCTGGAGCGCGAGCTGGCCGGGGTCGACCCGGACCGCGAAGGAGCGGCGGGCGACCTGAACAAGGCGCTCGACCGGCTCACCACGGTCAGCACGTCGGACGAGCCCGCTTCCCCCGGCGCCGGTGAGTTCCGGGCCGCGTTGACCACCGGCCCGCGCGTCGTGGGGCCCGTCGTGTCAGCGGGCCCGATCGAGGACGTGCCGCAGGACCTGCGCGACACCGTCGCCCGCGGCACGCTCGCGCGCAAGTACGTCACGATCGACGAGAACGGCACCCCGGTGCCCACGCTGGTGATCGGGCAGCCGGTGCGCACCGCGAACGGCGAGCTGGAGTTCTACCTGCTGTTCCCGCTGGTCGATGAGCAGCGCACGCTCGGGCTGGTGCAGAGCACGCTCATCGTGAGCGGGCTGATCCTCCTGCTGCTGCTGGCCGGGATCGCGAGCATCGTCACCCGGCAGGTGGTGCGGCCCATCCGGCAGGCCGCGGAGATCGCCGAGCGGTTCGCCGAGGGGCACCTCGACGAGCGCATGCCCGTCGTCGGGGAGGACGAGGTGGCGCGGCTCGGGGAGTCGTACAACGAGATGGCCAGCAGCATCCAGAACCAGATCCGCCAGCTGGAGGAGTTCGGGGCGCTGCAGCGCCGGTTCACCTCCGACGTCAGCCACGAGCTGCGCACACCGCTGACCACCGTGCGGATGGCCGCCGACGTGCTCTACGCCTCCCGTGCGGAGCTGCTGCCCGCTCTGCGGCGCAGCTCGGAGCTGCTCGTCGCCGAGCTGGACCGGTTCGAGGCGCTGCTGGCCGACCTGCTGGAGATCAGCCGCCTGGACGCGGGCGTGGCCGAGCTGGGCGCCGAACGGGTCGACATGCGCGGCGTCGTGGAGCGGGCGGTCGAGCTGGTGCGCGGCATCGCCGCCGAGGCCGACACCCCGCTGGAGCTGGACCTGCCCGAGGGCATCTACGCCGACGTCGATCCGCGGCGGGTCGAGCGGATCGTGCGCAACCTCGTGGCCAACGCGATCGACCACGGCGAGGGCCGCCCCGTCGAGATCACTCTGCGGGCCGACGACCACGCCGTCGCGGTGCTGGTGCGCGACCACGGCGTGGGCCTGCGGCCCGGTGAGGCGCAACTGGTGTTCAACCGGTTCTGGCGGGCCGAGGAGTCCCGGGCGCGGCGCAGCGGCGGCAGTGGCCTCGGCCTGTCCATCGCGCTCGAGGACGCGCGGCTGCACGGCGGCTGGCTGCAGGCCTGGGGCAAGCCGGGGGAGGGGGCCGCGTTCCGGCTCACCCTGCCCCGGGAGCCGGGCGGGGTGCTGGTGTCCAGCCCGCTACCGCTCGCCCCGGACGACGAACCCGAGCCGGCTGCGGAGCAGACCGCGTCGGTGCCGACGCCGCCGCTGGGCTGGCCGGTGGTCACCCCTGACCCGGTCGCGTCGGAGGCGGAGACGTCGTGACCAGGGAAGTCGTAGCCAGCGAAGTCGTGACCAGCGGAGCCGTGACCAGCGGAGCTGCGGTCAGCACCCGGTCCCGGTCCCGGCTGCGCCGCCTCGCCGGGGCTACCGCGGCGGTGCTCCTGCTCACCGGCGTCGCCGCGTGCGCCGGGGTCCCGGCCACCTCGCCCGTGCAGGTCGTCCGCCAGGTCGGCGCGGGGGATTCGGTGGCGCCCCCGCCGGCCCCGGTCGCCGGGGCGAACTCGCTCGACATCGTGCGCGGGTTCGTCACCGCGTCCGCGTCCAGCGCCGACCGGCACGGGGCCGCCCGGCGGTTCCTCACCCAGGAGGCGGGGCAGGACTGGAACGACGGTGCGGCGCTGACCGTGCTGGAGGGCCAGATCGACACGGTGCCGGTGATCACGGGCGCCCAGGCGCCGGGCACGGCCACCGTGCGCATCCGCGGCACCAAGGTGGGCCGGCTCGTCCCGCAGACCGGCGCGTTCGAGGCCGACGTCGGTCAGTACTCGTCCGATCTGCAGCTCGTGCAGCGAGACGGCCAGTGGCGGATCTCCCGGCTGCCTGCGGGTGTGGTCGTGGGGCTCGACGAGTTCCGCAGCAACTACAAGGCCGTGCCGGTGTGGTTCGTCGACCCGGCGCGGCGACGGGTCGTGTCCGACCTGCGCTACCTGCCCGTCGTGCCGTCGCGGACCCAGCCGGCGCGGGTGGTGGACATGCTGCTGGCCGGCCCGTCCGCCGCCCTCTCCGGTGCCGCGGCGTCTCTGCTGGCCGGGGCCGAGCTGCGCGCCAACGTCGCGACCGGCGCCGACGGTGCGGTCGTCGTCGACCTCACCCGCATCACCCCGCCCGACGACGCCGCGCGCCGGCTCATCGCGGCGCAGATCGTGCTCTCGCTCGCCGAGGTGAACGTGATGCGGGTGCGGATCCTCATCGACGGCGAACCGCTGCTCGCCGGGCGGTCCGAGTGGACCCGCGAGGACGTCGCCGGGCTCGTCGGCGAGGCGCGGCCGGCGCCGGGTTCGCCCGCGATCGTGGTCAGCGGCGGCCGGGTCGGCACGCTCTCCGGCCCGGTGCCGGCGGCCCCGATCCCGGGCCCCGCCGGGAACGGCGGCGTCGCGGCGGTCTCCGCGGCCGTGAGCGCGGACGGGCGCCGGCTCGCCGTGGTCGCCCGGGCCGGCAACGGGAACCAGCTGATGGTCGGCCGCATGACCGACGGGGTCCTCAACACGGTCGAGGTGACCGCGGGCATCCTCACCCGGCCCACCTGGACCCCGGACGCCGACGAGGTGTGGACCGTCGCCGACGGGCGGCGGATCGTGCGGGTGCC
Source organism: Pseudonocardia thermophila (assembly GCF_900142365.1). Classification (GTDB taxonomy): domain Bacteria; phylum Actinomycetota; class Actinomycetes; order Mycobacteriales; family Pseudonocardiaceae; genus Pseudonocardia; species Pseudonocardia thermophila. The sequence continues at coordinate 104,410 of NZ_FRAP01000008.1, read as the reverse complement.
CACCGCGCCGGACGGCCCCGCCGAGCCCGCGACGGTCGACGCGGGTGCGCTCACCGCGATGGGCTCGGTCACCGATCTGCGCCTGTCCCGCGACGGGGTGCGGGTGCTCGCGGTCGTCGACGGCGGGCTGTACGTCGGCGCGGTCGCCCGCGGCCTGGACGGCCGGGTCGCGATCACCGAGGTGCGCAAGCTGCGCCCGCAGTCGCTCGAACCGGTGGTGTCGGCGGACTGGCGCTCCACGGAGCTCGTCGTCGCGATCACCCGCAATCCGGACCTGCTCGTCGCGCAGGTCGGGGTCGACGGGCTGGCCCTCTCCGAGGTGATCTCGACGAACCTCACCGCGCCCCTCACGGCCCTGGCTGCGGGGCCCGATCGGCCGTTCCTCGTCACCGACCAGACCGGGGTCTGGACGCGGGAGCTGGGCGCGCAGGACGCCTGGCGGCAGCAGCTCTCCGGCGCTGCGGGCGCGGTGCCGGGGTACCCCGGCTGACGCGCACCAGGCGCTCCCGCGCCGACAGGGCTCCACGTCCCCTGATCTCGAGGACTCGTGCCCGGCGACCCGGCCAGGCATCCGGCCGACACTGTCGGTGTGGAGCGAGACGCTGGGGTCGTGATCGGTGAACTGGTCGACCTCGTGCTCCCCGGTAGCTGCGCAGGGTGCCGGGACGGTCCGCCGCCGTGGTGCCCGCGCTGCGCCGCGGCGCTGGGCCCGGTCACCCTTCCGGTCGTGCCCGGCGGACCACCGGTGCTGGCCGTGGGTCGGTACCGCGGGCCGTTGCGGCAGGCGCTGCTGCGCTGCAAGGAGCGCAATCGGCGGGACCTGACCGGGGCGCTCGCGGGCCTGCTGGCCGCCGAGGTGGACCGGCTCCCGCCGGCGCCGGGCGGGCTGTGGCTGGTGCCGGCGCCGTCCCGGCGGGCCGCGGCCCGGGCCAGAGGCGGTGACCACGTGGCGCGGCTGTGCCGGTGGGTCGCGGCCGGCCGGTCCGGGATCCGGGTGGCCGAGGCGCTGCGGCTGGACCGGCGCGCAGCCGAGTCCGTCGGTCTGGACGCCGCACAGCGGGCGGCCAACCTGGCGGGCCGGGTCACCGTTCGGGAGCGGCGGTTGCCGCCGTCGGGAGCGCGCGTGCTGCTCGTCGACGACGTCGTGACGACGGGGGCCACCGTGCGCGCGTGCGCTGCTGCACTGGCGGCCTCGGGCAGGCCGATCCGCGCCGCGGTGGTCCTCTGCGACGCCACTCACGGCCCGCGGTCAACGGCTGAACGCGCCGGAGAATCTTACCCGCGATCGGGTGAACGGCCAATGTCGTTCGGCGCATCCACTCTCGCCGGGATTACTTCCCGCGATGCTCTGTTGCCGAACCGTGATCCGCGTTACCGTGGCGCGCATCACCGAGTTCCCTACGAGTCGAGACAGGAGGATCGCTCGTTCGAGCGCTCGGGGATCTAGCCCCCTGGGCGCGGTCTGCCAGCGAAGACCCGACGCCGAAAGCGAGGGAAGTCTGCGTGGAGATCGTCGTCACCGGCCGGAACGTCGAGGTGCCGGATCATTTCCGGATTCACGTCAACGAGAAGGTCGCACGTCTGGAACGGTACGACCCGCGGCTGGTCGGGCTGGAGGTTGAGCTCTTCCACGAACCGAATCGCCGCCAGCACAAGAACTGCCAGCGCGTCGAGATCACCAGCCGCGGACGCAAGGCCGTCGCCCGCGCCGAGGCGTGTGCGAAGGACTTCTACACCGCTCTGGACACCGCCATCGCGAAGCTCGAAGCACGCCTGCGCCGCTCGCACGACCGCCGCCGCATCACGGGCCGCCGGGCCCGGGTGTCCGCGACCCGCGGCGCCACGGCGGTGCTCGACGACCTGCCGACGCAGATCCAGGCCGACACCGAGGAGGCGGCCGCCGAAGTCGCCGAAGTCAAGGTGCCCGCGCCGCGGGACCACGACGAGTACCTGCCCGAGGACGACCACCTGCCCGGCCGGATCGTCCGGGAGAAGGTGCATCCCTGCGAGCCGATGACGGTCGACGACGCGCTGTCGCGCATGGAGCTGGTCGGCCACGACTTCTACCTGTTCTCCGACAAGGAGACCGGGGCGCCGAGCGTCGTCTACCGCCGCAAGGGCTACGACTACGGCGTGATCCGGCTCGGGTCCCCCGCTGAGCAGCAGCTCACGTCGAAGTAGCAGCTCACGCGCACGTCGCCGGGAGGGCGGCGGCCGGTCCCGCAGGGGAACGGTCGCCGCCCTTCCGCCGTTGTGGGTAAGGACCGGGTCCTCCTTCGCTAGGCTGAACCCGGATGTCCCCCGCACCGCGCGTGAATGAGGTCGACCTGTGGCACTGCTGAACCGCCTGCTCCGTGCCGGTGAGGCCAAGCTGGTGAAGCGCCTTGCGCGCGTGGCCGCCCACATCGACTCGATCGAGGACGACTACGTCGACCTGACCGACGCCGAGCTGCGGGCGAAGACCGAGGAGTTCCGCGCGCGGCTCAAGGACGGCGAGACCCTCGACGACCTGCTGCCCGAGGCGTTCGCGGTGGTCCGCGAGGCCGCCAAGCGCACGCTGGGGCAGCGGCCGTTCACCGTGCAGTTGATGGGTGGCGCCGCGCTGCACCTGGGCAACGTGGCCGAGATGAAGACCGGTGAGGGCAAGACGCTCACCTCGGTCGCCCCGGTCTACCTCAACGCACTCACCGGCGACGGTGTCCACGTCGTCACCACGAACGACTACCTGGCCCGGCGCGACTCGGAGAACATGGGCCGGGTCCACCGCTTCCTCGGCCTGTCGGTCGGGGTGATCCTCGCGGAGATGCCGCCTGCGACGCGCCGCGAGCAGTACGCCTGCGACATCACCTACGGCACCAACAACGAGTTCGGCTTCGACTACCTGCGCGACAACATGGCGTGGAACCTCGCCGACATGGTGCAGCGGGGCCACAACTACGCCATCGTCGACGAGGCCGACTCGATCCTCATCGACGAGGCGCGCACGCCGCTGATCATCTCCGGCCCGGCCGAGCAGAGCGGCCGCTGGTACCAGGAGTTCGCGCGGATCGCGCCGATGCTCAAGCGCGGCATCCACTACGAGGTCGACGAGCGCAAGCGCGCCATCGGCGTCACCGAGGAGGGCGTCGCGTTCGTCGAGGACCAGCTCGGCATCGACAACCTGTACGAGGCGGCGAACACCCCGCTGGTCGGGTTCCTGAACAACGCCCTCAAGGCCAAGGAGCTGTTCAAGAAGGACAAGGACTACATCGTCCGCGACGGCCAGGTGCTCATCGTCGACGAGTTCACCGGCCGCGTGCTCCCCGGCCGCCGCTACAACGAGGGGATGCACCAGGCCATCGAGGCCAAGGAAGGCGTGGAGGTCCAGGCCGAGAACCAGACCCTGGCCACCATCACGCTGCAGAACTACTTCCGCCTCTACAAGAAGCTCGCCGGCATGACCGGTACGGCCCAGACCGAGGCCGCCGAGCTCTCGCAGATCTACAAGCTCGGCGTGGTGCCGATCCCGACGAACAAGCCGATGATCCGGGTGGATCACAAGGACCTGATCTACAAGACGGAGGAGGCGAAGTTCGCGGCGGTCGCGCAGGACATCGCCGAGCGCCACCGCAAGGGGCAGCCGGTCCTGGTCGGCACCACGAGCGTCGAGAAGTCGGAGTACCTGTCGAAGCTGCTCAAGCGGCTGGGAGTGCCGCACGAGGTGCTCAACGCCAAGCACCACGAGCGCGAGGCCGCGATCGTCGCGCAGGCGGGCCGCTGGGGCGCGGTCACCGTCGCGACGAACATGGCCGGCCGCGGTACCGACATCATGCTGGGCGGCAACCCGGAGTTCCTGGCCGACCAGGAGCTGCGCTCGCGCGGGCTCGACCCGGTCGAGCACCGCGAGGAGTACGAGGCCCTCTGGGACGAGACGGTCGCTCGGTACCGGGAGCAGGTCGCCGAGGAGGCGGAGAAGGTCCGCGCGGCCGGCGGGCTGTACGTGCTGGGCACCGAGCGGCACGAGTCGCGGCGCATCGACAACCAGCTGCGCGGCCGCTCCGGCCGGCAGGGCGACCCGGGTGAGTCCCGGTTCTACCTGTCGTTGGGCGACGACCTGATGCGCCGGTTCAACGGCCACGTCGTCGAGTCGATCATGAACCGGTTCAACCTGCCGGACGACGTCCCGATCGACTCCGGCATGGTCACCAAGGCCATCCGCAGCGCGCAGACGCAGGTCGAGCAGCAGAACTTCGAGATCCGTAAGAACGTCCTCAAGTACGACGAGGTGCTCAACCAGCAGCGCACCGTCGTCTACGCGGAGCGCCGCAAGGTCCTGTCCGGCGAGGACATCAAAGAGCAGATCCAGCACATGCTCGAGGACGTCATCACCGCGTACGTCGACGGGGCGACGGCCGAGGGCTACGCGGAGGACTGGGACCTCGACAAGCTGTGGACCGCGGTCGGCATGCTCTACCAGCCGACGATCCGCTGGCAGGACCTCGCCGAGAGCGACGAGCACGACGACCTCACCAAGGAGGTCCTGCTCGATGCCCTGCTGAAGGACGCGAAGGCGGCCTACGCCCGGCGCGAACAGGAGATCGACGCGATCATCGGCGCGCAGGGCGGCATGCGCGAGTTGGAGCGGCAGGTGCTGCTGCAGGTCATGGACCGCAAGTGGCGCGAGCACCTGTACGAGATGGACTACCTCAAGGAGGGCATCGGCCTGCGGGCCATGGCCCAGCGGGACCCGCTCATCGAGTACCGCAACGAGGGCTACGAGATGTTCAACCGGATGCTGGAGGGCATCAAGGAGGAGACCATCCAGCATCTGTTCAACGTGCGGGTGCAGCCCGCCGAGCCGCAGCCGGCACCGCAGCCCGCGCCCCAGGTGCAGCCGGCGCCCGCCCGCGCGGCCCAGCCGGCTCAGCCCGCCGAGCCGAAGACCGGGCCGATCCAGCCGGTGCCCGCTGCGCCGCCGCGGGGCCGGCACGCGGTGCCGGACGACCCGACGACGGTGCTGCCCGTCGCGTTCGGTGGCCGGCGGCCCGCGCCGGAGTCGCTGAGCTACACCGGTCCGGCCGAGGACGGGCACGCCGTGCGCACCGGACCGCGGCCGGGGCGCCGGCAGGGGAGCACGCAGCAGCCGTCCCGCAACGCGCCGTGCCCGTGCGGATCGGGGCGCAAGTACAAGCAGTGCCACGGCTCGCCCACCGCGGTCCGGCCCTGAGGCTGCTACAGCAGCCGGATCTCGGTGCACCGCCACACGCGGTCGGCGCCGTGCTCGAACCGGGCGGCCACCGCGCGGTGGCGTGAGCCGAACCTGACGACGGCCGCCACCTCGGCGACGTGGGCCTGCGGGCGACCGATCCGCACCCGGACGAGCCGGGGCGGGGCCGCTCCGCGCACCTGCACGCCGGTGGCGGCCCGCCAGTAGCGCAGGGCCCGCGGGCGGAACGCGGTGGCGAGCTGCGTGTGCGGGCGGCGCCCGTCGAGCACTTCCAGCGCCGTGCGCAGCACCTCGGCGAGCCGCACGGCGAGCACGGCCGTCGGCGTGTGCCCCGGCGGGGTGGGCCGCCCGATCGCCGGTGGCCGGGCCGTCGAGCCGGCGTGGACCGCGGGTGGGTGCGGATCGGTGCCGGGATCGGGTTCGTAGTGCGTGCGCTGCAACCGGGGTGTCCAGGCCGGGGTGGCGGTCATGCCGGTGAGGATCGCCCGGTCCGGCGCGGGTGCGGGCCCGTCCGGCAGACGTCGTCGCCGTACCGTTCGGCGTCGAAGGATCACGTCGCAGCATCACGGCGCCCCGGAACGGATGTTCCGGGGCGCCTGGTGGATGGTCAGGTCACGGCCGAGGCGGAGGCGCCTCGCCCTCGGGTGCCGGAGGCGGCGGGGCCGCGTCCGGCGGCGGGGCGGCGGTGGTGTCGCCCTCGCCCGTCATGCGCTTCAGGTGTTCGGCGCCCTGGTCGATCTGCTCCTCATGGCCGAACCGCCGGCCCGCGGCGTCGCCGAGCTTGTCGATCCCCTGGTCGACCTTGTCGTCGTGCTGTCCGAGCAGTGCCTTCGCCTTGTCCAGCAAACCCATCCGCCGACCATGCACCCATTCCGCGGCGCGCGCAGCGCGGAGCGTCACCCGATCGGTCGAAGGCGCACGTGCTCAGGGCGGAGTTCGTCGACCCCGTTCAGTCCCATGAGCTGCAGCGTACGGATCATCTCCAGGGTCAGGATCGCGATCGCCTTGTCGACGCCGGCTTCGCCGCCGGCCATCAGCCCGTACAGGTAGGCGCGGCCGACGAGGGCGGCGTCGGCGCCGAGCGCGACCGCGGCCAGCACGTCGGCGCCGTGCATGATTCCGGTGTCCACCAGGACCTCGGCGCGGTCGCCGACCGCGTCCCGCACCGGTCGCACCAGCTCGATCGGCACGGGCGCGCGGTCGAGCTGACGGCCGCCGTGGTTGGACAGCACCACCGCGTCGGCCCCGGCGTCGACCACGCGGACGGCGTCGTCCACGCTCTGGATGCCCTTGATCACGAGCTTGCCCGGCCAGGCCCCGCGCAGCCACTCGACGTCGGCCATGGTGAGCGCGGGATCGAAGACCCGGTTGACCAGGTCGGCGACGGTGCCGCCGGAGGATTGGAGGCTCGCGAACACCAGTGGCTCGGTGGTGAACAGATCGAACCACCAGCGCGGATGCCGGGCGCCGTCGAGGAACGTGCGCAGCGTCAGCGCGGGCGGGATCGACAGGCCGTTGCGGACGTCGCGCAGCCGGTTGCCGGCGACCGGGGTGTCCACGGTGAGCATGAGGGCGTCGTAGCCCGCCGCGGCGGCGCGTTCGACCAGGTCCTTGCCGAACGCTCGATCGCGCCACAGGTACAGCTGGAACCAGCGCCGGGCCTCGGGCGCGGCCGCAGCGACGTCCTCGATGGTCGTGGTGCCCATCGTGGACAGCGTGTAGGGGATGCCGGCTCGCGCAGCGGCGGCCACGACGGCCCGCTCACCTGCCGTGTGCATCATCCGCGTGAACCCGGTGGGGGCCAGCGCCAGCGGCAGTGTCGAGCGCCCCCCGAGGATCGTGCGGGACAGGTCGACGGCCGAGACGTCGCGCAGCACCGACGGCACGAACTCCATCCGCGCGAACGCGGCCCGCGCGCGGTGCAGCGAGAGCTCGCCGTCGGCGCCGCCGTCGGTGTAGTCGAACACCGCCTTCGGGGTGCGCCGCCGCGCGATCTCCCGCAGATCCGCGATGCTCGCTGCGCGGCGCAACCGGCGCTCGGTGGCGTCCCGGACGAACGGGGCCGGCCGCAGCAGCTCGCGCAGCTCTGCGGGGCGGGGGAGGCGGCGCTGCACCATGGGTCCAGGCTAGGCGCCGCACGCAGCGCTAGCCCAGCCCGTGCCGCCGCCGCGCCAGCTCGAACGCCGCCACCGCACCCGCGCTGGCCACGCCCAGCGACTCGACGCCGCCCGGCATCGGGATGGCCAGCAGGCCGTGCAGCAGCTCGCGCACCGTCGGCGACAGGCCGTTGGTCTCGTTGCCCAGCACGAGCGCCACGCGGTCGGGCAGCTCGGCGGTGAGCAGGTTGTCGCCACCCGCGTCGAGCCCGTAGACGACGAACCCGGCCTCGGCGAGCGTCGCGCACCCGTCCTCGACGGTGCCGCAGCGCACCACCGGCGCGCGGAACGCCACGCCCGCCGAGGCCTTGATCATCAACGGGTCGATCGACGGCAGGCCGCGCCGCGGCAGCAGCACCCCGTCGAGGCCGGCGGCGGTCGCGGTGCGCAGGATCATCCCGACGTTCGACGGGTTGGTGAGCCGGTCGAGCACCAGCAGCGCGGCCGGTCCGTCGCCGAGCCCGTCGAGGAACTCCTCGATGGGCGCCATGCGCGGGGCGACCACGTCGGCGACGACCCCCTGGTCGTGCTTCCCGTTGCCGGCGAGCACCTTGACCCGCTGCGGGGTGGCGCGGTGCACGGGCACGCCGCGGCGGCGGGCGGCGGCGAGGATCGCGCGCACCGGATCGCCCTGCGCGTTGTGCGCCAGGATGATCTTGTCGATCGTCAGGGACGGATCGTCCAGCGCCTCCAGGACGGGCTTGCGCCCGTACACGGTGATGAAGGTGTCCTTCGGAGAGCGCATAGGATCGCATCATGCCGCCTCGGCTGTCCGCCCTGGACGCGTCCTTCCTCTACCTGGAGTCCTCGACGACGCCGATGCACGTCGGGGCGGTCGCGGTCTTCGAGCGGCCGGAGGACGGTCTGGACTACGAGCGGCTCGTCGAGCTGGTCGAGCAGCGGATCGCGATGGTGCCGCGCTACCGGCAGAAGGTGCGGCACGTGCCGGGTAACCTGGCCCGCCCGGTGTGGATCGACGACGTCGACTTCGACGTGGCCTTCCACGTGCGCCGCTCCGCGCTGCCCAAGCCCGGTTCGGACGCCCAGCTGACCGAGCTGGTGGCCCGCCTGATGTCGCGCCCGCTCGACCACAGCCGCCCGCTGTGGGAGATGTACCTCGTCGAGGGGCTCTCCGACGGGCGGGTCGCGGTGCTGACGAAGACCCACCAGGCGATGGTCGACGGGATCAGCGCGATCGACATCGGCCAGGTGATCCTCGACGTGTCGCCGAACCCGCGGCCGGTCCCGGAGGAGCTGTGGATGCCGCGCAACGAGCCGACCGGCGCCCAGCTCGTGCTGGAGGCGCTGGCTGAGTCGGTGGCCCAGCCCGGGGTGCTCGTCGAGAACGTGCGCGCGGCCGCGACCGACGCGGTCGCCACCGTCGGCAAGATCGTCGGGGCGGCGGGGCAGCTGCTGTCGATGGCGTGGGCGGCCAGCCGCAAGGCGCCCGGCACCCCGCTCAACGTCGAGATCTCCACCCAGCGCCGGTTCGCCATCGCGCGCAACTCGCTGGACGACTACCGGCGGATCCGGGCCGCGCACGGCTGCACGGTCAACGACGTCGTCCTCTCGGTGATCGCAGGCGCGCTGCGGGCGTGGTTGATGACCCGCGGCGAACCGGTCACCGCGGGCGCCACCGTGCGGGCGATGGTGCCGCTGTCGGTGCGCGGCGAGCCCGACGTGCCGACCTCGTCCGGGTCGCTCGGCAACCGGGTGTCGTCGTTCCTGGTGGACCTGCCGGTGGGGGAGCCGAGCCCGGTCGTGCGGCTGCACCAGGTCACGCACGCCATGCGCGAGCACACCGCGGGCGGGCAGTCGGTGGGGGCCGACGCGCTCGTGCGCATCGGCGGGTTCGCCCCGCCCACCCTGCACGCCCTGGGAGCGCGAGCGGCCAACGGGATCTCGAAGCGGATCTTCAACTTGGTCGTGTCGAACGTGCCGGGGCCGCAGTTCCCGCTCTACGCGGCGAGTGCCCGGATGAAGGAGATGTTCCCCGTCGTGCCGCTGGCGAAGGGACAGGCCCTCGCCATCGGGCTCACGTCCTACGACGGCGGGATCTACTACGGGTTCAACGGTGACCGGGACGCCATGCCCGACGTCGACGTCCTCGCTGGCATGGTGGACGAGTCCTTGGAGGAGCTGTTGGGCACGGTGACAGGATGAGCGCCATATGAGGATCTACATCCCGGCGACGTGGCCGATGCTGCGCTCGCTCGTCAAGAACGGGGTGCTCGACCCCATCGGGGGCACCGCGTTCGCCTTGACCCCGCGGCTGCGCGAGGCCTACACCAGCGGCGATGACGAGGAGCTGGAGTACGCGGCGATGACCGAGGCAGCGCGGGCGTCGCTCCGGCTGCTCGCGGTGGAGTTCGGGCTGGGGGAGAACGCCACCCCGCCCCGGCGGGTGGTGGTGGCGGCCGACGTCGACGACGTCACGCTGCGCCCCGATCTCGACGACGGCGCGGTGCGCATCAACGGCGCGGTGCCGTTCGAGCGGGTCGCGGCGGTGCACGTCGACAACGAGGACGCCGAGTACGCGGTGCGGCAGGCTGCCGAGGCGGTGGACCGGGCTGATCTCGGCGACATGGACGCGGAGTTCCTCGTCGGCGAGGCGGAGGACCACGAGCTGGCCTGGTACGACCCCTCGGAGATCGCGTTCCTGGTGGACCTGCGCTGAGGTTGCCCGCGTCGGCCTCCCGCGTCGAGAACGAAGCGATGGCGGACTGAATCGATTCGAATCCGCCACGACTTCGTTCTCGACGGGGCTCCCGGCCCGGCAGTGCTGTTGCTCAGGCGCCGGCCCCGCGCCGGTCGTTCTTCCCGCCGTACACCAGCGCCGCCACGAGCGGGATCAGCAGGAAGAACCACCACTGCCGGGTGAGGAAGAACAGGCCGAGCGCGACGATCGGCGTGACGGCGACGATCCGCCCACCCCACGCCTCGAGGAACCCGCCGCTTCGCTCGGCGAGCGCGCCCTCCGGGCGCGGGGCGGGTGCCAGCGCGGTGGGGAGTTCGGGGTGCGGCGGGGGCAGGTCGGTGAACAGCGCCTTGAGCTCCGCTGCGGTGGTGGCCGCTGCGGCGGCCGCCGAGCGCTCCGAGTACTCGTCGACGCCGAGCCGACCCGCGGCCAGGTGCTCGTCGAGCGCCTTCATCGCGGAATCCCGCTCGGCGTTGCCGATCCGCAGCGGCACCTCATCGCTCATGCCGCAAGCATTCCACCGCCGCGTCGGTCAGCGCACCTGCGACCCCGGCGGTGCCTCGATCTCCACGTCCCGGCCCCAGTCGCGGTAGCTGCCCATGATCGACAGGGTGCCGATCCCCGGCAGCTCCTGGCGCACGACGAGCCGGACCGGCCGGGACAGCTGGTCGATCCACAGGTTGCTGGTGATCTGCGTGAGGCCGCTGCGCACCTGCTGGAGCAACTGGGCCCGCACCGCGGGATCGGGTTGCAGCGCCGCGGCTCGCGCCAGATCGACGACGAGCGTGTAGCGCACGGCCGGATCACCCGCGATGACGTCCTCCGCGGTCTCGGTGATGCTGGTGGCCCCGGCGTAGCGAGAGATCGTGCGAGCCGGGTCGGCGCTGTCGATGAGCGTCGCCGCCTGCGCGAGCAGCTGCTGGTCCTCGGGATCGGTGGACGAGCGGTCCACCCTCGTCCACGGCCGGGCGGCCGTGTGCCGGCCGGGCTGCAGCAGGTACAGCGCGTCGGGCAGGACGACGAACCCGGTCTCCTGCGGATCGGCATCGGGCCGGGTGACGACCTGGGTGAACTTCACCGCCACGTCGGAGCCGACCCCGCGCAGCACCCCTTCGCCGGTGAACTTCATGGTGATCGCGGCACCGGCGAGCTCTCCGCGCAGGCTGATCCGCGCGGTCCGGTCGATCCGCTGGCGCTCGGCGACCGCGGAGACCAGCTCGGTCAGCGAGCCGTGACGGGGCAGCTGCGGCCGGGCCGGGGCGGGCGAACCGGCGCATCCGACCAGCACCAGCGCCGCGAGCCCGAGCACGAGCGCGCGTGTTCCTCGACCCGTACCGCCCATGCCGGCACCCTCCGCCCACCGTCACCCGACGGTGTCCCGTGCTGCTCAACGAGCAGGCCGGGCCGGGGTTATCGGCGGGTCGCGCTCAGCGCCTCCAGGATGCGGCGCAGCGCGGCGAGGCGGGCGGGTGCCAGCTCGCCGTCGGCGACCAGCGTGTCCAGCACGCACTCCGGGTCCGCGGGCGGCCCCAGGTGGCCGCAGCCGCGCGGGCAGTCCTCGGTCGCCTCCGCGAGATCGCCGAACGCGTTGATGACGTCGTCGGGACGCACGTGCGCGAGCCCGAACGACCGCACCCCCGGGGTGTCGATGACCCAGCCGCCCTCGGGCCCCTCCAGCGGCAGGGCCAGCGCGGCGACCGTGGTGTGCCGGCCCTTGCCGACCCCGGACACGGCGGCCGTGCGCTGTTCCGCCGTCGGCACGAGGGCGTTGACCAGAGTGGACTTGCCCACCCCTGACTGCCCGACGAGCGCGGAGACCCGCCCGCCCAGCAGCGCCGCCAGCTCGTCCGGCGGCCGGTCGTAGCGGGTGAACAGCACCGGGATGCCGAGATCGCGGTAGTGCGCGGCGAACGGCTCGGGATCGGCCAGGTCCGTCTTCGTCAGGCACAGCACCGGCTCGAGCCCGCCCGCGTACGCCGCGACCAGGCACCGGTCGACGAAGCCGATCCGCGGCTCCGGCTCGGCCACCGCGGTGACGACGATCAGCTGCTCCGCGTTGGCGACGACCAGCCGCTGGGTGGCGTCGGTGTCGTCGACCGTGCGCATCAGCGAGGTCGCGCGCTCCTCGACGCGCACGATGCGGGCGAGCGTGTCGGGTCTGCCCGACAGGTCCCCCACCAGCCGCACCCGGTCCCCCACGACGATCTGCGTGCGGCCGAGCTCGCGAGCCCGCATCGCGGTGACCCGACGCTGCGGGTCACCGCCGATCGCGCAGCGCCAGCGTCCGCGGTCGACCAGCGTCACCATCGCCTCGGTGGCGTCGGCGTGCTGCGGCCGCCGCTTGGAGCGCGGCCTGGACCCCTTCCCGGGACGGACGCGGACGTCGGACTCGTCGACGTCGGTCCGCCGGATCATCCGACCAGCGCGGCCCACTGCGCGGGGAAGTCCGGGAACGTCTTGGCCGTGGCACCGATGTCGTCCACCGCGACACCGGGGACCGCCAGCCCGATCAGGGCGCCCGCGGTCGCCATGCGGTGGTCGGCGTAGGCGCGCCACGGCCGGGCGGGATCGGCGCGCAGCGGCGCCGGATGGATCTCCAGCCCGTCCTCGGTCTCGACGGCAACCCCGCCGAGCGCGGTGATCTCGGTGGCCAGCGCGGCTAGCCGGTCGGTCTCGTGCCCGCGGATGTGCGCGACCCCGCGGATGCGCGACGTGCCGTCGGCCAGCGCTGCGAGGGCCGCGACGGTCGGGGTCAGCTCGCTGGCGTCGTGCAGGTCCACGTCGACGGGGGAGAGGACGTCGGGGCCGATCACCGTCATGCCGTCGGGGCCGGGCTCGATCGTCGCACCCGCCTGCTCCAGCACCGCGAGGATCTCCGTGCCGGGTTGCGTGGACTCCGCGGGCCAGCCGGCGACGGTGACCCGGCCGCCGGTGATCGCGGCCGCAGCGAGGAACACCGCCGCGTTGGACAGATCCGGTTCCACCACCCAGTCGCGGGCGGTGATCGGACCGGGCGCGACCCGCCACGTGTCCGGACCGTCCACCTCGACCGCGACCCCGGCCGTGCGCAGCATGTCGACGGTCATCTCGATGTGCGGCAGCGACGGCACCGGCGGGCCCTCGTGCCGCACCACCAAGCCCTTGTCGAACCGCGCGCCCGACAGCAGCAGGCCCGACACGAACTGCGACGACGCCGACGCGTCGACCACGACCTCGCCGCCGGGCAGCCCGCCGGTGCCGTGGACGGTGAACGGCAGCGCCGATCCGTCGATCTCGGCGCCGAGCCCGCGCAGCGCGTCGAGCACGACCGACATCGGCCGCTCGCGGGCCCGCGGATCGCCGTCGAAGACGACGTCGCCCGTGGCGAGGGTGGCCGCGGGCGGCACGAAGCGCATCACGGTGCCGGCCAGCCCGCAGTGCACGGCACCGCCGTGGAGACCGTCGTGCGCACCGATGGCGACCCGCGTGCCGTCGATCTCGACGGGCACGCCGAGCGCGGAAAGCGCGCCGGTCATGAGCGCGGTGTCGCGGGAGGCGGGAGCGCCCGTGACCGTGGCGGGGCCGCCGGACAGCGCCGCCAGCAGCAGGGCACGGTTCGTGACCGACTTGGATCCGGGTACCTCGACGCGGCCCTCGACGGGGCCGTCCGCGGGTGGGGCCTGCCAGACGTCGCTCACCTGTTCATGCTCGCATGCGCGGGCCAGTGGATGTGGCGGGCACAGGCGTCGGCGACCACGCGCACGGCCGGGCGGCGGTCGGCTGAGCGCCACAGCACCGCCAGCTCGGCGGGCGGCAGGCCGCGCACGCGTCGGCACACGACGCCCGGCCACCGGTAGCGGGCGGCGTTCGTGGCCGACAGCAGCACCAGCCCGGTGCCGGCGGCGACGGCGCCGAACATCTCCTCGGCCGTGTGCGCCTCGGCCGCGATCCGCACCGGGGCGCTGCGCTGCTCGACGGCGAGCCAGAACTCGCGCATCGGCCCGGCCGCGATCGGGAGCGCGACGAACGGCTCGTCCTCCAGCTCCGCGAACTCCACCTCGGTGTGCGACGCGAGCCGGTGGCCGGCCGGCATCGCCACCCACCGCTCCTCGCGCGCGACGATCCGGGCCGAGAGCCCCTGCCCGTCGTGCACCGGCAGCCACGCCACGGCGAGATCGACCAGCTCCCCGACCAGACCGGTCGCCGGGTCGTCCCAGCTGACCTGGCGGAACTCCACCCGGTACCCGGGCAGCTGCTCGTCGACCACCCGGGCCACGGCGGCGGGCAGGTCGGGCGGGGTGCGGGCGTGCAGGCCGACGGTCAGCGTGCGGCGCGCGGCCTCCGCGGCGGAGGTGACCGCGGCGAGCGCCGCCTCCCAGCCCGCGAGCAGCTCCTTCGCCCGCGGCAGCAGCGCCTCACCCGCCGGGGTCAGCGTGACGGAGCGGGCGGAGCGGGTGAACAGCTCGGCGCGCAGCCGGCTCTCCAGCTGGCGGATCTGCTTCGACAGCGCGGGCTGCGACACGAACAACCGCTCCGTGGCCGCCTTCGTGAAGCTGCCCTCCTCGGCCACCGCGACGAAGTACCGCAGGTCGCGCAGGTGGACGTCGCCCATCCGGTCAACCTAGATCGGAGCCTGGCCGCGGACCTGTGCGACGCGAGTCCCCCATCGGGGGACGCGCCCCGGTCCGCGTCATCAGGTGCAGCTGGAACCGTCGGTGGTCGATGGGAGTATGGGGGCATGTGCGGCCGCTACGCGTCCATCAAGTCGCCCACCGACCTGGCCGAGGAGTTCCACGCCGTCGACGCCACGGACGGGCAGGTGCAGCCGGACTACAACGTCGCGCCGACGAAGAACATCGTCGCGGTCGTGGAGCGCCACCCGCGGGACGAAGACGGTAACCCGGATCCCGACACCGTCGAGCGCAGTCTGCGCGTGGTGCGCTGGGGGTTCGTGCCGTTCTTCGCGAAGGACCCGAAGGGCGGTGCCCGCATGATCAACGCGCGGGCGGAGTCGGCCGCGGAGAAGCCCGCGTTCCGCCGGGCGATGGCCTCGCGGCGCTGCCTGATCCCGGCCGACGGCTGGTTCGAGTGGCAGCGCGGCCCCGAGCACAAGCAGCCGTACTACACGCACTACCGCGACGGTTCGTCACTGGCGATGGCCGGGCTCTGGGAGTTCTGGAAGCCGAAGGACGACCCGGCGGGCGAGTACCCGAACGGTCTGGTGACCGCCACCGTCTTGACCACGGAGGCGGTCGGCCCGCTCGCGCAGGTGCACGACCGGATGCCGCTGATCCTGCCGCCGTCGGCGTGGGACACCTGGCTCGACCCGGATCGCCCCGCGAAGGACGCCGCGGTCGCCGCGCTGCTCAAGCCGCCGTCCGAGGAGCTGGTGGCCGCGTTGGCGCTGCGGCCGGTGTCACCGCTGGTCAACAGCGTCCGCAACAACGGCCCCGAGCTGATCCGCGAGCTGGCGCCCGAGGACGCCCCCGAACCGCTGCAGCTGGACCTGCTGGGCGGGCCGAACCCGAAGTGACCCCGCAGTGACCGGCACCGTCGCCCCGGTGGAGATCGCCACTCCGCACGGCCCCGCCCGCATCACCCGCCACGACGCCGCCGAGCCGCGCGCCCTGCTGCTGCTCGGCCACGGTGCGGGCGGCGGTGTCACCGCGCCCGACCTGGTCACGGTCACCCGGGTCGCGCTCGACGCCGGCGTCTCCGTCGGCCTGGTCGAGCAGCCGTACCGAGTCGCCGGACGCCGTGCCCCCGCACCCGCCCCGCAGCTCGACGCCGCGTGGCTCGCCGTCGCCGAGTCGCAGCGCGGCGAGCTGCCGCTGCTGTTCGGCGGGCGCAGCTCAGGCGCCCGGGTCGCCTGCCGCACAGCGAACGAGGGCGGCGCGATCGGCGTGCTCTGCCTCGCCTTCCCCGAGCACCCGCCGGGCAAGCCCGAGAAGTCACGGCTGGCCGAGCTGGAGGCACCGGCCGTGCCGATCCTCGTCGTGCAGGGCGCGAACGACCCGTTCGGTGTGCCCGAGCCCGCGGAGGGCCGCACGGTCGTGGTGCTGCGCGGCGACCACTCGCTGAAGTCCGACATGCCCGGGCTGCGCGCCGCGGTCGCGGGGTGGCTGCCGACGGTCGTCGGCTGATCAGGCCGGGGTGGCGATCGGCGCGAACGTCGCCCCCGTGAGCTTCGCCAGATCGGCGGGGGCCAGCTGCACCTCCAGCCCGCGCCGGCCCGCGCTGCAGTACATCGTCGGCAGCTGCAGCGCGGACGAGTCGATGACCATGCGCAGCCGCCTCTTCTGCCCCAGCGGGGAGATCCCGCCCGCGACGTAGCCGGTGGCCCGCTCGGCCGCCGCGACGTCGGCCATCTTCGCCTTCTTCCCGCCGACGGCGGCGGCGAGCGCCTTCAGGTCGAGCATCGCCGACACCGGCACGACCCCGACGGTGAGCGTGCTGTCGACCTCGGCGACGAGGGTCTTGAAGACGATCGTGGGATCCAGCCCGAGCTGCTCGGCCGCCTCCGGGCCGTAGGCGGCGTCGCCGTCGTGCTCGTAGGAGTGCAGCGTGTGCGGGATCTTCGCCTTGGCCAGGAGCGCGGTCGCCGGAGTGCCCTTACCTGCCACGCGCGCAGCCTATGTCGACCGTCCCGCCGTGCTCGACCAGGGAATCACCCGGTCCGGTCCGGTGTTGTCGATGAGGTGACGCATGCAGTGATGGAGGCGCCTCCGGCAGGCCCCGTCAGGGTGGACCGCGTACGCTCCCAACAGGATGGGTCCGCGGCATCGGCCGTGGTCCGACCCGAGAGGAGCACGTTGCCCGGCACCGAACAGGCGGCCGAGGTCGAACCCCAGGAGCAGTCACCAGGGTCGGCTGAGCTGGCCGAGGAGACCCCCGAGGAGCGCGCGGCGCGCTTCGAGCGCGACGCGATGCCGCTGCTCGACCAGCTCTACGGCGCTGCCCTGCGGATGACCCGCAACCCGTCCGACGCCGAGGACCTGGTCCAGGAGACCTACCTGAAGGCGTACTCGGCGTTCCGCACTTTCCGGCAGGGCACGAACCTCAAGGCGTGGCTCTACCGGATCCTCACCAACACCTACATCAACGGCTACCGCAAGCGGCAGCGGCAGCCGCAGCAGTCGCCCACCGAGGAGATCACCGACTGGCAGATCGCGCAGGCCGGTGAGCACACCTCGCAGGGGCTGCCGTCGGCCGAGATGGAGGCGCTCGATCGGCTCCCCGACGACGACGTCAAGGCGGCCCTGCAGGCGCTGCCCGACGACTTCCGGATGGCGGTGTACCTCGCCGACGTCGAGGGCTTCGCGTACAAGGAGATCGCCGAGATCATGGGCACGCCGATCGGCACCGTGATGTCGCGACTGCATCGCGGGCGGCGTCAACTGCGTGACATGCTTACCGACACGGCACGGGAGCGCGGATTCCTCCGGGGCGAACAGGAGGTCGGGTCATGAGCTGTGGCAAGCCCCACGACACCGACTGCTCCGAGGTGCTGGCCGAAGTGTGGCTGTTCCTCGACAACGAGTGCGACGAGGAACGCCGCAAGGTGCTCGCCCAGCACCTCGACGAGTGCGCGCCGTGCCTGTCGGAGTACGGGATCGACGAGAAGCTGAAGAAGCTGCTCGGCAAGAAGTGCAGCGGCGAGGTAGCGCCCGCCGGGCTGCGTGACCGGCTTCGTCAGCAGATCCGCACGGCGGTGCTGGAGCAGGCCCAGGTGACCGTGGAGCAGACCCCGACCGGCACGACCGTCGAGGTGCGTGCCGCGCGTGTCGAACGGCGCACACTGGGCTGATCAGCGGGTCGACCGCGGCTCCGGCCGCGCATCCCTGCACGCCTCGCCCGAGCCGCGGCCGAACACCACCGAACGCTGACCACGGCGCTCGCACGCGTCCGCGACCTCGGGCGCGCAGCGGCCCTCGGAGGAACGAGGGCGGGGCCGTGAGCACCGAGGAGAGGTCGTCGACTCAGAAGGCGCGAGCGATCAACACCGCTCAGGTGTTGGGCCGCTTGCCGTGGTTCGCGGCGTTCTTCTTGCGGGCGCGGCGCTTGCGAGCACGCTTCGACATGCTGGTTCCTCCCTCCTGACCGATCAGCGACCATCCTCCCACGTGGTTTGATTGCGGCGATGACCACCTTGAGCGAGCTGCTCGCCGAGCACACCGAGCTCCCCGGCGCTGTAGTGGACCACCTGCAGCGGGTGGTCGCCGAATGGCAGCTGCTGGCCGACATGTCCTTCGCGGACTTCCTCCTGTGGATCCCGCTGCCCGCCGAGCCCGGCACGTACCTCTGCGTGGCGCAGGCGCGGCCCACGACGGCGTCCACAGCGCATCCGGAGGACATGGTCGGCGCCAAGGTCGGCACGGACGACAACCCGCTGCTGCACCGGGCGGTGGTCGAGGGCCGCATCTGCCGCGACGAGAACCCGCGCTGGCACCTGGAGGTCCCGGTGCGCTCCGAGGCGATCCCGGTGCGGCTCAACGGCGAGGTGGTCGCCGTCCTGTCCCGCGACACGAACCTGGCGATGCCGCGGGTGCCCAGCCCGCTGGAGATCGCCTACCTGGGCAGTGCGTCCGACCTGTGCCAGATGGTCGCGGACGGCACGTTCCCGCCGAAGATCTCCGAGGCCGGCACCAACACCAGCCCGCGCGCTGGGGACGGGCTGATCCGGCTCGACGCGCTCGGCCTGGTCGCCTACGCGAGCCCGAACGCGCTGTCGGCCTACCACCGCATGGGGCACGCCAGCGATCTCGTCGGCATGTCCCTGGCCCACGCGACCCGCGCGCTGGTGCAGGACCCGTTCGACGCCGCCGAGGTGGCCTCCCGCATCGGTGCCGCGCTGGACGGCCGGCACACGATGCGGATGGAGGTCCGCGCCCGCAACGCCGTCGTGCTGATGCGCGCGCTCCCGCTGCGGCCCCGCGGTGACGCGGCCGGCGCGCTGGTGCTCGTCCGCGACGTCACCGACCTGCGCCGGCGCGACATGGCGCTGCTGTCGAAGGACGCGACGATCCGCGAGATCCACCACCGGGTCAAGAACAACCTGCAGACGGTGGCTGCCCTGCTGCGCCTGCAGGCCCGCCGCACCGGCATCCCCGAGGCGCGCCGTGCCCTGGAGGAGAGCGTCCGCCGGGTGAACTCGATCGCGCTCGTGCACGAGTCGCTGTCGGCGTCGGTGGCCGAGCGGGTCGACTTCGACGAGCTGATCGACCGCGTGCTGCCCGCCATCGGCGATGGTGCGACCGCTGACGTGCGAGCGAAGGTTCGCCGCGACGGAAGCTTCGGCACGCTCCCGGCGGCCATGGCCACCCCGCTGGTCCTGGTGCTCACCGAGTTGGTCCACAACGCGCTCGTCCACGCCTTCGACCCCGGTGTGGCGGGGGAGGTCGTGGTGAAGGCGGTGCGCTCGGCGGCTTCGCTGGAGGTGACGGTCGCCGACGACGGTCACGGACTGCCGGAGGGCTTCGAGCTGGAGTCGTCCAAGGGACTGGGCCTGCAGATCGTCCGGACCCTGCTGGACTCGGAACTGGGCTCTGCGCTGCAGGTCCGGGCCCGTCCCGGCGGTGGAACGGAGGCCGTCATCAAGCTGTCGATGCGGGGGCGTTAACCTTCTCCTCGTGGTCGTAGGCCCGCGGTCGCAGCTTCATGGTGGGTCTACGGTCTCCGCGGGAGCCCCCTCGTGCCCCCGAGGAACGACTGCGGGCCCGGAACCGGGTGGTGTCCGGTTTCGGGCCCGCATCGGGAAGTCCGACTCATCGTTCTGCGTGAGTTCAGTCCGTTCGTCGTGCTGCCGGGAGGTCGGGCACAGGCTCGTGCTCTCGCAGAGGCGATGCCTGGTGAGAGCACGCCTCGTGGGAAGGCTTCAGGCCGTGCGGGCGCGGGGACGCGAGTTGCGGCGCTTGAGCGCGCGACGCTCCTCCTCGCTCATCCCACCCCAGACGCCGGCGTCCTGGCCGCTCTCGAGCGCCCAGGCAAGGCAGTCACTGACCACGGGGCAGCGTCGGCAGACCGCTTTGGCCTCGGCGATCTGCAGCAGGGCCGGGCCGCTCGTCCCCACCGGGAAGAACAGCTCCGGGTCCTCGTCGCGGCAGATTGCGCGGTGACGCCAATCCATGTTGCTAGCTCCTCGTACTTGCGCGATCGGGGTCGCGCCGATCGTCTTCTCC
Organism: Pseudonocardia thermophila; assembly: GCF_900142365.1. Lineage (GTDB taxonomy): Bacteria > Actinomycetota > Actinomycetes > Mycobacteriales > Pseudonocardiaceae > Pseudonocardia > Pseudonocardia thermophila. The sequence goes on along the minus strand of NZ_FRAP01000008.1, from coordinate 84,193 downwards.
ATCACGGTGTTTCCGCGCTTGTGAATGGTTTCACGAGCGCCCTCGATCTTCAAGGGCCAGAGTCGCGGTGGTGGGCGAGACCACTCACCATGCTCCTCGCAACGACACGCGACACGATCGGTTACTCCATCGCGTCGCCCTCATCACGATGAGCGATCAACCTCCGTCCCGCCAACCGGATTCCGTGTGACGGGTTCCCGGTCGACCGTGCGGGAAACCCGCCCCCGCACCCGAACTCTTGCGCCTGCACCACCTTGAAGCACTGTTTGCCCAGGTGCGAGGGTCATGGGCCCGACGGTCCACGGGCATCGGTGAATGGCGCGCGACATCACCCGCCGGAGTGACGGCGCCCTTCCGTTCTGCGACGAGCGGCTGTCCTGCACGACGACTCGTCGCCTTGTGTATCTGTTCCGGTCACTCACCGAATCGGCCCCGAACCGACGTGTTGGGCCGGCCGGCGCAGTCCGCCCCACCGTTCGGCCAGGTCACCCGGCCTGTCCGGGCCAGGGGACCGGGCGGAGGAGGGAACTGCTGGCGGCCGAGCGGTGACCGTTCAGCGACGGCCTATCCTCGTGCGGTGGACAATCGCGCGACCCCGAGGCAGGTGGTGATCGCCGGGGCGGCCGTCATCGCGGAGGCGGTCGCCGGACTGGTCGCCACGGTGCTGCTGCTGGTCGGCGTGGACTCGGCGTTCCTGCCGGCCGGGTCGGTCGTCGGCGAGGCGGGCATGTTCCTGCTCTCGGCCGCCGCGCTCGGGTTCGTCGGCTGGGGGCTGGTCACCGGCCGCCGCTGGGCACGCACCCCCGCCATCGTGATCCAGCTGCTCCTGCTGCCGGTCGTGTACTCGCTGATCGGGCCGTCCCACCAGCTGGTGCTCGGCATCCTCACCGGCGTCGTCGTCGCGGGCACGTTCCTGCTGCTGATCAGCGAGCCGGCGCGGCTGTGGTCGATGGACGTCCACCAGGACCGGTAGCTCCCAGCGCCTGCAGTGCGTCGCCGGTGAGGCGGAACGTCGTCCACTCGTCCATGGGCACGGCACCGAGCGACCGGTAGAAGCCGATCGCCGGCTCGTTCCAGTCGAGCACCGACCACTCCAGCCGTCCGTAGCCGCGCTCGACGCAGATCTCGGCCAGCGCGGCGAGCAGCGCCTTGCCCAGCCCGGATCCCCGGTGCTCCGGTCGGACGAACAGGTCCTCGAGGTAGATGCCGTGCACGCCGGTCCACGTCGAGAAGTTCAGGAACCACAGCGCGCAGCCGACGACCTGACCGCCGGCCTCGGCGACGTGGCCGAACAGCGCCGGCGCCGGGTTGAACAGCGCGGCGGAGAGCTGCTCCTCGGTGAGGTGGCAGGACTGCGGCTCGCGCTCGTACCGCGCGAGTTCGTGGACCAGCTCGACCACGGCGGGCACGTCGCGCGGCTCCACCGGGCGCACGCTCATCCCGCCACCCCCACGTTGACCCGCTTCAGGGTGGGAACACCCCGCTCGTAGCCGAGGACCGCCCAGGACGCCGGGTCCATCGTCACCCGCACGCCCTCGGTCGCCGGCAGCCCGATCCAGCGCGCCATCAGCACCCGGCTGAAGTGGCCGTGCCCGACCAGCACGACGTCGCCGTCGATCGCGCGGACCTCGGTGATCACCTCGTCGGCGCGCGCGGCCACCTCCTCGGCCGACTCACCGTTCGGGCAGGGATGGGTCCACACCGTCCAGCCCGGCACGGTCTCGCGGATCTCCGCGGTGGTCAGGCCCTCGTAGTCGCCGTAGTCCCACTCGCGCAGCCGCTCGTCGACGCGGTCCACGCGCAGCCCGGCCAGCTCGGCGGTCTCGCGGGCGCGCACGCGCGGGCTCGACAGCACCAGCGCCGGTTCGGTGTCGCCGCGCAGGCTGCGCCAGAGGTTCCCCGAGGCGACCGCGAGGCGGCGGCCGTCGTCGGTCAGCGGCACGTCGGTGCGCCCGGTGTGCCGGCCCGACCGCGACCACTCGGTCTCGCCGTGGCGGAGGAGGAAGACGAGGGGCACGAGCCGACCCTATGGCAGGGACCGCGCGGTGGCGGGGGCGGGCTCAGCGCTCGTCCAGCAGCAGCGGTTCGCCCGTGCGGGTCAGGGCGGTGGGCAGCAGCTCCGCCAGCCGCAGCGGCCACACGACCTCGGACGTGGTGGCCAGCTCGGCCATGCTCCACCAGCGGTGCTCGAGGACCGTGCGGACCTCCAGGTCGGTGAACCCGCTGGTGTCGACCGAGCCCTGCGCGTCGTCGACGGTGGCGGTGAAGTACCACTCCTCGGCGTCGAGGACGTGCCCGTCGAACGGGAACCGGACCAGCCGCCGCCAGACCGGCCCGTGCAGGTCGTCCTCGGCGACGACCAGGCCCGGTCTCCTCGCGGACCTCGCGGACCGCGGCGCTGCGCAGGGCCTCCCCGGGTTCGACGGCCCCGCCGACCGTGTACCACCAGGTGTTGGCCGGGTCGGCGGGGTCGAAGGCGCGGAAGAGGAGCAGGCGACCGGACGAGTCGAGCAGGAGCACCCGGGCCGAGACGCGCACGGGACGCGACAGTACGGTCCGAGGTTGCTCGCGGCCCCGGATTTTTCTACGAACGACACTTTCGTGAGCACCACTGCTTTCGAAAGTGCCGTTCGCGGAGATTCGGGTGGGGTGGGGCTCACCGAAGGGTCAGGTGCCTGATCGCAAGGTCTCGTGGCAGGAAATCAATTCTCCCGCCGTGAGATGGCGGTGCTGAGTGCGTGGTGGTCACCCGGTTGTCGGCCCCGCGCCCGCCGAGTGTTCTGATGGGTCGGTGCCGCCCGTGAGCTCGACCCCGCCCGACCGGCGCGGTGTCCTCGCCGCGGTCCTCGCCTACGCGCTGTGGGGCCTGTTCCCCGCCTTCTGGGCGCTGATGGCCCCCGCCTCCTCCGTGGAGGTGCTCGCCCACCGCATCGCCTGGACGGCCGTCTTGATGGTCGTCGTGCTGTCGCTGGTCCGCGGCTGGGGAGACCTGCGCCGGCTGTCCGTGCGCGGCTGGGCGCTGGCGCTGACCGCCGGGTGCCTGATCGCCGTCAACTGGGGACTGTTCGTCTACTCGGTCCTGATCGGGCACGTCGTGGAGGTGGCGCTCGGCTACTTCATGAGCCCGCTGGTGAACGTCCTGCTCGGGGTCGTCGTGCTGCGCGAGCGGATGCGGGCGGTGCAGTGGGTGGCGGTGGTGCTGGCCCTCGCCGCGGTCGTGGTGATCGCGACCGGCAGCACCGGCCCGCCGTGGACAGCGCTCGGGCTCGCGCTGTCGTTCGGCGTCTACGGGCTGGTGAAGCGGGTGATCCCGCTGGCGGCCGTGCCGGGGTTGACCGCGGAGTCGTTGGCTGTGGGGCCGCTGGCCGTCGCCGTCGCGATCGGGTTCGAGCTCACCGGTCTCGGCACGTTCACCACCGCGGGCCCGCTGCACGCGGCGCTGCTCATCGCCGGCGGTCCGGTGACGGCCGTGCCGCTGCTGCTGTTCGCGTTCGCCGCGCGGCGCGTACCGCTCACGGTCCTCGGCGTGCTCATGTACGTGAACCCGGTGCTGCAGTTCCTGTGGGGCGTGCTGGTGGTGGGCGAGACGATGCCGCTCACCCGGTGGCTCGGGTTCGCGCTGGTGTGGATCGCGCTGGTGATCTTCACGGTGGACCTGGTGCGGCACTCCCGCGAGGAGCAGGCGATCACGGTCGGCGATCCGGGGCCGTGACGAGCGCCTCCGTCCGGACGGCCCGTGTTGTGGTTACGATGCGGATGTACCCGACTGCCGCAACCTCGGCGGGCGTCCGCGCCGACCTGCGCCGCCACGCCGAGTGGCCGTCCGGCACCGAGTAGCAGCCGCCTCACCCCGCGGGCCCCGGTGCCCGGAGAGTGCGCGCAGAGCGCACCCACCACCAGCACCGAGGACTTTCTGCGATGACGATGCTGCCCGACCGTGCCCTGGCCGTCCCGACCCGCGACGAGATCTTCACCGCTCATGAGGGCGGCAAGCTCGGCACGGCCCTGACCTCCCCGCTGCGCGACGCGCACGACCTGTCGGTCGCCTACACCCCCGGCGTCGCCGAGGTGAGTCGCGCGATCGCCGCCGACCCCGGGCTCTCCGCCCGCTACACGTGGGCCAACCGGCTCGTCGCCGTCGTCAGCGACGGCACCGCGGTGCTCGGGCTCGGCGACATCGGGCCGCGGGCTGCGCTGCCGGTCATGGAGGGCAAGGCGGCGCTGTTCAAGACCTTCGGCGGGCTCGACTCGATCCCGATCGTGCTCGACACGACCGACGTCGACGAGATCGTCGAGACGCTGGTGCGACTGCGCCCGAGCTTCGGCGCGGTCAACCTGGAGGACGTCTCCGCGCCGCGCTGCTTCGAGCTGGAGCGGCGGCTGATCGAGGCGCTCGACTGCCCGGTCATGCACGACGACCAGCACGGCACCGCGATCGTGCTGCTGGCCGCTCTGCGCGGCGCGGCCGAGGTGCAGGGCCGGGACCTGGCGCCGCTGCGCGTGGTGATCTCCGGGGCCGGTGCGGCCGGCGTCGCGTGCGCCCGGATCCTGCGCGCCGCCGGGATCACCGACATCACGGTGCTCGACTCGCGCGGCATCATCGTGCCCGGCCGGGCCGGCGTGACGGGGGAGAAGGCGCTGCTGGCGGCCGAGACGAACCCGCGCGGCCTGACCGGCGGCCCCGCGGAGGCCCTCGAGGGCGCCGATGTGTTCGTCGGGCTGTCGTGCGCGAAGCTGCCGGAGGAGCTGCTCGCGAGCATGGCGCCCGACGCGATGGTGTTCGCGCTGTCCAACCCGGATCCCGAGGTGCACCCGGACGTGGCCGCGCGCTACGCCTCGATCGTCGCCACCGGCCGCAGCGACTTCCCCAACCAGATCAACAACGTGCTGGCGTTCCCCGGTGTGTTCCGCGGAGCGCTGGACGCCGGGGCGCGCCGCATCACCGAGGCGATGAAGCTCGCCGCGGCCGAGGCCATCTTCGAGGTCGCCCGGGAGGACCTGGCGCCCGACCGGATCGTGCCCAGCCCCTTCGATCCGCGTGTCGCGCCCGCCGTGTCGCGCGCGGTCGCAGAGGCTTCCGTCACCGAATGATCACGCAGCGTGGCTACGGCCGCGGGGTTTCCTGGAACGTTGCCCACGTGCGGGTGGTTACCGTCACGTAGCGTGCTGGCCAGGGGATTCGATCACTCGCGGCGGCGTAGGCCGTTCGAGAAGTGACCGGATCGTGACACGTTCGGGGTCGTTGAACGGTGTGACGCACGACGCCCCACCCCCTGGAGATTCGCGTGTACGAGCTCGGTCGACGCAGCGGAGAAGGCCCGGGCGACGAGCCGGCCACGGACCCGTGCGGGGCCGAGCCCGTCCTGCCGGAGACGGCGCGGCTCGCCGAGATCCGCCGGACCCGCAACGCGGTGTTCGGCCCGCACAACAACGGCCACCAGATGGAGTTCGCCGCCCGGCTCGCCCGGGCGGTCGCCGAGGCCGGGCGAGCGCGGGCGATCCGGGCGGCGGAGGGGCCTCGTTCCGCGTCGCTGCCGGTGCTGCGGGAGGCGGTCTTCGGGGACGGTCCGATCGCCGAGTCGCTCGTCCTGCCCGACGCGCCGACCGCGGTGATCGACGCGTTCGGGCGCATCGTGCGGGCGAACCCGGCGCTCCACGCGCTCGTGGGCGACCGGGTCGACCTGTTCGGCATGCGGCTGGACAAGGTCGCGATCGGTCCCGACGACGACGCGCTGGTGGTGCGGGCCGACGAAGGCACCGCGCGGGTGCGGGTGATCCGCATCCCGCTGCCCGACACCGATCTGACGATCTGCGTGCTGGTCGAGCGCGCGGTCCGCGACGCCCGCCCCGACTCCCGAATGGACGGCTGGATCGCCGAGCTGGAGCGGCTGGCCCGTGTGGGGATGTGGAGCATGGAGCTCTCCGCGGGCGAGCTGACCCGCAGCGCCTCGCTGGAGGAGCTCTACCGCTCGTGCGGCATCGATCCGGTGCACGGGGTGCCGACGCTCGAGGACGATCTCGTCACCACCCTCTACCAGGAGCTGCGCGAGGGCCGGCGCGGCGGCGACAGGTACGCGGAGCTGCGGCTGCCCGGCGACCGGGTGCTGTCGTGCCGGGCCGAGGTGGAGTACGCGCCGGACGGGAAGCCGGTGCGGCTGGTCGGCGTCGTCCGCGACGTCACCGGGCACCGGCTCTCCGACACCCGCGTGCGGCAGGCGGCCCGCCGGTTCGCCGACCTGATGGCGCTGGTGCCGGGCGGGGTCGCGGTCATCGATGCGGGCGGCGTGGTGGTGGACGCGAGCGTCGAGCTGGCCGCCCTGCTGGGCGTGCCGCTCGACCGGCTGCGCGGGTGCTCGGCGGCGGAGCTGGCGGCCGAACCGATCGAGGAGCCGATGGCCGGCAGCCTCCCCGGCTGGCTGCGGCCGGTGCCGCCCGGGGCGCGCTACGGCTACCGCCTCGAGGAGGTTCCGCTGCGGCGCGGCGACGGCGGCACCGTGTGGTGCGAGCTGGCCGTCTCGACCACCGCGAGCGACGACGGCGGTTGGTTCTGGCTGGTGGTGTGCACCGACACGAGCGAGCGGCGCAAGGCTGCGCAGGCGGCCGAGCAGCTGCGCCGGGCGGGCTCGGTGGACGAGCTGACCCGGTTGCCGAACCGGGCCGCGATCCTGCAGCTGCTCGACCGGCACCTGGCCGGACCCGGCCGTGACCGCGTCGCCGTGGTGTGCGGCAACCTCGACGACTTCCAGCGGGTCAACTCCTCGCTCGGCCACGACGCCGGCGACGGGCTGCTCGTGCAGCTGGCTGGGCGGCTGCAGCTGGAGCTGCCCGCCGGGTGCACGGCGGCGCGGCTGGGCGGGGACGAGTTCGTCGTGATCTGCGCCGACCACCTGGCCGTCGGCGGGGTCGACCAGTTCGCGAAGCTGGTCTCCGACCTGCTGCGCACCACGATCACCGTGCACGGGATGCCGGTCGTCGTGACCGCGTCGGTGGGTGTCGCGACCCCGGTCCCGTCGGGGGACGTGCGGGCGGCGGACCTGCTGCGGTTCGCCGAGGCCGCCATGCACGACGCGAAGAAGCGGCAGACCCGGTGCGCGATCGGCACGGCCACCGACGGCGTCGTCGACTCGGCCACACGGGCGCTGGAGATCGAAGCCGAGCTGCGGGCCGCGATCGCTGAGGACGGGCTCGCGCTCCAGTACCAGCCCGTGGTGGCGCCCGACGGCACGATCCGCTCGGCGGAGGCGCTGGTGCGCTGGCCGCACCCGGAGCGCGGAACGGTCTCGCCCGCCGACTTCCTGCCCGTCGCGCAGCGCAGCGGCCTGCTGCGGGAGCTGGACCTGTGGGTGCTGCGCACCGCGGCGCAGGAGGCGGCGAGCTGGCCCGCGGTGGCCGACGGGCGCCCGCCCGCGGTGGCGGTCAACCTCGCCGGCCTGCTGCCCGGCGATCCGGACTTCCTCGCCACCGTCACCGACATCGTCGACGAGGCCGGGCTGGCCTGGGACCGGCTGATCCTGGAGCTGGTGGAGACCAGCCTCGTGGCGCTCGCTCCGCACGCGCTCGCGGCGATGGGGGAGCTCTCCGCGCGCGGAGTGCGGTTCGCGGTGGACGACTTCGGCACCGGCTACTCGTCGCTGGCCCGGCTCAAGACGCTGCCCACGCAGGTGGTGAAGGTCGACCGGGCGTTCGTCACGGGGATCGCCGACGATCCGGCCGACTTCGCCGTCGCCCGCGCGGTCGTGGACATGGCGAAGGCGATGAACCGCACCACCGTCGCCGAGGGCGTCGAGACGGCCGAGCAGTTCCACGTGCTGCGCGGTATCGGCGTCGACGCCTACCAGGGCTGGCTGTTCTCCCGCGCGCTCGCCCCCGAGGACCTGCGTGACGTGATCTCCGCAGGTCGCCTCCCCACCCCCGCCTCGGCGCTGCTGTTCTGACCGCTCCGCAGGGTCCGGAGGTGTCTCCGGCCCGTCGAGGACGACGCTGCCGTGATCAACAGGGCTCCGTGATCACGGCGACGTCGTCCTCGACGCAGGGCCCCGGGTCCCGTGGGGCGCATCGCACCCTCGGCCCGTTGACCCGGGCTCTGTTTAAGCGGTTAACTTAACCGCATCAGTGAAGCGATTAAACGTGAAGGAGGGACGATGACGGTCGACGAGCTGCGAGCCGTCGTGGAGGAGCTCGCGGCCCACCCCGAGCAGTGGCAGCACCTCGTCGAGTTCACCCCCGGCCGCCGCCACTACGCCAGCCTGCGCCGCGACGACGACGTGGACGTCTGGCTGCTGTGCTGGAACTCCGTCGACGACACCGGCTGGCACGACCACGGCGACTCGTCCGGCGCGGTCCGGGTCGTCGCCGGCGTCGTCCGCGAGCAGACGCCGCGGCTCGGCGGCGAGCCCGTGACCCGCGAGGCGCGCGCGGGTCAGACCTTCACGTTCGGCCCTGACCACATCCACCGCATGTCCGGCGTCGTCGACGGCGCCGTCTCCATCCATGCCTATTCGCCGCCGCTCGACGTCATGGGCCAGTACACGGTCGACGACGACGGCGTGCTGCGGCGGATCGAGGTGAGCTACACCGAGGAGCTGCGGCCGCTCGCGGTCTGAACCCGCGCCGGGGCCGTCGACGACCGGGCCACCAGCTCCGGCCGGAAGATCCGGGTGCGGTGCTCGCCCGCGCCGTCGATGGCCTCCACCAGCTGCTCGATCGCCGCCCGGGCGATGCCCTCGGTGTCCCACGAGAACGTGGTGAGCGGCGGCACGACCAGTTCCGCTGTCTCGTGGTCGTCGTAGCCGAGCACGGAGACGTCACCGGGCACGTCGAGCCCGAGCTGCTGAGCGGCCAGGTAGCAGCCGAAGGCCATCGAGTCGGACAGGCAGAACACCGCCGTCGGCGGATCGGCCGCTCGCAGCACCGCCCCGGCCGCCGCCGCGGCCCCGGCGACGGACGCCGCCGACGACACCGCGACCACCTCCAGCCCCAGCTGCGCGCCGTACTGGCGGGCGAACACGTCCGCCGGCCGGTCGGGCGTGGTCGGCATCGCGGCGTGCCGCAGCAGCGCGACCCGGCGGTGCCCCAGCTCGGCCAGGTGCCCCAGCGCCGTCGCCACCCCGGACCGGTTGTCGAACAGCACGCACCCGGCCCGCGGCGCGGCCGGCATCGCGTCGCCGATCGTCACGACGGCGACCTCGGCCGACAGCTCGCCCCAGAACTCCGCCGCCGGCGCCAGCGGCGAGACGAGCATCCCGTCGACCTGCTGGTCGCGCAGCCGCATCGCGAGCGTCCGCTCCCGCTCGGGATCGCCGGCGGAGTCGGCGATGATCGCGTACCGGTCCTGCTCCATCAGCCCCCGGGACAGGGCGGCGACCAGCCGCTGCTGCCACAGGTCGTCCAGCGACCCGCAGAGCACCCCGACCGTGCCGGTGCGCCCGCTGGCCAGCGCCCGCGCGATCGGGTTCGCCTCGTAGCCCAGCTCGCGGGCGGCGGCGCGCACTCGCTCCTGGGTCTCGACGGGCACGTGCAACCCGCGCAGCGCGTAGGACACCGCCGCGGTGGACAGGCCGGTCGCGGCCGCGACGTCCTTCAACGTCGCCCGACGCCGTCGCTCCACGCGGGTCAGCCTAACGGTCAGCCCGACGTTTCCGTGTCGCTCGACCGGTGCCCCACCGAGAGCGGTCGAACCGACCGACGCCGGCGCTCACCGCTCAGGCGAGTTCGACTGGGAGTACGTCGAATCGGGGTCGAGGGTGTGGCGCGTGCGCATCGAGCGGCTCTGACCGGTGCATCCAGCGCTCTCACTCCGGATCCGCCGGTCTGCGACTCCAGCACTCGGGTGCCGGCCTGACGCGTCAGCTCGAGCCAGCTGGTGAGTTGCGGCGCGGGGTCGACCGCACGTGCGTCGACGAGGGCAGCAGACGCCACCTCCGGGCGCGACCTCGACGCGCGCGTCGCGGTGGACCAGCAACACCTCGCGCAGCAGGCGCTCGAAAGTCCGTGCGCAGCTGCGCGCGGCCCTGGCGGGTGTCGGATGGTGGAACAGTTCTTCAGCGCGTCCCAGGGATGTCGGTCAGCCGCGTCAGGGTCGGCATCCGGTAGGTCAGCCACCCGGGTGCGGGTGTCCGCGAGTCGCGCTGTGGGGTGTGCGAGGCGTGGGCTGGGCACAGGTCAGCGCGGGGTCAGCAGCACGACCACCGGGTGGGCGCCGAACAGGCTCACCGGGAGCACGCGCTGGACCTCCAGCCCTGCGGGCGGGCGCGGGTCGGGCAGCAGGGCGACGATCCGCCCGCCGGGCGCCAGCACGCGGCGGGCCTCCCGCCACAGCGCGTCGGGCGCAGCCGCGAGCCGCCCGCGCGGCGCGACCTGGCGCGCCCACGGCGGGTTCACCGCGATCCGGTCCACGCTCCCGTCCCGGAGCGGCAGCGCACCGGCGTCGGCCACCGCCCAGGCCACGCCCGTCCCGCGCCCGTTCGAGACCGCGGCGGCCACCGCGGCCGGGGCGGCGTCGCACCCGATCGCGTCGGCGCCGCGGCCCGCCGCCTCGATCGGCAGGGTGCCCGCGCCGCAGCACGGGTCGAGCAGCAGCTGTCCGGCGCCGACGCCCGCGAGCCGCAGCATCGCCGCGGCGAGCGGCGGGTGCAGGGTGCCCGGCACAGACGCTTGCTTGTACGGCCTGCGGTGCAGGGGCCGGGCCGGGACGCGCAGCGCGAGCGTCGCGCGGTCGTCGACCACGGTGACCCGCCAGCTCAGGCCCCCCACCGGCGGTCGGCCGCCCGCCCGCCGCGAGCGGTAGGGCAGCCCGAGCCGCCGGGCGAGCACCTCGCCCGCGGCGTCCTCCAAGTCGTAGCGGTTGAAGGCGCGCCTGCCGAGCACCGACGCCGACACGTCGAGCGTCCGTGCGCCGGGCGGGCCGCCGCAGCGGTCCCGCACCCGCAGCACGCGGTCGAGGTCGGCGGCGGCCACTGCACACCTCAGCCGCTGCAGGTCGGCTCGCGCGCGGCCGATCCCGCCCACCTCGGACGCGATCACGAACACGTCGTCGGCCGTGGTGAGACCCAGCACGGCCGGCCCGGGACGGGCGGTGAAGCGCACCTCGCGGTGCCCCACCGTCCTCACGGTGCCGAGCCGGCTGACCTCGTCGGCCAGGAGTTCCTCGATGCCCCGCACGCACCGCGCCACCAGGCGCGCCGCCGTCACCGGACGACGGCACGACCGGGACGCGCAGCGGCGGGGCCGACGCGCGAAGCTGCGCGTGGCACGAGTCCACCATCCCCACGTCGCGACCCGGGACGGCGCTGCGCCGTCCCGCATCGCCGGCGGCGGGGTAGCCCTGGGGCCGCCGGCGGGTCAGCGGCGTCGGAAGTTCATGAACACAGCGGCGACGCTAGATCACCTGCAGGGCCGGTGCACCCGATTTTCCGATCACCCCCCAGAGGCCGACGGCCGACCGCGCCGCCGCGGTGCGCGAGGCGCGCACGTGGTTCCAGGTCGTCCAGCGCCGCAGGTAGTGAGCCCGGATCGCGGCGCCGTCGTCGGTGGGGGGCGCTGCTGCCGGTGCGGTCGGCGGGTGCGGCGGCGTCGGTGGCGATGCTCGCACCACCGGCCGGTACACGCTGTACCTCGTACACCTCGCCGCGACGGCGAGATCGTGTCAGGCGGTGAGGGCGGCGGCGCGCTCGGCCTCGGCGACGGCGAAGGACTGCTCGGTGACGGACGCAGCGCCCTGGCGCACCGACTCGACCAGAGCGAACTCGCGCAGCTGGGCAGCCGCGGCCTCGGCCATCGACCCGCCACGCGCTCGAGCACAGGCCGGCAACCACCGGGCGGTGCCCGGGGCGACCGTCACCTCGACGCGCTCCGTGCGCCACGACTACGGCCCGCCACCTGCGTGGGCGCCGGCCCGGGACCGCTCGCACCGCACGTCAGCGGCCCGTGCGCAGAGACCGACCACCCCGTAACGGATCCCATCTCGGTGGTCGAAGCCCCGGTGGCGAGCTGACCACCCCGGGTGGTCTCCCCGGCATGACGGTCGCCCGCCGGGTCGTGGCACCGGCCTGGGTGCGGACCGTCAGCGTCGCGTGCCCAGCCCGTCCAGCAGCACGCCGGCCGCGGCGAGGTCCGCCGTGAGCGGCCGGTCGCGCGTGTCGCCGTCCAGCGCCGCCCGTGCCTGCTCGTACGCCGTGGTCAGCGCGTGGTCGGGCGGGAGCCCGCCGGCCATCGCGATCGCCCGCACAGCGGCCACCAGCTCGGCCGCCAGCACCGTCCGCAGCGCGGGCACGCACGCCGTGGCCAGCCGGGCGGCGTGCGTCGAGTAGCTGGCGTGGTCCTCCAGCCCGCGGGAGATGACGGCGCTGCCGAGCGTGGCGGGCAGCGTGGTGTGCCGCAGGGTCGCCACCCCGTCCTGCGCCACGTACTCCAGGGCCATCACCCCGGAGCTGCCCGGCGGCCCGTCGGCGAGGAACGCCGAGAGCCCGGTGAAGTCCGGGTCGACGAGGTCGCCCAGCCGGGCCGCGGACAGCTCGGCCACCGGGTAGACGGCCGCCCGCGCGGAGTCCAGCGCGTGCGCCAGGTAGCCGGTGTGGAAGTTCGCGTTGTGCCAGGCGTCGCCGGTGGCCACGTCGATCAGCGGGTTCTCGGCGCGCGCGTTCAGCTCGACGTCGAGCACGGTCCCGAGCCGCTCCACGGCGTCCACGGCGGCCCCGTGGACCTGCGGCACCGCGCGCAGGCTGAACGGATCCTGCAGCCGCCGCCCCGCCCGCGACGTGGGGCTGAACCCGAGCAGCCGGCGCATCCGGGTGGCGACGAGCAGCTGCCCGGGGTGCGCCCGCGCGTTCTGCACCGGCGAGCCGTAGGCCTCCGCAGCCCCGCCCAGCGCGACGAACGACAGCGCGGCCACCACCTCGGACGCCCGCAGCAGCGCGTCCAGATCGGCCTGCGCGAGCACCGCCTCCCCGATCGTGGCGGCGTTGGACGAGATGAACGCCAGCGCGTCGGCGCTGGTCATCCGCGCGACCGGGGCCTCGCCGATGGGCCATGGCCGGTCGCCGCAGAGCGCGAGCGCGAGCGCGGCGAGCGCGGTGAGGTCCCCGGTGCCGATCGCGCCGAGCTGCGGCACGGCGGGCACAGCGCCGGAGTCCAGGGCGGCGGTCAGCGCGTCGAGCACCTCGGGGTCGACCCCCGATCCGCCCGCGGCCAGCTGGTTGAGCCGCACCAGCATCATCGCCCGCACCCGCTCCACGGGCTCCCGCTCGCCCGTGCCGCTGGCGTGGCTGCGCAGGATCCGCAGGCCGTGCTCGGGATCGTCGGCGGGCACGATCTCGTGCCGGTTCGCGCCGACCCCGGTCGAGCGGCCGTAGATGGGCCGGGTCCGGGCGAGCCGGGCGCCGAGCTCGGCCGCTTCCGCTGCTCGGGCCCGGCCGGCGGGGTGCAGGTGGACCGGCGGCCGGTTGCGCGCGACGGCCACGACCTCGGTACGCCGCAGGTGCCGTCCGTCGACGACGACGGGTTCGAGGAGGTCGTCCGTAGCCATCGGGCGATTGTCGCCGAACCGGCGAGTTGCGTCGCGGAACAGTCACGGACGCCCCATCTCGTCGGTGCTGCGGGCTAGCCTCGCCGACACACGACACCCGGCAGAGGGTCGTCGACGGATGTCGGGGGGCAGCACGGAGTGATCGAGTTCGTGGGCGTGACGAAGCGGTACCCGGACGGGACCGTCGCGGTCGACGCGCTGGATCTGGTCGTTGAGGCCGGCAAGGTCACCGTGTTCGTGGGCCCGTCGGGCTGCGGCAAGACCACCTCGCTGCGCATGATCAACCGGATGATCGACGCCACGGCGGGGCGCATCCTCATCGACGGCCGGGACATCACCGAGATCGACCCGGCCCAGCTGCGGCGCGGCATCGGCTACGTCATCCAGAACGCCGGGTTGTTCCCGCACCGCACGATCCTCGACAACATCGCCACGGTCCCGCGGCTGGTCGGCTGGTCGAAGACGAAGGCCAGAGCGCGGGCGGCGGCGCTGATGGAGATCGTGGGGCTCGACCCGGCGCTGGCGAAGCGCTACCCGGCGCAGCTGTCCGGCGGGCAGCAGCAGCGCGTCGGCGTGGCCAGGGCACTGGCGGCCGATCCGCCGATCCTGTTGATGGACGAGCCGTTCTCGGCGGTCGACCCGGTGGTGCGGGAGAGCCTGCAGGACGAGCTGCTGCGACTGCAGTCGGAGCTGGGCAAGACGATCGTCTTCGTCACCCACGACATCGACGAGGCGATCAAGCTGGGCGACAAGGTCGCGGTGTTCCGCGTCGGCGGCAAGCTGGCGCAGTACGACGAGCCGGGCACCCTGCTCGCCCGGCCCGCCGACGGGTTCGTCGACGGGTTCGTCGGCCGCGACCGCGGCTACCGCGGCCTCGGCTTCACCTTCGCCGACGTGCCGCTGGGGGAGCTGCCCACGGTGCAGCTGGGCGCACCCGCCGCACCGGGCTGGCGGCTGGTCGTCGACGCCGAACAGCGGCCCACCGGCTGGTTGCCGGGCGGACTCCCGGCCGAGCCCGGCAACGTCGTGCCCGGCGGCTCGCTGCACGACGTCACCTCGGGCACGCTGCGCAGCGCACTCGACGCCGCGCTCTCCTCGCCGTCGGGCCTGGGGGTCGCGGTCGACGCCGAGGGCCGCGTCGTCGGTGCGATCGCCGCCGACGAGGTGCTGGCCGCGCTGGACCGCAGGCGGGCGGCTGTGTCATGACCTGGGTGCTGGCCAACCTCGACCGGTTGCTGAGCCTCACGCTCGAGCACCTGTACTTCTCCGTGATCCCGGTGGTTCTCGGCCTCGTCCTGGCGATCCCGATCGGTTGGGCCGCCGGCCTGCGGCCCGCGGTGCGCGCGGTGCTGGTCAACGTCTCCGGCCTGCTCTACACGGTGCCGTCGATCGCGCTCTTCGTGCTCATGCCGGTGGTGCTGGGCACCCAGATCCGCAGCCAGGTCAACGTGTTCGCAGCGCTGACGATCTACACGCTCGCGCTGCTGGTCCGCACGGTCGTCGACGGCCTGTCCGCCGTGCCGTCCGGGGTGGTCGACGCGGCCACCGCGATGGGCTACGGACGGGTGCGCCGGTTCCTGGAGGTCGAGCTGCCGCTGGCCGTACCGGTGATCGTGGCCGGGCTGCGGGTGGCGGCGGCGTCCACGGTGAGCCTGGTGACGGTCGCGGCGCTCGTCGGGTTCGCCAACCTCGGGTCGCTGTTCACCGACGGGTTCCAGCGCGACATCCCGCAGTCGGTGGTGGCCGGCATCGTGCTCGTGCTGCTGGTCGCGCTGGTGCTCGACCGGATCATCGTCTACGTCGGCCGGCTGCTGACGCCGTGGACGCGCGTCACCTCCCGCCCGGCTCGCGCGGTGGCGCGGCCCGCGTCCCCGGAGGTCGCGCCGTGAACTACCTGAGCTGGCTGTTCGACCCGGCCCACTGGGTCGGCCCGGACGCCGTCATCCCCGCGCGGATCCTGGAGCACCTCTGGTACTCCGGGCTGGCGGTCCTGATCTCCGTCCTGATCGCGGTTCCGCTGGGGGCCTGGATCGGGCACACCGGCCGCGGTGGCACGCTCGTGGTCGGCTTGGGCAACGGGCTGCGCGCGCTGCCCACCCTCGGCCTGCTGGTGCTGCTCACCCTGCCGTTCGGCACCACGCTGACCGGTCCGCTGATCGCGCTGATCGTGCTGGCCGTGCCCGCGGTGCTGGCCGGCACCTACTCCGGCATCCACAACGTCGACCACGCCGTGGTGGACGCCGCTCGCGGCATGGGCATGCGCGAGTCCGCCGTGCTGCTGCGAGTGGAGCTGCCCAACGCGCTGCCGCTGATCCTCGGCGGCATCCGCAGCGCCGTGCTGCAGGTCGTCGCGACCGCCACGATCGCCGCGTACGTGGGCCTGAACGGGCTGGGCCGGCTCATCTTCGACGGGCTGGCCCAGCGCGACTTCCCGCAGATGATCGCGGGCGCGGTCCTGGTGGCGGTGCTGGCCGTCGTCGCCGACCTGGCGCTCGCGGGCCTGCAGCGGCTGGTGGTCTCACCGGGCCTGCAGGTGAACCCGTCCGGCGTGCGCAGCCGTGCGCGCCTCCACCGCCGGCCCGATGCCGCAGCCGTCGAACCGGCCTGACCCGTCCCCACCACGAGGAGTCCCGATGAGACGCTCTCTGCTCGCCGCCGCGACGGCTGCCGCCACCGCGCTCGTGCTCACCGCCTGTGGCGGTGGGGGCGGCGGTGACCCGCTCGGCAGCTCGCCCTCCGGTGGCGCCGCGGCCGGCGACAAGATCATCGTAGGGTCCGCCAACTTCACCGAGAGCCAGATCCTGGCCTCGATCTACGCCCAGGCGCTGCAGGCCAAGGGCGTCGAGGTCGAGGTGATACCGCCGATCGGCAGCCGCGAGACGTACTTCCCGGGGCTGCAGGACGGTTCGGTCGACCTGATCCCCGAGTACACCGGGGTGCTGCTGCAGTACCTCGACAAGGACGCCACCGAGACCGAGCCGGACGCGGTCTACCAGGCGCTGCAACGGGCGCTGCCCGACACGTTGATCGTGCTCGACAAGTCGGAGGCCGAGGACAAGGACGCCGTCGTCGTCACCCGCGAGACGGCCACGCAGCTGGGCGTGCGCTCGATCGCCGACCTGGCCCCGCACTGCGCCGACCTGGTCTTCGGCGGGCCGCCGGAGTTCCAGACCCGGCCCGACGGCCTGCCGGGGCTGAAGGAGAGGTACAACTGCTCGTTCAAGGAGTACAAGTCGCTCGACGCCGGTGGCCCGCTCACCGTCGGCGCGCTGAAGCGCGGTGAGGTCCAGGCGGCCGACATCTTCACCACCGACGCGGCGATCCCGGCCAACGACTTCGTCGTGCTGGAGGATCCGCAGAGCAACTTCGCGGCGCAGAACGTCGTTCCGCTGATCAACAAGGCGAAGGCGACGGATCAGGTCAAGCAGGTGCTCAACGCGGTGTCGGCGAAGCTGACCACCGAGGGCCTCACCGCGCTCAACGCCGAGGCCAGTTCGGACGCGAAGCCGAGCCTCGACACGGTGGCCAAGGACTGGCTCACGGCCAACGGGTTGCTCTGAGCACCACGGGGAGGTGGGCGAGTCGACCTCACCCGCCCCCCGTGCCCTGGTCCCTCCGCCGGCGCGCGAGGCGGCGACCTCCCGCAGCCGCTGCTTCTGGACCGCCCGGACCTCGATCTCCGTCTCGCGCTGCTCTGCGCTGCGCAGGCGGTGGATCGGCGGGCAGCGCGCACCGCGCTGGTCCGCCGGATCGCGGTGCGCGCCGGGCTCGCGCGTCAGCGGTAGCCGGTGGCGTCGGCGGGCGCTGAGCGAGGCCGACCCCGCCGGCTGCGGGCAGGGTCCCCGGAGATCGCCGTGCGGAGCGCGCCGGCGGCGACGCCGAGGGTGGCCAGCAGCAGTGCACCGCTCACCGAGTAGGCGAGCATCGCCGGACCCGGCGTCGAGTCCGCCGTGGCCGTGGCCGGGTCGCCCACCACGGTCATCGACACCACGTCCATCCACGCCACGTTCATCCACACCGACAGGCCGCCGGTGCCGAGCGCGCCGACGGCCGCGGTCACGCCGGCGAGCGCGGTGAGCACCCGGGGCGGGGCGCTGCGCAGGAAGGTGAGGCCGAAGAGGGCCAGCGCCGCGCCGGTCGCGGCCACCGTGACGATGTCGACCAGCGTCGCCAGGCTGCGGACCCGTTCCACCTGCTCGGGACCGGGCGGCGGGCCCCAGGTCATGCCTGCCCGCCACAGCAGGTCCCAGCCCAGCATCATCGCGGGGAACACGATCGCCACGTAGAGCGCGGTGACGCGGCCGCGGCGGGCGGTCAGCTCGGCCTGGTAGAGCTCGGCGAGCTCGGCGACCGAGCCGAAGTCGGCGACCGCGCGGGCCTGCGCCGTGTCGGGATCCAGGCCGCTCTCCTCGTAGGCCTCCACGGCGTCGACGAGGCCGTCGTGCACCTCGCGCAGCATGCTGCGGCGAACCCGGGCGGGGCCGTGAACAGCACGGCCCAGTTCGGACACGTAGGCGTCGATGGTGGTCATCACGACGCTGCCTCCGGGATGGTGCGCGGACGCAGGACGGCGTCGACGACGGAGGAGAACTCGGCCCACTCGGCGCGCTGGCGGGCCAGCGCGTGCCGTCCGGCGCGGGTGAGGGTGTAGGTGCGGCGCTGCCGGCCGCCGACGGTGCTCCAGGCGCCGGAGACCAGCGCGGCGCGTTCCAGCCGGCGCAGGGCGGGGTAGACGGTACCGGTGGGCAGGTCGAGCGCACCGCCGCTGCGGGCCTGCAGCGCCTCGATGATCGCGTAGCCGTGCAGCGGCCCGCTCTCCAGCACGGCGAGGATGAGGCCGTCGAGGTGGCCGCGGACGGCGTCGGGCTTCACGTGTAGCGATCCTACCTACGGGACGCGCCCGCACATCCGGGTCACGATCAGGGTTTTCCCCTGATGATATGTAGGCACGCTACCTATAGCGTCGGCGTCCGTGGAGACGATGACACCGCCCGTGGTGCGCCGGCCGTGCCTCAGCTTGTGGCTGCTGCGTGCGGTGCTGACCGTGCACCTGGTCGCTGCGGCGGGTCAGCCCGTGTTCGCCGGGCTGTTCCTCACCGGCGATCTCGACGCGATCACCGCGCACGGCGTGGTCGGCAGCACCCTGGCCGCCTGGGACCTGCTGCTCATCGGCACGGCGATCGGGTACGGGCTCGCCGCCCGGCGGTGGTGGGTGCCGTTCGCCGCCGTCGGGGTGTTCCTGCTGGTCGGGTTCCAGATCGGGTTCGGCTACGCGCGCGAGCTGCAGCTCCACGTGCCGCTCGGGGTCGCGATCACGACGCTGTCGGTGCTGGCCGTGATCTGGGTGTGGACGCCGGCCGCGGCGCGGAGGCGGTCGTGAGCGGGCTCTCGCGGCGCGGGTTCCTCGGCCTGCTCGGCGGCGCGGTCGCCGGCGCCGGGCTCGTGGCGTGCGGCGGGAAGCGGTGGAACACCGGCGTGCACCTCGCCGGTGGGGCGCCGCTGCCGCCCCCGTACCAGGTGCCGTTGCCGATCCCGCCGGTCGCCCGACCGATCGGGACGGTGGGCGGCGCGGACGTCTACCAGATCACCCAGCGGGCCGCCGAGCTGGAGATCCTGCCGGGTCTGCGCACCCCGGTGCTCGGTTACGACGGGATCTTCCCGGGTCCCACGTTCGAGGCGCGCAGCGGCCGGCCGATCGTCGTGCACCACCGCAACGAGCTGCCCGTCCCGTCGGTGGTGCACCTGCACGGCGGACACACGCCGGCCGACAGCGACGGCTGGCCGCTCGACCTGACCCTGCCCATCGGCGACCGCGGGACGGCGTGGCTCCACCACGGGATGGCCGGCGACGTCGTGGCGGGAGAGCGGGCGCACCGCTACCCGATGACGCAGCGCGCGGCCCAGCTCTGGTACCACGACCACCGCATGGACTTCACCGGCCCGGCCGTCTACCGGGGCCTCGCCGGCATGCACATCGTCCGCGACGACGTCGAGGACGCGCTGCCGCTGCCGCGCGGCGACCGCGAGCTGCCGCTGATGATCTGCGACCGCTCGTTCGCCGCGGACGGATCGTTCCTCTACCCGGCGCTCGACCAGGGCATGCGGCGAGTGCCCGGGGTGGACGAGCGGTGGATGGCCGGCGTGCTCGGCGACGTCGTGCTGGTCAACGGGGCGCCGTGGCCGTTCCACGAGGTCGACGCTGCTCGTTACCGGTTGCGGCTGCTCAACGCGTCCAACGCCCGCCGGTACCGGCTGGCGCTCACCGTGCCCGGTGGCCCGGACCTGCCGATCGTGCAGATCGGGTCGGACGGCGGTCTGCTCGCCGAACCCGTCGAGCACGCGTACGTCGACATCGCGGCGGGGGAGCGGTTCGACGTCGTCGTGGACTTCTCCCTGGTGCCCGTCGGGACGGTCGTGACGATGCGCAACCTCGCCGGAGCGGGCGGCGCGGCGGACGTGATGCAGTTCCGGGTGGTGCGCGCGGCCCGCGACGACAGCGCGGTGCCCGCGCGCCTGGCCGACGTCGAGCCGCTCGTGCCGCCGTCGGGGGCCACGGTGCGGACGTTCCGGTTCGCCCGCGGCGCCGTCGGCGACCACAAGGGCTGGACGATCAACGGAACCAGCTTCGATCCCGACACCTCGCTCGCCGACGTCCCGCTCGGGGAGACCGAGGTCTGGCGGTTCGTCACCGACGTGCACCACCCCGTGCACGTCCACCTCGACGCGTTCCAGGTGCTGCGCCGGGGCGGCGGGGGACCGGGGGAGTTCGACCGCGGGTGGAAGGACACCGTCGACCTGCGGCCCGCCGAGGTCGTGGAGGTGGCGGTGCGGTTCACGCAGCACCGGGGGCGGTTCGTCTTCCACTGCCACAACCTCGAGCACGAGGACATGGCGATGATGGCGACGATCCGGACGGTGTGAGGCACCTCGGTGTCGACGACGGCTCTGCGCCGGACCCGGACGCCGTGGATCACGCCGGCCGGCTCCGCCGGGACTCGCTCGTCGTCGGCCTAGCGGACGGGGGTGGGTTGCCGCGAGTACGACGGAACCCGCGCGTCGTGCGCGTCCACGACCCGGGTCCCGAGCGGGACCAGCGCCAGCACCGACATCTTGAGCGAGGCGATCCCGAACGGGATGCCGATGATCGTGATCAGCAGGAGCACGCCCGCGGCCAGGTGCGCCAGGAACAGCTCCCAGCCGAACAGCAGCACCCAGATGATGTTGCCGATGATCGACAACAGTCCGGCGCCGGGCGCCACCACGATCGTGCGGCCGAACGGCCACAGCGCGTACCCCGCGATGCGGAACGCGGCGATGCCGAACGGGATGGTGATGATCAGCACGCAGGCGATCAGGCCGGCCAGCGCGTAGAGCAGCGCCAGCCACCAGCCGGCGAGCACCAGCCACAACAGGTTCCCGATCGTGCGCACGGGTCCATGATGCCCGGTCTTCGGCGGCTCAGAGGGTGAACGGCGGCGGGCCGAGCACGAAGCGCAGGGCCGGGCTGCCCGCGAGCGCCGTCACCGGCTGGGCGGCGATGGTCGCGAGCGCGGCCCGCAGCGCTGCGGCCAGCGCAGACGCGAGCGCGGCGTCCGACGTGGCGGGCCCGGTGATCCGCACCCGCGCCACCCGGCCGTGCCGGACGGTGACCCGCACCCCGGCCACCTCGACGGTCACCGGCTCGGCCCGCAGCTCGGCCAGCCGCTGCCGGAACTCCGCCAGCTCCTGGTGCGCCTGCCGCAGGAGCCGCTCCTGCGGTGCCGACAACCGCAGGGTCGACAGCCGGGGTGCCGATAGCCGGGGTGCCGGGATCGCTCGGGCCCACGCCGTCGTGCGCGCGACCACGGCATCGTCCAGCGCGTCGACGACCGCCCGGCCGAGCCCGCCGGGACCGGGCGCGGTGCGCCAGCCGGGCAGGAGGGCGACCCGCACGTCGTGCCCCGACGCGTCCAGCCCGACCCGGACCCGCCCGGACGCGTCGATTCCCGCGTGGAAGGGGATGGTGCGCACGGGGACCTCCGCACTCGGGCTCGCCGCGACGCTAGCAACGCGGGCCGTGCGCCGCGGCGGGTTCCGTGGATCCCCCGTCGGGAACGACGCCGGCGCGATCGACGAGGCCGCTCGATCACGGCTACGTCGTTCTCGACGCGCGCATCACCCGGTCGGTAACCCCCCGTCCGTATGGTCGAACCACCATGACGCAACTTATGGTCACGTCGTGGCGTGGTTCGCGGGCGCGGCGGCGATCGGTTGCCTGGTCCTCGGCCTGGTGCACCTGTGGCGACTGTTCACCGGGCCGGCCGCCGAGCGCGCCGGGGAGACCTCCGCGGCCGCGGCCGCGATCGGCATGGCGGCGATGTTCTCGCCGATCGGCGATCCCGTCCCGTTGCCGGTCTGGATCGCCCTCTACACCGTCTGCGCCGGATGGACCGCCGTCCTCGTGGTGCGCAGGCGGGCGGACGACGCCCCGCACGGCGGCCCGGTCCACCACCTGCTCTGCAGCGCCGCGATGGTGTTCATGCTGGTCGGGCACGGCGGGCACGGCGCGGAGCTGGGCCTGCTCTCGGTGATGGCGCTGGTCGGCGCCGGCTACTTCGCCTGGCACGGGCTGCGCTGCGCGGACACCTACCGACTCGCCCCAGGCGGTCCGCCGAGGACGGTCGCGGGCGCGCACCTGGCCGGCGCGGTCACCATGTCGGGGATGCTCGTCGCCATGATCTGACCCGCATCCGGACGCGCCGGGTACGACCCGACGCGCTCCGCAACGGCGCGGGTAGATTCGCCCGGTACGGACCGCACGATTCCCCTTCGGGAGCCAGCACACATGAGTGACAGCATCGGCGACGCGGCCGCAGGCATCAGGGGCTCGAACGACACCGCGCAGGAGGCGAACGGGATCCTGCAGCAGGCGGTGGCACAGCTCGAGAAGGCGCGTGGCCAGCTGCAGGCCGCGGTCGCCGGGACCCCGCAGGCCGATGCCACGGAGGCGCTCGGCGTCTACGGCCAGGCGATGGAGGCGGTGCGCGACGCCCAGCGCGCCGTCCAAGCCGCGATCAACGCTGCAGAGAGCGTCGCGGCCCGGCTGTGAACCCCGTTACCCGGGCGACGTAGTGGTGCGTGGCCGCAACCGGCGGCAGCAGGAGATCTCCGCCGCCTTCGACAACTTCTGCGCCGCCGTCGGCCGTGCCCTCGGTGCGGCCGACGGTGTCCAGGACACGGCCGACCAGGCCCGCGCCGCAGCGCTGGTCGAGCTGTGGCTGCGCGAGGCCGGCCTGTCCGCCGCGCGCTCCGACCCGGCGCTCTCCCGCCTGCTCACGCCCGGGCACCGCCGCCTGGGCGACCTCGTCGCCCGGCTCGCCGCGGAGGAGGACGCGGTCCTCGGCCGCTGGCTCGCCACCGGTCCCCGCCGGCTCGACGAGATCGTCGCCGAGGCCGCCCCCGGCTCAGCCGGCCGGCCCGCAGCGGAGTGGCTCGGGCAGTTCGGCAAGGCCGAGGCCGTCGGCGCGGTGCCGGAGCTGTGGCGGATCGGCACCGGCCGGGTCGGCGGCAGCGGTGACCCGTTCGACGTCGCCGTCCCGCTCCTCGACGAGGGCCACCTGCAGATCGACGCCGATCCCGATCGGCGCGCCGAGGCGGAGGCGCTCGTCGAGAGCCTGTTGCTGCGGGTGCTGTCGTACTTCCGGCCGGGCCTGGTCGCGGTCCACGTCTGGGACACCAACCAGCTCGCCGGCGCCCTACCCGGCCTGTACCCGCTCACCCGCACCGATCTGGTGACGGTGCACCACCCAGGCCGGCTCGGCGCGCTGCTGGAGCAGCTGTCCGACCGAATCCGGCGCATCCACAGCCGGCTGCTCGTCGACGGCCACCCGTCCCTGAAGGCGCTCGGTGCCACCACCGGCGTGCGGCACGACCCGTGGATCATCGCCGTGCTCATGGGCGACCACCAGGCCCTGCCCGACGAGGAGTACGCCCAGCTGCAGCGCATCGCCCGCGGCGGCCCGGCGTGCGGGGTGCACCTGGTGCTGGTCGACGTGCCGACGCGGGCCACCGCGGGCACCGAGACGATCAGCCTGCGCGGCGGCACCACCCGCACGTCGATGACCGGCCCGCACGTGTCCGTCCAGCTGGACCCGCCGCTGGACCCGCGTGAGGTCACCGCGGCGTGCCAGGCGATCAGCGAGGAGCACGAGACGTGGCGGCTGCGGGTCAGCACGTTCCGCGACCTGCTGCCCGCCGAGTGGGGCAAGGAGCGCTCCCACGCCGGGCTGCGCGCCCCGATCGGGTTCGCCGATGTGCTGCCGGTCGATCTCGTTCTCGGCGACGCGTCTCCGCACGCGCTGATCGGCGGCCCGAGCGGCACCGGCAAGACGAACCTGCTGCTCACGATGATCGGTTCGCTCGCCGCCCGGTACGACCCCGACGAGCTGGAGTTCTACCTGCTCGACTTCAAGGAGGGCGTCTCCTTCGCCCAGTTCGCCCCCGGCCGCAAGGACCGCACCTGGCTGCCGCACGCCCGGCTGATCGGCGTCAACATCAACACCGACCGGGAGTTCGGGCTCGCGCTGCTGCAGTTCCTCGCCGACGAGATGCGCCGCCGCGCCGAGGCCGCCAAGGCGCACGAGGTCACGAAGCTGGAAGAGCTGCGCGACGCCGACCCGGAGGGGCGCTGGCCGCGGATCGTCGCGGTCATCGACGAGTTCCAGTACCTGTTCAACGAACGCGATGCCGTCACCCGCACCGCGCTGCAGCTGCTGGAGGACGTGGCCCGGCGCGGCCGCTCCCAGGGCATCCACCTGGTGCTGGCCAGCCAGGACGTGTCCGGCATCGAGGCGTTCTGGGGCCGCTCAGCGATCTTCGAGCAGTTCGTGCTGCGCATCGCGCTGCCGCGGGCGCGCAAGGTGCTCGCCGAGATGAACGACGTCGCGCTCGATCTGCCGCGCTGGCACGCCGTGATCAACCACGAGTCCGGGATCCGGCCCGCCAACGAGATCGCCCGCATCCCCGACGCCACCGGCAAGGGCTCGATCGACGAGGTCCAGCGCAAGCTGCACGCCGCGTACGCGTCCGGCCGGCCCGAGCCGCGGCTGTTCGACGGCAGCCGCGCCCCGCGGGTGGCCGATCTGCTCGCCGGCCTGCCCGAGGGCCCCGTGCCGCACGCGCTGGTCGGCCAGTTCATCGACGTCGCCGGCACCCCGGCGGCCGTACCCCTGCCCGACGCGCCGGGCCGCAACCTCGGCGTCATGGGCGTCGATCCCCGCGACGCGCTGCGCGTGCTGGGGGCGGCGGCGACAGCGGCGCTGCGCGGCCACGCCCCGGGCGCGCTCGATCTCGTGATCGCGCCGCTGGTGGACGCCGCCGGCGGGGCGGCGTCGCTGGTGGCCCGGTCCGCGGAGGCCGCCGGCCACGTCCCCGAGATCGTCGAGCTGGGCGGAGTGGCCGAGCGGATCACGAAGCTCGCCGAAGAGGTCACGGCCCGCCAGCAGGGCGGCGAGCGGCGCGCCACGCTGGTCGTCCTCTACGGCGCCGACTCCGCCGACGCCGTGCTCGGCCGCGGCGGCGTCGACGCACTGCAGCGGGTGGTGCGGTTCGGACCGGAGGTCGGTGTGCACGTCTTCGGCTGGTGGCGCAGCGTGGCCCGGCTGCGCAACCTGCTCACCATCAACGCAGGCCCCGACGACCTCGGCGCCTGGGTCGCCCTCGACGTCCAGGGCAGCGATCTCGGCAGCCTCGCGCCGACGTACGGTGTCGACTGGTCGTCGCGGCCGGGGCGCGGGCTGTTCTTCGACCGCAGCCAGCACTCCGAGCCGCACGTCGTGATCGTCCCCGGGGAGGTCGAGGCATGACCGCCGCTGAGGACTACCGCCGGGTGATCGCCCAGCTCGACGAGGTCGCCGACGAGCTGCGCGCCCGCGACGCCGAGCGCGTCACCGCGCTGCACGCCGAGCTAGCCGATCTCGACCGGGCCGTCGAGGACGCGCAGGCCCGCGCCGCGCTCACCCGGTTCGTCGTCGACATCCACTGGGAGACGGCGCTGGAGGCGCTGTGGCCGGAGTCGTGGATGAAGCTGCGGCCCAAGCCCGGCCCGGACCCGCGCGCCCGCACCGCCGATCTCGAGGCCCACGAGGCCGCCGTCGCCGAGCAGCTCGACGTGCTGCTCGCCGCCGTGCGCCGCCGCTTCCGGTTCCCGGGTTTCTGACCCGATCCCGACGAAGGGAGTCCGCATGCCCCGCACGCTCGACGACCTACCGGCGTTCGTGCGGACGCGGTACCCGTACGCCTCCCGGTTCGTGACGGTCAACGGGCGGCGGATGCACTACGTCGACGAGGGGTCGCGCGACGCACCGCCGGTGCTGCTGCTGCACGGCAACCCGACGTGGGGGTTCCTGTGGCGCGCCGCGATCCCGCCGCTGCTCGCCGCTGGGCTGCGCGTGGTGGTGCCCGACCAGATCGGGTTCGGGCTCTCCGAGAAGCCGCACTCACCCGCCGTGCACACCCTGGACAACCACACCGCGAACCTGGTCGCCCTGCTCGACCGGCTCGATCTGCGCGGCACGACCGTCGTCTGCCACGACTGGGGCGGACCGACCGGCCTCGGCGCCGCGCTGACCCGCCCGGAGCGGGTGCGCGCGATCGCGATCATGTCGACGTGGGCGTGGCGGGAGCCGTCCTCCGAGTTCCACCGCTCGGTGCTGCCGTGGCGCACCATGCACGCCCCGGTCGTCGGGCCGTACCTGCTCGGTACGCACGCCGCCATGCCGGGCCGCGGCATGTACCTGTCGGTCGTGGACCGCGCACGGTTCGCCGAGCGCTCCCTCGCCGCCAACGCAGAGGTGCTGGCCGATCCCGACGAGCGCGTCCTCACCTGGACGTGGCCGCGGTCGATCCCGATCGGCCTGCCGGGGGACACCACGACCGAGCGGTTCGCGTGGCTGGAGGAGGGGGTGCGGGAGCTGCGGCTGCCCGCCACGATCATCTGGGGGAGGGAGGACGACGTGTTCCCGATCGACGTGTTCGCCGCGCGGTGGCACGAGATCTGGCCGCACGCGGAGGGCACCCACGTCGTGACCGGCCGGCACTTCCTCCAGGAGGACTCCGGCGCCGAGATCGGTGAGCTGCTGGCCGAGTTCGTCGTGCGCACCGGCGGTGCGTCGTGACCGAGCGGCCCGAGGTCGTGGACCCGGCGCAGCGACCGGCAGGGCACCGCGCCGTTCCGCTGCTCACCGAACCCGCGCTCGGCCACTACCCGGAGTTCCGCACGTTCGTGGTGGAGGCGTTCGGGATCGAGACCGGCCGGATCGGCCCGTCCGGGCTGCTGCGCGTCGGCGACCGCTTCTACGAGGTGGTGCTGCTCGGCCGGTCCGGGCAGGAGTACCCGGTGGGGCTGGAGATCCACGCGCTGGTGCCCGGCCTGGAACCGCTCGACGAACAGGTGGCCGACACCGACCTGTGGGCGATCCTGCGGTGGCTCGTCGAGGGTGTGGGCGGTGAGTGGTCGATCGACGCGCTCGAGACGACCGGCCGGATCTACCGCATCCCCGCGGTGACCGAGCGGCCGGCTCCGGCACCGGCCGGGCCGGGCCCGGTGCTCGCCTTCGATCTCTACGGCACCCTCGTCGATCCGCTGGCGCTCGCCACCGATCTCGGCCGGTACCTGCCGGCGGACGTGGCGCAGCGGGTCGCCGTCACCTGGCGGCGCACCCAGCTGGAGTACTCGTTCCGCGTGACGGCGATGGGGCGCTTCACGCCCTTCGCCGAGCTCACCGCCCGCGCGCTGGACTTCGCGCTGCGCGCGGCCGGCGTGGTGCTCGACCCCGCCGGCCGGGCCGCCGTGCTCGCCCGCTACGACCGGCTGGAGCCGTACCCGGACGTGCTGCCCGCGCTGCAGGAGCTGCGCGCGGCGGGCGCGGCGACGCTCGTGCTCTCCAACGGCAGCCAGGCGATGCTCGACGCCTGCCTGGAGCACGCGCGCGTGACGCCGCTGCTCGACCACGTCCTCAGCGTCGACCGGGTCCGCGCGTTCAAGCCGGACCCGGCGGTGTACCGGTTCGCGGCCGAGGTCACCGGCCGGGAGCTCGGGGAGCTGTACCTGATCTCCAGCAACCCGTTCGACGTCGTCGGCGCGGCGACCGCCGGCATGCGCACGGTCTGGGTGAACCGGTCGGGCGCGCCGTTCGACACGCTCGGGCCGGAGCCGGACCACGTCGTGCGCACCCTCGCGGAGCTGCCCGCGCTGGTGGGGTAGGGACGCGGACGGGGCTGGCCCCGCTACCTCGCCGGGCCGGTCTCCAGTGCGCGCTCCGGGTCCGCCGTCCACTCCTCCAGCGAACCGTCGTAGATCCGCAGGTCCTCGTACCCCGCGGCGACGAGTCCCAGCGCCAGTCCCGCGGCGGAGACCCCCATGCCGCAGTACAGCGTGAGCGGGGTGGCACCCGGCGCCCCGACCACCTCCTCCGCCGCGGCCCGCAGCTCCGCGCGCGGCCGCAGCGTGCCGTCCTGCGCGCGCAACCCGCCGAAGGGCAGGTTGCGGCTCCCCGGGATGTGGCCCTGGCGCGGGTACCGGGTCGGCTCGGCCCCGGTGAACTGGCCCTCGCCGAGCGCGCACACCAGTGCCCCCGGCCGGCGCCCCTCCACGATCGCGACGACGTCGTCGAGGCTCGCCCAGCCGCGCCGGTCGGTGCGGATGCGCACCGGGGGGCCGTCCGGCGGCGGGGCGGCCGGAGAGTCCGTCACCGGCTGCCCGGCCGCGCGCCACGCCGACAGACCCCCGTCGAGCACCACAGCGGGCACGCCGAGATCGCGCAGCAGCCACCACAGCCGCGCCGCCCACGAGCCGTCGCCGGAGTCGTAGCAGACGACGAGCGTGCCGTCGTGCACGCCGAGGCGGGCCAGCGCGGCGCCCAGCCGGTCCTCGCCCGCCACGGAGAAGTGGTAGGGCGCGGCCGGGTCGGACAGCTCGTCGAGCAGGTCGGCGTGCCGCGATCCCGGCAGGTGCTCCTCCTCCCACAGCGGACGGCCCGACGCCACCGGGTAGCGCTCTTGCGGTGTCGGCGCGCCGAGCTGCGCGGTCGCGTCGAGGACGACGATCCGGCCCGCCTCGACGTCGGCGCTCCGCGCGGCGAGCCAGGCGACGTCGACGAGCGGTCCTTCGGGAAACCGGTACCGCTCAGCCACGGCGGAACCCGCTCGCCGGGTGCTCGGGCAGGGTGCGGGCGTTGCCGGGGCCGTAGAGGTGCTCCCGGAACGTGGCGCCCTCGTACTCGGTCCACACCCGGCCACGTCGCTGCAGCTCGGGAACGACCAGATCGACGAAGTCGGGGAACGTCACCCCGGACAGCGTGTCGGCGATGTTGAACCCGTCGACGTCGGCCTCCTCGACCCACTGCTCGAACTGGTCGGCGACCGTCGCGGGGGAGCCGACGAACAGCGCTCCCATGCTGGAGACGCAGAGGAAGTCGGCGATCTCCCGCGGCGTCCACTTCTTCGTCGGATCGGCCTTGGTGAACACCTGCAGCGACCCGCGGATGCCGTCGCTCTCCACGTACTCCAGCGGCTCGTCGGGATCGAGCTTCGACATGTCGATGTGGACGAGCGCGCTGAAGCGGGCCAGGCAGGCCTCCGGCGAGCTGTGCTCGCGCATCGACCGGTACTTCGCCCACGCCTCCTCGTCGGTCGGCGCGGTCACCACGGTCGCCAGCGGGAACACCTTCAGCTGCTCCGGCGGGCGGCCCGCGGCCTGCGCGGTGGCGCGCAGCCGCCCGACGACGTCACGGGCCATCTCCACGCGCGGGTAGGAGATGAACACGCCCTCGGCGTGCTTCGCGGCGAACGCCGTGCCGGCCTCGGACGTGCCCGCCTGGTAGAGGGTGGGCGTGCGCTGCGGGCCCGGCTCGCAGATGAAGATGCCGGGGACGTCGAAGTACGTGCCGTGGTGCTCGATCCGCCGCACCTTGTCCGGATCGACGAACACCCGCTTCTCGCGGTCGTGCACCACGGCGTCGTCAGCCCAGCTGCCCTCCCACAGCGCGTAGACGACGTCCATGAACTCGTCGGCGATCCGGTAGCGCTCGTCGTGCGGGACCGGCTCAACCCGAAGTTCTCCGCCTCGCTGCGCGACGACGAGGTGACGATGTTCCACGCGACCCGCCCGTCCGTGATCAGGTCGAGGGTGGCGAACTTGCGGGCGAGGTCGAACGGCTTCTCGTACGTGGTCGACGCGGTGACGGCGAAGCCGAGGTTCTGCGTCACCGAGGCCATCGCCGACACGAGCAGCATCGGGTCCATGATCGGGATGCCGATGGCCTCCCGGAGCGTGATGTCCGTCGAGCCCCGGTACACGTCGATCACGCCCTGCGCGTCGGCGATGAACAGACCGTCGAACAGGCCGCGCTCCAGGGTGCGGGCGGTGTCGATCCAGTAGTCGAGGCGCCGGTAGTTGCGCACGGCGTTGTCCGGATGGGTCCACAACCCCAGCGCGGTGTGACCGATGGTGGCGGACTTGAACCCGTTGAGCATGATGCGGCGGGTGCTGCGGGTCATGAGTGGACCTGCTCCTCCTGCGTCGTGTCTGGCTGCGCACCGAGGAAGACCTCGTGCGCGACGGCGGCGTCGAACCGCTCGGTGGGCCCGTGCCACACGGGCCGGCCGGCCTGCAGTCCCAGCACGTGCGTGCAGGCGGCGCGGACCAGGCCCAGGTTGTGCTCGACGACGACCACCGCGACCCCGGTGGCCCGCAGCCGCGCCAGCGCGTCGGCGAAGATCGGGACCAGACCGGGGGCGAGCCCGGCGGTCGGTTCGTCGAGCAGGACGGTCCGCGGCGACGCCATGAGCGCACGGCCGATCGCCAGCATCTGCCGCTGGCCCCCGGACAGGGCCCCGGCCTGCTCGGAACGGCGGTCGAGCACCTCGGGGAACAGCTCACCGACCCGGTCCAGCGCCTCCGCGAAGCGATCGGCGCGGGTTCCGGTGAGCCAGGACAGGCGGAGGTTCTCCTCGACCGTGAGGTCGACGACCGCGGTGAGCGTCTGGGGGACGAACGCCAGGCCCCGCCGGTAGCGGTCGGGCGTGGCGAGCGAACCGAGCGGCTGCTCGGCGAGCTCCACGTCACCGGAGGCGCGCAGCAGCCCGGCGACGCCGCGCAGGATCGTCGACTTGCCCGCCCCGTTGGGGCCGACCAGGCCGAGGCCCTCCCCGGCCGCGACGTCGAAGCTCACCCCGTCGACGGCGGCGACCGGGCCGTAGAAGACCCGCAGGTCGCGCACCTGGAGCATCGGCGGGCCCGAGCGCTGCTCGGCGACCGGTTGCGGTGCGGGCGCGGCAGGCTCCTCCAGCGCGCCGCCGATCTCCAGCTCGACGTCGCCGATGTAGCGCTTCACGACCTCGGGATCGGCCAGGGTCTCCTCGACCGGTCCGGCAGCCAGCACCCGCCCGTGGTCCATGACCACCAGGCGGTCGGCCAGCTTGCGGATCTGGGAGAGATCGTGCTCGACGAGCAGGATGCCGACGCCCTCGTCGCGCAGCTGCGCGACCAGGCCGGCCACCACCTCCCGCGCCGAGCGGGACAGCCCCGCGAACGGCTCGTCGAGCAGCAGGATGCGGGCGTCGGCGACGAGGATGCGGGCGAGCTCGACCAGGCGCTGCTGGCCGAGGCTGAGCTCGGCCGAGCGGAAGCCCGCGCGTTCGACCAGCCCCACCCGGGCCAGGGCCTCCTCCGCGGCCCGCGCCCGGCGGGCGGCCCGCCGCTTGCTCGTCGGCAGCCCGAGCGCCTCCAGCCACGCGGCCGGTCCGGCGGTGCGCACGCCCAGCTCGACGTTCTCCCGGGCGCTCCAGTCGGGCACCAGCCGCGCGGTCTGGAACAGCCGCGCGATCCCGTGCCGCGCCCGCACCCGCGCCGCGGCCCGGTCCAGCCGCACCTCGGTGCTGCCGCGCAGCAGCCGCACCGAGCCGCGGTCCGCTGGCACCGCCCCGCTGAGCAGGTTGAGCAGGGTGCTCTTGCCCGCCCCGTTCGGTCCGATGACCCCTACGCACTCGCCGGGCCCGATCTCGATGTCGACGCCGTCGACCGCGGTCAGCGGGCCGAACGAGACGGAGAGGCCACGCCCGACGAGGGTGCCGGCCGGTCGCCGCTCAGCCACGGGACCGCCCCAGCCGCTCGGCGACGGCGCGGACCACCTGGTGCACGCCGCCGGGCAGGAACAGCGCGACGAGCACGACCGCCGCGCCGTAGACGACCAGCCGGTACTCGGCCAGGAACCGCAGGTACTCCGGCAGCGCGATGACGATCGCCGCACCCACCAGCGGTGCCCACCGCCAACCGCGGCCGGCGATGATCGGGATGACGAGGAGGCTGATCGCCGACGTCGTGGCGAACTGGTCGGGGAAGGCGCCCCCGGCCAGCTGCGCGATCAGCGCCCCGCCCAGCGCCGCGGTCACCGCGCTCAGCACGAACGCGACGACACGGGTGTAGGCGACGCTCACCCCGATCCCCTCGGCGGCGGGCGGGTCGTACCGGCCGATGATCATGGCCTGGCCGACCGGCGACGTCCGCAGCGCTTCCTGCAGGAAGCTCACCAGCGCGAGCAGCACCACCGCGGCGACGAAGATGCTCGGCACGCCGGAGAGCCCGAACACCTTGATGTAGCCGACGTTCGTGATGCCGGCGTCCCCGTTCGTCACCGCGGTCCAGTTACGCACGACGACCGTGCCGAGCGTGCCCAGCGCCAGCGTCGCGACCGCGAAGTAGTAGGCGCGCAGCCGCAGCAGCAGCACCCCGGCGAGCGCGGCGATCACCGCGGCCAGCACGACGCCCGCGAGCAGCGCGACGAGCGGCCCGTACGACGTCGCCAGCAGCGCCCAGGCGTAGCCGCCCGCGGCGAGGAACACCGAGTTGCCGATCGAGACGATCCCGGCGAAGCCCACCAGCACGTTGAAGCCGGTCGCCGCGACCGCGTAGGCGACGACCAGGGTGATCACCCGCAGGTCGAAGGGGCCCGGGTCGATCAGCAGGACGAGTGCGCCCCCGGTGAGCAGCAGCCCGGGCTGCGTCCAGCGCCAGTGCCGGGCGGGGGAGACGTCGCGGCGCGCGGGCGCCGCGGGCGCGATCGTGGTCATACCGTCCGCGCTCCCCGGGCCCGGCCCAGCAACCCGCCCGGACGCAGGACGAGCACCACGAGCAGGACGAGCGGGGCGACCGATTGCCGCACCGTGTCGTTCAGGTAGCCGCCGGCGAGCGTTTCAGCGAGCCCGACGACGAGCCCGCCGAGCACCGCGCCCGCCGGGTTCGCCAGCCCGCCGATGATCGCTGCGGCGAACCCGTTCACGCCCAGCGGCAGCGCGCTCTCCGGCGCGATCGGCAGCACCGACGCGACGAGCACCCCGGCCACCCCGCCGACGAGCGCGGCGATCGTCCACGCGACGACGAGCATCCGGCCGATCCGCACACCGGCGTCGCGGGCCGCGGGCACGCTGCTGGCCACGGCCCGCAGCTGGAGCCCGATGTCGGTGCGCCGGTGGAACCAGCGCACCAGCCCGAACACCACGGCAGCCCCGACCAGCAGCAGCACGTAGTGGGCGGGCACGCGCATCTCCCCGACCGGGACGAACACCCCGGCGAGCGGGCTGTCGAGCCGCTGCGGCTGGCGGCCCCACCAGATCCCGGCCAGCGTCGTCATCGTCGTCGCCACCCCGAGCGTCCCGATGATCACGACGTCGACGTCCATGCGCCGGTGCCGCATCGGTAGCGTGAACAGCGCACCCAGCAGCACCCCCGCGACGGCGACGACCGCGACCGCGGCGAGCAGCCCCGCGACGTAGCCGTGCCCCGCGGACGTCACCGACACCGCGACCAGCGCGCCCAGGACCATCAGGTCGCCCTGGGCGAAGTTCGCCAGCCCGGACCCGGTGAACAACGTGACCACACCGAGCCCGGCCAGCGCGTACACCGCGCCGATGCCGAGCCCGATGATCACGAAGTAGATCAGCTGGTTCACGTCAGGAACCGTCGACGACCTTGATCGTGCCCTTGTCGTACTGCTTCCACACGAGGTTGCCGCCGACGAGGCCGACGTGGTTCTGGGGCGTGTACTGCCAGACTCCGTCGATGCGGCCGGTGAGCAGCGTGTCGTTGCGGTAGGTCTCGAGGAAGTCGCGCAGCTTGGCGCGGTCGGGGCCCACGGCGCGCAGGCCGTCGGTGATCACGGTGAGCATGTCGTGGGCGACCAGCGCGTCGCTGGGCACCGTGCCGCCGAAGTGCGCCGACCAGCGCTCGACGACCTCCTTGACCTGCGGCTTCTCCCGGTTGACCGAGTCCTGGAAGAACAGGTTGTCTGCGGCGTCGCCGGCGAGCCGGGCCACGGCGGGATCGGCCGCGGAGGCGGTGCCGATGATCGGCAGGCCGAGGCCGACCTGCTGGGCGCCCTTGGCCAGCGTCGCGTAGGGCTGGCCCACGGTCCACGCGATGACGTGGTCGGCGCCGGACTGCTTGGCCTTCAACAGCACGGCCGACAGGTCGGCGGCGTCGACGGCGAAGGTGTCGGAGAGCACCGGCGTGAGGCCGCCCTCGGTGAGGCCCTGCTCCAGCACCGGCTTCGCGCCCGAGCCGAACGCGGTCGTGTCGGTGAGGATCGCCGGCTTGGTCAGTCCGC
The DNA here is from genome assembly GCF_900142365.1 of Pseudonocardia thermophila. GTDB lineage: Bacteria > Actinomycetota > Actinomycetes > Mycobacteriales > Pseudonocardiaceae > Pseudonocardia > Pseudonocardia thermophila. The sequence goes on along the minus strand of NZ_FRAP01000008.1, from coordinate 50,032 downwards.
GCGACTTCAGCCACTCGACGATGCCGTCGATCTGGCCGAGGTCGGTCGGGCCGGTCTGGAAGACCCACGGGTTGTTCTGCCGCGTGATCGCCGAGCTGATCGCGAACACCAGCTGCGGGATCTGGGCGCGCGCCACGGCCTCGGACTGGGCCAGCACCACCGGCGAGTTGTAGGTCCCGACGATCGCGACCGCATTGCTCTGGGCGAACCGGTCGACGAGCGCCACGCCGGTGGTCGGGTCGCCCGCGTCGTCCTGGATGTCGAGGACGATCGGGGTCCCGTTGACGCCGCCGGCGTCGTTGATCTCCTTCGCCCTCAGCTCGAAGCCCTTGCGCATGTTCTCGGCGGGTGCCGCGGACGCGCCGGTCAGCGGCAGGTCGATGCCGATCGTGATGCCGGCGTCGGCGGCGGCCGGTGCGGCCGACGGGGAGGCGCTGGAGTCGGTGCCGGTGGAGCACGCCGCCAGCGCGGTGGCGGCGAGGAACGCGATGGCGGCGTGGACGATGCGTCGGGTTCTCACGGGGTTCTCCGTTGGTGGGCGTCCGGGAAGGGGACGGGCCGATCGGGGGCGGCGCGCAGGCCGGTGCCCGGTGTCGGGACCGGGGCGCGGAGGTGAGGCGAGGACGGCGCGGCGGCGCTCGTCAGCTCACCGCGGGAACGCCGGACAGAACGTGCCGAGGGTGTGGCGCAGGTGCGCGAGGCGGCAGCGGCAGAACTGGAAGGCGTGTGCCGCGTCCGGGCAGGGCCGAACGGTGTGCGCACGGTGGTGGCGCTCGTCCTCGTTCGGCACGCCGGGAACTCTAGGGCAATGTGGATTCGCGTGTAAACGTGTGGCGCGTCTCGACACCATGCGGATACGCATGGATACGCCATGGCAGCGCGGGCTCGTCCGCGTACCCGCGTCTGACATACTGCGATCCGTGGGGCGGGCATCAGGGGTGGAGATCGACAACGGCGAGCGGCAGCTGGACGTGGACTCCCGCCACTACCTGCGGCTGCGCGAGGAGATCCTCAACCGCGACATCGCGCCCGGCGAGGTCCTGCTGGAGACGGCCATCAGCGCCCGCTACGGCGTGTCCCGCACGCCGATCCGGATCGCGCTGGCCCGGCTCGAGCACGACGGGCTCATCGAGCGCGCGAGCCGCGGGTTCCGGGTGAAGACGGGCAGCGCCGAGGACATCCTCGACATCTACGAGGCGCGGATCGCCCTGGAGTCCGCTGCGGCAGCGGGCGCGGCGCTGCGGCGCACCGAGCTGGAGCTGGCCCGGCTCCGGCACCTGCACGAGGCCTCGGTCGCGGCCGAGGACACGGAGGAGGCGCACACCCTGCACCGGCAGTGGCACGGGGTGCTGTGGAGCGCGGGCCACAACCGCGCCATCGAGTCCACCCTCGCACGGTTGTGCGACCAGCTGACGATCTTCGACGGGTCGGTGATGGTGCAGAAGGAGAGCATCGAGGTCGCCTGCGCCGAGCACGAGCGGATCATCGACGCCGTCGCGCGGCGGGACCCCGACGCAGCGCGGGACGCGGTCGCCGAGCACCTCACCCGCACCCGGGATCTCCGGCTGGCCGATCTCGCGCGCAGTTGACCGACGGGGTGTGGCCGCACCTACTTCCGCGTCCGGTCCGGCCCCGGGGCCCGGGCGGGGCGGCAGGCCCACGCGGGGGCCCGCTCCGGGCGCGGTCCGATGCCCACGACGATCGCCGGCACCGCGGTCACCGCCGGGACCCGGCGCACCAGCTGCACCAGCCCGCGCGGCGCCGCGGCGACCTTCCCTTCCAGCGCCGGCATGAGCAGCCGGGCGTGCAGGAGTCGCTGCACCGCCTGGACGACCACGGTCGGGACCGTGCGCCGGCGCTGCACCTGCGCGAGCACCTTCTCCGCCTCCGGCCCGCTGCGCCGGAAGACGCCCCGGCGCAGCGGGGCCGCGAGGCGACGGGCGGCGGCCACCGCGTCCTGCAAGGCGAGGTTGATGCCGACCCCGCCGGCCGGCGACATCGCGTGCGCCGCGTCCCCGATGCACAGCAGGCCCGGCGCGTGCCAGCGGGTCAGCCGGTCCATACGCACGTCGAGGTGCTTGACGTCGGCCATCTCGATCGTGGCGATCTCGTCGGCCAGCTCGGGCAGCAGCTCGGTGACGTCGGCGCGGAAGGCCTCGACGCCGCGCGCCCGCAGCTGCGCGTCGGTGCCCTTGCGGCCCAGGTAGCCGGCCTGCAGGTAGCCCTCGCGCGGGATGGCGATCACGAGCTTGCCATCGCCCAGCCGCGGCAGCAGCGACTCGCCGACGCGCGTCGAGGTGGGGATGCGGAACCACCAGACGTCGAAGGGGCAGGCGAACTCCCTGGTCGGCAGCCCGGCGCTGCGCCGCACCACCGACCACCGCCCGTCGCACGCGACGACGAGATCGGCGAGCAGCCGGCCGGGGCCCTCGGGGCAGGTGTAGTCGACCCCGACGACCCGGTTCCCCTCGCGCACGACGCCGGTGACTTCGTGCTTCGTCAGGAGCGTGTACGTGGGCTCCCGGCGGCCGGCGTCGGCGAGCAGGTTGAGCAGATCCCACTGCGGCACCATCGCGATGTACGGATGGCGCACCCACCGGCGGATGCGGGAGAAGTCGCCGGCCACGACCGCGCCGCCGTCGCCGGTGGGCAGTTCGACCCTGGAGACCCGCGAGTGCGGCAGCCGGTCGAACTCCTCGAACAGCCCGAGGTCTTCGAGGAGGTCGAGCGTCGTCGGGTGCACCGTGTCGCCGCGGAAGTCGCGCAGGAAGTCCGCGTGCTTCTCGAGCACGGTCACCTGCACGCCTGCGCGGGCCAGGAGCAGCCCGAGGACGAGCCCGGCCGGTCCGCCGCCGACCACCGCGCACGTCGTCGTCGACGTGGGGAGTGTCTGGTGCTCGCTGCTGGGGGCCATGGCCCCTCCTTCCCGCTCCGACACGGACAGCGTAGGCCTGGCGGGCAATAAATTCAACGAGCGATGAGATCTGCTGCGTCGGTCGATGCGCTGCGCCGCGTGCGCGCGTACGCGACGACCACCGTCGTCGTGGCGGCCAGGAAGATCAGCTGGATCACCGTCCGCGGCACGAGCTGCTGGGTGAACGGCAGATCCGGGTTGGTCAGCGCGAGATGCACGTTGGCGGGGAACATCGCCACGAGCAGGGTGCCGAGCCCGGCCGCTGCCCACGGTGCGGTGGCCGGCAGCACGACGCCGACGGCGCCGGCGAGCTCCAGTGCGCCGGTGATCGTGACGAGGAGCTCCGGCGCGGGCAACCAGGGCGGCACCATCGCGATGAGCTCCTCGCGCATCCCGATGAAGTGGGCGGCACCGGTGACGACGAACATCGCCGCGATCCCGAGCCGCAGTGCGAGCAGCGGCGGACGCCGGGCGATGAGCGCCAGGACGGTGACGGCTGTGGGAGCGATGAGTGGTGGCATGGGCGCATCTCCAATCTTGTCGATGTAAAGATGCGCCCCTGCCGGCATCTTGTCAATGTCTAGATTGAGAGTCCGTCGGTCGCAGCGCGGACAGGGTCGCGGCGAGCGGCAGCGGTTCCGGCGTCGGCGCGAGGTACACCAGCACGGTCGAGACACCCGCCTGCGCGAACGCCGCCAGCCGGGCCCGGCACTCGTCGGGCGAGCCGTGCACCCACAGCGCGTCGACGACGTCGTCGGGGATCGCCGCACCGGCGCGCTGGATGTCCCCTGCGTCGAACGCGGCCCGCGACGCCGCCAGCTGCGCGCCGCGGCCCAGCCAGTCGTGGAACGCCCGGTACGGCGGCTGGTTGGTGATCCAGCCGAGGAACCGGCGACCGGTCGCACGGGCGAACCGAGCGTCCTCGGTCGGGCAGACGAACACCTTGACCACGATCTCCTTGCCGCCCGGCACCGGCCCGGCCGCGGCGAGCACGGCGCCGAGGTCAGCCGCCGAGAGGATGTTCGTGATCACCCCGTCGCCCTCGTCCAGCCCGAGGCGGACCATGCGCGGGCGCAGCGCCCCGACGACGATCTTCGGCGGCCGCGCCGGCGCGGGCAGCCGGAACCCGCGCACGGCGAACGTCGCGTAGTCCTCGTCGACGAGCTGTCCGCGCACGGCCGCGCGCAGGAACCGGACGGTGTCGCGCACCCGCGCGTACGGCCGGTCGAAGCCGATCCCGTTGAGCGCCGTCACGTGCGCCGGCACCGACGACCCGACGCCGAGCAGCACCCCGGCGTCGGTCAGCCCGGCCAGCGCCGCGGCGGTCTGCGCGAGCACCGCCGGCCCGCGGGTCTGCACCGGCAGCACACCGGTACCGACCCGCAGGCGCGGCTGCCACGCCGCCGCCGCGGCGAGCGGGGTGAGCCCGTCGAGACCGCCGCCCTCGCCGGTCCAGACCCCGCTCCAGCCCAGGTCGGGCAGGGCCTCGACGAGCTCCCGGTGCCCGCGCAGCGGCAGGCCGGGGAGGGGGAGGGTGACCTCCCACCTCATCGCCGGTCCACGCTCACGGTCGTGAGGTCGATGAACCACGACTTCGGCGCGATCACGCCGTGCACGCTCGGCGCGACGACGCGCGGGTTGCGGTCGCTCACCACGAACAGGTACGGCGCCTGCTCGCTGACGATGCGCTCGGCCTGCTTGTACAGCTCCACCCGGGCCACCGGGTCGATGGTCTGCGTGGCCTTCAGCGACAGCGCGTCCACCTGGTCGTCCGACCAGTTGCCGGTGTAGACCGGCGTGCCCTTCGTCCAGTGCCCGCGCACCAGCGCCTCGGCCTGGTAGGTCACTGTCGACGCGCACTGCATGTCCGCGCCCGCCGCGGGCTTGCCGGCGTTGAGATCGGCCAGGTACGCCGACCACTCCACCGTCCGCAGCTCCACCTCGATGCCGATGGCGCGCAGCTGCGTCGCGATCGCCGTGGCGATCGGCACCGGCACGAGGTTGCCCGAGCCACCGGTCGGCACGGTGAGCGTGGTGCGGAACCCGTCGGCGAACCCGGCCTCGCGCATGAGCGCCCTGGCCTTGTCCAGGTCGTACCCGTAGAGGTCGTTCGCTGGGTCGTACACGGCGGTCGCCTTCGGAGCGTGCTGCAGCGCCGGCGCCGCGGTGCCCTTGAGCAGTTCCTCGGCGATGGCCCGGCGGTCGATCGCGTAGTTCGCCGCCTGTCGCACCCGCACGTCGGACCAACCCGTCGACGCCTGGTTGAACGTGCAGTACCACAGGTGGTCGTAGTCGTTCTGCAGCACCGTGTAGCCGGCCTGTCGCAGCCCCTCGATGTCGTCGGGGTTGGGGTACTCGATCCAGTTCACCTCACCGGAGCGCAGCGCGGCGATGCGGGCGCTCGCGTCCGGGATCGGGCGCAGCACCAGCCGCTCGATCTTCGGCGCCCCACCCCAGTACTCCTTGTTCGCCGTGAGCACCAGCTGCTTACCGGGCTCCAGCGAACTGAACACGAACGGCCCGGTGCCGACGGGGTGCTCGGAGAAGGCCTCGTTGCCCGCTGCCCGCACCGCGGTGGGACTGGGGATCGTGAGCAGCGTGAGGTCGGTCAGCAGGTGGCCGTTCGGCTCGGCGGTCGTGATCGTGATCGTGCGGTCGTCGACCTTCGCGTAGCTGCTGATCGCGCCCTTCCACAGCCGCGCCGCGCCGGCGGCCTTGGGGTAGTAGAACGGGCTCTCCTGGTTCATCAGCCGGTCGAACGCGAAGATCACCGCATCGGCGTCGAACGGGGTGCCGTCGTGGAAGCGCACTCCTTCCCGCAGGTGGAACGTCCATGTGCGGCCGTCGGGGCTGGTCTCCCACGACGTCGCGAGCCCCGGCACGATGCCCGGCATCTCCTCGTCCTGCCGCAGGTCGTAGCGGGTCAGCCCGTCGTAGAGCTGGAAGTTGACGAAGCGCTCGCCCTCGAAGCCCTGGGTGAAGGCCAGCACGGTGTCGACGCCGGGGATCTCGGCGGCGGTCATCCCGATCACCAGCGTGCCGCCGGTCGATTCGGAGCCGCCGCCCGAGCCTGCGCCGGAGGTGCCGCACGCGGCGAGCGCGACGGCGGTGAGCGCCGCGACGGCCGCGGTCCGCAGTCGGGTGAAGGTTGTGGACATGGGGGTCTCCCGGAAGGTGCAGCGGAGGGGGATCAGACGGGTACTGCCGATGTGCTGAGCGCGCAGGCGTCGCGGTGCGGCGCCGCGAGCGGGAGGAGGTCCGGACGCCGTCGGGCGCACTCCTCGACGGCGCGGGGACAGCGGGTGTGGAAGGCGCACCCGGCGGGTGCGTCGGCCGGGTCCGGCGGATCGCCGGCGAGCACGATGCGCGAGCGCGACTCGCCGGGGATCGCCGAGAGCAGGGCCTGCGTGTAGGGATGGCGCGGCCGCGCCCAGATCTCCTCCGCAGGGCCCTCCTCGACGACGCGACCGAGGTACATGACGGCGACGCGGTCGCACAGGTGCTCGACGACGCCGAGATCGTGGGAGATGAACAGGATCGCGATGCCGCGCTCGCGCTGCAGGCGGGCGAGCAGGTTCAGCACCTGCGCCTGCACGCTCTTGTCCAGCGCGGACACCGCCTCGTCGCAGACGAGCAGATCGGGTCCGGTGGCCAGCGCCCTAGCGATCGCGACCCGCTGCACCTGCCCGCCGGACAGCTCGTGCGGGTAGCGGTCACGCAGCCTGGGCGCGATCCCGACCTGGTCGAGCATCTCGTCGACGCGGTCCGGGATCTTCGCGCGCGACCAGCCGTGCACTCGTAGGTTGAACGCGATCGCGGCGCCGACGGTCATCCGCGGATCGAGCGCGGTCTGCGGCGACTGCGGCACCAGCTGGAACCGGGCCCGCAGCGAGCGCAGCCGCCGGCCGCGCACGTCAGCCAGGTCGTGCCCGGCGAACCGCACCGTCCCCCGGTCCGGCTCGAGCCGCTTGAGGATGATCTTGGCGGTGGTCGACTTGCCGCAGCCCGACTCGCCGACGATCCCGACGATCTCGCCGGGCGCCACCGACAGGCTGACGTCGTCGACGGCCAGGACGCCGTTGGCGTAGCGCTTCGAGATGTTCTCGACGGACAGCAGGCTCACGCGCCCACCTCCTGCAGCGGGGCGATGGGGAGCAGGCACGCCGCCGCGCGCCCGGGGCCGACGTCGCGCAGCTCGGGCGCCGTCGCGCTGCACGCTGGTTCGGCGCGGCCGCAGCGCGGGGCGAACGCGCACGCCGCATCGACGACCTCGGTGGCCGGCGGCGGCCCGCCGGGGATGGCCGCCAGTTCCCCGCGGCGCAGCCCGGGCCGTGGGCGGGCGCCGAGCAGCCCCGCCGTGTACGGGTGCGCGGGCGCGGTGAGCACCGCCGCAGCGGGGCCGCGCTCGACGATCCGCCCCGCGTACATCACCACCACGTCGGCGGCGAGCTCCGCGGCGACCCCGACGTCGTGGGTCACCAGCAGCAGCGCGGTGCCGAGCTCGCGCTGCAGCGTCGTGAACAGGTCCAGCACCTGCGCCTGGACGGTGACGTCGAGCGCCGTCGTCGGCTCGTCGGCGATGATCAGCCGCGGGGCGCAGGCCACCGCCATCGCGATGACCACCCGCTGCCGCATCCCGCCGGACAGCTCGTGCGGGTAGCTGCGCGCAGTGCGGGCGGGGTTGGGGATGCCGACCAGCGCCAGCAGCTCCGCCACCCGGGCCCGCCGAGCGCGGCGGTCGGCGACCGCGCCGTGGACCTGCAGCACCTCCTCCACCTGCGTCCCGATGCGGCGGAGCGGATCGAGCGAGGAGTTCGGGTCCTGCGGGACGAAGCCGATGTCGCGCCCGCGCACCTGACGCATGGCCTTCTCGTCGAGGGCGAACAGGTCGCAGCCGGCGAGCCGGATCCGGCCGCGGACGCTCGCGCGCCGGCCGGGCAGCCGCAGCACCGAGCGCGCCGTCACCGACTTCCCGCTCCCCGACTCACCCAGCACGACGACGGTGCCACCGGGGTCGAGGCGCAGACTGACGTCGCGCACGGCGTGGGCCGCGCCGAACGTCACCGACAGGTGCTCGATCTCGAGCAGCGGGGTGTCCTCGGGGGCGCTCACTGCGACCACCTCGACGTCACGTCGAACCAGGCCCGCAGGCCCTCACCGAGCACGTTGAACACCGCCGACGCGAGGAAGATCGCGATCGCGGGCGCCAGCGCGAGCGACGGATTGCTGAACAGGTTCTGGCGCAGGTCGTTGAGCATCGCGCCCCACTCGGCCTGCGGCGGTGCGACGCCGAGGCCGAGGAACGACAGGCCGGCGCCGACGACGATGGACAGCCCCACCAGCGCGGAGCAGTACACCGCCACCGCGGGCAGCACGTTGGGCAGCACGTGCCGCAGCGCGATCACGGCCGCGGGCGCACCGCTGGCCCGGGCGGTCTGCACGAAGTCGAGCGAGCGCAGCCCCGCTGTCTCGGCGTACACCACTCGCGCCACGGCCGGTACCAGGATCACCGAGAGCGCGACGACCAGGCTGGCGAGGCTCGCGCCCAGCGAGGCGGCGATCGCGATCGCCAGCAGCACCGACGGGAACGCGAACAGCACGTCGAGCGAGCGCATGATCAGGTTCTCCAGCGCGCGGGCGCCCATCCCGGCGGCGATGCCCAGCGCGGTGCCGAGGGCTCCCGACACCAGCACCGGCACGATCCCGGCGATGAGCGACGGCCGCGTCCCGACGACCAGCCGGGCGAGCAGGTCGCGACCCTGCCCGTCGGTGCCGAGCGGATGGCCGGGGGTGCCCAGGGGCAGCAGGCGGGCGGTGAGGTCGCCCGCGTTCGGATCGGGCAGGGGCAGCAGCGGTGCCACGACCGCCAGCACCACGAGGGCAGCGGCGAGGGTGCCGCCGGCGACGAGCGCGGCCGGTGCGCGCCGCGCGCGTACGGGGAGGACCGTCACTTCTACCTCCGCACCCGGGGATCGACGAGCGCGTGCGCGGCGTCGACGAGGATGTTGATCAGGACGAACGAGACCGCGACCACGAGCACACCGCCCTGGATCAGCGGCAGGTCACGGGTGGAGATCGCGTTGTAGAGGGTCAGGCCGATGCCCGGCCACGAGAAGATCGTCTCGACGAACACGACGCCGCCGATCAGGTAAGCCAGCTGCAGGCCGGTGATCGTGAACAGCGCGGGCAGCGCGTTGTGGGCGGCGTGCCGCGCGATCCGCACCGGGCCGATGCCGCGTGCCCGCATCGCCTCGACGAACGGGCTGCCCAGCACCTCGGTGAGCGCCGAACGGAACATGCGCGCGATCACCCCGAGCGGGATCAGCGCCACCGAGACCGCCGGCAGCACCATGTGCACCAGCAGGTCCGCGAGCCCGCCCCCGTCGATCGGGTCGGTCATCCCGCCGGCGGGCAGCACCCGCAGGTGCACCGCGAAGACGATCACCAGCAGCAGCGCCACCGAGTACTGCGGAGCCGACATCGCCACGACCGAGAGCCCGGAGGTGAGCCGGCCCGGCAGCCGCTTCGGGTACATCGCTCCCAGCACCCCGAGCACCACTCCGCCGACCAGTGCGATCAGGCCGCCGGCCAGCGCGAGCAGCGCGGTGTCCCCGAACGACGACGCGACGATCTCCGCGACCGCCCGCGGCTCGTGGATCGCCATGCCCAGATCGCCGCGCAGCGCGTTGCCCAGCCAGGTGACGAACTGGACCGGCCAGGGCCGATCGAGGCCGAGGTGCGCGACGAGCTCGGCGCGGGCCTGCGGGGTGGCGAGCGGGCCGAGCAGGCTCGCCACCGGGTCGCCGGGAACCAGCTTGGCGGTCAGGAACACGACGAACGAGACGCCGACGACGGTCGGCACGGCCAGCACCAGCCGGCGGACGAGGAAGCGGATCATGCCGGCACCGCCCGCCGGGGGAACGCCGGGAGCTGGGTGCCACCGCACACGTGCAGCACCTCGCCGGTGATCATCGCCGCGCCGTCCGAGACGAGGAACGCGACAGCCGCCGCGACGTCCTCGGGGGTGACGAGCCTGCCGAGCGGGCTGGTGCGCCGCACCTGCTCGGCGAACTCGGCGACGACGGCGGCGTCCCCGCGCTGACGGGCGAACCTGGTGGGCACGAAGCTCGGCGCCACGGCGTTGACCCGCACCCCGAGCCCGGCCAGCTCCAGCGCGAGTGAGCGGGTGAGCCCCACCAGGCCGGCCTTCGAGGCCGCGTAGGCCGGGTGGGCGCCGCCGAGCCAGGTGCGGGAGCCGATGTTGACCAGCGACCCGCCGCCCGCCCGCCGCCACCACGGCAGCGTCGCCTGCGCGAGCAGCGCCGGGCCGCGCAGGTTCACCTCGAGCGTGTGGTCCCACGCGGCGACGTCGAGATCGGCCAGGGTGTGCGGCGGTTCCACACCGGCGGCGCAGACGAGCGCGTCGACGCGGCCGTGATCGGCGCCGATCCCGTCGACGAACGCGGGGAACGAGCCGGTGTCGGCCACGTCCAGGAACCGGCCCTCGGCTCCGGCGATGTCCTCCGCGGCGGCGCGGGCGGCCTCGGCGTCCAGGTCGGCGAGCACCACGATCCACCCGGCGGCGGCCAGTGCGCGCCCGGTCGCGGCGCCGATGTCCCCGCCACCGCCGGTGATCAGCGCGACCCGGCTCATCGCAGCGCGGACCATCCGGTCGGGCGCAGCACCACACCGGTGTTGGCCAGCTCCAGACCGGCGGAGACCTTCGCCCACTCCTGCAGCTCCGGGTACTGCTCGGGCGCGGAGCGGGTGCGGACCAGCGCCGCCACGTCGGGGAACGCCCAGAGCACGAGCACCTCGCCCGCGTTGCGGAACGCCACGCTGTACGCGCCGAGGACGTCGACGTCGGGCCGGTCGGCGAGCCGCGTCTTGACTTCGCCGAGCGCGCCCACGTAGTCCGGTGCCGATCCGGGGCGCAGCCGCACGGTCTCCTGCAGCACGACCGGGGCGCGCAGGCCGCGCTCGGTGATCTCGTCGAGGGTGGGGGAGTAGTCGCTGCCGACGAGCACCCGGTCGAACCCGCCGCTGCGCTCCCCGTACCAGCGCTCCAGGGGCGGGTGGAACAGCTCGGGATGGGTGTCGAAGTGCTCGGCGAACCCGTCCCATCCGCCGGGCATCTCCCAGAAGCTGACGATCTGCGGCCACTGACCGGTGAGGAAGATCGGGACCCAGACGGCGATGCAGCGCCCGCCCGCGGAGCCTTCGGCGTTGCCCTGCGTGCGGACGACGTGGCCGAGCTCGTCGAGGTAGCGGGTGTGCGCGCCGGGCGCGCGCACCGGATCGAGGGTCTCGTGCAGGTAGAGGGTCATCGGGCGGTGCCTCCAGCGGGATCGAGGTGCGCGGCCGCGGCGAGCAGAGCGGCGTCCGCGCCGCGCCGGCCGACCAGGAGCAGCCCCACCGGCAGCTCGCCCGCGGTGCCGCACGGGACGGCGACGGCGGGCTGGCCGGCCAGGCAGAACGGGTAGGTGAAGCGGACGAGCGCGGCCTCGTCCGCGACCGGGAACGGGGGTGCGACGACGGGGGTGGCCGGGGCGGCGAGCACGTCGACGAGGTCGAGCGCGGTGGCGATCTCGGCCTGCCAGCGGGCCCGGAACAACCTGGCCGACGCCGCCGCGGCGGGATCGCCGGCGGCCCGGCGGGCCTCGACCGAGGGAGCGTAGGTGCGCGCCGGGTCGAGCTGCGCGGCGAAGCTGCGGTGCACCTCGTCGAGGTAGATCGCGCGGCCGTGGGCCGCGGCGGTGCGGGCCGACGGCAGTGTCACCGGGATCGTCGTGACCGGGATCGCCGGCGCGTCCTCCAGCGCCGCCCGCACTGCGTCGAGGACGGCCGGATCGGCGTCGGTGAAGGGATCGCCGAGCAGCCCCACGCGCAGTTCGGCGGGCGGCGGCGCGGGCGGGTGCCGGGTCAGGACCGCCGCGACGCGGAGCAGGTCGGTGGGGTCCGCGGCGAACACGCCGACGGTGTCGAGGGTCGGGCTCATCGGGGCGACGCCCGCGGTGTCGATCAGCCCGTGCGTGGGCCGGTAGCCCCAGCACCCGGTGAGGGCCGCCGGCATGACCACCGAGCCCGCGGTGTCGGTGCCCAGCGCCACCGGCACCATCCCGGCGGCCACCGCCGCGGCCGAGCCCCCGCTCGATCCGCCGGCCGTGCGCGTCAGGTCGGCGGGGTTGCGGGTGTCGCCGTAGTGGGTGTTCGTGGTCACCGCCGACGAGGCGAACTCCGGCAGGTTCGTCTTCCCGACGATCACTGCCCCGGCCGCTCGCAGGCGGGCCACCGCGGCGGCGTCGCGGCGGGCGGGCTCGTGCTCGTCGAGCGGGCGGCCCAGCCCGGTGACCACGCCCTCGACGTCGATGTTGTCCTTCACCGCGACGCGCAGGCCCGCCAGCGGTCCCGCACCGCCCGTCAGCGGCGGATCGAGGATCTGGGTGAACGCGTGGATCGCGGCGTCGGCCGCCGCGAGCGACCCGGTCACGCCCCCACCTCCGCTTCCACCTCGTCGTCCATGGGCGCGTAGCCGATGCGGTCGCGGGCGGTCAGCGCGCCGTAGCGGGGCCACTCCAGCTCGATCCCGAGGGTGCCGGTGAGCAGCGACTGGAACTCGTCGAGCAGCTCGGCATCGGCCCGCACCTGGTGCGGGACGACGCCGCGGGCGATGCTGAACGCGGCCAGTGCCCCGGCCGCCTCGCCGATCGACCACTCGGCGGGGTGCACCCGGTACGCCCCGCTGGTGATGTGGGTGCCGCCGATGCTCTTGCCGGCGGGCAGCACGTTGCGCACCCGCACCGGCAGGAACGACCCGAGCGGCAGCTGGAACGGCCAGGTGTCGATGTCGATCCCGGGCCGGCCCGCGGTGGACGGGTGCACGTCGATCCGGTAGGCGGCGATGCCCACGCTGTCGGCGAACCGCTCGGCGCCGTCGGCACCGGGCCGCGCCGCCACCCCGATGTGCTGCTCGAGCAGGGTGAACTCGGCGCGGATCCGCCGGCCCTCGCGGATGTAGGGCAGCTTCGCCAGCCCGGTGGGGGTGCCGGTGAGGTCGGAGCGCGGGTAGAGGCCCGGGTAGCCGACGCCGCCGTCGTGCCGCGGCGCCTCGGTCTGCATCCAGTACAGGAACGACAGCGACAGCTCCTGCGCCTCGCGCAGCGCCTGCTCGCGGGTCTCGTCCGGCACGCCGAGCAGCGGCAACCGGCTGTAGTCCATCATCGGCCAGGCCGCGACCGTCACGTCCGCCCAATCGCCGTCGAACTGGTCGGCGGCGAGGATCCGCCGCGCGTGCCACAGGTCGTAGGTGATGCCGGCGGTCGGGCGGTCGGTGAACAGCGGGCGCAGCCTGGGCCGGTGCGTGACGTGGTCGCTGACCTCCCAGCTCAGCAGCGGGCCGGGCCACTCCGGCGGGCGGAACTCGCGCCAGCGGGCGTAGCCGGCCGGGCGCGGGATCGTGTTGTCGGTGCCGGGGCGGTGGCTGAGCAGCATCGCCCACGTGATCGCCTGCTGGTCGAGCGGATCGGCGGGACCGGCCAGCGCGTGCAGCTCGCCGGTCTCGTCGCGGCTCTCGGCGCCGATGACGTGCTCCACCCCGGCCAGCCCGATGACGTCGCCGAGATCGGTGGCGTCGAGGAAGTAGCGGCCGGTCAGCTCCACGTCGCCGGCCGCGGTGCGCACCTGCAGCGCCCGCACCTCGTCGCCGTCGCCGGCGGCGCAGGTGATTTCGGCCTCGCGCAGCACGGTGATCAGCCCGCGGCTGATCCACGGCGCCAGCATCGACTCCAGCACCAGCGCCGCGACGTGCGGCTCGTGGGTGAGCGGGCCGATGTTGCCCAGCCCCGGGTTGAAGCGCTGCTGGCTGCGGGCCCGGGCGGTGACCGGGTAGTTGTCGCGGTAGAACGCCCGGACCCGCGCGCGGAACTCGCGGTAGCCGCGGGTCTGGCCGATCGTCTCGATCCACGGGTGCTCGTCGGGCGGGATGCACTGGCTCGACACCTGCCCGCCCAGCCAGTCGGTCTCGCAGACCAGCACGGACCGACGGCCCAGTCGGGCCGCCGCCAGCGCGGCCGCGGTCCCACCGAGCCCGCCGCCCACCACGACCAGGTCGTGGTCGCCCGCGCCGGTCATTCCCCTGGCAGCCACAGTGCTCCTCGTCGGTCAGTGTGCGGATACCGCACAATTGTGCGTATAGTAAACGATGCGAAGGTGTCTGGACAAGAACGTGGAGGTCCGCCGGGTGGAACGCCCGGTCAGCGGATGCGGCCGAGCCCTTCCTCGATCGCGGCCGCCGCCTCGAGCACGTCGGGCAGGTACTGGTGGACCGTCTCGACGTCGGCGGCGTGGCTCGACACGTTCAGCGCCGCGACGACCTTGCCCGACTTGTCCCGCAGCGGCACGGCGAGCGAGCGCACACCCTCGGCCAGCTCCTGGTCGAGCAGCGCCCATCCCTGCTCCCGCACCTGCATGAGCGTGCGGCGCAGCTCCTGGGGATCGGTGACGGTCTTGTCGGTGAGGTGCTCGGGCGACACCGTCTCCAGGTAGCGGTCCAGCCAGTCGTCGGGCTGGCCCGCGAGCAGGACCCGGCCCATCGACGACGTGTGCGCCGGGAACCGCGCCCCGACGTTGATCGAGACGCTCAGGAACCGGCGGGTGGGCACCCGCGCCACGAACACCACGTCGGTGTCGTCCAGCACGGACAGCGCGCAGGACTCACCCACCCGGCGCACCAGGTCCTCCATCACCGGCAGCGCGATCTCCGGCAGGCTCAGGCTCGACAGGTAGGCGTAGCCGAGCTCGAGGATCCGCGGCCGCAGCGAGAACATCCGGCCGTTCTGGGCCACGTAGCCGAGGTCGACGAGCGTGAGCAGGAACCGACGGGCGGCGCCCCGGTCCAGGCCGGTGATCCGGGCGATGTCGGCGAGCGTCATCTCCGGGTGGTCCTCGTCGAACGCCTTGATGACGGCGAACACGCGCTCCACCGACTTGATGAAGTACGGCTCCCGCTCCGGCTTCTCCGCGGCGTCCTCGCCGGTGCCCTGGTCGGGTGCTGCCGCCACGCTGCTCTCACTCCTCGCCGTGCCGTCCTGTCGGCTCGAACCTACCGGGGCCCGCCGTGCGCACCGCGTCGGCGAGGAGGGTCGCCAGTTCCGCGGGCGCGCCGAGCATGGGCGAGTGCGCGCGATCGAGGACGTGCCGCGCGGTCGCGCGCTCGGCCATGCGCTGCTGGGCGGCCGGCGGGATCGCTCGGTCCCGGGCGCACACGACGTAGGTGCTGGGGACCTCGCGCCACGCCGCAGCGCCCACCGGGCTGGTGACCGTGCCGACGTGCTCCGGTGTGAGCCGCGCGATCGCGGCGTCGGCCGCGGCGGGCGGGAGATCGTCGTAGAACATCAGGCGCGCCGAGGCGGCGTCGACCGTGAGGTGCTCGCCGTGCAGCGCGGGCCCGATGCCCTCCGGGTACTCCGGCGCCGGCACGTTGGCGTCGACGCACGACTCGCCCTCGTCGAGCAGGAACGCGGCGACGTAGACCAGGTGCGTGACCGACGGCCGTCCGGCGGCCGCCTCCGTCACCACGGCGCCGCCGTACGAATGCCCAGCCAGCACGACCGGCCGCCCAGCAGCGTCGATCTCGGTCCGCAGCGCGGCCACGTGGCCGGCCAGATCGGCCCGGCCCGGCGCGCGGCCGGGTCCCGGCAGCGTCACGGCGCGGGCGTCGACGCCGGCGGCCGCGAGGTGCGCGAGCACGGGATCCCAGGCCCACGCGCCGTGCCAGGCGCCGTGGACGAGCAACAGGAGTGGGGGTGGCAGCTCCGACACGCTGGTGAGCGTATCGCGCACACTTGTGCGGAATACGCACTTCTTTCAATGGCTGAGGAGGCCGAGCACCAGCGTCCCCGTCGCGAGGGCGAGGAAGCCGCCCGGGAACAGCAGCTGCGCGGAGCAGTCGCCCGCCCGCAGGTGGGTGAGCAGCGCGCCGACGAAGAACAGGACGAGCCCGATCGCCGCCGCCGTCCCCACCAGCGGCACCCCGAACAAGCCGAGCAGCAACCCGGCGGCGCCGGCCGCCTTCGCCGTCGCCAGCGGGTACACCCAGGACTCCGGTACCCCGACCGCCGCCGCGTTCTTCAGCACGAACGGGGCCTTGGCGAAGTCGGCCACCGCGATGCCCGCGGTGGCGACGATCGTCGCGACGGCCACGCAGGTGTAGGCGGCGGTCACCGTGCCGGCACCTCCTCGAGCAGGCCGTATGAACCCACGACGGTCACCGGCGCGGCGGTCGGGGGCTCGTCGCCGAGCGCGCACGCGATCATGCGCTGCTGGAACTCCCGGGCTGCCGGGATCTCCGGCAGCGGGTTCGGCGCCCCCTCGTCGAGCTGCAGGATGTTGAGGAAGCTGACGCCGTCGGCGAGCTTGCAGGCGGCGAACCGGGTCCCCGCCGGCTGCTCGACGGCGAGCGCCTCGCACATCGCCGTCAGCGCTGCCTGTACCTGCGCGACGTCGGCTGGATCGACCCTGAACTGCACCACCAGGACGCTCATGGCCGCATCTCCCTCTCCGCGGGTCGTGTCCCGCGCCGGGTGCGCGGGACGTCAACCGGGGTGACGGAGCCGAAGCGCGGAGAGGGACACATGAACGACGACGAGCTCGCCGCCCTGTTCGAGCCGCACCGGCCGCGGCTGCGGGCGCTGGCGCACCGGCTGCTGGGATCGGTGCCGGACGCCGAGGACGCGGTGCAGGACGCCTGGTTGCGGCTGCAGGGTGGCTCCGTGGAGGAGATCGGCAACCTCGGTGGGTGGCTGACGACGGTCACGTCACGGATCTGCGTGGACCGGCTCCGGGCCCGGCGCGCCCGCCCCGAGCTCCTCACCGGCGACTGCATCGACCAGCCCGGTCCCGTCGACCCCGCGGCCGAGGCGGAGGTCGCGGACTCCGTCGGCCGCGCGCTCCTCGTCGTCCTGGACAGCCTGTCGCCCGCCGAGCGGGTCGCGTTCGTGCTGCACGACGTCTTCGCGGTCCCGTTCGCGGAGATCGCGGTGGTGCTCGGACGGTCGGTGGAGGCGACGAAGAAGCTCGGCGCGCGGGCGCGCAGGCGGGTGCAGGCGGGGGCGACGGCGCCGCAGGACCTGGCCGGGCGGCGGCGGGTCGTCGAACGGTTCCTGGATGCGCTGCGGCGCGGTGACATCGCGGCGCTGCTCGACGTGCTCTCCCCGGAGGCGGTGCGGCGGGTGGATCCGGTGCTCCTCGCGCCCGGTCGGTCGGAGGTCGTGTGCGGGGCGCGGGAGATCGCGGCCGAGGCGCTCGTCTTCGCCGGGCCGGCGCGGGAGGCGGAACCGGCTTTGCTGGACGGCGCACCCGGTGCGGTCGTGGTCCGGGACGGGGAGCTGACGGTGGCGATCATCTTCGTCTTCGACGGAGCGCGGATCGACAGCTACGAGGTGGTGGGTGATCCGGAGCGGCTCGCGGCGCTGGACGTCGAGCGCTGGCCGGTGTGATCACGGTAGAGCTGCTACCGCATCAGCGACGTTCGCCGCTGGCACGGGGCTCTGACCAGGTCCTTCTCCTGGTGGGCTGCGGCGTCGAGGCACTGCTTGTGATGCGGGTCATCCCTAAAGTAGTATTTGGCGTACCGAGTTTTTGTGAGAGCGATGCATCGGGTCGGCCACGGCGACCCGGCGCTCGCGGGTGCCGGAGTCGTGGATGTCGCCACGGGCCACCGCCCGGTGTGGACGTGACCGACTCCGGGCGGGCGACGCGCTTCGGGCGTCCGACGTCGTCGAGGAGAGGTAGAGTCCGCCGGACCCTCGATCGAGACGAGCTGGCTTGAAGCACACCAACCACGCCGACTACGCGCTGCGCGTCGTGCTCTTCCTGCGTGTGGCTCCCGGACGGCGTGGCTCGATCGCCGACATCGCGGCAGCGCACCACGTGTCCCGGCACCACCTCGACAAGGTGGTTCAGCGCATGGTCGCCGCCGATCTCGTTCGCACGACCCCTGGCCGCGGCGGCGGCGTGAGCCTCCACCGCGACCCGGCGACCATCACCGTCGGCGAGGTCATGCGGGCCATGGAACCGGACCACGCCGTCGTCGAGTGCCTCGGTCCGGTCAGGTTCTGCCGGGTGGCGGGTGTGTGCGGGGCGCGCAACGTCTTCGCCGAGGCCGTCGCCGCGTACTTCGCTGTCCTCGACGCCGCCGGCCTCGACGACATCGCCGTGAACGATCAAGGCCTTCGCGGTGCGCTCGGGCTCACCGGGAGCACCGACATCCGCCGGTAGCCGCTGGCCGTCCTGCGCTCGCGCCGAAGCCCTCCGCGGGTTCACCGGTGCGCGCCGTCGCACGGCCCGCACTCATCCTCGACGAGGAGGAACGCTCGTGTCGATCGACTTCGAACTGACCGCGGAGCAGAAGAAGCTCAAGTACGGCATGCGTGAGTTCGCGCAGGAGGTGGTCCGACCCGCCGCCGAACGCGCCGACGCGCTGACCGATCCGCAGGAGGCCTTCCTCGCGATGAAGCCGGCCTTCGAGCAGGCCTCCGCGATGGGGCTGCCGACCAGCTTCCTCCCGAAGAAGTACGGCGGCGGCGGCCTGTCGAACGTCGACTTCATGATCGCCGCCGAGGAGCTGTGCGCCGTCGACCCGGGTTTCCCCACGATCGTGCTCGTGAACGGGCTCGCGCTGATGCCGCTGACGTGGTTCGGGAGCGAACAGCAGTGCGAGAAGTGGATCGGCCAGGCCACGTCGAGCGGACGCACCGACTACCTCGCGGGCTGGGTCGTCAGCGAACGCGGTGGCACCGCCAACTTCGATCACCCGAGCCCCACCGCGGGGATCCAGCTCGTCGCCGACCACGACAAGGCCAACGGCGAGTACGTCCTCAACGGCGAGAAGCACTGGCCCTGCAACGCCGGCGGGTGGGACCTGCAGGGCGCGGACGTGAACCTGTGCATCGTGCGGACCGACCGCACCAAGGGGGGCAAGGAAGGCCTCAGCGCGATCCTCGTCGAACGCGGCACCCCCGGCATCGAGTACGAGGTGATCGACAAGATCGGGCACCGCACCTGCCAGAACGTCACCATGACGTTCCGCGACGTCCGGGTGCCCGAGGAGAACCTCTTCGCCCACGGTGACGGCGACCTCGTCATCAACCGCAACTTCACCTGGTCCGGCTCCGTGGCCAGCATCGCCGCCGTCGGTGTTGCCCGCGGCGCGTACCAGTTCGCGCTCAACTGGGCCAGGACCTTCACCGGTGGCGGCGCTCGCCCGATCATCAACCACCAGGCCGTCGGCAACCTCCTCACCGAGATCGCCGCGAAGATCGAAGCTGCCCGGTACATGTGCTGGAAGGCCGCTCACTACATGGACATGTACGACAGTGAGGGCCAGGCCCTCGGGGCGATGAACAAGACCTTCTGCGGAGACCTGATGCAGAGCGTCGTGTTCGACTGCATGCGCATCGTCGGCGTCAACGCGGTCGACAAGAAGTTCCCGATGGAGAAGTACTACCGGGAGTCGCTCATCTTCCCGCTGTACGACGCGGGCAACCTCGCGATGCAGCGGAGGAAGGCGTGGGGCGTCATGGCGGACGCGGAGTTCTCCCCGGACACGTTCGTCGACTGCGACCCGCTGCAGTTCAAGAAGTCGATGGAGGGGTACGGCGTGATGGCGGAGGTGGGGTAGCTCCGGCGCTCCCCGGGTCGCTCTCGGGCACCGCCACGGATCGCCGCGACGGCTCCGCCCCGGACTCGGTGGCCGCGGAGGCCATCGGTCGGTCGCCGTCCTGTCCGCGCCGGCGGCGGGTGCGCGAACGGAAGGGTTCGCCGCCCGCCGCCGGCGCGGCTTCGTGACGTGTGCTCTCGGGTCGTCGTGGACCGGGTGGCGCGGATGCGGCGACCGAGGTGGGAACCGGGCGAGCAGCCGCAGCCCGGGTCGGGCTCCTGAGCTGGACATACCCGGACAACCGTCAGTTTGCAGTAGAGATTTTCTACATCTACCCTTGGAGGTATCGGGGGTCGGTGGATCCGGTTCCCGTGGTAACCACATCACTTCTGCTGTCAGGAGGACAGATTTCAGTAGGAGGGATGGATGGCGATGTTGATGCGGACCGACGCGTTCCACGAGCTTGATCGGCTTGCGGAGCAGGCGCTGGGGGTCGTGAGCGCGTTCGCGCGGCCGTCCGCGATGCCGATGGACGCGTGGCGGGACGGTGACACGTACGTGCTCGCGATCGATCTGCCGGGGGTGGATCCGTCCGCGATCGATGTGAGCGTGGAGCAGAACACGCTGACGGTGAAGGCGGAGCGGCCCGATCCGACGACCCGGGGCGACGTGGAGATGCAGGTCGCGGAGCGGCATCACGGGTCGATGACGCGGCAGCTGTTCCTCGACGACGGGCTCGACACCGAACGCATCGACGCGCGGTACGACGCCGGTGTGCTGACGCTGCGCATCCCGGTCGCGGAGAAGGCCAAGCCGCGGCGCATCGCGATCAACGCGGGCCCGGAGCGCGCCCAGATCGACGCCTGACGGGCGCGCTGCGGAGCGGTCCGGTCCCGGCCCGGAATGTGGTCTGGATCGAATCCGTCCCGGGTGACGTGACCCGCAGAGAATCTGCAGTAGCATCAACAAATATGGCCCGCGGGAAGAGGAGGCGTGACGCGGCAGCGTCGGGAGGAGGTGAACGGGTGCCGGAAGGTGTCGGCAAGCTCGACGACGCGGACTACCCCGCGCTGACCATGGGCCAGGCCGCCGAGCTGCTCGGTGTGCAGCCGGCGTTCCTCCGCAGCCTCGACGCGGCGGGCGTGCTCGCGCCGCACCGGTCACCCGGCGGACATCGCCGCTACTCCCGCCGCCAGCTCGCGCTGGCGCAGCGCATGCGTGAGCTGTTCGACGACGGGATGACGCTCGACGCTGCCGCGCGCATCGTCGAGCTGCAGGACCAGCTCGCCCGGGAGCGGCAGGACGCGCAGATGATCATCGACGATCTGCGCAGCCGGCTCGCAAGGGTGACGGCGGCGCTGCAGGATCCACCGCCCCAGTACCCGCCGCAGCAGGGGCCCGGCGGACCGGACACGCAGCAGCCGCCTTCGGCGCCGCCGTCCGCGCCGTCGGTGTCTTGAGCCGCGTCGACCAGCAGCGTCGAACCGGTTTCGAACCTGGCAACGACAACGCCCCGGCCACGGGCCGGGGCGTTGCGCGTCGAGTTCGCTACGGTGGTTCGGTCTGATACGGCGCGGTTCGATACGGCTCAGTGGTCGAAGGCGGCGCGGGCGGCCGCCAGTGTCGGGAAGACCTTGAAGCGGTGCAGCAGGCGACGCGCCCGAAGCGGCACGTCGTGGGTCAGTGCACCCCGTCCCACCAGGTGAACGCCCACCCCGCGTTCCGCGGCGGCGGGGAGCGAGCCGAGCAGCACCTCCAGTCCTTCGGCCGTCAGGCCCGCGCACTCGGACACGTCGATCGCGATGTGCCGCAGGCGCGTCCGGCCGGTGTCGAGCAGGTGCAGCCGAGCGCAGATCAGGCGGACCACGCGGTGCGCGGCCGCCTCGTCGAAGAGGCCGGTCACCGGCACCACGTACCAGTCGTCGGCGCCGGGGCGCCGCCCGGCCCGCAGGCCGGACGGCACCGCCCCGGGGCGGGCCGGGGTCCCTGTCGCAGCTCGCGATCGCAGTGACCGCGTCACCTGCCGGGGCGCCGCGGTCGTCGGATGCGTCGCCACCGTCGGCATCGTCGCCCCCGTCGGCATCGCCGTCACGGCCACGGCCTCAGGACGACGACCCCGAATGCGGCGACGTCCCGGCGGTCGGTCGCGCGCCGGGTCGCACGGCGGTGTCCCGCACGGTCCTGCGCCGACCCCGCACGCCGTGGATGGCCTGCACAGCGCGGGCCGCGTCGTCGATGCGGAAGGCCGCGCTGATGGGATCCGTGACGTCCGAGTCGTGCTGCTTCACCGTTGCCTCCTCCTCGACGGGCTCGATGTCCACGTCCCCTGACCATCCTGTGCCGAAACCTACAGTTGTCGCAAGAGATCTTCTGCAGTCAAACCGTGAAATCACAGGTGGCCCAGTGTCCGGTTCGGCCGTTCGGACGGCAGGGTCGATGCCGATGCGGCCGTCAGAGTGACGAGGCCAGGCGGCGGCGCGCACTGCAGATGTCGGGGTGGAGGGGGAGCTGCCCGGGGCCGGTGCCGTGCGCGGCAACGACGTCGAGCAGCCGCCGCACGATGGGCTGGTCGCCGACCAGCTCGACGGCGATGCCGCGCTCAGCGGCCTTCGCGCGGGCGTCGAGGACGGCGCGCAGGCCGCTCACCCCGACGAACGTGACCCGGTCGACGTCCACGACGACCAGGGCCGTCCCCGGCGTGGCGATCGCGGCCGCCAGGAAGGCGCGCACCCGCCCCTCGGTGCTGATGTCGAGCGCGCCGGACACGGTCACGACGCAGATCCCCGGCTCGGTGCGGACGAGGTCGACCGAGAAGTCGGTGCGAGCCGGATCAGCCATGCGCCGCTCCCTGAGCGCGTCGGGTCCATCGCTCCCGGCCGAGCCACCGGCGCGACGCGGCCCTCCTCAGTGGACCAGCACCCGCGGGCCCGCACAACCGCAGCTCGGGCGATCACCCGAACGCGGCGCGGCCCGTCACGGCGTGTCGAACAGCGCGCGGTCCTCGGCGGTCCACTCCGCGCTGCGGCCCTGGGTGGCGCAGAACATCGACCAGGTCAGCAGCGGGCCGGACGGTCGCGGCGGGCGGGCCCAGTAGCCGATCGACTGCTCGTAGCGCCACGCACCGGTGCCCGGGCCCTTCACCGACACCAGCTGACCCGCGCTCTCCAGCTTGCGCAGCGCGCGGGTGAACCGCGACGACGACGCGGCGAGGTTGCGGCGGGTGCCGAGCATGACGTGGCCCCGCTCGCGCACGTGCTGCAGGAACAGGTCGGGGCGGGCCTGCCGGAAGCGGTACTCGACCACCCCGTACTCGACGAACGGCTCGCCGGGGTTGACGCAGGCGAGCAGCGGATCGAGCAGCTCGTCGATGGAGGCGTCGTCGGGGTTCGGGCGCGGCGCGCGCGGAGCCCGGGGCGCCCGGGTGGCCGACGACGAGGACGAAGCCGCCGTCCGGCGCGGGGAGGGCAGGTCGACGGCGTCGGGGGTGGAGCTCCACCGGAACGGGCCTTCGCCGCCGTGGTCACCGGTGCAGGTGTAGTCGATCCGCCCGTCCGGCGAGCGCCGCGGCGGCAGCACATCGTCGAAGGAGAAGCACTTCGGGCAGGTGACGATCACCGACGGTCCCTTGCTCGACCCACGTACGCGACTCTAGCGAATCCGCAGCCGGCCGACGCCCGGGCGTTAACGGACTGACGGTCCCCGGCGAGTGAACGAGGCCGATGTGGACAGCCGAGGCAGGTGACCCCGATGGACCGACGGATCGTCGTCGTACTCCTGCTCGTCGTGCTGCTCGGGGGCGCACTGGCCTGTTCGCCCGGCTCCCCGGACCCGGCCGGTCCGGCCACTGCGCCACCCGCCACCGACGTGCCGCAGGCGCAGGTCGACGACGCGCTCGGCCGCATCGACGACGTCGTCGCCGCGACGATGAGGGCAACGGGGGTGCCCGGTGTCGCGGTCGGTGTCGTGCACGGCGACCGCACCGTGTTCACCAAGGGGTACGGGGTGCGTGAGCTGGGCAAGCCGGACCCGATCGGCCCGGGCACCGTGTTCCAGATCGCTTCGCTGTCCAAGCCGGTCAGCTCGACGGCCCTCGCCGCGCTCGTCGGCAAGGGCCGGTTCGGCTGGGACGACCCGGTGCACCCGCACCTGCCCGAGCTGGTCTTCAGCGATCCCTACGTCACCGAGCACGTGACGTTCGCCGATCTCTACGCGCACCGCAGCGGCCTGCCCGGCCTGACCGGCAACCGGCTGGAGGAGATCGGCTACGACCGCGCCGCGATCTTCGAGCGGATCCGGTACGTGCCGCTCGACCCGTTCCGCGCGACGTACTCCTACAGCAACTTCGGGATGACCGCCGCCGGGGAGGCCGCAGCGAGGGTCGCCGGCACCACGTTCGAGGACCTGATGCAGCAGGAGCTGTTCGGCCCCGCCGGCATGACCTCGTCGAGCGCGCGCAGCGCCGACTACCGCGCCCGTCCCGACCGGGCCACCGGGCACATCCGGGTGGGCGGCTCGTGGCAGATCGGGCCGGGTCGCGACCCGGACGCCCAGGCGCCCGCCGGCGGGATCTCCTCCACCGTCGAGGACCTGAGCCGGTGGATCCGGCTGCAGCTCGCGGGCGGCGAGCTCGACGGCACCCGGATCGTGGCGGAGGAGGCGCTGGCCGAGACGCACACCCCGCACATCCTGCGCACGCCGCCGACCGGCCCCGAGACCATCGGTGCGTTCTACGGCCTGGGGTGGAACGTGGACGTCGACCACCTCGGGTACGTGCGATGGTCGCACTCCGGGGCGTTCACGACCGGCGCGGCGACCACGGCCGTGCTGCTGCCCGAGCTCGGGCTCGGCGTCGTGGTGCTGACCAACGGCAGCCCGATCGGCGCCGCGGAGGCGATCGCCGACACGATCGTGGACGACGTGGTGCGCGGCGGCCCCACCCGGGACTGGACCACGGCCTGGGCCGAGCGCGTCGCCCCGCTGTTCCAGCCCGATCCGGAGCTCGCCGCGCCGCCGCCGAACGCCGCCCCGGCCCGGGACCTGAGCGCGTACGTCGGGACGTGCAGCAACCCGTACTACGGGGCGTTCACCGTCACCGCCGAGGACGGGCAGCTGGTGCTGCACGAGGGCCCGGGCGGGCGGCCGTTCCCGCTGACGCACTGGAGCGGCGACAGCTTCACGATCATCGAGTCCCCCGAGCTGCCCGACCAGCGTTCGAAGGTCACGTTCACGATCGGCCCGGACGGTCGGGCGACCAGCCTGGACGTGGGCGGGCAGCCCGGCGTGAACGTCCTCACCTGCACGCCGTGACCGGGGATCAGCAGTCCGGGCTCGTGGGGGCCAGCACGCAGCGGGTGTGCGGGCCGAGCCCCAGCTCGGCGGCGGCGCGCAGGTCGTCGGGGGTGTCGACGTCGCGGCGCAGCCCCGGCCAGTCGCCGACCAGTTCCTGCGCCCCGGCCGTGCGGTGGGCGGCCGCGGAGCCGTCGCCGAACCGCGGATCGAGCGGCTGCCCGGGTGCGGCGGCGAGCAGGGTGGTGCCGGTGCCTTCGGCGTCGGCGCAGAACGCGGCCGGTGCGCCGTGGCCGAACGCCACCCACGCGGCCGCGAGCGCCGCGGTCAGCTCCTGCGGACGCAGCGCCGGCAGGTCCGCCTGCAGCGCGGCCACCGGACCGTCGGTCCCCAGCAGCCCGGCGCCGTGGCGGTAGGCGGCGTTGAGCCCGGCGACCGGCCCGTCCGGCACGACCTCGACGCCGACCGCGCCCAGCTCGGCGGCCACCACCGGATCAGAGCTGACCACCAGGAGCCTGCCGACGCCGGAGGCCCCGCGGACCGCGGCGATGGTGTCGTGGGCCAGCGCGAGGGCGAGCCGGGCGTGGGCGGACGGTTCGCCGACGCCGTCGTCAGCGGCACCGCGCAGGCGGGTCTTCGCCGCGGCGAGCACCTTGACCGGCACGACGAGGCCGAACGGCGGGGGAGGCGTCACCCGTCCATGGTGCACCCCAGGGGCCCGGTTGTGGACCAAGGGCGGCCCGCCGGGAAGACTCAGGCTCGTGAAGCGTGAGAAGGGCGGTTTCTGGATCGGGTTCTGCGCTGTCTTCTTCTACCCGATGGGCTGGCTGGCCGGTCGGGTGCACTACGAGGGCAAGCAGTACCTGCCACCGACCGGCGGCGCCATCGTCGTCGCGAACCACATCTCGCACCTCGACCCGGTCGTCACCGGCCTGATGGTCCACCGCGCGCGCCGGGTACCGCGGTTCCTCGCCAAGGACAGCCTGTGGCGCAAGCCGGTGCTGGGCACGATCATGCGCGGCACCGGGCAGATCCCCGTCCACCGCGACACCGCCGACGCGCAGCAGAGCCTGCGCACCGGCATCGCCGAGCTGCAGCGGGGCAAGGTCGTCGTGATCTACCCCGAGGGCACGATCACGCGCGACCCGGCCGGGTGGCCGATGGAGGCGCGCACCGGCGTGGCCCGGATGGCGCTGGCCACCGACGTGCCGGTCATCCCGTGTGCGCACTGGGGCACCCGCGACGTCTACGACGGCTACAACAAGAAGTTCCGCCCGCTGCCGCGCAAGGACATCACCGTGCGGTTCGGCCCGCCGATCGACCTGTCCGAGTACCGCGGCAAGCCGGTGGACGGCGAACTGCTGCGGGAGGTCACCGACATGATCATGACCCGGGTCCGGGACCTGGTCGCCGAGGTGCGCGGGGAGCCCGCGCCCGCCGAGTTCTTCCGCCGGAGCGCCTCGTGACGCGCCGCGTGCAGCGGTTGGCCGTCCTCGGCGCCGGATCGTGGGGGACGGCGTTCGCGAAGGTGCTCGGCGATGCGGGCCGCGAAGTGATCCTGTGGGCCCGCCGGCCCGAGGTGGCCGCCTCGATCAACGAACGGCACATCAACCGCGACTACATGGCCGGGATCGTGCTCCCGCCGACGATCACCGCCACCACCGACCCAGCGGAGGCGCTCGACGGCGTCGACGCGGTGGTGTTCGGCGTGCCGTCGCAGACCCTGCGCGAGAACCTGGCCGGATGGCGCGACCTGCTGCCGCGGGACGCGACGCTGGTGAGTCTCGCCAAGGGCGTCGAGCTGGGCACGCTCAAGCGCATGAGCGAGGTCATCGTGGAGGTGGCCGACGTGCCGCCGGAGCAGGTGGCCGTCGTGTCCGGCCCCAACCTGGCCCGGGAGATCGCCGCCGAGGAGCCGAGCGCCACCGTGATCGCCTGCATCGATCACGACCGCGCGGTCGCGCTGCAGCACGCCATCACCGCGGGCTACTTCAAGGCCTACACCAACACCGACGTCATCGGCTGCGAGCTGGCCGGGGCCGGGAAGAACGTCATCGCGCTCGCCTGCGGCATGGCCGCCGGACTGGGATACGGCGACAACACCCGCGCCACGCTGATCACCCGCGGGCTCGCCGAGATGTCCCGGCTCGGAGTGGCGCTGGGGGCCGACCCGCTCACGTTCGCCGGGCTGGCCGGGCTCGGCGATCTCGTCGCGACGTGCTCGTCGCCGCTGTCGCGCAACCGCACGTTCGGCGAGCGGCTCGGCCGCGGTGAGACCCTCGCCCAGGCTGAGGAGGCCAACCACGGACAGGTCGCGGAGGGCGTGAAGTCGTGCCTGTCGATCTGCGAGCTCGGCCGGCGCCACGGGGTGGAGCTGCCGATCTCGGACGCCGTGCGGCGGGTCTGCCACGAGGGCCTGTCCGCGGCGGACATGGGCAAGGAACTGATCACGCGTGCCCCTCGGCCCGAGTAGCGGCGACGGCACGCGCTGCGTGCACGGCGGCCGGCCCGATCCCGGGCCCGGCCTGCCCACGCACCCGGGTCCCGTCCTGTCCTCGACGTTCGATCTGGGCGTCGGCCCCGACCTGCCCACCGACTTCTACGGCCGTGCTGGCAACCCGACGTGGCGGGCGCTGGAGAGCGCGATCGGCGAGCTGGACGGCGGCGAGTGCGTGGTGTTCGCCTCCGGCATGGCCGCGATCGCCGCGGTGCTGCGACTGGGCGCGCTGAAGGGCGATCTCGTGCTGCCCTCCGACGGCTACTACCTGGCCCGGTCGCTGGCGCAGGCCGAGCTGGGGCCGCTCGGCGTGGGGATCCGTACGGCCCCGACCGGCCCGGTGCCCGACGTGCGCGGGGCCGGGCTGGTGCTCGTCGAGACCCCGTCCAACCCGGGGCTCGACGTCACCGACATCGCCGCCGTCGCGGCTGCGGCGCACGCGGCCGGGGCGCTGCTCGCCGTCGACAACACCACCTGCACGCCGCTCGGGCAGCGCCCGCTCGAGCTGGGTGCCGATCTCGTCGTCGCGAGCGACACGAAGGCCCTCTCCGGGCACGGCGACGTCGTTCTGGGGCACGTCAGCACCCGCGACCCGGCGCTGGCCGCGGCGCTGCGCGAGGCCCGCACCCGGTCCGGCGCGATCCCCGGTCCCATGGAGGCGTGGCTGGTGCACCGCGGCCTGGGCACCCTCGATCTCCGGCTGGCCCGCCAGGCGGAGAACGCTCGCGCGGTCGCCGAGCTGCTGCTGGACCGCCCCGGCGTCACCGACGTGCGCTGGCCCGGCCTGCCGTCTGATCCCGCGCACGCCGTGGCCGCCCGGCAGATGCGGCGCTGGAACGGGCTGCTGCGGTTCACCCTGCCGTCCGTCGACGCGGTCGCCCGGTTCCTCGAGGCGTCGCAGCTCGTCGCCTCGGAGACCAGCTTCGGCGGGCTGCGCAGCAGCGCTGATCGCCGCGCCCGATGGGGGGACGACGTCGCGCCCGGGACCCTGCGGTTCTCCGCGGGCTGCGAGGACACCGCCGACCTCGTCGCCGACGTCGCACGAGCGCTCGACACCGCTGTCCGAGCCGAGAACTGATCATCGCAGGTCGCCTGGGTGATCCACGTGACTCGCCCGGGAGTAGAAGTCGCCTCTATATCACACGTGCGTAACCCGCCCTCGTTATGGTCTGATCTCACGAGGGAGGTGGTCGAGGTGAAGTACCGACAACCTGACCCCGACGGCGTCGACTCCAGCCAGGAGCCGCCGCCGGGGAGCTCGCCGAACCCGGGCGCGCTCCCGACGGGGTCCCGGGTCCTACTACTGAATGCCACCTTCGAGCCGCTGGCCGTGGTCACGGCCAAGCGCGCGGTGGTGCTGCTCCTCTCCGGCAAGGCCGAGTGCGTCGAGGAATCGCCCGTCGTCGCCTTCCACTCGGAGAACCTGACGGTCAACGCCCCGACCGTCATGCGTCTTTCCCGCTACGTGCGCGTCCCCTACCGCAGGTCCGTCCCCATGACCCGCGCGGGGGTGCTGCGCCGCGACGGCCGCCGCTGCGCCTACTGCTCACGCCGCGCCGACACGATCGACCACGTCATCCCCCGGAGTCGCGGAGGCACCCACACCTGGGAGAACTGCGTCGCCGCCTGCCGGGCCTGCAACTCGCGCAAAGCCGACCGGCTCCTGGAGGAGCTGGGCTGGAAGCTCGCGAAGCCGCCCAAGGCGCCGAGCCGGGCGGGAGCGGCCCTCGTGCTGGCGACGGAGCCGCTCCCGGCCTGGGAGCCCTGGCTGCAGGCAGCGGCCTGACGCTCAGTCCGCCGTCGGGGTCACCGGCTCCGGCACGGTCTCCTGTGCCCCGGACGCGTCCGTGGGGGTGCGCGAGGCCGAGCCGAGCACCGCGCTGACCAGGCCCTGGGTCAGCTGGCTCGTCGCCGCCTGGATCTCGTTGACCAGGCCGGTGAGCGCCGTCGTGGGGTTGGCGACGGTGTTCTCCACGGTCACCTGGTAAGCGCCGAGATCGATGCGGCTGCCGCGTTTGATGCCGGTGATGTCGAACGCCGGGGCGCCCTCGGGGTTGCCCGCGCCCGCGGCCTTCGAGCCCTTGATCAGCTTGAGCGCGCCGTCGAGGATGCCGTCGATCGCGCCGAAGATGTTGTTGTCGGCGGCGAAGCTGCCGGCGCTGCCGGACCCGAAGATGTTGTTCCGCAGGATGTTCGTGCCGGTGAAGCTGCCGCCGTCGAACTTCAGGTCGCTCTTGGCGTTCTTGACGACGGTGTTGTTGATGATCTGGATCCCGGAGAAGGTGCCGCTGGATTCGGTCCAGAAACCGATGCCGCCGCCGGCGTTGCCGCGGACCACGTTGTTGTAGACCTTGATGTTGGCCGCGCGGCGGGTCTCCGAGTAGTCCTCGACCGCGATCGCGATGCCGGCCTTCGACTCGTGCGTGGTGTTCGTGACGGTGTTGTTGAACACCTCGATGTCCCGCGCGGAGTCGATGTAGATGTTCGGCCCGCGGTTGCCGTCGACGGTGTTGTTGAAGATCCTGCCGTTGCGCGACTCGTACTTGGCGTCGATGCCCTCTTCGCCGTTGTCGTGCACCGTCGAGAAGCTGATCTCGAAGTTCTCCGTGTGGTCGAAGCTCATCGCCTCGTTGGAGGCGCTGGTGCCGCGGGCGTTGTTCCCGTGGATGTCGCAACGCTGCACCTTGATGTTCTTCGACTCCAGGAACACGACGCCGCCGTCCTGGGAGTCGGCGACCTCGCAGTCGCGCAGCACGATGTTGCTCGCCCGGTGGGCGTAGATGCCGTGCCGGCCGGAGCCCTTCACCGAGATCCCGATCATGGTGATCCAGGAGCGGTTGTCGAGGCTGACCAGCCCGTTCCCGCCGCCACCTCCGGTGATCGTGACCTTCTCACCGGGCACGGCCTGGATGGTGATCGGCTTGCCGGGCGCGCCGTCGACCTCGACGTCGAGCCCGCCGGGGTAGGTGCCGCCGGGGACCAGCACGGTGTCACCGGGCTTCGCCTCGGCCAGCGCGTCGGCGATCGAGCCGCCCTTGGCGACCCGGATCACCGGGCCGGTCGGCATCGACGGCAGCGGCGGCGGGACGGGTCCGATCCGCTCCGGCTCGGCGGTCGCCGCCGGCTGCTGCTGCTCCGGCTGCTCCTGGGCGGGTTCCGGGGGCGGTTCCGCGGCGGGTGCGGTGGCCTGCGGGGCCGGCTCGGCCGCGGCCTCCTGCTGGACGGCCTGCTGGTCGGCCAGCGGGCGGGTGCGGCTGTCGAGCAGGGCGGCGAGCGGTCCGGGGGTGGCGTCCTGCAGACCGAGGGCGACCATGACGAGCCCCGCGACCAGGGCACCGGCCAGGCCGGACCGCAGGCCGCGACCGGGCCGGCGGGCGACACGGCGGTGCGCCGCGCGTCCGGGCTTCGTCACTCGCTGTGCGCGCATGAGGTCTTGCTGATCCTTCCGGGAACGGCACGGTCGGGACTCGTGCCGCGACGGTAATCACCGCACGCGGAGAACGGGTCCACGGCGATCCCATCGGGTGATCCGCGGGACCGGGCCGGGCGACACCCGGGTGGGGTGGCTGGGGAGCGGCCACGTCCATCCTGACCCGAGGTTGCTCGGGAGGTCGCGGGAAAACGACGGCAGGCTCTGCTGGAGCGGCCAGCGGTCGTCAGCCTGTGGCCGGCGTCTCTTCGAGCCGGTAACCGAACCCGCGCAATGTGACGATGCGTGGCAACGGTGCGGTGACCGGTCCGGCGGCCTGCTCGAGCTTGCGGCGCAGCGCAGCCACGTGCACGTCCAGCGTCTTCGTCGAGCCCATCCAGTGGTCGTCCCACACGTCGGCCATCAGCGTGGCGCGGGAGAGCGCGACGCCGGGCTCCGCGGCCAGCCGGGCGAGCAGGTCGAACTCCTTGGCGCGCAGCGGCACCTCGCGCCCCCCGACGAGGACCCGCCTGCTGCCGGTGTCGACGGTGAGCGCGCCGAACGTCATCACCCCGGACGGGACGGTGTTCGCGCCGCCGCGGCGCAGGTGCGCCCGCACCCGGGCGAGCAGCTCGCCCAGCCGGATCGGCTTGGTGAGGTAGTCGTCGGCGCCCGCTTCCAGCCCGACGACGACGTCCATCTCCTCCTGGCGGGCGGTGAGCATCACGATCACGCAGCCCGGCTGCTCTGCGCGCAGCCGCCGGCACACGTCGACGCCGTCCATGTCGGGCAGGCCGAGATCGAGGAGCACGAGATCGATCGGCCCCGCTGCGGCCTGGTCGAGCGCCTCCCGGCCGTAGGTGACCCAGGTGGTCTGGTTGCCCGACGACGCGAGGCTGGTCTCCAGGACCTTGCCGATCGTGGGATCGTCCTCGACGAGCAGGATGCGGGCCACACGATCAGCCTAGAGGCGCTCGCTCAGGGACGGGTCCAGCCGGTGGGCAGCTGCAGCACCCCCTGGACGCCCCGCTCCGGGGTGGGTGGCGGCTCGGCCATCTGCGGCGGCTTGACCGGCAGGAACATCGTCAGCCTCGTCGGGTCCGACGAGGTCAGCTGCAGCCGCCCGCCCTCGGCCTCCACCAGGCGCCGGGCCAGCGCGAGCCCGATGCCGTGCCCCTCCGCGTCGGGTTCGCGGCGTTCGAACAGGTCCTGGCCCGCGCCCACCTCGACGCTGCCCTCGTCGGCGACGTCGATCGCGACCGCGTCCTCGATGTCGCGGACCCCGACCGTGACAGTGCCCCGGCCGTGCTCCAGCGCGTTGCCCATGAGCACGGTGAGGACCTGGCGGATCGCCGCCGTCGACGCCTCCACCGGCGGGAGATCGTCCTCCACGGCGAACCGCAGCGCTCGCTGCTCGGCGGTCAGCCGCGGCCCCCACACCTGCTCGACCTCGTTCAGCAGCCCGGTCAGGTCGAGGACACCCTTCTGCCGGGTGCCGCGGGCCAGCGCGAGCAAGTCGGTGATGGTGCGTTCCAGCCGGTCGACCTCGGCGAGGCTCGCCATGATCGCCGCGGTGTGGTCCTCGCGGCCGGAGCGCAGCGCGGCCTCCAGGCGCAGCTGCAGGCCGGTGAGCGGGGTCCGCAGCTGGTGCGACGCCTCCGCCGAGAACGCGCGCTCCCGGGCGAGCAGGGCGTCCAAGCGGGTCGCGGTGGCGTTGAGCGCCGAGCGGACCTCGTCGATCTCGGGGATGCCGGTGACGGTGTCGTCGGTGGTGAAGTCGCCGTCGCCCAGGCGCAGCGCGCGCCGAGACAGGTCCTCGACGCTGCCGGCGAGCCGGGCCGCCATCAGCCGCGCCAGCAACCACGTGACCAGCACGGCGAGCACAGCGAGCGCCGCGATCTGCGCGTACCGGTAGGCGAGGTTCTCGATCACCTGCTCGCCGCTGCGGGTGGCGCGCACGACCGCCTCGACGTCGCCGTCGTGGAAGATCGGGACGGCCACGACGAGCTCGTCCAGGTCGTCGTCGGAGTGCTCGACCTCGCCCTCGTTGATGGCCTTGCGCACCGCCTGGTCCGCCAGCGGCGGGCCGTCCCCGGCCACCTTCACGCCCCGGTGGTCGTAGATCGCGGCGTTGATCTCGTCCTCGATCCACGCCGGCGGCGGGACCCGGCCGCGCTGGATGTCGCCGCTGACGTCCGAGACGACCGAGTTGGCCTCCCGCTCCAGCTCGGCGACCTCCACGCTCATGTAGAAGCGCTCCGCGATCAGCGCGAGCGGGATCACGAACAGGATGATGGCGACCGCGGCGGCGACGACCGTGAGCAGCACGATGCGCTTGCGCACGCCCGGCCTCCCTCCGCCGCTCGGGTGGGTTCATGATGCCCGGTGCCGCGCCGGCCGGGCGATGCGCGGGCCCGGAACGGCGCGTGTGAGACTTCCGGCGCATCCGGCCGTCGACCCCGAGGAGTGTGCTCCCCGTGCGCTGCACCAGCGTCCGCCCCGCCGAACTGGGCAGCACCGAGCTGGCGCTGTGGCGGGAGTACGCGCAGCGCGGGCCGCGCAACCCGTTCCTGTCCCCTGAGTACGCGCAGGCCGTCGGTGAGGTGCGGGACGCCGCGCGCGTGCTCGTCGCCGAGGACGCCGGGCAGATCTGCGGCTTCCTCGCGATCGAGCAGCACGGGCGGATCGCCCGCCCGATCGGGTCGGGCCTGTCCGACTGCGAGGGCTGGGCGCTGGCGCCCGCTGCCTCGGTCCCGGGCGGTGCGGCGCTGCGGTCCGCCGGGCTGATCGGCTGGGACTTCGACACCCTCCTCGACGAACAGGTGCCCGCCGGCGCCTACCGGGTGCGCCGCGAACGCTCGCCGATCATCGCGATGCCCGACGGCTACGAGGCCTACCTCGAGACCGTGCGGGCGCGGTCGAAGAAGTGGCTGTCGTCGATGTTCCGCAAGCAGCGGAAGCTGGAGCGGGAGGTGGGCGAGGTCCGCTTCGAGTTCGCCTCCACCGACGACGCCGCACTGCGGGCACTGATGCGGTGGAAGTCGGGGCAGTACGCGCAGCTGGGGGAGTGGGACCGGTTCGCCGACCCGGGGATCGTGGCGCTGGTGTCGGGGCTGATGAAGCTGCGGTCCTCCTCGTGCTCCGGGGCGCTGTCGGTGCTGTGGGCGGGCGACGTCCCCGTCGCTGCCCATGCGGGGCTGCACTCGTCCTCGGTGCTGTCGTGGTGGTTCCCGGCGTACGACCCGGCCTACGGGAAGTACTCGCCGGGGATCCTCGTGCTGCTCCACCTCCTGGAGGGGGCCGCCGCTCACGGGATCGGGGTCGTCGACCTGGGGCGGGGGAAGCACGAGTACAAGGACGCGACCAAGACCGGGGAGCTGGTCGTGGTCACGGGGTCGGTCGATGCGCCCGGGGTGGGGGCGTTGCCGCGGCGGGTGAAGAGGGTTGCTCGGGCCGGGGTGCGGGTGGCTCGGAAGGTGACGGCGCGGGTTCGGGCGTAGGCCGCTGTCGCGGTCCCGCGAGTCTCGCGAACGGTGCGGTGAGCCTTGCGTTCGGTCGGGGTGAGTGGCGCGGCAGGACGAGAGGATGCTCGCCGCCGCTCACGCCCTGGTCGACGATCGGGTTGCTCGCGGGATCACCGATCCCGACGACGTCGACCGGTGGTGATCGATCGAGCGGCGCGGGCGCTGCAGGTGACACCCAGCATCGCCCGCAGACGCCTGCCCATCGCCCGGGATCTGGCTGCCGGGCTCGACCACGCCCGCAGCCTGTTCGCAGTGGGCGGCTGGATCACTCGAGGGCTGCAGCGGTGGCGGAGGCCACTCACCACCTGGACCCCGACGAGCGGCCCAGGTCGATGACCGCTTGGCCGGGCAGCGGATCGACACACTGTCGTTGGAACGGCTGCGGAACCTGGCCGAGCGGCTGGTCGCCGAGATCACCCCGGGGCAGGTCGAGGAGCGGGCTCGCGCGGGCGGCGGCTGACGGTGCGGCCGTCGCGGGCGGACGGCATGGCGTACCTGTCCGCGCACCTCCCGGCCGATGACCCAACGACAACGGCTACAGCGCCCTCCACCACCACGCAGAAGATGTCGGCGTCACCGAACGACCGAGAAGGAAACGACGACCGAAAACCCCGATCACCGTGAATTCCTTGTTACGCGTGCCGGGCCGGGGTGCAGAGGAGGCCGGGCAGCGCGCCCATGGCGGCGACGACCTCCGGGGTGTGCACGGAGAAGACGCCGGCGCGGTGGATGTCGAACTGGTCGACGTCGCCTTTGCGGGGGTTGACGCCGCCGTAGAAGCTGAAGGCTCGGCGGATGCCGTTCGCCGCCATGACGGCACGGGTGCGTTCGTCGAAGCTGACCTTGGCCCCGACGGGGTAGGCGAAGAGGTCGATGGGCTCGTCGAGCTCCGCGCGGAGGCGCTGGATGGAGCCGGTGACCTCCTGCTCCTGGCGGTCGGTGGAGAGGGTGGCCAGGACCGGGTGGGTGACGCTGTGGGCGCCGACCTCCATGCCCATGCTGCGGAGCTTGCGGACGTCGTCCCAGGTCATCCAGCTGTCAGCGGCCTTCTCGCGGGCGAGGCGGGGGCGGCCGGTCCAGGCGGAGAGGGCCTCGAGGAACTCCTCACCCTCGGTGCCGGCGCGGCTCTTGTAGGCGGCGTTGACGGCCTTGCGGAAGTGGGTCGGGGAGCTGGGGTGCAGGCCCTCGGGCAGCCACTTGGAGGGCGGGAGATCGACCGGGGTGCGGGTGAGCCAGGCGATCTCGTCCCACCAGGCGTGGTGCGGTTCGTCGATGAAGCCGGTGGTGACGAAGAACGTGCCCCGGACGCCGTGGGCGGCGAGGATGTCCGCAGCGACCATCTGGTCGGCGTAGCCGTCGTCGACGGTGATCGCGATGCGGCGGGCGGGGCCGCCGTGGCGCCACTCGGTGCTGCCGGCCGGCACGATCTCGAAGCGGTCCGCGAGGAGCCTGACCTGCTCGGCGAAGTCCTCCGGCGTGGCGCTGTAGAGATCGGGGTCGTCGGCCTCGGACGGGCGGCCGAAGCGGTGGTAGTTCAGGACCAGGAGGCCGCGCCAGGAGAGCCGCGCCAGTCGGTCGAGGCGGGTGCGCTTCAAGAGCGCGGCGAGCTGCGCGGTGCGTGACATGATCCCCCTGATCCCCTAGGTGCGACGCCCTGCCACCTTCTGGTAGAGCGACGAGGTGCGCACGTGTGCGTACCACCTACTGTTCTTGACGCGGAACTTCCACTCCGGGTTGCCCCGGTAGATGCCGGTGCGCGGCACCGAGTACGGGCCAGCCTCCTCCGGGCCCTCCGGCAGCGCGAGCGCGATGCGGTACCCGGCCAGCTCGGCGGCGCGGCGGACGTGCGGCGCGTGGTGGCCGAACGGGTACGCCAGCGACGTCACCGGGGCCTCGAGCAGGTCCTCCAGGAGCTCCTTCGACTCCTTGAAGTCGGCCAGGCACTCCGCCTCGGACAAGGTGGGCATGTCGGCGTGGCGCATCGTGTGGCTGCCGATCTCCCAGCCGCGGTCGTGCAGCTCGCGGATCTGCTCGGGAGTCATGAGCGGCGGCGCGTCGGCCGGATCGAGGCCGCGGATCCAGTCGACGGCGATGCCGCCCGGCTCGAGCGAGCCCGCGACGACGTACATGGTCGCGGTCAGGCCGTAGCGCTCCATGATCGGGACGGCGTGCTCGACGTAGTCGGCGAAGCCGTCGTCGAAGGTGAGCACCGTGGTGCCCGCCGGGACGGAGTAGCCAGCGGCGAGCCGGTCGATCACCCCGCGCAGCGGGACGACCGTGGTGCTGCGCGCCAGGACCGCGCACTGGCGCTCGAAGTCAGCGGTCTCGACGGAGACCGGGTCGTCCCAACCGTTCGTCACGGAGTGGTAGCACAGGATGCTCACGGGCATCAGGGTTGCAGACACCCGAGAGGGGGTGCACGGACCCCCGGCGGGGGTTC
Source organism: Pseudonocardia thermophila (assembly GCF_900142365.1). Taxonomy (GTDB): domain Bacteria; phylum Actinomycetota; class Actinomycetes; order Mycobacteriales; family Pseudonocardiaceae; genus Pseudonocardia; species Pseudonocardia thermophila. The sequence continues at coordinate 13,305 of NZ_FRAP01000008.1, read as the reverse complement.
AGCGGCGACCCGCGAGCCCGGTCTCCAGGGTGTCGTGCACCTCCTGCGCGACGACCGGCCACGACGCCTCCGCGGCCAGCCACTCCGCGCCTGCCCTGCCGAGCCGCTGCGCCAGATCAGGATCGGTGAGCACGGCGGCGAGGGCGTCCGCGAGCGCGGCCGGGTCGTCCGGCGGCACGAGCAGGCCGGTGACGCCGTCCTTGACGGCCGACGGGATGTCGCCCACCGCGGTGGACACGACCGGGCGCTCGAACGTGTAGGCGAGGTGCACCACACCGCTCTGCGTCGCCCGCCGGTACGGGGTGACGACCGCGCGCGCCGCGGAGAACAGCGCAGGGACGTCCTCCGTCGCGACGTAGCCGGGGCGAGCGTCCACACCGAGCTCCTCCGCCCGGGCGAGCAGGCCGGGGCCGTCCACGCCCTGCACCGACCCGGCGACGACGAACCTCGCCTCGGGCACCTTCTCCTTGACCGCGGGGATCGCGTCGAACAGCAGGTCGATACCCTTGTAGGCGGTCCAGGCGCCGAAGAACAGGATCACCGGCTCGGTCTCGCCCGCGGGCGGCACCGGAGCCGAGCCGCGCAGCGCGGACTCGTCGCCGTGCGGCACCACGACGACCGGGCAGGTGATGCCCCAGCGGCGGATCGCCGTCTCCTTCGCCGCCTCGCCGAGCACGAACACCGCGTCGAGGCTCGACCACGCCTTCTGCAGCGCCGGGTCGAGGACGCGGCCGTGCCGCTCCTGGGTGGTGTCGGCGCGTTTGCGCGGCACCGGCTCGTGCGCGACGAGGGCGAGGGCGGCCTTCGGCAGCAGCCGCCGCACGATCAGCACCCCGGCGGCGTCCATGCTGAACCGCCACGACGACCACAGCACCGCGTCCGGGCGCAGCCGCGCCAGCAGCGCGATCACCTTGATCCACGCGAGCGCCAGCTGCCCGGCGCGCACACCGCGGCGCAGCTTCTTGACCAGCTTCCCGACCGGTTCGGTGTCCGCGGGGTGCCAGGTCGGCAGGGTCGCGTGCACCCGCACGTCGGGGTGCTGCGGGCCGAGCTCGGGATCGGGCCCGGTGTAGAAGTGCACCTCGTCGCCGACCGCGGCCATGCCACCGGCCAGCTGCGCGGAGAACTGGAACAGCCCCCCGGACGGGGTGAACTCGACGAAGGCCACCTTGCGTCGCGTCACGGGGGAGGAGGGTATTGGCCGTCCGCCGGTGGTGGTGCGCCGACCCGCTCTCAGGGAGTGCGTGCCACGATGGGGCCGACCGAACTTCCGAGGGAGGCACGATGGCGGTGGGGACGGACGTGTCGGATGCGACGACGAGGGCGGGCAACGGCAAGAAGGCGCCCACCTCGGCGGCGGTGCATCCGGGACCGGGCTTCCGCATCCGCGAAGACTTCCCGAGACTTCCCGACGAGACGGTCCGGGCGTTCCGCGAGTTCACCACGACCGACATCTCCGACCTGCTCAACCGCCTCTACGCGGTCGACTCGGAGATCCGCTACCTGTCCGGGCCCGACGAGACGATCAGCGGCCTGGCCTGCACGGTCCGCGCCTACCCCGGCGACAACCTGATGGTCCACAAGTCACTGGACATCGCCAAGCCGGGCGACATCGTCGTGGTCACGGCGAACGGGGCGAAGTCCTACGCCGTGCTGGGCGACATGATCTCCCGCAAGGCCAAGCACCGCGGGATCGGCGGCTACGTCGTCGACGGGCTGGTGCGCGACCTGCCCGACATCCAGGAGCTCGGGATGCCGGTCTACGCGCGCGGCACCACCCCGGTCGGCCCGCTGCACCGCGGCCCCGGCGAGATCAACTACCCGATCGCCTGCGGCGGCGTGGTGGTCAACCCCGGCGACATCGTCGTGGCCGACCGGGCCGGCGTGGTGATCGTCCCGCAGGGCTTCGCCGACGAGCTGCTGCTGCGCCTGCGCCGCTACGTCGACGGCAACGCCGAGTACCTGGAGGCGGTGCGGCGCGGCGAGTTCTCGAACGAGTGGGTCGACAAGCAGCTGCGGGAGAGCAACTGCCCGATCGAGCCCGGTGTGGACCCCGGCGTCGCCGCGATCGCGGCGCCCGACGCGGCCGTCCCCGAGTGAGGCTCGTCACCGCCGACGCGCTGCACGAGTTCGCCGCATCGTGCCTGCGCGGGGTCGGGATCGGAGCGGCGGACGCAGACGTCGTGGCCGACGTGCTGGTCCACGCGGACCTGCGCGGCCTCGACGCCCACGGCGTGTACCGGCTGCCCGCCTACCTCAAGCGGGTCGTGCAGGGCATGGCGGGCGGCGGGGACGCGGTCCGGGTCGTGGCCGGGTCGGGCGCGGTGCGCCGCGTCGACGGCGGCTCGGCGCTCGGCCCGATCGCCGCGGTGCGCGCCACCGACTTGGCCTGCGACCTCGCCCGCGAGCACGGCATCGGGCTGGTGGCTGTCGGGCACTCCACGCACCTGGGTGCCGCCGGCTACTACGCGCTGCGGGCCGCTCAGGCCGACCTCGTCGGGATCGTCACCTCGAACGGCCCGAAGGCGGTGGCCCCGATCGGGGCGGCCGAGCCGTTCCTCGGCACCAACCCGCTCGCCATCGGCATCCCGCTCGGCCGCCACGGCGCGTTCCTGCACGACATGGCCACCGGGGCGTCGCGCGAGCAGATCCGCCGCGCCGCCGCAGCGGGCGAGCCGATCGAGCCCGGCATCGCCGTCGACGCCGACGGCAACCCCACCATCGACGCGGCCGCCGCGCTGATGGGCAGCGTGCTGCCGGCCGGCGGGGCGAAGGGCTCCGGCATCTCGCTGGCGATCTCGCTGCTCATCAGCATGCTCGGCGGGGCGGACGCCGACGCCGACATCCCGCTGATGATCACCGATCCGCCGCAGCGGCAGAACGTCGGGCACATGATCGTCGTGATCGATCCGTGGCGGCTGCAGGACCGCGACACCGCGCTCGCCCGCGTCGAGGACGTCATCGACCGCGTGCACGCGCTGCGCCCGGCAGCGGGCGTCGATCAGGTGCGGGTGCCGGGGGAGCGGGCCGCGGCGCTGGCCCGGCAGCGAGCCGCCGAGGGCATCCCGGTGCCCGTCAAGGAGCTGCTGCGGTGGGCGGAGAGCCTCACGGCGCTCGGGCTCGCCGAGCAGGCCGAGTGGGCCCGCACGACGGCCGGCTGAGGCTGAGCCGATTCAGCTGAGCCGATTCAGCGGCCCAGCCGGCCGGTGACGAACTTGCGCAGCCCGCTGCGGGCGCGCTGGAAGCCGCGGGCGAACGCGGGCATCGGGTCCCGCGGCGACCAGACGGGGAACGTCTGCGGGTGCATCAGGCTGCGCACCCACTGGCCGAACGTCAGCTTCCCGGCGCGGCGCAGCGCGAGGAACGAGCGGAAGTCGTCGATGGGGTAGAGCAGCCGCTTGCCGTACGGGTAGGTGTGCGGCAGCTCGTGCCGCTCACCGAGGATCCGCAGGTAGACGTGCAGCGGCAGGTCCAGCCCCGACGCGACGGTGAGCGGGAGGGCCGCGGAGAACCGGGCGTTGCACTCGATGAGCTTCAGCCGGCCGTCGCGCAGGTCGCGGACGAACTCGATGACGGCCAGCCCGCGCAGCCCCGTGTGCTTGATCAGCTGCAGCGACAGCTCCTTGACCTCGGGCACGTCATCGGTGACGTGGTAGCAGCCCAGGCCCTCGTTGGGCGGGTTCCGGCGCACCATCCGCTTCGTGTAGTCGAAGGTCGGGGTGCCGGTCTCGTCGATGTAGGTGGTGTAGCTGCACAGCAGCTCGTCGCCGCCGGGGATCTTCTCCACCAGCATGACGGCGAGGCCGGCGTCGGCGAGCTCGCGGTAGCCGTGCTGCAGCTCCTCCCAGTCGTGGACCAGGCGGAACTTCGTGACGCCGGGGAACTTCTCCTTGTACTCGTGGGAGAGCAGCGGCTTGACGATCAGCGGGTAGACCAGCTCGTCCCGCCACTTCTGGAGGTCCTCGGCCGAGTCGACCCGCCAGAACAGCGGGGTCGGCACCCCGCCCGCGCGGGCCGCCTCGTAGGTGGCGAGCTTGTCCAGCATCGCCAGCTGGGCGTCCACGTCGGACACGTCGAGCCGGTACCGCCCCAGCAGTGCGGGCCGGTGGTGGGCGATCGCGGTGATGCCGACATCGCTCGTGGCCATCACGACGGAGCCCGCGAGGTGCTCGGCTTCGGGCCCGAGCAGCCACTCGGCCCAGATGTCCTCCGGGCGCCGCCCGTTACGGCCCTGGCGCGGCACGGGCAGCGGGGTGACCCACTTCGAGCGCTCGACGAACGGGGCGACGCCGATCGTGTACACCCGCACGCCCGCTGCCCCGAGGCTGCGCGCGATGGAGAGCGCGTTCGTGTCGCCACCGAGCAGGATCGCGGGTGGGCGGGTCATCGGCACCGGCATCGCTCCTTGCGTGGGGGTCGCGCGCACGGCGCCCCAATCGGACTAACGGTTCGGGCGCAATGGGCTTACGCCACCTTAGGGAGCGTCGTTGCTCCACCCCGTCGCGGGGTCGGGTCGGGCCGGCGCTCAGGCGCCGTTGCAGCGGTTCCCGACCGTCCTGGACGCGTTCTCCCGCTGCGGCCCCAGCTTCATGACCTGGAACTTGTTGGTGGGGATCTTGCTCAGATCCACCCACGTGACGTCCGGCAGCAGGCCGCCGTACGACCCGCCCGGCACGCTCTGCGGGTGCTGGGCGTAGATCGTGAACCCGCCGCTGGTGTCACCGAGGATCATCCCGTACTTCTGCAGCGCACGGGCGATCATCATCTCGTACCGGTTGAGGCCGAGGCTGTTGAGGTTCAGCGTCGGGTCCAGGCGGACCCGGGCGCCGATCGGGATCGCGTCCGAGCCGCCGGTCCGGCCGTCGCTCTTGGTGGCGGGCGCCACCGGGCCACCGGACCGCGTCTTCGGGTAGGCGAAGACCAGCGCGTGGTCGATCGAGCCCTTCTTGAGGTCCTCGTAGGTGACCAAGCCGGCGGCGCCGGAGAACCCGGATGCGCGCGCCCCCAGGCCGCCCGGATCGACGCCGGATGAGTCGATCGGCATCGCGTTGCCGAGCTTCGCCGTCAGGCTGCTGCCGCTGCCCGAGGCGCCCCAGAAGTCGTAGACGCAGCCGCGGGCCCGATCGACGATCGTCAGGTGCGCGTCGTCGGACGGGTCCGGCTTCGCGTTCGGCGGCACCGGCACGTTCGGCAGCGAGCTGAACTCCGTCCACCCCGAGGTGATCGGCACGTTGCGGCGCGGCGTGTTCGCGTCGGCGAAGTACAGCGGCACCGTCCACATGCCGGTGGACATCTGGAACTTCTCGCCGGAGAACCCGGCCACCATCGCGGCGGAGTTCGGGTCGACCGGGCCGGTCGCGGGCTGCACCCACGGGCTGTTCGCGCCGCCGAACAGCGACGACACCCCGCGCGCGACAGGGCCGGACCCGCGGTCGTCGCCCCTGCCGGTCACGTTCGGCGCGGCGGCCCGGCCTGGCTTCGGGCCGTCGAGCGACGGCGGATCGACGAGCGACCGCGGTAGATCGCCCGGCTCGGGCGCGTCGGCGATCACGTCGAAGCCGGTCGGGTCGACCCCGCGCCCGCCGTCGACCACGTTCACGAAGAGCCCGACCAGCCCGGCGACGCACAACACGGACAGGGCCGACAGGGCGAGCTGGCGCCGCCCGCGCACCCGCGCGACACCGGGATCGTGGTCCGCGGTGTCCTGCACGACGATCGCCCGGTCGGCGGTGGCCTCGCGCTCGAGCAGCGCGGTGGCGGCCCGGGGAGCGTCGCCGTCCTCGGCTGCCGCGTGCCGGGCCGCAGCGGTCTGCGCACCCGGGGTCAGGGCATCCGTGGTCAGGGTCCCAGCGGTCAGTGCCTCGGCGACGATGGTCTGCGCGATGCTGCCGGTCTGCGTGACGGAGGAGTCGCTGGCACGACGAGACGATCGGCGACGGCTCCGTCGGCGCGCGGGCGCGTCCGGCGCCCGGTGTCGAGTCACGCGTCCTGTCCCTTTCGTGTGGCCGGCGATCCCCGCGTGCCGGCGGTTCTCTCCCCCGAGAGGACCCCAGTGTGCCGAAGGGTTGCTCGGCAATCGGGTGATCTCCTAGCGAAGTCGACGACACGCTGTGCAGAGATCGACGACCGGCACGCCCGTTCAGCCTAGTAACGATGGGACGAGCGGCCGGGTTGCCACGCGGACGGGTCGTTCTGCCAGGCCGGGGACCGCCCGGCCGGGTGAGTACGGTGAGCCCGACGGGACCGGCGAGGCGAGGAGCGGGATGACGGCTGCGGGCGCGCGTTCGGTGCGGCGGCTGGCCGCGCTGGCCGCCGGCCTGGCCGTGCTGCTGGCCGGGTGCGCGGGCGGTCCGCCCCAGCGCGGCACGGCGATCGAGGGGCCGGACGGTTCGGACGTGTTCCGCGCGGCCGACAGCGTCTGGCACCGGCCGATCCCGGCGAACGCCCCGATCGATCCGCGCTCCGCCGAGTACGTCCGCCAGCTGATGGTCAAGCCGGATCGATCGAAGGAAGCGCCGGTCGTCTCGGTGAACGGCTACACGATCCCCGTCTACGAGGCTGCCGCCGACACCCCGCGCTACCGCGTCGTGGCCGGGAAGGACTTCGTCGCGGGCGGCTGGGCGCTGCCCGCCGTGCCGATCCCGGACAACGCTGCGCCGGACAGCCGCGAGGACGGCCACCTGGTGGTGCTGGACCGCTCGTCGGGCTGTGTCTACGAGTTCTGGCAGGCCCGGTTCGACGACGGTGCGTGGACGGCGTCCTGGGTGAACGCCACCCCGATCGACGGCGCCGGCGTCTACCCGGACGGCCTCGCCGCCCGCGGCACCGGGATCTCCGCAGAGGCCGGGCTCATCTGGCCGCAGGAGCTGGCCGCGGGGCGCATCGACCACGCACTGGCGTTCGCCACACCGTGGGTGCGCCGCGACGCCGCGGTGTCCCCGGCCACCACCAGCGACGGCCGGGCCGCGCCCGACGTCCCCGCGTTGCCGGCGGGCGCGCGGCTGCGGCTGGATCCCGCGCTGAACCTCGACGCGCTCGGGCTGAGCCCCGAGCAGCGCGCGATCGCGGAGGCGCTGCAGAAGTACGGGATGATCCTCGTCGACACCTCCGGCGGGCTCACCCTCTACGCCGCGGCGCCGCAGGCCTACACCCGCTTCCCGTACCCCGTCGAGTGGGCGAGCTCGATCTGGGCCGACATCGACGAGATCCCGTTCGACCGCATGCAGGTGCTCGAGCTGCCCGAGCCGGCCGGCCGCCCGGCGGTCGCGCCCGTGCTCAACCGCTGCACGCAGGACGCCGTGCACGGCCGCGGCCCCGGACCGAGCACCCGCGGCGCCGATCCCGACGACTGATCCCGACGAAGGGCCTAGACGAACCCGCCCTGGCGGCGCTCTTCCCGGCGCAGCCGCGCCGAGAGCGAGATGACGACGAGGATCTCCACGATCGTCGCGATCAGCACGATCCGCACGATCGTCGTGGTGATCTCCAGCGTCGACTCCGGCGCCTTCTCGTCGACGATCACGGTGCGGAACGCGGCGCCGAGGCCCTGGCGCTCCACGATGGTCTGCGCCGAGCGCACGACGGCGTCGCGCCGCGCGACGGCTTCCTCGGGGGTGTCGGCGACGGCGCGCACGCTCATCACCCCGCGCGGCGGGTCGGCCGACACGGTGGTCTCCGGCTGCGGCGCCCCGTGCTGGATGACCGCGGCGTACGTCGGGAGGACGTCTTGGCGGCCCCGGATGCCCAGCGCGTATCCGGGGTAGTTGTCCGGGTCCGACGTCGGCAGCAGCGTCATGTCGGTGACCGCCACGTACGTGGTGCGCGACAGCGCGGTGAGCAGGGTGCCCGCCACCAGCGCGGCGGCGATCGTCGTGGCGATGGTCGCGACCAGGCCGAACCGGAACCCGCGCTGGGCGCGCCGGGTAGCGGCGAGGGCGAACGGACGGTCCAGTCGCCGGTCGGCGAACGCGATCGAGTACAGCGTGCCGGCGAACGCGCAGGCCAGCAGCAGGATGCGCGGGTAGGCGATGTGCAGGAAGGTGCTGGCCACCGACCAGCCGACGAGCCCGGCGAGCGACCCGGCGGCGAGCGCGCGGGTCGGCCGGCCGTCGCGGCCGCCGTCCGGGCGGGCGCCCGCGAGCCGGATCACCGCGCGCATCGCGAGCAGGATCGACCCGCCGACGAAGACGATCCAGCCCGCCATGCCGACGATGCCGGTGTCGGCGAGGATCTCCAGGTAGAGGTTGTGCGTGGCGGTGATGTCACCGGTGGAGCCGGTGTTGGCCAGCGGCGCGTACTCGGCGATCTCGGTCTTGAACGTGGCCGGCCCGGTGCCGAAGATCGGGTTCTTCTCGAAGACCGTGAACGCCACGTCGGCGACGTTGCTGCGCTCGACCAACGATTGGTCGGCGGCGTAGGACGGCCCGCTGAACGCCTCGGTGAGGGTGAGCAGCCGGTCACCGATGCCGGGCAGCGCCAGCGCGAGCACCGACAGCGGCAGCAGGAACAGCGCCATCCGGCGCATCTGCGGGCCCACCGCGATGATCCAGACGACGACGGCCGCACCGGCCGCGACCAGGGTGCCGCGGGACTGGGTGAGGTAGATGCCCAGGAACAGCAGGAACGAGTGGCCGATCCACCACAGCAGCGGCCAGCGCCGCTTGGCCTTCCACGCCCGGTGCGCCAGCGCCATCGCCAGCGGCAGCCCGATCAGCAGGAACCGGCCCCAGTAGTTCGCGTCGGCGGTGGGGCCGGAGTGCCGGGCGGCGGCGATGTCGGCACCTGCCTCGGAGGCGATCGTGGAGAACCCGCCGAACGTGAATCCGTTGCCGACGACCCACTCGTTGAGGGCCATCATCACGCAGATCGTCGACATCGGCAGGATCGCGGCGATCGCGAACGCCCACGGCCGGTCCGACATCTGCAGGAGCAGCAGGACGACCGTGAGCATGACCAGGTTCTTGACCCAGTCGTCGAGCGCAGTGGCGGTCAGCGCCGGATCCGCCGAGCCGATCGCCGACGGCACGATCGAGATCAGGTAGACGATGACCAGCACGAGCGGCTGCCACCAGTTGCGCCGGATCCGCGAGCGGTACTTCTCCCGGGCCACGGCGGCCACCGTGGCCAGCAGCGAGAGCCCGAGCGTGGCCATGTAGACGCCCGGCACCCGGTTCTCGAAGACGCCGGACAGGTTGCAGAACTCACCGGCGACGAGCAGGCACAGCGCGACCGTCGGGTTCCACACCGCCCACGCGGCCACGGTCAGGCCGACCACCACGCCGACGGCCAGCAGGCCGGCGATCGGGTTGATCGCGAGCGAGATGAAGACGGCGAGCACCCCGATGCCGACGGCGATCGTGCCGACGTGCAGCGGGGTGAGCCCGAGCGGCAGCCGGGGACGCGGCGGCGGCGGTGGCGGTGGGGCTGCCGGGGCGGGCGGCGCGACCGCGGTCACCGCGGCGGCTGCTGCTGGACCCGCGGATCGGCGACCGGCCGGCGCGGCGGGCCGTAGGGACCGCCCCCGTTGACCGGACGGCCACCCGGGGCGGGCGGGCCGGCCGGTCGACCGTAGCCCTGGACCGCCCGGAACTCGCCGCTGTCGAAGAACTCGGGCTCGTCGTCACCGCGCGACCGGGCCCGCGCGATGATCAACGCGGCGCCGGACCCGACCAGCAGGCCACCGATGAACACCACGATGAGCAGCTGGGTCGCCGGCACGCCGGACGCGACCGCGGAACCCGCGGGGTCCTGCACGGTGATGATCTGGATCAGGGTGCCGCCCGCGACGTCCGTGGCGACCGGGGTGGCGTCCTTGATGATCTGGGCGGCCGCCTGCTCCGCGGCCTGCGGCGAGGGCGCCTCGACCGTGAGCTGGATCAGCGTGGCCGCCTCAGGGGGTGGGCCCGCGCTGACGCGGAGATCGGTCTCGGGGAGGCCCAGCGCCGCCGCGGCGGCCGCGGCGAACCGGGGCTGCTGGTAGACCTCGCTGGCCACCCGGCCGGTCTGACCGCCGGACAGCGCCTCCCAGGTCGACAGGGTGTCACCGGGCGCGATCTGGGTGCTCGGCTTCACCGCCAGCAGCGCCGAGGCCGTGTAGGTGGGCTTGGCGTTGCCGACGACGAACATCGTCGCGACCAGCGCGACGACCCCGGTCACCAGACCGGCCGCCATGATGGCGATGATCGTCCGGCGGGAAAGCCGCTCCTCGTTCACGTCACTCCTCTGGCTTCGCGATCGCCCCCGGACGGATCGCGGTCCTTCGGCGGTCGTTCTCGCCGAGAGCCTCGGCGTACACGTCAGCGAGCCGTCCGGCCCACCGCCTGAGGTCGAACCTGTCCTCCGCGAGTTTACGGCCCGCTGCCCCGTACTGCGCCCGTCGTGCGCTGTCAATCAGCAGATCGGTCACAGCCGTGGCGATCGCGTCGGAGTCCCGCGGCTCCACGAGGATGCCGGTCCGGCCGTGCTCGACGGTCTCCGGGGTGCCGCCGACCGTCGTGGCGACGACGGCCAGCCCGGTAGCCGCGGCCTCGATGAGCGACGTCGGCAGCGCCTCGGTCAGCGACGGGAGCAGGGCGAGGGTGGATCCGCGCAGGATGGCCGGCACGTCCTCGCGCGCCCCGGTGAACACGATCCCCGGCACGCCCTCGGCCTTGGCGCGCAGCGCGGGCAGGTGCGGTCCGTCGCCGACGATCAGCAGGACCGCGTCGGGCACCTGCGCGCGCACCTTCGGCCACGCCGCGACGGCGTACTCGTGGCCCTTCGGCTCGCGGACCGCTGCGACGATCGACACCACCGGTGCGCCGGGCGGCACGTCGATGTCCGCGGGCAGCGGCGCGGGCGGGCCGTCGACGGGGTTGAACGAGGTGAGGTCCACCCCGTTGTGCAGGGTGCGCCACGACGGGTGCGGTCGGTAGATCTGCCCGGCGGCGCGCCGCGCGGCGTCGGAGACGAAGATCAGGGCGTGGCCGCGCTCGGCCGACTGGATGCACAGCCAGCTCTTGACCTTGTCGGAGAGCGCGTCGCGCCGCCGTGGCAGGTGGTGCAGCGTGCTCACGCACGGCACGCCGGCGATCCGCGCCGCGATCGGCACCAGCGTGGCCGAGTAGCCGAGGTGGGCGTGCACGACCTCGCAGCCGGACGCCTTGATGACCCGCACCAGCTTCGGGATGCCCTGCGGGTCGAGGAGCTTGTCGACGTCGGCGTAGGCCGGCTCGAGCCCGGCGGCCTCCAGCACCGGCAGGCTCGCGTTGCGGCGCTGGGAGGCCGGCGCGAGGCTGGTCACGGTCATGTCCAGCCCCGCGTCGGGGGCTACGGAGTTGAGCGTCGCGAGCAGCCGCTCCGCTCCGCCGTAGCTGAACGAGTCGATGATCTGGAGGATCCGCACGAAGGGGATTCTGCCGCTCAGCGGCTGCGGTGCGGCTCGCGCGGGGTGTCCTGCGCGTCGACGTCGGTCACGATCGGGATCGGCAGCGTCGGCGGGTTCGGCACCGGCAGCACGGCCTCCGGCGCCCGCTTCGGGATGAGCTGCTGCACCGTCCAGATCGCGATCTTGAGGTCGAGCCAGAGCGACCACGACTCGATGTAGAGGTTGTCGTAGTGCGCCCGCTGGTGGATCGACGTGTCCCCGCGCAGCCCGTTGACCGCGGCGTAGCCGGTGAGCCCGACCGGGACGCGGTGGCGGTAGCGGTAGCCGGGGATCGTCTCGTTGAACCGCTCGACGAAGTACGGCCGCTCCGGCCGCGGGCCGACCAGGCTCATGTCGCCCTTGAGGACGTTGAACAGCTGCGGCAGCTCGTCGAGGCTGGTGGCCCGGATGAACCGGCCGACCGGGCCGAGCCGCGAGTCGGTGTCGATGTTCCAGCGGACGTCGCCCTCGCCGTCGGCGAGCCGCAGCGACCGGAACTTGTACAGCGTGAACGGCTTGCCGTGCAGGCCGATCCGCTCCTGCTTGAAGATGATCCCGGGGCCGGTCTCGCGGCGCACCGCGATCGCGATGACGGCGAGCACCGGGCTGACGAGCACCAGCGCGATCGCCGAGACCACGACGTCGATGACCCGCTTGAGCCGCCACGAGGGGCTGCGGAAGGCCGGGCGGCGCAGCTTGACCAGCGGCACGCCGTCGATCAGCTCGGTGGCGCCGCCGTGCTGGTGCAGCTCGTACATCCGCGGCACGACGTAGACGTCGCACGGCGACGCGTCCAGCTCGCGGACGGCGTCGATGACGTGGTGGTCGGCGTGCGCGCCGAAGGCGACGAGCACCAGCTCGGCGTCGTGCTCCTCGACCAGCTGCGGCAGCGACTCGACCGAGCCCAGGTTGGGGCCCAGGTCGACCAGCAGGGGCCGGTCGTCGTCGACGTAGCCGACGACCTCCACGCCGAAGTCGGGGTTGCACTCGAGGCTGTGACCGAGCCGGGTGCCGGCGTCGGCGGCGCCCACGATGATCGCGCGCAGCCGGTCGCGGCCGGCGCGGCGCCGGTTGCGGATCAGCGCGAACGCGCCGAGGCGGGAGAAGACCAGCAGCACGAAGACGAACGCCCCGGTGAGCAGGGCGCCGGCGCGGCCGGGCAACCCCAGCACGGGCAGGGCGATCTCGACGAGCAGCGTCGGGACGGCCACCGCCAGCGCGAGCGCGGGCACGTCCGACAGGACGAGCGGGTGGAAGCGCCAGGCGCGGCGCCCGGCCAGCAGCAGAGCGGCCAGGATCGCGATCCCGTCGGCGGCCGCCGGGACCGGCCCGGCGATCAGCGCACCGGCCGCGACACCGGCGACGAGCGCCACCAGTTCCGCGGAGAACACGATCGCGCTGAACGTGGAGCGCGACGAGTGCTCCCCGGCGTGCGCGCGACCCCCCGATCGCACGCCGGACGCTCTCGTGGACTCGAACAGCTCGGCCAACCTGTCCTCCTGCGTACAGCGCGGACGTCCCCCCCAGGACCGCGCATCCATCAGGCCTATCGCCACCCTGTCCAAAGACGTTTCACGTCTCGGGATACTCCGAGTGGGCGGCCAGGACTCGTTCGAGTGACGACGTTCGATCGCCCGATGAGCCCCGACTCCTCACCGTGATGGACGTTTACCCCCGATCGAGGTTGCCCCCCGGATCCTGAAACTTGGCTGAGAACGCCCGTCTCGGCCGTGCGCTAGTTGTACTGACCCGGGAGGTTGTTGACAGTTAGGCGGCGAGTCGGGTGGCTGGGGGTCGGCCACCGAGAGCGGAGTGGGCGCGTCGAGTGTTGTAGCGATCGACCCAGGTGTCGAGGGCGGTGTGTCGTTCGTGGTTGGACAGCCAGGGTTGGGCGTAAGCGA
>NZ_FRAP01000047.1 GCF_900142365.1 Pseudonocardia thermophila | reverse complement strand
CTCAGACACACCCACCTCGCCCGGAGGCCCTCCCCTCGTTCAAGCCGACACGCCGTCGAGCACTGACAACAACGTCCTGAGTCACTACAGCTAGCGCGCGGCGGCGATCAGGGTGTCGAGGCCGTGCTGGGCGTACTCGCGGGCTGCGGGATCGCTCAGGAGGCGGTGCATCACGTGGAACGCCAGCAGCACGCCCTCGACGTCGACGGCGAGCCGGCGCGGATCGACGTCGGCCCGGAAGTGGCCCTCCGCGACGCCGGTGGCGCAGACCGTGGTCAGGGTGTCCAGCCAGTCCCGCTGCAGGGCGACCACTCGGTCGCGGACCGGGCCGGGCTGGTCGTCGAACTCGAAGCTCGCGGCCACCAGCGGGCAGCCGCCGTTGCGGGACGCCCAGTCCAGCCAGCGCCCGACCAGTCCGCGCAGCCGCGGTTCGCCCCGGGGTTCGCGCAGCGCCGGACGGATCACCAGGTCGATGATGCGGGTGGAGTTGCGCTCCAGGACCTGCAGCTGCAGCGACTCCTTCGAGCCGAAGTGGGCGAACAGGCCGCTCTTGGACAGCTCTGTGCGCGCGGCCAGCTCGCCGATGGTGAGCCCGCCCAAGCCGATCTTGGCCGCGAGCTCGCTCGCTTCGTCGAGGATCATCTCGCGCGTGTGCGCACCCTTCCCCACGGAGTGATTATAGCACGATCGTTCGTTCTACGGCTAGCCATGGCCGCTAGGATGACGTGATGATCATCGTGGTGGAGCGGACCTGATGCCCCGGATGTTCTTGAACGGCACCGCGATGCGCGGGGGAGAACTGCACCACCTCGTCGGCGACTCGGAGCTCGTCGCCGAGACCACGACCGCGCCCCGGTACCGCTTATACGCGGTCGAGGGCGCCTACCCCGGGCTCGTGGACGTCGGGGAGGGCGGGGCCGCGATCGCGGGCGAGGTGTACGAGATGACCTACGAGCAGCTGCGCGAGGTGCTGCTGCCCAGTGAGCCGGCCGGGCTCGAGCTGGGGGTGATCGAGCTGGCGGACGGCTCGGGCTCCCTGGCGATGGTGCTGCGCCGGCCGCACACGGAGCTGCCCACCGAGGACATCACCGAGCTGGGCAGCTGGCGGGCCTACCGGGCACGCGGATGAGGACCGTCCTGCGGGCCCGGCGCGCGATCGTCGACGGGCAGGAGCAGCCGGCCGCCGTCGTGGTCGCCGGTGCGCGCATCGAAGCGGTGCTGCCGTACGACACCCCGTTCGAGGGCGGCGCGATCCGCGAGGTGGTGCTGGGTGCGGATGAGGTGTTGCTGCCTGGTCTGGTGGATTCGCATGTGCATGTGAATGAGCCGGGGCGGACGGAGTGGGAGGGGT
>NZ_FRAP01000013.1 GCF_900142365.1 Pseudonocardia thermophila | reverse complement strand
CCTCAGACACACCCACCTCGCCCGGAGGCCCTCCCCTCGTTCAAGCCGACACGCCGTCGAGCACTGACAACAACGTCCTGAGTCACTACAGCTAGGGCGACTCCTGGCTCAGGATCTCCTCCACCGCCACCGACTCGGCCAGCTGCCACGGCTGGGCCAGGTCCGCGAGCAGCTCGTCCCACGACTTCGCCGTCGACCGCCGCGCGCGGGCGTCCCGCGCCACGTCGAGCGCGGTGGTGGCCGCCTTCATGAGCACCGGCCAGTTGATGTGCGCGAAGGCCTTCGCGTAGCGGGTGACGGCGGGGAGGGCGGCACTCGTGAGGACCGTGGTCGTCGCCTTGCCGAGGGAGGCGGCGCCGACGAGGGCGTGGCCGGCGAGCAGCAGTTCGGTGCGCAGGGCCACCTCGGCGGGGTTCAGTGCGGCGGTGCCGGCGCGGAGCATCGCACGGCCGTGGACGTGGGTGCGGACGACGATCTCCGTCGTCATGACGGGCAGGGTGCTGACGGCGAAGGAGCGCAGGTCGGCGCCGTTGCCGTAGGCCTGGTGGGCGAACGTGCGCAGGGTGCGGTCGTCGAGTTCGTAGAGCTTGGTCCAGCCGGGCAGCGGCAGGCTCGTCTCGGTGACGACGTCGGCGACGAGGTGCTTGCCCCACAGGACGATCGCCTCGCCGAGGGTGGCGGCCGGCACGTACGACACGCCGGGCTTCGGCCCGGTGGCCGTGACCGTGTGCCGGACGCCGTACTCCCAGCGGAACCCGCGGAACTCGCCGCGCCGGATCTGCCGCAGGGCCTCGAACGGCCGGCCGATGTCGTGGCCCGCCGAGCGGACGCGGTGCAGCCTCCCGCCGAAGCCCTTGCCCATGTAGTCGATGGGCATGCGCTTGGCGTCCTTCTCCCACCGCTGGATCAGCGGAGTCTTGTGCAGCGCCTTCAGCCGCTCCTTCACGCCCTTGTCGATCTTGTCGTCGAACACCGTGGCCGCGACCCCGAGCACTCCGGCGAAGGCGACCGCAGCGGCGTCGTCGACGCCCCACGGCATCCGCCGGCGTCGCCGCCACAGCTCGAACTCCGCGAGCGCCTCCGGCGACAGGGCGGCGTCGAGATCGACCTCGTCCCAGCCGCGCTCAGCGCGGAGCGCGTCGTTCGTGGCCGTGAGCCGGTCGTAGGTCTCCGGTCGGTCCGGGGCCGCCGGGAGCGCTGCCGGCTCCTCGCCGGCGAGGAGGGCATCGAGGTGGGCCTCGATCTCGGCGAGCCGGCGGTGCTGCGTGTCCAGGTTCCGCAGGACCGAGTCGTCGAGCTCAGCCATCGTCGGAGATCCGGTCGATGACGACGGTCAGCGCGGCCTCCGCCATCGTGGCGTCCTCGCGCTCGCTCTCCAGCCGGGCGCGCAGCTCCTCGTTCTCGGCGGTGAGGCGCTGGTTCTCCGTGCGCAAGGCGAGCAGCTGCTCGGACAGCAGGCCGATCTTGGAGGTGACCTCGTCGAGGCGCGCCTGCAGGCCCTCGACGACGCGGCGGGCCTTCTCGTCGTCGCCCTCTGCGTCGAGGATGACCAGGCGGGTCACGACGTCGAGCTTGATCGCCTCGACGACGACCTGCCCGGACGTCCAGCCGGTCAGCCGCGATCCGACGGCGGCGGCGCTCGCACCACCGATGGCGCCGACGCCGGTGAGCAGCGCCGTGCCGCCGGCCATCCCGAACCCGCCCGCGGCGATCGATCCGCCGCCGAGGAAGGCCAGCCCGGCCGAGGTCGCCGCGGCCCCGGACAGGCCGAGGGCGCTGCCCACGGCGGCGCCGATCAGCGGTGCCGCGGCGCCCATCGTGGCGACGCCGAGCACCAGCCCCGCGGCCGACGCGGCGGCGACCCGGCCCCAGCGGACGTTGCGGCGGGCCACTGCCCGCGAGACCGCGGTGAACTCCGCCTGTGCTGCGTCGAGATCGCCGTCCCGCAGGGCGGGCAGGTACCCGGCGACCGCCTTGAGCGCGTCGCGGCGGGCCCGCGGCACCCAGCTCGCGTCCTCGCCCCACGGCTGGTAGGCGACCAGCTCGATACCGAGCAGCAGCGCCCGGGAGCGCCGGGCGATCTGCGGCCCGAACGCGGCCGCGGCCTCCTCGATGTAGCGGCGCTGGTGGGACGGCACCTTCGCCGCGATGGCGGCGGCCGGACCGCGAGCCCACTCCGGCAGCTTCTCGGGCTTCGACCAGTAGGCCTGCTCGGCGGCCTCGGCGAACTCGTTGCGGAAGCGGGTCTTCAGCTCGGCCCGTGCCGCGTTCTTCTCGGCGATCAGGTCCCGGCCGAGCATCACCTGCTGCAGTGTGGTGAGGACCAGGGCCTCCTCCGCGGTGAGCTGGAGGCCGAGCGCGTCGGGGTCGGTCGTCGTGGTGCCGGTCATCGGTGCGTGATCCGTTTCGGGGTCGGCGGTGCCGTCACTGGTGGGGGAGCGGTGGAGCGCCACTGATCCACATCGCCCGTAGTCGTGCCGCGGACCCGGAGAGTTACGAATCCCTCGTCGGGCGCTGTGAGCAGCGGGGCGTAACACGAACAGGTGATCCGCCGATCCGATCTTCGCGAAGAAGATCGGATCGAGGAGACCGGCCAGGTGGTGTTTCGCGTACGGACCGGCTGCCACAACTGCAAGCGCTGCACCAACAGCAGCGCGGCGGAGTTCGGCCGGATGACGGGCAAGGCGTTCGCCTTCCTGATGACCCTTGGGCTCTCCGCGTTCATCAGCCTGTTCACGGCGAACTGCCGCGCCTGCGGTCACAAGCTCTCCCTGCACGACCGCACGGGCACGGCCGGCAAGGGCAACTCCTACGTCATGCCGGTGCAGAACGTCACGCAGTCGGTCGAGGTCATCGTGCCGCCGGCGCCCGCTCCGGCACCGGCACCCCAGCCCCTGGCGCCTGCGCCCCGCCGGGCGGCCGTGGCGCCGCCCCCCGCCGGTCCGCCCGCCGGCTGGTACCCGGACGACGCCGGGGCGCTGCGGTGGTGGGACGGCGTCCGCTGGACGGAGCACGTCCAGCCACCGCCGCGGCCCCGGGCGCCGTACCGGTAGCAGTGACGTTGGCGGTGGATCACGTCCAGGACGGCAGCTGCAGGGCTCAGCGGGTGACGGCCGCGGGAACCCGCTGGCCGAACAGGATCGCGTAGCCCGGCCCCAGCACGCCCATGAGCTGCGCCAGCTGATCGACGGACAGGGCGTCGGCCAGCGTGCTCAGCACCGCCCCGACGTCCCACTTCGCGGTCGCGATCGACGTGCCGAGGGCCTGCGCGACCCGGGAGAGGAACGCATCCGGCCCGAACCCCTCTACCGGACCGGCCGTGTTCGTCAGCGATTCCTGCAGACCGACCGGCAGCTGTACGGCCACGTCCTTGGCCACGTCGGCCCCCAGCCGCCGGCCGAGGACCGCCAGGACGGCCCTCGTCACCTGCTCGGCCTCCGTCCGGTCCGCGTAGCTGCCGCGGTCGCGAACGGTGCTCAGGAACTCACGTGCCTCCATCAGCCTCTCCTCTCCGGAGCGACAAGCCGTCGGCGCCGTGGGGAATCCCCCACCGCTCCCTCATAGCACCGGGGTCGGGGGGCCTTGCAACCTCGGTTCACCCGACTTGCTCCGGCGCCGGTGAGCCGGTGGGAGAGGGCTCGGCCAGGCCGCCCCGATCAGCCGCATCCGCAGATCGACCTGCGCGATGACCAGATCGGCGATGAGGTGACCGCGACGAATGCCACCCGCCGCCGAGCTGACGCGCGCCGGGCCGGTCGGGAAGCCCCGCCGACCCGCAAGGCCGTCACCGAGGTCTGCGACGGGCTCGCACCGGTGCTGCGCCGCCGCGGCATGATCCGCTCCGGCTACTCCTACGGCACGTTCAAGGAGAACTTGTTCGAGTTCTGACGCCGACCGTCCGGGGCCCGGCCCGGGCCCCGGGGCCGGGCGGCGCCGAAGCCGCGGCGGAATCGTCCGGCCTGCGTCCCGGCGCCGCTGGTCGACGGACCGGGCGACGGTCGCGGGGCAGCGCAATCCACTGATCGGTACCCGTAACGCGCGGGTAACGCCTTCCGGGTTCCCTGGTCCTCACCGCACGGTGACAGGAGGCTTGTGATGATCGTCCCCGATCCGACCGAGACGAGCGCACTGCGGCGGGTGTACGGCACGTTCCCGAGCGGGGTGATCGCGATCGGCGCGATGCGCGGCGGTGCGCCGGTCGGCATCGTGGCCAGCTCGTTCGTGGCCGTGTCGCTGGATCCGCCGCTGGTGTCGGTGTGCGTGCAGCGCACGTCGACGACGTGGCCGCAGTTGGCGGACCGGCCGCGGCTGGGGTTGTCGGTGCTGGGGGAGACGCACGACCGGGTGTGCCGGCAGATCGCGGCGAAGACCGGTGACCGGTTCGCCGGGGTTCCCTACACCACCACCGACGAGGGCGCGGTGCTGCTGCACGACGCGGCGGCGTGGCTGGACTGCTCGATCCACGCGAGCGTACCGGCCGGGGACCATGATCTGGTGCTGCTGCGGGTGGAGGCGATGCAGACGCACGACGACGTCGCGCCGCTGGTCTTCCACGGCAGCCGCTTCCACGCCCTGTCCGCGCTGGCCGCGTGATGTCCGCGCAGCCCGAGACCCTCTCCACCGTCGACCGCGTCGGGGCGGCCGTCGCAGCGCTGCGCGCCGGGCGACCCGTCCTCGTCGCCGACGACGCCGGGCGGGAGAACGAGTACGACGTGGTCCTGCCGGCGGCGCTGGCCGAGCCGCGGTGGACCGCGTGGGCCGTCCGCCACACGTCCGGGCTGCTGTGCGCACCGCTGCCCGCCGAGCGCGCCGACGCGCTCGCCCTGCCGCCGATGGTCCGGGACAACCAGGACCCGCGCGGCACCGCCTACACGGTCTCGGTCGACGCGGCGCACGGCGTCAGCACGGGGATCAGTGCGAAGGACCGGGCCCGCACCGCCCGGGTGCTCGCCGACCCGACCAGCCGCCCGTCCGATCTCGTCCGGCCCGGCCACGTGCTGCCGCTGCGGGCCCGCAACGGCGGGGTGATCGCCCGGCCCGGGCACACCGAGGCCGCGGTCGACCTGTGCCGGCTCGCTGGGCTGCCGCCCGTCGGGCTGATCGCCGAGGTCGTGGCGGACGGGACCGGGATGGCCGGCCGTGAGGACGCCGCCCTGCTCGCCGCCCGCTTCGAGCTGCCCATCCTCGACATCGCCGAGCTCGTCGCGCACCGCCTGAAGTTCGGCGACGGCGAGCGGGGCCGGGCCACCCGCGCCGCCACCACCCGGCTGCCCACCGAGCACGGGGTGCTCGACGCCGTCGGCTACCGGGACGAGGTCACCGGCGCCGAGCACGTCGCGCTCGTCGGGCCCGGCGCGGCCACCCGCCCGCTCGTCGCGGTCTACCCGGAGTGCCTCGCCGGCACCGTGCTGCGGTCGCTGGCCTGCGACTGCGCCCGCCGCCTCGCCGCGCTCGCCGCACTGATCGCCCGGGAGGGCGGCGTGCTCGTCTACGTCCGCCGCCCGGACGCCCGGGCCGTCGGCCCCGTCGAGCACACCTGGACCGCGGCCGACGACGGCGCCGTGGGCGCGATCCTGGCTGATCTCGGCCACCGCGCCGTCAGGTTGCTGCCCGGTCCGGCCACCCCCGCCGGCCTCGCCCGCCCCGACCTCGCCGTCCTGCCCGTCCCCGCCCCCACCCTCGGGCCGGTCGGCTCCCGGCCCGTCCGCCTCCTGGAGCTCTCGTGACCGTCACCGTCGTCGTCGGCAACCCCAAGCCCGCCTCCCGCACCCGCACCGCCGGGGAGCTGCTGGCCGAACGCCTCACCGGCGCCGCCCCCGATCACGTGATCGAGCTGATCGAGCTCGGCCCCGGCCTGCTCGGCTGGGGCGACGAGGCCGTGGCCGCCGCGGTCACGGCCGTGCAGGAATCGTCGCTGGTCGTGTTCGCCAGCCCGACCTTCAAGGCCACCTACACGGGGCTGCTCAAGCTGTTCCTCGACCAGTTCGCCGGCGGCACCGGCCTGCGCGACGTCGTCGCCGTCCCGCTGATGCTCGGCGCCGGCCCCGGCCACGCCATGGCCCCCGACCTGACGCTCAAGCCCGTGCTCAGCGAACTCGGCGGCACCTGCGCCCTGCCCGGGCTCTACCTGCTCGATTCCGCGTTCGCCGAGTCGTCGGCCCTGGACGACTACGTCGAGCGGTGGGCTCCGGTGGCGCGGACTCTGCTGGCCCTGCGGACGGGGTAGGGCGACTCCGCAGTGCCAGACCCGGTGCCCGCCGCCGTGCACCGGAGCCGGCCGGCCCGCGGCCCGCGCGCCGCGTCGAGCCGCCGGCCCAGCGTCGCGACCGCGGCACCGACGAGCGCTGACCCGGTGATCAGCGCGGCGATCCGGCCGCTGTCATCACGATCCCCGCGCTGCTCGTCCCGGCGCGGCCGCTGCACGGCGCTGCTCGTCCACGCCCGGACGCCGGCGGGGCAGCACGTCCAGCGGGCAGGATGTCCGGGTGCCGCCGAACGCCGAGCGACTGGTGCAAGCCTGGATCGACCACGTCGGCGACCCGCCCCGCTCCTACCGGGACTCGGTGGTGGGGCTGCGCCACGAGCTCGACCGCGACCTGCTCACCGACGCGCTGGACTGCGTGCGCGCCGGCCGGCCGCGCGCCGACGTGACCGAGCGGTTCCGCGAGCCGGTGTGCGCGCTGACCGACGGCGACCTGGTGCTGCCGCCCGAGGTGGAGGAGGCCCTCGTCACCGTGCACGCCCTGTACCGGGAGCTGGATGCGCGGTGAGCGGGTCGCGGCTGGTCAGGCGCTCTCCGGCGGCGGGATGCTCTCCGCGACGCGCAGCGCCGCCTTGGCCACGTCGAGGTCGTACGGGGCCTGCGTGACGTCGTCGGGCCAGCGCTCGACCTGCTCGATCGCCCAATCCGCCCACCGCGCGACGCAGGCGTAGTGCTCGGTGAGGAAGCGGCCGATGAGCTGGTTGAGCGCGGCCCGTTCGGGGAACGGGCCCGTGCCGGCCAGGTAGGCGCGAGCGGCGGCGAGGTTCTCCACGTTCTCCCGACGCACCCACTCGCGGGTCGCGTACAGGTTCGCCAGCACGGCGGCCTTGTCGGCGCTGTCCGCGAAGTGGATCTTCAGCAGCTGCTCGAACTCCAGCGACGGGCCCTCGCCGGGCTGTCGCGCCCACGCCGCGAGCGCGCGGCG
Source organism: Pseudonocardia thermophila (assembly GCF_900142365.1). Lineage (GTDB taxonomy): Bacteria > Actinomycetota > Actinomycetes > Mycobacteriales > Pseudonocardiaceae > Pseudonocardia > Pseudonocardia thermophila. The sequence goes on along the minus strand of NZ_FRAP01000013.1, from coordinate 192,015 downwards.
ACCGGCGTCGGTGATCGTGTAGCGGGTGCGCCGGCGGCGGCCCACCGCGTCCTCGGCCGCCTCCGCGTAGCCGTGCGCGACCAGCTTCTTCGGTTCCTCGTAGAGCTTGCTGCGGGTGCGCGGCCAGAACCGGCGCAGGCTGCGGTCGACCTGCTGCACCAGCTCGTGCGTGGTCCACGGTCGGACGGCGAGCAGGCCGAGGAACGCGTACGAGGTCGAGGTCAGCGCCGGGCTTGACATCACACTCCCAAAGGGACGACAGTGTGCACTCCCAAAGGGAGATTACTCGAACGGGGGCCGCCATGACCGACGTCGCGCTGCAGGTCGCACCCGCCAACGAGGGCCAGCTCGCGGCGTGGGACGGCCCCGAAGGGGCGTACTGGGCGGCCCACGCCGACCGCTACGACAAGGCCGTCGCCGCCTACCACGGCCCGCTGCTCGACGCGGCGGCGATCGGGGCCGCCGAGCACGTGCTGGACATCGGGTGCGGCACCGGGCAGACCACCCGCGACGCCGCACGGACGGCCACCGGCGGGGCCGCGCTGGGCGTCGATCTGTCGTCGCGGATGCTCGAGGTCGCCCGCGCCCGTGCGGCAGCGGATGGGCAGGTCAACGCCGCCTTCGAGCAGGCGGACGCGCAGGTGCATCCGTTCGTGCCGGGGTCGTTCGACGTCGCCGTGAGCCGGACCGGTGCGATGTTCTTCGCCGACCCGGTCGCGGCGTTCACGAACGTGGCGGGCGCCCTGCGGCCCGGCGGGCGGCTCGCGCTGCTCACCTGGCAGCCGCTGGAGGCCAACGAATGGCTGCCGGCGTTCGCCGGGGCGCTCGCCGCGGGCCGGGAGCTGCCCGTCCCGCCGCCGGGTGCGCCCGGGCCGTTCGCGCTGGCCGAGCCGGACCGCGTCCGCTCCGTCCTGACCGCGGCCGGGTTCGCGCAGATCACCCTCGATCCGCTCGTCGCCGAGATGTGGTTCGGCGAGGACGGCGACGACGCCGCCCGCTTCGTGCTCGGCCAGCTCGCCTGGATGCTCGACGGCGTGGACGACGAGACGAGGGCGCGCGCCGAGGCGGCCCTGCGCTCGACGACGGCGGCGCACGAGACCGCCGACGGGGTGCGGTTCGGCTCGGCCGCGTGGCTGATCCGGGCGGTGCGGACGTAGCTCAGTGCGGACGGAGCTCAGGCAGCAGCGCCGAACCAGCGCGAGAGGTGGGCGGCGAGTCCTGCCTGGTCGGCCCCGGCCCACGCGACGTGGCCGTCGGGGCGCAGCAGCACCGCCGGGACATCCGGTTCGACGCCGAAGTCGCCGACGACGTGGTCCACCCGGTCCGCCCAGCCCGCCGCGGACAGCGCGCCGGTGCGGTCGAGCAGCAGCCCGCGGCCGCTGCGCAGCAGCTCGAACAGCCGCCCCTCCTTCAGCGGGACGTCGCGCAGCCGCCGGCCCACCAGCGGGGTGTCGTCGCCGAGGTCGTAGCGCACCCCGATCGCGGTGATCTTCTCGATCAGGTACCGGTTGACCTCCGGGAACGCGATCAACTCCGCCAGCAGCGCACGCACCGCCTGCGGACCCGGCTCGGTGCGCAGCAGCTCCATCTGCGCGCGGGTGTTGAGCAGGACGTCAGCGCCGACCGGGTGCCGCTCGGCCTCGTACGTGTCGAGCAGGCCGGCGGGCGCCCAGCCGGCGATCTCGGCGGCCAGCTTCCAGCCGAGGTTGAACGCGTCCTGGATGCCCAGGTTCAGCCCCTGGCCACCGGTCGGCGGATGGATGTGCGCCGCGTCGCCGGCGAGCAGAACGCGCCCGGCCCGGTAGCGCTCGGCCTGGCGGGTCGCGTCGCCGAAGCGGGAGAGCCAGCGCGGGGCGTGCACGCCGAAGTCGGTGCCGGCGACGGCGCGCAACTGCACCGCGAACTCGTCGAGCGTGGGCGGCACGGTGCGGTCCTCGGCCACCGCCTGCGCGGGCACCCCGACGCGGTAGAAGCCGTCGCCGAGGGGCATGAAGCCGAACCGCCGCTCGGTCTTGCGGACCTCTGCCATCACGGCCATCAGCTCGGGCTCCGGCACGTCGACCCGCATCTCCCCGAGCAGGACGTCGGTGGTGCTCGGTTCGCCCGGGAAGCCGATGCCGACCAGGCCGCGCACGGTGCTGCGGCCGCCGTCGCAGCCGACGAGCCAGCGGGCCCGTACCCGGGTGCCGTCGGCCAGCTCGGCGGTGACGCCGTCCTCGTCCTGGCTCAACCCGGTCAGCGCGCAGCCGCGGCGGATCTCCGCACCGACCGCGACGGCGTGCTCCTCCAGCAGCCGGTCGGTCGTCGTCTGCGGGATGCCCAGGACGAACGGGTAGGTGGTGTCGAGATCCGGCGCGGGTGCGGTGATGCCGGCGAAGAAGCCGCCGAGCGGGTACCGCGTGCCGTGCTCGAGGAAGCGGTCCAGCAGGCCGCGCTGGTCGAGCAGCTCGATGCTGCGCACGTGCAAGCCGAGGGCGCGGACCACCGGCGTCGCTTCCGGCTCCCGCTCCACGACGAGCACCTGCACTCCGCGCAGGCGCAGCTCGGCGGCCAGCACCAGGCCGGTCGGGCCGGCGCCGACGATGACGACATCGATCATGAGCTCCCCGATTTCCGCAGGTGAAGGGCAACGGGCGGAGAGCTTGCCGCATCCCCCGGGGCTTGCCGCAAGACCGGGTGTCCGCTATACGTTGAAGGTGGCGGGGAGCGAGCCTCCTCGCCGTCGTCGTTCTCAGGGGCTTCCTCGGCGGTCAGTGAAGCCTTCCCGGAACCAGGTCATCGCCTTCCCCTGCGGAGAGCGCGCGCGGGCCGTGGCCCGACGGAGACTTCCTCCGCCGTGATCGAGCCCGCCCCGGGAGCCCAGATGACTTGGAACCACCCACCGCAGCCCTACGGCCACCCGCGATACGGGCCGCCGCCGGGGCCCGCGCCCGCGCCCGCGCCTCCACCACCGCCTCCGCCGCCGCGCGGGGGGCGCACGGTCGCGAAGATCGTCGTCGGCGTCGTGGTGGGCGGGTTCCTGCTGTTCCTCGGGCTCGGAGCGCTCGGTGCGGCGCTCGGACCGGGGGAGCAGCGCACCCGCACCTCGGCCGGTGGCGCGTCACCCGCGGCCACGCAGGCGGTGGAGGAGCCCGAGTCGCGGACGCTCTCGGCGATCGACCTGCAGGCCGGTGACTGCTACATCGGCAAGCAGCTGCCACCCGAACCCGGCCAGACGCAGCCGATCAGCACGGTCGAGGTCGTGCCGTGCACGAGCGAGCACACCGCCCAGGTGATCGCCACGATCACCTACTCGGCCGGCGACAGCTTCCCGGAGGTGCGCGACACCAGGTCCGCAGCCGACTGCGCCGCGGCCTTCCAGGAGGAGCTGCAGCAGGGCGTCCTGACCGCGCCGGGGTACGATCTGGGGCTCATCACACCGCGGGACGAGCGATCGTTCCGCGCCAGCCCCGTGGTCGCGTGCGTGGTGGTGCACCCGAGCAGCACGACGTCGCTCATGGGCTGACGCTCATGCGCTGACGCCGGCTCGAGCCCGAGGGACCACGAGGCCCAGGCTCTGCTGCCGTGCTCGCCCGAGCGTGACGTTCGTCGCACCGCTGCGGTTCAGTGCGAACACGCAACCGGCCACCGTCTCCCTGCGGGAGCGGTGGCCGGGAAGGTGGTGACGAGAGACCCTCGTCGACCTCAGCGGTTGAAGACGATCGCTTCCGGGTACTCGCGGCCGTTGTAGTAACCGCAGTGCGGGCACGCGATGTGGCCGGGCCGCTGCTGCTTGCACCGGCTGCACGTGGCGTACGACGGCAGCGTCAGCCGCATGTTCTTCGAGCGGCGGTGCCGAGTCCGCGACCGCGACTTCTTCCACTTCGGGGTCAGGCCACCAGTCAAGGCGAGTCCTCCATCTCAGCAATCTTGTCCATGTGGCCCGTACCGCTACGACAGCGGCCCCAGCCGGACACACACTGGGCGCGCGACCACCAAGGTTACAGCATCGCGATCGGCTGCCCGCGGGTGCCCGCCTGTCGCCAGGGGCTGCCGATTCCCGCACCGGTCGCGGACGGGCGCCGGACTTGTCATCCTGAGCGCGTGACGGAACCGACGGATTATTACTCGATCCGTTTCGGCGCCGATCCCGTGCAGCTCGTCTTCTTCCGGCACGGGTTCGACCGCTGGCTCGCCGGGCTGGGCTGGCCGGAGCCGGAGCGGGTCGACGCGGTCCTCGCGATCGGCGAGGCCTGCGGCAACGCCGTCGAGCACGCCTACCCCGCGGGCGAACCCGGTGACGTCGAGGTCACCGGCCGCGTCGTCATCGGTCCCACGGATCGCCACCTCGTCGTCCAGGTCCGCGACCACGGCCGCTGGCGCCGGGCCGGCAAGGAGAACGGGTACGGACTCACCACCGTGCGCGCCTGCATGCAGCGGGTGCGGATCCGCCACGACGAGCACGGCACGGTCGTCACCATGACCAGCCGTCCGGTTCCGCTCGTCCCTGCGCCGAGGCGCAGCGCGGAGCACGTCGACGACCCGTCGGCCGCCGAGGTCCCGCACCGCCTGCGCAGCCTCTGACCCCGCCGGGCCGCCGGCCGACGCTCCCCGGTCGGGTGACGCGTGTCGGCCGGGTGCCCTGCGCCGTCCGTGATCGGATCGTTCCCCGGAAGCGCACGTGGGGAGGTGCGGATGCGGGGACGGCGGTGCGGGCTGCGCGCCGGGCTGGTCGCGTGTGCGCTGATCGTCTCGCTCGCCGCGCCGACGCCGGTCGCCGCGGCCACCGTCCCGCCGGAGCCGCGCGGCGCCGAGGGCCTCGAGCGGGTGCTGGACCGGCTCTTCCCCGCCGAGGCCGTCGCGCCGGGGGTGAGCCATCGGGAGTTCACCACCACTGCGGCCGCGAAGCAGGTCGTCGGTGATCTGGTGCAGGTCGACATGACGGTGCCGAACGTGCGGATCGACCTGCTCACCGCCGGGAAGATCGCCGCGACGAAGCCGGTGCAGGAGATGGCCGACGCCGCGGGCGCGGTCGCCGGCATCAACGGCGACTTCTTCGACATCTCCGCCACCGGCGCACCCACCGGGCCCGCGGTGCAGAGCGGACGTCCGCTCAAGGCGGCGGTACCGCAGGGGCGGCGGGCCGCACCGGCCGTACCCGGCGCCGAGATGGACTACGCGTACGCGATCGGCGTCGACCGGGTGGGCCGCATCGACCGGCTACCGCTGACCGGCGAGATCAGCGGCCCGTACGGCACGCTGCCGATCGTCGCGCTCAACCAGCACGCGGTGCCGGTCGGCGGGATCGGGCTGTTCACCTCCGACTGGGGTCGCGACCGCGCCCAGACCCTGTGCGGCACCGACACCGATCCCGCGGCCGGCTGTGCCGCCGACCGATGGGAGATCATCGTCAAGGACAACGTGGTCACCGAGGTCGCCAGCACCGGAGCCCGGCCACTGGCGCCCGACGAGGTCTCCCTCGACGGCCGCGAGGAGGGCGCGGCCGCGCTGCGGGCGTTCAAGGTCGGCGATCCGGTCGACATCGAGTACGAGCTGACCCCGGAATCGGGGGTGAAGCCGTACGCCGCAGTCGGTGGGCAGCCGATCCTGCGCGACGGCAAGCCGACCGAACGGCTCGACGACCGCATCCGCGCGCCGCGCAGCGCTGTCGGCAACACCGCGGACGGGCGCACGATCATGTTCGTCACCGTGGACGGGCGGCAGGCCGACTCGGCGGGCGCCACCCTCGCCGAGCTGTCCGCGCTGCTGGCCGAGCTGGGGCTGGACGACGCGATCAACCTCGACGGCGGTGGCTCCTCCACGCTGGTCCACCGGGAGCCGGGCGCGCCGCACACCAGGATCGTCAGCGATCCGTCCGGCTCGTCGGCCCGGCGGGTGCCCGACGGGCTGGGCGTGTTCGTTGATTGATCCCACCCGGTTTGATCCCACCCGGTCCGGCACGCCGCGCCGTCACCGACCGTGTACGGCATCATCGGCACGGTGATCGTGCGACTCACCGCTGCCGGCGCGATCGTCCGGGACGTCGACGACTGCTCGGCCCTGCACCTGGAGACGGACCTCGAGGGCGCGAAGCTGCGGGCCGCGCTGCTCACCACCGACACCGGCGTCGCGGACGGCGAGCACGTCTGGCTGGACCTCGCGATGCTGCGCACGCGGGCACACCTGCTCGCCACCGCGCAGGACTGGCCGGCGCGGTGGGCGGCGATGGTGCGGCGCGCGCGGGACGAGGGCCGGCTCAGTGCGGACGGCCGCTCGGTGCAGGTCTCCGTGGGGCCGCTGGACCCCGGCCCACCCCGTCGAGCCCGCCCCGCCGCGACGTGAAACCCGCCGGACACCTCACCCGTGCAGCAGCGCCTGCGCGGCGCGGCGCAGGTGCGGCAACGACTGCTGCGGGGTGAGCCTCGTCCGCAAGCCGTGGGTGGATCGCACCACGGCGATGCCCAGCAGCCACGCCAGCAGTAGCTGGGCACGGGCCTCGGCATCGGCGCGGTCATCGGTGTCGACGAGGTCGGCCAGCGCCGCGGTGTAGGCGGCCTCCAGCTCGTCCCGCAACTGGTGCTTGACGTGCGTGCTGGCGGTGCCGCGCAGCACCGCGAGGAACGCCTGCGGGTCGCCGACGGGTTCGAGCACCGCCAACAGCACGCGGTCGAGCAGTTCCGAGCGTGGTCCGCTGGTCAGCACGTCCATGGCCGGTTCGCGCACGGCCGCGGCGAACAGCCCTTCCTTGTTGCCGAAGTAGCGGAAGAGCAGCGCCTGGTTGACCCCGGCCAGCCGGGCGACGGCACGGACCGTCGTCGCGTCGTACCCGTCCCGCGCGAACAGCGTCCTGGCCGCGTCGAGGAGGGCCCGGCGCGTCGCGTCGGCGTCGCGGGGCCTCGCGGACGTCGTCATTGCGTCCGGAAGGGAGTGCTGGCTCATCCGGTGCATCAGATCACCTGCGCCGGGGCGCGGGGCAACCGGGAGCGGGCGCGCTGGAGGAGAGGTCTCGGACGGGGCCGGCGCGCGACGGCTCGCCCGGGCGGACGGTGGTGCGGTGCTTACTCCGGTCTCACTCGGGGCAGCCCTGCGTCAGCCGGGCGATCTCCGAGTCGAAGTCGATCTCCGCGGACTCCTCGCCGAGCGGGACGATCTCGAGCGTCGCGTCGATGAACCCGCGGAGCAGGTCGCGGTCGACCTCCAGGATCGCCCGGCCGTCGACCGAGCGGATCTCGATCTCGATGATGTCGTAGCCCTGCACGATCTGCGGGCTCATGCGGATGTCCCCGATGCCCGCGGGCCCCTCCAGCGCCTCCACCACCAGGTCGCGGGCGAGCAGCCACTCGACCCACCGGTCGTGCCTGGTGCGGACGGCGAGCGTGACGGCGAACGGATCATCGGCGCGGTACGTCCACCGCGTCACGACCGGGGCCGGCTGTCCGTGCAGCACGGTGAACATGTCCTGCTGGACCGTGTCGGTCTTCATGATCGGCGCCCCCTCGTGGCGTTCCGGTCCTGCCGCGGATGCGGCGGTCTCACCCGGCCCATCGCCGCGGCGGTCCGGAACGCTGCACGTCCTCGATGACTTCACCCGAACAAGTGATCGGTTCCCGGTAGCACGCGTCGGCACGCCGCTGCCCCGGACGGGCGTCCGTGCGCCCGGCCTCTCCTGGGCCGTTCTCCGGTTCGCGGGAGATCCGTTCGCCGGGGTCCGTTGCTGCGTTCGACGGTGTCCTCCCCGCGTGGACGGGTTGGGCACTGCCCGCACGGTAGGGGAGAACGCGCTGGTCCGCGGCGTACGGCTCGGCGTGTCGGGACCTCTCACCCGTCCGATCGGGGGTGCGCCGGAACGCGCCTGCGCGGCTAGGGTCGGCCGGCAGGACACACGGGCACGACCGGGTGAGGTGACGAAGAGGTGACCGAGAATCCGTCGGTGGCGGCGTTCTACGCGGCACGGCAGTTCCTCTGGGACAACCGGGAGGACTACGACACCGCCGTCCGCGACTTCCGCTGGCCGCAGATCGACGAGTTCAACTGGGCGATCGACCACTTCGACGCGGTGGCGGCCGATCCCGAGCGGGGCGCGAAGCGGGCGCTGTGGATCGTGGAGAGCGACGGCAGCGAGGCGCACTGGACGTTCGCGCAGCTGGCCGAACGCTCCAACCGGGTGGCGAACTGGCTGCGCAGCCACGGTGTCTCCCGCGGTGACCGGGTCATCCTCATGCTCGGCAACCAGGTGGAGCTGTGGGAGACGATCCTCGCGGCGATGAAGCTCGGCGCCGTGCTCATCCCGTGCACGACGCTGCTGACGGCCGCGGACCTGCGGGACCGGATCGAGCGCGGCAACGCCAGGCACGTCGTCGTGGCCGGGTCCGACGCCGCCAAGTTCGACGACGTCGCGGGCGACTACACGCGGATCGCGGTGGGCGAGCTCGGCCCGGTCGCCGATCCGTCGGCCTGGCTGGACTACGCCGACTCCGCGAACGCCGCCGCGACCTTCGTCCCGGACGGGGTGACGCGCGGGTCCGACACCCTGCTGCTCTACTTCACCTCCGGCACGACCTCGAAGCCGAAGCTGGTCGAGCACACCCACGCGTCGTACCCGGTGGGGCACCTGTCGACCATGTACTGGATCGGCCTCGAGCCCGGCGACGTCCACCTCAACATCTCCTCGCCGGGCTGGGCCAAGCACGCGTGGAGCAACGTGTTCGCGCCGTGGATCGCCGAGGCGTGCGTGCTCGTCATGAACTACGCGCGGTTCGACGCGCAGAGCGTGCTGTCGGTGCTCGACCGCTGCGGTGTGACCAGCTTCTGCGCGCCGCCCACCGTGTGGCGGATGCTCATCCAGGCCGACCTGACCAGCCTGGCCAAACCCCCGACGAAGGTCGTCGGCGCCGGTGAGCCGCTCAACCCCGAGGTCATCGAGCAGGTCGAGAAGGCCTGGGGGGTGCGCATCCGCGACGGGTTCGGCCAGACCGAGTCCACCCTGCAGATCGGCAACCCGCCCGGGCAGGTCGTCAAGCCCGGCTCGATGGGCCGGCCGATCCCCGGCTACCCGATCGTCCTCGTCGACCCGACCACGGGGGAGAAGGGTGTGCAGGAGGGCGAGATCTGCATCGACCTCGCCGACCGGCCCCTCGGCCTCATGGTCGGCTACTACGGCGACGACGAGCGCAACGCGGAGGCGTTCGCCGGTGGCGTCTACCACACCGGGGACGTCGGCTCGCGCGACGCCGACGGGTACATCACCTACATCGGCCGCGCCGACGACGTCTTCAAGGCCAGCGATTACCGCATCAGCCCGTTCGAGCTGGAGAGCGTGCTGATCGAGCACCCGGCTGTGGCCGAGGCGGCGATCGTGCCGTCGCCCGACCCGGTGCGCCTGGCCGTCCCGAAGGCGTACGTCGTGCTCGCGGCCGGTTACGAGCCCACCGAGGAGACCGCACGCGACATCCTCACCTTCGCCCGCGACAACCTCGCCCCGTACAAGCGGATCCGCCGCCTGGAGTTCGCCGAACTGCCCAAGACGATCTCGGGCAAGATCCGCCGGGTCGAGCTGCGCGGGCGCGAACAGGAGCTGCACAAGGACAGCGCGGGCCCGGTGAGCGGCGAGTTCACCCTGTAGTAACGGGGACGCCGACGCGCGTCACCGAGCGCACCCACGTACCGTCTCCCCCGACGAACGTGGCACGACGACGTGGGGGGAGCCCAGGTGAGCGTGGGCGAGGCGGAGAACGGGGCGCCGACGATGGCCGCGGTGATGGCGGGCATGCCCGTCGTCTGGCGGCGCCTGCTCGCTGCTCACGTACCGGACCGGCTGGGGCGCTGCGCGGAGTGCCGCACCGCCAGCGGCTCGGGAGAGCGGTGGCCCTGCTCGCTGCGGCGGATCGCCGAGGAGGCCGAGCGGATCTACGGGTTGGAGCTCGGGCGCGCCGTCGGCGAGTAGTGGCCCGGCCAGTCCTCGTAGCGGATCCGGGAGATCTCGCGGACCTCGCCGATCGTCGACCACTGGTCCCGGCCCAGCCGGGCCAGTGGTCGCAGCGCCTCGATGCGCGGCAGGCCACCCTGCGCCGGGTCGCGGTCGAACGCGTCAGCGTCGATCGCGGCGCGCTGGACGCGCCCGATCACGACGGTCGAGTCGCCCAGCTCCAGCGCCTGGTGCAGCCGGCACTCGAACGCCACCGGTGACTCCGCGACCCGCGGTGGCGCCACCGTGGCGCTCGGCTCCGGGGTGAGCCCGACCGCGGCGAACTCGTCGACGTCCGGCGGGAAGTCCGTGCCCGTGGCGTTGATCTGCTCGAACAGCGGCTCGGGCGCGAGGCAGACGACGAACTCGCCGGTCGCGCGCACGTTGCGCAGCGAGTCCTTCACACCGACGCTGGTGAACTGGATCATCGGGGGGTCGACGCACGCCACCGTGAAGAACGAGTGGGGTGCGAGGTTCACCACCCCGTCCGCGGAGACCGTCGACACCCAGGCGATCGGCCGCGGCACCACGGTCGCGGTGAGCAGCTTGTAGAACGCCCGGTGACCGAGCTCGGCGGGGACGATGTCGGTGCGCACCCCCCGATCATCCAGGCGCCGGGGCGCTGCGCGCGGGGCGGGTGGCGTGGCCTAGCGTCGCATCCCGTGCGGGCACGAGCGGTGGGGCTGCTGCTGGGCTGGGCCGCCGACATGGTGCTCGGCGATCCGCCCCGGTTCCACCCGGTGGCCGGGTTCGGCCGGGCCGCCGCGGCGCTGGAGCGACGCACCTACGCGGACTCGCGGGCGGCCGGAGCCGCGCACGTCGCGGTGCTGGTCGGGGCCGCCGTCGGGGTGGGGGCGCTCGCCGAGCGGGTGCGCAACCCGGTCGCGCGCACGCTGCTGACCGCCGTCGCGACCTGGACGGTGCTGGGCGGGACGTCGCTGGCCGGGCACGGCGCCAGGCTCGCCGACGAGCTGGACACCGGTGATCTCGCCGCCGCGCGTGCGCGGATCCCGTCGCTGTGCGGGCGCGACCCGGAGCTGCTCGACGCCGCCGGGATGGCCCGAGCGGGCACCGAGTCGATGGCGGAGAACACCTCCGATGCCGTGGTCGCGCCGCTGCTGTGGGGCGCGGTCGCGGGCGCCCCCGGGCTGCTCGGCCACCGCGCCGTCAACACGCTCGACGCGATGATCGGCTACCGCTCGCCCCGCTACCGCCGCTTCGGCTGGGCCGCTGCGCGGCTCGACGACGTCGTGAACTGGGTGCCCGCGCGCGTGACGGTGGCGCTGGTCGCGCTTGCCGGGGCCGCCGATGCTGCGGTGGCGGAGGCGGCCGGAGCGCTGGCCGGAGCACCGCCTTCCCGCCAGGAGACGGCGGGACAGCCACTCTCCGGCGACCCCGGACCGGCAGCGACGGCCACCTTCCGCGCTGCCCTGCGCGCCGCCCGCCGCGACGGCCACCGCCACCCCAGTCCCAACGCCGGCCCGGTGGAGGCCGCGTGGGCGGGCGCGCTCGGCGTCGCGCTGGGCGGGCGCACCGTGTACCGCCACGCAGTGGAGGAGCGGCCCCAGCTCGGCGACGGCCCGCCGCCGAACGCGCGCGACCTGCGCCGCGCTGCCCGGCTCTCCCGGCTCGTGGGCGGGCTCGCCGCGCTGATCGCGGCTACGGTCGCTCGTTGACGTCCGAGCGGGGCTCGTCCTCGCCGGCCAGCGCGGCCCGCAGCTCGCTGCGCCTGCGCGTGCGGCCCTCCCGCTGCATCAGCTCCAGCCGCACGAACCAGATCAGCGCGAAGATCGCGATGGCGCCGAAGCTGAGCCACTGCAGGGCGTAGGAGAAGTTCGTGAACGGGGCCGATCCCGCCACGGTCGGCTCGGCCGGCACCGGGCTGAGCACCCCCGGCTGCCCGGCCTCCAGCGCGAGGTAGCCGGGTTCGAGCGGCAGGCCGGTGAGCGCGGCGACGACGCGCGAGTCGGCGGCGAACACCTGCCGGGTGCCGGCCACCTCGGCGCCCCCGCGGTTCTGCGGGTCGGTCTCGTCGAGCCGCATCCGGGCCACGACCGTGACCGGTCCCTCGGGCGGGGCAGCGATCTCCGGCACCGCGGTGCCGTTCGCGGCGACCAGCCCGCGGTCGACGAGCACCGTGCGGCCGTCGTCGGTGCGCATCGGGATCAGCACCTCGTAGGCGGGTCCGCCCTCGAGGCTGCGCAGCCGGACCAGCGTCTGCGCCTGCGCCAGGTAGGTACCGGTGAGCTGCACCCGCCGCCACTCGTTCGCCGCGGTGACGCCGGTGCCCGGCGCCGACAGCTCCGCGAGCGGGGCGGGCGGTGCGGCGTTCGCGGCGTCGATGGCCTCCTGCTGGGCCGCGCGTTCGGCCTCGCGACCGAACTGCCACGGGGCGAGGAACGTGTAGCAGGCGACGGCGAACCCGACGACCGCGACGCACAGCGCCAGCCAGCCGGGACGCAGCAGGAAACGCACCCACCTACGGTAGTGCGGTGCACGGAGCCCTCCTCGTCGCGGGTACGACGTCCGATGCGGGCAAGAGCGCGCTGGTGGCCGGCTTGTGCCGGGTGCTCCACCGGCGCGGGGTGAACGTGGCGCCGTTCAAGGCGCAGAACATGTCGAACAACTCGGTCGTGACCGCCGACGGCGGGGAGATCGGCCGCGCCCAGGCCATGCAGGCGCACGCGTGCGGGTTGGCGCCGAGCGTCGCGTTCAACCCGGTGCTGCTCAAACCGGGCAGCGACCGGTCCGCGCAGGTCGTGGTCCGCGGGCGGGCCGACGGGGTGGTGAGCGCGCGGACCTACCAGCTGCGCAAGGCAGATCTGCTCGACGTCGTGGTGACGGCGCTGGCGGACCTGCGCGCGCGGTTCGACGTCGTGGTCTGCGAGGGCGCCGGGTCCCCCGCGGAGATCAACCTGCGGGCGAACGACATCGCGAACATGGGCCTGGCCGAGGCCGCCGACCTGCCCGTCGTCGTGGTCGGCGACATCGACCGCGGCGGGGTGCTCGCGCACCTGTTCGGCACCCTCGCCGTGCTCGGCCCGGCCGACCAGGCGCGCATCGCCGGGTTCGTCGTGAACAAGTTCCGCGGCGATCCCGCCCTGCTCGCACCGGGCCTCGAGCAGCTGCGCGCGCTGACCGGGCGGCCCACGTACGGCGTCGTCCCGTGGGCGGACGGGCTGTGGCTCGACGCCGAGGACTCGCTCTCGGCCGTCGCGGACGGCGTGCTCGGCGCACCCGGACCGCCGCACGGCTCCCAGTGGCTGCGGGTGGCGGTGGTGCGGCTGCCGCGCATCTCCAACGCCACCGACGTCGAGGCGCTGGCGTGCGAGCCCGGGGTCGCGGTCCGCTACGCCACCGACCCGTCCCGGCTGGCTGACGCGGACCTGGTGGTGCTGCCCGGGTCGAAAGCGACCGTCGCCGACCTGGACTGGCTGCGCCGCACCGGGCTCGCAGAGGCCGTGGTGGCGCACGCCCGGGCCGGCCGTCCGGTGCTGGGCATCTGCGGCGGCTACCAGATGCTCGGCCGGCGCATCGCCGATCCGCACGGCGTCGAGGGTGCCGAGGCCGAGGGGCTCGGACTGCTCGACCTGGAGATCGAGTTCGCGCCGCAGAAGACCCTCGCGACCCCGTCGGGGACCGCGTGGGGCGTGCCGGTCACCGGCTACGAGATCCACCACGGGCAGGTCGTGCGCTCCGGCGACCCGCACCTGCTCGACGGGGAGGGCTCCGACACCGGTGCCGTACTGGGCACCCACTGGCACGGCCTGCTGGAGAACGACGCGTTCCGCAGGCTGCTGCTCACCCGGGTCGCGGAGCAGGCGGGCCGCACGGGCTTCCGCGTCGCCCCGGACACCAGCGTCGCGGCCGTGCGCGCCGGCCAGCTCGACCTGCTCGGTGATCTCGTCGAACAGCACGTCGACATCAGCGCGATTGAACAACTCATCAATCACGGTGTGCCCGCGGGCCTCCCGGTCGTGACGTCCGGTCTGGCAGGGTGACCGGTGATGTCCACGCCCGTCTTCCCGTTCTCCGCCGTCGTCGGCCACCCCGACCTGCGGCTCGCGCTGCTGCTCAACGCCGTCCATCCGGGGATCGGCGGGGTGCTGGTGCGCGGCGAGAAGGGCACCGCGAAGTCGACGATCGTGCGCGCGCTGGCCGCGCTGCTGCCCGAGCAGCAGGTCGCCGAGGGGTGCCGGTTCCGCTGCGACGCGACCGCGCCCGATCCCGCGTGCCCGGACGGCCCGCACCGCAGCGACGACGAGCACTCGGTCGCGTTGCGCACCGAGCGGGCCCCGCTGGTGGAGCTGCCGGTCGGGGCCACCGAGGACCGGCTCGTCGGATCGCTGGACCTGGAACGGGTGCTGCAGGAGGGCACGAGCGCGTTCCGGCCAGGGCTGCTCGCCCAGGCCCACCGCGGGGTGCTCTACGTCGACGAGGTCAACCTGCTGCCCGACCACCTCGTCGACTCGCTGCTCGACGCCGCGGCGATGGGGCGGGTGCACGTGGAGCGCGACGGCGTGTCGGTCACCCACGCCGCCCGGTTCCTGCTGGTCGGCACGATGAACCCGGAGGAGGGCGAGCTGCGGCCGCAGCTGCTCGACCGGTTCGGGCTCGCCGTGGAGGTGCGGGCGGCCCGCGACGTCGACACCCGGGTCGAGGTGGTGCGCCGGCGCATGGCGTACGAGGCCGATCCGGCCGGTTTCGCCGCGCAGTGGGCCGACGCCGAGCGCGAGACCGCCGAGGCGATCGCCGCCGCCCAGCAGAAGCTGCCCGCCGTCGAGCTGCCGGACGCCGAGCTGCGGCGCATCGCCGCCGTCTGCGCGGCGTTCGAGGTCGACGGGATGCGCGCCGATCTCGTCATCGCGAACGCCTCCCGGGCGCACGCCGCGCTGCGCGGCGCGTCGGTGGTGGAGGAGGAGGACGTGCGGGTCGCGGCTCGACTGGCGCTGCCGCACCGGCGCCGCCGGGACCCGTTCGACGAGCCGGGCATCGACGAGCAGGCCCTGGAGGAGGCGCTCGACCAGGCCGGACCGCCCGACGACCCCGAGCCCCCGCAACCTCCGGACTCCCCGGACGGTGGAGGTGCGCCGCCGCCGTCCGGTGCCTCGGGGCAGAGCGGCGCCGAACGCCCGGCCGGGGACGGCCCGGGCCGGGCGGCACCGCCGCCGGGGGAGCCGTTCCGCGCGCGCCTGCTGCGTGTGCCCGGCCTCGGTGAGGGGGCACCGGGCCGCCGGTCGCGGGCCCGCACCGACTCCGGGCGGGTCGTGCGCGCCACGACGTCGGCGCCGCGCCGCGCCGGTGACCTGCACCTGCCGGCGACGGTGGCGGCGGCCGCCGGGCGTGGCCGCACGGGCGGGCGGCTGACGCTCACGGCAGCCGATCTGCGCGGCGCGGTCCGTGAGGGCCGGGAGGGCAACCTCGTGCTGTTCGTCGTCGACGCGTCCGGTTCGATGGCCGCGCGCAAGCGCATGTCCGCCGTCACCGGCGCGGTGCTCTCCCTGCTGCGCGACGCCTACCAGCGCCGCGACAAGGTGGGGCTGGTGACGTTCCGGGCGGCCGGTGCCGAGGTGGCGCTCCCGCCGACGTCGAGCGTGCCGGCGGCCCAGGCCCGCCTGGCGCACCTGCGCACCGGCGGCCGCACCCCGCTCGCCGACGGCCTGCTGCGCGCCCGCACGGTGCTGCAGGTGGAGCGGCTGCGCGATCCGCGGCGGCGCCCGCTGCTCGTCGTGCTCACCGACGGGCGGGCCACGGTCGCCGCACGCCCCGGCGGCGACCCGGTCCGCGACGCCTGCCGCGCCGCGCGCCTGCTCGCCGCCGACGGGGTGGCGACGGTCGTGGTCGACTGCGAGTCCGGCCCGGTCCGGCTGGGGCTGGCCGCACAGATCGCGGAGGCTGCGCAGGGAGCGCTCGTGGGGATCGGGGAGCTGTCCGCCGACCGGGTCGCGGGGATCGTGCACGCGGCGTGGGCGGCGTGATTGCCGGACCTGGCCGCAACGAACGGCCCTTTCGTCCACTCAGAGTGGACGAAAGGGCCGTTCGTTGCGCGCGGCCCCGAGCGTGCCTCTGACAGACCGGGGTGAGACCGGGGTGCGGTCGAGGCTGATCGCGTCGAGAGGAGCTCCTTTCCCGCCACGACGTCGGTCTCCCCGTTTCGCTTGATCGCCCTCCGCGAACCGTCCACCGTAGACCCGCGCGCGTCAGTACCGTTCGCCTTATGGGGGTTACGCAGATCGCGGAGCGGCTGTGGCGGGTCCAGCCGGCGTTCGGGCAGTGCTGGATCTGGCGCGACGGGTCGGGTGCCGACGCCGAGGTGACGCTGATCGACGCCGGGCCGCCGGGGTCGGCGCCGGTGATCGCCGAGGCGCTGTCGGAGCTGGGGCTGGGCCCGTCCGCGGTGAGGCGGGTGGTGCTCACCCACCACCACGTCGACCACGCCGGATCGGCCGTCGACGTGCGCGCGTGGGGCGCGGAGGTGCTCGTCCACGGAGCCGAAGCGGGCGTCGTCACCGGTGCCGAGCCGGCGCCGCAGCCGTCGCTGCTGCCGGCGGAAGAGGCGCTGTTCGCGCAGGTCGGGGGCGGCGTCGCGCCGCCGTGCCCGGTCGATCGGGTGCTCGACGACGGCGAGGTGCTGCCGTTCGGCGGCGGCGCGGTGGTCGTGCACGGGCCGGGGCACACGGCCGGCAGCATCGGGCTGCACCTGCCCGAGGCGGGCGTGCTCTTCACCGGCGACACGATCGCCGAGCACGAAGGCGCGCTGATCCTGGGGCCGTTCAACGAGGACCGGGCCGCGGCCGTGGAGTCGTTCCGGCTGTTGGCCGGGCTGGACGCGGACATCGCCTGCTTCGGGCACGGCGAACCGCTCGTCGGCGACGCGGGCGAGCGGCTGCGCGCCGTCGAGGATCTGGGTCCCTTCGCGGGACCGGCCCAGCTGTAGCGCCACGGCCCGCCCGGGAATGGTCCGGATCAACGTGAAGTTCCACCTGGAAACACCTGTTGAACTTTCACGTGAAAGGGGACGACATGGCCGTCTTCTCCTGGATCCTGCAGGGAATCCTGGCGCTCGCCTTCCTCGCCGTGGGTGCGATGAAGCTTGTCCAGGACCGCAAGAAGCTGATCGACAGCGGCCTGGGGTGGGCCGAGGACTTCTCCGACGGCGCCGTGAAGGGCATCGGCGCGCTCGAGGTGCTCGGTGCGATCGGCCTCGTGCTGCCGACGCTGACCGGTATCGCTCCGGTGCTCACGCCGCTGGCCGCCCTCGGGCTGACGCTGATCATGATCGGCGCCGGCGTCGTGCACGTGCGCCGCAACGAGGGCAAGGCGGTCGTCCCGCCGATCGTGCTGGGCGTGCTGGCCCTCGTCGTCGCGATCCTGCGGTTCGGGCCGCTCGCCTGATCGTGGCGGCCCCGCGGATCTGAGGTGACCTGCGTGTACCGCGGATCCGCGGGGCAGATCTAAGTTCAGGGGGTGGAGTACACCCGCCTCGGTAGCACTGGCCTGAAGGTTTCCCGCATCTGCCTCGGGATGATGAGCTACGGCTCCTCGTCCTGGCGGGACTGGGTGCTCGACCTCGACGGGGCCCGCCCGCTGGTGCGCAGCGCCGTCGAGGCCGGGGTGATCTTCTTCGACACCGCCGACGTGTACTCGCTCGGCGCCAGCGAGGAGATCACCGGCACCCTCCTGCGGGAGTTCTTCCGCAGCCGCGACGACTACGTCCTGGCCACCAAGGTCTACAACCCGATGGGCGACGGGCCCAACGACCGCGGCCTGTCGCGCAAGCACATCCTCGCCTCGATCGACGCGTCGCTGCGCCGCCTGGGCACCGACCACGTCGATCTCTACCAGATCCACCGCTTCGACTACACGACGCCGATCGAGGAGACCATGGAGGCGCTGCACGACGTCGTGCGCGCCGGCAAGGCCCGCTACATCGGCGCATCCAGCATGTGGACGTGGCAGTTCGCCACCGCCCAGCACGTCGCCGAGAGGAACGGCTGGACCCGGTTCTCCTCGATGCAGAACCACTACAACCTCCTCTACCGCGAGGAGGAGCGGGAGATGCTGCCCTACTGCGCCGCCACCGGCGTGGGCGTCATCCCGTGGAGCCCGCTCGCCCGCGGGCGGCTGACCCGCCCGGCCGGCGCCGACAGCACCGTCCGCGCCGGCAGCGACCCCTTCTACGGGCGCGGGGCCGACGAGTCCGACGCCGCGATCATCGACGAGGTCGGCAAGATCGCCGAGGCGCGCGGGGTCTCGCGGGCGCAGGTGGGGCTCGCGTGGCTGCTGCACAAGGCCCCGGTGACCGCACCGATCATCGGGGCCACCAAGCCCGGGCACGTCGAGGACGCGATCGCGGCGGTCGAGCTGGAGCTCACCGACGACGAGGTCGCAGCGCTCGAGGCTCCGTACGTGCCGCGGCCGGTGGTCGGGCACGAGTGAGGCCAACCCTCTCGCCGGACCTGGCGGCAACGAACGGCCCTTTCGTCCATTCCGAGTGGACGAAAGGGCCGTTCGTTGCACGGGGCGCACGAGCGAGGCTCGTCGGCTGCACTGAGGGTGACCGAGGCGGCACGCAAGGTGTGCGGCTACCCGTCCGGTTGGTGAGCTTGCAATCGTCGACAGAGGCTCGTCCGCCGTGCGCCGCGCTGTATCCCGATCTACTGTGATGAGCGCTACTCTCGAGTAGGGCCTTCATCGGGGAGGGTGTCATGACGCGGACCGGGCTGGTGCTGGGTGCGGGCGGCCTGCTCGGGTCCGCGTGGACGACCGCCACCCTCGTGGCGCTGCAGGACGTGCTCGATCGCCCGCTGGGCGAGCTCGACCTCATCGTCGGCACGAGCGCGGGCAGCGTCTTGGGCGCCGCGCTGCGCTGCGGTCAGACCGTCGACGAGCTGCTGGCCCACCAGCAGGGTACGGACCCGGACGAGCTGGCGCCCGACCTGGACGGCGTCGTCGATCTGCCGGACATCCGGCGCATCGAGCGGGAGACCGGCAACGGGCTGCCGCCGGTGCCGTGGCCGTGGATCGGGTCGCCCGCGCTGCTGGCCTCCGCGGTGCGCAACGGACGCTCGCTCAACCCGGTCGTGGTCGCCTCGGCGCTGATGCCGCTGGGCCGGGCGCGGTTGAGCTCCCTGGTCGACATGGTCACCGCGATGCAGACCCGTGTCGGCGTCACCGAGGACGGCTGGATCCCCGGCAACCCGCTCTGGATCGCGGCCGTCGACTACGACTCCGGCCGCCGTGTCGTGTTCGGCCGGGCCGGTGGCCCGCCCGCCACCGTCGGCGAGGCCGTGCTGGCGTCCTGCTCGATCCCCGGTTGGTTCGCACCGCAGACCATCAACGGCCGCCGCTACGTCGACGGCGGCATCGCCTCCACCACCTCGCTGCGCTTGCTCGCCCGCCCCGGCGCCCCCGAGCTGGACGAGGTCATCGTGCTCGCGCCGATGGCCAGCTACGAGTACGACCGACCGGCCGACCCCCTCGCGCAGCTGGAGCGCAAGCTGCGCCGGCTGCTCACCCGCTGGCTCGACGCCGAGATCGAGGCGGTGCGCGCCGCCGGTGTGCGGGTCCGGGTGCTCACCCCCGGCCCGGCGGATCTGGCCGCGATGGGCGGCAACCTGATGAACCCCCGCCGCCGCGAGCGCGTGCTCGACACCGCGCTCGCGACCGCGCCGCGGGCCGTCGCCACCGCGCTGGGCTCCTCGGCCGACGACGCCCTCCAGGAAGGTGCCGCGTGACCGCACCGGCGCGCAACGGGGCCGTCGAGCTGGTCCACGAGCGCACCGGGTCCACCGGCGAACCGCTGCTGCTGATCTCCGGGCTGGGCATGCAGCTCACCTTCTGGCCCGACACGCTGCTGGAGGCGTTCGCCGACGCCGGGTTCGACGTCGCCCGCTACGACAACCGCGACGTCGGCCGCTCGACGGCGCTCACCGCCCTGGGCGCGCCGTCGCTGGCGCGGATGCTGGCCTGGCCGCGGGCCGCCGCGCGGTACACGCTGTCGGACATGGCCGCGGACGCCGTCGCCGTGCTCGACGCGCTGGGCTGGGAGTCGGCGCACCTGTTCGGCACCTCGATGGGCGGGATGATCGCGCAGACCGTCGCCATCGAGCACCCCGCGCGGGTCCGATCGCTGACGTCGGTGATGTCCAGCCCCGGCCCGTGGATCGCCCGGCCGCGGCTGCGCGCAGCCCTCGTGCCGGCCGCGCCGCCGGCGCGCACCCCGGAACAGGCAGGGGAGCAGGTCGTGGCGACGTTCCGCACGATCGGCTCGCCCGCCTATCCGCTCGACGAGGACTTCCTGCGCGCCTACGGGCGGGGCGCCTACACCCGCAACCGCGATCCCGACG
Source organism: Pseudonocardia thermophila (assembly GCF_900142365.1). Classification (GTDB taxonomy): domain Bacteria; phylum Actinomycetota; class Actinomycetes; order Mycobacteriales; family Pseudonocardiaceae; genus Pseudonocardia; species Pseudonocardia thermophila. Next base: position 171,723 of record NZ_FRAP01000013.1, on the reverse strand, counting down.
GCGGACGCCGCCAGCTCGCCGCGGTCCTCGCCTCACCCGACCGCCGGCCCGCCCTGGGCACCGTCACCGCTCCCACCCTCGTCCTGCACGGCGAGGCCGATCCGCTGATCCCCCTGGCCGGCGGCCTGGCCACCGCGCAGGCGGTGCCGGGTGCCCGGCTCGTCACGTTCCCGGGGATGGGCCACGACCTGCCTCGCGCGCTGCACCGGCGCGTGGCTGAGGAGACAGCGGCGCTCGTCCACGGGTGATCGTCGACCCACCGGGACCGGTCCCCGAGCACGCCCCCGTAGGGTGCGCTGGTGTTCGGCATGATCCGGCCTTGTCGCCACACGCTCGACGCTGCGCTGCGCGCGGAGTGGATCGGGCACCTCTGCGGGCTGTGCCTCGCCCTGCGCGACGCGCACGGTCACCTGGCGCGCGTCGCGACCAACTACGACGGCCTGCTGATCTCCGTGCTGGTGGCGGCGCAGACCGGGCAGCGGACCCGGATTGCTGGCCCGTGCGCCCTGCGCGGCCTGCGGTCCGCGACCGTGGCGACGGGGGAGGGGGCGCGGCTGGCCGCCGTCGTCTCCCTCGTGCTGGCCTCCGCCACCCTCAAGGACCACGCCGCCGACGGCGACGGCCCACTCGCCCGGCCGGCCCTGGCCCGCGCCGCCACCCGCCTGGCCGGGCGCTGGGCCCGTCACGCCGCGGCGGACGCCGCCGCCCTCGGGCTGGACACCGCTGTGCTGCTCGACGCCGTCGCGCGCCAACCCGGCCTCGAGCGCACGGCGACATCGCTGCTGGCCGTCACCGAGCCGACCGAAACCGCCACCGCCGCCGCGTTCGCCCACACGGCCGTGCTCGCCGAGCGGCCGGAGAACATCGCGCCGCTCACCGAGGCCGGCCGCCTCTTCGGCCGCCTCGCGCACCTGCTCGACGCCGTCGAGGACCTGCCCGCCGACGAGCGCAGCGGGGCGTGGAACCCGCTCGTGGCCACCGGGACCGACCTGGCCGCCGCCCGCCGCCACGCCGACGACGCCGTGCTCGGGGTGCGGCTGGCGCTCGCGGACGTCACCTGGGCCTCGCGCGCCAGCGGGCGGCTGGCGCACCGGCTGCTCGTGCACGAGCTGGACCGCGCCGTGCAGCACGCGTTCGCGCACGCCGCCAAGCCGTCCCTCGACAAGGAGCCGATCCGCGGCCGTGGTCTGCTCGCGGGGTGCGGGACGGCCGTCGTGCTGTTCTGCACGTGCCAGGTCTGCTGCGGGGAGTACGAGGGGCCGTGGTCGGGCAAGCGCCGCGACGGCTGGTGCCAGAACTGCTCCTGCGACGGCTGCGAGGGCTGCGACGGCTGCTGTGACTGCTGCAACTGCTGCGACTGCGGCAGCTGACCTGCCCGTATCCTCGTGCGGATCCCCCGCCCGGTCGACCCTGGAGGACCCGTGACCGTCGCCCCATACCTCGTGGGGCTCGACCTCGCCGGCCGCCGCGTCGTCGTCGTGGGCGGAGGCACGGTCGCCCAGCGGCGGGTCGCCGGCCTCGTCGCCGCAGGCGCCGACGTCGAACTCATCGCACCCGAGGTGACCCCCGCCGTCGAGGGCATGGCCGTGGCCGGGGAGCTGCGCTGGACCGCGCGCCGGTGGACGCCGGGGGATCTGGCCGGTGCCTGGTACGCGCTGGCCTGCACCGACGATCCCGAGGTCAACGCCGCCGTCTGCGCGGAGGCAGAGCAGCGGCAGGTGTTCTGCGTGCGGGCCGACCACGCCCCGGGCGGTTCCGCGGTCACCCCCGCCGTCGGGCACCACGACGGACTCACCGTCGGCGTGCTGGCGGGGCGTCGGCCGCGCCGGTCCGCCGCCGTGCGGACCGCGATCGTCGAAGCCCTCGCCGCCGGGCTCGCGGACGCCGTCGACGAGGGTGCCGAACCGGTCCGGCCCGGCGTGGCGCTGGTCGGGGGCGGGCCGGGCGATCCCGAGCTGATCACGGTGCGCGGACGGCGGCTGCTCGCCCGCGCCGACGTGGTCGTCGCCGACCGGCTGGGGCCCCGTGACCTGCTCGACGGGCTCGCCGAGTCCGTCGAGGTCATCGACGCCAGCAAGATCCCCTACGGCCGGGCGATGCAGCAGGAGAAGATCAACGAGCTGCTGATCGAGCACGCTCGAGCCGGGAAGTTCGTGGTGCGGCTCAAGGGCGGCGATCCGTACGTGTTCGGGCGCGGGTTCGAGGAGGTCCTCGCCTGTGCCGAGGCCGGAGTTCCGGTCACCGTCGTGCCCGGTGTGACCAGCGCGTTCGCCGTCCCCGCCCTCGTCGACGTGCCGGTGAGCCACCGCGGGGTGGCGCACGAGATCGTCGTGGTCTCCGGGCACGCAGCACCCGGGGACCCGCGCAGCCTCGTCGACTGGGACGCGCTCGCCCGGCTGCGCGGCACCCTCGTGCTGATGATGGCCGTCGAACGGCTCGGCGCGTTCGCGGACGCCCTGCTCGCCGGTGGTCGCGACCCCGAATCCCCGGTCGTGATCGTGCAGGACGGCAGCACCCGCATCGAGCGCGCGGTCCGCGCCACGCTGGCCACGGTCGCCGAGGTCGCACGCGCCGAGGAGGTCAGCCCGCCCGCCGTCGTGGTGATCGGCCCGGTCGCCGGGCTCGTAGATCACCCGGTGACGAGCCGAGCAACCTGATTCGCACCCGAGTCGAGATCGACGTCGCCGTGATCAACGAGGCGACCCGACCACGGCGACGTCGTCCTCGACGGATGCTCAGAACGTGAGCAGGCGCTCGAAGAACTTCCGGTAGCGCTGCATGGCCTGACGCAGGTCCTCGGTCGAGGTGGCCTCGTCGTCGAGACCGCGCTCCAGCTCGGCGCGCTGCGCGGCCAACGCGCGGGTGATCTCGTCGAGCACCTCGCCGACGAGCGTGTCCGCCTTCCGCACCGCTTCCCGCGGCTCGTCGACGAAATCGCCCTTCACCTCGTTCCACCGGGCGGTGAAGCTCTGCGCCCGGTCGGCCGGGACGATCCGCTCCGGCTCGGTGGAGGCGCCGGTCGGGGTCGTGGTGCTGGCGGTCGTGGTGCTGGCCGCCGCGGGCCGGTGCGCCGCGGGCCGGTGCACGGCCGTGCTCTGGGGGCTGTTGTGCGAGCCAGCCGAGTCCGTGCCAGCCGCGTTTGTGCCAGCCGCGTTTGTGCCAGCCGAGTCCGTGCCGGCCGAGTCCGCAGAACCCTTCGCGGTGTCCGTGTCCTTCGCGGTGTCCTTCGCGGTGTTTCTCGCCGTGTCCGCGGCCGGGCTCTCGGTGGTGTCCTCGGCTGGATCCGTCGAGCTCGACGACGTGCCCTCGCCGGATGTCCGGGTGTCCGCGTCAGCCGTGGCCGTGGATCCGGTGTCGTTCGCGGGCGTGAACAGCCCGTGGTTGCCCTGCGCCTCCGCCGTGCCGTTCTGCTGCCCACCGGGTGGCGTGGACGCCGTGGTGGCCTGCTCGGCGTCCGGCGCGTCCGACCGCGCCGTGCTCGATGATCCGGCCGCCCCGGGTTCGGTCCACCCCGACCGGCGGTCACCGAGCCCCGGCACCGGCTGGGGTGCGGGCTGCGCTGATGGCTGGGGCGCTGATGATCGGGGCGCTGACTGTTGGGGCGCTGATGGTTGGGGTGTCGGCTGCGGGCGGCCCTGCGGCGGCACCGGCGGTGCGGCGCCGGGCGTGCCTTCCGCGCCGACCGGGGCCGGAGCGGCACCCCAGCGCGGGATCGGCCCGCGCGCGGTGGCGGCGACCGGTTGCTCGTGGGGCACCGGGCCCTGCTGGTGCGGCACCGGGGAGGTGGGCCGCGGCACCGGGCCCTGCTGCGCCACCGGCCCGGTGCCGAACTCGGCGGGCTCCAGGCCGCTGGCGTGCTGGGCGGTGACCTCGGGCCGGACGTCGGCCGGGTTCGCGGTGCCCGGCGGCGCGGGCCGCTTCTCCCAGCCGTCGGTGCGGGGCTCCTCCTGCTGGTCCGTCGCGTCGGACTGGTCGTCGCGGGTGCCGACGGCCTCCCGCCACACCGACTTCAGCTTGTCGAGGGCGCCGCCGGTGTCTCCGTCGGACGTGGTCATCGGGTCTGCTCCTTCGCGGGCGAGGCGGTGGACGCCGATTGTTCGCCTCCGAGCAGGGCATCGACAAGATCGCGGTACGCGGTCACGGCGTGCCGCTGCGTCTCGGTGTCGACGGGGCCCTGCTCGGTCGCCGACCGGACGGCGCGCGCGTCACGGTAGCGCTGGGCGATCTGCGGGTGGTCGACGGAGATGTCCTCGGTGCGGCGGTCGGCGTCGTCGGTCGGGAAGCCGCGGGTCCGCATGATGTCGACGACCAGCCGGTCGGCGTCGTGCACGGCCCGCACCGGGTCGTCGACGAAGCCGCGCTGGATCTGCGTCCAGTGCCCGGCGAAGCGGTCCCGCTCCTGGTCGGACAGGTCCCGCACGTCCAGCTTCCGGCGGCGGGCCTCGCGCTCGGCGAGGTCCTCCTCGGCGGCCTTGCGGTCGCCGGTTTCGTGCAGTGTGCGCTCGTACTCCGGGCCGTAGCGCTCCTGCAGCTTCTGCGAGCGGCGCGCCCTGGCGAGCAGGGCGCCGCCGACCGCGATGACCACCAGCAGCAGGACAACCACGATGACCAGCACGAGGACGGTCGTGTCCACCTCGCTCACCCCTTCGCGTGTGTCGGATGCCTCAGGTGCATCCCTCCGCAGCGGCGAGGTGAAACATCCCTCGCCCGCACGGCGGCACCGGGGGAGCGGTCAGCAGGTGGCCGGTGGATCGCCCAGCCGGACCGGGCCGTCCGGCGCGGCGGGCTCGGCCGAGCCCGCCCGCAGCGCGTGCCACGACACCCGCATCAGGTGCAGGGCCAGCGCCATCACGACCCCGATCTGGAACGCCATCGACGCCCGCTGCAGCAGTCCACCGAAGTCGACGACGCCGATCGCGGCGAACGCCTCGGGCGCCAGCTCGATGACGCGCGAGGCGATGTACAGGGAGGTGAGCACGCCCGCGCCCAGGGACAGCACCCGCACGATGGGCACCACCGGCTGCCACGCCGGGTTCTCGGCCAGCTGCGCCGCCGCGGCGAGCCCGGCGAACGACAGCAGCATCAGGATCCCGGCCCCGGCGAACTGGTGGACCCACCCGCTGAACGACGTGATGTCCGGGCTGTTGTCCGTCGGGAAGATCGCGGCGAGGATCAGGCACAGCGACCACACCGAGAACAGCACGGTGGGCCGACCGGACATGTGCGCGCCCGCCCACGTCATCCCCACCAGGACGGCGAGTGCGGCGACCGCGAGCGCGACCGCGGCGGACGTGAACGGTGCGCTGCCGCCCTCGACGAACACGTAGTAGCTGGCCGGCGTGCGGATCGGGTTGACCTCGGCGCTGAACTCGAACCCGAGGTAGACCATCGTGATCACGCAGCGGGCCGCCGACAGCAGCGCGAGCACGGCCAACAGCAGGGTGCCGACCCCCCACCATCGGCGTGCCGACCGCGTTCGCACGTGCACCGCCTCTATCCCTTCTCGACCGACCGGGCCGTCCGGAGCGGGCGGAGCACCGGTACCTGCGAGGTTACGCTGCCGTCGATCATCGCGGTACTGACCAACGACCCTGTCGGAACAGGTTCACCCGCAGGTCACTCCAGGCTCGCCAGCGGATCGGCCCGGGTGAGCGCAGGATCGTCGGCGGAGAAGGTGACGGCCCGGCCGGGGCCGGTGCTGCGGGTCTCGAACCGGACGGTGACCCGCCCGTGCCCGGCGCCCTGCACCCACCCGTGCCCGTGGTCGGGATGGTGGACGTCGTCCCCGGTGCGCCAGGGTCGCGGCGGTTCCGGGGCGGGCTCGGTCACCACCGGGAGGGGCGCGGGCGCCGGCGGTGGCTGCGGGTCGAACAGCGCAGGCGGCGGATCGTCGGTGAGCCCGGCGAGCGACACCCCGATCAGCCGCACCCCGCCCGCGGGTACCGCGGACCCGGCCAGCCGCACCGCCGTGGCCGTGAGCGTGGCGAGGTCGGTGCTGGGCAGCGGCGAGGTCTCCGAGCGGCTCGTCGTGGTGAAGTCGGCGGCGCGGACCTTCACGGTGACGGTGCGCGCCGCCCGGCCGCTGGCGAGCAGGCGGCGGTGCGCGGCGGCCGTCATCTTCGCCACGGCCTCGTGGACCGCGGACATGGCGGTCAGGTCGGTGTCGAACGTGGTCTCGGCGCTCACCTGCTTGGCGGCCCCGCGCGGGGCGACCGGGCGGTCGTCGATGCCGTTCGCCAGGCGGTGCAGCTCGGTGCCGACGGCCGTGCCCAGCACCGCGGTGACCTCGCGCAGGTCCATCGCCGCGAGCTGGCCCACGGTGTGCACGTCGATGCTGCGCAGGCTCTGCTCGGCGACCGGGCCGACGCCCCACAGCGCGCGCACCGGCAGCGGATCGAGCACGGCGCGTTCCTCGTCGGGGGCGATGACCCGCAGCCCGTCCGGCTTGGCCAGCTCGGAGGCGATCTTCGCCAGTTGCTTGCCGGAGCCGGCGCCGAGCGAGGCGGGCAGCCCCGTGGCCTCCCGGACGGCCTTGCGCAGGCGGACGCCGAACTCGTGGACGGTGGCGGCATCTGCGCCGGCGAGGTCCGGCGGTTCGAGGAACGCCTCGTCCACCGACACCGGCTCCAGCACGGGCGCGGCCTCGGCGAGCACCGCCATCACCCGTTCCGAGACGGCCGAGTACAGCGGGAACCGGGCCGGGAGCACGGTCGCGTGCGGGACCAGCCGCCGTGCCTGCGCCATCGGCATCGCCGATCGGGCGCCGAAGGCCCGCGCCTGGTAGCTCGCCCCGGCCACGACGGACCGCGGTCCCAGCCCGCCGACCAGTACCGGGCGGTCGGCGAGGGTGGGGCGGGTGAGCTGCTCGACGGATGCGAAGAACGCGTCCATGTCGAGGTGCAGCACCCACCGCCGGCTCACGGCCCCATTGTCCGGTGGCGCACCGACGCCTCCGGGTGCCGCCGGGTCCGAGCCGACGCAACGAACGGCCCTTTCGTCCACTCCAGGTGCACGGAAGGGCCGTTCGTTGCGGTCGGCCGCGGACGCTACGCGCGGATCACGAGCCGGGTCGGCCAGCCCGGCGGCGGTGAACGCGGCCACGACCCCTTCCCGGCTCTCGGTGACGTGGGCCAGCTGTCGCAGTGGTCGGGCACGACCCGGCGGGCGCCGAGGATCCCCGCAGTCTCGGCGGCCCGGGCAACGGTCAGCACGACCGGCTCACCGCCGAACAGGACGGGGATGCGCGGCGGTCCCGGTGGACAGGACGGCGGTGTCGAGCTGCTCGCCGCCCCGGAGACGGTGAACCGGTGGGTCGCCGAGCGCGGCCTCACGCCCGCGGACGCCGACCTGCAGGAGGCGTGCGCGGCGCGGCTGCGTGCGAGGCGCGACCACGTCAGGGCGTTGTTCGCCGCCCGCGTCGCCGGCGAGCCGGCCCGCCCCGAAGCGGTGGCGGCCGTCAACGACGCGCTGAACCGGGCCCCGGTGGGCCCCTCCTGCACCGGGCCGCCGCCGACGGGTCCTACCGCGCCGTGCGGCCGTCACCGACCGGGTAGTCGATCGCGCCCGCGCGCTACTCGCGGACGACGCCGCCGACCTGCTCACGGGCCCGGACGCCGAGCGCCTCGTCGCGTGCGGCTCCCCGCCCTGCACCCGCTACCTGCTGCGCCGGGGCCGGCGCCACTGGTGCTCCACCCGCTGCGATGACCGGGCCCGCGCTGCGCGGGCCTACGCGCGCCGCGTCCAGGCGCGAACCCCGATGATGGCCGGCCTGGGCCGGGCGCGGCGAACGGCACTTTCGTGCGCTCCAGGTGCACGAAAGGGCCGTTCGTTGCGTCTGCCCTGTGCTACCGCAGCAGGGCGTTGCCGTCCTGCTCCACGACGGCCGGGGGTTCGGTGCCGAACCCGGCGACGGCGGCGACGTAGCCGGGGGCCGGGCTGGACTCGTGCACCCACATCGGCTCACCCGGGTCACCGTCGCCGGTCCACTCCTTCACTCGGCCGGGCCCGAGCGTGACCGACTTCATCGGCACGGACAGTCCGTCGCCGGTGGCCTTGAGCACGGCCTCCTTGCGCGTCCACACCGAGAAGAAGCCCTCGGGGGTGGCGCCGGCGCCGGCCGCCAGCTCGGTGTCGGAGAGGGCGTGCTCGGCCATCGCGGTGAGATCGGAGAGCGGGCGGATCTCCTCCACGTCGAGGCCGACGGGGGAGGTGTGCACCGCGACGCCGACGAAGTCGCCGGCGTGGGTCATCGAGAACGCGGGCGCCAACGGCTGCAGCAGCACCGGTTTGCCGTGCTGGCGGCCGCAGCGGCAGGTGCGGTCGAACGTGAGCCGGTCGGGGGGTGCGCCGAGCACGTCGGCGAGGACGACGCGGGTGAGCGCGTGCGCGGCGAGGTAGCGCGCCTGGTCGGCGGGCCGCCGCAGCCGCGCCATGCGTTCGCGTTCGTGGGCGTCGAGCAGTCGCACGAGGTGCGGTGCCGAGGTCGGCTCGACCGGTGCGGCCCAGAAGATCCGGCAGGTCGCCGCGGGGGTGCCCACGCCGCAATCTTCCCAGACGGGCGGGGTGTCGATCGGGGCCGCCGGTCCCGTGGACGCGGGACCGGCGGCCCGATGCGGATCAGCCGGTGCGGCGCACCGGGTTGATCCGCCGGCCTTGCTGAGGCCGCGCGTGCACCGGTGGCTGGTAGCGAGCCGAACCGGGCACGGGGGATCCGCTGGACCGGCCTCGGCCGCGCCGGGCTGCCCGGTTGGTGGGCGCGGGCGCGTCGGCGTCGGCGGTGAGGTCGAGCGGGAGTCGGGGCGATCGGGAGGGGTGCGGCGAAGGATGCGCAGCCATGGGCGGCCTCCGGTACGAGGGATGCGGCTGACGGCAGCTGGTGGCGGCGGTGCCGGCCGGGGAACCGAGGGACGGCGGCGACCGGACCGGTCCGGGGCCGCGGGCTCCGCGTGGCCGCGGGAGCTGCTCGTCACAGGCGCATGAGCAGAAGGTAGGCCCGACCGCGGGAGGAGCGCCATCGATTTACGGCGGTAGCGTCGGGCCGCATGGGGATGCCTGACGCGGTGGTGATCGGGGGTGGGATCGCCGGGGCATCGGTGGCCTACGAGCTGGCCGCCGATCGCGCGGTGGTGCTGGTGGAGGCCGAGCCGGTCGCGGGCCGGCACTCGACGGCGCGGTCGGCCGCGACGTGGGTGCCCGGGCACGGGGTTGCCGATGTGCGCGCGCTGATCGCGGCGAGCGGTCCGCGGTTCGCGCGGCTGGTCGACGAGCTCGGCACGCCGCCGCTGCTGCTGCCGCGGCAGGTGCTGTTCGTCGCCGGCGACGACGAGGCCGAGCGCCGGCTCGCGGAGTACCTGGCTGAGCGGGAGGGCGGGCCCGGGGCTGCGGAGCGGATCGATCCCGCGGAAGCGGAGCGGCTCTGCCCGGCGCTCGCGCCCGGGTGGCTGCGCGCGGCCGCGGTGGTCGACGCCGCGGACGTCGACACCGATGCGCTCCACCAGGGCTACCTGCGCGGGCTGCGGGCGCGCGGGGGAGAGGTGCGGGTGAGCGCGCCCGCCGAGCGGATCGAGCGGACCGGCTCGGGCTGGCGGGTGCACCTGGGCGGGGGAGCGGTGCTGGACACCCCGCTCGTCGTGGACGCGGCCGGGGCGTGGGCGGACGTCGTCGCCCGCCGGGCCGGGGTGACCGAGGTGGGTCTGGTGCCGCACCGGCGCACGATCGCGGTGGTGCGGGTGCCGGATCCGGCGCGGCTGCGCGGGCCCGCCGAGCGACTGCCGTTCGTGATCGAGGCGGCCGACCGCTTCTACTTCAAGGCCGACGGCGACGACCTCATGTGCTCCCCGGTCGACGAGAGCCCGGCCGAGCCGGGTGACGCCAAGCCGGATCCGCTCGACGTCGCGCTCGCGCTGGAGCGGGTGGAGGAGGCGACGAGGCTGGGGCTGCGCTCGGTGCGCACCAGCTGGGCCGGGCTGCGGTCGTTCGTGGCCGATCGGCGGCCGGTCGTGGGCTCCTGGCCGGACGCGCCGGGGTTCGCGTTCGTGGCCGGGCAGGGCGGCTCCGGCATCGAGACCTCGCCCGCGCTCTCCGCGTACGCGGCCGCCGTGCTGACCGGGCGGCAGCCGGCCGCGGATCTGCCCCAGGACGTCGCGCTCTTCGCCCCGGCCGAGGCCCGGTTCCGCATGTAGGCTGGCGCTCACATCTGCATGTGAGCGACTGCTTACATCGATCCGAGGAGACCGGTGACCGCTTCCGCCACGCTCTACGAGGGCGACTTCTGGCACGACCCGTACCCCGCCTACAGCGCACTGCGCACGGACGATCCCGTGCACCGCATCGAGCTGCACGGCACCCCCGCGTGGGTGCTCACGCGCTACGACGACGCGCGCGCGGCACTGGCCGACCCACGGCTGTCCAAGGACTGGCGCTACACCCTCCCGCCCGAGCAGCGCGCCACCGCGCCCGGGCCGCCGGTCAAGATGATGATCCTGATGGACCCGCCGGAGCACACCCGGCTGCGCAAGCTCGTCTCGCGCACGTTCACGCTGCGCCGCATGGAGGAGCTGCGGCCGCAGATCCGCCGGCTCGCCGACGAGCTGATCGACGCACTCCCGCAGTCCGGCGAGGTCGACCTGCTCGCCGAGTACGCGTTCCCGCTCCCCGTCTTCGTGATCTGCGAGCTGCTCGGGGTGCCCGCCGAGGACCGCGAGGACTTCGCCGCCTGGTCCAACACCATGGTCGACGCGTCCGACCACCAGCAGGCGATGGAGGCGATGGGCAAGCTCAACGGCTACATCGTCGAGCTCGTCGCAGCCAAGCGGGAGAATCCCGACGACCGGCTGATCAGCGGCCTGATCGAGGTCGCCGACGACGGTGACCGGCTCTCCGAGGACGAGCTCAACGCCATGGCGATGATGCTGCTCATCGCCGGGCACGAGACCACCGTCAACCTCATCGGCAACGGTCTGCTCGCCCTGTTCACCCACCCCGAGCAGCGCAAGCTGCTGCTCGATCAGCCCGAGCTGATCACGAGCGCCGTCGACGAGTTCCTCCGCTTCGACTCCCCGGTGCACACCACGCCCGCCCGGTTCACCACCGAGGACGTCGAGTACAGCGGTGTGACGATCCCCGCGGGGTCGCAGGTGCTGCTGTCCCTCGCCGCGGCCAACCGGGACCCCTCGCGGTTCTCCGATGCCGATGAGCTGCAGGTCGATCGGGACGCCTCCCGGCACGTCGCGTTCGGCCACGGCGTGCACCACTGCCTCGGGGCGCAGCTGGCGCGGATCGAGGGACAGGAGGCGATCGGGCGGTTCCTGGCTCGGCGGCCGGGGACCGAGCTCGCGGTGCCGGCGGACGAGTTGGTGCACCGGCACTCGAACCTGGTTCGGGGGTTGACGAAGCTGCCGGTGCTCATCGGGCCGGAAGTCTGAGGCTCTTCCGCATCAGCGTCATCGTTGCTTCGTGGCGGACCACCCTGCCGTCCGGGGTTTCGGTGTCCCACGCGGCCCGCGTCTCGCCGTACGCCCGGTAGCCCAGGCGGTCGTAGAGAGCTCGTGCTCTCCTGTTCGTCGTCTCCACGGCGAGCTCTGCGCGGTTCCTCCTGCGTGCCCTGATCCTCTCCTCGGCTGCTCGGACGAGGAAGGTGCCCAGTCCGCAGCCGCGCAGGGCCGGGTGGATCGTCAGCTGGGCGATCGTCCCGACGTCTTCGTCGTCGGTCCAGTCGATGTAGGCGAGGCCCACCGGGAGGTCGGACGGCGGGCAGAGGGCCAGGTAGTCGATCTCTCCTCGGTCTGCCCGGGCCAGTTCGGCTCGGACGTAGCGCAGGTGGGTGGGGGTGCCGGACCAGGTGCAGGACGGCAGGTCGTCCGTGGTCAGGGGCCGGATGGTGAAGGGGATGGGGATCTCGGGCACGGTTGGACGGTAGGGCCTCGCCGGGGCCCTACCGCCAGGGCTCGGCCCCTGGTCACCGGGCCTCTCGAGCGGCGCTCGTCGGCGGCTGAGCGGGCTGCGGAACCGAGGTGATCTTGCCCGAGGTGATCTTGGAGGAATGCGGCTCTCCGCCGGGAGACGGCGGGAAGCCACAGCGCTGACTTGCGCCCGGCTCCGTCGCGTTGATCTGCGCCCGGTTCCTTCGTCGCCGGCTCGCGGCTCGCGCGTCCCCCGCGTCGACGACGGCTCCGCACGGGATCGGTGCTCGCGGCCTGGTGAGTCGTCGAGGTGCTCGCGCCCTCGTTCCTTCGGCGCTGCGCGTCTCCTCCTCCTCCTCCTCCTCCGCCGTCGTCGACGCGCGCGAGCTGTGTTGATTGCGCTCGGCTCCTCCGTCGCCGAGCGCGGGCTCGCGCGCCTCGGGTGTCGACGACGGCTCCTGCGGTGCTCGCGCCCTCGTTCCTCGGGCGCTGCGCGCCTCCTCCGCCGTCGTCGACGCGCGCGAGCAGGCGGCCACCTTGCGGTGGTGCTCGGCCCGGTGCGGTGCGGCGCAGTGCGGTGCGCGAGGCGGGTGGTGGAGGTGGATCACGTCTGCAGGAGCTCCTTCCCGGCGGCTCGAGCTGATCCCTCCCGGCGGGTGGCCGGGGTCGTCTGGGGCGCCTCGCCGCGCCCCGGGGATTCGGGTGGCGGCTTCCGGGCAGGCGGTGCGCCGTAGGCTCGGGTGCCGTGCGGACAGTCCTGGTGCCTGCGGCGACGGTCGCGGCCGCCGTTGTGCTGCACGGCGATCGGATCGGCCTGCGGGGCGGGCCGGCCGACCGGGTGCCGATGATCGGGCTGGTCGCGCTGCGGCCGTACCTGACGGTGGCGACCGCGGTGGCGGCGGTCGGGCTCGCCCGGCGGCGGCCGCGGTCGGCGGCGGTGCTCGGTGGGCTGGCCGCGGCTGCCGTGCCGTCGTTGGTGCGGCGGGCCGCAGCGCCGGTGTGGGCGCCGGAGGAGCCCGCGGACGTGACGGTGCTGGCGGTCAACGTGTGGCACGGGCGGGTCGAGCCGGCGGCGTTCGCGGCGCTGCTGCAGCGGGAGCGACCCGACCTCGTGGCGTTGTCGGAGGCCGGACAGCCGTTCCTCGACCGCATGGGGCCGCACCTGTCGCTGCTCGGGTACCGCGGGTGGACGTCGGCGCCGCCGAGCGCGCCCGACGGGGAGGGGGTCGCGGTGCTGGCGGGGCCGCGGGCCGGCCGTGTGCAGGTGACCGGTGGGCCCGAGCTGCGGTCTCGGCATCTGCGGGTGCGGGCCGAGGTCCTCGGGCCGCGGTCGCTCGTGGTGGCGCACACCGCTGCGCCGACGACGCCCGCACTGGCGCGGCAGTGGCGCGAGGATCTGGCGCACTTGGCGCGGTGGAGCCACGAACCGGTCGCGCCGATCATCGCGGGGGACCTGAACGCCACGCTCGACCACGCGGCGCTGCGGGCGGTGCTGGGGCCGGTGGTGTCGGCGGCGGCGGAGAGCGGGCACGGATTGACCGCGACGTTCCCGACGCCGCTGCGGTCCGGGTGGCCCGCGCTGCTCGGCATCCAGATCGATCATGTGCTGGTGCCCGCCGGGAGTGCGGTTTCGCGCTGCGCGGTGCTGGACGTCCCCGGCAGCGATCACCGCGCGGTGCTGGCGCGGGTGCGGCCGCCGCGCGTCGGAGATCAGCGAGAGGAGCGTTCGCGATGACCGGCCCCCTGTTCGACCCGCTGCTCGGCGCCGACCGGGTGGCCGAACGCCTCGACGCGGCGTCGTGGGTGGCCGCGCTGATCGCCGTCGAGGTCGCGCTCACGCAGGCCGCGGCGGAGCACGGGATCGTGGCGCAGGCGGACGCCGACGCCGTGCAGAAGGCCGCGGCGCAGCTGCGGATCGATCCCGCCGAGCTGGGGAAGCTGGCCGTCGAGGGTGGCAACCCGGTGATCCCGCTGGTGCGCACGCTGCGGGCCGCCGCCGGGCCGGCCGGGCGCGCGGTGCACCCCGGCGCCACCAGCCAGGACATCATGGACACCGCCGCGATGCTGCTGGTCGGCTGGGCCGGCGAGGTGGTCCTGGACGATCTGCGCGGGGCCGCCGACGCCGCCGCGCGGCTGGCGGCGGAGCACCGGGACACCCCGATGATCGCCCGCACCCTCGGCCAGCAGGCCGTTCCCACGACGTTCGGACTGGTGGCCGCCGGATGGTGCGCAGGGCTGGACCGGGCCCGCACGGCGCTGGCGGTCGAGCTGGCCCACCGGTCCGTGCAGCTGGGCGGCGCCGCCGGCACGCTGGCCGCGCTGCACCCGCACGGCCCGGCCGTCGCGGCGTCGCTCGCGGCCCGGCTGGGGCTCGCCGACGCTGCGCCGTGGCACACCGAGCGCACCCGGCTCGGGGCGCTCGCGTCCGCGCTGGCCGTGGCGGCCTCCGCGTGTGCCACGCCCGCCACCGACGTCGTGCTGCTCGCGGCCACCGAGGTGGGGGAGGTGCAGGAGGCGGCGCCGGGGGACTCGTCGTCGATGCCGCACAAGCGCAACCCCATCGCCGCGATCACCGCGCGGGCCGCCGCGCGCCGGGCCCCCGGGCTCGCCGCCGTGATCATCGGTGGGGAGCACGAGCACCAGCGGGCCGCCGGGGCGTGGCACGCCGAGTGGCAGGCGCTCACCGACCTGCTCTGCGCGGCAGGGGGAGCCGCCTCCCGGCTGCGAACGAGCCTCTCCGGGCTGAAGGTCGACACCGACCGGATGGCCGCCAACCTGGCGCTCACCGCGGGCGAGTTCGATCCCGGGCACGCGGGCGAGCTGGTCGACCGGCTGCTGAAGGAACGCCCGTGAGCCACCGCGACACCATCGAGCGGTACTACCGCGGCTGCTCGACCGCCGACGTCGACCTCATGCTGAGCACCCTGCACCCCGACGTCGTGCACTACTTCCTCGCGCCCAACACCGGCACCGCCCCTGTCCGCGGCGGCGAGCACCTGGCCCGCTACTGGCGCAAGGTAGCCGGGCTGATCGACGCTCGCTGGGTCGTCGACCACTGCCTGGAAGGCCCGGACGAGGCCGTCATCGAGTGGACGATGTTCTGGCGGCCCGGCGGCACCGGCGAGCGCATCGCCACCCGCGGCGCCGAGTGGTTCACCTTCGCCCCCGACGGCCGCATCACCGAGATCCGCAGCTACTACCAGCAGCGCGACCGCACCACCGAGCTGGACGGCTTCCCGTACACCGAACGCGGCTACAGCACACTGGACGGGTGATCCCCACCTTCGCCGACGTCCAGGCTGCCGCGGACCGCCTCCGCGGCCACGCCCACCGCACCCCGGTGCTCACCTCCCGCCGCTTCGACGCCGAGGTGGGGGCCGAAGTGCTGGTCAAGGCGGAGAACCTGCAGCGGATGGGGGCGTTCAAGTTCCGCGGCGCCTTCAACGCGCTCGCCAAGCTCGACGCCGACCAGCGCCGCGCAGGTGTGGTCGCCTACTCATCCGGCAACCACGCCCAGGCCGTCGCGCTGGCCGCCCGCATCCTCGGCATCCCCGCGACGATCGTCATGCCGCACGACGCTCCCGCGGTGAAGGTCGCCGCGACCAAGGGCTACGGCGCGCAGGTCGTCACCTACGACCGCTACACAGAGGACCGCGAACGGCTCGGCGCCCAACTGGCCGCCGAGCGCGGCCTCACCCTGATCCCGCCCTACGACCATCCCGACGTCGTCGCCGGGCAGGGCACCGCCGTCATGGAGCTGATCGAGGACGCCGGCCCGATCGACGCGCTGTTCGTGCCGCTCGGCGGGGGCGGCCTGCTCGCCGGCTCGTGCCTGGCCGCCCGCGCGCTCAGCCCGCAGGTGCGGATCTTCGGCGTCGAGCCCGAGGCGGGCGACGACGGGCGGCAGTCGTTGGCCAAGGGCGAGATCGTGCACATCGACACCCCCGTCACCATCGCCGACGGTGCTCAGACCCAGCACCTCGGGGCCACCGGCTTCCCGATCCTGCAGCGCGAGGTCGCCGACGTGCTGACCGCGAGCGATGCCGAACTGGTCGAGGTCATGCGGATCTTCGCCGCCACCTACAAGACCGTCGTGGAGCCGACCGGTTGCCTCGGCATGGCCGCGGTCCGCGCGCTCGCCGGGCGGCTCCCCGGCCGCCGCATCGGCGTGGTCGTGAGCGGCGGCAACGTCGACATCGAGCGCTACGCCGCGCTGCTCGCCGGCGCCTGACCCGGAGCCGTCCGCGCTACAGCCACCCCCGCTCGGTGGCCAGGCGCGCGGCCTCCACCCGGTTGCGCACCCCGAGCTTGGCGATCACCGTCGAGAGGTAGTTGCGCACCGTGCCCTCGGCCAGGTGCAGCCGGGCGGCGATCTCCGCGTTGGGCAGCCCTTCCGCGGCCAGCCGCAGCACCTCCCGCTCGCGGTCGGTCATCGGGTCCGTGCCCTCCCACGCCGCCACAGCCAGCTCGGGATCGATCACCCGGCCACCGGCGTGCACCCGCCGCACCGCGTCGGCGAGCCGGTCGATCGGCGCGTCCTTGAGCACGTAGCCGGCCACCCCGTGGTCGAGCGCGCGGCGCAGGTAGCCGGAGCGCGCGAACGTCGTCACCACCACGACGCGGGGCGCGTCCGGTTCGTCAGCGAGCCGCGCGGCCAGGTCCAGGCCGGACGCGCCGGGCATCTCGATGTCGGTGAGCAGCACGTCCGGGCGGTGCTCGCGGACGGCGCGCAGCGCGGCGTCCCCGTCGGCCGCGGTGGCGACGACGCTGATGTCCGGCTCGAGGTCGAGCAGCTGGGCGAACGCACCGCGCACCATGCCCTGGTCCTCGGCCAGCACGACCCTGATCACGTCGCTCACGTCGCCACCGCCGCAGGCACCGCAACGGTCAGCGCCGTGCCGTTCCCCGTCCGCCGGGACACCTCGCCGCCGATCGCGGCGATCCGCTCGCGCATTCCGGTCAACCCGTGCCCCTCCGGTGCGGACCCGCCGATCCCGTCGTCGCGGACCTCCAGGACCACGCGGTCGCCGTCGCGCCGCAGCGCCACCGTGCAGTGCTTCGCCCCGGCGTGCCGCACCACGTTGGTGACGGCCTCGCGCAGCGCCAGACCCAGCGCGGACGCGACCGACGGCGTGAGGGTGATCCCGGGGTCCCGCTCGACGTGCAGCTCGACGTCGACGGCGGCGAGCGCCCCGGTCGCTGCAGCCAGCTCGTCGTCGAGGTCGACGTGCCGCCAGCCCGCGACGGTGGCCCGCACCTCGGCCAGCGCGTCGCGGGCGATCCGTTCGATCTCGCGCATCTCCTCGACGCTGCGCTCCGTGTCGAGCGTGGCCAGCCGCTGGGCGAGCTGCGAGCGCACGACGATGCCGGTGAGCGTCTGGCCGAGCAGGTCGTGCAGGTCGCGGGCGATGCGCTCGCGCTCGGCGACCCGAGTGAGGTGCTCGACCCGGGCGTTCTGCAGCCGCAGTTGCGCATAGGTCCGCGCGTCCTCGGCACCGCGCACGCACAGCATGCCGATCACCCAGATGAAGATCGCCGACGGGACGAACGACAGCGCCGCGTACGGGTGGCTGACGGCCGCGAGCACCGCCGCTACGGCGTTGACGACGGTGAGCGCTGTGAACCAGCGCAGCGCCGTCGCCTTCGGCAGGTAGCGGCCGGCGCACGCGGCGGCGTAGACGAACAGGACCGAGGCGGAGTTGTTGAGCAGGACCGTGGCCGCGGCCAGCACGGTGAACGCGACGTGGCCCCACCGGCGCAGCGGCCCGTCCCACCACTCCACCTCGATCCACAGCACGGCCGCGGCCACCGCTGTCCCGGCAGCCAGCGGCCAGCCCCACGGAGTGGGCGCGAACAGCGGCTGGAAGCACAGGAACCCCAGATAGGCCAGCGGCCACAGCTCACCGGTCGGGAAGTCCGACCAGCGCCGCCGGGTCGCCGTGCCCGTCATACCCGCAGGTTACGGTAGGCCCATCCGGCTAGACCGCCGGTGACGACCGTCGCCGCGAGCAGCACGAGCACGTGCGCCGCCGCGGGAGCCCCGGTCAGCTGCGCCAGCGCCAGCTGGGCGAGGTGGTAGGTCGGCAGGAACGGCGCGATGCCGCCCACCCAGGCGGGCATGGCCTCCAGCGGGATCCACAGCCCTGAGGCGATCACCATCGGGAACAGGATCGCGTTGAGGATCGCCGTCGTCGCGTTCGCCGAGGCCAAGAACCCGACGGCGAGGCCGAGGCAGGCGAACGGCAGCGACCCGAGCAGCAGCACCACGACCAGCCGAAGCCACGGGCCCACGCCGATCACCGGCCCGACCACGGCGAGCGCCACCGCGGTGAGCGCGGCCAGCACCGCCAGCGCGTACGGCAGCGCGGCGAGCACCTTGCCCGCGATCGTGATCCACACCGGCGCCGCGGACACCTTCTTCATCCGCAGCCAGCCGCTCTCGCGGTCGGACGCGACCGAGATCCCCGGGTTGAGCTGCATCACCGACACCACGCCGAACGCGCCGAACGTGGCGAGCATCGACGCGGCGACCGGCAGCCCGTTCGGTGAGGGCATGCTCCCGAACAGCGCGGTGAACATCGTGAAGAACAGCACCGGCACGACGACCGAGAAGAACAGCGCCGCCGGCTCGCGGATCACCCCGCGCAGCCCCTCGGCGACCTCGACGCCGAGTACGGCACCGGCACCCGGCGCGGTCATGCGAACACCCCCGCCCGCTCGGTCAGCACCACCAGCGCCTGCTCCAGCCCCGCTCCCTCCACGCGCAGATCGGAGAGCCACGGGTCGGCGGCGAGCCAGGCCCGCAGCAGCTCCTCGGGCGCTGTCGACGAGACCCGCAGCAGCTCGCCGTCGTTGCTCACCGACAGCGCCGCCGGCAGGTCGGCCACGGCGCACGCGGGGAGCGTCGTGCGGGCGGTGACGGTGCGGTCGGGCAGCAGCGCGATCAGCTCCGCCGGGCTGCCGGCGGCGATCACCCGGCCCTCGTGCAGCACCACGACCTGATCGGCCACCGCCGCCGCCTCCTCCACGACGTGCGTGGTGAGCAGCACGCCCGCGCCGGCGTCGCGGCGGGCGGCCACGGTCTGCCAGAACTCCCGCCGCGCCGTCACATCCAGCCCGACCGTCGGCTCGTCGAGCAGCAGCAGCTGCGGGTCGCCGACCAGCGCCATCGCCAACGCGACCCGCTGCTGCTGGCCGCCGGAGAGCTTGGCGGACCGCCGGTCGGCGAGCTCGGTGATGCCGACCTCGGCCAGCGCCCCGAGCGCCGCCGTCGCCGGCCGGCCCGCCCGCACCGCGGCGCCCCGGACCAGCTCGGCCACGGTCAGCGTCCGCGGGAAGCCCAGCTGCTGCTGCACCACCCCGAGCAGCCGGCGGGTCGCGGCCCGCCGCGGATCCCGGCCCTTCACCGCGACCCGGCCGGTCTGCACGGCGAGCAGGCCGGTGGCCAGCCCGATCAGGGTGGTCTTACCGGCGCCGTTGGGGCCCAGCAGGGCGACGCACTCCCCGGGCGCCACCTCGAGGTCCACCCCGCGCAGCGCCGGTACGTCCCCGTACGCGTGCTCGATCCCGGTCGCCCGCAGCGCCGGTTCGCCATCCCTCGTCACGCCCATCAGCGTGGCCTGCGGGCGGCGCGCGCGGCAGTCATCGTCGTCAGGGTCTCGACCTGACGAATGTCATGGCCGGGCAGACTTTCGGAGGTGGCCGACGACCTCCTCACCGCCCGGGCGCTGAACCGGGCCGTGCTGGCCCGCCAGCTGCTGCTCGACCGGTCGTCCCTACCGGTGCCGCAGGCCGTCGAGGCCGTGGCCGGGTTGCAGACCCAGTACGCCCCGTCCGGCTACATCGCGCTCTGGTCACGGCTGGCCGGGTTCCGCCGGGCCGATCTCACCGAAGCGCTGCACGCCGGTGCCGTCGTGCAGAGCTGGGCGATGCGCTGCACGATCCACATGACCTCGGCCGCCGATCATCCGGTGCTGTGCGCGGCGGTGCGCGAGGCCCGGCGGGCGTGGTGGCGCCGCACGGTGATCGGCCGGCAGGAGGTCACCGAGGACGACCTCGTCGCTGCGGCCGGCGCCGTCCGCGGCTACCTGGCCGCCGGGCCGCTGAAACAGGCGGAGATCCAGCGCCGGCTGGCCGAGGACGGGTTCGGGAAGGCGGTCTGGCCGGGTGTGCAGCTGTGGGTCGAGCTGGTGCGCGTGCCCCCGGCCGGCACGTGGGAGCAGCCGCGGGCGCACCTCTACGGGCTCGCGCCCGACCCGGATCCTGAGCCGGACGTCGCCGCGGCCCGTGCCCACCTGGTGCGGCGCTACCTGCGCGGGTTCGGCCCGGCCTCGACGAAGGACGTGGCGTCGTTCTGCGGGTGGACGGTCACCGAGGCTCGGGCCGTGCTCGCCGGGATGGAGCTGCGCCGGTTCCGCGACGAGTCCGGCGGCGAGCTGCTCGATGTGCCGGATGCGCCGCTGCCGGATCCCGAGATGCCCGCGCCGGTGCGGTTCATCGGGCAGTGGGAGGCGATCCTGCTCGCCCATGCCCGGCGCGCGCAGGTGCTGCCCGAACAGCACCGCGGCAAGGTGTTCTCCACGACGATGCCGCGGTCGGTGCCGACGTTCCTCGTCGACGGGCAGGTGGCGGGCACGTGGCGGTTCGACGAGGAGCGCGCCGCGGTGGGGTGGGAGCCGTTCGCGCCGCTGCCCGCGTCCGCGGTGGTCGAGGTGGCCGCGGAGGCCGAGCGGCTCACGGAGTTCCACCGCGCCGGCTGATCCGCACCCGCTCTCCACACCGCTGATTCACACCGGCGGGTCCTCGCGGTAGTCGCGGAGTGCGCGCAGCTCGGCGAGCTGGCGTTCCCGGTCCTCGTGCGGGATCCAGCTGACGGTCGGCGCACGGCGGACGAGTTCGGCTGCGACGGCGACGGCGGTCAGCAGGGTGAGGATCATCAGCAGGGTCGTCATGGCAGGAAGTCTTCGCCAAATCAGATCCTGCCACGAGTGGCACCGATGCCCATGACAGGCAAGAAACCGCCAACTAGGCTGCGCTCATGCTGCGCTCGGTCGCGATGCTGATGGTCGGTCCAGTGGCGCCGTTCGAGGCGGCCACCATCTGCGAGGTCTTCGGCATCGACCGGACCGAGGACGGGGTCCCGCCGATCGACTTCCGCACCTGCGGGCCGGTCGCCGGCGAGCCGCTGCCGACCCGGACCGGAGGACTGCAGATCGTGCCCGCGTACGGCCTGGACGGCCTGGAGGGCGCCGACCTCGTGGCGGTCGCGGCCACCCCGGGACGCGAGTTCCCCGAGGAGGCCCTAGCAGCGCTGCGACGGGCGCACGCGGCCGGCGCGACGCTGCTGGCGGTCTGCTCGGGCGCGTTCCTGCTGGCCGCGGCCGGGCTGCTGGACGACCGCCCGTGCACCGTCCACTGGATGCACGCCGAGGAGATGCGGCGGACCTACCCGCGGGTCCGCGTCGATCCCGACGTGCTCTACGTCGACGACGGCGACATCATCACCAGCGCCGGCACCGCGGCGGGCATCGACGCCTGCCTGCACCTGGTGCGCCGCGAGCTGGGCAGCGCCGTCGCGAACACCATCGCCCGCCGGATGGTGGTGGCGCCGCAGCGCGAGGGCGGGCAGCGGCAGTTCATCACGATGCCGGTGCCGACCGGTCGGTCCGACGGGCTCGCCCCGGTGATGGAGTGGATGCTCGACCACATCGCCGAGGACCACACGGTCGCCGAGCTGGCCCGCCGCGCCGCGATGAGCGAGCGGACGTTCGCCCGTCGGTTCGTCGCCGAGACCGGCACGACGCCGCACCGGTGGCTCACCACCCAGCGGGTGCTGCTCGCCCAGCGGCTGCTGGAGGCGACCGACCTGAGCATCGACGCGGTCGCGGCGCGGTGCGGGTTCGGCAGCGGCGCGCTCCTGCGCCACCACTTCCGCAACGTCGTCGGTGTGTCGCCGGGCGATTTCCGCCGGACGTTCCGGCTCGCCGCCTCCTGATCAGGCCGGGGGTCGGTATCAGGTCAGTGCTGCGAGCTGGGCCCCGGCCGCGCTCAGCACGCCGGCGCGGTTCTTGTGCTTCTCCTCGAACGCGACGATCGCGCGCACGTCGTCTGCGTCGTCGAGGCGGCGGATCGCGGCGACGCAGTCGGCGGCGGTGCGCTCCTCGTAGCGGGTGATCGGCAGCTCGCCGGCGGACAGCGCGCCGATGCGGGCCCGCGCGGTGTGCGCGGCGTCGGCCACGGCGGGTGCCTGCTCGCGCTCGGCCACCTCCTCGGCGCGGGCCAGGGCGGCGTCCCGGCCGGCACCGCCCACCTCCTGCGCGCCGGCGACGAGGCTGCGCAGGCTCTCGACCGTGCCCTGCAGCGCGCCCTCCACCTGTGTCCGCGCGGCGCGGCCCCGGCGGCCGAGCGCGTCGACGGTCCGGTTCACGCGCTCGACGGCGACCCGAGCGGGCAGTCCGGCCAGCCGGGTCGCCCCGCCCGTGATGCGCTGCACCGGCGTCGGCTCCAGCGCCCGCGGGCCGCCCGCGGCCTCTTGCGCGAGCACGGCGTGCAGCCACTCGACGGTCTCGGAGTGCGCGTCGGTCAGCTTCTCGGCCAGCGCGACGACGGCGGGCAGCCCGAGGTGCCCGGCCAGCCCACGGGTGTAGCGGGCGCGGTCGAGCAGCTGCTGCTCCAGCACCAGATCGGCCAGCACGGCCTCGTCGACCGGCTGCGCCTGCTCGGCGACGGCCTTGGCGAGGGCGAGCACTCGGCCCACCAGCGGCGCGACGACGTCGGGGACCGCATCGAGCGAGCGCAGTGCGTCGGCGAGCTCGGCGGCGCGCCGATCGGCGGCCGCGGCGTTCTGCTCCAGCTCGCGGCGCACCGTCGAGGTGCGGGCCTGGGCGGTGCGCAGGCGGGCGATGCGGGCCTCGGTGCGGGTCAGGTGGTCCAGCGCGCGCAGCTGCGCGACCAGCGCGGAGATCCGCAGCTGCCGGTCGGTCGTCTCGGTCGGGGTAGCGATCGTGGCGGTCATGGGCATGGGGTTGCCGCGATCCGTCCCGTCATGCCCGAACGGAGTGTGACCCGAATCTCGTTCCGCCGGCCCTGGACGGGCTAGGGTCTGGGTGATGGGTGATCGCGTGCTGTGCACCGTCGACGGTGGCGTCGCCGACGTGCGTCTGAACCGGCCCGCGAAGCTCAACGCCCTCGACTCCGAGATGTTCGCCGCGCTCGCCGAGACCGGGGAGGCGCTGCGGGCCGAGCGAGGCCTGCGTGCGGTCGTGCTGTCGGGGGAGGGGCGCTCGTTCTGCGCCGGCCTGGACACGTCGGCGTTCGGTGCGATGGCGCAGGGCCGCGAGTGGCGGCCCGCAGGCCGGGAGCCCGCGGATCCGGGCGCGCCGTCCCGCGGCCAGCGCGCCGTGCTCGCCTTCCGCGATCTCCCGGTGCCGGTGATCGCCGCGGTGCGGGGGCACGCGCTGGGCGGCGGCCTGCAGCTCGCCCTCGGCGCCGACATCCGCATCGCCGCCCCCGGCGCCGTCTTCGCCGTGCTGGAGGTGCGCTGGGGGCTCGTGCCCGACATGGTCGGCACGCAGCTGCTGCCGCGGCTGGTCGGGCCGGACGTCGCCGCCGAGCTGATCTTCACCGGCCGCCGCGTCGACGCGGCCGAGGCCCACCGGATCGGGCTCGTCACCCGCATCGCCGATGATCCGCTGGCGGCGGCGCACGAGCTGGCCGCCGAGATCGCCGCCCGCAGCCCGGACGCCGTCCGCGCCGCGAAGGAGCTGCTCGCGATCACCGACTACGCGGCCGGGCTGGCCGCCGAACGGGCCGCTTTCGCCCGGCTCGCGGGCAGCCCCAACCAGCGGGAGGCCGCCGCGGCGAGCCTCGCCCGGCGCGCACCTCGGTTCGCCGATCCCGAGGAGCAGCCATGAGCGACGCGGTCCTGGCCGACCTGGACGCCGACGGTGTGCTCACCCTGACGTTCAACCGGCCGGAGCGGCGCAACGGCTGGGACGCCGACCTGCACACCGCCTACTCCGAGCACGTCGTCGCGGCCGCCGGGGATCCGCAGGTGCGGGCGGTCGTCGTGACCGGCGCCGGATCGACGTTCTGCCCGGGTGCGGACCTGGCGCGGCTGGCCCGGCTGGCCGCGCCGGGCGCCACGCTGCCGCGCAACCCGACTGAGCACCTGCGCACGTTCCCCAAGCCGATGATCGCGGCGATCAACGGGGCGTGCGCCGGGATCGGGCTGGTGCTCGCCCTGTTCTGCCACGTCCGCTTCGCCGCGGAGGGCGCGAAGTTCGCGACCTCGTTCGCCCGCCGCGGCCTGCCCGCCGAGTACGGCATCGCGTGGCTGTTGCCGCGAATGATCGGGCACGAGAACGCGTTGGACCTGATGCTGTCGGGGCGGACGATCGACGCCGCGGAGGCGCAGCGGCTCGGGCTGGTCAGCCGGGTCGTGCCGGGCGCGGACGTCGTGACCGCCGCGCAGGCCTACGCCCGCGACATCGCCGTCAACTGCGCTCCGCACGCGGTGGCGGCGATCATCGAGCAGGTCCACGAGGCCGGTCACTCCAGCTACGAGGCCGCGCTCGACCGGGCGTGGGAGCGGGTCACCACCTTCATCGGCGGCCCCGACCTGCGCGAAGGGTTCACCGCGTACGTCGAGGAACGGGCACCGCGGTTCCGCCCGTACCCGGAGCCCCCGCAGCAGCCCGGGTAGCCCTGGGCGGAACGCATGCCTCGCGGCGACGGCCGCACCCCGGCAGGATCGAGATCATCACCCGCAGGAGTCCCCAGATGACGTCAGCACCCCACTCCGATCCCGCACCGCGCCGTCGCATCGCGGTGGTCGGCGCCGGACCGTCCGGGCTCTACGCCGCCGCCGCGCTGGCGGCGTCCGGCCGGCCCGTCGACGTCGACGTGATCGACCGGCTGCCCGCCCCGTACGGGCTGGTGCGGTACGGCGTGGCGCCCGATCACGTGAAGATGAAGTCGGTCATCCGGGTACTGGCCAAGCCGTTCGATCCGGCCACCGTCCGCTTCCTGGGCAACGTCCGCGTGGGGGAGGGCGGCGTGCCGCTGGAGGCGCTGCGCACCTGCTACTCCGCGATCGTGCACGCCACCGGCACCTCCGTCGACCGGTCCCTCGGTGTGCCGGGGGAGGACCTGGAGGGCTCGATCGGCTCCGGGGCGTTCGTGAGCTGGTACTCCGGCCACCCCGACTTCACCAAGCTCGACCCGCCGCTGGACCACCCGGGGATGGCCGTCGTCGGGGCCGGCAACGTCGCGCTCGACGTGGCGAGGGTGCTGGCGAAGTCGGCCGACGAGATGGCCGACACCGACATCCCCGATCCGGTGCTCGACGCGCTGCGCGCCAGCAAGATCCGCGACATCCACATCGTGATCCGCCGCGGCCCGCAGCACGTGAAGTTCACCCCCGCCGAGCTGCGCCAGATCGGCGAGCTGGCCAACGCCGACGTCGTCGTGCACGACGACGGGCTGCTCGCCGCGGGGGTGCCGGAGCCGGAGGAGCGCCGCCAGCAGCAGAACCTGGCGATGCTCACCGAGTGGGCGGCGCGGGAGTCGAAGGACCGGCCGCGCTGCATCCACCTGCACTTCCTGCGCTCCCCAGTGCGCCTGGTCGGCACCGACGGGCGGGTGTCGGCGCTGGTCGTCGAGCGCAACGTCGTCGACGGCGACCGGGTGCGCGGCACGGGCGAGGAGGAGGTCCTCGACGTGGGGCTGGTCGTGCGGGCCATCGGCTACGCCGCCGAACCCGTCCCCGGCCTGCCGTTCGACGCCGCCACCGGCACCGTCCCGAACGCCGCCGGCCGGGTCCTCGACGGCGACACGCCCGTCCCCGGGGCCTACGTGACCGGCTGGATCAAGCGCGGCCCGACCGGGGTCATCGGCACCAACAAGAGCTGCGCCCACGAGACGGTCGCCGCCGTGCTGGAGGACCTCGACTCCCTGCCGGTCCCCGAGGCCGACGTGGAGGCGGTGCTCGCCCAGCACGGCGCGGAACCGGTCGACTGGACGTCGTGGCTGCGGCTGGACGCCGAGGAGGTGCGCCGCGGCGGCCTGCGCGGCACTCAGCGGGTCAAGGTCGCCGAGCTCGACGAGATGCTCGCCGCGGCCCGGGCGGCCGACTCCGCCCTCAGCAGGGGGTGACGGCGATGACGTTCGGCATGGCCGACAGCCGCTGCGAGAACGTCTCGCACTCGCTGCCGGTCAGCGACACCGTGCAGGTGATGGAGCTGTAGGGGACACCCTCGCGCACCTCGGCCGCGAAGTCGCGGACCGGGAAACCGCAGTCCGCGAGCGCGGCCCCGACGCGCAGCACGCCCTCCATCCCGTCGGTGATGACGATCTCGTGGCGCCGGTGCATGCGCGGCGTCCACGTGGTCCGAGGGCGTTCGTCGATGACGGACATGGGGTAGAACTCCTTGGCGGGATCCGTGGGAGAAGGGATCCGAGCCAGGTCTCGGAAGAGAGGAAGACTCCGGGACGTGCGCGCCGGCTTCCTGGCTCAGCCGACGCGCGGCGCTACGGCCGCGTCGAGGGCGAGAGCGAGGGTGGTACGCATGGGCCCCACGGTAGCAACCCGTCGTGATCGTGGCCACCCTAGGGGTCTCATCGGGACGGGCGACCACCCGATCGAGAGGTCAGGTCCCGTGGCCGCGGTGCAGCCTCCCCCGATCTCCTCGCACGGTGGGAGCGCCGCCGCGCCCGCACCGGTGGCGATCGTCGCCCTCCCGCGGGCACGTGGTCGTGCTCGCGATCTGCCCTGTGCGGGCTCGGCGCGGCCGTCGCAGCCCGGTCACCTGATCGCACCGCTCCGTCCGGACCACGGGCTCCCCGTCGCGGCCGCCCGCCGGTGAGCGCTCGGTGGCCCGCGCTGACCGTCCTCGTCGCGACGGCGGTCAGGAACGGAACGGGCCCCGCCGGAGAACTCCGGCGGGGCCCGTTCGGGTCGTGCTGCGGGTCAGTGCTGGGCTCAGTCGCCCGCGGTCAGCGCCCGGTCGCGGTCCTTCGATTCGGCCCCGGCCTGCTCGGCCTCGCCGTTCGTCCGGGCCTCGAGCTCCTTGCGCGCCGCCTCGGCCCGGGCCGCCTCCAGGCGGGCGACCTCCTCCGGGTCGTCCGGCGTGAGCAGCGAGCCGGGGACCGGGTGGCCACCGAAGCCGAGCTGGTTCATCCGCTTCGGCACCGGGGCGCCCTGGTACTCCAGCGGGATCGCGTGGCCGTGTTCATCGACGCCGCCCAGCGGCTGGTGCACCTCGATGAACTCACCGTGCGGCAGCCGCTTGATGATGCCCGTCTCGATGCCGTGCTCCAGGACCTGGCGGTCGCTGCGCTGCAGGCCGATGCAGATCCGGTAGGTGACCCAGTAGCCGATCGGCGGCAGGATCAGCAGCCCGATGCGGCCGGCCCACGTCGTGGCGTTCAGCGAGATGTCGAAGAAGAACGCCACCCAGTCGTTCACGCCGCAGAGCGCCAGCCAGACGTAGGTGATGATGGCCATCACGCCCAGCGAGGTGCGCACGGGCACGTCACGTGGCCGCTGCAGCAGGTTGTGCAGGGCGTTGTCCTTGGTGAAGCGCCGCTCGATCGCCGGGTAGGCACCCGCGATCACGAACAGCACCGGCAGGAACAGGGCCGTGGCCCAGAACGCCGCCGGGACCAGGTAGTTGCCCAGGTGCAGCTCCCAGGCCGGGAAGATGCGGGCCATGCCCTCGGAGAAGAGCATGTACCAGTCAGGCTGCGAACCCGCCGAGACGTGCGCCGGGTTGTAGGGCCCGAGGTTCCAGATGCCGTTGATCTGGAAGATCCCGCCCATGATCGCCAGCACACCGGCCGTGACGGCGAAGAACGCGCCGCCCTTGGCGGCGAACGCCGGGAGGATCCGCACGCCCACGACGTTCTTCTCGGTGCGGCCGGGGCCGGGGAACTGCGTGTGCTTCTGGTACCAGACCAGACCCACGTGCACCGCGATCAGCGCCAGCAGGATGCCCGGGATCAGCAGCACGTGGACGATGTAGAGCCGCGGGATGATCTCGTGGCCCGGGAACTCGCCGCCGAACAGCGCGTAGTGCACCCAGGTGCCGATCACCGGGACCGACAGCGTGATGCCCGACGCGATGCGCAGACCGATGCCGGAGAGCAGGTCGTCCGGCAGCGAGTAGCCGGTAAAGCCGGCGAACACGCCGATGAACAGCAGCAGGACGCCGATGACCCAGTTCGTCTCGCGCGGCTTGCGGAACGCGCCGGTGAAGAACGTCCGCAGCATGTGGGCGACCATCGCGCCCATGAACAGCAGCGCTGCCCAGTGGTGGACCTGCCGGATGAACAGGCCACCGCGCACGTCGAACGAGATGTTCAGCGTCGACTCGTACGCGCGGCTCATCCAGACGTCGCGCAGGTTGTCGAACGAGCCGTGGTACTGCACCTCGGCCATCGACGGGTCGAAGAACAACCCGAGGAACGTGCCGGTGAGCAGCAGGATGATGAAGCTGTAGAGGGCGACCTCACCCAGCATGAACGACCAGTGGGTGGGGAAGACCTTGTTGAACTGCTTGCGCAGGCCGGCCGCCGGATGGAACCGCTGGTCGAGTTCGTCCAGCGCCGTTGCGGCCTTGGCCTGCAGTCCACCAGGCGAGCCGGTGGGCGTCGTGATCGAACTCATGAGCGCCCTCGATTCCAGAATCCGGGCCACTCCCAGAAGCCGGGCCCGATCGGTTCGTTGAAGTCACCGCGGGCGATGAAGTAGCCGTCCTCGTCCACGGTAATGGGAAGCTGCGGCAGCGGGCGAGCTGCAGGACCGAAGATGGGCTTGCCGTACTCGGTCGCCAGGAACTGCGACTGGTGGCACGGGCACAGGATCCGCTGGGTCTGCTGCTCGTACAGCGAGGTCGGGCAGCCGAGGTGGGTGCAGATCTTGGAGAAGGCGTAGAAGTCGCCGTAGTGGTAGTCCTCCTGGCCCTCGCGGTGGACCACGGGAGTCCCGGGACGCAGCCGGATCAGCATCACCGGAGCGTCCGAGCGGCGCAGGGCCGCGTGCAGCGCCTCCTCGTCACCGCGCTCGGACTCGCGGAACGGGAAGACCGTCTCCATCGAGCCCGCCTCCTGGTCCTCCGGGCGGACCAGCGAGATCTCGCTCGGGTCACCGGTGTCGCGGCGCAGGTAGACCTTCTCGCCGTTGATCGAGCGCCACGGGGTGACCCACAGGTCGGCGTCGTCGCGGCCCTTCCACGGGTTGTGGATCAGCGGCGCGACCGCGGCCACCCCGACGCCCAGGCCGAGCACACCGGCCGCGGCGCCCGCCGACCGCTTGATCAGCGAGCGGCGGGCGATCGTGGTGTCCTGGCCGGCCTTGACCAGCTGCGCCACGACCGTGCGGCGGGCGACCTCGTCGGACGGGCCGTCGTGGCGCTGCTGCACCGAGACCTCGTCCGGGAAGAACTTCTTGACGTAGGTGATGACCGCGACGCCGAGCGACAGCACCGCCAGACCGAGCAGGAGGCCGATCAGCGGCGTGTAGAGCGTGTAGACGAAGTAGCCGGGCTGGTCGGGCGCGACGTACTCGAACGGCCAGAACAGGTAGACCCCGAGGAAGGCGAGGCCGGACAGCGCCGAGATGACGAACCACGTCGCCACCGCCCGCTCGGCACGCCGCTCGGCGCGGGTGCCCGAGATCGGGAACTTGGGCGTGTTCTTGACGACGACCACGTCGTCGAGGTTCGCGGCCAGCGTCGCGACCTGGTCGGGAGTCATCTCGTCGAGCTCGGCCGCCGTCGGTGTGCGCGGCTTCTCGTGCGGGTTGGTGGCGGTGCTCAATTCTTCGCTCCCAGCCAGAGGGCGAAACCGATCATGGCGGCGACGCCGACGATGAAGGTGATCACTCCTTCGGACGTCGGACCGATACCGCCCAGCGGGTTGCCGCCGGGGTTGTTGTTGCCGTTCGTGACCGACTTCACGTACGCGATGATGTCCTTCTTCTCGTCCGGCGTGAGCTGCCGGTCGGAGAACTTCGGCATGTTCTGCGGCCCGGTCAGCATCGCCGTGTAGATCTCCTTCTCGGTCGGCGCGTCGAGCGTGGGGGCGTACTTGCCCGACGACAGCGCTCCGCCGCGACCGGTGAAGTTGTGGCACGACGCGCAGTTGAGGCGGAACAGCTCGCCACCGCGGGCCGGGTCGTCACCGCGCAGCGCCAGACCGTCCTCCGCGGGGGCCTTGGGGCCGCCGCCGTTGGCCTGGATGAACGCACCGAGCGCCTCCAGGTTCTCGGCCGCCTCCGCGGCCTTCTCCTCGTCGGCCTGGTGGATGTTGAACTGCGGCATCGGCGGCTTGCGCTCGGCCTGCGCCTCCTGGCGCGCCATCGGCATGCGACCGGTGGCGACCTGGAAGTAGACCGCCGCGTCACCGACACCGATCAGGCTCGGGCCCCGGTCCTGGACGCCCTGCAGGTTGGCGCCGTGGCAGGTGATGCAGTGGTTGGTGTAGAGCTCCTGGCCCTTGGCGATCAGCGCGGTCTGGTCCTCCTGCGCCTGCGCGACCTGGGCCTTCGGCGTGAAGGCGGTGTACAGCGACCCCGCGGAGAGCAGGGCGATGCCCAGCGCCAGCATGCCGGCGAAGCGGCGGCGGGCTCGGCTGCGTGGGCCGCGAGCCCGCCTGCGAGACGTCTCAGGGGGCGCCGTGGAGGTGGTGGTCATCGTCAGCGACTTCCAAGCTTCTGATCGTCGGTGGGGCGGTCTGAAGAAAGCAGCGGGCGGCTCAGCGGATGAAGTAGATGACCGTGAACAGGCCGATCCACACGACGTCGACGAAGTGCCAGTAGTAGGACACGACGATCGCCGCGGTCGCCTGCTGAGGCGTGAACTTCGTCATCCGGGTGCGGATCAGCAGGTAGATGAAGGCGATGAGCCCACCGGTGACGTGCAGGCCGTGGAAGCCGGTCGTCAGGTAGAAGGCGGTGCCGTACGCGCTCGACGACAGCGTCACGCCGTCGTGTGAGGCCAGCATGTAGTACTCGTAGGCCTGACCGAGCACGAAGAACGTGCCCATCGCCAGCGTGAGCAGGTACCAGCGGCGCAGCCCGAACACGTCGCCGCGCTCGGCCGCGAACACGCCGAACTGGCACGTGAAGGAGGACGCCACCAGCACGATCGTCACGGCGAGCGCGTAGGGGACGTTGAGGACGGGCTCGTAGAGGCCGAGCTCTGCGGACTCGGGCGTCGCGGGGACCCAGTGCTCACCGGGCGCGACCTGGGCGCGCGCGGTGAAGTAGATCGCGAACAGCCCGGCGAAGAACATCAGCTCGCTGGACAGCCAGACGATGGTGCCGATGCTGACCAGGTTGGGCCGGTTCAGCGAATGGATCCGCGCGCTGATGTTGGGGGCGGCTGTCGTCACGAGGGGCATTATGGCCCCCGGTGAACTTCTACAACGTGTAGGGGTCGTCACTAGCCGCCCAGATGAGAACGAGCGACCACCCACTAGAGTTCCGGACAGACCAGTCGTGCCGGTCGATCGGCGCGACACGCGAGTTCACCAGGAGCGCCCGTGACGAGCCCTGCCGAGACGCAGTCCCTGACCGTCCTGGTCTACAGCCACCGTGCCGAGGTCCGCGACGCGATCATCACCGCGGTCGGCCGGCGTCCGGCGCCCGATCTCCCGCGCGTGAAGTACGTCGAGGCCGAGGGCGTGGCCGACGTCATCCTGGCCGTCGACCGCGGCGGGATCGACCTGCTGATCCTCGACGGCGAGGCGCAGCCCACCGGTGGGATGGGTGTGTCGCGCCAGCTCAAGAACGAGATCGACGACTGCCCGCCGATCGTGATCACGGTCCGCCGGCGCGACGACCGTTGGCTGGCCACCTGGTCGCTCGCCGACGCCGTGCTCGTCCACCCGCTCGACCCGCTGGCCGCCGCCGAGACGGTCGCGGAGGTGCTGCGCCGCTCCACGGCGCGCACCGTGGCACGGGCGTGAGCGCGGCGGCGGACGGGCCGGGCGCCGCGCCGACCTGGCCGAAGCTCATCGGGCGGTTGATCGGCAAGCAGGACCTCGACGCCGCCGAGACCGCATGGGTGATGAACCAGGTGCTCGGCGGTGAGGCCTCCGCCGCGCAGCTCGCCGGCTTCCTCGTCGCCCTGCGCGCGAAGGGGGAGACGCCCGCGGAGATCACCGGGCTCGCCGAGGCGATGCTCGAGCACGCCCGCCGAGTGCGGGTCTCCGGCCGCGCTGTCGACATCGTCGGCACTGGCGGGGACCAGGCGCACACCGTCAACATCTCCTCGATGTCGGCCGTCGTGGTCGCCGCGGCCGGCGCGCCCGTGGTCAAGCACGGAAACCGGGCCGCGTCCTCGTCCAGCGGTGCGGCCGACGTGCTGGAGGCGCTCGGCGTCGCCGTCGACCTGCCGCCCGCCGGGGTCGAGGAGACCGTCGAGAAGGTCGGCATCGGGTTCTGCTTCGCCCCGGTGTTCCACCCCTCGTTCCGCCACGCCGGCCCGGTCCGGCGCGAGCTGGGCCTGCCGACCGCGTTCAACGTGCTCGGCCCGCTGACCAACCCCGGCCAGCCGAGCGCTGTGCTGGCCGGCTGCGCCGACGCGCGGATGGCGCCGGTGCTCGCGCAGGTGTTCGCCGGCCGCGGCACGTCGGCGCTGGTCGTGCGCGGCGACGACGGCCTCGACGAGCTGACCACCACGACCACCAGCACGGTGTGGGTGGTCGCGAACGGCGAGGTGCGCATCGAGACGCTCGACCCGGCCGCGTTCGGCATCCCCCGGGTCACCCGTGAGGACCTGCGCGGCGGTTCGCCCGAGCACAACGCGCGGGTGTTCCGCGACCTGGTGGCCGGCGCCCAGGGGCCGGTGCGCGACGCGGTGCTGCTCAACGCGGCCGGCGCGCTCGTCGCCTTCGAGGGCGCGACCGACGATCTGGCCGCCGCGTTCCCGCCCGCGCTGGAGCGGGCGGCGCGGGCCATCGACTCGGGCGCGGCGGCGGAGCTGCTGGACTCCTGGATCAAGGTCTCCGGCGCGCTGCGCTGACGACCGCCGCTAGCCGACCCCGATGGCGAAGCCGCCCTCGGTGTCGGCGCGCGAGTAGGAGCGGAAGGCGATGTGGGTGTCGGTCGACACCACGCCCTCGATCTTGCTGAGCCGGCCGGCGATCACGTCGGCCAGCTCCTCGTGCTCGCGGACCTTCACGATGGCGATGAGGTCGACGTCCCCTGCGCAGGAGTACACCTCGCTCACGCCGTCGAGGTCGGCGATCGCCTGCGCGGTCTCGGGGATGCGGTCGGCAACGGTCTGCACCAGGACGATCGCGGTGATCACGGAGGCTCCTCACGGTCGAGTGTGATCAGGCTAGCGCGGGCGTGCGGGTCAGTCGGGGAGCGGGCCGACCGGCCGCGCCCGCTCCGCCCAGCTCGTCCACGCGGCAGCGCTGCGGGCCGGTTCGGCCCAGGCCGGTTCGCAGTGGACGAGCCGGGTGCCGCCGGTGGAGAGCCAGCGGTGCAGCAGCCACACCTCCTCGGCGGGGGCGCCGCGCAGCGGCCCGTCACCCGGGATGACGGTCTGGGCGCCCGCGCGCAGGGCGTCGATCACCGGCATCGGCGGCACCCCGCGGCGGGCCACCCCGGCCGCGGCCAGCCTCCCGCACCGGATGACGGCGATCTCCCAGCCGCCGGTGCCGTCGGGGCGGGCCCCGATCAGCTCGTCGACGGCGGCGAGCGCGGCCAGGCGCTGGCTGCGGGTGAGCGCGACGATCAGCCCGGCGAGGCGGTCGCGGCGGCGCACCGCGGCCTCGTAGCGCTGCTTCTCCCCGAGCGCGGCGACCTCGTCGGCGAGGCGGCGCAGCGGCCCGTCGTCGCGGCCCTCGACGAGCGCGGTCGCCGCGGCCACCGCGGGTGCGTACTCCTCGACGGTCTGCAGGCCCGCGCACGGCGCCCCGCAGCGGCCCAGCTCGTGCAGCGCGCACGGGCTCGCCGCCGCACCCCTCGCCGGGATGCGCTGGGTGCACGAGCGCAGCGGGACGGCGTCGAGCACGGTCTCCATCGCGGCCACCGCCTGCTGGCGGGACCGGAACGGGCCGAACGCGCCGTCCCGCGGCGTGGTGACCACCGAGAACCGGGGGAACGCCTCCGCGGTGAGCGCGACCCACCACGCGCGCAGTGGCGTGCGGGAGCGGCGGTTGTAGCGCGGCTGGTGGCCAGCGATCAGCCGCAGCTCGTGGACGGCGGCCTCCAGTGCGTGCGCGCACACCACCGAGTCGACGCGCTCGGCCTGCGCCACCATGTCGCGCACCCGTCTGCGCCGCTCGCCCGAGGTGAAGTAGCTGCGCACGCGGCGGCGCAGGTCACCGCTCGTACCGACGTAGAGGACCTCGTCGCGGGCGCCGCGGAACAGGTACACGCCCGGCGCGGACGGCAGCGACTCGGCCAGGACCCGCTTGCGCCGCTGCTCCGTCGTGGGGCGGTGGGGGGTGGACTCGCGGGCGAGGTCGAGCAGCTCCTCCAGGCTCTGCACGCCGACGTTACCCACGCGTTCGAGCAGGCCGTGCAGGACGTCGACGGTGGCGCGAGCGTCGGCGAGCGCGCGGTGGATCGGCGCGGTGGCCGCCCCGAACAGCCGGGCCAGCGCGCCCAGCCGCACGCTGGGGGCCTCGTCGCGGGAGAGCACGGCGCGGGCGAGCCGGGCGGTGCACAGCACCGGGGGCCGTGGCCAGGTGTGTCCGTGCTGCTCGCAGGCGGCCCGGAGGAACCCGACGTCGAACGCGGCGTTGTGGGCGACCAGCACCGCGCCGGACAGGAACTCCAAGAGCGTCGGCAGCACGGCCTGGATGCGGGGCGCACCGGTCACCATCGCGGTGGTGATGCCGGTGAGCGCGACCACCTGCGGCGGCAGCCCACGTCCGGGATCGACGAGCGTGGCCAGCTCGCCAAGCTGCTCGCCGCCGCGCACCTTCACCGCGCCGATCTCGGTGATCGCGTCGTCGCGGTGGGAGCCGCCGGTGGTCTCCAGGTCGAGCACGACGAACGTGACCTCCCGCAGCGGGGTGCCGAGCTCGTCGAACGACAGCTGGCCGGGGCGGGCGGGGCGCCGGCGGGGGAGGACGCCGGGAGGGGAGCTGTCGAGGAGCACCACGGCGGCGGACGCTAGCGGGCACCCCCGACAGAACCCGGGTGACGAACGCGCCGTCCGCGCAGTGTTCGGCGCCGAACGCCGCTAGCCTGGTGCAATGTCCGCGCTGCCTGAGCCGTCCTTCGGCGACGGTGGCCGCGACCGGACCGGCGAGGGGGGCGCCGATCCGGCCACGAGCCGCCCCCCAGCCGAGGACGGGATCGATGCAGAACCCGTTGCAGAACCCGCTGCCGAGAACGTGCCTCCCGTCGACTGGGACCGGTTGCCCGAACCGGTCCGGCTCCGCATCGCCGAATCCGCGTCCACCGCGCTGACCGGGCTGCCCCCGGCCGAGGTGCCGCTGCGGCTGCGGCGGTTCGTGCGGTTCGCCCCGGCGAAGCGGGCCAGGCTCGCCGCGGGGCCGCTGCTGCACGAGCTGGCCGAGTCGCCGGCGTTCCGCACGGCGGTGGTGGCGTGGTGGGACGAGCACCGGCCCGGTGAGCTGGACGCCTCCGCAGACGACCGCCGCACCGCTGCGGCCGCCGCGGTGCTGCGGGAGCTGCCGGAGGCGCCGCAGGTCGTGGCGGAGGCCGCGCGGGCGGGGGAGGCCGCCGAGCTGCGCGCGGAGCTGGACGCGGCGCTGTCGCGGGTGGAGAAGCTGACCGCGGAGCTGGAGCGGCTGCGCGGCGAGCTCGCGGAGGCGCGGGCGCAGGCGCGGGAGGCGGGCTCCGCGCGCGAGCACGAGTACCAGCAGCTGCGCCGGCGGGTCTCCGAGCAGGGTGCCCGGCTGCGCACGGCCGTCGAGGCGCAGGCCGCCGCCGAGGCCGCCGCCGAGGCCGCCAGGTCGGAGGCGGCAGAGCAGCTGGCGAGGGCCGCCGAGGAGGTCGCCAAGGAACGGGCCCGGGCAGAGGCCGAGAAGGAGCGCGCCGACCGGGCGGCCGCGCAGGTGCTGGCCGCCCGCCAGGCCGCGCGGGAGGCGCGGCAGGCCGACGAGGTGCGCCTTTCGCTGCTGCTCGACGCCGTGAGCGGCGCCGTCGAGGGGCTGCGGCGGGAGCTGGGCGTCACCGGCGGGGGCGGGCCGCGGCCCGGCGACCTCGTCGAGAACGCGTCGGTGCTGCACCGTGGCGCCATCGTGGAGACGCAGCCCGCCCTCGACGCGGTGCTCGCGGTGCCGGCGCTGCACCTCATCGTCGACGGCTACAACGTCAGCAAGACCGGCTACCCCGAGCTGACCCTGGCCGACCAACGCTCCCGGCTGGTCGGCCAGCTCTCCGCGCTCGCGGCGCGCACCTCGGTGGAGATCACCGTGGTGTTCGACGGGGCCGGTGTCGTCACCGCGCCGCCGCGGGGCGCGCGGGGGCTGCGGGTGCTGTTCAGCGACCCCGGCGTCCTCGCCGACGACGTGATCCGCGCCCTGGTGGCCGCCGAACCGGAGGGCCGCCCGATCCTCGTGGCGACGTCGGACCGGGCCGTGGTGGCGTCGGTGCGCAAGCACGGGGCGTACGCGGTGCCCTCGGCGGTGCTGCTGACCCGCCTTACCCGGCCCTGATCTGTGTCCTGACCTCACGAACGACACCTTCGTGAGGATCGGTGCTCACGAAAGTGCCGTTCGTGGATCTTCCCGAGCATGGATTGTGGTCTGAGTCACACTCTGTTGCCGCGGTCCCGGAAGACTGTCGGTGCTCGTCCCTAGCGTGCCTGCCAGGTCGATCCCCGGCCGAACGGAGGCATGATGATCATCGACTGCGACAGGTGCGCGGTGCGCGGGATCGCGTGCGGCGACTGCGTGATCGGCGTGTTGCTGAGCACCCCGGAGGATCCGGTCCGCGGTCGGCGCGAGCGCGCCTCGGGGCCGGCGGCCGAGCCTGGTCCGATCGGTCCGGACACGCGGTTCATTCCCGTGGACGCGCCGTCCGGCGCGCCCACGGTGCAGTTCAGCGCAACGGAGCGGCGAGCATTGGACCTGCTCGCAGATCAAGGGTTGATCCCGAGATTGCGGTTGGTGGCCGAGGATCCGCGCCGAGCGTCATACCCCACTGACGTTCTGCGCACGGAGCGCAACGTCGGGTAGCGAAACGGCGTAGCCGTTCGTCGCAACGGTGCGCAGTCGGCGCAACGGGAGCTGTGCGGACGGACGACACGCGCACCGGGGGTGGGTGTGGACGTCGCGTCGCGTCCCTCGTAATCTCGCCGAGACCTTGCGGCCGTCAGCCATTCGACCCCCGAAGGCGACGCAAGGTCACCGCCAGACTGGGCCGTTCGGGTTCCCCCTCTGCTCCGAACGGTACGGCAGGTGGTCTCCGAAAGGAGAGATTGCTCCCCGTGGCGACGCTTCGGCGTACCCCGACCGGTCGCCCGCGGTGGCTCCGCCGCGTCCCGGCGGCCGCCGTGGCTGCGATCGTGGCGCTCGTGCTCGTTCCCGTGGGCGCCTCCCCGGCGCTCGCGGAACCCGTGCCGCCCACTCCGAGCCCGCCGACGCCCACCACTGCGGCTGAGGCGCAGAAGCACCTCGACGAGGTGCTGAAGGAAGCGGAAGCGCTCACCGAGCAGTGGCACGCCGCGACCGACGATCTGAACGCGAAGCGCGAGCAGGTCGAGGACCTGCAGGCGGCGGTGGGCCCGGCGCAGGAGGCGGCGGAGAAGGCGAAGGCCGACGAGGAGGCCTATCGCCGGGAGATCGACGTCTTCGCGCTGTCGACGCTGGACAGCAACCTCGACCAGTTCAGCGCCCTGCTCGACAGCCACGACCCGCAGGAGTTCCTCGACCAGATGTCGGCGCTGCACACGCTGGCCGCCGACCACAAGGAGGTCCTCGACCGGCTGCTCGCGGTCGTGGAGACCACGCGGCGGGCCGTGGAGGAGGCTGACGCGGCGGTCAAGCGCGCCCAGGCCGCCGTCGAAGCGGCAGAGGCCGCAGAGCAGGAGCTGGCCAAGCGCAAGCGCGAGGCCGAGATCCGCATCGACGAGGCGGAGAAGCTGCTCGACCGGCTCAGTCCGGCAGAGCGGCGCGCCCGCACCGCCAACGGTGCGGCGACCCCTGCGCTCCCCTCCGGCAGCAGCGTCGGGCTGGTGGCGCTGCGGGCGGCGGCCACCCAGGTCGGCAAGCCCTACATCTGGGGCGCGTCCGGCCCGAACGGCTACGACTGCTCCGGTCTCACATCCTGGGCGTTCAAGCAGGCCGGCGTCACCCTGCCGCGGTCGAGCAGCGCGCAGGCCACCGTCGGCCGACCGGTGTCGTGGGACGAGCTGCAGCCCGGTGACCTGGTCTTCTACTACAACCCGGTCAGCCACGTCGGCATCTACGCCGGGAACGGGCTGTTCATCAACGCGCCCGAGAGCGGCGACGTCGTGAAGTTCCAGAAGGTGAACCCCAAGGTCTTCTCCGGCGCCCGGCGGCTGTAGCCGGAGCGCCTTCGAGCCAAGTCCGCTCCCCAGGGCGCTGGGCGGCGACCGGCCCACCAGCCGGTCGCCGCCCCCGCTCCCGAGCCGGGCGATAGCGTCGGCGTGTGCCGACGCTGCTCGTCACCAACGACTTCCCGCCGCGGGTCGGCGGTATCCAGTCCTACCTGCAGGCGCTCGCCGACCGGCTGCCCCCCGGAGAGCTGGTCGTGTACGCCTCGACCTGGCCGGGTGCCGCCGAGCACGACGCACAGCAGCCCTACCCGGTGCACCGGCACGCCACGAGCCTGCTGCTCCCGCTGCCGGACGTGGCCGCGCGCGCCGCGGCGCTCGCCCGCGCCCACGGCGTCGAGACCGTGTGGTTCGGCGCGGCCGCCCCGCTGGGCCTGCTCGGTCCCGGACTGCGCCGCCGGGCCGGTGTCGAGCGGATCGTGGCCAGCACCCATGGGCACGAGATCGGCTGGTCGATGCTGCCCGGCGGCCGGCAGGCGCTGCGCCGGATCGCCTCGACCGCGGACGTTCTGACCGTCGTCTCGCGGTACACGCGGCGGCGGCTCGCCCCGGCCTGCGGACCGGAGGCGGTGCTGGAGCTGCTGCGGCCCGGGGTGGACACCGCCGTCTTCCGGCCCGACCCCGGGGCGCGCGAGGAGCTGCGCTGCCGCTACCGCATCGGCTCCGCACCGCTCGTCGTCTGCGTGGGCCGGCTCGTGGCGCGCAAGGGCCAGGACGTGCTCGTGCGGGCGCTGCCGCGGATCCGGGCCGCGGTGCCGGGGGCGCGGTTGCTGCTCGTCGGCGACGGCCCCGACGCCGGCCGGCTGCGCAAGCTGGCCGCGTCGGCCGGAGTGGCCGACGCCGTGGTGTTCGCCGGGGCCGTGCCGCCCGCTGAGCTGCCCGCCCACCAGGCCGTGGGTGACGTGTTCGCGATGCCGTGCCGCACCCGCGGCGGCGGCCTCGACGTCGAAGGGCTGGGAATCACGTTCCTCGAGGCGGCGGCGTGCGGGGTACCGGTGGTGGCGGGCCGGTCCGGCGGCGCTCCCGAGACGGTGCGGCCGGGGCGCACCGGCGAGGTCGTCGACGGGCGCGATCCGGCGGCGGTCGCCCGGACCGTCGCCGGGCTGCTGGCCGACCCGGACCGCGCCGCGGCGATGGGCGCAACCGGTCGGGCCTGGATGGCCGCCGAGTGGACCTGGGACGCGGCTGCGGCGCGCCTGCACGACCTCCTGACCGGTCGGCTGGGCGCCCCGGTGGGAGACTCCGGGCATGCCCTCGGTTGACGTGGTCGACGAGACCTTCCTCGCCGTCCCGCCCGCCGTGGTCGCCGCGGAGTTCGCCGACCCGGCGCGCTGGCGGGTGCTGTGGCCCGATCTCGACCTGGAGGTCGCCGCGGCCCGCGGGGTGGAGGGCCTGCGCTGGACGGTGAGCGGGGCGCTCGTCGGCAGCATGGAGGTCTGGCTCGAACCCGTGCTCGACGGGACGGTGCTGCACTACTTCCTGCGTGCCGACCCGCCCGGCCCGGACGGGACCCCGCAGCCGTTGCCGCCGCGCCGCGGTGCCGCCGTCGCCGCCGAGCGCCAGCGGGCTGCGAAGGCCATCGCGTTCGCCCTCAAGGCCCGGCTGGAGGGGGACCGGGCACCGGGTGAGCCGCCGCGACCGTCGCCCGAAGAGGCCGTTTCCGGGTAGTGTCGGCTCATGCGTGTGCACGTGGTCTCCGACGTGCACGGCAACGTCGACGCGCTCGCCAAGGCGGGTGTGGGGGCTGATGCGCTGATCGTCCTGGGCGATCTCGTCGACTTCGTCGACTACTCCGATCCCAGCCGCGGGATCATGGGCACGGTGCTCGGTCCCGAGGTGAGCGACACCTTCCGCCGCCTCCGCAAGGAAGGCAAGCCGGGGGAGCTGCGCGCGTTCGCCGCCGAGGCCTGGTCGCGCATCGACGACCCGGCCGCGGTGATCGAGCAGGCCGTGCGCGACCAGTACACCGAGCTGTTCGCAGTGCTGCCCGATCCCACCTACGCGATCCCCGGCAACGTCGACATCGCGCGGCTGTGGCCGGAGTTCGCCCGCCCGGGCGTGCACATGGTCGACGGGCAGGTCGTGGAGCTGGGCGGGCTGCGGTTCGGCTTCGTCGGCGGGGTGCCGCTGCCCCCGGGCATCCCACCTGTTCCCGGGCGCGGCTGGACCCCGTACCTGCGCGCGGCCGAGGAGCACGACGCGGCGGTGCGCGCGCTCGGCCCGGTCGACGTGCTGTGCCTGCACGCGCCGCCCGCGGTGCCCGAGCTGCGCTACGACGTGATCACGCGGCGGCCCGAGCTGGCGTCGACGGCCGCGGTCGAGGTGATCCACGAGCACGAGCCGCGCGCCGTCGTGTTCGGTCACGTGCACCAGCCGCTGGCTCAGCGGATGCGGATCGGGCGCACGGAGTGCGTCAACGTCGGGCACTTCCGCCGCACGGGCACACCGTACGTCCTGCGCTGGTGACCGCTGGGTAACCTGCGTGCATGGCCGACGCCACCTCGTCCACCATCCGCATCGACGCGCCGCCGGAGCAGGTCATGGCGGTGATCGCCGACTTCCCCGCCTACCCGACGTGGGCCGAGCAGATCAACGGCGTGGAGATCGTCTCCGAGGACGGGGAGGGCCGGGCCGAACGGGTCAGGTTCACGATGGACGCCGGGCCGATCAAGGACACCTACACGCTGGACTACACCTGGGCGCCGGACGGGATGTCGGTGCGCTGGACGCTGGTGAAGGGCCAGATCCAGCGGGCCCAGGACGGGTCGTACGTGCTGGAGGAGGTCGAGGAGGGCGACGGCGTCCGTACCGACGTCACCTACACGCTGTCGGTGGACCTCGCGATCCCGATGATCGGGATGCTCCGCCGCAAGGCCGAGAAGGTCATCATCGACACGGCGCTCAAGGGGCTGAAGCGGCGCGTCGAATCGCTCCGCGGAGCGTGATGGAGCGGCCTGCCGGGAGTGCCCCGGTCGGGGCCGGATACCGTGCTCGGCGTGCGCGTCGTGCTGTTCACCGGCAAGGGCGGCGTCGGCAAGACCACACTGGCCGCCGCCACCGCCGCGCGCCTGGCGCGGTCGGGTCGCAAGACCCTCGTCGTGTCCACGGACCCGGCGCACTCCCTCGGCGACGCGCTGGAGGCCGATCTCGGCGGTGAACCCACCGAGCTGATGACCGGCCTGCACGCGGCGCACATCGACAGCCGGGCGCTGCTCGACTCGTCCTGGACGACCCTGCAGGGCCACCTGCGCACGCTGCTCGCCGGGGCCGGGGTCGACGAGCTGGTCGCCGACGAGCTGACGGTCCTGCCCGGGGTGGAGGACATCCTCGCCCTCGGCGAGGTCGCCCGCGCTGCCACGACCGGGGCGTGGGACGTCGTGGTCGTCGACTGCGGGCCCACTGCCGAGACGCTGCGGCTGCTCGGGCTGCCCGAGGCGCTCAGCGGTTACCTGGAGCGGTTGTTCCCGGCGCACCGGCGCGCGGTGCGCGGCCTGCTCGCGGGGATGTCCGGCGGTGCCAAGGAGGCCGCAGCCACCTGGGACTCGACGGTCGACGCGCTCGACAGGCTGGCCGACCACCTGCGGGAGCTGCGAGCCCTGCTCGCCGACCACGCGCGCACGTCGATCCGACTGGTGCTCACCCCGGAGCGGGTGGTCGCAGCCGAGACCCGGCGCACCCTCACCGCGCTCGCCCTGCACGGCCTGCGGGTCGACGGAGTCGTCGTGAACCGGCTGCTGCCCGGCCCACCCCCCTCGCTGCGCGGGCCCGCGGCGCGCTGGCTGCGGGAGCGGCACACCGAGCAGCAGGCGGTGCTGGCCGAGATCGCCGCGCTGGACTACGCGCCGGTGCGCACCGCCCCGTACACCGCGGCCGAGCCGACCGGCGTCGAGGCGCTGCTCGGGATCGCCGACGCGCTCTACGGCGCCGACGACCCGGCCGCCCCCGGCACGCCCGGCCCGCCGCTGCTGACGGTCGAACGCACCGCAGGCTCGGGCACCTCGCCCGACTCGGAGTTCGAGCTGTCCCTGCGCCTGCCGGGTGCCGCCGACGGGCCGCTGGAGCTGGCCCGGGTCGGCGACGATCTCGCCGTGTCCCTCGGCGGGGTGCGCCGGATGGTCGCACTGCCGTCGGTACTGGTCCGCTGCACTGTGGTCGCGGCGCGGCTGGAGGGCGACGACCTGAAGATCACGTTCGTGCCCGATCCGCAGTTCTGGCCGCAGTCACCGGAGGGGGCGGCCCGTGGCTGAGCAGACCTGCGGGCACGGCCCCCAGCTGGGCGAGCTCCGCGACGACTTCCGTGAGGTGCTGCTCGACAGCATCGACCGGATCACCCCGATCCTCGACGCGGCGCGCAGCGGCCCGCCGTCCGCCGCGCACGCCACGACCTGCGCCGTCTGCCCGGTGTGCGCGGTGCTCGCCGCCCTGCGCGGGGAGCGCACCGAGCTCACGATCCGGCTCGCCGAGCACGCCAGCGGCCTGCTGGCGGTGCTGCGCGCGGCGCTGGAGGAAGGCGACCCGCAAGCGCGTGCTGATCGGCCGGAGCCCGAGGGGTCGAGGCCGGGCGGCCGCAAGGTCCAGCACATCCCGGTGGTGCGGTGAGCCCGCCCGCCATCCCGCGAGTTGTCCCGTCCGACCCGGCGAGTCGTCCCGTGCGGGCGGGCGAGTTCCCCGTTCCGGCCCGGCGAGTTCCCCGTTCCGGCCGGGCGAGTTGCCCCGTCCGGCCCGGCGAGTTGTCCCGTCCGGCCCGGCGAGTCGTCCCTTCGGGAACGGCGAGTCGCCCCCTCC
Source organism: Pseudonocardia thermophila (assembly GCF_900142365.1). Lineage (GTDB taxonomy): Bacteria > Actinomycetota > Actinomycetes > Mycobacteriales > Pseudonocardiaceae > Pseudonocardia > Pseudonocardia thermophila. The sequence continues at coordinate 128,528 of NZ_FRAP01000013.1, read as the reverse complement.
GGGACGCCGGGTCGTCCTTCTCGGGACACCGCCCCGTCCCGCCCGACGCGTCCCCGTCGGGCGAACTCACCCTCCTGTACGGGGCAACTCGCGGCTCGGCCCCGGGCCGGGCACCGCACGGAACGGGCGAACGGGGGACACGATGAGCAGGGGCGTGGCGATCGGCGTCGACGTCGGCGGGACCAGCGTGCGCGCCGGCGTCGTCGACGCCGACGGCACCGTGCTGGACACCGTGCGCACCTCGACCCCGGGCTCCGATGCCGCGCTCGAGGACGCGATCGCCGGCCTGGTGGAGACGCTCGCCCGCCGGCACCGGGTGACCGCCGTCGGGCTCGCCCTCGCCGGGTTCATCACCCCCGACCTGCGCGGCGTGCGGTTCGCACCGCACCTGTCCTGGCGGGACGCGCCGGTCGCCGACCGGATCTCGGCGCGCATCAAGCTGCCCGTCGTCGTCGAGCACGACGCGAACGCCGCAGCGCTGGGGGAGCGGTACTTCGGGGCGGCGGCGGGCGCGTCCAACACGGTGTTCATCGCGCTCGGCACCGGCATCGGCTCCGCGCTGCTGCTCGACGGCTCGCTGTACCGCGGCGCGTTCGGGGTGGCGCCGGAACTGGGGCACCTGCGGGTCGTGCCGGACGGGCGGCCCTGCCCGTGCGGGAAGTCCGGCTGCTGGGAGCGCTACTGCAGCGGCACGGCGCTGGCCACCACCGCCGTCGAGCTGCTGGCCCACGACCCGGGCCGGTCCCCGGAGCTGCGCCGCCTCGTCGCCGAGGACCCGGGCAGCGTTACCGGACGGCGGGTGGCGGCCGCGGCGCTGCGCGGCGACCCGGTCGCCGTCGAGGCCATGGCCGACCTGGCCCGCTGGCTGGGCGAGGGTCTCGCGCTGGTCGCGGACGTGTTCGATCCCGAGCTCGTCGTGATCGGCGGCGGGGTGTCCGGGTCGGCGCCGCTGTTCCTCGACGAGGCCCGCGAGCACTACGCCGCGACCGTCACCGGCGCGGGCAACCGTCCGCTGGCGCGCATCCGCACCGCCCAGCTCGGGGAGGCGGCCGCCGTCGTAGGGGCGGCGCAGCTGGCCAGGGAACAGCTGCGCCGCAGCTGAAGGGCTAGACGATCGCTCCGTTGTCGGGATCGTCGTCGCGGTCGACGGCGGACACCGAATCGGGCCACAGCCGCAGCACGAGCCACCCGAGGCCCGCGGCCAGCGAGATCAGGCCGAGCGGCAACCCGTAGACCTCGCTCATGCCCAGCCAGGACGGGGTGATCACCAGCAGGAGGCCGAGCATCAGCAGCACGGCGCCGACGATCGCGGGTGGCCCGATCCGGGGCAGCGGCGGCGGCTCCGGCGGGATGTAGTGCTCCTGGTCGTCGTCCCACGGCCGGGCGGGCGTGAGCGGCACGGGGACCGTGGTGGCGTCGGGGCCGACCACCCAGTGCGGCTGGGTGGCGGGATCCGCGGGCGGGGCCGGCCACTTCGGCACCGGGCCCTGCGCCTTCAGCTGCGCGACGATGGCCTCGAACTCGTCGCGGACGGGGTCGCGGCCGAGCTCTCGTCCGCCCTCCTGGTTCGAACCACCGCTCACCGAACACCCCCAATCCCTGCACGCCGGTCGCCGGTCGCCCGCCGTTGGTCCATCCTGGCATCTCGAAGCCGTGTTGAGGAGGGGCTTCGCCGGTCCGGTCGGGGCATGCGCGCGTGATCGATCGGCCCGCGTTGTCGATCGACTTCCGTTGTTCGTAGGCTTGCGAGCACGAACTCGAGAGGGGCCGCGTCCGGGTGCTGTACTGGTGCTTGAAGTACGTCCTGCTCGGCCCCCTGTTGAGGCTGTTCTGCCGGCCATCGGTCGAAGGACTCGAGCACATCCCGCAGCGCGGCGGGGCGATCCTCGCGAGCAACCACCTCGCGGTCGTCGACTCGTTCGTGCTGCCGCTGATGGTGCCGCGGCGGATCACGTTCCTGGCCAAGCGTGAGTACTTCACTCAGCCCGGGCTCGTCGGCAAGGCGAAGAAGATCTTCTTCACCGGGGTCGGACAGGTGCCGATCGACCGCTCCTCGGGATCGGCCGCCCAGGCGGCGCTCGACACGGCCGTGCGACTGCTGCGCGAGGACAAGCTGCTGGGCATCTACCCGGAGGGCACCCGGTCGCCGGACGGCCGGCTCTACAAGGGCAAGACCGGCGTGGCCCGGATGGCCCTGGAGGCCGGTGTGCCGGTGATCCCGGTGGCGATGATCGGCACCGATCGGGTCAACCCGATCGGCTCGCGGATGTGGCGGCCGCGCAAGGTCCACATCCGCATCGGGGAGCCGCTGGACTTCTCCCGCTACGCGGGCCTGGCCGGCGACCGGTTCACCGAGCGGTCCATGACCGACGAGATCATGTACGCGCTCATGGAGCTGTCCGGCCAGACCTACGTCGATCAGTACGCTGCGTCGGTCAAGGAACGGGCTGCGGCGGCGTAGCGGTCGAAGGCCTCGTGATGGCGGGCGCCCGGGCCGGGGCGGTGGCCGGTGTCACCCGTTCGACGGGCAGATCCCGGTTGCGTTCTGTAATGCCGGGCCGGGCGCGATCGATGTTTCTCACGTGGCTTCCGGCATCGATCGCGTGGGTGCTCCGCCCGTGCCGTACCCGCGTCAGCCCGGACCACACTCCCGGACGAGTCCCTCACCCGGTCCGATGACTCCCAGGGGACCCAAGCCTCCGGTCGGGGGACCCACGGGTCCGAAGCAGACCACCCATTTGTCGGTAGCGAAGGCTCCAGCTAGTATGCCTCCGACCACGGAGGGGTACTCGATGCGGGATGATCGTACGGCGGTCGTGCAGCCGCCCCGGGTCGCTCCCCGGCCCGCCGCGGCGCCGCCCGCGGTTCCGACGACGGTCGTGCGCGCACCGCAGCCGCCGCGCCCAGCCGTTCCCCAGGCAGCCCCGCACGCTCCTCGCCGGCCGGTGCAGCCGCCTACGGCGGCGCAGGCCACCACGGTGATGCCGGGCCCGCCGCGGCCGCCGATGGGTCCGCATCCTGACGCGACCGCCCTCGCCGGGCCGATCGTGGTGCAGGACCGGCCGCACGAGCGCCCGTACGTCGGATCCCGGCGCCCGGCGCGCACCGGCGCCGCGGCCTACGCGAAGTCGCTGGCCCCGCTGGTCGGCATGAGCATCGTCGTGGTCGTCGTCATCGCCGGCGTCACGGCGTGGATCTCGTCGTTCCAGGAGCGCGAGACCCCGACCGTGCCGCGGCCGGCCGCCGACATCACCGCCCCGGCGGCACCGATCACCACGGTCGCGCCGAGCCCGAAGGTCTCCACCTCCGCGAAGCCGAAGGCCAAGGCCGTGGCGCCCACGACGAAGGCGCCCGCGAAGACGACGACGAAGGCGCCGGTGACCACCACCGCGCCGAAGGCCACCACGACCCAGCGCGGGGTGGCCCCGAGCAGCGGCGCCAGCTCGTCGGCGGACGAGGACACTCCGGCCACCCTGGCGAACCGGCGCTGCAACATCTTCATCCCGAGCTCTTGCGACTGACGTCCGCGGCAGCGCCGGACCGAACCGTGCGGCCCGTGCTCGTCGAGAACGAAGTCGTGGCTGTTCGAGACGACGGGAAACCTCCACGACTTCGTTCTCGACGCGGGTGGCCCGGCCCACCCCGGCCACCACGGGGGGCGGCTCAGCGCACGGCCGCGTTCGCCGCGTCCTGCGCCTCCTGCAGCCCCGGGCCGACCGCGATGCGCCCGGCGAAGATCTCGTTGAAGATCGGCTCCATCGCGGCGTCCGCGGCGCCGTACTTCGGGCCGGACGGGGCGGGGATGGTCAACGTGCCGCCCTCTGGGCCGAAGAACCGGGTGTCCACACCGCGGGAGTGCCAGTAGTCGTAGAACGCCTGCTGCGCGGCCGTCACGGCGGGCAGCGCCGCCCCCTCGGCCCCGACGAACCGGGCGCCCTCCTGCGAGCCCAGCCACCGCAGCACCCGCAGCGCCGCCTCCCTGCGGGGGCTGGCCTCGTGCCCGGCGGCGATCACGCTGTTGACGACGCTGACCCGGCCGACCGGCCCGGCGATCATCGGCGCGATGCCCCACTCGAAGCGGGCGCCGTCGGCGATGTTCTTCAGGTTGTAGGTGCCCGACTGGAAAAGCGCCATCTTGCCCTGGATGAACTGGTCGCGGCTGAAGTCGCCGTTGGAGTTCGTATCCGCTGCGGGCGGTGCCACGTGCGCGGTGTTGATCAACCCGACGAGGTAGGTGAACGCCTGCTCGGCCTGCGGGTTCGCGAAGACGAACGCGTCGTCCTCGTCCTGGAACCGTCCGCCGTTCGAGCCGACGAAGTTGTAGTAGATCGCCTGCAGGTCGCGGCCGGCGTTGAACCCGTACTGCACGATCGACTTGGGATCGAAGTCGGGCTGGTCGGCGGTGCGGCCCGCGGAGTCCTTCGTGAGTCTGCGGGCGGCCGGCAGGAACGTGTCGGCGGCCGGGTCGGTCGGGTGCCAGGTGAGGTTGTTCGGATCGACGTCGGCCTCGGCGACCATCGCCTTGTTGTAGTAGAGCGCGATCCGCCCGTCGGTCAGCGCGGGCACGCCCCACAGCGTGCTGTTGCGGGTGTACTGCTCCACCGCCGCCGGCACGAACCCCGGCACGAGGTCGGCGAGCTCCTTGCCGACGTCGATCAGCCGCCCGGAGTCGGCGAACGCCCCGAAGTACGTGGTGTTGACCCAGAAGACGTCGTCGACGGTGCCGCTGGAGACGTCCAGGGGGAGCTGGGTGAAGTAGTTGCTGTACGGCACGACGTTGAGCTTCACCGTGATGTCCGGGTTGCGCCGCTCGAACTCGGCGAACGACTTCTCGTAGGCGGCGGCGACCTGCTGGTCCCACAGCCGCACCGTCACGGTCGTCGGGCCGTCACCCTGGGCCGGCTCGTCCGCCGGCGCGACCGGGGAGCACCCCGTCACCGCCAGCGCGATCGCGGCCGTCACCGCGGCCGCGAGGTGGGTGATCTTCATTCCGCTCTCCTCATCGGAAGCCGGTGATCGTGATCGACCGGACGACGTTGCGCTGGAAGACCAGGAACAGCACCAGCAGGGGCGCGACGGCCAGCGTCGTCGCCGCCGTGACGACCGTCCAGTTGCCGTTGTACTGGCTCTGCAGGCCCGCGGTCGCCACCGTGATCACCCGCCACTGCGGTCCCGCGGTGATCACGAGCGGCCACAGGAAGTTGTTCCAGTGCGTCACCACCGTGATGACGGCCAGCGTCGTCAGGATCGGCTTCGACACCGGAACCACCACGTGGCGCAGGATCCGCAGCGTGCCGCAGCCGTCCAGCCGGGCGGCGTCGATCAGTTCGCCGGGGATGCCGCGGAAGTGCTCGCGCAGCAGGAAGACCGCGTACGGTGACCCGAACAGGTACGGCAGCACCAGCGCCCAGAACGTGTTCCGCAGCCCCACCGCCGTCATCATGGAGTACAACGGGATGATCGTGACCGCCTGGGGCACCATCAGCGTCGCCAGGTACACCCAGAACAGCGCGTCGCGGCCGGGGAACTCCAGCCGCGCGAACGCGTACGCGGCGAACACCGAGAACACCAGCTGGCCCACGAGGATCACGAGCACGACCTGCGCGGTCACCACGACCGGGGTGACGAACTCGTAGCGGGTGAACAGCTGCGCGTAGTTCGCCCCGGTGACCGGGTCCGGCCACGACAGTGGCCCCTCCGCCGCGAACTGCTGCGGCGAGGTGAGCGAGGTCAGCACGGACAGCAGGAACGGGGCGAGGGTGAGCGCTGCGCCGGCGAGCAGGGCGAGGTGGCTGGCGAGCACCCCGAGGCGGGAGCGGAGCACAGCGGTCACGTCGACAGGTCGTAGGTCGTGCGCCGGGCGAACCAGCGCTGCTGGACGACGGTGACGACCACGAGGACCACGAAGAGCCCGAGCGCCATCACCGCCGCGTTGCCGACGGCCCGCGACTCGAACGCCTCGTAGTAGATCCGGCCCGCCACCACGTCGGTCGACAGCTGCGGCCCGCCCTTCGGGGTGAGCGCGTACACCGCGTCGAACGTCTGGAAGCTCGCGATCACGCCGGTGACCAGCACGAAGAACGTGGTGGGGCGCAGCAGCGGCAGGGTGATGCGCCAGAAGCGCTGCCAGGGACCCGCACCGTCGAGCACCGCGGCCTCGTGCACGGCCGGCGGGATCGCCCGCAGCCCGGCGACGAAGAACAGCGCGACGTACCCCACCTGTGTCCACACGGACACCGCGGCCACGGACGGCAGCGCCAGCGCCGGGTCGGCCAGCCACTCGATCCGCGTGCCCAGCAGGGTGTTCAGCGCGCCGTCGGTGGGGGCGAGGATCCACCGCCACACCACGCCGAGCGCGAGCGGCGCGCAGATCCACGGCAGCACGAGGACCACCTGGTAGATCGCCGAGCCGCGCAGGCCGCGGTTGATCAGCAGGGCGGCAGCGAGGCCCAGCACGGTCTGCGCGGGGATCGTGAACGCGACGAACACGGCCGTGACCACCAGCGAGTGCAGGAACCGCCCGTCCCGGGCGACCTCGACGACGTTGGCGAGCCCGACGAACGTGCTCGGCGTGAGGATGTCCCAGCGGTGCAGGGCGAGCCACAGCACGACCAGGATCGGCAGCACCAGGAAGACGGCCACGCCGAACAGGCTCGGGGCGAGCAGGAGGTAGGCCGTCGCCGTCCGTCCGCGCCACCCCCGCACGCGCCGTAGCCAAACGCGCACCCACGGTGTCGTCAAGCCGCAGCGCCGTGACGTCGGCGATCAGTGGGACGCCGAGCGGGACGTTTCGCGGGTGCTGCGCATAGGCTCTGCTCGTGCGCTACTTCTACGACACCGAGTTCATCGAGGACGGCAGGACCATCGATCTGGTGTCGATCGGGGTAGTCGCCGAGGACGGGCGCGAGTTCTACGCGGTCTCGACGGAGTTCGACGCGAGCAAGGCCGGCCCGTGGGTGCGGGCCAACGTGCTGCCCAAACTGCCGTCGCCCAGCGACCCCGCGTGGCGCTCCCGGGCCCGCCTGCGGGCCGATCTCCTGGAGTTCCTCACCGCGGGGCCCGGCGAGGTGGAGCTGTGGGCGTGGATCGCCGCGTACGACCACGTCGCGCTCTGCCAGCTGTGGGGGGCGATGCCGGCCTTGCCGCGGGCCCTGCCGCGGTTCACCCGTGAGCTGCGCCAGCGCTGGGAGGACCGGGGCCGTCCAGCCCTGCCCCCACCGACGGCCGACGCCCACGACGCCCTGGCCGACGCGCGGCTGAACCTGCGCCGCTGGCAGGTGATCGAGGCCGCGGCTGCTGCACCGACCGGCTGACGGGCGCTCGCACCGACCGCTTAGGCTCGTCGTTCGTGAACTGGACCGTCGACGCCCCGGTCGAGAAGCTGCCCGAGCTGCCGCCGCTGCCCGCCGACCTGCGGGCCCGGCTCGACGACGCGCTCTCCCGGCCGGCCGCGCAGCAGCCCGACTGGCCGGACCCCGAGCAGGTCAAGCACGTGCGCGCGGTGCTGGAGAGCGTGCCGCCGGTGACGCTGCCGCCGGAGATCGACCGGTTGCAGACCCGGCTCGCCGAGGTCGCCGAGGGCCGCGCGTTCCTGCTGCAGGGCGGCGACTGCGCCGAGACCTTCGTCGACAACACCGAGCCGCACATCCGGTCCACGATCCGCACGCTCCTGCAGATGGCGGTCGTGCTCACCTACGGCGCGTCGATGCCGGTGGTGAAGATCGGGCGGATCGCCGGCCAGTACGCCAAGCCGCGCAGCTCCCCGGTCGACGCGCTCGGCCTGCCGTCCTACCGGGGCGACATCGTCAACTCGCTGACCCCGGACCCCGCGGCGCGCGTACCCGACCCGTCGCGGATGGTGCGGGCGTACGCGAACGCGGGCGCGGCGATGAACCTGGTGCGGGCGCTGACCGCCACCGGCATGGCCGACCTGGCGCAGGTCCACGACTGGAACAAGGACTTCGTGCGGCAGTCGCCCGCCGGGGCCCGGTTCGAAGCGATCGCCCGGGAGATCGAGCGGGCGCTGCGCTTCATGGACGCCTGCGGGGTGGACGACCACAACCTGCACAGCGTCGAGCTGTACGCCTCGCACGAGGCGCTGCTCATCGACTACGAGCGGGCGATGCTGCGGCTGGACACCCGCGAGGCGGCCAACCCGAAGCTGTACGACGTCTCCGCGCACTTCCTGTGGGTGGGGGAGCGCACCCGCCAGCTCGACGGCGCGCACATCGCGTTCGCCGAGCTGATCGCCAACCCGATCGGGCTCAAGATCGGGCCGTCGACCACGCCCGAGCAGGCTGTGGAGTACGTCGAGCGGCTCGACCCGCACAACATCCCCGGCCGGTTGACGCTGATCAGCCGCATGGGCAACACCAAGGTCCGCGACGTGTTGCCGGGCATCGTCGAGAAGGTCACCTCGTCCGGGCACAAGGTGATCTGGCAGTGCGACCCGATGCACGGCAACACCCACGAATCCACCACCGGCTACAAGACCCGCCACTTCGACCGCATCGTCGACGAGGTGCAGGGCTTCTTCGAGGTGCACAACGCGCTCGGCACGCACCCCGGCGGCATCCACGTCGAGGTCACCGGAGAGGACGTCACCGAGTGCCTCGGCGGCGCCCAGGAGATCTCCGACGACGACCTGGCCGGCCGCTACGAGACCGCGTGCGACCCCCGGCTCAACACCCAGCAGAGCCTGGAGCTGGCGTTCCTCGTCGCGGAGATGCTGCGCGGAGGCTGAGTCCCGCCCGGGATCGGCGGTCAGAACGTGATCAGCCGAACCGTCGATCCCGGCTCGACCTCGGTGCCCGGCGCGGGGTCCTGCGCGACCACGTTGTGCGAGCCCAGGCCGAACGGCAGCCGCTGCCGCTCGACCGCCTTCAGCCCGCGGTCGGCCAGCTCGGCCTCGGCCTCGTCGAACGACATCCCGATCAGCGACGGCACCCGCACCTTCTTCGGCTTCGGCCCGGCGGAGACCACGAGGGTGACCGCGCCACCGATGTTCAGCGCCGTGCCCGCACCCGGCTGGGTGCGCACGACCGTGCCCTCAGCGGCGGTCTCGCTGTGCTCGCGGGCCGACGCCGACCGCACCGGCTGCAAGCCCGCCGCGCGGATCGCCTGCTCGGCGTCCGCCACCGGGGTGCCGGGCACGATCTCGGGGACGGTGGGGCGGCCCGACGACACGGTGACGGTGACCGTGCTGCCGCGCAGCAGCCGGGCGTCCGCCGCCGGGTCGGTCGTCTTCACGATCCCGGCCGCGATCGCGTCGTCGAACTCCGTCGTGATCGACGCGACGAGGTCGGCATCGGCGAGGGCCCGTTCGGCCGCGGCCCGGTCCAGCCCGACCAGCGCGGGCATCGCGGTCCAGCGGCCGCTGCCCATCCACCACGCCACCAGCCCGACGACCAGGGCCAGCATCAGCACGAGCGCGATCCCGGCGGCGAAGAAGCGCCGACCGCGCCGCGCGGTCCGCGCGTGCGCCGCGGCGTCCTCGACGGGTGCGCCGACCAGCGTGTGGCCGTGCTCGTCCCGGGGGAGCGCCCGCGTGCCCGCATGTCCGGCCGGGCGGGGCACCTGCGGCTCGGTGACCTGCTCCTCGATCGGGCGCACCGGCGGCGCCGGCACCGGCACGCGGGGCACCTCCAGCGCGATCGCCAGCGCGCGCAGCTCCGCGAGCATCGCCGCGGCGTCCGGGGGGCGGGCGGCCGGGTCGCGGCGGGTGGCCCGCAGCACCAGCTCGTCCAGCTCCGGCGGCACGTCACCCGCGATGAGCGACGGCGGCGGCACGTCGGAGTGCACGTGCTGGTAGGCGATGGAGAGCGGGGTGTCGCCCGTGTACGGCGGCGCCCCGGTGAGCAGCTCGTAGAGCATGATCCCGGCCGCGTACACGTCGGAACGGCTGTCCGCCGAACCGGTCGCGACCTGCTCGGGGGAGAGGTACGCCGCGGTGCCCAGGATCATGCCGGCGTGGCTCTGCCCCGCCTGCGCGGCCGCGGTGACCAGGCCGAAGTCGGCGACCTTGAGCTCCCGCTGCGCGCTGATCAGTACGTTCTCCGGCTTGACGTCGCGGTGCACCATGCCCAGCCGGTGCGCCTGCGCGAGCCCGGAGAGCACCCCGTCCATCACCGCGAACGCAGCCGGCACCCCGATCGCGCCGCGAGACCGCAGGACGTCGCGCAGCGTGCCGCCGTCCACGAGCTCCATGACGAGGAAGACGGTGGGGTCCGCCGGGTCGGACGCGTCGATTCCGTGGTCGTACACGTCGACGACGCAGGGATGGTCGATGCGCGCAGCCGTGCGCGCCTCCCGCTGGACGCGGGTGCGGAACGCGGGGTCCGCCGCCAGGCGGGGATCCATCAGCTTCACCGCCACCGGCCGGTCCAGGCGCGTGTCGATGCCCCGGTGCACCACCGACATGCCGCCACGGGCGATGACCGACCCCAGCAGGTACCGGCCGTCGAGCAGCGTGCCGGTCGCGGACGGGGCGTTCACGCCCCGACGGTACCGTCCGCGGGATTTCCGCCCACCAACCCCGGTGGCGTGGCGCGCGTTCTGTGGCATTGTGTCGGGCTGTGAACGGGATGTCGTGCGTGATGTCCGACGGGGCCGCCGCATGAACGAGGTGTCCGAGCTGTCGATCGACGTCGAGGCGCTGCCCCTCAAGGCCGTCGCTGAGCTGTTGGGCATTCCCGTCACCCGGGTGCACCAGCACCTGCGGGACGGGCTCTACCTTGCGTTCCGCCGCGACGGCGAGGCTTGCGTGCCGGCCGCGTTCTTCCACGGGAAATCCGTGGTCAAGGGCTTGCAGGGCACGATCGTCCTGCTCCGGGACGGCGGGTTCGCCGACCCGGAGATCCTCCGCTGGCTGTTCACCGAGGACGACTCGTTGCCCGGCACCCCGATCGAGTGCCTGCGGGCCGGCCGGCACCGGGAGGTCAAGCGCCGCGCCCAGGCGATGGCGTTCTGAGCCGTGGCGGGTCCTCGGCGGGTCGCGCGTTCCGCCCGGGCGAGTCGCGCGATCGGCCTGGCGAGACCTGCGTGTGGCCGGGCGGGTCGCGCGACTCGCGCGGGTCAGGGCGGGGCCGTCAGCGAGCCCGGGCCCTGGCGAGGATCGCCCGCGCGAGCGCCGGCCCGGCGACCACGGCCCTCCGCGCCGTCGACACGCTGACCCGGCGGTGCAACGGGTACCCGGCCCGCTCCAGCTCGTGCAGGATGCGCCGGTACAGCACGAACGCGGCGCCGACGCACGCCCGCGACACCGGCTCGAGCAGCGCGATCCCCGGTCGCGCCTGCTCGTACACCCCATGGGTGTGCGCGGCGAGCTCGCGCAGTGCCGCCTGCACCCGCGGATCGGTCCGCTCGGTGCGCCGGCACCACGCCAGTAGCTCGCGATCGACCCCGTGCGCGCTCAGGATGTCGGCGGGGACGTAGACCCGGCCCCGGTCGAGGTCCTCACCGACGTCGCGCAGGAAGTTCGTGAGCTGGAAGGCCACGCCCAGCGCCGCGGCCGCTGGCTCGGCGTCGGCACGCGGGCCCACCGTGCCCAGCACCGGCAGCATCTGCAGCCCGATGACCGCCGCCGAGCCGTGCATGTACCGACCCAGCTCGTCGAGATCGGCGTAACCGGTGACGGTGAGGTCCATCCGCATCGACGCCATGAAGTCGGCGAAGAGCGCGGCGGCGATGCCGTACCGCGCGGCGGTGTGGGCGACGGCGCGCACCACGGGTTCGGCCTCGCCCTCGGCCCCGCCGGCCAGCGCGGCCTGCAGCCGGGCGTCGAGCGCGTCGAGGCGTTCTCTGCGCGCCTCCCGGGGCGTTGTGTCCCTCAGATCGTCGACGACCTCGTCGGCGTAGCGGGCGAACCCGTACAGGGCGTGCACCGCCGGTCGCCGCGCCGGTGGCAGCAGGCGCGTGGCCAGGAAGTAGGTGCGGCCGTGCTGCGCGAACAGGGCACGGCAGCTCAGGTAGTCCCGTTGCAGCTGCGGGTCGGTGACACCGGCGGCGCGGAGCTCCGCCAGCTCAGCCCGCGTGCTGCTGGGCACCGGCCGCTGCGGGCCCGGTCGGTTCCTCGACCGGGACGGGCTCCGGGAGCGCCGGCTCCTCCGGCGACGGTACGGCGGTGAGCGTCGAACCGCTCGCGGCGACAGCCGCGGTACCCGGTCCGGCGGCCGGCCCGGCGTCGTCGTCGCGACGGTCGCGCGCGCCCGCCGCGAGGCGCAGCGGGTCGGGGCGAGCGAGCGAGATCGCCGCCAGCAGCGACAGTGCCGCGCACAGCAGCAGGTAGGGCGGGTTGTAGAGGGCGTCCTCGCCGTTGGGGTAGTAGGTGATCACCAGCATCGGCGAGGCGAACACGATGAGCTGCAGCCAGCGCAGCGACAGCGCGGTGGCGGCCAGCAGCGTGACGCCCCAGCTCACGTACCACGGCAGCAGCGCGGGGGAGAGCAGCGCGACCGCCAGCAGCACCACCCCGGTGCGCCGGACGATGTCGGCGTCGTCGGAGTCGCGGGCGGCGAGCCACTGCTTCACCGCGATCACCACCAGCACGAGGGCCCCGACCGCGCGCGCGACGTTGATGAACGGCTGCTTGGGCACCGGGAAGAGGACCGACGTGAGCGTGTGGAACAGCTCGCCGATCCCGGTGGGCAGCGACATCCAGTTCACGATCATCGACGGCGCGGACAGCGCCGGTAGCCAGCCCAGGTTCACCCCGGCGGCCAGCGTGCACGCCGCGAACGTCACCGCGAACAGCGCCACGCCCGCCGTGATGGCCTTCGCCAGCCGCGCGAGCAGCGAGCCCCGCAGGCGCTTCGCCCAGATCAGCACCAGGAACGGCAGCGCCACCCCGGCGGTGGCCTTGATCGCCATGCCGAGCGTGACCAGCACGATGCCCAGCGCGGGACCGACGTCGCGGCCGGCGATCTCGACCCGGCGCAGCGCCAGCACGGCGCCGACCGCGAGCAGGCCGATGACCAGCAGGTCGTTGTGGCCGCCCCCGATCATCAGGATGACCATGACCGGGTTGGCGACGAGCACCCAGAGCGCGACGGGCACCCGGCCGCCGAGGCGGCGGGTCAGCTCGGGGATCGCCCACACCAGCATCACCAGCCCGGGCAGCAGCACGAGCCGCATGAGCAGGACGCCGAGGATCATGTCCTCGCCGACCAGCGCGGCGACGCCCTTGGCGATCAGGATGAACAGCGGCCCGTACGGCGCCGGCGTGTTCTGCCAGAAGTAGTGGACGTTCTCCGCCACGACGCCGGGCATGACCTCCGGCCCGACGGCGTACGGGTCGAACCCGAACAGGGGCAGCGCCCCCTGCGCGAGGTAGCTGTAGACGTCGCGGGTGAACAGCGGCGGGCCGAACAGCAGCGGGAACGTCCACACCAGCGAGGTGGTGAGCACTGCCCGTCCGCCCGTGCGGCCGGCGAGGACCTCGCGGCCCAGCCGCACCCAGGCCCACAGCATCAGCCCGACCCCCGCGTAGACGAGGATCGCCGCGAGCTGGTAGCCGTGGCCGTACCGCCAGAAACCGAGCGGGGAGTTCGTCAGGATCGGGTCGCGGACGAGCACGCCCCCGGCACCGAACGAGCCGAGCAGCATCATCACGGACGCGACGAACCCGAGCAGGAGCGGACCGCGGGCGGGCCGTCCCAGCCGGTCGTGCCAGGTCCGCGCGACGTCCACCCTGGGCGGCGCCGGCTCGTCGACCGGTGGTGAGGGGCTCATGGCGTGGTCCATGCTGCCACGTCCGCTTTCGGCACCTTTCCCCTGGGGCCGTCCGGCGGTCACCGCCCGGTGATGCGCTGCGCAGCCAGCCTGCCGGAGATCAGCACCGGCGGGATGCCGACGCCCGGGGTCGTCCCGCACCCGGCGAGCACGACGTTGGGCAGTCGCCGCAGCAGGTTGCGCGGCCGGAACGGGCCGGTCTGGGTGGCGGTGTGGGCGAGCGAGAACGGGGTGCCCGCGGACATGCCGACCGCTGCCCAGTCGTCCGGGGTGACGATCCGCTCCACCTCGACGGCGTCGACGACCGCGCCCAGCCCGGGATGGTCGCGCTCGGCCAGGGTGGTGAGCAGGTGGTCGCGGTAGGTCCGCGCCCGGTCTGCCCAGCCGTGCGGCCCGACGGCGGTGTTCGGGCACGGCGCCAGCACGTACAGCTGGTCGGCGCCGTCCGGGGCGAGGCTGGGATCGGTCGCCGTCGGGCGGGTGACCAGCAGCGACGGATCCGACATCGGCCGCCCCTCGGAGACGATCTCGGTGAACGTGCGCTCCCACGCCCGGCCGAAGGAGATCGTGTGGTGGGCGGTGCTGCGCGGCTCGCGCAGCCCCAGGTGCAGCACGACGGCGCTCGGCGCGTAGCGCAGCGGCACCGCACGTCGCGGGGCGCCCCCGGCCAGCGCGTAGCTGGTGGCCAGCTCCGCGGTGAGCACGACGGCGTCGGCCGCCAGCACGTCGGTGTCCGCGGCAGGATCGTCGGAGGGGCGGTGCCGCACCCCGACGGCCCGGCCGTGCGCGCGGGGCAGCCCGACGGCGGTGCGACCGTAGTGGATCACACCGCCGGCCGCCACGACCGCGTCGGCCAGCGCCGCGGCCACGGCCCGCATCCCGCCGCGCGGGAACCACACGCCGGCCACCGTGTCCATGTAGGCGATGACGCCGTACGCCCCGAGCGCGCGGGCCGGCGGCACGCCCGCGTACAGCGATTGGAAGGAGAAGATCCGCTGCAGCCGCTCGTCGGGCAGGAAGGCGGCGATCCGCGGGCCGAGCCTGCCGAACCCGCCGAGCGCGGCCAGCCGCACCAGGTCCGGCCCGAGCAGGCCGAGCGGGGAGTCGTGGTTGGCGCCGATGAACCGGTCGATCTCCACGCGGTACAGCGAGGTCAGCCACTCCCGCAGCCGCCGGTAGCCCGCCACCGCTGCGGCACCGCAGGTGCGGCCGATCTCGTCCGCCATGGCCGCCGGGTCGGTGTGCACGTCGATCGTGCTGCCGTCGGCGAAGTGGGCCCGGTAGGCCGGGTCGAGCCGGACCAGGTCCAGGCGCCGCTCCAGGCAGTCGCCGACGGCGGCGAACGCCTCCGCCAGCAGGTCCGGCATCGTCAGCACGGTCGGGCCGGGGTCCATGCGCCAGGTCCCGCGCGGGCTGATCAGGTCGAGTCGGCCGGCGCGGCCGCCGGGATGGTCGGCGCGCTCCAGCACCGTCACGCGACGGCCGGCACCGAGCAGGTGCAGGGCGGCCGACAGGCCCGCGTACCCGGCGCCGACGACCACGACGTGATCGGTGCGACCCGGAACCCGCCTCACCGCCGCCGTCGAGTGGCCGAGACGGCGAGCTCCGCCAGCCGGGTCGCGGCCGGCTCGGCGACGCGGGCCGCCGAGAGGCAGTCCAGCGCCGACCCGGTGAGTGCCGCGATCCGCTGCTCGACGGCCTGGACGGCACCGAGCTCGGTGAACAGCCCGCGCAGCCGCTCGACCGCGGCTTCGTCCAGGTGCGGGTCGCCCACGGCGCGCACGACGGCGTCGCGGGCGGCGGTGTCGCCGCGCTTCTCCGCCCGCTCGACGGCGAGCGCGACCAGCAGGGTCCGCTTGCCCTCGCGGAGGTCGTCGCCCGCCGGCTTGCCGGTGACGGCCGGGTCGCCGAACGCCCCCAGCAGGTCGTCGCGCAGCTGGAAGGCGACCCCGATCTCGGCGCCGAACCGGCGGTACGCCGTGATCAGCTCCGGCGGGGCGCCGGCGATCGCGGCGCCGAGGTGCAGCGGTCGCTCGACGGTGTACGCCGCGGTCTTGTACCGGTCGATCTGCAGCGCGGCCCGCGTGGAGAGATCGCCCCTGGCCTGGTGGAAGACGTCGAGGAACTGCCCGCCCAGCACCTCGGTGCGCATCGCCTGCCACGGCTCAGCGGCCCGCTCCAGCGCCACCGGGGGCAAGCCGCTGGACCGGAACAGGTCGTCCGCCCAGGCGTGCGCGAGATCTCCCAGCAGCACGGCCGCGGCGGCGCCGAACCGCGCGGGCCGGCCTTCCCAGCCCTCGCGGGCGTGCCGCTGGGCGAACGCGACGTGCACGGTCGGGCGGCCCCGGCGGGTCGCGGAGGCGTCGATGAGGTCGTCGTGCACCAGCGCGCACGCCTGGATCAGCTCCAGCGCGGCTGCGGCGCGCAGCACCGCCTCGGCCTCCGGGGAGTCCTCGGCGCCGCCGGCGCCGCGCCAGCCCCACCACAGGAACGTGGGCCGGATGCGCTTGCCACCGCCCAGGACGAAGCCGGTGAGCTGGTCGACCGCCTCGGCGAACGCGGGGTCGATCGCGGCCGCGCCGCGCCTGCGCACCTCCAGGTACTCGGCGAGGACCGCCTCGATGCGACCGGTCAGCTCGGTGTCCAGCGGGGCGGGCGGATCGGCCGGAGCGGGCTGGTGCCCGGCGCCGACCTGGCCGGCGCGGGTCACCGCCGGGTCTCCGGATCCGTGCCGGTGGGTCGGGGTGCCACGGGCCGAGAGTAGCTGCTCGTGCCGCTCAGCGCGTTGCCGGAAAGCCGCATTCACGCCATGAGCTGGCGCGAGGGCCGTGTTCCTGCCGCGGCGCGCAGCGGCGCCTGTCCTGGGCAGGGCGCCGCACATCATCACTAGGCTGGACCTCTGTGGGGAGGAACGACGACATGACCGTGGACGGCGGCCCCGGGCGGGGCAGACGCGTGACCGAGCGGATCGCGGTCGCCCGGCCCACGTTCTCGGTCGAGTTCTTCCCGCCGAAGAACGCTGCGGGCGAGGTGGAGCTGTGGCAGGCGATCCGCCGCCTGGAGGCGCTGGATCCCGCGTTCGTCTCCGTCACGTACGGGGCCGGCGGGTCCAGCCGCGACCGCACCATCCGCGCCGTCGAGCGGATCGCCACCGAGACCACGCTGGTGCCGATGGCGCACCTCACGGTGGTGTCGCACTCGGTGGCCCAGCTGCGTCACGTCATCGGCTCGTACGCGGCGGCGGGCGTGCCGAACGTGCTGGCGGTGCGGGGTGACCCGCCCGGTGACCCGCTCGGCGAGTGGGTGCCCCACCCCGAGGGCCTGCAGTACGCGAGCGAGCTGGTGGAGCTGCTGCGCGAGCTCGGCGACTTCTGCGTCGGGGTCGCGGCTTTCCCGTACGGGCACCCGCGCTCGCCCGATCCGGAGAGCGACCTGGCCCGGCTCGTCGCGAAGTTCCGCGCGGGCGCCGACTTCGGGATCACCCAGCTGTTCTTCGAGCCTGAGGGCTACCTGCGGCTGCGCGACCGGTTGGCGGCCGCCGGCTGCACCGCCCCCGTCCTGCCCGGGATCATGCCGCTGCTGTCGGTGCGCACCCTGCAGCGCGCCCCGGAGCTGTCCGGCGCCCCGGTGCCGCCGGAGCTGACGGCGGAGCTGGAGCGCTACGCGGACGATCCGGCGGCGTTCCGCGCGGCCGGTATGGAGGCCACTGCCCGGCTGTGCGCCCGGCTGCTCGACGAAGGCGTGCCGGTGCTGCACTTCTACACGCTGAACCGGTCGGGGGCGACGACCGAGCTGGTGCGGATGCTCGGTCTCGCACCGGCCACGGCCGCCGCGGCGGCGGTCAGCGGATAGGCGGACTGACCGGCGGGTTTCGGGTTCGCCGCGCGATCACGACGACCGCGACGCACGCGGCCACGACGAGCAGGGCGAGCAGCAGCGTCCAGTTGAGCGGCGAGGGCGCGTTCGGGTCGGCGAAGGCCACGACGGCGCTCACGTCACCGACCTGGCCGGGGGTGAACACCCAGCTCACGGTGGTGTCGTCGATGTCGCCGTTCGCGTCGACGACGTCACCGGGGAAGCCCATCTTGAGCTGGAAGTCCGCGCGGTCGACGGTGATCGTGGTCAGATCGACCGCGCCGGTGATCAGCACTCGGCCCCCGACCCGGCGGATCTGGAAGTCGACCCGGTCACCGGCCGGGCCCGCCGCCTTCGCCAGCTCCGCCACCTGCTCGAACGTCAGCTTCGAGAACCGCAGCACCGAGCCGGTGTAGCCGTCCTGCCGGTAGCCGGACACGTCGACGCGCTCGGCCAGGTCCTCCGGCAGCGTGATCGACGGACCCTTGTCGTCGGGCGACGCCTCCGGGGTGGCGACGACGATCTCCCCGGTCACGGTGTCGTCGGGCTGCACCGCGAGCGCCGCGCGCACCCGCGCGCACCCGCTCAGCACACCCACGGCGAGCAGTACGACCAGCAGCAGGACGCCCAGGGAGCGACGGTGGTGCGGGGTGGCCGGGGACGGGGGACGCACGGCCACATCGTGCCATCCCGATCAGCCGGTGCTGCCCGGGTCCGGCGGGTCCAGCGGGAGGGTGCGCCCGAGCACGGCGAACGGGCGGGTGTCTCCGGTGAACCGGTGCTCGCGCAGCACGTCGCGGAAGCCGAGCCTGCGGTAGAGCCGCCAGGCTCGGCCCGGCGCGGATCCGCCGTACTCCGGGGTGGACAGCAGCACGTGCGAGCGGTCGGTGCCGGCCACGAGAGCGCGCAGCAGCTGCTCGCCGAGGCCCGCGCCCTGCGCGTCCGGGCGCACGTGCAGCTCGGTCAGCTCGAAGTACTCGTCGAGCCAGCGCAGGTCGCCGCCGGGGGTGCCGCGCAGCCCGCGGCGGACCTCCTCGAACCACCACTGGCCCGGCGCTCCCGGGTAGCCGTAGGCGATGCCCAGCAGCGCCCCGGTCGCGTCGATCCAGCCGACCGCCCGCCATCCGGGCCTGCGGATGTGGTCGAGCCACAGCGCCCGGCGCTGCCGCGCCGTGCTGGGGGGGTAGCCCATCGCCGACACGTAGACGGCCAGCGCCTCGTCGAGCCGCGCGATGAGGTCCTCGGGCCCGAGCTCGACGAGCCGTCGGGCGGGTGCCGTGGTCATGGCGCCACCCCCGGGTCGGCCGGCTCCCGGCGCGGCGCCGGTGCCCTCGTCAGCTCGGTCACGTACCCATCTCACCACGCTTGCGGGGTGTCGGCACGGACGCGTTCGACTTGACCTCGTCCGACCCGGCCGAACACACTTCTTCGAACATTTTTTCGAACTCGTCTTGACGTCCTCGCCCCTGTCGTGGCCTACTGGATGCGTCGAACGTTAGTTCGATCGATGCGGTCCGGTGGGCGGGTGGGGGAAGCGCCCGGCCCACCGGACCGCGTCACCGGAGCACCGGAGAGAGGAAGAGCTGGCCGTGGATGCGTGGGCGCGCATGTTCGGGTCGCGGGGGCCGGTCCCGATCCAGGTCCGGTACCAGGACGGCGAACCTGTGGAGTTCGAACGCCGGCCGGTGCGGCGGGGATCGCGGTTCCTCGTCACCGACGTCCGGCGCCGCTGGATCGAGACCTCGCCGTGGCCGTTCCCGTCGCCCGAGCCGGTCGGGGGCGACCAGCTGCGCTGCTGGCACGTCGTCGCCCGGGTGGCCGACGATCCGAGCGCCGATCCCCGCGAGTTCGTCCTGCGGATGCGTGCGGGGCCGGGGGTGTGGGACCTCGTCCGGGTCCCCGAGTGAGCCGAGTTCCGCCGCCGACGCCCGTCAACCGTCTCCGAGCCTCCCGGAAGGAGGGCCAGATGACCGTCATCGCCTACCGCTCCGCAGTGCCGTCGGCCCAGCCGGCGCCGGTGCCCGCGCCGCGTCGGGCGCCGGCCTCCCCGGTGCGCTCCGGGTCCTCGTCGGCGCGAGCGCCCGCGGCAGCGCACCGGGGCAGCCGGGCGCGGCCGAGCGCACCGCCGGTCTCCCGCAGCGCGCTGGCGTTGCTGCGGCAGGCCGCGGAGGGTCTCGCCGAGGCGCACCGCGACCCGTCACCGCTGGTGCGCTACCCGGCGGCGTACCTGTCGGCGCTGCGCGCGGCCGCCGCCGTCCTGGCGGTCCGGGCCGCCCCCGCCGGGCCGGGGTCCCGGCGCCGCAACCGCAACGTGTGGCAGCTGATGGCGGAGGTCGCGCCGGAGCTGGGGGAGTGGGCCGCGTTCTTCGCCGCGTGCTCGGCCACGCGGGCCGCCGCCGAGGCCGGGATCTCCCGGCTCGTCGGGCAGCGGGAGGCCGACGACCTGCTCCGGCAGGCTGAGGAGTTCCTGGAGCTCGTGCGGTCGACCCTCATCGGGTAGGGCTCGCTGACGACGGCTCACCGGAGATCGGCCATGAGCGGCGGGCCGCGGCCGTGGTCAGCGGGTGTGCGGCGGTGCAGCGACCTCGGCACGGCGCGCAGACCGCAGCAGCCGCCCGAGCAGCCCCGTGAAGATCGCCGAGACCTCACGGGCCCCCGGGGTGTCCCAGCGCTGGATCGGCATGCAGGCGCCCTGTGCCTGCTGGATCGCAGAACGGTCCGGCAGCACCCCGGTGAACACCAGCGGCCCGAACAGCTCGCGCAGCTCCTCCATGCGGAAGGCGTGCTCGGTGTTGCGGGGCCGCACCCGGTTGATCAGCACCCCGAGCGGCTGCAGGTCGGGGTTGCCGCGGGCGCGTTCGGCCTGCACCGCGTCGAAGGCCCGCTGCACCCCGGACACGGCGAACATCGTGGGATCGGTCACCAGCACGGCGCGGTCGGCCGCGGCGAGCGCGCTGCGCGTGAGCTGGCCGAGGGAGGGAGGACAGTCGATGATCACGAGCCGGTAGGGCTCGGAGTCCTCGTCCGGCCCCTCGAGCCGCTCGAGGGCCCGGCGCAGCCGGGTGAGCTGAGTCCCGCTCGGGTCGGGATGGTTGTGCCGCTCGGTCTGCTCGGCGCCGACGAGCACGTCGACCCCCTCGCCCCAGCCGCTCGGGGCGATCGCCCGGCGCACCACCGATGGGCGGGGATCGTCGAGGACGTCGGCCACCGTGGCCGCCGTCGGACCGACGTCGAGCGCGATCGTGGCGTTGGCCTGCGGATCGAGGTCCACCACGAGTGCGGGGACTCCGTGGTGCTGGGCGGCACCGGCGAGGCCGAGCGCGACAGTCGTCTTCCCCACACCGCCCTTGAGGCTCAACGTGGCGACCACCAGCACATGGTCAACGTACTCTGCGGCGATCTGCCCGGGGAGCGCCAGGGCGGGGTACCCGGGCTCCGCCGAAAGCGGCCCACGGCCAGCGGCTCACGCCCTCAGCGGGCGGAGCGACCGGCCAGCTCGTCGAAGCGAAGCAATACGACGGAGCAGCGCCACGAAGCAGCAACACCGTGCGCCTGCCGTCGTCTGTACGGTCGTCTGCCCTAGGCTGCCGCTGTGCAGGCAGGTGAGCACGCCGGGAGCGGCCAGGTGTTCCGCGCGGTGGCCGCTGCCGTGGCATCGGTGCAGGAGCGCAAGCCGGACACGGCGCCGCTGGTGCTCGACGTCGGCGGGGGCAGTGGGGCGTGGGCGGTTCCGTTGGCCCGGCTGGGCTGCGCGGTCACCGTCGTCGACCACAGCCCGAACGCGCTGGCTGCGCTGCAGCGGCGGGCTCGTGAGGCCGGGGTGGCCGAGCTGGTCACCGCTGTCCAGGGCGACGTGGACGCGCTGGCCGACGTCGCCCCGACCGCCGGCTTCGACCTGGTGCTCGGGCACGGCCTGCTGGAGGTCGTCGACGACGCCCGGGCCGCGGTCGCGGCGCTGGCCGCGGCGTGCCGGCCGGGCGGGACGGTGTCGGTGCTCGTCAGCGGGCGGCTGGCGGCCGTGCTGGCCCGCACGATCGCCGGGAAGCTCACGGAGGCGCTGGCGCTGCTGTCGGATCCGGAGGGGCGGCTGGGCGACCGCGACGGGGTCCGGCGGCGCCTCGACGTCGAACCGCTGCGCGCCCTCCTGACCGATGCCGGGCTCGAGATCGAGCTGCTGCAGGGTGACGGGGTGCTGGAGAGCTGGGTGCCCGGGTCTGTCCGCGAGGAGGGATCAGCTGCGGCGGGGCTCGTCACCGAGCTGGAGGCACTGGGCGCCGCCGAGCCCGGGCTGCTCGCGATCGCGCCCCGGCTGCATGCCCTGGGCAAGCGTCCGTGACGGAGGACACTCGTGGCGGCGACGTGATGCCGATCACTGACTGGTGGCGTCATAATGACGTCCGGCGGGTGCCGGCATGACCGCCAGGACCCCGGAACCGGCCACTCGACGAGTCCGGGTAGTCGCATCGCTCTCTGGCTCGTATCCTCTGAAGTAGCCGCCCGTCCGGGGCGGTCGTCGCGTCGTTCCGGCACCAGGGATGATGACCGACTGGACGACACAAGTGCCGGAGGCCAAGCGATGCCCCTCTCCGAGCACGAGCAGCGACTGCTCGAGCAGATCGAGCGCGCTCTCTACGCCGAAGACCCCAAGTTCGCCTCGACCGTCCGCGGGAAGGGGCTCGGCAAACCCACCCGCCGCCGCCGCCTTCAGGGCGCGGCGATCTTCGTAGTGGGGTTGGTCCTGCTCGTCGTGGGTGTGGCGGTCCGTCAGTTGTGGCTGGGCAACCTCCCGGTGCTGAGCATCGTCGGATTCCTCGCGATGCTCGGGGGAGCGGTGCTCGCGGTCACGTCCATCGGCTCCGGCGGTCAGTCGGCCGAGGGCAAGTCGTCCACGGGCAAGGAGCGCGGCGGTTTCACCAACCGCATGGAAGAGCGCTTCCGCCGCCGCTTCGAGCAGGAGTAGCGAACCCCCCAGATCATCGGCAGCGGGCCGTCGCACCGGGAATGACCCGGGTGGCGGCCCGTCGCCGTGCGCCGTGCTCGTGACGTGAGCCCGCGACTGGTCGGGCCCTATCCGGTCGGGCCCTGTCCGGTCGGGGAGGCCTCCTGCGCCGGGTCGTCTTGCGGTGCGGGGGTTCCCCGGCGTCGCATCGACCGGGGGAGCAGCCGTTCGCGCAGCGTCAGCGGCGTGCCGGCGGCGATGCCCTCCCGCACGATCCGCAGCGGCTCGGCCAGCTCGCCGGGCGCCGGGTGCCCGCCGCCGTACCAGCTGGCCTCCACCGCGGTGACCAGGTGCCGCAGCGCCTCCTGGGCCGGCGTGCCGAGGCGATGCTCGCGGATCATCATCCGGGCGGTGCCGCGGACGGTGTCGCTGGGCCGGGCGGCGACGCCCCGGTCGGTCGACTCCGCGAGCAGCTCCTCCCACGCCGCGGCCGCCGCCCCCGGGCCGCCTGCGTCCACGGCGGCGAGGCGGCGAGCGCGCCGGCTGCGGCGCAGGGCGGCCGGCGCCAGCGCTGCCAGGCCGAACCCGCCCAGGGCCAGCAGGACGACGAACGGCCACAGCGGTACCCCACCTCCGGTGTCCGCCGAGACCGGCTCCTCGGGCGTCTCCGGGGTGGGCGTCTCCGGCACCGGCGCGGTCTCGGGACCCTCGTCCGCCGGGAGCTCCTCGATCTCCGGCGCCGATCCACCGCCCGACCGCTCGGCCAGTGCCTCCGCGACGTACGGCGGGGTGGTCGTGCGCCCGTCGGTCAGCGGCGTCGGGTCGAACGCGGTCCAGCCGATCCCGGGGAACCACGCCTCGACCCACGCGTGCGCGTCGGAGGTGCTGATGATCCGACCGTCCCCGTCGGGCACACCCGCGGTGAACCCGACCGCGACCCGCGCGGGCACGTCCAGGGCCCGCAGCATGATCGCCATCGCCGAGGCGTACTGCTCGCAGTAGCCCCGCCTGCCGACGGTGAGGAACTCCACCAGGGCGTCGTCACCGCCGCTGGGTGCGGTGGCGAGGTCGTAGCGGAACTCGCTGCCCGGGCCGGTGAAGAACTCCTGCAGCGCGATCGCCTTGTCGAAGTCGGTCGGCTCGTCGCCCGCGACCTGCTCGGCGATCCGCACGACCCGCGGGTCCAGCCCGCCGGTGGCGAGGAACTCCCGGCCCGGCCCGCGGCCCTCGGCGGCGCGCAGCTGCTCGATGGTCGGCTGCGGGAAGAGCGCACGCTGGGTCCACCCGTCCTCCTGCCGCGGCCGGGCGGTGTAGGCGATGCCGTCGCGCACGTCGAACGACCAGCGACCCGCCTCGAGCCCGTCGACGGCGAGCGGCACCCCGTAGAGCGGGAGCCAGTAATCGCGGAACGCCAGGTTCTCGACCGTGATCTCGGCGACCTCGCCGGGTACGTCCGTACCGGCGGGGACCGAGCCGGGCAGGGCGGGTCCGGAATCGGGCGGGGCCACCGCCCAGCCGGACCGGGGCTGGAAGTCGCGGAGGGTCAGTGCGCGCAGGTAGGTGGGCTGGGGGAGCCCGGTCACCTCGAACAGCTCTGTGGGCGTGCGCTGGGTCAGCTGCCCGCGCAGCGCGGCGAACGGGGACAGGCCCACGCCGGTGGCGGCGCCGGAGCCGCCCGAGCCCTCCAGGTCGGCGAACCGGCCCGCGGTGCCGACGAACCCGGCGGCCTCGCCGACGCCGAGCGCCGTGACCCCGGCGACGGTGACGAGGGCGATGCCGCCCACGAGCTGCCGGCGGGCCCCGCGCCGGGCCACGAGCAGCAGGCCGAACCCGCCCGTTGCGGCGGCCATCGCCCACCACGGCAGCAGCTCCGCCGCGAGCGCCGCGGGCACGGCGAACGTCGCGAGCAACGGGATTCCGGCTGCGGCCGGCGCGCCCAACCCCACCGCGGCCAGGTGCACCGCGGTCGCGACGATCCCGAAGGCCGCGGTGATCAGGAAGAGGATCTCGGGCGTGGCCGGCACCGGGGCGACCGTCGTGCTGATCTGCTCACCCGCCCCGGCCAGCAGCGCCCCCATCCGGCCGAGCGCCGCCGGCCCGGGCAGCACCCCGAACACACCCTCGCCGGAGTACCGCCCGGTGATCAGCAGCAGCACTGCGGCGAGCTGACCGAACACCACCACCGCCGGGCCGGTCCGGTGCAGCACCAGTCCGGTGGCCACGACGATCAGCACGGCGACGACCACCGCGCCGAGCCACGACCAGCCCTGCACGATCGCGGCGAGCGGGGCCGAGGCGAGCACGACCGCGAGGCCCGCGCAGAGCGCGACGGCCCACGGCACGCCCGGCCGCGGCGCGGCGGGCGTCCCGACCGGCGGCCGGGGCTGGACCGCCCGCGTCGACGACGGAACCACCGGGGGAGCGGTCGGGGCGCTCATGCCCGCCCTCCCGCGACGAGGTCGTCCCACACCCGTTCCATCGGGTCGCCGAACCGGGCGACCGCGACCCGCCAGCCCGCGCGGCGCAGCGCTGTTGCCGCCGCTGTGGCCACTGCACCGCCGCTCCCGTGGGCCGCCGGGTCCCACGTGTCGACGTCCAGCAGCACGGCGTGCCCGCCGGTCGCCCTGCGGGCGAGGAACGCGTCGAGCTGGCCGGGCTGCACCGCGCCGAGCACGGCGACGACGTCGCCGGTGCGGTCGAACGCGGGACCGACCAGGTCGGTGCGGGCGGACGCGCGCAGCGAGGCGAGCGCGTCGAGGAGGGGATCGAGGGCGGTGACGTGCCCGACCCCCGCCTCGCCGGGTGGCCGCCCCGCCCCGAGCACCTCCACACCGTCCTCGGTGACGAGGGTGACCGGTTCGCCCGAGCCGATGAGGTGAGCGCAGATGCTGGCGGCGAGGCTCACCGCGTACTCCAGGCTGGAGTCGGCGCCGCGGCCGCGGTGGGCCTCGTCGCGGCGGTCGAGAAGCACGGTCATGCCGCCGCGCCACGGCCGCTCCTCCAGCCGCACCATCAGCTCGTCGTGGCGGGCGGTGCTGCGCCAGTGCACCCGGCGCAGCTCGTCCCCGTACCGGTAGGGCCGGACCAGGACGTCGGAGGTGCCCTGGCCCTGGTGGGCGAGCGCGGCCCCCGGGGTGCCTTCGCCGGCGCCGAGCGCGAGGGGCAGGCCGCGCAGCGGCACGGTGCGGGGCAGCGCGAGCACGGGGGTGGCGCCCGCGAGGTCGCGCTCGAACTCGGCCAGCGCGAGCGGGTCGGTGATGGTGCAGGTCAGCGGGCCGATGCGGTGCACGCCGCGCAGCGCCGGCCGGATCGGGTAGCGCAGCTCGGCGCGGCCGCGGGAGGACAGTCGGTGCACGGTGAACCGGGGCGGGGCTGCGGGGTCCGGCCCGGCCGCGTCGGGCACGGTGTCGATCAGCCGCAGCGCGCCGACCAGGGTGGGCCCGCGCAGCCCGAGCACGACCTGGGCGTCGCCGCCGACGGGCAGGCGCGGGGGGTCGATCATCCGGGTCACGACCACCACCCGCCGCACGCGCGCCGCGAACAGCACGGCGAGCAGCGGCAGCAGTCCCACGAAGGCACCGATGCGCAGCAGGTCGCGCTCGTCGAGCACCAGCCCGCACGCGGCGGTGGCGATACCTCCGGCCACGAGGCAGCGGCCCCGCGTGGTCAGGCCGGTGAGCCGGCCGCGCCGGCTGCCGGCCATGGCCCGCCGGGCCGTGCCGCCCGCGCCCGCCTCGGCGGTCACGTCAGACCGGCCTGCCCGGGGCGGGGACCGGCGCGCGCCCGATGAGCCCGCGGACCAGGTCGGCCGCCGAGCGACGGGCCGCGATCGCCTCGGGCGTGAGCAGCAGCCGATGAGCGAGCACCGGCACGGCGATGGCCTGCACGTCGTCCGGCACGACGAACGTGCGGCCGGAGAGCGCCGCCTGGGCCCGCGCCGCGCGGACCAGCTGCAGGGTCGACCGCGGGGAGGCGCCCAGGCGCACGTCCGGCATCCGGCGAGTGGCGGCGACCAGCTCGACGCAGTACTGGCGCACCTCGGGGCCGATGTGGATGCGCCGCACCAGGTCGACCACGGCGGCGACCCGCCGCCCGTCGGTGACCGGCCGGATCGCGCGCAGCGGGTCGGCAGCGGCGTGTTCGTCGACCATGGCCAGCTCGGCGGCCATGTCCGGGTAGCCGACGCTGACCCGGCAGGTGAAGCGGTCCCGCTGGGCCTCCGGCAGCGGGTAGGTGCCGTCCATCTCGATGGGGTTCTGCGTCGCCACCACCATGAACGGCGTGGCCAGCGGGTAGGTCATCCCGTCGACGGTGACCTGGCGCTCGGCCATCGACTCCAGCAGCGCCGACTGCGTCTTCGGCGACGCCCGGTTGATCTCGTCGGCGATCACGATGTTGGCGAAGACCGGGCCGGGGCGGAACTCGAACTCCGACGTCTGCCGGTTGTAGATCGACATCCCGGTGATGTCACCGGGCAGCAGGTCAGGGGTGAACTGCACCCGGCTCACCGTGCAGTCGATCGCGCGGGCGAGCGCCTTGGCCAGCGTGGTCTTGCCGACCCCCGGCACGTCCTCGACGAGCAGGTGTCCCTCGGCGAGCAGCGTGATCAGCGCGATCCGCACGACGTCGGGCTTACCGACGATGACGCGGCCGACGGTCCCGGCGATGCGGTTGGCCAGGTCGGCGACCTCCGCCAGTGCGCCAGGGGCCAGACCCGCGTCGGGGCCGCCGTCGGTTCCGGCACGGCTGCTCGTCGCGGTCACCCGACCTCCTCGCGTGTCTCCGGTGGCGACACCGGGCCCGGCTCGGTGGTCGGCACACAGCCGGCGTCGCGGTCCAGTCTGTCAAACGGCGGAGGGGCCGGGATCGTCCCCACGTTCCCCCACACCGCCTCGTCGATCCTCCCCACTTCGCCCCACCCCACTGTGCCCCACCCGGCCCCCACGGCGCCCGTGCCGGGGCTCGCCGGTGTCCCGCTGCGTCGATCACGCGGCCGTCGGCCGCCGGCGCGGCACGCCGTCCCCCACTCTCACCCACCCCCTCTGACCTGCGGTTCCGTGCCACGACCGGGGGAAAAGGGGGGAGCTCGTGGTTTGACCGTGGTGGGAAGTGGGGTAATGTGGAGATCGCTGGGGGAACGAGGGGCTCCCAGCCGGCCCGGGGGAGGTGGGGCGGGTGTTCCTCGGCACCTACACCCCCAAGCTGGACGACAAAGGGCGGCTCACGCTGCCCGCGAAGTTCCGGGACGAGCTGCGAGGCGGACTGATGATCACGAAGGGGCAGGATCACTGCCTGTACGTGTTCACCAGGGAGGCCTTCGGCGAGCTCGCCCGGAAGGTCGCTTCGGCTCCGCTCACCAGCGAGTCGGCGCGGGCCTTCCAGCGCAGCCTCTTCTCGGGCACCGACGAACAGGTCCCCGACGGCCAGGGCCGCATCACCATCACCCCGGAGCTGCGGCGCTACGCCGGGCTGAAGAAGGAGTGCGTCGTGATCGGTGCGTACACCCGCGCCGAGATCTGGGACGCCCAAGCCTGGCACGAGTACCAGCAACGGCATGAGGACACCTACGCCCAGGCGCAGGAGGAGGTGTTGCCCGGGCTGATCTGACGGCGGTACGGGCGAACCCGACGTGATGGCGGTGCCTCGACCCGGCAGCCCTGGCGCACCTTCCCCGGTGCCAGGTCTGCCGGGTGGGGGCATCGCCGCACCTGCCGGGTCTCGGCCCCGGCGGATCAGGCATCGGGGGTGACGGCGACACGGGGCTAGGGAGGTAAGGGTGGGACAACACCCTGACGACGGGGCCGTGCCGGCTGGGGCCAGGCACGTACCGGTCGCCCTACCCCGTGTCGTCGAGCTGCTCGGTCCGGCCCTCGAACCGGAGGGGGCGGTGCTCGTCGACGCGACCCTCGGGCTCGGCGGGCACTCGGCGGCGCTGCTGGCGCGCCATCCCGGGCTGAGGCTGGTCGGGCTCGACCGCGACCCCGAGGCGCTCGAGATCGCCCGCCGCCGGCTGGCCGCGTTCGCCGACCGGATCCACCTCGTGCACACCGTCTACGACGGCATCGCCTCGGCACTGGCGCAACTGGGGCTCGCGCAGGTGCAGGGCGTGCTGTTCGACCTCGGCGTGTCCTCCTTGCAGCTGGATGCGCCCGCCCGCGGTTTCTCGTACGCCCGCGACGCCGATCTCGACATGCGGATGGACCCGTCGAGCGGGATGACCGCCGCCGACGTCCTCAACACCTACTCGGTCCCGCAGCTCACCCGGGTGCTGCGCGACTACGGCGAGGAGCGGTTCGCCGCCAAGATCGCCGCTGCGGTCGCGCGCCGCCGCGAGAAGCAGCCGTTCCGCCGCAGCGCGGAGCTGGTCGAGCTGCTCTACGAGGTGGTGCCGGCGGCGTCCCGGCGCACCGGGGGACACCCGGCCAAACGCACCTTCCAGGCGCTGCGCATCGAGGTCAACGGCGAGCTGGACGCGCTGCGCACGGCCCTGCCCGCCGCGCTGGACGCCCTCGCGGTCGGCGGGCGCATCGTCGTGCTCGCCTACCAGTCGCTCGAGGACCGCATCGTCAAGCGCGAGCTGGCCGCGCGCACGACGTCCACCACACCGCCGGGGCTGCCCGTGGAGCTGCCCGGCCACGGACCCGAGTTCGGCCTGCTCGTGCGGGGGGCCGAGCAGGCCAGTGAGGAGGAGATCGCCGAGAACCCGCGGGCCGCACCGCTGCGGCTGCGGGCCGCCGAACGGATCGCCGCGCGCCGCGCGTGAGTGACCAGCGACGACAGGACCAGTAGCCGGACGACCGATCGGGGGATTGATGAGCGCGCCGGTGAGTGAGCGGCCGCGGACGGGGCCACGGACGGTGGCACGGACGGCGACGGTCCCTGCCCAGCGGACCTCGCCGCGCCGGGCCCAGCAGCGCACGGCCCAGCAGCGGGCGGGGCAGCAGCGCGTGGGCCGGCCGAGCACCGCGACGACCCGCGTGGGCGGCGATGCCGCGCCGAAGCCGAAGAAGCGGGCCGCGGAGCGCGCGTACCAGCGGCGCGACGACCGGCTGCGTCGGCTCGGCAACCGCTGGTCGGCTGCGCGGGCGAATGCCGCGCCGGGACGCGCCCCGTTCGTGCTGCTGGTGATGGTGCTGCTGGCCGCCGGGCTGGTCGCGATCCTGTGGCTGTCGACGGCCGCGGCCGCCGACTCGTACCGGCTCACCGATGCCCGGGCCGCCGCTCAGCGGCTGCAGGAGCAGAGCGAGGCGCTGCGGCGCGAGGTGGCGGCCATGGAGTCGGCGCCGGAGATCGCCCGCCGCGCCGAGCAGCTCGGGATGGTGGCGGTGCGCGACCCGGCCCGGCTCGTCGTCGCCCCCGACGGGGCGGTGACGGTGGTCGGGCAGCCGCGCGCCGCCGTCGCCCCCGCTCCGCCCGCACCGCCCGCCCCGGCGGGCGACGACCAGCCCGCGCCCGGTGCGGAGGGCGCGACTGAGGGCACCGAGGGGCAGCCGCCTGCGGAGGGCGGCGAGAACGCCACCCCCGAGAACGCCACCCCCGAGAGCGCCGATCCTGAGGGCGCCGGGGCAGGCGGATCCCCGGCCCAGGAGCAGGCCCTGTCGGCTCAGGAGGGGCAGCCGGACCAGGCCCGGCAGCAGGCACCGGAGCAGCAGGCCCAGCAGCCCCAGGAGCAGCCGCCGGCGGGGGCGGGTACGGACTGATGCCCACCGTCACGACCCGCCGGAGGCCCGTGCGTGCACCGGCTCCGCCCGCGCGCCGGCCCGCTCCGCGCCGCCCGAGCAAGGTCGCCGTGCTGCCCGCGCGGATGCGCGTCGGCCGGATACTGCTGATCGGTGTGCTGCTGGCGGCGACGGTCAAGCTCGTCACCGTCCAGACGATCCAGGCGGGGGAGCTGACCGCGGCGTCGCAGCGGCAAGCCAGTACGGCCATCACGATCCCCGCCGAGCGCGGCGCGATCCTCGATCGCGACGGCAGGCCGCTCGCGTTCAGCGTCGACGCCCGCGCGATCGTCACCAACCCGCTGACGATCGCGAAGGGCCATCCGGACGACCTGCACGAGTACGCCACCCGCATGGCGACGGCCGTGGCCGAGGCGACCGGGCAGGACCAGCAGGCCCTCTACGACCTGATCACCAGCAACCGCGGCTACGTCGTGCTGGCGCGGCTGGTGGACCCGGCGGTGGCGCGGCGGTTGAGCGAGGAGTTCGTCGAGATCGCCGAGGAGCGGCGGGAGGACCGGCAGTACCCGGCTGGGACGCTCGCCTCGACGGTGATCGGAGCCGCGACCTGGGACGCCGACGGGCGCCGGCTGGCCGGCCGGGTCGGGCTGGAGAGCTCGCAGGAGAACGTGCTGGCCGGGTCCGACGGTCTGCAGGTGGTCGACACCGCCGAGGGCAGCAACACGGTGATCCCCGGCAGCACTCGGTTCGAGCGGGCCGCCGTGCAGGGCTCGACGATCCAGCTCACGCTCGACTCCGACCTGCAGTTCACCGTGCAGAAGGCGCTCGCCGACCACGTCGCGCGCACCGGGGCGAAGGGCACGTCCTCGGCGGTGGTGCTGGATGCGAAGACCGGGGAGGTGCGGGCGCTGGCGACCGGGCGGTCGTTCGATCCGCGCAACCTCTCCGCCGCGCAACCGGAGGACCTCGGCAACCCGGCGGTGTCCAGCCCGTTCGAGCCCGGGTCGGTCAACAAGGTGGTGACGATGGCGGCGGCGCTGGAGCACGGCATCGCGCAGCCGGACGACGTGCTCGCGGTGCCGGACAGCATCAAGGTCGCCGATCGCACGATCCACGACGCCTGGGAGCACGGCGTCGAGAACTACACGCTCACCGGTGTGCTGGCGAAGTCGTCGAACGTCGGCACGATCATGACCGCGCAGCGGGTGGGTGAGGAGCGGTTCTCCGAGATGCTCGCCAGGTTCGGCCTCGGCCAGCGCACCGGGATCGAGCTCCCGGGCGAGTCGGCCGGGCGGGTGCCCGCGCGCGAGACGTGGTCGGGCTCGACGTTCGGCAACCTGCCCATCGGACAGGGCCTGTCGATGACCGTGCTGCAGATGGCCGGCATGTACCAGGCCATCGCCAACGACGGGGTGCGCATCCCGCCGCGGATCATCGCCTCGGTCACCGGGCCGGACGGGGTGCGCACCGTGCCGCAGGCCCCGGACGCGGTCCAGGTCATCTCCCCGGAGACAGCGGCGAAGCTGCGCACGATGCTGATCGCCGTCACGCAGAAGGGGCCGCGTGGCCAGTCGCAGCAGACCGGCACCGGCCCGCAGGCGGCCGTGCCCGGCTACGAGGTCGCCGGCAAGACCGGCACGGCCCAGCAGGTGGACCCGAACTGCGGCTGCTACTCGTCGTCGACGTACTGGATCACCTTCGCCGGGATGATGCCCGCGGAGAACCCCCGGTACGTGATCGCGATCATGCTGGACGCCCCGCGGGGCGGCACCAGCGCCGCGCCGCTGTTCCACGACATCGCCAGCTACCTGGGGCAGCGGGACCGCCTGCCGGTCACCGACACGCCGCCGCGCATGCAGACGCTGGTGGTGCCCTGATCCCAGCCGGGGAACGCAACGAACGGCCCTTTCGTCCACCCCGAGTAGACGAAAGGGCCGCTCGTTGCACATCAGGGTTGGTGCAGTCGCGATGACCGTCACCCTTCGCTGTCCCCTCACCACACCGGGTCACCGCGCGATCGCCGGTGCGCCCGAGGGTGCCGAGGGGGGCCTCGGTAGCCTTCCGCCCGTGCCACCCGCGAGCCCGACCACCGTTCCGGCGGCGATCACGCGGCCGCGCACGGTGGTCCCCGCGACGGCTGCCGAGCTGGCCGCCCTGACCGGCGCCGAGGTGCTCGCCACGACGGGCGGGGACGCTGCCCGGGCCCGGGTCCTCGGCGTCACCCTCCGCGCCGCCGACGCCGCCCCCGGTGACCTGTTCGCGGCCCTGCCCGGCACCCGCGCCCACGGCGCCGACTACGTCGGCGACGCGCTCGCCCGCGGCGCCGCCGCGGTGCTCACCGACCCGGCCGGGGTCGAGCGGCTGCCCGCGGACCTCGGTGTGCCGGTGCTCGTCCACGACCGCCCGCGCCGGGTGCTGGGCGTGGCCGCGGCCCGCGTGTACGGCGACCCGACCCGCCACCTCGGCGTCATCGGGGTCACCGGCACGAGCGGCAAGACCACCGTGGCCCACCTGCTGGAGGCGGGCCTCGTCGCGGCCGGTCGGGTGGCGGGCCTGATCGGCACCGCCGGCACCCGCATCGCCGGGCAGCCGGTGCGCAGCGCCCTCACCACCCCTGAGGCACCCGATCTGCAGGCGACCTACGCGGTGATGCGCGAGGCCGGGGTGACCGACGTGGCGATGGAGGTGTCCAGCCACGCGCTGGTGCAGGGCCGGGTCGCCGGCACCCGCTTCCGCGTCGTCGCGTTCACCAACCTGTCGCAGGACCACCTGGACTTCCACCGCGACATGCAGGACTACTTCGAGGCGAAGGCCACCCTGTTCGACGGGCGGGCGCCGCACGCGGTGGTCTGCGTGGACGACGAGTGGGGCCGGATGCTGGCCGAGCGGGTACCCGACGCGATCACGATCACCAGCACTGCCCCGACCACCAGCACTGCCCCGACCACCAGCACTGCCCCCACCACCAGCACTGCCGCGCCCGGCGACGCCGACTGGCGGGCCCGCGACGTCGAGCAGGCCGCCGACGGCACGCAGCGCTTCGTCGCCGAGGGCCCGGACGGGGTCGCGGTGCCGGTCACGCTGCCGCTGCCGGGCCGCTACAACGTGGCCAACGCGCTGGTGGCGCTCGCGTGCCTGGCCGCGGCCGGGATCGACCCGCACGTCGCGGCCGGCGGGTTCGCGCAGGTGCGGGTGCCGGGCCGGATGCAGCGCGTCGACGAGGGCCAGGACTTCCTCGCGGTCGTCGACTACGCGCACAAGCCGGCCGCGGTGGCCGCCCTGCTCGACACGCTGCGCGCACAGGTGCCGGGGCGGCTGCTGGTCGTGCTGGGCTGCGGCGGCGACCGCGACCGCGGCAAGCGGCCGCTGATGGGGGCCGCCGCGGCGGCCAGGGCCGAGCTGCTGGTCGTCACCGACGACAACCCGCGCTCCGAGGACCCGGCCGCGATCCGGGCGGAGATGCTGGCCGGTGCGACGGCCGAGCCGGCGGTGGTGTCGGGGGAGCACGAGGTGCGCGAGATCGGCGACCGGCGCGCCGCGATCGCCGCGGCGGTGGCCGCCGCCCGCCCGGGCGACGCTGTCGTGGTCGCCGGGAAGGGGCACGAGACGGGCCAGGAGGTGCACGGCGTGGTGCATCCCTTCGACGACGCCGCCGAGCTGGCCGCGGCACTGCGGCGCGCGGTGGCACCACAGGAGCACCAGTCATGATCGAGATGCGGCTGGCCGACGTCGCCGCCGTGACCGGAGGCCGGGTGCACCGGGCGAGCGGGGACGAGCTCGTCACGGCCGTGGAGTTCGACTCGCGGTCGGTGAAGCCCGGCGCGCTGTTCCTCACCCTGCCGGGTGCCCGCGTGGACGGGCACGACTTCGTGCCGGCGGCGCTGGCCGCGGGCGCGACGGGCGTGCTCACCGCCCGCGAGCTGGACGCGCCCGGGGTGATCGTCCCGCGCGGGCCCCGCGCCGCAGACACCTACCTGGGTGCCGCCGATCCCGACGGCTCGGGCGCCGGGGTGCTGGCCGCGCTCGCCGCGCTGGCCCGCCACCAGGTGGCGAGCCTGCCCGGGCTGCGGACGGTCGGCATCACCGGCAGCGCCGGGAAGACCTCCACGAAGGACCTGGTCGCCGCCGTCGCAGCAGCGCGCGGGCCCGTGGTCGCGCCGCCCGGATCGTTCAACACCGAGCTGGGGCTGCCGTGGACGGCGCTGCGCGCCGACGCCAGCACCCGCACCCTCGTGCTCGAGTACTCCGCCCGCCGGACCGGGCACATCGCGGGCCTCGCCCGGGCCGTCCCCCCCGACATCGCCGTCGTGATCAACGTCGGCACGGCGCACCTGGGCGAGTTCGGCTCGGTGGCGGGCATCGCGCAG
The DNA here is from genome assembly GCF_900142365.1 of Pseudonocardia thermophila. Classification (GTDB taxonomy): domain Bacteria; phylum Actinomycetota; class Actinomycetes; order Mycobacteriales; family Pseudonocardiaceae; genus Pseudonocardia; species Pseudonocardia thermophila. The sequence continues at coordinate 93,960 of NZ_FRAP01000013.1, read as the reverse complement.
GCCAAGGGCGAGCTGGTGGAGGCGCTCGGCCCGGACGGGGTCGCAGTGCTCAACGCCGACGATCCGCACGTGATCGCGATGGCGGAGCGCACCGCCGGGCGGATCGTCCGGTACGGCCGCGGCCCGGAGACCGAGGTGCGCGCCGCCGACGTCCGCCTCGAGACGGGCCGGGCCCGCTTCACGCTGGTGACGCCGGCCGGTGCGGCGCCGGTGGCGCTGCGGCTGGTGGGCGAGCACCACGTCGCCAACGCGCTCGCCGCCGCTGCCGTCGGCCTGGAGCTGGGCGTGGACGTCGCCGGGATCGCCGAACGGCTGTCCGCGGCCACCGCGGCGAAGTGGCGGATGGAGGTCGGCGAGCGCCCGGACGGCGTCACGGTCGTCAACGACGCCTACAACGCCAACCCGGACTCGATGCGGGCCGGGCTGCGCGCGCTCACCGCGCTGGCCGAGGGCCGACGCACCTGGGCGGTGCTCGGACCGATGGGCGAGCTGGGGGAGGCGGTCGAGGCCGCCTACGCCGAGGTCGCCGCCACCGCGCGGGAGCTGCACGTGGCCGAGTTGGTCGCCGTCGGCGCGCCCGGGTACGCAGCCGGGTTCCCCGGGGCCCACCAGGTCCCCGACGCCGCCGCCGCCGTGGCGCTGCTGCGCGGGGCGCTCCAGCCCGGCGACGTCGTGCTGGTCAAGGGCAGCAGGGCGGCCGGCATGGAGCGGGTCGCCGCCGGGCTGCTCGCCGAGCAGGCACCGGGGGAGGGCGCCGCGTGAGGGGAATCTTCATCGCGGCCGGGGTCGCGCTGGCGGTCGCCATCCTGCTCACGCCGTACCTGATCCGGTTCTTCGTGCGCCAGGGCTTCGGTCAGGAGATCCGCGCCGAGGGCCCGTCCAGCCACCAGGCCAAGCGCGGCACCCCCACGATGGGCGGCGTCGCGATCCTGCTGGCGATCTGGCTGGGCTACCTGGTGGCGCACCTGCTGTCCGGCGAGCCGATGTCGGCCTCGGCGCTGCTGGTGCTCTTCCTGACCACGGCGCTGGGCGTGGTCGGGTTCCTCGACGACTTCATCAAGCTGCGCCGCCAGCGCAACCTCGGCCTGAACAAGACCTCGAAGCTGGTCGGCCAGCTGCTCACTGCGGTGATCTTCGGCGTGCTGGCGCTGCGGTTCGCCAACGCCGACGGGCTCACCCCGGCCTCGACGAACCTGTCGTTCGTCCGGGACATCACGATCCTGTCGTTCGGCGCGGTCGGGTTCGTCGTGTTCGCCTACCTGGTCATCGCGGCGTGGTCGAACGCGGTCAACCTCACCGACGGCCTGGACGGCCTGGCCGCGGGCACGTCCGCGATGGTGCTGGCCACCTACACGATCATCGCGTTCTGGCAGTTCCGCAACAGCTGCGCGATCGTCGCGGCGGCCGGCTGCTACCAGGTCCGCGACCCGCTCGACGTCGCGATCGTCGCCGCGGCCGCGATGGGCGGCTGCATCGGCTTCCTGTGGTGGAACGCCGCCCCGGCGCGGATCTTCATGGGGGACACCGGCTCGCTCGCGCTCGGCGGGCTCATCGCGGGCCTGTCGATGGTCACCCGCACCGAGCTGCTGCTCGTGGTGATCGGCGGCGTGTTCGTCGTGGAGATCCTGTCGGTCGCGCTGCAGATCGCGGTCTTCCGCACCACCCGGCGGCGGGTGTTCCGGATGGCCCCGTTCCACCACCACTTCGAGCTCGCCGGGTGGGCCGAGACCACGGTGATCATCCGGTTCTGGCTGCTCGCCGCGATGTGCGCGGCGCTGGGCCTGGGGCTGTTCTACTCGGAGTGGCTCACGGAATCGGCAGGGTTGTGATGGCTGCGCCGATCTCAGCACCGCAGATCGCAGGCGCCACGGTGCTCGTCGCCGGTGCGGGCGTGTCCGGGCTCGCTGCGGCGGAGGCACTGGTCGCGGCGGGCGCACAGGTCGTCGTCACCGACGCGAACCCGGCCGCGCTGGCCGACCTGCCCGCCGGTGCCGTCCCGGGCGACGACCCGGACGGCGTGCCGCCCGGCACCGCGTTCGTCGTCACGTCCCCGGGGCGGCGGCCCGACCACCCGCTGGTCGCCGCGGCCGCGGCGGCGGGCGTGCCGCTGGTGGGGGAGCCGGAGCTGGCGTGGTGGCTCGGCGCGGCCCGGCCGCAGCCGCCGGAGTGGCTCGTCGTCACCGGGACGAACGGCAAGACGACCACGGTCGGCATGCTGGAGTCGATCCTGCGCGCGGCCGGCCGGGACGCGGTGGCCTGCGGCAACATCGGTCTGCCCGTCGTCACGGCGGTCGCGGCCGGGCACCGGGTGCTGGCGGTGGAGCTGTCGAGCTTCCAGCTGCACTGGTCGCCGTCGATCGTCCCGGCCGCCGGGTGTGTGCTCAACGTCGCCGAGGACCACCTCGACTGGCACGGCGGGATGGCCGCCTACGCCGCGGCGAAGGCCCGGGCGCTGACCGGTCCGGTCGCGGTCGCCGGGGTGGACGACCCGGCCGCCGCGGCGCTGCTCGCCGAGGCGCCCGCGCCGCGCCGGGTCGGCGTGACGCTCGGCCCCCCGAAGCCCGGTCAGCTCGGGATCGCCGGCGGGGAGCTGGTCGACCGCGCGTTCGCCGACGGGGTCGCGCTGGCCGACGCCGCGGCCGTCACCCCGGGCGGCGCGCCCGGGCTCACCGACGCGCTGGCCGCGGCCGCGCTGGCCCGCGCCCACGGGGTCGCCCCGCAGGACGTGGCCGCCGGGCTGGGCGCGTTCCGCCCGGGCGGGCACCGCGGGGCCGTGGTCGCCGAGGCCCGCGGCGTCGTCTACATCGACGACTCGAAGGCCACCAACCCGCACGCCGCCCGCGCCGCGTTCCGCGCCGTCGAGGGCTCCCGGCCCGGCCGGCGCGTGGTGTGGGTGGTCGGCGGGCTGCTCAAGGGCGCGTCCGTCGACGAGCTGGTCGCCGAGGTGGCCGGGCAGCTGCGGGCCGCCGTGGTCATCGGCGTCGACCGATCCGCCGTCCTGGCGGCACTGGCGCGACACGCGCCCGAGGTCCCCGTCCACGAAGTCACCGCGGGTGACGATGGGGTCATGATCGGGGTGATGGAAGCAGCCGTCCGCGCCGCCACGGAGCTCGCCGAACCCGGCGACGCGGTCCTGCTCGCCCCGGCGGCAGCGTCCATGGACCAGTTCCGCGACTACGCCGAGCGCGGTGACGCGTTCGCCGCCGCGGCGCGCGAGACCGCCGCGCGGCTCGGGGTCGGCGCATGACCGCCGCGCCGCCCGCCGCGCGGGAGGGCGTGCGCAAGGCCCGGTACGGCATCGGCCGGGCGCTGCTCGCGGTCCAGCAGTGGCTGCGCCGCCCGCTCACCTCGCTGCACCTGGTCCTGGGGATCTTCGCGATCCTGACGCTCGTCGGCCTCGTGATGGTGCTCTCGGCGTCGTCGGTCGAGGCCTACACGGTCAACGGCTCGTCGTACAGCGTCTTCGTCAAGCAGCTGGCGTTCTGCGTGCCGGGGCTGGCGCTGTTCTGGCTGGGCCTGCGGGTGCCGCCGCGCACACTGCGTTCGTGGGCCCCCGCGCTGCTGGTGATCTCGGTGCTGCTGCTGGTCGCCGTCCTCGTCGTCGGTGTGGAGCGCAACGGGTCGAAGGCCTGGTTCGGCTTCGGATCGTTCACCTTCCAGCCCTCGGAGGGCGCGAAGGTGGCGCTCACCCTGTGGGGCGCGCACGTGCTGGCTGCGCGGCGGGCCGTCATGCACCGCTGGAAGTACGCGCTGTCGCCGGTCGTGCCGGTGACCGTCGTGATCCTCACCCTGCTGGTGCTGCAGCCCGACCTCGGCATGACGATCTCGATGGGCATCGTGCTCATCGCCCTGCTCTTCTACGCCGGGGCGCCGAAGCGGCTGCTCGCCGTGCTGATCGCCGGGGCCACGGTCGGGGCGCTGGCGCTGGCGTTCTCCGCCAGCTACCGGCTCGCCCGGATCACCGCGTTCTTCAGCGACGACACCGAGGAAGCGCTGCGCAGCCGCTACCAGATCAACCAGTCGCTGTACTCGCTCGCCGACGGCGGCCTGTTCGGGGTCGGACTCGGTCAGGGCCGCGCCAAGTACTACCTGCCGCAGGCGCACAACGACTTCATCTTCGCCGTCATCGGCGGCGAGCTCGGCTTCGTCGGCGCGTTCTGCGTGGTGGCGCTGTACGCGTTGCTGGCCTACACCGGCTTCCGCATCGCCGCCCGCAACACCGACCCCTGGCTCAAGCTCGTCGTCGCGACCTGCACGACCTGGCTGGTGGCGCAGGCGGCGATCAACATCTGCTACGTCGTCGGCCTGCTGCCCGTGACCGGCCTGCAGCTGCCGCTCATCTCCTCCGGCGGAACGTCGCTGATCGTGACGATGTTCGTGTTCGGTGTGCTCGCCAACGCGGCCCGGCACGAGCCGGAGGCGATCGCGGCGTTGCGCCAGCAGGACGGCGGGCGCTACACCGGTCGTCTCACCCGGTTGCTGCGGCTGCCCGCGCCGCAGCCCTACAAGGCACCGCCGACCCGGCAGGCGGCCCGTCCGACCACCCGGCGGCAGGCCCCGCGTCCGCCCGCCCAGCGAACGAGTTCTCGGAGGTAGCACCGACATGCCCGTCTCGGTGGTGGTGGCAGGCGGAGGCACCGCCGGCCACATCGAACCCACCCTCGCCGTCGCCGACGCGGTGCGCCGGCTCGTCCCCGACGCGCGGGTGACGGCGCTGGGCACCGAGAAGGGGCTGGACACCACGCTCATCCCCGCGCGGGGCTACCCGCTGGAGCTGATCCCCCCGGTGCCGCTGCCCCGCAAGCCGACCGTCGAGCTGCTGCGGCTGCCCGGCAAGGTGCGCCGCGCCGTCGGTCGGGTGCGGCAGGTGCTGCGCGAGGTCGACGCCGACGTCGTCGTCGGGTTCGGCGGGTTCGTGGCGCTGCCCGCTTACCTGGGTGCCCGTGGGCGGGTCCCGATCGTCGTGCACGAGGCCAACGCCCGTCCCGGGTTGGCCAACCGGATCGGCGCCCGGTTCGCCGCCCGGGTCGCGACCGCCACCCCGGACACCGGGTTGCCCCGCGCCGAGCTGGTGGGCATCCCGCTGCGGGAGTCGATCACCTCGCTGGACCGGGCCGCGCTGCGCGCCAAGGCCCGCGCCGAGTTCGGGCTGCCCGACGAGGGTCCGGTGCTGCTGGTGTTCGGGGGGTCGCAGGGCGCCCGCACGCTCAACACCGCGATCGCGCAGGCCCTGCCCGGCCTGATCGACGCCGGCATCGCCGTCCTGCACGCCTACGGGAAGACGGGCACCCCGGCCCCGGCCACCCCCGGGTACGTGCCGCTGCCGTACATCGACGACATGCCGCTGGCCTACGCCGCCGCCGACGCCGTGCTCGGCCGCGCCGGCGCGATGACCGTCGCGGAGGTCTCCGCCGTGGGGCTGCCCGCGATGTACGTGCCGCTGCCGATCGGCAACGGCGAGCAGGCGCTCAACGCCCGGCCCGTCGTCGCGAAGGGCGGCGGGATCCTCGTGCCGGACGCCGAGTGCGACGGCGACCGGGTGCTCGCCGAGCTGGTCCCGATCCTGACCGATCCGCAGCGGCTCGCGGCGATGGGCGCGGCCGCGCGCGCGTCCGGCCACGCCGACGCCGCCGAGCGGATGGCCCGCATCGTCCTGGAGGTGGCGGGAGCGTGAACGCGACCACGACGCCCGTGCAGCTCACCGACCGCGTGCACCTGATCGGCATCGGCGGGGCCGGGATGAGCGGCATCGCCCGCATCCTGCTCGCCCGCGGGCACACCGTGTCCGGCTCGGACGCGAAGGAGTCGCGCGCGGTGGTCGCGCTGCGCGCCCTCGGCGCCGACGTGTCGGTCGGCCACGACGCCGCGCACCTGCCGCCCGCCCCCGCGACCGTGGTGGTGTCGAGCGCGATCCGCGACACCAACCCCGAGCTGGTCGGTGCCCGCGAGCGCGGCCTGCCCGTGGTGCACCGCGCCCAGGCGCTCGCCGCGCTCACCACCGGTCGGCGGCTGGCCTGCGTCGCCGGCACCGCCGGCAAGACGTCGACCACCTCGATGCTCACGGTCGCGCTGCAGCACTGCGGGCTCGACCCGTCGTTCGCGATCGGTGGCGACCTGACCTCCGGCACCGGTGCGCACGAGGGCAGCGGCGAGATCTTCGTCGCCGAGGCCGACGAGAGCGACGGTTCGTTCCTCGCGTTCACCCCCGAGGTCGCGGTGGTCACCAACCTGGAGCCCGACCACCTGGACCACTTCGGCACGCCGGAGGCGTACGCGGCCGTCTTCCGCGACTTCGCCCGCTGCATCGTGCCCGGCGGCGCGCTCGTGACCTGCACCGACGATCCCGGAGCCGCGGCACTCGCCGAGGACGCCGAGGCCGAGGGGATCCGGGTGCTGCGCTACGGGCGCGGTCCCGGCACAGACGCGACGCTGCTGGCGCACCGCCCCGACGGCACCGGCTCGCGGGTGCTGCTGCGCCACGCGGGGGCCGAGCACCGACTGCGGCTCGCGGTGCCCGGTGAGCACATGGCGCTCAACGCGCTCGGGGCGTTCCTGGCCGGCCTCGAGCTCGGCGCGTCCGTCGAGGGGATGCTCGAGGGCCTCGCGGTGTTCGACGGCGTGCGGCGGCGGTTCGAGTTCCGCGGCCGCGCAGGCGGGGTCGCCGTCTACGACGACTACGCCCACCACCCGGCCAAGGTGGCCGCGCAGCTGCGGGCCGCCCGCGACGTGCTCGGCAGTGCGCGGGGCCGGTTGATCGTCGCGTTCCAGCCGCACCTGTACTCGCGCACCCGTGACTTCGCCGACGAGTTCGGGCGGGCGCTCGGCCTCGCCGACGAGGTCGTCGTGCTGGAGGTGTACGGCGCCCGCGAGGACCCGATCCCGGGGGTGAGCGGCAAGCTCATCGCCGACGCGGTGCCGCTGCCGCCTGAGCGCGTGCACTTCGTGCCCCGCTGGGCCGACGTCCCGGCCGTCGTGGCCGGCCTGGCCCGCCCCGGCGACCTGGTGATCACGATGGGCGCCGGGGACATCACCGTCCTCGGCCCGGAGATCCTGCTCCAGCTGGAGCAGCGCGAGTGATGGCCCGCACCGCCCGCACCTCGGCGCGGGCCTCGACCCGCCCGACCCGCGCCGTGGGCGACGCTGCCGCGGAGGCCGGCCGCGGCGCCGGTGCGCGGCAGCACCGAACCGGGCGGGGCAGGCGGCCGCGACGCGAGGTGCACCCGGGCGTGTTCCGGCGCCGCCGGGTGACCGCGCTCGTGGTGGCGGTCCTGGTGCTGGCCGGGCTGAGCATCGGCGGGCGTGCGCTCGTGTACGACGCCGGCCTGTTCGACGTCGAGGGCGTCTCGGTCACCGGCACCGTCACGCTGTCTCCGGAGGAGGTGATCGCGACCGCAGCCGTGCCCCACGGTGCTCCGCTGGCCGAGATCGACACCGCCCGGATCGCGGCCCGGGTCGCGACCCTGCCCGCCGTCGCGACCGCCGCCGTGGAGCGGTCGTGGCCGCACACGGTGGCGATCGAGATCGTCGAACGGGTCCCCGTCGGTGTGGTCAGCAACGGCGGTGAGGACGCGCTCGTCGACGCGACCGGCGCCGTCTACGCCGGGGTGCCCGCCCCGGACCTGCCGCGGTTCGCCTTCGCCGGGGTCGGCCCCGACGACCCGGCCACCCTCGCCGCCGTCGCGGCGCTCGCCGCGCTGCCCGCCGAGGTGCGCAGCCAGGTGCGCGCGGTGGAAGCAGCGCGGGGCGCCGGCTCACCGCAGATCACCTTCGAGCTCACGGAGGGCCGCCGGGTACGGTGGGGCTCGCCCGACCGCGCAGCGGCCAAGGCGGCCGTGCTGGTGCCCCTGCTGACCCAGCCGGGGCGCGTCTTCGACGTCGCCAGCCCCGATCTGCCGACCGTCATGCGGTGATCGGGCAGCACGTCGCAGGTCGTCGGGACCGGGGGGACAGGGCCGGGAAAGCAGACCACAGAACACGGCTCGCACGGCGCGCCTGGTGGACCCGGGACGGGTCGCGCACCTAGCGTGCGAGTCGGTGGACCGGCCTGCCCCGGGTCGGACATTCGAAAGCGGAGCTGGAAGGTGCCCTCATGACACCCCCACACAACTACCTGGCCGTGATCAAGGTCGTGGGCATCGGTGGCGGCGGTGTCAACGCCGTCAACCGGATGATCGAGGTCGGCCTCAAGGGTGTCGAGTTCGTCGCGGTCAACACCGACGCACAGGCGCTGCTCATGTCCGACGCCGACGTCAAGCTCGACATCGGCCGTGAGCTCACCCGAGGGCTCGGCGCCGGCGCCAATCCCGAGGTGGGGCGCAAGGCCGCCGAGGACCACCGCGAGGAGATCGAGGAGGTCCTCAAGGGGGCCGACATGGTCTTCGTCACCGCGGGCGAGGGCGGCGGCACGGGCACCGGCGGGGCACCCGTGATCGCCTCGATCGCCCGCAAGCTGGGTGCGCTCACCATCGGCGTGGTGACCCGGCCGTTCACGTTCGAGGGGCGGCGGCGGGCCAACCAGGCCGAGGAGGGCATCCAGGCGCTGCGGAACGAGTGCGACACGCTCATCGTGATCCCGAACGACCGGCTGCTGCAGCTCGGCGACGTCGGGGTCTCGCTGATGGACGCGTTCCGCTCCGCCGACGAGGTCCTCCTCTCCGGTGTTCAGGGGATCACCAACCTGATCACCACCCCCGGCCTGATCAACCTCGACTTCGCCGACGTCAAGTCGGTCATGTCCGGCGCCGGCAGTGCGCTCATGGGAATCGGGTCGGCGCGCGGGGAGAACCGCGCGGTCACGGCGGCCAGCAAGGCGATCAACTCGCCGCTGCTGGAGGCGTCGATGGACGGTGCGCAGGGCGTCCTGCTGTCCATCGCGGGCGGCTCCGACCTGGGCCTGTTCGAGATCAACGAGGCCGCGTCGCTGGTGCAGGAGGCCGCGCACCCCGAAGCCAACATCATCTTCGGCACCGTGATCGACGACTCGCTCGGCGACGAGGTGCGGGTCACCGTCATCGCCGCCGGGTTCGAGGCCGGCGGGCCGACGCACAAGAAGCTGGCACCAGAGGCGTTCGGCCGCCGTTCCGGCGGCATCGCACCCGGTGTCGGCGACACCACCGGTGGGCAGTCGTCCGACGCCTCCCGGCCCGCGGGGCAGGGCACGACGACCGGGCAGACCGGCTCGAGCGCGGCGGCGTCCCAACCGAGCCAGAGCACGCCGGGCGCCGGGCCGTCGACGCCGACGGCGAGCACGAGCACGCGCTCGTTCCAGACCGGCACGCTGCCGCCGCCGTCGTACTCGCCGCCGGAGCCGCGCCGGCCCGACCCGAGCCAGGCGGCGCAGTCGGCGCAATCGGCGCAGTCCGTGCAGACCACGCAGGCCTCTCAGCCCGCGGCGGCCACGTCGACCACCTCGCACCCGACCCACTCCGCGACGACCACCGCGCCGGGGTCCGGCACCGGGAGGGTCGATCTCGACGATCTCGACGACGACGTGGACGTGCCGCCGTTCATGAAGCGGTGACCGCGGCGCGCGTGCGCCGGGTGGTCACCACCCGGGTCGGTGGCCGGTCGCGGCCGCCGTTCGCGAGCTTCAACCTGTCCGCGGGCGTGGGCGACGACCCGGCAGCGGTCCGCGCGAACCGGGCTCGGCTGCGCCGCGAACTCGGCGTGCCGGTGACGTTCCTGCAGCAGGTGCACGGCACCGTCGTGGCGACCGTGAGCGAGCCGTCCGCGCTCGACGACCCGGACATCCCCGGCACCGACGCGGCCGTGACCGCCACGCCCGGGCTCGCGCTGGCCGTGCTGGCCGCGGACTGCGTGCCGGTGCTGCTCGCCGACCCGCAGGCGGGCGTCGTCGGCGCGGCCCACGCCGGGCGGGTCGGCGCCGCGGCGGGCGTGGTGCCCGCCACCATCGCCGCCATGACCGAGCTGGGCGCCGACGTGCGCCGACTCGAGGTGCTGCTCGGCCCCGCGGTGTGCGGGGCCTGCTACGAGGTCCCCGCCGCCATGCAGGCCGAGGTGGAGGAGACGCTGCCGGGCAGCGCTTCGCGCACCCGGCGCGGCACCGCGGGCCTGGACATCCGGGCCGGCCTGCACCGCCAGCTCGCGGAGCTGGGGGTGGCGCGGATCGGCGTCGATCCGCGATGCACGATGGAGGACCGTGACCTCTACAGCCATCGCCGCGAGCAGCGCACCGGCCGGCTCGCCGCCGTCACCTGGTTCGATCCGGGCGGGCCGGCGGGGACCGGGGCGGTGAGCCGGGCGTGACGCAGTCACCGGTTTCGGCGTCCCCGGAACGGGTGGCGGAGCTCACCGAGCGCCTGGCCACCGTCCGGGCCCGGATCGCCGACGCGTGCGCCGCCGCGGGCCGGTCGCCGGACTCCGTGGAGCTGGTCGCGGTCACCAAGACGGTGCCCGCTCAGGACGTCGCCGCCCTCATCGACCTGGGCCTTTCCGCCTTCGGCGAGAACCGGATCCAGGAGGCGACGGCGAAGGTCGCACAGGTCGCGCAGCTGCGTCCGGCGGCCCGGGTGCGCTGGCACGTGATCGGCGGGGTGCAACGGAACAAGGTGAAAGCCCTGGTCCATTGGGCCGAACGGGTGGAATCCGTGGACTCCGTGCGGTTGGCCGATGCCCTCGACACTGCCGTTCGGCGCGCCATGGACACCGGTCAGCGCCGTGACCCGTTGTCCGTGTTGATCCAGTACAGCGTCGACGGCGATCCGAACCGCGGCGGGATCCCCCGAGCGGACCTGCTGCGACTCGCCGAGCACGTCAGCGGGTGCGCCGGGCTGCGTCTCGACGGCCTCATGGCGGTCGCCCCGCTCGTCGGGACGCCCACCGAGGAGGCCTTCGCGGACATCGAGAGCGCGGCTGCCGAACTGCGTTCCGAGCACCCGTCGGCGACGGTGTTGTCGGCCGGGATGAGCGGCGATCTGGATGTGGCGATCCGTCATGGTTCGACCGTGGTGCGTGTCGGAACGGCCCTTGTGGGGGAACGCCGGTTAACCTCGCGGTGATCGCTGGCCACCTCGCGGGGGTGGTCGGCCGGCGAGGCGTCGATGATGGGAGCGCAATGGGCGCGATGTACCGGCTCAAGGCTTATTTCGGCATGGTTCCCGCCGACGAGATGGGGGAGTACGTCGACGGGGAGTACGAGCCGGGGTACGCCCACTCCCGCCACGACGAACGGTCGACGCGGGACGGCGCGGACGGCTGGGACGAGCGTTCCGACCGTCGCTGGGCCGACGACGAGCGGGCGTCCTACGACGACGAGTGGGACCGCCGGCCGGCCCGCGGAGGGCGTTCCGAGCGCGGCGGGGAGCGTGCCGGGACCACCGTCCGCGACCACGTGCGGGCGGCCGGTGCGGGGGCGGGCTCCGGTGGTGGCGGGACGAGCACCCGCGGGGCGCTCGCGATCGACGGCGACAGCCCGCGGGACCGGGAGTTCTCCCTGCACGAGGGCGGTTCGCGGGAGGTCGGCGGCCGCCCGGTCCCGGTGGCCGCGGTGCCCGAGCAGCGCGACCAGCCGACGCCCCGCGCGGCGGCCTCGCCCGCCCGGATCGTGACCCTGCACCCGCGCAGCTACACCGAGGCGCGCGCGATCGGGGAGCGGTTCCGCGACGGCATCCCGGTGATCATGAACCTCACCGAGCTCGACGCGGCGTCCGCCAAGCGGCTGGTCGATTTCGCCGCCGGACTCGTCTTCGCCCTCCGCGGCGGATTCGAGAAGGTGACGAATAGGGTGTTCCTGCTCACGCCGGCCAATGTGGAGGTCTCGGCCGACGACGCCCGCATGCTGGCAACTCGATCGGTGAGCAGCAGCGTGGGTGCGACAAGGGTGGATGCGGATCGCGTCTCGTTCCGTCAGGATTGAGGCGTGCCGCTGCCCCTCCAGTTCGCGATCTACTACGCGCTGTTCTTCTTCTGGTTGCTGCTGACCGCGCGCATCGTCGCGGAGCTGGTTCGTGCGTTCGCGCGTCAGTGGGTGCCGGCCGGGCCCAGCGCCGTAGCTCTCGAGCTGATCTTCACGATCACGGATCCTCCCGTGAAGCTGTTGCGGAGAGTGATCCCCGTCGTGCGGATCGGGGGCGTCGGACTGGACCTGTCGATTATGGTTCTGTTGCTGGTCGTGTTCATACTGATGAACGTTGCCCAGCCGGCTTAGTCGCGAGCCCCAGTCGCACCAAGCCGCCGCCGAGGACTGCATGAGGTGATCCGATGCCGCTGACTCCCGCCGACGTGCACAACGTGGCGTTCAGCAAGCCCCCGATCGGGAAGCGGGGGTACAACGAGGACGAGGTCGACGCGTTCCTCGACCTGGTCGAGGCCGAGCTGGCCCGGCTGATCGAGGAGAACGAGGACCTGCGCGAGCAGGTCGCCGACCTCGAGCAGCGCCTCGGAAACGCCCAGGCAGACCTCGAGGAGGCGCGTTCGCGCGCCCCGCAGCAGGCCCCGGTCTCCCCGCCCACCCAGCAGATCCGCTCGGTGGACGGCCCGCGGCCGATGGACCAGCGCGGCCCCGGCGCGGACGGCGAGTCGGGCGACCACCACGTCCAGGTGGCCAAGGTCCTGTCGATGGCCCAGGAGATGGCCGAGCGGCTCACCGCCGAGGCCAAGTCCGAGGCCGACGCCATGCTGACCGAGGCGCGCACCAAGTCGGAGCAGCTGCTCTCCGAGGCCCGCACGAAGGCCGACGCCCTGGTCAACGACGCGCGCTCGCGCGCCGAGACGATGCTCAACGACGCCCGCACGCGGGCCGAGACGCTCGAGCGGCAGTCCCGCGAGAAGGCGGCCTCGCTGGTGGGCGACGCCGAGCGCAAGCAGGCCGAGATCATCGGCTCCATCACGCGCGACAAGTCGGTGCTCGAGAAGAAGATCGACGAGCTGCGCACGTTCGAGCGTGAGTACCGCACCCGCCTCAAGACCTACCTCGAGTCCCAGCTGCGCGACCTCGGGGAACGCGGCTCCGCCGCGCCGACCGAGACCCGAGCGAGCTCCAACGGTGGCTACGCGGCCTCGGGCTACGGCCCGCGTGCCGACGCCGGCAGCTGACAACCGCCGCCCAACCACATCCGGCGGCCGGGCCGGCCACGGTGAGGTCGTCGCGCCGCCGCACCCGGAGTGAATCGTGCTGCTGCTGGTCCTGATCCTGGTCCTGGTCGCGTTCGGCCTGCTGGTGTTCGCGCTGCAGGCGCAGAGCGTGGTCTGGGCCCTGGTGTCGGTGGGGGTCAGCGTCGTCGCCGGTCTGGTCCTCCTCGTCGACTGGCTGCAGCGCCGGGCCGAGACCCGGGCGGGCGTGGCGTCGCTCGAGGCGGCGGGCACCCGCCCACCCAGCCCGGACCAGCAGCCCGAGCCGGAGCCCGCCACCGAGGTGCTCCCGGTGGTCCCGCCCGCGGGAGCCCCGCCGGGTGCGGAGGCCCCGACCGCCGTCGCCGCCCGGCCCACCGCGGGTGCGGCCGACGACGTCGACGACAGCGAGCAGACGGTCCTGATGCCGGTCGTCGAACCGTCCGGCTCACCCGCGCGACCGTCCGGCGCTCCCGACGGAACCACCGGATCGAGCGAATCTTCGTCACGCAGCGTGACCGACGGTCCGTCGCGGGCCGGTGCCGACATCCCGGCCGGGAGCACTGGCGCGGCGTCGGACCCCGCGGCCGGTGACACCGACGGCGACGGTGAGGTCGCTGCCGAGGACGCTGGGCCGGAAGGCGGCGCGGCCGGCGGTGAGCCGGCTGCGGGCAAGGTCGACATCCGCAAGCGGCCCTCCGGGGAGAAGGCGGCCGAGGAGGACGAGACGGCCGAGGAGGCCGCAGCGTCGGCCCCGGCCGCGGCGGAGGCGGGGGAGGAGCCCGCCGACAGCGGTTCCGGGCAGCCCGCCGCGGCGAAGGACGAGCCCGCGGTCGCAGCCCAGCAGCCGGGCGCCCGGTCCGGCGACAGCAACCTGTCCGGCCCCGACCTCTTCGGCTCGGGGGAGCTGCCGCAGCAACCGGCACAGCACGCGCCGCAGCAGCCGGTCGAGCAACCCCCGCAGCAGTTCGCCCAGCAGCCCCCGAACGGCCAGTGGGGTCAGCCGCCCGCGGGCGGCTGGCCGCCGCAGCAGCAGGCAGCTGCCGAGGTACCGCTCGACCCGCCACCCCCGTACGTGCCGGAGCCGCCGCTCGAGGTGAGCGAGCCGGCCGAGGCCGCGCTCGTGGCGACGCTGGAGGACGAGGTCGTCGTCGTCGACGAGCAGCCCCGCTACCACGTTCCCGGCTGCGAGGCGCTGAACGCGCAGGAGCCGATCCCGCTGCCGGCCCGCGAGGCCGTCGAGCTCGGGTTCACCCCGTGCGGCTGGTGCCGTCCGGACCACACACTGGCCTCCCGCTACCCCGCCCACACGCGCTGACCCCTGCGGTCCGGCGCGTCCGACGTGGGCCGGGGAACAAACCGGTCGTGCTCGGCGCTACCCTTGTGCGCACAGGCACTGATCCGGCCATCACCGGGGAGCCTCCGGAAGAAACGGGCCCGTCGGGCCCGGAGTAGAACCGGACGGGTGGGCCCGTCACAGCCCTAGTCGAGTGGCCGCGTGGAGCACACCCCGCGCGGCAAGCGGGGTGGTACCGCGGCGACCCTGAGTGTCGTCGTCCCCGTGCAGGCAGGAGCTACGAGCCGCACGAGGAGCGCCATCGCATGGCCAGCACCGATCCCGAGCACCGGTACCCGCAGGTCCCCGCGCACCCGTCGTTCCCGGCGCTGGAGCGCGAGGTCCTCGACTTCTGGGCCGCCGACGACACGTTCCGCGCGTCGGTCGAGGCGCGGCCCGCGGGGGAGAACGGCAGCAACGAGTTCGTCTTCTACGACGGGCCGCCGTTCGCGAACGGGCTGCCGCACTACGGGCACCTGCTCACCGGCTACGTCAAGGACGTGATCCCGCGCTACCAGACGATGCGCGGCAAGCGCGTCGAGCGCCGGTTCGGGTGGGACACCCACGGCATGCCCGCCGAGACAGAGGCGGAGCGCCAGCTCGGGCTGAAGGACAAGACCGAGATCGACAAGATGGGCGTGGCGGCGTTCAACGCCGCCTGCAAGGAGTCGGTGCTGCGCTACACCGACGAATGGCAGGCCTACGTCACGCGCCAGGCCCGCTGGGTCGACTTCGAGAACGACTACAAGACCCTCGACCTCTCCTACATGGAGAGCGTCATCTGGGCGTTCAAGCAGCTCTACGACAAGGGCCTGATCTACCAGGGCTTCCGCGTCCTCTGGTACTGCTGGCACGACGGCACGCCGCTGTCGGCCACCGAGACCAAGATGGACGACGTCTACCAACCGCGGCAGGACCCGGCGGTGACCGTGGGGCTGCGGCTGTCCGCCCCGGGCTCCCAGCTCGACGGTGCGCTCGCCCTCATCTGGACCACCACGCCGTGGACGCTGCCGTCGAACCTCGCGATGGCCGTCCACCCCGAGGTCGCGTACTCCCTGGTGTCTGCCCGCGGCGAGAAGTGGCTGCTCGCCTCTGCCCGCGTGGCCGCCTACGCGCGCGAGCTGGGCAACGCCGACGGCGAGGTGGAGGTGCTCGCCGTATTCCGCGGCAGTGACCTGGTGGGGCTGTCGTACACGCCGCCGTTCGACTTCTTCGTCGGCCACCCGAACGCCCACAAGGTCCTCGCGGCCGACTACGTCACCACCGACGACGGCACCGGGATCGTGCACATCGCGCCCGCGTTCGGTGAGGAGGACAAGGTCGTCACCGACGCGGCCGGCATCGAGGTCGTCGTGCCGGTCGACTCGGCCGGCAAGTTCGACTCGACCGTGCCGCCGTACGAGGGCATGCAGGTCTTCGACGCGAACGCGCACATCATCGAGGACCTCAAGCACGGCTCCAAGCCGTACGTGCACGGCGTGCTGCTGCGCCGGGAGACCTACGACCACCCGTACCCGCACTGCTGGCGCTGCGGCAACCCGCTGATCCAGAAGGCGGTCGACTCCTGGTTCGTCAAGGTCACCGCCATCCGCGACCGCATGGTCGAGCTGAACCAGCAGATCACGTGGGTGCCGGAGCACATCAAGGACGGCCAGTTCGGCAAGTGGCTGGCCAACGCCATCGACTGGTCGATCTCCCGGAACCGGTACTGGGGCAGCCCGATCCCGGTGTGGGTGTCCGACGACCCGAACTACCCGCGCATCGACGTGTACGGCTCGCTCGACGAGCTGGAGCGCGACTTCGGGGTGCGCCCGAAGGACCTGCACCGACCCTACATCGACGAGCTGACCCGGCCCAACCCGGACGACCCGACGGGCCGCTCCACGATGCGGCGGGTGCCCGAGGTGCTCGACTGCTGGTTCGACTCCGGGTCGATGCCCTACGCGCAGGTGCACTACCCGTTCGAGAACCGCGAGTGGTTCGAGCACCACTACCCGGGCGACTTCATCGTCGAGTACAACGGGCAGACCCGCGGCTGGTTCTACACGCTGCACGTGCTGGCCACCGCGCTGTTCGACCGACCGGCGTTCTCGTCCTGCGTGGCGCACGGCATCGTGCTCGGCGACGACGGGCAGAAGATGTCCAAGTCGCTGCGCAACTTCCCGGACGTCAACGAGGTGTTCAACCGCGACGGCTCCGACGCCATGCGGTGGTTCCTCATGTCCAGCCCGGTGCTGCGCGGCGGCAACCTCATCGTCACCGAGCAGGGCATCCGCGAGGGCGTCCGGCAGGCGATCCTGCCGCTGTGGAACACCTGGTACTTCCTGTCGCTCTACGCCGGGGCGGCCGGGACCACCGGGCGGTTCCGCACCGACTCGCAGCACGTGCTCGACCGGTACATCCTCGCCCGCACCGCGGCGCTGGTCGACGAGCTGACCCGGCGGCTGGACGTCTACGACATCGCCGGTGCCTGCGAGGCGGTCCGCGACCACGCCGAGACGCTGACCAACTGGTACGTGCGCCGCTCGCGCCAGCGGTTCTGGGACGGGGAGCAGGACGCGATCGACACCCTGCACACCGTGCTGGAGGTGACCGCCCGGCTGGCCGCGCCGCTGCTGCCGCTGACCATGGAGAAGCTGTGGCAGGGGCTCACCGGCGGGCGCTCGGTGCACCTCACCGACTGGCCGGAGCCCGATCTCCTGCCGCACGACGCCGCGCTCGTCGAGGCGATGGACCGGGTGCGGCAGGTCGCGTCGGCGGCGCTGTCGCTGCGCAAATCCGCGGGCCTGCGGGTGCGGCTGCCGCTCGCATCGCTGACCGTCGCGGCGCCCGAGGTGGAGTCGCTGCGGCCGTTCGCTGACATCCTGCGCGACGAGGTCAACGTCCGCGAGGTCGTGCTCACCACCGACGTCCAGGCACACGGCCGGTTCGACGTGGCCGTCAACGCCCGGGCGTGCGGGCCGCGGCTCGGTCCCGACACCCAGAAGGTGATCCGGGCGGTCAAGGCCGGCGAGTACGAGCGGACCGAGGACGGGCTGGTCGCTGCCGGGATCGCCCTGCTGCCGGAGGAGTACACGACCAAGCTGGTGGCGGTCGACCCGAACTCGACCGCAGCCCTGCCCGGCAACACCGGCCTGGTGGTGCTGGACACCGACGTGACGCCGGAGTTGGCGGTGGAGGGCACCGCCCGCGACGTCGTCCGCGTGGTCCAGCAGGCCCGCCGCGACGCCGACCTCGACGTGACCGACCGGATCACGCTCGTCGTCGACGGTCCCGCCGCGGTGCTCGACGCGATCGCCGCGCACGAGGACTTCGTGAAGGGCGAGGTGCTCGCCACCACGCTCACCCGGGGCCCGGTCGAGCAACCGACCCGCACCGGCTCGGTGATCGACCCGTCGGGCACGTCCACCGAGATCCGCGTGGCGGTCGCCCGCGTCTGACCCCGCGAGTCCCGAGGCCCGCGGGCCCGGAGTCGCTGAACCGGCGGATCCGGACCCGCGGGCCGTTCCGCTGCAGGAACGAGGTGCCATGCGGTTCGCCATCCACGTCCGGCCCGGCGCGGGCAAGGACCAGGTCGGTGGCTCACGCCCGGGCCGCGGCGGCCCGGCGCTGGTCGTCGCCGTGAAGGCCCGGGCGGTGGACGGGGCGGCCAACGCCGCCGTCGTCCAGGTGCTGGCGAACGCCCTCGGCGTGCGGCGCAGCGACGTCGAGATCGTGAGCGGGCACCGCGGGCGGGACAAGATCGTCGAGGTGGACGGGGCGGATCCGGAGCTGGTGGCCCGGCTGCGGGACGGTTGACCCGGGCCGCCGCCTCCGTCCGACGCGCGCGAGCTGCTGGACTGCGCTCTGCTCCTTCGGCGCGGAGCGCGGCTCGTGCGCCGTTGAGCCGACAGCAGTGCACCCGATCGGGCTCGCGGCCTGGTGAGTCGTCCGCTCGCGCGGTGCTCACACCCTCGTTCCTCGGGCGCTGCGCGCCTCCTCCGCCGTCGTCGACGCGCGCGAGCTGTGTGGGATTGCGCTCGGCTCCTGCGTCGCCGAGCGCGGGCTCGCGCGCCTCGGGTGTCGACGACGGCTCATGCGGTGCTCGCGCCCTCGTTCCTCGAGCGCTGCGCGCCTCCTCCGCCGTCGTCGACGCGCGCGAGCTGTGTGGGACTGCGCCGTGGCCACCGTGCGGTGGTGCTCGGTCGGGGGCGGTGGGGCAGTCCGGGGACGAGGCCGGGGCCGCGGTTGAGGGGGACCCGCGTCCGCAGGCGCAGCTCTCCGTCGTCACCGGCCGAACCGCGGACCCGGACTCACCGGCACCGAGCTCCCGACCCGCGGCTACCGTGACGATCGTGGGGGAGGCTGCGACGCGCTGGGCCCGGCTGCAGGCGGGCCGGGACATCCCGCCGGAGATCCGGGCGAAGGCGGCGGCCGATCCGTGGGCCTTCGACCCGGACGCGTTCCGCGCTCCTGCCGTCCCGGTCGACACCCCGTCCCGGGCGGCCGGGCTCGCCCTGCTCGGCGCCGGCGGCACAGTGCTCGACGTCGGCTGCGGCGGCGGGGACGCGGCGTTCGCACTCGCCGAGCGGGCCACGCACGTCACCGGGGTCGACGCCCGGCAGGAGATGCTCGATCTCTTCGCCGCCGATGCCGCGGCCCGCGGTGTCCCGCACCGTGCGGTGCTCGGTGCGTGGCCGGGCTCGGCTGCTGAGGCGGGGCGGGCGGACGTCGTCGTCTGCCACCACGTGCTGCACAACGTCGTGGACCTGCCGCCGTTCCTCACCGCGCTGACCGCGGCCGCCCGCCGCGGCGTCGTCGTGGAGATGCTCCGCCAGCACCCGATGGCGTGGCTGGACCCGTTGTGGGAGCGGTTCCACGGCCTCGTCCGCCTCCCGCCCGCCACCGACGAGGACGCGATCGCGGTGCTGCGCGAGCTGGGCATCGAGCCGGAGGTCCGGCGCTGGGAGCGGGTGCCGCGGCCGTCCGCCGACCCGGTCTGGGTCACCCGGCGGCTGTGCCTGCCCGCCGATCGGACGTCGGAAGTGGCTGCCGCGCTCGCCGGCCTGCACCGTCCCAACGATCTCACGACGATCACGTGGACGACCTGACCCGACCGTCTGCGGGCCGCCCGACCTGCGCCGATAGAGTCGTGTCCTGAGCTGAGACGCTCGGGCCGACGCCCGGCGCCCGGGCGGCGGTGCGTCGTCGCCCTGTGCTTCCCGCCAGGACGGATCCGTCTCAGCCCCGTCCTCCCGGGAGGTGGAATGACGAGCTTGGCGGCGACCCTCGGGATCGCTTCCGCCGTCGTGCTCGTCGGGGTGTTCGCCGTGCGGGCCTCCGTCCGCATCGGACTGCCCTCGCTGCTGATCTACCTCGGGATCGGGGTGCTGCTCGGCGAGTCCGTGCTGGGCATCGAGTTCTCCGACACCGAGCTCGCCGAGTCGCTCGGTTGGGCCGCCCTGGTGCTGATCCTCGTCGAGGGCGGGATCACCACGCGGTGGAAGGCGGTGCGCCCGGCCCTGCACATCGGGGTCGCGCTCGCCACGGTCGCGGTCGCGGTCAGCATCACGGTCGTCGGGGTGTGCCTGCACGTGCTGCTCGACCTCGACTGGCGCACTGCGTTCCTGTGGGGCGCGGTGCTGACCTCCACCGACGCGGCCGCCGTGTTCAGCGTGCTCCGCAGCCTCGGTGTGGGGCGGCGGCTGGTCGGGGCGCTGGAGCTGGAGTCGGGCCTCAACGACGCACCGGTCGTCATCGCCGTCGTCGTGCTCGCTTCCGACGAGGCGATCACCTGGGTGCAGCCGCTGCTCGTGCTCTACGAGCTGGGCGCCGGTGCGGTGATCGGGATCGTGCTGGGCTGGGTGGGCGGCTGGGCGCTGTACCGGATCGCCCTCCCCTCGACCGGCCTGTACCCGCTGGCCGCGATCGCCGCGTGCGTGCTCGCCTACGCCACCGCCTCGGCGGTGCACGCGTCCGGGCTGCTGGCCACCTACGTGGCCGCACTCGTGCTGGGCAACTCCCAGCTCCCGCACCGCGACGCCGTCCGCTCGTTCGCGGAGGGCACCGGTTGGCTCGCCCAGATCGGGCTGTTCGTGATGCTCGGGCTGTACGTCTCGCCGTCCCGGCTGCTGCCGGCACTGCTCCCCGCCCTGGTCGCCGGGGCCGTGCTGCTGTTCCTGGCGCGGCCGATCTCGGTGTTCTTCGCCACGGCTCCGTTCCGCGTGCCGTGGCGGGAGCAGGCGTTCCTGTCGTGGGCCGGGTTGCGCGGGGCCGTGCCCATCGTGTTCGCGCTCATCGCGCTGATGCAGGGAGCGCCGAGCGGGCAGACCCTCGTCGACGTCGTCTTCGTGCTGGTGGTGGTGCTCACCGTGCTGCAGGGCACGACCCTGCCGTGGGTCGCCCGGCTGCTGGGGATCGCCCGGCAGGCCGAGCCGCGCGAGGTGGATGTCGACGCCGCCCCGCTCGACGAGCTCGGCGCCGATCTCCTGCAGGTCACCGTGCCGGTCGGCTCTCGGCTGCGCGGCGTCTACCTGCGCGAGCTGCGGCTGCCGCCCGGAGCGACGGTGAGTCTGGTGGTGCGCGACGGCGAGGCGTTCACACCCACGATGGAGACGCGGTTGCGCGAGGGTGACCAGTTCCTCGTGGTGACCACGCAGGCGGTGCGGGAGGCCGCGGAGGACCGGATCCGCGCCGTCGACCTGCACGGACGCCTCGCCAGGTGGAAGACCGAACGGCCCGGGCCGGACGGGGGTGACCGGCGGCCCCGCGGAGGAGGCCGGGGTGGATGACCGCCGGTACGGGATGATGGTCCGGTGACGACCGATCCCCCCGCCACCACCACCGCTCCCGGACCGACCAGGGTCGTCCTGCTCTCCGTGATCGCCGCAGTGGTGCTGGCCCTCGACGTCGTCACCAAGGTGATCGCCGTCGCCCAGCTCGAGCACCGCCCGCCGGTGGAACTGCTGGGCGGGCTGGTCTACCTGCAGCTGATCCGCAACCCCGGCGCCGCGTTCTCCCTCGCCACCGGCTACACGTGGGTCCTCACGGTCGTTGCGATCATCGTGGTGGTGGTGATCGTGCGGGTGGCGCGGCGGCTGCGCTCGGTCGGCTGGGCCGTCGCGCTGGGGCTCGTGCTGGGCGGGGCGCTGGGCAACCTCGGCGACCGGCTGTTCCGCTCGCCCGGGCCGCTGCAGGGGCACGTCGTGGACATGGTCTCGGTCTTCGCCCCCGACGGGCGGGTGTGGCCGGTGTTCAACGCGGCCGACTCGGCGATCGTCTGCGGCGGGATCCTGCTCGTGCTGCTCGCGCTGACCGGCCGCGAGCTGGACGGCCGCAGAACCCAGGAGAAGGCGCGCGACAACGGGGAGGACGAGGATGCCTGACACCCGGAGCCTGCCCGTCCCCGACGGGCTCGACGGGATGCGTGTCGACGCCGGTCTCGCCCGCCTGCTCGGCCTGTCGCGCACCGTGGTCGCGGCGCTGGCCGAGCAGGGCCGCGTCGAGCTGGACGGGCGCAGCGCGGGCAAGTCGGACCGGCTCACCGCAGGTGCGTGGCTCCAGATCCAGCTGCCCGACCCGGAGCCGCCCGCGCCCATCGCCGGCGCGCCCGAGAAGGTCGCCGGGCTGAAGGTGCTGCACGCCGACGACGACATCATCGTCGTCGACAAGCCGGTCGGCGTGGCCGCCCACCCCAGCCCCGGGTGGACCGGTCCCACGGTCACCGGCGGGCTGGCCGCGCTCGGCTACCGGGTGGCCACGTCCGGGGCCGCCGAGCGGCAGGGGATCGTGCACCGCCTCGACGTCGGCACCACCGGCGTCATGGTCGTCGCCGCCTCCGAGCACGCCTACAGCGTGCTCAAGAAGGCGTTCAAGGAGCGCACCGTCGACAAGCGCTACCACGCCATCGCACAGGGCCACCCCGACCCGACCCGCGGCACGATCGACGCCCCGATCGACCGGCATCCCCGCCACGACCACCGGTTCGCCGTCGTCGCCGGCGGAAAGCCCAGCATCACCCACTACGACACGATCGAGGCGTTCCCGGCTGCGACGCTGCTGGACGTGCACCTGGAGACCGGCCGCACCCACCAGATCCGGGTGCACTTCTCGGCGATGCGGCACCCGCTCGTCGGCGACCTCGTGTACGGGGCCGATCCGACGCTGGCCGACCGGCTCGGGCTGACCCGGCAGTGGCTGCACGCGCGGTCGCTCGGGTTCGCCCATCCCGCCGACGGCCGGTGGGTCGAGTTCACCAGCGAGTACCCGGCGGACCTGGCCGAGGCGCTGGACAGGCTGCGGGTCCACTAGGGGGTCAGGTGCGCGGGTGGCGAACCGCCGTGCTCGTCGCATGCGTCGTGGTGGCGCTGGTGACGGCGTGGTTCGCGGGTGCGGAGGCCGGCGGTCCGAGTGCGGCCCCCCCTGCGGGATCGGTGCGGCTCGGTCCGGAGGCGGGGGAGGAGGTCGCGGCCTACCTGGGGCGCGTCCCCGCCGATCTTCCCCCGCCGGGCACGAGCACGCTCGCGCTGGTGCAGTACGCGGAGCACCTGCCGGCCGCCGGTGCGCTGGCCGCCACGGCCGGCACCGAGGCGGTGACGGCCGTGTTCCAGGTGCCCATCCGGCGGGTGCAGACCGCGCTCGCGTTCGAGGACCTCGAACCCCGGGTCCCCGCCGGCGCCGCGATCCGGTCGGCCCAGGCGCGGGCGGCGCGCGCCGCGGCCGCCCGGGAGACCGTCGGCACCGACCGGCAGCGCGCGATCGCCGCCGCCGAGCGCGCCGCCCTCGACCACCCGGACTGCGCCTGCGTGGTCGCGGTTCTGGTCCGCGGTGATCGGGCGGCGCTCGAGCAGGTCGCCGCGCAGCCCGGGGTGCGGGCGGTGCACGCTGCACCGGCCGGCACGACGCGGGTGGAGCTCGCCCTGGCCCCGCTGCTGCCCGGGCAGACGGAGCGGGTCGACCCCCTGCCGGACGACGGGCCCGTACCGCCTTGATCCCCGGCTCGGGGTGGCCGGAGGACCACGGCGTTGCTCGCGCGCTCCCCGCGCCGACGTCGGCTCTGCACCGGATCGCTGCTCACGGCCAGCGCTGCGCGTCTCCTCCGCCGTCGTCGACGCGCGCGAGCTGTGTTGATTGCGCTCGGCTCCTCCGTCGCCGAGCGCGGGCCCGCGTGCTCGTGCGTCGACGACGCGCACGAGCGCTGTGGCCACCTCGCGGTAGTGCTCGGCCCGGCGCGGTGGGGCGCAGCTCGGAGCGCGAGGTCCCGGGCGCCGTGGAGGTGGATCACCGTCGCGGCTTCCCTGCCGAAGATCCGCGCCCTCCCACCACCCCTACCGCCCACCCCGGATCGGGGTTGGGGAAAACCCCCGCCCTTCTGGGTGGTTCACCTGATTTCCGCGGCCGGTGCCGGCTGGCACGGTGAGTCCATGGCACAGGGGGTGGGGGCGAGCGCCGGGGGCGTGGAGAGCGCGGTCGTGGCGGCCGCCGTGGGGGTCGCCGCGGTCACCGCGGGGGTCCTGCACGTGGCCGGATCCGGCCCTGTCGATCCACTGCGCACGGTGATCAGCGATTATGTCGTGGTGCCCGGGGGATACGCGATGCTCGCGCTGACCGCCGCAGCGCTGGCGGTGGCCTGCGTCGCGTTGGCCGCCGGGTTGCACCGAGCAGGCCTGCCACGGCCCGCGTTGCCGATGACCGCGCTGGTCACGGCCGCGGTGGCGCTCGCCGTCGCGGGCGCGGTACCCACGAACCCGCCCGACGAGCCGATCGACCTCGCGGCTGTGGTGCACCGGATCGCCGGCGGGGTCGCCTTCGTGGCGCTGCCGTTCGCGGCCTGGTGGATCGCCCGCCGCGCCGTCGCCGGACCGGGGGAGTGGGCGGCCCGCGCGGCGGTGCTGCGCCGGTGCGCGCTCGCCTCAGCCACGCTCACGGCGGGCTTCCTCGCCGTCCAACTCCCGATCGTTATCGGGGCTTCACCGATATTTCCTTTTGTCGGAGGCGCAGAGCGGCTCGTCTGTGCCACGGTGATGGTGGTGTTGGTGACGACGGCGCGGGTGATGCGGACGGCCACGGCCGGTACCGCAGGTACGCCGCGTCCCCGTACACCGGACGCGTTGCCGGTCGGGCTGGGGCAGGCGGCATGAACACCCTGCACCAGGCGATGGCTCATCCCGGCATCGCCATCGGCCTGGCCGCACTGGCCGCGGTCTGCTTCGCCGGCGCCGCGGTCCTGCAGCACCGTGCCGTCACCGCTGAGCACACACCCGGCGGGCACGTCGATCCGCACTCCCGAGACGGACTGACGCGGGCCGGGCTCGTCGCCGCGGCCCGGACACCGGGCTGGCTGTTCGGGCTCGCCCTGGCGGCGGGCGGCACCACCCTGCACGCGCTGGCCCTCGTGCTGGCACCGCTCTCGGTCGTGCAGCCGATCGGGGTGCTGGCCGTCCCGATCGCGGTCCTGATCAGCATGCGCCGCACGCACCGCAGGCCCACCGCAGGCGTGGTGGTGGGGGTGGTGCTGGCCGTCACCGGCGTCGCGGTGTTCGTGCTCACCGCGGCCGGCAGCGCCACCAGCACCCCGGCCGCCGACAGCGCCATGGCGCTCGCCGGGGCGATCGTCGCGCTGGTCGTCGTCGCGTTCGCCGCGCTGGGGCTGGCCCGCAGCGGCTGGGTGCGCTGCGTCGCGCTGGCCACCGGAGGGGCGGTCGCGTTCGGCCTGGTCTCCGCGCTCATGCGGGCGGTCTCGCAGCTGGTCACCACCGGTGCGTCCGCGATCATCTCCCCGGCGGTGCTGACGGCGCTGGGTGGACTGGTCGCCGCGCTGCTCGCCGGTGGCTGGCTCGTGCAGCAGGCGTTCGCCGCCGGCGCCCCGGAGGTCGTCGTCGCCTGCATGACCGTCGTGGACCCGATCGTCGCCGTCCTGCTCGGTGTGGTGCTCCTCGGTGAGGGAGCCTCCACCCCCGTCGTGATCTGGTTGCAGCTGCTCGTCGCCGCCGGCCTCGCCGTCGTCGGCGTCGTGGCGCTGGCCAGCCACCACCCCGACGCGCTGGCCCGCCGGGAGGCGGCCGCGCTCGCGGGCGTGCCGGCCACCCGGCCCGCTCCCCGTTCCGCCTCGCGTTCCTCGGTCGGGTCCGGGAGCCGGCGCGAGCACGTGCTGCACCGCCGGTGACCGTCGCGCTCGTCGGCACCGGACGACCGCCGTCCCCTGCAGAGAGGACCGTTCCGTGAGCTCGCTGCGCATCCTGATCGGCGCCGAGACCTATCCGCCCACCGTCAACGGGGCCGCCAACTTCGCCGAGCGGCTCGCCGTCGGACTGGCCGGTCGCGGCCACGAGGTGCACGTCGTCGCCCCCTCGCACGCCGGGCGGCCGGCCGTCGAGGTCCGCGACGGGGTGACGGTGCACGGCGTGAAGTCGGTGCGCTACCCGTTCCACCCGGACTTCCCGATCAGCATGCCCTGGCGAGCGCTCCCGGCTACCCGCCGGCTCGTCGAGGCACTGCGCCCCGACGTGATCCACACGCAGGCGCACATGGTCGTCGGCCGCGGCGTGGTGAAGGCCGGGAAGCGGGCCGGGCTGCCGGTCGTCGCCACCAACCACTTCATGCCGGAGAACCTCACCGCGCACGTCCCGCTGTCGAAGTACGTGCTGGGCCCGGCGTCGAAGCTCGCCTGGCGCGATCTCGGTCGGGTGTTCGGGAAGGCCGACGCAGTCACCGCGCCCACCCCGCGCGCGGTCGAGCTGCTGGTCCGCGGGGCCGGGCTGACCGACGCGTTCCCCGTCTCGTGCGGGATCGACGCCGACCGCTACGCCGTCCCCGCTCCGCCGCACGACGTGCCATCGGTGCTGTTCGTCGGCCGGCTGGACCAGGAGAAGCGGGTCGACGACCTGATCCGGGCGTTCGCGGCGCTCCCCGCCGGGCTGCCCGCGCACCTGGACATCGTCGGGGACGGCGCCAAGCGCGGGGAGTGGACCGCGCTCGCCGCCGGGCTCGGCATCGCCGGCCGGGTCACGTTCCACGGGTTCGTCTCCGAGGAGGAGCTGATCACCCGGTACGCGACCGCGGACGTGTTCTGCATGCCCAGCATCGCCGAGCTGCAGAGCCTGGCCACGCTGGAGGCGATGGCCGCCAGCACCCCGGTGGTGCTCGCCGATGCGATGGCGCTGCCGCACCTGGTGCGCCCGGGCCGCAACGGGTGGCTGTTCCCCCCGGGGGACGTGGCCGAGCTGAGCAGGCGGCTGGCCACCCTGCTCGCCGACGCCGCTCTGCGCGCCCGCATGGGCGCGGTGAGCCGGGAGCTGGTGGCCGAGCACGCGTTCGACGCCACGCTGGACCGGTTCGAGGGCATCTACCGGCAGCTGATCTCGGGGGAGCAGCCGCAGGCCCGCGCCGCGTGACTCAGCGTCTCGCGAGCTCTTCCAGCAGCTCCAGCAGCACCTCGGCCGAGCGCTCCCACGTGTAGTGCTCGGCCCGCCGCCGGGCGGCCGCGCTCGCGGCGTCCCAGCGCTCCTCCAGCTCCCGCACGGCCGCGGCGAAGCCCTCGGCGTCGTCCGGCGGCACGTAGACGGCGGCGCCCTCGGACCCGCCCACCTCGCGGAACACCGGGATGTCGCTGACCACCAGCGGGGTGCCCACGGCCATCGCCTCGACCAGCGGGATGCCGAACCCCTCGTCGCGCGACGCCGACACCAGCGCGGTCGCCCCGCGCAGCACCTCGACGTAGGTCTCGTCGGTGGCGCCGTCGTGGAAGACGAGCGTGCCCGGCCCGGCGGCCGCGCGCAGCCGGGCCCGCTGGGCGTCGGAGACCCGGCTCATCAGGTGCAGCTCGTGATCGGGCAGCAGCGCCATCGCCCGCGCCAGCGTCTCCACGTTCTTGTAGGGCATGAACGAGCCCATGTAGACCAGCGCCTTCGTGCGCGGCAGCCGCGACGGGTCGGGCACCGGGTCGGGCGCGTTCGGCACCACCGTCACCGGGCGGCGGGTGAGCCGGTGCTGGGCGATCAGCGCCTTCGTCGTCTCCGACACGGTGACGACGGCGTCGGCTCGGTTGAGCAGCACCCGCTGCGGCCACCAGGCCGTGTGGTAGAGCCGCCAGAGCAGCCGGACCGGCCAGGCGAACTCCGGTGGCGGGGTGGGGTGGCGGTAGTAGATGAGGTCGTGGACGGTGAGCACCAGCGGGTAGGTGCGGCCCCAGCTGCCCATCGTCTGCATCGGGGTGAACACCACGTCCGGGCGCAGCCGGTTGACCTGCCGAGCCACGAACGGTTCCCGGATGCTCGTCGGCGCGCTCACCAGCACGTGCGGGCACGGCGGCAGGTGGGCGAGCTGGCGCTCGTCGCTGATCAGCATCGTGAGCGGGCGGCGCTCGGCCAGCGCCGTCACCAGCCCGGCGGTGTAGCGGCTGATCCCGTCGTGGCGCTCGATGCGGGTGTAGCGGCAGTCCACGACGATCTTCACGGAACCACCTCGGCCAGTGCCGCCGCGATCTCGGCCGGCTGCTCGTAGTGGGCGAGGTGCCCGGTGCCGGGCAGCAGCACCAGCCGGGCGTCCGGGAAGAGGGGGAGCAGGGCCCGCTGCGCGTCGGCCGGGGCGAGGTCGTCGCGCTCCCCGGCGATCAGCAGCACGGGCACCTTCACCGCGGGCGCGTACTGCGCCACGTCGTGACCCACGGACGCCTCGAACGCCTCCAGCAGGACCGCGCGGTTGGCGAAGCCCGCGAAGTACCGACCGTGCTCGGCGTGGATCCAGCGGCGCAGGTCGCGGTCGCGGGTGGTCATCAGCGCCAGCCCGGAGATCCGGCCGACCAGTGGGTGGCGCAGCAGGGCCTCGCCCACCGGCTCGGGCAGCGCTCCGGCCAGCCGGTGGAACGCCGCGGTGATCCACCGGCTCGCCGCGCGCGGGCCTTCGAGCGCGCGGCTCGCGATCGGGTTGACCAGCACGAGCGCCGCGATCCCGGTGGCGTCCTCGGCCGCGGTCGCCGCCGCCACGATCGAGCCGAACGAGTGCCCGGCCAGCACGACGTCGCCGTCGAACGCCGCCATGAGCTCGCGGGTCCAGCGGGCGTAGCCGTCGACGTCGTGGCGCTCGCTCGGCAAAGGCGGCGTGGCGCCGAACCCGGGCAGGTCGGGGACGAGCACCCGCAGTCCCGCGTCGGCGTCGACGAGGTGCGCGACGATCGGCTCCAGGCCGTGGTGGTCGCCGCGGAACCCGTGCAGGAACACGATCGTCGAGCGGGGCTCGACCGCGCCGTAGCGCCACACCGTGGTGGGCGTACCGCGCACGGTGACGGTGATGGCGTCGACGGGCGCGCGGGCGACGATCTCGCCGTACGGCGTGCGGTCGGCGGGCACCTCAACAGCCTAGGGCAGCCCTGGTCCGGCGGCGGTCGGCGACGGTCCGGACACCGTGGGTACCCGCCTTCGGCGCACGGTCGCGGCGTGTCGGCGAAGCCACCGCCGGAGTCGGCGTGCCGGGTTCGGAGCGTCGCGGCGGGAGGAGCACGATGGGGACCTCCGGACAACCATCGGCGCCCCGCGCTCGTTGGCCCCTGCGGGCCGCGGGCGTGGCGAACGTCGGTGCGCCGGAGTAGAACGGTTGTTCGAAGCTCGACCAGTTTGGGGGCGACGTGGCGGATTCCTTCGTCCACCTGCACGTGCACACCGAGTACTCGATGCTCGACGGCGCGGCGAAGGTCAACGCGCTGTTCGACGAGGTCGAGCGGCTCGGTATGCCTGCGGTGGCGATGACCGACCACGGCAACATGTACGGCTCTGCGGAGTTCTTCCGGCGCTCCCGGAAGAGCAGCGCCAAGCCGATCATCGGCATCGAGGCCTACCTCGCGCCGCTGTCTCGCCACCACAAGAAGCCCGTGTTCTGGGGGCAGTCCAACCAGCGCGGCACCGACGAGTTCGGTGAGGGCGGCGACGTCTCCGGCGGCGGCGCCTACACCCACATGACGATGGTCGCGCGCAACGCGCGCGGGCTGCGCAACCTGTTCAAGCTCTCCAGCCTGGCCTCGTTCGAGGGCTACTACCGCAAGCCGCGCATGGACCGCGAGCTGATCGCGCAGTACGCCGAGGGGATCATCGCCACCACCGGGTGCCCGTCCGGCGAGGTGCAGACCCGGCTGCGACTGGGTCAGCCGGAGGAGGCCCTGAAGGCGGCGGCCGACTACCGCGACATCTTCGGTCCGGAGAACTTCTTCCTGGAGCTGATGGACCACGGGTTGTCCATCGAGCGCAGCGTCCGCGACGGGCTGCTGGAGATCGCCCGCAAGCTCGACCTCAAGCCGCTGGCCACCAACGACTCGCACTACGTCACGAAGGACCAGGCCGACACGCACGCGGCCCTGCTGTGCGTGCAGTCCGGCAAGACCCTCGACGACCCGAACCGGTTCAAGTTCGACGGCGACGGCTACTACCTCAAGAGCCCCGAGGAGATGCGGGAGTACTGGGACACCGCGGTGCCCGGGGCCGCCGACAACACCCTCCTCGTCGCGGAGATGGTCGAGCCCTACGACGAGGTGTTCGCCGAGGTCGACCGGATGCCGCGGTTCCCGCTCGAGCCCGGCCAGACCGAGAACGACCTGCTGCGGGCCGAGGTCGAGAAGTACATCCCGTACCGGTTCCCGAACGGGCTCACCCAGGAGTACCGCGACCGCATCGAGCACGAGCTCGCGGTCATCGCGAAGATGGGCTTCCCCGGCTACTTCCTGGTCGTCGGTGACCTGGTGCGGTGGGCGAAGTCGCAGAAGATCGCCGTCGGCCCCGGCCGTGGCTCGGCCACCGGGTCGCTGCTGGCGTACATCCTGCAGATCACCGACCTCGATCCGATCGAGCACAGCCTGCTGTTCGAGCGGTTCCTCAACCCCGAGCGCGTCAGCCCACCCGACATCGACCTCGACTTCGACGAGCGTCGGCGCGGGGAGGTCCTGCGCTACACGATCGACAAGTGGGGCGAGGAGAACGTCGCCCAGGTCATCACGTTCGGCACCATCAAGACGAAGGCCGCGATCAAGGACGCTGCGCGCGTCCTGCACGGCCAGCCCGGCTTCGCGATCGCCGACCGGATCTCGAAGACGCTGCCGCCGCCGATCATGGCCAAGGACATCCCGCTCTCGGGCATCTTCGACCCGAGCCACGAGCGGTACGCGGAGGCGGCCGAGGTCCGGGCGCTGACCGAGTCCGATCCCGAGGTCGCGCGGATCATGGACACCGCGCGCGGGCTGGAGGGCCTGATCCGCAACGCCGGCGTGCACGCCTGCGCGGTGATCCTGTCGTCGGAACCGCTGCTCGACGTCATCCCGCTGTGGAAGCGCGAGGACGGCGCGATCATCACCGGCTGGGACTACCCGTCGTGCGAGGAGGTCGGCCTCCTCAAGATGGACTTCCTGGGCCTGCGCACGCTGACCGTCGTCGACGACACGATCAAGGCGGTCAAGGCCAACCACGGCATCGAGATCGACACGGCCACCCTGCCGCTCGACGACAAGAAGACCTACGAGCTGCTCTCCCGCGGCGACACGCTGGGCGTCTTCCAGCTCGACGGCGCGGGCATGCGCACGCTGCTCAAGGCCATGGAGCCCAGCCACTTCGGTGACATCGCCGCTGCGCTGGCGCTGTACCGACCGGGCCCGATGGCGGCGAACGCGCACATGGACTACGCCGAGCGCTCGAACGGTCGGCAGAAGTGCACCCCGATCCACCCCGAGCTCGAGGAGGCGCTCGAGCCGATCCTCGGTGAGACCTACCACCTGCTCGTCTACCAGGAGCAGGTCATGGCGATCGCGCAGCAGCTGGCGGGCTACACGCTCGGCCAGGCCGACCTGCTGCGCCGCGCGATGGGCAAGAAGAAGAAGGAGATCATCGAGAAGGAGTTCGAGAACTTCAAGGCGGGGATGCTCAGCAAGGGCTTCTCCGAGGAGGCCTGCCAGACGCTGTGGGACGTGATGCTGCCCTTCTCCGGGTACGCGTTCAACAAGTCCCACACCGCCGGGTACGGGCTCGTCTCCTACTGGACGGCCTACCTCAAGGCGAACTACCCGACCGAGTTCATGGCCGCCCAGCTGACCTCGATCGGGGACAACAAGGACAAGTCGGCGGTCTACCTGGCCGAATGCCGCCGCATGGGCATCCGGGTGCTGCCGCCCGACGTCAACGACTCCGACCAGTGGTTCCGCGCCGTCGGCAAGGACATCCGCTTCGGCCTGGGCGCGATCCGCAACGTCGGCGCGAACGTCGTCGAGTCCATCATCGCCACGCGCGAGGCGAAGGGCCGGTTCACGTCGTTCACCGACTTCCTCGAGAAGATCGACCTGGTCTGCTGCAACAAGCGCATCATCGAATCGCTGATCAAGGCGGGCGCCTTCGACTCCTTCGGCCACCCCCGCCGGGCGCTGATGGAGATCCACGAGGAGGCCGTCGACGCGATCACCGGCATCAAGCGCAAGGAGGCTGAGGGCCAGTACGACCTGTTCGGTGCCGTCGACGACGAGCCGGCCGCGCCGGAGCACTCCCCGCTCGCCGGCATCAAGATCGGCACCGAGGAGTGGCCGATGAAGCAGAAGCTCGCGTTCGAGCGCGAGATGCTCGGCCTCTACGTCTCCGCGCACCCGCTCGACGGCGCCGAGAAGATCCTGCGCAAGCACGCCCCGAAGTCGATCGCCCAGCTCATCGACGAGCAGCAGAAGGAGGGCGAGATCGTCGTCGCGGGCATGATCTCGTCGGTCGACCGGCGGGTGAACAAGAAGGGCGAGCCCTGGGCGATCGTCACGATCGAGGACCTCGACGCCTCGATCGAGGTGCTGTTCTTCCCCAAGGCGTACGCGATGATGTACGAGGAGCTCGTGCCCGACTCGGCGGTCGCCGTGAAGGGCCGGGTGAACTGGCGCGACGAGCGGATGTCGGTGTTCGCGTCCGGGATCATCACGCTCGACATCTCCGCGGCGCAGAACAACCCGGGCGCCGAGCCGCCGCTCGTGCTCAAGGCCGACGCCACCCGCATCGACGAGGCCGTCGTGGCGGAACTGAAGTCGGCGCTCACCGCGCACCGCGGCGACACGCCGCTGCAGCTGGTGCTCTGCTACAAGAACCGGGAGACGGCGCTGGCCGTCGACGAGAAGTTCTCGGTCAAGGTCTCGTCGGCGCTGCTCGGCGAGCTGAAGAGCATCCCGGGGATCGCGGTGGCCAGCTGATCAGGTGCCCGTCGGCATGCGGGGGAGCGCGGCGGCGGTGGCCGCTGCGGTGAGCACCGCCAACGCGACCGCGGCCGCCGCGAACCCGGCGGCTCCGGTCGCGGTCCCGCCGACGAGCGGGCCGACCGTCATGCCGCCGGCGTAGGCGGCGTTGAACACGGCGTAGGAGCCGCCGAGCGCCGGCGGCACGGCCCGCTCGCCCTGGTGGCCGATGAGCGTGGTGGCCGGCGCGAGCAGCAGCGCGTTCGCGATGCCGAGGGCGACCAGCGCCGCGACGACCACCCACAGCGGCGCGGGCAGGCCGAGCGCGGCCAGCGCGACCGCCGCGAACGCACCGCCCGCGCCGATGAGCAGGCGGGCGTCGACGCGGGTGACGAGCGCCCCGGCGAACGGGTTGGCCACCGCCCCGGTCAGGACCAGCACGCCGAACAGCACGCCGATGCCGAGCGGACCGACGTCGTGGACCAGCTGCAGGTGCAGCGGCAGCACGGGTTCGATCGCGGCCAGCGTGCCGGCCCCGATGAGCACGGCCGCCAGCACGCTCCACGTGCCCGGCACGCGCAGGACGGCGAGCGGGCCGGCGGCGTCGTCGGCGGCCGGCGGGTCCGTGCGGACCAGCACCCAGCGGGCGATCCCGTCGGCGATGGCGAACGCAGCGGCGACGAGGAACGGGGCCCGTGGGCCGAACGCCTCCACCAGCACCCCGCCCAGCGGTGGGCCCACGAGGACGCCGATCGACACCATGCTCATCGCGATGCCCATCGACCGGCCCCGGGTGGCCATCGGGGTGCTCGCCGCGATGAGGGCGAGGCCGGCGACCCAGGAGAAGCCCGCGGCCACGCCCTGCAGCGCCCGCGCGACCAGCAGCAGCGCGAACGTCTCGGCGAACGCGAACAGCAGGGTGGCGGCGGCCAGCCCGAGCATCCCGTAGAGGAGGGGGCGGCGCGGGCCGGTCCGGTCGACCAGTCGGCCGGCGAGCGGGGTGACGGCGAGCGTGGCCAGTGCGTAGGCGGCGAACAGGAAGCCGGTCGCGGCGGGCCCGGCCGCGACGGTCGTGGGCAGCAGCGGCAGCACCGGGATGGCGATGCCGTAGACGAGCATGTCGGTGAACAGCGCGATGCAGGAGACGACGACCGCCGCCCGCGGGCTGGTGGTCCGGCTACCGGTCACGTGCGCTCCGGGGAGTCGGGGTGGTGGGGCCGCGTCGGGAACGACGCTGCTGGTGGTCGAGACGCCTCGCGATCACGGCGACGGCGTTCTCCACGAAGGGAGCGCGGGGGAGAGCACGGCGCGGAT
This sequence comes from Pseudonocardia thermophila, assembly GCF_900142365.1. Classification (GTDB taxonomy): domain Bacteria; phylum Actinomycetota; class Actinomycetes; order Mycobacteriales; family Pseudonocardiaceae; genus Pseudonocardia; species Pseudonocardia thermophila. The sequence goes on along the minus strand of NZ_FRAP01000013.1, from coordinate 60,094 downwards.
CACGACGAGGCGACCATGCGCTGCCACTGCTGCTGGGCTGCGCTCTCCCAGCGCTGGTGCAGCCGGTCGAACAGCTCCGCGGCGCGCGCGCCCACCCACTCATCGGGCAGCAGCTCGCCGGGCAGCTTCGGGTCCAGGAACGGGAACCGCCGCCACGCGTGCACCAGGTGGATCTGGTGGGTGAGGGTGTCGGCGGGCCCGGTGGGCTCCGCGTCCTGGAACTCCTCGAGGAACGCCACGTAGGCCTTCTCCACCTCGGCGAGGTCCCACGCCTGCTCCACCACCTGCTGCGGGTTTCCGATGTCGCCGAACTCGCCGACGAACGAGGAGGCGACCCCGGACAGGCCGAGGTCGGAGATGACCTCCGCGACCTCCGGCTGCTTGCTCGGGTCGGGGGTGAGCCACACGCCGGGCGCGGGGGAGCCGAGGCCGGCCCACGCCAGCCGCGTGCGCAGCCGGTGCCGCAGCTGCCGGCGCGACTCCGGGACGCTGACCAGCAGCACCAGCCACCGGCCGTCCCACGGGCGGGCGGGAGCGCTGAACCCGTAGATGCGGGCGGCACCGTCGGAGAGCAGCCGCCTGCCCTGGTCCGACAGCGACCAGCGCACTCGCCGGCCGGACCGGTCGGACACCAACAGGCCCTCGGCGGCGGTGCGGGCCAGCGCCTGACGCGCGGACTTCGACTCCACCCCCAGCCCGCCGAGCACGTCGAGCAGCACCTGGGTCCACACCGGTTCGCCGTGGGGAAGCACGAATTCGCCGAGGACGGTCAGCAGCAGCGACCGCGCGCTGGTGGCACCGAGCCCGCGCCGGCGCGACAGCGCCGGATGGGCGTTCGCGACCTCGGCAGCGGACATGACCGGAGCCTATACAGGCAGGTGACGGTGACCGAGGGTGGACGCACCGGTGTGTGGATCTTGCCAGGAGGTCGGGTCGGCCCCCACTCGATCGGGTAGAACCGCCGAAGCGGACGGAACGGACGAACGGTGTGGAACCGTTCGGAGCATTGTGATCTTGACGACCGACCCGCCCGCGGTCCCGCCGCAGACCGCCGCCCGCGCGCCGCGCCGCCGACCCCCCTGGACCACCCTGCGCGCCGATCTGGCCGCCGATCTCGGCGCGTCGCTCGTCGTCTTCCTCGTCGCCGTGCCGCTGTCGCTCGGCATCGCGCTGGCCTCCGGCGCGCCGATCATGGCCGGCCTGATCGCCGCGGCCGTCGGCGGCGTGGTGGCCGGCGCCCTCGGCGGCTCCCCGCTGCAGGTCAGCGGGCCGGCGGCCGGCCTGGCGGTGGTCGTCGCGGAGCTGGTCACCCGCTTCGGGTGGGGCGTGACCTGCGCGATCACGGTCGGCGCCGGGCTGCTGCAGATCCTGTTCGGCGTCACCCGCGTGGGCCGGTTCGCCCAGGCCGTGCCGCCAGCCGTCGTGCACGGGATGCTCGCCGGCATCGGCATCACGATCGCGCTGGCGCAGCTGCACGTCGTGCTCGGCGGCAGTCCGCGCGCCGGGGTCGTCGAGAACCTGCTGGCGCTGCCGGCGCAGGTGGTGGCGCACGTGACCGGGGCGGCGGCCATCGGGCTGCTCACGATCGTCGTGGTCGTCGCCTGGCCGCTGCTCGGGCTGCCGCGCGCGGTGCCCGCCCCGCTGGTCGCGGTCGTGCTCGCGACGGCCGTCGGTGGGTTCTTCCCCGCCCTCGAGCGCGTCGACCTGCCGGGCGGGATGCTGGAGTCGATCACCCCGCCGCTGCTGCCGCGAGGTGACTGGGCGGGCGTCGCCGGGGCCGTGCTGACGGTGGCGCTGATCGCGAGCGCCGAGAGCCTGCTGTCGGCTGTCGCGGTGGATCGGATGCAGCCCCGCCTGCGCACGGACGTGGACCGCGAGCTGGTCGGGCAGGGCGCCGCCAACGCCGTGTCCGGGCTGCTCGGCGGGCTACCGGTCACCGGGGTGATCGTCCGCAGCGCGGCCAACGTCGCCGCCGGTGCCCGCACCCGGGCGGCCACGGTGCTGCACGGCGTGTGGGTCGCGGTGTTCGCCGCCGCCCTGGTGGCGGTGATCGAGCTGGTCCCGCTCGCCGCGCTCGCCGGGCTGCTGGTCGTGGTCGGCGCGAAGCTCGTCCGGCCCGAGGACGTGCGCACCGCCCGTCAGCACAGCGAACTGGCCGTCTACCTGGTGACGCTCGGTGGGGTGCTGCTGGTGAACCTGCTGGCCGGCGTCGGGGCGGGCCTCGCGGCCGCGGGCGTGCTCATGCTGCGCCGGTCCGCACGGTCGCGGGTGCGCCTGGAGACGCCGCCGGACGGGCCGCGCCGGGTCGTGGTCGGCGGCACGCTGTCGTTCCTGTCCGTGCCGCTGCTGGCGCGGGTGCTCGCGCGAGTTCCCCCCGGGGTGCCCGTGCACGTCGATCTCGTCGTGGACTACCTCGACCACGCTGCGTACGACCACCTCGACGCCTGGGTGCGCCGGCACCGCGCCACCGGGGCGTGGGTGCGGGTCAGCGAGCCCGGGGACCGCGCCGAGCCCGTCGCGGGCCGGTTCGCGACGTGGAGCCACTGGCAGGCCACCGACGCCCACCACGCGCCGCGGGTGCGGGAGCCGGCCGGCCTGCTGTTGGGCTGCTCCGACGCCCGCGCGGTGCCGGACGTGATCACCGCCGGTGCGTCGGGGGACCTGTTCACCGTGCAGAACGTCGGCAACCTCGTCACGGACACCGGGGCGCGGGCGGCCGTCGAGTACGCGGTGGACGTGCTGGGTGTCCCGGTGATCGCGGTGTGCGGGCACTCCGGCTGCGGGGCGATGCAGGCGCTGCTGACCGGTGCGGCCCCGGACAGCTCGCTCGAACGCTGGCTCCAGCCCGCCCGGCGCAGCCTCGCCGCGCTGCGGGAGGGGCACCCGGTCGGGCGGGCGGCGCTGCGGGCCGGGCGGTCCGAGGTGGACGCGCTCTCGATGGTCAACGTGGCCCTGCAGCTGGAGCAGCTGCGCGAACTGGGCGTGCCCGCTGAACTCACGGGTGTGTGGTTCGACGTCCCCGCCGGGACGGTGCACGTGCTGGAGAACGACGAATTCCGGTCGCTGCGGTGACGCGGTGGCTCTACCGTGCCCCGCATGGTCGCGACGGCCCTGTTGACCTGGCGCCCGCTGCGCGTCGACGACGTGCCGGCGTGGGCCCGGCTGTTCGCGGCCGCGGAGGAGGTCGACGACACCGGCGAGCTGTTCTCCGAGGAGGACCTGCGGGACGACCTGGCCGACCCGGCGCTCGACCTAGCCGCCGACTCGGTCGCCGTGCTCGACGGGGACGAGCTCGTCGCCTACCAGATCACGCTGCCCCCGGCCGACGCCGCGGGCGTCGGGCCGGTCGTGGCGAGCCACGGGGTGGTGCACCCGCGCTGGCGGCGGCGCGGCATCGGCACCTCGCTCCTGCGCCGTGGGCTGGAACGGGCCGGGGACGCGGGCGCGGCGCTGATGGTGCGAGTCCCGGAGCGCGACGCCGGGGCGGCCGCGGTCTGCGCCGCGGCGGGCATGCGGCCCGCGCGGTGGTGGTCGGACCTGCGGCTCGACCTCGCCCGCCCGCTCGCCCCGGCACCGGCGCCGGCGGGTGTGGAGATCGTCGCGCTCGGTCCCGGCTACGACCACGGCCGCTGGGACGAGCCGCTGCGCGCCGCGCACAACGCGGCGTTCGCCGATCACTGGGGCTCGGCCGCCGTCGGCGCCGACACGTGGCGGGCCATGCGCACCGGGGCGGCGGCGTTCCGCCCGGCGCACTCGGCAGTGGCCTGCGCCGACGGGGAGATCGTCGCGTACGTCCTCGGCTACGAGTACCCGTCGCCCGGGCCGGGGCGAGAACTGTACGTGGGGACCGTCGGCACGCTGCCGGCGTGGCGCGGCCGGGGCCTGGCCCGGGCGCTGCTGACGCACGTGCTGCAGTCGGCGCAAGCCGCCGGGTTCGCCACGTCGGTGCTCACCGTCGACAGTCAGAACGCCACAGGGGCGCTCGGTGTCTACGAACGGGTGGGATACGTGCCGCACCGCCGGTCGGTGACGTGGCTGCGCTGATCCCGGTGCGACGATGACGGGCATCCTGCGCAGGACCGTCGTCCCGTTCCTCTCCCGCGCCGCTCGCGCGTGGGCGCAGTCGACACGGTCGTCGTCCCGAGCGCCCGCCGCTGGAGGCGTGTGCAGCGCCCCGACCCGTGCGCGGGCCCGGCAGATCGTCTACCAGCCGGATCTCGACGGCGCCGCCGATCCGGGCGAGATCGTGTGGGCGTGGGTGCCGTACGAGGAGGGCGACGGGCGTGGCAAGGACCGCCCGCTCCTCGTCGTCGGGCGGGACGGGTCGGGGACGCTGCTCGGCCTCATGCTGTCGAGCCAGCGGGACCGGGCTGACGACCGCGACTGGGTCTCGGTCGGCACCGGTGCGTGGGACCGGCAGGGCCGGGAGTCGTTCGTCCGGCTCGACCGGGTGCTGGAGGTCGCCGAACGCGGCATCCGCCGGGAGGGCGCCGTGCTGCCGCGGGATCGGTTCGACCGGGTGGCGAGGATCCTGCGGGAGAGGTACGGCTGGACCTGAGCCCGCGAGTCGCGGTTTCACGACGGCGGGTCGGGGTTCGCGTGACGGCGGGTCGCGGCACGGGCCGCCGAGGTGCGGTTCCGGCGACGCGAGTTGCCCCGCGCGGCAGGGCGAGTTGCCCCGCGCGGCAGGGCGAGTTGCCCCGCGCGGCAGGGCGAATTCCCCGCACGGGGAGGGCGAGTTGTCCCAACGGGGCCGGCGAGTTCTCCTGGCCGGGGCCGTGAGTCGCTCGAGCGGGACGGGCCACGACGCTCACCCGTGACCCTCGCTGACCCGCCTGGGGCAACTCGCCGACCCGCGCGGGGCAACTCACCCTGCTGCGCGGGGCAACTCGCCGATCCGCGCGGGACAACTCGGCCTGCTGCGAGGGGCAACTCGCCGATCCGCGCGGGACAACTCACCGGCCTGGATGGGCAACTCACTGCGGTGAGAGCCACGACTCGCCGTCGCGGAAACCGCGACTCGCCGTCGTGGCGACCGAGACCCGACGGGGTCCGAGCTCAGTTGTGCCCGTGCTCCACCCCGTACGCGGTGAGCGGGGCGGGGACCGCGCGCAGCTTCGTCAGCAGCCCGGTCTCGCGCACGAGGAACCGGCGCACCATCTTCAGCCGCTCGGCGGGGGAGACCTCCTCGAGCAGGGCCTGGCGGTCGGACATGGGCAGCAGGCAGTCGGCGGCCAGCAGGTGGGGGAGGACGGCCGGGTCGATGTCGTCGGTCGGCTCCACCCAGTCGTCCTTGTGCCACGCCGTCGCGCAGTAGCGCCGGTGCGCGTCCCGCGCGGAGGCGGCGAGCGCGTGCAGGTGGTCGGGATCGTCCGGTTCGGTGTCGGGCAGGAACTCGACGGCGGCCATGAAGTACGGCTTGCTGGTCGCGTCGATGTCGAGCAGCCGGAAGCGGCGCGCGCCACGGGTGACGATGTCGTAGCGGCCGTCCGGGAGCCTGCGCACCTCCCGCAGCTCGGCGGTGCAGCCGACGGGGTGCAGCGCGTCCGGCACGTCGTCGGGGCTGCAGCCCTCGCGCACCGCGATCACGCCGAACTGCTTGTCGGGCACCGCGCCGGTGATCAGGTCGACGGTCAGCTGGCGGTAGCGCGGTTCGAAGATGTGCAGCGGCAGCGGCGCCCCCGGCAACAGCACCGTTCCCAGCGGGAACAGCGGAACGGTCTCGGCCACCGCACTACGGTACGGCGGCGCGCGGCTCGTCGCTCTCCATGTTCCCGCCGGAGTCCTTCGCCGGTCGCGTCTCCCCGGGCGGGCGCAGCACCGCGAACGCGTCGGTGACGCGCAGCGACCGCTCGGCGAACCGGAACAGCGCCGCCGGCCGCCCGCCCGACGGCCCGGGCGGGGCCAGTTCGCCGGTCGGAGCGAGCACCGCGCGGCGGGTCAGCACGCGCTGCAGGTTGGTCGCCGAGACCGGGTGGCCGAGCGCCGCCACGTAGAGATCGCGCAGCGCCGAGATCGTGAACGTGCGCGGGGCCAGCGCGAACCCGAGGTTGGTGTACGACAGCTTGGCGCGCAGCCGCTCGCGGGCCGCCTCGACGATCGCGGCGTGGTCGAACGCCGTGGGCGGCAGGTCGGACAGGGGGTGCCACGCCGTGTCGGCGGGGATCGCGGGATCGACGTCCGACGGGACGAGCCCGAGGAACGCGGTTGCGATCATGCGCCGCGGGCCGGGCACCCGGTCGGGGCGGGAGAACACCGCGATCTGCTCGACGTGGGTGACCTCCCGGACGTCGACCTTCTCCGCGAGCTGGCGCAGGACGGACTGCTCGACGTCCTCGTCGGGGCCGAGCCGGCCGCCGGGCAGCGCCCACTTCCCGGCGTCGGGCGGCAGCGCCCGCTGCCAGAGGAGGGTGGAGAGGGTGCCGTCGCGGACGGCGAGCACGGCCGCGAGGACCTCGTGGTCGGTGGCGGTGGTGCTCACGCAGACGAGCCTAGTGTGCGCACCAGGTGAACGGCGGATGTCGTGCAGGTCACGAGAAGGGTGTGCCGGACGGGGTCGCACTGATAGCATCCGGCCTGTTTACGACTCATAGTCGAAAACAGGAGGACGGGATGACGGTCATGACAGCGGCCCCCGAAGGACTGCAGGCGTGGGCCGAGGAGGTGCGCGACCTGGCCCGTCGGCGCGACGCGGTGCTGCTCGCGCACAACTACCAGCTGCCGGAGATCCAGGACGTCGCCGACCACACGGGCGACTCGCTGGCCCTCTCCCGGATCGCCGCGGCCTCGTCGGCGTCGACGATCGTGTTCTGCGGCGTGCACTTCATGGCCGAGACTGCCAAGATCCTCGCCCCGGACAAGACCGTCCTCATCCCGGACGCCGCGGCCGGGTGCTCGCTGGCCGACTCGATCACCGTCGACCAGCTGCGCGCCTGGAAGGCCGAGCACCCCGGCGCGGTCGTCGTCTCCTACGTGAACACGACGGCGGCGATCAAGGCGGAGACCGACATCTGCTGCACGTCGTCCAACGCGATCGACGTGGTGGCCTCGATCCCGGCCGACCGCGAGGTGCTGTTCCTGCCCGACCAGTTCCTCGGCGCGCACGTGCGGCGCACGCTGAAGCGGGAGAACATGCACGTCTGGGCCGGGGAGTGCCACGTGCACGCCGGCATCAACGGCGCGACGCTCACCCAGCAGGCCAAGGAGCACCCCGACGCCGAGCTGTTCGTGCACCCCGAGTGCGGGTGCGCCACCTCGGCGCTCTACCTGGCCGGCTCGGGCGCGGTGCCCGAGGACCGGGTGAAGATCCTGTCCACCGGCGGGATGGTCGACGCCGCGCGTGCCAGCAAGGCCAAGCAGGTGCTCGTCGCCACCGAGGTGGGCATGCTCCACCAGCTGCGCCGGGCCGCCCCGGAGATCGAGTTCCGGGCCGTCAACGAGCGGGCCTCCTGCCGCTACATGAAGATGATCACTCCCGAGAAGCTGCTGCGCGCGCTGCGCGAGGGCCGCGACGAGGTGCACGTCGATCCCGAGCTCGCCGCCCGCGGGCGCGCGGCCGTGCAGCGGATGATCGAGATCGGGCAGCCCGGGAGCGGGGAGTGACGGGCCGTCCGGCCGGAGAGGAGGGGCGATGACCGCCTCGGGATGGTCGGCGGAAGCTGATCTCGTCGTCGTCGGCTCCGGCGTCGCGGGGCTCACCGCGGCGCTGGAGGCCGCCGAGCTGGGCCTGCGCGTCGTCGTCGTGACGAAGGACGCCGCGGACTCCGGCTCCACGCGCTGGGCGCAGGGCGGCGTCGCGGTCGTGCTCGGTGACGTGCCGGGCGACTCGGTCGACGCGCACGTCGCCGACACCCTCACCGCGGGCGCCGGGCTGTGCGATCCCGCCGCCGTCGCGTCGATCCTGGCTGACGGACCGGCCGCGGTCGCGGCGCTGCGGGCCCGTGGCGCGACGTTCGACGCCGACGCCACCGGTCGCCCGGAGCGCACCCGCGAGGGCGGGCACTCCGCCTTCCGCGTCGTGCACGCCGGGGGCGACGCGACCGGCGCCGAGATCGAGCGCGCCCTCGTGGCGACCTCGGTCGGCGCGGGCCTGCCGCTGCTCACCGGGCACGTCGCCGTCGACGCGCTGCGCGACGAGCGCGGCGCGGTCGCGGGCCTCGCCGTGCTCGACGACCACGGCCGCCCCGGTGTCCTGCGCGCCCCCGCGGTGCTGCTGGCCAGCGGCGGTTACGGCCAGCTCTACGCGTCCACCACGAACCCGGAGACCTCCACCGGCGACGGGATCGCGCTCGCCCTGCGCGCCGGCGCGAGCGCGGCCGACCTGGAGTTCGTGCAGTTCCACCCGACCGTCCTCTACGACGGCCCGGCCACCGGCCGCCGCCCGCTGGTCACCGAGGCCGTCCGCGGTGAGGGCGCGGTGCTGCTCGACCGCGCCGGACGCCGGTTCATGACCGACGTCCACCCGCTGGCCGAGCTCGCCCCGCGCGACGTCGTCGCCGCGGCGATCACCCGCAAGCTCGCCGAGACCGGGGCCGAGTGCGTCTACCTCGACGCCCGCGGGTTGGACGGGTTCGCCACCCGCTTCCCGACCGTGCACGCGGCGTGCCGCGCGGCGGGCATCGACCCGACCCGCGAACCCATCCCCGTCACGCCCGCGGCGCACTACGCGTGCGGCGGCGTGGTCACCGACCTGGCCGGCCGCACCGCCGTCCCCGGCCTGTACGCGGCCGGTGAGGTCGCCCGCACCGGGCTGCACGGCGCCAACCGGCTCGCCTCCAACAGCCTCCTCGAGGGGCTCGTGATGGGCACCCGGGCGGCCCGCGCCGTCGCCGCCGATCTCGCCCAGCTACCCCCGCCCGCCCCGGTCGTCGCTCCGAGCCCGGCGATGCGGACCGCACCGCGGTCCGTCGTGCAGCGGGCGATGAGCAACGCCGCCGGCATCGGGCGCGACGCCGCAGGCCTGGCCGCCGCGTCCGACGCGATCGAGGCCGCGACCGAGCTCGGCGTGCCGCTGGATCGGGCAGGCGTCGAGGACGCGGCGCTGACGCTGCTCGCGCAGGCCGTCCTCGCCGCCGCGGGGACCCGCACCGAGAGCCGCGGCAGCCACATCCGAACCGACTTCCCGGAGCGTGACGACGTGTGGCAGGCGCACAGCATCGAGATCGTCCTGAACGACGCCGACCAGCCCGTGGTGCGGCAGGAGTCCGCGGTGGGGGCGGCATGAGCACCGCCACCGGAGCCACGGACGAACAGGCGATCGCCCCGCCCGATCCCGAGGACCTGCAGCGCGTGGTCGACACCGCGCTCGACGAGGACCTGCGCTACGGCCCGGACGCGACGACCGCCGCGACCGTGCCGGCCCACCTCGTCGCCACGGGCACCTTCGCCGCACGCGCGCCGGGCGTGCTCGCCGGTCTGCCCGCGGCGCGGAAGGTGCTCGACACGGTCCTCGGCGCCGACGGCTACCAGGTGCTCGCCCAGCGCCGCGACGGCGACCGACTCGCCGCGGGCGATGCCGCGCTCGTCGTGCGCGCGCCCGTGCGGGGCCTGCTGACCGCCGAGCGGACCGCGCTCAACCTGCTCTGCCACCTGTCCGGAGTGGCGACGGCGACGGCCGCGTGGGTCGACGCCGTCGCCGGCACCGGCGCCCGTATCCGTGACACCCGCAAGACGCTGCCCGGGCTGCGGCTGCTGGAGAAGTACGCGGTGCGCTGCGGTGGCGGGGTCAACCACCGGCTCGGGCTCGGCGACGCGGTGCTGATCAAGGACAACCACGTGGCCGCGGCCGGGTCGGTCTCGGCCGCGCTGGCCGCCACCCGCAAGCTGGCGCCGCACCTGCCGTGCGAGGTGGAAGTGGACTCGCTGGACCAGCTCGACGAGGTCCTCGCCCTGGACGCCGAGCTGGTGCTGCTGGACAACTTCACCGTCGAGGACACCGCTGAGGCGGTGCGGCGGCGGGGGAACCGGCCGACCGAGCTGGAGTCGTCCGGCGGGCTCACCCTCGACGTCGCCCGTGCCTACGCCGAGACCGGGGTCGACTTCCTGGCGGTGGGTGGGCTCACCCACTCCGTCACGGCGCTGGACATCGGGCTCGACCTCGAAGCGAACCTGCAGTAGCGGTGCGCCGGGACTCCGGCTCCGCCACGAACGGCCCTTCCGTCAGCACCGTTCCTGGCGAAAGGGCCGTTCGTGGCGAACAGCGTCGGGGTGAGGGCCGTCGCACGGGATATGCGCACGTCGGTGCGCTGCCGCCGTCTACCCTTGCGGCATGCTCCGCCGTCTCGACCTGCGCTCCGGACTGCCTCGAACCGCCGAGCTGCGAGGCCTTCTGCCTCGTGCGGCGGTGGACGTCGACGCGGCGGTGGAGCAGGTGCGGCCCATCGTCGAGGCCGTCCGAACCGGCGGTGCCGCGGCGGCGCTGGACCTGTGCGAGAAGTTCGACAAGGTCCGCCCCGAGCAGGTGCGCGTGCCCGCGCAGGCGCTCGCCGACGCGCTCGCCGCGCTGGACCCCGCGGTCCGCGAGGCGCTGGAGATCTCGATCGAACGGGCCCGGAAGGTGCACGCCGACCAGGTCCGCCGCGACGTGACCACCAGCGTCGTGCCCGGTGGCACTGTCACCGAGCGGTACCTGCCGGTGCGCCGCGTCGGTCTCTACGCGCCCGGCGGCCTGGCGGTCTACCCGTCCAGCGTCGTCATGAACGTCGTGCCCGCGCAGGCGGCGGGCGTGGAGTCGTTGGTGCTGCTCTCGCCGCCGCAGGCCGAGCACGGCGGCCTGCCGCACCCGACCGTGCTGGCCGCTGCTGCGCTGCTCGGCGTGGACGAGGTGTGGGCCGTCGGCGGGGCGCAGGGCGTCGCGCTCGCTGCGTACGGCGACGGCGACGTGGAGCCGGTGGACATGGTCACCGGCCCGGGCAACATCTACGTCACCGCCGCGAAGCGGTTGCTGCGCGGCCTGATCGGCATCGACGCGGAGGCCGGCACCACCGAGATCGCGGTGCTCGCCGACGACACGGCCGACCCGGTCCACGTCGCCGCCGACCTGATCAGCCAGGCCGAGCACGACCCGAACGCCGCGTCGGTGCTGGTCACCGACTCCGAAGAGCTGCTGGCCGCGGTCGAGGCCGAGCTGGAGCGCCAGGTCGCGGCCACGAAGCACCACGAACGGATCAAGATCGCGCTCACCGGCCCGCAGTCCGGCGTGGTGCTGGTCGAGGACATCGACGACGGTGTGCGGGTCGTCGACGCCTACGCCGCCGAGCACCTGGAGATCCAGACCCGCGACGCCCGCGACGTCGCCCACCGCGTCCGCAACGCCGGCGCGATCTTCGTCGGGCCGTGGTCGCCGGTGTCGCTCGGCGACTACTGCGCCGGCTCCAACCACGTCCTGCCCACCGGCGGCTGCGCGCGCCACTCCGGCGGACTGTCCGTGCAGACGTTCCTGCGGGGCGTGCACGTCGTCGAGTACACCGAGGAGGCGCTGCGCGACGTCGCCGACGCGGTGGTCACCCTCGCCACCGCCGAGGACCTGCCCGCGCACGGGCAGGCGATCACCGCGAGGTTCGGCCGGTGACCATCGGCGACTCCGTCACGCTCGACCAGCTGCCCCTGCGCGACGACCTGCGCGGCAAGAGCCCCTACGGCGCCCCGCAGCTCGACGTCGCGGTGCGGCTGAACACCAACGAGAACCCGTACGCGCCGCCGCCCGAGCTGGTGGCGGACCTCACCAAGGCGATCGACGAGATCGCGGGGGAGCTGCACCGCTACCCGGACCGCGACGCCGTCGCGCTGCGCGAGGACCTCGCCGCGTACCTCGCCGGCAGCACGGGCGTCCCGCTGACCAGGGAGAACGTGTGGGCGGCCAACGGGTCCAACGAGGTGCTGCAGCAGATCCTGCAGGCCTTCGGCGGCCCCGGCCGCACCGCGCTCGGGTTCGAGCCGTCGTACTCGATGCACCCGATCATCGCCAGCGGCACCCGCACCGAGTGGGTCCCGGCGCCGCGGCGCGCCGACTTCGCGATCGACGTCGACGCGGCGGTGGCGCTCCTGGCCGAGCGCAAGCCCGACGTGCTGTTCCTGACCAGCCCGAACAATCCCACCGGACAGTCGCTGGAGCCCGTTGAGCTGTCCCGGCTGGTCGCCGCGGCCCCCGGCATCGTCGTGGTCGACGAGGCCTACGCCGAGTTCTCCGACCGGCCCTCGGCGGTCACGCTGCTCGCCGAGCACCCGCACAAGCTGATCGTGTCCCGCACGATGAGCAAGGCGTTCGCGTTCGCCGGCGGCCGCCTGGGCTACCTCGCCGCCGCGCCCGCCGTCGTCGACGCGTTGCTGCTGGTCCGGCTGCCCTACCACCTCTCGTCGCTCACCCAGGCCGCCGCGCGGGCGGCGCTGCGGCACGCCGCCGCCACCCTCGGGTCGGTCGCCACACTCCGTAGCGAACGCGCCCGCGTCGTGGCAGCATTGACCGATCAGGGCTACGACGTGGTGCCCAGCGACGCGAACTTCGTGTTGTTCGGCCGATTCACGGATGCAGCGCGGGCGTGGCGGGCGTTCCTCGACCGCGGCGTGCTGATCAGGGACGTGGGCATCCCCGAACGGCTCCGGGTCACCGTGGGTACACCGGAGGAGAACGACGTGTTCCTCGACGTCGCGGCGTCCCTGGTGCCGGGTGAGCTGAAGAGGGAGCAGAGCGCGTGACACGAGTCGGCCGGGTGGAGCGGATCACGAAGGAGACGAAGGTCTTCGTCGAGATCGACCTCGACGGGACCGGGGTCACCGACATCTCCACCGGGGTGCCGTTCTACGACCACATGCTCGACGCGTTGGGTAAGCACGGCGCGTTCGACCTGACGGTGCGCGCCTCGGGCGACGTCGACATCGACGTGCACCACACCGTCGAGGACGTGGCGATCGTGCTCGGCCAGGCCCTGCGCGAGGCGCTCGGCGGCAAGAAGGGCATCCGCCGCTTCGGCGACGCCCTGATCCCCATGGACGAGTCGCTGGCCCAGGCCGTCGTCGACGTGTCCGGCCGCCCCTACACCGTGCACACCGGCGAGCCGGAGTCGATGGTGGGCTTCGTCATCGGTGGGCACTACCCGACGGTGCTCAACCGGCACGTGTTCGAGTCGCTGGCTTTCCACGGCCACCTCGCGCTGCACGTGCGCGTGCTCGGCGGGCGCGATCCGCACCACATCACCGAGGCCGAGTTCAAGGCGGTCGCGCGGGCGCTGCGCGCCGCCGTCGAGCCGGACGGTCGGCTGGCCGGGATCCCGTCCACCAAGGGCGCGCTGTAGTACCGCCGGGTCGGTCTGCGCCGCCCCGTATCCTGGCTGCATGCCGCGCATCGTCGTCCTCGACTACGGGTCGGGGAACCTGCGCTCGGCCGAACGGGCGCTGCGCCGCGTCGGGGCCGACGTGACCGTCACATCCGATTTCAAGGCCGCACTGGATGCCGACGGCCTCGTGGTGCCCGGGGTGGGCGCATTCGCCGCGTGCATGGCCGGGCTGAAGGCCGTCGACGGCCCGCGGATCATCGGCCGGCGCCTCGCCGGTGGCCGTCCCGTGCTCGGCATCTGCGTCGGCATGCAGGTGATGTTCGACGAGGGTGTGGAGTGGGGCGAGCGCACCGAGGGCTGCGGCCAGTGGCCCGGCACGGTGGAGCAGCTCAAGGCCGACGTGCTGCCGCACATGGGGTGGAACACCGTCCGCGCACCCGTCGGGTCCACCCTGTTCGCCGGGCTCGACGCCGACACCCGCTTCTACTTCGTGCACTCGTTCGCCGTGCGGCACTGGGAGCTGCCCGACAGCGAGCACCCGGGGAACTCGCCGATCCGCCCGCCGGTGGTGACGTGGGCGCACCACGGCGAGGACTTCGTCGCCGCCGTCGAGAACGGCGCGCTCGCGGCCACGCAGTTCCACCCGGAGAAGTCCGGTGACGCCGGGGCGCAGGTGCTGCGCAACTGGCTGCAGGACATCGTCGGGGCATGACCACGAAGCGCCGGCGCACCACCACCGGCCGCTCGTCCCCGCGCCGCCGTACCACCACCCGCCGGACCACCACCCGCCGGACCTCGACGACGCCGCGCAGCACGACGCGGCGGCGCACGTCCACCGCGAGCACGCTGGGCACGGCGGTCGGTGCCGCGCTCGCCGGGGTGATCACCGCGCTGATCGGCCGCCTGCCCTGGTGGGTCTGGGTGCTGCTGATCGTCGGCGGGCTGGTGATCGGGCTGGTCTGGGCAGCGCGCCGGGCCCAGCCCGAGAACAGCACGGCGAGCGGCGCCGCGAGCAGCGCTGAGGTCAGCACCGTCGACGGGACGGACGGTGACCCGGTCGCGTCCGGGTGACCGGACCCCGCTGGGTACCCTCCGACGCGTGACGTTCACGCTCCTGCCCGCCGTCGACGTGGCCGACGGCGCCGCCGTCCGCCTCGTCCAGGGCGAGGCCGGCACTGAGACCTCCTACGGTGACCCCCTGGCCGCCGCGCTCGCCTGGCAGGAGGGCGGCGCAGAGTGGGTGCACCTCGTCGACCTCGACGCCGCGTTCGGCCGCGGCAGCAACGCCGAGCTGCTCGCCGAGGTGGTCGGACGGTTGGACGTGCAGGTGGAGCTGTCCGGCGGCATCCGCGACGACGAGTCGCTGGAGCGTGCGCTGTCCACCGGGTGCGCGCGGGTCAACATCGGTACCGCGGCCGTCGAGAACCCGCAGTGGTGCCGATCGGTGATCGCCCGCTACGGCGAGCGGGTCGCGATCGGGCTGGATGCGAAGATCGGCGAGAAGGGCCCGCGGCTGGCCGCGCGCGGATGGACGAAGGACGGCGGCGACTTCTGGGAGGCACTGGAGCGGCTCGACCGGGACGGCTGCGCCCGCTACGTCGTCACCGACGTCGGCCGTGACGGCATGCTGAACGGCCCGAACATCGATTTCCTGCGTGAGGTGGCCTCCGCGACGAAGGCACCAGTGATCGCGTCCGGTGGGGTCTCGTCCCTCGACGACCTGGTGCAGCTGGCCCGGCTGGCCGCTGACGGTGTCAACCTCGAGGGCGCGATCGTCGGCAAGGCGCTGTACGCGGGCCGGTTCACGCTGCCGGAGGCGCTGGCCGCCGTCGCCGAGGTCGGCCGGGGAGCCGAGCGCAGCGCGGGCTGACCGGGCGGCCGTGACGGCGCGATCGGCGCTCGACGTAGGATTTCGAGGTGCCGGTCGCAGTGCGTGTCATCCCCTGTCTCGACGTCGACGCCGGGCGGGTGGTCAAGGGGATCAACTTCGCGGACCTGCGCGACGCAGGTGATCCCGTCGAGATGGCGGCCCGCTACGACGCCGAGGGGGCAGACGAGCTGACGTTCCTGGACGTCACCGCGTCGTCCGACGACCGCGCCACCATGCTCGACGTGGTCCGCCGCACCGCGGAGCAGGTGTTCATCCCGCTCACCGTCGGCGGCGGGGTCCGATCCGTCGAGGACGTCGACCGGCTGCTGCGCGCCGGCGCCGACAAGGTCGGCATCAACACCGCCGCCGTGCTGCGTCCCGAGCTGCTGGGTGAGGCGGCGCGCCGGTTCGGCTCCCAGTGCATCGTGCTCTCCGTCGACGCGCGCACCGTGCCGCCCGGGCAGAAGCCGACGCCGTCGGGCTGGGAGGTCACCACGCACGGCGGGCGGCGCGGCACCGGCATCGACGCCGTCGAGTGGGCCAAGCGCGGGCAGGACCTCGGGGTGGGCGAGATCCTGCTCAACTCGATGGATGCCGACGGCACCAAAGACGGCTTCGACCTGCGCATGATCGCCGCGGTGCGCAAGGCGGTCACGGTCCCGGTGATCGCCAGCGGCGGCGCCGGCAAGGTCGAGGACTTCCCGGCCGCCGTCGCCGCGGGCGCCGACGCGGTGCTCGCCGCGAGCGTGTTCCACTTCGGCGACCTGCGCATCAGCGAGGTCAAGCAGGCGATGAAGAACGCAGGACTGGAGATCAGATGACGGGGCTGGACCCGGCGATCGCCGCGAAGCTCAAGCGCGACGCCGACGGCCTGGTGTGCGCGGTGGCCCAGCAGCGCGGCACCAACGAGGTGCTGATGGTGGCGTGGATGGACGACGAGGCCCTGCACCGCACCCTCACCACCGGCTACGCCACCTACTGGTCGCGGTCGCGCAAGGAGTACTGGGTGAAGGGCGAGACGTCCGGGCACGTCCAGCGGGTGCACGAGGTGCGGCTGGACTGCGACGGTGACACCGTGCTGCTGACCGTCGACCAGACCGGTGCGGCCTGCCACACCGGCGACCGCACCTGCTTCGACGCGAACGTGCTGCTCGCCGCGTCCTGAGCCACTCCGGGGCCGGCCTCTGCCACCATCCTGAGCGTGGTGCGGGTGCTCCTGGTCGACGACGAGCCCGCGCGGGTGGACCTGCGCGGCGCCCTCGGTCGTGAGCCGGACATCGAGGTCGTCGGCGAGGCCGACGCCGACGCCGACGTGCCCGCCCTGGTGTGCGCGGGCAAACCGGATGTGGTGATGCTGGACGTCCGGCTGCGGGCGGCGGACGGCACGAGCGCCACACACCACCTCCTGCGAACGGTCCCGGACCCGCCGCGCGTGCTGGTGCTCACCGCCTTCGGCAACGACCGGGACGTCTACGACGCGCTGCAGGCCGGGGCTGCGGGGTTCCTGCTCAAGCGAGCCGGACCGGCGGAGGTCGTGCATGCGGTGCGCACGGTCGCGGCCGGGGAGGCGGTGCTGTTCCCGGCAGCGGTCCGCGAGCTCGTCGCGGTCCGGGGTCGGTGCCGACAGGGCGGGCTCGGCGCTGCCGCGCTGACCCCGCGCGAGGGTGAGGTGCTGCGGTGGATGGCTCGCGGACTCTCGGATGCCGAGGTCGCGAGGGAGCTCGCGGTCGGAGTGGAGGAGGCGCAGGCCCACGTCGCTGCAGTGATCGCGAAGCTCGGTGCGCGCGGGCGGGTGCAAGCCGTGATCGCGGCGTACGAGTCGGGGTTCATCGACCCGCGCCGGCCGTTGGACTGAGCTCGGCGAGCTCGTCGTGGAGGTGCGGGTCACCGCGGTTCCGGCGTGCGGTGATCCCGAGGTGGGGTTGGGCTCGCCCAGGGCCGCTGTCCCTTGAGCTCCGCTGGGGCTCGCCGTGGTCCGCGGGGCCAGCCAGGCCGCCCCACCCCGGGCGCAACGAACGGCCCTTTCATCCACTCAGAGTGGACGAAAGGGCCGTTCGTTGCCTCAGCCCGGACCTCAACCCGTGGCGCCAGGTGCCGGAACGGTCGGGGCGCAGCCCACCACCAGCAGCGCCACGAGCCCCAGCGCCCGGCGCACGCGACCTACCCGATGTCGCCGGTGGCGTACCGCTGGATCGTGGGCCCGATCGCCTGGACCAGCTCCGCGGGCGCGGCCGACGCGATCGGCTCCAGCTTCACCACGTACCGCGCCATGCCCAGCCCGATCAGCTGCGAGCCGACGAGGTTGGCCCGCAGCTCTGTGCGGTCCGGCGCGACGGCCTCGATGAGCCGCTTGACCAGCACCCGCGAGACGAGGTCACGCAGCATCTGGGCCGCCTCCTGGTGACTGGTGATGCTCTGGACGAGCGCGGCGAGCTGGCCGCCGCCGGTGGCGTCCCACACGCTGAGGAACGCGCCGATGATGCGTTCGCCGAGCTTCTCCGGGTCGCCGGGCACCACCTGCTCGAGGACCGCGGACGGGTCGACGGGCAGCTGGATGGCCGCGACGAACAGCTTCTCCTTGCTGCCGAACCAGTGGTTGACCATGGCCGGGTCGACGCCGGCCCGCTCGGCGATGCCGCGCACCGTCGCGCCGTCGTAGCCGAGCTCGACGAACGCCGCGCGGGCCGCTTCGAGCAGGGCGCCGCGGGTGTCGGCACCGCCGGGTCGGCGCCCGCGGCGGCGCGGAGCGGCGGACGGGCTGGTGCTCACCCGCCCATCCTGCCGCGCGGCGGTCGCGCCGGACACGCCGCCTGAGAGAATGCGCCCATGGTTGCCCCCGTGAGCTCCCCGGCCGGCGCGCTGGGCGAGATCGTGCCCGGTCGCGAGGAGTTCCGCGCGCTCGCCGCCGGTCATCGGGTGATCCCGGTGACGCGACGCCTGCTCGCCGACGACGAGACGCCGGTGGGGGTCTACCGCAAGCTCGCCGGCGACCGGCCGGGCACGTTCCTGCTGGAGTCCGCGGAGAACGGCCGCTCGTGGTCGCGGTGGTCGTTCGTCGGCGCCCGCTCAGCGGCCGCGCTGACCGCGGTCGACGGGCAAGCGCGCTGGATCGGCGAGGTGCCGGTGGGTCTTCCGCAGGACGGGGACCCGCTCGGCGTCCTGCGCGCCACCCTGGAGTGGCTGCGCAGCGAGCCGCTGCCCGGGCTGCCGCCGCTCACCGGCGGCATGGTCGGCTACCTCGGCTACGACGTGGTGCGACGGCTGGAGCGGCTGCCCGAGCACGCCGTCGACGACCTGGGGATCCCCGAGCTGGTGATGCTGCTGGCCACCGACCTGGCCGCCGTCGACCACCACGAGGGCTCCATCACCCTGATCGCCAACGCGATCAACTGGGACAACACCGACGAGCGGGTCGACGAGGCCTACGACGACGCCGTGCGCCGGCTCGACCGGATGACCGCCGAGCTGGCCGCCCCCGCACCCTCCACCGTCGCCACCTACCGGGCTGTCGAGCCGCAGTTCGTGCGCCGCCGCAGCCCGGAGGAGCACCACGCCGCTGTGGAGGCCGCCAAGGAGCAGATCCGCGCCGGCGAGGCGTTCCAGGTGGTGGTCTCGCAGCGGTTCGAGACGCCGTGCCCGGCCGATCCGCTCGACGTCTACCGGGTGCTGCGCGCGACCAACCCGAGCCCGTACATGTACCTGCTGCGGCTGGAGTCCGCGGCGGGGGAACGGTTCGACATCGTCGGCTCCAGCCCGGAGGCGCTGGTCACCGTGCGGGACGGGGTGGCGACCACGCACCCCATCGCCGGCACCCGCTGGCGGGGCGCCGACGAGGAGGAGGACCAGCTCCTCGAGAAGGACCTGCGCACCGACGAGAAGGAGCGCGCCGAGCACGTCATGCTCGTCGATCTCGGTCGCAACGATCTCGGCCGGGTGTGCGCGCCGGGCACGGTGAAGGTGTCGAGCTTCTTCGCCGTCGAGCGCTACAGCCACGTCATGCACCTGGTGTCCACGGTGACGGGCCGGCTGGCGCCCGGGCGCACCGCGTTCGACGCGGTCACCGCCTGCTTCCCGGCCGGCACGCTGTCCGGTGCGCCGAAGCCGCGCGCGATGGAGATCATCGACGAGCTCGAGCCCACCCGCCGGGGCCTCTACGGCGGCGTGGTGGGCTACCTCGACTTCGCCGGGGACGCCGACACCGCGATCGCGATCCGCACCGCGCTGGTGCGGGGCGGTGTCGCCTACGTGCAGGCCGGCGGCGGGATCGTCGCCGATTCCGACCCGGAGGCCGAGGACCGGGAGTGCCTCAACAAGGCGCGCGCGGTGCTGTCCGCCATCGCCACCGCGGCCACGATCACACCCCCGCCGCCGGCGTCGCGGCGGTGAGCACCCCGGAGGGGCCGGCACCCGGTGCCGGGCGCCGGCTGGCGGTCGCGGCCGCCGGGCTGGCGCTCGCGGCTGTGGCGCTGTGGGGCGGCGGAGCCCTCGACCGGCCTGAGGATGCGCCGTCCTGGACGGGCGGGGTGGCGCTGCTCGCGCTCGCCGGCATCGCCGGGATCGTCGCCACCGCGGGTGTGCTGCGGCGGATCGTCGGCGGGCTCCTCGCCGTCGCCGGGTGCGGGGTGGCGGTGGCCGCCGCGGCGCAGTTCGGGGCGGCTCCGCTGGGAGCGCTCGTGCTGCTCGCCGGGGGGCTGCTGCTGGTCGCCGCAGGCGTACTGGTCGCCGTCCGTGAGCCGGGGCTGGCCCGCTTCGGCGCGCGCTACTCCCGCACGGCCGGGACGGCGGCGGATCCCGACCGGGCCGCCTGGGACGCCCTCGACGCCGGCCTCGATCCCACGACGGCGCCCGACCCACCGGGACCCTGCCGGAACTGCGGCAACGCGGTCGTCGAGCCGGTGTTCGCGGCCGCGACCGGCGACGACTCCGTGCTGGTCGGGATCTGCCCGGCCTGTGGAACCGGGGAGGCCAGACACCGCAGCGCCACCGCCGTGGTCGCCGCGACCGTGCCCGCCGACGACGCGGCGCGGCTGCGCGGCGCCCTCGCCGACTGCCCGGATCCGCTGCGCGAGGACTGCCCGTGCGCGGTGCACGAGGGCCTGCGGACGTTCCCCGGCGGCACCCGGATCGACGCCGCCCGGGCGGGGGAGCGGCTGCCGGAGATCGGCGTCGCGCTCGGTGCGGGTGGCGCACCCCACTTCACCTGAACGACCCTGTACGCCCGGCCCGACCTGGGAGCAGGCGGGCGAACGGGGATGTCTAGCATGGGATCCATCCCAGCGCCGGCCGAGAGGAGCAGGACCGCATGGACCAGCGCGGCGGCAGCGTCCTCGACTCCATCGTGCAGGGCGTCCGGGCCGACCTCGCGGTGCGCGAGTCCGAGGTGGACTTCGCCGAGATCAAGCGTCGCGCCCAGAAGGCGCCTCCGCCGATCGACGCGTTGGCCCGGCTGCACGAGCCCGGGATCGGGGTGATCGCGGAGGTGAAGCGGCGCAGCCCCTCCAAGGGCGCGCTGGCCCCCATCGAGGATCCCGCGGAGCTCGCCGAGGCGTACGCCGAGGGCGGTGCCCGGATGATCAGCGTGCTCACCGAGCAGCGCTACTTCGGCGGCTCGCTGGCCGACCTCGCGGCGGTGCGTGCCCGGGTCGACGTGCCGATCCTGCGCAAGGACTTCATCATCTCGCCGTACCAGGTGCACGAGGCCCGTGCCTACGGTGCCGACGTGGTGCTGCTGATCGTCGCGGCGCTGGAGCAGAACGTGCTCGACGCGCTGCTCGACCGGGTCGAGTCGCTCGGGATGACCGCGCTGGTCGAGGTGCACACCGAGGACGAGGCCGACCGGGCGCTCGAGGCGGGCGCCAAGGTGATCGGCGTCAACGCGCGCAACCTGCACACGCTGGAGGTGGACCGGTCGATCTTCGGCCGGATCGCGCCCGGCTTGCCGTCGGACGTCATCCGCGTCGCCGAGTCGGGTGTGCGCGGGCCCGGTGACCTGCTCACCTACGCCGGCTGGGGCGCCGACGCGGTGCTCGTCGGCGAGGGCCTGGTGACCAGCGGGGACCCGCGTGCGGCGGTGCGATCGCTGGTGGCCGCGGGCTTCCACCCGTCGTGCAGCAGAATAGCCCGGTGACGTCCATCGTCCCCACCAGCAAGGCCAGCGACGGCATCCGCACACCGTCCGGGCACGAACCCGATGAGCGCGGCCACTTCGGCCGCTACGGCGGGCGGTTCGTGCCGGAGGCGCTGATCGCCGCGCTCGACGAGCTCAGCGTCGTCTACGACAAGATCCGCGGGGACCGCGAGTTCCTCGACGAGCTCGACCGGCTGCACCGCGACTACACCGGCCGGCCGTCGCCGCTCACGGACGCCTGGAAGCTGGGGGAGCACGCCGGTGGCGCGCGGATCCTGCTCAAGCGCGAGGACCTCAACCACACCGGCTCGCACAAGATCAACAATGTGCTGGGCCAGGCTCTGCTGACCAAGCGCATGGGCAAGACCCGGGTGATCGCCGAGACCGGGGCGGGCCAGCACGGGGTCGCCACCGCGACCGCGTGCGCGCTGCTCGACCTGGAGTGCGTCATCTACATGGGCGAGGTCGACACCGAGCGGCAGGCGCTCAACGTCGCCCGTATGCGGCTGCTCGGCGCCACCGTGATCCCGGTGAAGACCGGTTCGCGCACGCTCAAGGACGCGATCAACGAGGCGCTGCGCGACTGGGTCACCAACGTCGACACCACCCACTACGTGCTCGGTACGGTCGCCGGGCCGCACCCGTTCCCGACGATGGTGCGCGACTTCCACCGCATCATCGGGCTGGAGGCGCGCGAGCAGGTCCTCGATCGGGTCGGGCGGCTGCCGGACGCGGTCGCGGCCTGCGTCGGCGGGGGCTCGAACGCGATCGGGATCTTCCACGCGTTCCTCGACGATCCGTCGGTGCGGCTGGTCGGCTTCGAGCCCGGCGGCGAGGGGGTGGCGACCGGCCGGCACGGGGCCACGCTCAGCGAGGGTTCCCCGGGCGCGCTGCACGGGGCGCTGTCGTACCTGCTGCAGGACGAGGACGGCCAGACCAAGGAGTCGTACTCGATCTCCGCTGGGCTGGACTACCCGGGCGTCGGGCCGGAGCACGCGCTGCTGAAGGACCTCGGTCGGGCCACGTACGAGCCGGTCACGGACGCCGAGGCGATGGAGGCGTTCGCGCTGCTGTCGCGCACTGAGGGGATCATCCCGGCGATCGAGTCGGCGCACGCGGTCGCCGGTGCGCTGCGGCTGGGCCGCGAGCTGGGTCCGGACGCGGTGATCCTGGTGAACCTGTCCGGCCGCGGAGACAAGGACGTGGACACCGCGGCGCGGTGGTTCGGCATGATCGGCGAGGGCGAGAGCGCGGCGGAGGCGAGCGGTACTCGGATCGCCGAAGGGTCGCCCGCGGGCCCGAGCGATGAGGCCGCAGGGTCGCTCGCGGGCCCGAGCGATGAGGCAGCAGGGTCGCTCGCGGCCCCGAGCGACGGCACGGCAGGGGGGCACGAGTGAGCGTCGCCGAGGTGTTCGCCAAGGCGAAGGCGGACGAGCGAGGTGCCCTGATCGGCTACCTCCCGGCCGGGTTCCCGACCGTCGACGAGTCGGTCGAGCTGCTGAAGGCGCTGGTCGATGGCGGCTGCGACATGCTCGAGGTCGGGGTTCCGTACTCCGATCCGGTCATCGACGGTCCGACGGTCGCCGGTGCCACGGACGTGGCGCTGCGCGCGGGTACGCGGCTGCGGGACGTGTTCTCCGTGGTGGAGCGGGTGACTGCAGCCGGGTGCCCGGCGGTGGTGATGACGTACTTCAACCCGGTGCTGCGCTACGGGGTGGACGCGTTCGCGCGGGACCTGGCGAACGCGGGCGGACTGGGGATGATCACCCCGGACCTCATCCCGGAGGAGGCCGACGAGTGGCTGGCCGCCTCCGAGGCGCACGGGCTTGACCGGATCTTCCTGGTGGCGCCGTCGTCGTCGGAGGAGCGGATCGCGAAGACCGTGGCGGCGTGCCGCGGGTTCGTCTACGCCGCCTCGACGATGGGGGTCACCGGCGCGCGGGACACGGTCGCGTCGGCGGCGCCCGCGTTGGTCGCCCGGACCCGGGCGCACACCGATCTGCCGATCGGCGTCGGGCTGGGCGTGCGGTCGCGGGAGCAGGCGGCCGAGGTGGCCGGGTTCGCCGACGGGGTCATCGTCGGTTCGGCGTTCGTGACGGCCGCGGCGCAGGGGCCCGCGCGGGTCCGGGCGCTGGCGGCGGATCTCGCGGCTGGGGTGCGCGACCGGTAGCGCGTCGAGAACGACGTTGTGGTGATCAACAGGGCTTTTTGATCACCACGGGTTCGTTCTCGACGGGGTTGCGCGGCAGTACTGGGCCGGGGCGATAGCGTGACGCCGTGAGCACCGCCGTCGCGACCACCGTCCTGGCGTACCTGCCGAGCCCTGATCGCGGGGTCTGGTACATCGGGCCGCTGCCGATCCGGGCCTACGCCCTGTGCATCATCGCCGGCATCGTCGTTGCGGTGCTGTGGGGTGAGCGCCGCTGGACCGCCCGCGGCGGCGCCCGCGGCCAGGTCATCGACATCGCTGTGTTCGCGGTGCCGTTCGGTCTGGTCGGTGGCCGGCTCTACCACGTGGCCACCGACTGGCAGACCTACTTCGGCCCGAACGGCAACCCGGTCGACGCGCTGAAGATCTGGCAGGGCGGCCTCGGCATCTGGGGCGCGATCGCGCTCGGCGGGGTCGGTGCGTGGATCGGGTGCCGGCGACGCGGCATCCCGTTGCCCGCGTTCGCCGACGCCGTCGCGCCCGGCATCGTCGTGGCGCAGGGGATCGGCCGGCTGGGCAACTGGTTCAACCAGGAGCTCTACGGCGCGCCCACCACGGTGCCGTGGGGGCTGGAGATCTACCGGCGGGTGGACCCGGTGACCGGTGCGCCGGATCCGCTGGGCGGGGTCGCGCTCGATCTCACCCCGGTGGAGATCGTGCACCCCACGTTCCTGTACGAGCTGCTGTGGGACCTGATCGTCGCGGGGATCGTGGTGTGGGCGGACCGGCGGTTCCGGCTCGGCCACGGCCGCGCGTTCGCGCTCTACGTGGCCGGGTACACGGCGGGCCGGTTCGTGATCGAGCAGATGCGCACCGATCCCGCGACCCGGGTGCTGGGCGACCTGCGGATCAACGTGGTGGTCGCGGCGATCGTGTTCGTCGCGGCGGCGTTCTACGTGGTGCTGGCGAAGAAGGGCCGGGAGGTGCTGTCCGAGGGCCGGCCGGTGCCGGCCCGGACGCCGGTGGCCGCGGCCGTGGCGGCCGGGGCGGTGACGGTCGGCGCCGCGGTGGCGGAGTCCGCGTCGTCAGGGGGTCGGGGTGGTGCCGGCGAGCCCGGGGGATCCGGAGAACCGTCCGGGGAGGCGGCCGGGGAGAGGGCCGACGAGCCTGCCGAGGAACCGGCGAACGACGCAGAGCAGGGCGACGCAGAGCGGGATGCCGACGGCGACGCGAGCGGGGACGGCCCCGGGGCCACCGACCCGGAGGCCACCGGTCACGAGGCCGCCGCTGCGGCGCGCGAGCCCGCGGAATCCACTGGACCGGGCGAGTCGGACTCCGCGCCGGGCGCGGGCGCGGTGGAGGCGGGGGACGGCTCGTCGTGACGCGCTTCGCCGGGTTCGGCGAGGCCGCGGTCGACTTCTACGACGGCCTGGAGGCCGACAACTCGAAGGCGTACTGGACCGATCACCGCCACGTCTACGAGTCGGACGTGCGGGCACCGATGCAGGCGCTGCTCGCCGAGGTGGAGGACGAGTTCGGGCCGACGAAGCTCTTCCGCCCGTACCGCGACGTGCGGTTCTCGGCCGACAAGACCCTGTACAAGACGCACTGCGGCGCGATGGCCGGCCGGTTCTACGTCGAGATCGGGCCGGCCGGGCTGATGGCGGCGGGCGGCTACTACCGGATGGCCCCGGACCAGCTGGCCGCGTACCGCACCGCGGCCGCCGAGGACCGTCGCGGCGGCGACCTGGCCCGCGTGGTCGCGAGGCTGCGGCGCAGGGGCATCGAGATCGGGGGAGAGCGGCTCAGGACCCGGCCGCGGGGGATCGCGCCGGACCATCCCCGGGTCGAGCTGTTGCGTCACAAGGGGCTGTACGGGTGGCGGCGCTGGCCACCGGATGACGTGCTCCATGAGCGGGGTGCGCTGGAGCGGGTGGTGAGCACGTGGCGGGAGCTGCGCCCGCTGGTCGACTGGCTGACGGAGCACGTGGGCCCCAGCACCCTGCCTCAGCGCCGATGACGCTGATGGCGACGAACGGCCCTTTCGTGCACTCCGAGTGGACGAAAGGGCCGTTTGTCGCGCTCAACAGGTGTCTGTATCGATCCAGAGATCGATCAACCTGTGCACTGTTGCTCACGGCGCGTCCGAAAACCCCTGGTGAGCGAGGGTGGATCGGCGGGTGTGACCGACTTTGCGCGCCCCGGCTTCCTAATCGTTCCAGACGGAGGTCTAGACTGGCTCACTGTGAGCCGTCGCACAAAGATTGTCTGCACCATCGGGCCTGCCACGGCGTCGCCCGAGCGGATCCGCGAGCTGGTCCAGGCCGGTATGGACGTGGCCCGGCTCAACTTCAGCCACGGCACCCGGGAGGACCACAAGCGGGTCTACGAACTGGTGCGGCAGGCCGCCGACGAGCAGGGCCGTGCGGTCGGCATCCTCGCCGACCTGCAGGGCCCCAAGATCCGGCTCGGCCGGTTCGCCAACGGCCCCGTCGAGTGGCGCACCGGCGAGGAGGTGCGGATCACGGTCGACGACGTGATGGGCACCCACGACCGCGTCTCCACCACCTACAAGGGGCTGGCCGACGACGCCCGGCCGGACGACCGCCTGCTCGTCGACGACGGCAAAGTGGCGCTGCGGGTCACCCAGGTCGAAGGCATGGACGTCGTCTGCCGGGTCACCGAGGGCGGACCGGTCAGCGACAACAAGGGCATCTCGCTGCCCGGCATGAACGTGTCCGTGCCGGCGCTGTCCGAGAAGGACATCGCCGACCTGGAGTTCGCGCTCGACCTGCGGGTCGATCTCGTCGCGCTGTCGTTCGTGCGCAGCCCCGCCGACATCGACCTCGTCCACAAGGTCATGGACGCCAAGGGCGCCCGGCTGCCGGTGATCGCGAAGCTGGAGAAGCCGGAGGCCGTCGACAACCTCGAGGCGATCGTGCTGGCCTTCGACGGCATCATGGTCGCCCGCGGCGACCTGGGCGTCGAGCTCCCGCTGGAGCACGTGCCGCTGGTGCAGAAGCGGGCCATCCAGATCGCTCGCGAGAACGCCAAGCCGGTGATCGTCGCGACGCAGATGCTCGAGTCGATGATCACCAACTCGCGGCCCACCCGCGCGGAGGCCTCCGACGTCGCCAACGCCGTGCTCGACGGCGCCGACGCGGTGATGCTCTCCGGCGAGACCGGCGTCGGCCGCTACCCGATCAAGGCCGTGCGCACGATGGCGCAGATCGTGGAGGCCGTGGAGAGCGGGCCGGTCATGGTGCCCGCGCTCAACCACGTCCCGCGCACCAAGCGCGGGGTGATCTCCTACGCCGCCCGCGACATCGGCGAGCGCCTGTCCGCCCGGGCGATCGTGGCGTTCACCCAGAGCGGCGACACCGTGCGCCGGCTCGCCCGACTGCACACCCGGCTGCCCCTGCTGGCGTTCACCCCCGCTCCGGAGGTGCGCAGCCAGCTGGCGCTGACCTGGGGCGTCGAGACGTTCCTGGTGCCCTACGTCGACTCGACCGACGCGATGGTCGACCAGGTCGACCAGGCCATGCTCGCCCTCGACCGGTTCCAGCCGGGAGATCTCGTGGTCATCGTGGCCGGTAGCCCGCCTGGCACGGCCGGCTCGACGAACCTGATCCGCGTGCACCGGCTCGGCGAGGACGACCACGGCTGAGCTGCTCCCGATCGAGAACCGGGTCCGCCGGCTGACCGTCGCCGACACGGCCCTGCTGCGCCGGTTGCGGCTGGCCGCGCTGCGCAACGCCCCGACCGCCTTCGCGTCCACCTACGCGCGCGAGATCAGGCTCTCCGACGACGAGTGGCGGGCCCTCCTCGGCCCGGACCGCGCGTGGTTCGCCGCGGGTGAGGTCGGTCTGGCCGCCGGGCATCCGTCGTGGACCGGTGTGCCCGGCCGGGTCGACCTGGTCTCGATGTGGGTGCATCCCGATCACCGCGGCCGCGGCCTGGCCGGTGAGCTGGCCGCAGCGGTGCTCGGCTGGGCCCGCTCGGTGGGCGCGGCCGAGGTGGAGCTGTGGGTCGTGGACGGCAACGACGCCGCGGCCCGCGCCTACGCGAAGGCCGGGTTCGCCCCGACGGGCCGCAGCCAGCCACTGCCGAGCCACCCGGAGCTCACCGAGCGGGAGTGGTTGCTCCGGCTCTGATCACCTGGCCCTCTGATCACCTGGCCGCGCGGAGCCGCTCGCAGCGCTCTCCCCGGCCGCGCCGGACCGGGAGTGACAGTGCGCGACGGGGCCGGTCGATCATCGTGCCCGTCCTCTCCTGCCGCCCGCGGCGCAGCATCGGCCTGCGATCTCCTCGAGGACGCCGCGGCGGACCTCCACGACCCGGTCGGGCCCCAGGCCGGTCGCGTCGAACACACACGGTGGCGGATCGCGCACATCGCCAACCCGTCCTGAACCGCCGGCGCGCAGCGCGGGTGGGAGTCGGCGGGGATGCGTGCGTCGAGCAGCTCACGGAGCCCGAACCGGCCTGGTGCAGGTGCGTGCGCAGCTCGTTCAGCCGCTCGACGTGGCGCATCCCCTGGCTGATCCGCACCGGCGCGGGTTCGGTGTGTCGGGTGTTCGTGCAGCTGCGTCGTGTCGGATGCGCATCCCCTGGCTGATCCGTATCGGTGCGGGTTCGGTGTGTCGGGTGTTCGTGCAGCTGCGTCGTGTCGGATGCGCATCCCCTGGCTGATCCGTATCGGTGCGGGTTCGGTGTGTCGGGTGTTCGTGCAGCTGCGTCGTGTCGGATGCGCATCCCCTGGCTGATCCGTATCGGTGCGGGTTCGGTGTGTCGGGTGTTCGTGCAGCTGCGTCGTGTCGGATGCGCATCCCCTGGCTGATCCGTATCGGTGCGGGTTCGGTGTGTCGGGTGTTCGTGCAGCTGCGTCGTGTCGGAAGCGCCTCGGTGCGGGGCCGGCGTTCTCGTGCGGCTGTCAGACTGATCGACGTGACCGACTCCGTGCCCCCCGAGTACCTCGCGGTCGACGGTGTGCCGCGCGGGCAGTACGCGCTGGACCGCCTCGTGCGCCTGCTCGACCTGGAGCGGCTGGAGGTCAACCTCTTCCGCGGATACAGCCCGGCGCACAGCCCGGTGCGGGTGTTCGGCGGGCAGGTGGCGGGCCAGGCGCTGGTGGCGGCTGGACGCACCGTCCCTCCGGACCGGATGGTGCACTCGCTGCACGCCTACTTCATCCGGCCCGGCGACCCCAGCGTGCCGATCATCTACGAGACCGAACGAGTGCGCGACGGGCGCTCGTTCACCACCCGTCGGGTGCTGGCCATCCAGCACGGCGAGGCGATCTTCTCCCTGGCGGCGTCGTTCCAGCTGCCGCAGGAGGGGCTGGAGCACACCGAGCCGCCGCCGCAGGGCGTGCCCGAACCCGAGTCGCTGATGGACCTCGGGCAGCGCGTGCTCGCGGGGGCCGACGTCAGCTGGATGGGCAAGGCCGAACGGCCGATCGACATCCGGTTCGTCGACGACCCGACGATCACCCGCGCCGAGCGCCCGGGGTCGGATGAGCCCGTGCACGTCTGGATGCGCGCCGACGGGACGCTGCCCGACAACCCGCTGCTGCACGTGTGCCTGCTGACCTTCGCAAGCGACCTGACCCTGCTCGGGTCGGTGCTGGCCCGGCACGGGAACGTGCCGGACACCGTGCAGATGGCCAGCCTCGATCACGCCATGTGGTTCCACCGACCGTTCCGCGCCGACGAGTGGTTCCTCTACACCTGCTACTCGCCCACGGCGTCCGGTTCGCGCGGCCTGGCCACCGGGAAGTTCACCACCCGAGACGGCACCCTCATCGCCACGACCGTCCAAGAGGGACTCGTGCGGCTCCCCGGCCGCTGACCAGGTCGGCTACCGTCCCCGGCGTGCAGACCGAGATCCGCTTCCCGGCGGGGAACACCACACTGCCCGGGGTGTTCACGCTGCCCGACGGCGAGGGTCCCTTCCCGGGCCTGGTGATGATCTACGAAGCGTTCGGGATGACGGACGAGATGAAGCGGGTGGCCCGCGATCTCGCCGCCGACGGCTACGCCACGGTCATCCCCGACCTGTTCGCCCGCGGTCTTGTGCGCCCGCTCTGCGTGGCCCGGGTGCTGCGCACCGTCTTCACCGGGCGCGGCCAGGCCCTCGACGACCTGGAGGCCGCTCGCCGCTGGTTCGCCGCCAGGCCGCAGATCGACGCGGACCGGATCGGCACCATCGGCTTCTGCATGGGCGGCAGCTTCGCGCTGCTGCTCGCCCGCACCGGCCTCTACAAGGTGAGCGCGCCGTTCTACAGCACCGCGGTGGACGTGCCGCGCGCCTGCCCGGTCGTGGCGAGCTACGGCGGCCGGGACCGCCTGACCCGCGGGGTGCCGGAGAAGCTCTCCGCCCAGCTCACCGCGCTCGGCGTGCCGCACGACGTCGAGGTCTACCCGGACGCCGGGCACTCGTTCTACACGCGGACCCCGGGGCTCATGGGCGAGCTGGCGAAGCGGTCGCCGCTGCGCGCGGAGTACCACGAGCCGAGCGCACAGGACGCGCACCGGCGGATCGTGACGTTCTTCCGCGAACACCTCTAGATCGGGCGGCCCCCCTTGCCCGGCGCTCGCCGATGCGTTACGACTGAGGGGTGCCGGTTCCGATCCTCCTGCTCGTGCGCCGCCGGCACGTCGACTTCGCACTGGTCGCCAGCTGCGCGTGTCCGGGTTCCCGCTGATCATCCCGACCCAGCACCCGACACCCGTACTCATCGACCACCCGGAGTCTTCTCATGTCTTCTGCTGCCCCGACCCGTGACGAGGCCCTGCGCGCGATCGTCTCCGCCACCACGACCGCCGTGACCGACGACCCCGCCAAGGGCCACGTCGTGTTCCGCGTGAACGGCACCGGCGGCGAGGGCGTCCGCACGCACGTCCGGATCAACGGCCACAGCCTCCTCGTCGACGAGCCGCCGGCGCTCGGCGGTGAGGACGCCGCTCCCAACCCCGTCGAGACCGCGCTGGCCGGGCTGCTGTCCTGCCAGGTCGTCACCTACCGCTTCTGGGCTGCCGAGCTGGGCATCCCCCTCGACGACATCACGATCGACGTCGAGGGCGATCTCGACGTGCGCGGCTTCTTCGGCGCCGACGACTCGGTGCGGCCCGGTTTCGGCGAGGTCCGCGTCGTCGTCACGCTGTCCGGCCCGGCGGGGGAGGAGCGCTACCGCGAGCTCGCCGCCACCGTGGACGCGCACTGCCCGGTGCTGGACCTGTTCCGCAACCCGACCCCCGTGACCACCACCCTGCGTGTGGCCTGAGTCCCGGAAAGGCAGGATGGAGGCATGAGCGATCGCCCGGGAGCCGATGAGCGGCCCGTCGACCGGCAGTGGGGGTTCCGCACCCGCGCCGTCCACGCGGGGGCGGTGCCCGACTCCGCGACCGGCGCCCGGGCCACGCCCATCTACCAGTCCACGAGCTTCGTCTTCAACGACACCACCGACGCCGCGACGCTGTTCGCCCTGCAGAAGTACGGCCTGATCTACAGCCGGATCGGCAACCCGACGGTGTCGGTGTTCGAAGAGCGCATCGCCAGCCTGGAAGGCGGCCTCGGTGCGGTCGCCACCGCCAGCGGGCAGGCCGCGGAGTTCCTGACCTTCGCGGCGCTCGCCGGCGCGGGCGACCACATCGTGGCCGCCGCCGGCCTCTACGGCGGCACGATCACCCAGCTCGACGTCACGCTGCGCCGGTTCGGCGTCGACACGGTGTTCGTGCCGGGCGGGCGGCCCGAGGACTTCGCCGCCGCGATCACCCCGCGCACCAAGCTGGTGTTCGCCGAGGTGGTGTCCAACCCGTCGGGCGAGGTCGCCGACATCGCCGGGCTCGCCGAGGTCGCGCACGACGCGGGCATCCCGCTGGTCGTCGACTCGACGATCGCCACCCCCTACCTGTGCCGGCCGATCGAGCACGGCGCCGACATCGTGATCCACTCGGCGACGAAGTTCATCGGCGGGCACGGCACCACGATCGGCGGCATCGTCGTCGAGGCGGGCCGGTTCGACTGGGGCAACGGCAAGTTCCCGCTGATGACCGAGCCCGTCCCGTCGTACGGCGGGCTGAACTGGTGGGGCAACTTCCAGGAGTACGGGTTCCTCACCAAGCTGCGCGCCGAGCAGCTGCGCGACATCGGCGCCACGCTGTCGGCGCACTCGGCGTTCCTGCTGCTGCAGGGCGTCGAGACGCTGCCGCAGCGGATGGACGCGCACGTGGAGAACGCCCGCATCGTCGCCGAGTGGCTGGCCGCCGATCCCCGCGTCACGTACGTGAACTGGGCGGGCCTGCCGGACCACCCGCACCACGAGCGGGCGAAGACGTACCTGCCGAAGGGCCCCGGCGCGGTGTTCTCCTTCGGCGTCGTCGGCGGCCGGGAGGCCGGGCAGCGGTTCATCGAGTCGGTGCAGCTGGCCAGCCACCTCGCCAACATCGGCGACGCGCGCACGCTGGTCATCCACCCGGCGTCGACCACCCACCAGCAGCTGTCCGACGAGCAGCTGCGCGACGCCGGCGTGCCGCCGGACCTGGTGCGCATCAGCGTCGGTCTGGAGGACCCGGACGACATCCTCTGGGACCTGGACCAGGCGCTCGCCGCTGCCACGAAGGAGTCGTGACCATGGGCTGGGAGAACCCGCCGGCGGTCCGCCGCCAGCAGATCCTGCGCGCCACCCGCACGGTCGCCGTCGTGGGCGCTTCGCCGAACCCGGCGCGGGCCAGCAACTTCGTGGCCACCTACCTGCTGGCCAGCACGTCGTACGACGTGTACTTCGTCAACCCCAACGCCTCCGAGATCCTCGGGCAGCCCGTCTACAAGACGCTGGCCGACCTGCCGGTCGTGCCGGACCTGGTGGACGTCTTCCGCCGCAAGGAGGACCTGCCCGGCGTGCTCGACGAGGTGCTGGCGCTGGGGGAAGGCGTGCGCACGTTCTGGCTGCAGTTCGGGCTGTGGGACGAAGACGTCGCGCGCCGGGCCGAGGCCGCTGGGCTGGAGGTCGTCATGGACCGCTGCCTGAAGGTGGAGCACGCCCGGTTCCACGGCGGCCTGCACCTGGCCGGGTTCAACACCGGTGTGATCAGCTCGCGGCGGCGCGCCGGCTGATCACGGCAGGACCCCGGACACCAGCCACGCGAGCACCGCGAGCGGCGCGGCGCCCAGCACGAGCTGCCAGAACCGTGCGGCGCGCCGACGCAGCGCGAGCCACAGCGCCACCGCGGCCGTGATCGCGAGCCCGGTGAACACCGCCACCTCGGCGGGCGAGCGCGCCAGGGCGAGCGAGAGCACGAGACCGGCCACCCACCACACCGCCGTGGCGGCGAGCATCTTCGGGAACCCGGCGCCGGGGCGCGGTCCGGGGGCGAGGTCCGGTGGCGGTGCGGCTGGGTAGGGCGGCGCTCCGGGCATCGGTGCGTGCGGCGCCAGGCCCTCGGGCACCCGCTGATAGCCGGGCCGCGGCGGCGCCGGATCGGGTTCCGGCGCGGGTTCGTCGGCCGGGTGGTAGCCCGGCGCGCCCGCCCACGACGGCGGGTCGGTCCGGTCACCGCCGGTCTGGTCACCGTCGATCCGGTCATCGTCGGGGCGGCTCATGGCGGGCACCGTAGCGCGGCGTCAGCGGTGCGGGCCGTACGTCAGTCGGCGCAGCAGCACCTCGGCCGGGCCGCGCGTCCCGCGCCGCTCGCTGACGTCGGCGATGACGAGGATGACCAGCCACGCGCTGAACCCGATCAGCGCCGCCTGCCACAGCCCGATCCGCGAGCCGACGCCGAACGTCCACGCCGGGAGGAAGGCGAAAGCCACCGACTGGGCGAGGTAGCAGGACAGCGACCGGCGGCCGCAGGCCAGCAGCGCCCCGCTCACCGCGCCGCCGCCGGTGGCGGTGACCCGGATCGCGAGCAGCCCGAACGCGGCGGCGTAGCCGATCCCGCCGAGGTAGCCGCCGAACCCGTGCGCGATGCCCGCGAGCAGGACGACACCGAGGTCCGGGTGCCACAGCTGGGCGCCCATCAGCGCCAGCGGCAGCCCGAGCAGAGCGGCACCGGCGATCCCGAGCACCGCCGCCCGCACGAGCAGCGCGCGGTGGCGCTGCGGATCGTCGAGGACCCCGGTCCGGGCGGCGACGACGCCGATCGCGACCGGCCCGAGCAGGCTCGCGGCCTGCAGCGGCGTGCTCGACGTGCCCCACTCGGCGAGGCGGATCAGCGCGGCCGTGAACGGGTCCGGTTCCGTCATCGAGGCGAGGAACGCATCCCCGGGAACGGGCACGCCGCTACCGGCGTAGACCAGCGACATCACGGCGATCGCCGCACCCGCGAGGACCTTCAGCGCGCGGTCGGACGCACGGACCAGCGGACCGGCCAGCAGCAGCGCCAGCAGGCCGTACGCGCCGACGATGTCGCCCGACCACAGCAGCGCGGCGTGGCCGGCCCCGATGAGGATCAGCCACGCGCCGCGGCGGCGCACGATGTGCACGACCCGGGCGGCGGGTGCACCGGCGGCGAAGCGGCGTCGCGCCAGCTGGGTGACGCCGTAGCCGAACAGCAGCCCGAAGAGCGGATACGCCCGCCCGTCGACGAACATCAGCTGGACGAGCACCACCACTCGGTCGGCGGGGGAGAGTTCGGCCGGGTAGCCGCGCGGGCCGATCGGCGCGCCGTAGAGGTAGACGTGGACGTTCGCGAGCGCGATGAGCAGCAGCATGCCGCCGCGCGCGAGATCGGGAGCCGGGCGGCGCTCGGCGAGCGGAGTCGCACCGAGGTCGGGCGATACGGCCATCGCGCCACCGTAGCGGCGGATGTGATCCACCCCGTAACGCGAAACGTGCTCCCCGTCGCAGCGCG
This sequence comes from Pseudonocardia thermophila, assembly GCF_900142365.1. GTDB lineage: Bacteria > Actinomycetota > Actinomycetes > Mycobacteriales > Pseudonocardiaceae > Pseudonocardia > Pseudonocardia thermophila. The sequence goes on along the minus strand of NZ_FRAP01000013.1, from coordinate 25,827 downwards.
GTGACATCGAGAGGATTAACCTGCGCCTCGTGTCTACGTCGACAGCCACCCCCGTCACCGTCACCGTCACCGGAGCCGCCGGCCAGATCGGCTACGCGCTGCTCTTCCGCATCGCTTCCGGCCAGCTGCTCGGGGCCGACGTCCCCGTCACGCTGAACCTGCTGGAGATCCCGCAGGCGGTGAAGGCGGCGGAGGGCACCGCGATGGAGCTCGACGACTGCGCGTTCCCGCTGCTGCGCGGCATCAACATCTACGACGACGCCAAGAAGGCGTTCGAGGGCTGCAACGTGGCGCTGCTCGTCGGTGCCCGGCCGCGCACCAAGGGCATGGAGCGCGGTGACCTGCTCGAGGCCAACGGCGGCATCTTCGCCCCGCAGGGCAAGGCGATCAACGACGGGGCGGCCGACGACATCCGCGTGCTGGTCGTGGGCAACCCGGCCAACACCAACGCGCTCATCGCCCAGCACGCCGCTCCCGACGTGCCGGCCGAGCGGTTCACCGCGATGACCCGCCTCGACCACAACCGCGCGATCGCGCAGCTGGCGAAGAAGCTGAACGTGCCCCTGACCGAGATCAAGAAGATGACGATCTGGGGCAACCACTCCGCCACCCAGTACCCGGACCTCTACAACGCCGAGGTCGGCGGCAAGATCGCCGCGGAGCAGGTCGACGAGACCTGGCTGAAGGAGGAGTTCATCCCGACCGTCGCCAAGCGCGGCGCGGCCATCATCGAGGCCCGCGGTGCGTCGTCGGCGGCGTCGGCGGCGAACGCGGCCATCGACCACGTCTTCGACTGGGTCAACGGCACCCCTGAGGGCGACTGGACCTCCGCGGCGATCCCGTCCGACGGCTCCTACGGCATCCCCGAGGGCATCATCTCGTCCTTCCCTGTGGTGTCGAAGAACGGGAAGTGGGAGATCGTCCAGGGCCTGGAGATCAACGAGTTCTCCCGGCAGAAGATCGACGCGAGCGTCGCGGAGCTGCTCGAGGAGCGCGACGCGGTCAAGTCGCTCGGCCTGATCTGAGCCATCCCTGGCCCGGCCCCGGCCACCGGTAGGTGGTCGGGGCAGAGCCATGCCCGGGTTGCTGCGCCGAGAACGAAGCTGGGGCGTTTTCGAATCGTTTCGGTCCTCGGTAACGTCGTTCTCGACATCGCACTCACCGCAACCCGAATCCGCCGTCCACGCCGAGTACCTGGCCGGTGATCCAGCCGGCGGCGGGGTCGGCGAACGCCACCACCCAGCGGGCCACGTCCTCGGGCGTCCCGCGCCGGCCGAGCGGCACCCGGCTGCGCTCCACGGCCTTGATCCGTTCGATCACTTCGTCGGGCAGCCCGGTGCGGGCCAGCGCCTCGCTCTCCGTGGGGCCGGGGGCGATCGCGTTCACCCGGACCCCGCGGTCGGCGAGCTCGAGCGCCCAGCTGCGGGTGAGCTGCTCCAGTGCGGCCTTGCTGGCGCCGTACAGGCTCGCGCCAGGCGCAGGCCGGGAACCGAAGCTGCTGGACACGTTGACGATCGCGCCGCGGGCGGCGGCCAGGTGCGGCAGCGCGGCCTTCGCCAGCAGCGCGGGCGCGAGGATGTTGGTGCGCCAGACCTGCTGCGCGGCGTCCTCGTCGATCTCCTCCAGCGGAGCGGGGACGAGGATCGCGGCGTTGTTGACCAGGACGTCGAGCCGACCGTGCGCCTCCACGGCGGCGTCGACGGCCGCTTCCGCTCCGGCCGTGGTGCTCACGTCGGCGACGAGGTGGCGGATCCCGGGGTGCGCCGCGGCGGTGTCCCGCAGCGGCTGCTCCCGGCGGCCGACCACGAGGACGTCGTGCCCGGCGGCGGCCAGGGCCAGCGCCGCCGCCCGGCCGATGCCTGAGCCACCGCCGGTGACCAGCGCGGTCCGAGGTGTGGAGTCTGCGGTCATGACCCGGACGCTAGGACCCTGCCACTGGTGGCAGGGTCAAGTAGCGAGATCAAGTTGCAGGGTCAATGGCAAGGTCGAGTGGCAGGATCAAGGGCAAGGTCGAGTGGCAAGGTCGAGTCGACCTCGCGTCGGGAAGGGCGGTGATCATGCGGATCGGCGAGCTGGCCGAGCGCACCGGGGTGAGCCAGCGCTCGCTGCGGCACTACGAGCAGCACGGGCTCCTGCACTCGACGCGGACCGCCAACGGCTGGCGCGACTACGACGAGCCCGCCGTCCGCCGGGTCCGCGCCATCACCGCCCTGCTCGCGAGCGGGCTCAACCTCGCCGACGTCGCCCGTCTCTCTCCGTGCCTCGACGCTGTTCCCGGCGAGCCCTGCGCGGATCCCGAGCCGGCGCGGCGCACCTACGCCGAACGCCTCGCCGCGCTCGACCGGCGGATCACCGAGCTGCACCGCCGCCGTGCGGAACTGGCCCGCACGATGAACGCCCTGGGTGAAACCTGAAAGCCGGGGTTCACGCCGAGAACGAAGTCGTGGTCGATCGAAACGATTCGAAATCGCCGGAACCTCGTTCTCGACGCGGCCTCACTTCCCCAGTCGCAGCTCCCGCACCAGCTCCACGAGCTCCTGCAGCCGCCGGTAGTCCGCGATGTCGACGATCGCGGCGACCGCCCGGCCGTCGTCGGTGAGCAGCGCAGGCCGCCCGGTGCGAGCCACCTCCCGCACGAGCGCCGCCGCCCGTGGGCCCAGCCGCTCCAGGCCGTGCGCGGCCGCTTCCTCGTCCAGCTCGCCCAGGGGATCGACGCCGGTCCTCCCCGTCGACCCGAGCAGCGCCCGCAGGTCGGCCCGCGCGACCGCCCCATCCGACCGGGCCACGTCCACGGCGATCACCGGGGCGATCCGCCGCAGCGCATCGACGGTACCCGGTTGAGCGAGATCGTGCCGCCCCTCCCGACAGCCGGTGATCACGGCGTCCGGCCGCAGGGCGGCCACCCGCGCGGCGTCGGGCCGGCGGGCCTCGCCCACCGACGGCACGTCACCGAGCCGCCCGGCGCACCCGACGACGGCTGCCCCGATCTCGAGCAAGAGCGCGCCCACCGAGGGATCGCTCGCCACGACCCGCCGGACGGGCCCGCGCAGCGGCACCGGGGCGCCCGTCGCGTCGACGAACGTGCGCCCGCCGCCGAACGCCGGGCCGATGCTCATGCCACCATCACCACCGCGAACCGCTCCGGCCCCATCGTGATCGCGTCACCGAGCGCCTCCACCGGCTCCGAGGCCAGCAGGATCCGCTCGATCCGCTGCCCCAGCTCGAGGGTGACCTCGGCCTGCCCCAGGTTGCACAGCAGCCGCAGCCGCCCGCGGTGCAGCACCACCGTGCGGTCCCCAGTGCCCTCGGAGACGTCCACCTCGACGTCGTCCAGCCACGGGTCGGACAGCTCGGGGAACCGCTTCCGCAGCGCGATCAGCTCGATGTACAGCTGCAGCAGGGTGGCGTGCGGCTCCTGGTTCAGCTCGTCCCAGTCGAGTTTCGAGTCGCGGAACGTCGCCTCGTCGTTCGGGTCGGGTACCTCGACGTCGCCCCAGCCGTGCTCGGCGAACTCCGCGAACCGCCCCTCCCGCACGGCGTTGCGCAGGTTCTCGTCGGGGAAGTACGAGAAGAACTGCCACGGGGTGCGCGCGCCCCACTCCTCACCCATGAACAGCATGGGGGTGAACGGTGAGCACATCAGCAGCGCCGCTCCGCACGCCAGCAGACCGGGGGAGAGGGTGTGGGTGAGCCGGTCGCCGGTGGCGCGGTTGCCGATCTGGTCGTGGTTCTGCAGGTAGGCGACGAACCGGTGACCGGGGATGCGCCGGGTGTCGACCGGGGCGCCGTGGTTGCGCCGCCGGAAGCTCGACCAGGTGCCCTCGTGCAGGAACGCGCGGGTGAACACGTGCGCGAGCCCGGCGAGATCGGCCGCGGCGAAGTCCGCGTAGTAGCCCTGCGACTCCCGGGTGAGCACTGCGTGCAGGCTGTGGTGGACGTCGTCGCACCACTGCGCGGTCAGCCCGTAGCCACCGCCCTCCCGCGCGGTGATCAGCTTCGGGTCGTTCAGGTCCGACTCGGCGATCAGCGACAGCGGCCGCCCGAGGTGCACCGACAGCGCCTCCACCTCGACGGCCAGCTGCTCCAGCAGGTGCTGGGCGCGGGTGTCGCGCAGCGCGTGCACCGCGTCGAGCCGCAGCGCGTCGACGTGGAAGTCGCGGAACCACATCAGCGCGTTGTCGATGATGTAGCGGCGCACCACCTCCGAGCCCGGCCCGTCGAGGTTGACGGTCGGGCCCCAGATGTTGTTGCCGGCGAAGTACGGCCCGAACCGGTCGAGGTAGGCGCCGGACGGACCGAGGTGGTTGTAGACGACGTCCAGGCAGACGCCCAGCCCGCGCACGTGGCAGGCCTCCACGAACCGCTTGAACGCGTCCGGCCCGCCGTAGTTCTCGGTGACCGCGTACCAGCCGACGCCGTCGTAGCCCCAGTTGCGCGGCCCGTCGACGGCGTTGACCGGCAGCACCTCGACCATGTCGATGCCCAGCCGCACCAGGTGGTCGAGCTTCTCGATCGCCGCGTCGAACGTTCCCTCGGGGGTGAACGTGCCGATGTGCATCTCGTAGAGCACGCTGCCGGCCAGCTGCTTCCCGGTCCAGCCGAGATCGGCCCACAGGTGCGCGTTCTGGTCGTAGACGCGCGACGCACCGTGCACGCCGTTCGGCTGCCACAGCGACCGCGGATCGGGCAGCGGATCGGGCTCGTCGTCGAGCAGGAACGCGTACGCGCTACCCGGTCCGGCGTCGGCGACGGAGGCGTGCCACCAGCCGGCGCCGTCGCGCCGCATGGGGTACGCCGTTCCGTCGACGAGTACCTGAACCTTCTCCCGCGCAGGGGCCCACACCGCGAAGTCCGTCACCCCGTGATCGTGCCGAACGCTCGCCGCCCGCGCTCGCCAGGGGGCGGTGTGCGCGACGGCGGTCGAGTGCGGGCCGGTGCGCTCAGAGCGGGCGGGCCAGCAGCGCCACCGGGTAGCGGCGCAGCAGCTCGGCCAGCCGCGGGCAGCTGCCCGCCACCGGCTCGTCGGTGATCATGTCGTGCCAGTCGTCGGCGCCGCCGGGCAGCGGCAGGACGGTGTCGCCCCAGCCGCCGCGCCGCTCCAGCCCCACCGGCAGCCGGGTAGCCACGGCGACCAGGTGGGACGAGCGCGCGAACGCGACCGCGTGCTCGGCCGCCTCGCCCTCCGCGTACACGGGCCGGTATCCGGTGAACACCTCGGGCCGGAACCGGCGCAGCCGCAGTGCGGTGGCCGTGACCAGCAGCTTCGCCGCGCCGGACGCGTCGATCTCGGGCAGTTCGCCGGCGTCGATGCGGTCCAGCAGCTCCGTGCGCCGCGCCCAGTCGACCGGGCGCCGGTTGTCCGGGTCGACGAGCGAGTACTCGAACAGCTCGGTGCCCTGGTACACGTCGGGCACCCCCGGCCCGGCGATCTGCAGCAGCTTCTGCGCCAGCGAGTTCGACCAGCCCGGCCCGGCGATGCGCGCCACGAACTCCTCGATCTCGGCCACCAGCTCCGCATCGGCGAGCACCTCGCCCGGCCAGGCCGCGATCTGCTCGTCGGCTTCCTCCGACGGCTCGACGTGGCTGGTGACGAGCTTGGCCTCCTTCGACGCCTTGCGCAGGTAGTCGACCAATCGCTGCTCGGGGATCGGCCAGGCCCCGACGACGGTCTGCCAGGCCAGCAGCTCCAGCGAGCGCTCGGGCAGCGGGTGCCGGGCGGCCCAGCGGCGCATCCGCTCGATCCACTCCCCGGGGATCTCCGCGAGCACCGCCAGCCGCGCCCGCACGTCCTCGGAGCGCTTGGTGTCGTGCGTCGACAGCGTGGTCATCGTGGCCGGCCACGACGCCGCGCGGGCGGCCTGGGCGGCGTGGAACTCGGCGAGGGAGCAGCCGAACCGGTCCGGTGCCCCGCCGACCTCGTTGAGCGCGATGAACCGGTTCCAGCGGTAGAACGCGGTGTCCTCCACGCCCTTGGCCATCACCATGCCGGACGTCTGCTGCACGCGGGTGGCCAGCGGCCCGTCCGGGTCGGTGACCATCCCGGCGTGGATGGCGCGCAGGACGTCGGCCAGGTCGGGGCGGCGCACCCGGGCCGCCGACACGGCGACGTCCAGCGCCTCCCGCCCCTCCGGCAGGTACGAGCGGTACACCGGGTAGCAGGCCAGCAGCTCCGCGACGGCCTCCCGGTTGCGCTCGATCCCGTCCGCGGTGCCGTCGTCGGGCAGCAGCGCGGCGATCCGGCGGACCTCGGCCTCCAGGATCGTGCGCGCCACCTCCAGCTTGGCGTCGTGCTCGACCGTGTGCAGAGCCTGCTTGCCGCCGGTGTGCTCGGCGGCGAACTGGGTGAGCAGCCCCGCGCCGGACGGGTCGACCAGCACCGCTTGGATCTCGCGCAGCGCCTCGTACCCGGACGTGCCGTCGACCGGCCACGACGTCGGCAGCTGCTCGCCGGGGCCCAGGATCTTCTCCACCAGCAGCCAGCGGTCCGGGCCGAGCGCCGCCCGCAGCCGCCGCAGGTAGCCGCCGGGATCGGCCAGCCCGTCCGGGTGGTCGACGCGGATGCCGTCGACGTCGCCCTCGGCCACCCAGCGCAGGATCTCCCGGTGGGTCGCCTCGAACACCTCCGGGCGCTCCACCCGCACCGCCGCCAGCGCGGAGACGTCGAAGAAACGCCGGTAGTTCAGCTCCGCCGCGCCGCGTTTCCACGAGGCGAAGCGGTAGTGCTGGCGCTCGTGCACCTCCTGCGGGGTGCCGCCGCCGGTGCCGGGGGCGACGGGCGCGGCGTGCTCGTAGTAGTGCAGCTCGGTGCCGTCGGGGGAGAGGGTCAGTTCGGCGAGCGCCTTCTCCTCGTCCGCGTCCAGCACCGGCAGCAGGATCGGTCCGGCCGACCAGTCGATGTCGAAGAAGTCCGCGTACGGCGACTCGCGCCCGAGCCGCAGCACGTCCCACCACCACGGATTGATCTTCGGTACCTGGACGCCGACGTGGTTGGGCACGATGTCGAGCACGAACCCCATGCCGTGGCTGCGCACCGCGTCGAGCAGCGCGCGCCTGCCCTGTTCGCCGCCGCGCTCGGCGGACGTCCGGGTGGGGTCGACGACGTCGTAGCCGTGGTTGGACCCGGGACCCGCCTCCAGCAACGGCGACGCGTACAGCGCCCCGACGCCCAGCGCGTGCAGGTACGGCAGCAGCTGTACGGCGTCGGCGAAGGTCTGGTCCTTCGAGAACTGGTAGCGGTAGGTCGAGCTCGGGACCACGGGCGGGCTCCTGCGGGTCGGGGCCTAGTTGAGGCGCTGGAGGACGAGGAGGGAGCGGGCGCCGACGGACACCGTGGCCCCACCGGGGTACGTCACCGGATCCTTGCCCGCCGAACCCCGGGCTTGCGTGAGGGTGACGACAGTGCCCTCCGCCGTGTCGACCACCACCGCCCACGTCCGGCCGTAGCCGGGCGGGAGGGTGACGTCGATGTCCTCGTAGTGGGCGTTGAACGCCACGAGGAACGAGTCGTCGACGACCTTGTTGCCGCGTGGATCGGGCTCGGTGATGCCGTCGCCGTTGAGGAACGCGGTGACGCACTTGCCGAAGCCGGAGTCCCAGTCCTGCTCGGTCATCTCCTCGCCGGACGGGGTGAACCAGGCGATGTCGGGTAGCGCGTTGCCGCGGCTGCGGGCGATGGGGCGGCCGTCGAAGAACCGGCGGCGGCGGAACACCGGGTGCGCGGCGCGCAGCGCCACCATGTCCGAGGTGAACTCGAGCAGTTCGGAGTTCTTCGTGGCCTGCGTCCAGTCCACCCAGGACAGCTCGTTGTCCTGGCAGTAGACGTTGTTGTTGCCCTGCTGGGTACGGCCGAGCTCGTCGCCGTGCAGCAGCATCGGCACGCCCTGGGAGAGCATCAGCGTGGCGATGAAGTTGCGCTGCTGGCGGGCCCGCAGGGCCAGGACGCCCTCGTCGTCGGTCGGGCCCTCCACCCCGCAGTTCCACGAGCGGTTGTGGCTCTCACCGTCGTTGCCGCCCTCGCCGTTGGCCTCGTTGTGCTTCTCGTTGTACGAGACGAGGTCGGCGAGGGTGAACCCGTCGTGCGCGGTGACGAAGTTGATCGACGCGTACGGGCGGCGGCCGTCGTTCTGGTAGAGGTCGGAGCTGCCGGTCAGCCGGGAGGCGAACTCGCCGAGCGTGCCCGGCTCGCCGCGCCAGAAGTCGCGCACGGTGTCGCGGTACTTGCCGTTCCACTCCGACCACAGCGGCGGGAAGTTGCCCACCTGGTAGCCGCCGGGCCCGACGTCCCACGGCTCGGCGATGAGCTTCACCTGGCTGATCACGGGGTCCTGCTGCACCAGGTCGAAGAACGCCGACAGGCGGTCGACGTCGTAGAACTCCCGCGCCAGCGTGGAGGCCAGGTCGAACCGGAACCCGTCCACGTGCATCTCGGTCACCCAGTAGCGCAGCGAGTCCATGATCAGCTGCAGGGTGTGCGGGTTGCGGACGTTCAGCGAGTTCCCGGTGCCCGTGTAGTCCATGTAGTACCGCCGGTCGTCCTCGACCAGGCGGTAGTAGGCGGCGTTGTCGATGCCGCGCATCGACAGCGTCGGGCCCATGTGGTTGCCCTCGGCGGTGTGGTTGTAGACGACGTCGAGGATCACCTCGATGTCGGCGTCGTGCAGGTCGCGGACCATCGCCTTGAACTCGTGCACCTGCGCACCGGGTCTGCTGCCCGCGGTCGCGTAGGCGTGGTGCGGGGCCAGGTAGGCGATGGTGTTGTAGCCCCAGTAGTTCGACAGGCCCTTCTGCTGCAGGTGGTGGTCGTTGAGGAACTCGTGCACCGGCATCAGCTCGATGGCGGTGATCCCGAGCCGCTTGTAGTGCTCGATCATCACTGGGTGCGCGAGGCCGGTGTAGGTGCCGCGCAGCTCGGGCGGCAGCCCCGGGTGCTGCATGGTCAGCCCGCGCACGTGCGCCTCGTAGATCACCGTCTCGTGGTAGGGGACGCGCGGGGCGCGGTCGGTGCCCCAGTCGAAGAACGGGTTCACCACCACCGACTTCGGCACGTACGGTGCCGAGTCGGCGTCGTTGCGCTCGTCGGGGGAGCCGAACCGGTAGCCGAACACCGCCTCGTCCCACTCCACGGGGCCGGACAGCGCCTTGGCGTAGGGGTCGATGAGCAGCTTCGCCGGGTTGCACCGGTGGCCCGACGCCGGGTCGTAGGGGCCGTGCACGCGGTACCCGTAGCGCTGGCCGGGCTCGATGCCCGGCAGGTAGCCGTGCCAGACGAAGCCGTCGACCTCGGTCAGCTCCACCTGCTCCTCGTTGCCGTCCTCGTCGAACAGGCAGAGCACGACGCGGTCGGCGACCTCGGAGAACAGCGCGAAGTTGGTACCGGAGCCGTCGTAGCTGGCGCCGAGCGGGTAGGCGTGGCCGGGCCACGGCCGCATGGGGTCCTCCGAGTGGTCAACAGGTCAGCGGGCCCGGCGGGAACCGTCGAAGGTACCTACCGAGCCCGTCGGGAGAGGTTACCGGTGGGAACACTGGCGGATCGGAGCAGCGGATCGGAGCGGCGGACCGGAACGACGGACCAGAGCCGCGTCACGCCAGCCGCGGCGGGAACCCGCCGGTGGCGATCGGCCCCCAGCGCTGCGGCGTGATGCGGATCAGCGCCTTGCCCTGCTCCACCATCGCCTCCCGGTACTCGGCCCAGTCCGGGTGCTCGCCGGAGATCACCCGGAAGTACTCGACGAGGGGTTCCAGCGCGTCCGGCAGCGTGACCAGCTCCGCGGTGCCGTCGACCTGCACCCACGGGCCGGCGAACTGATCGGACAGCGCGATCACCGAGGCCCGCCCGTCGCGGGCGACGTTGCGCGCCTTCGCCCGCTCCGGGTAGGTGGCGATCACGATCCGGCCGTCGCCGTCCACGCCGGCCGTGACCGGTGAACCCTGGATCCCGCCGTCCCTGCGGTGGGTGAGCAGGATCATGCGGTGCCGGTCGCGCAGGAACTCCAGCAGGCCGGTGCGATCGACCTCGGTGGTGGTGGCGATGGTCCGTCCCATGCCACGAACCCTAGGCCGAAGGAGTGGTGACCGGGCTCACTTCGGTACGCAGCCTGCTGCTCCGGCCCGCTCGGCGGAGCCCGCATCCCCGCTGCGCAGCGGGCCCGCCCCGTGTCCGCGGTGCCGTCGCGATGGCAGGATCGCAGGGTGACCACGATCTTCACCAGGATCATCGAGGGCGAGCTGCCCGGCGACTTCGTCTGGTCCGACGACCGCTGCGTCGCGTTCCTCTCGATCAACCCGCTGGGCCCGGGCCACACGCTGGTGGTGCCGCGGCAGGAGGTCGACCACTGGCTCGACGCGGAGCCGGACCTGATGGCCCACCTCACCACGGTCGCGCACACCATCGGCACGGCGATGCGCACGGTGTACTCCCCGCCGCGGGTGGGGCTGATCGTCGCCGGGTTCGAGGTGCCGCACCTGCACGTCCACGTCTTCCCGGCGAAGGACATGACGGCGTTCGACTTCGCCAACGCCGCGCCGAGCGTCGACCGCGCCGAACAGGCTCGCCACCGCGAGTCGCTGCGGTCCGCGCTGCGCGCGGCCGGGCACGGCGCCCACGTCCCGGACTGAGCCGCATGCACCTGGTCCTCGTCCGGCACGCGCTCCCCGAGCGGATCGACCCGGACGCCGTCGATCCGCGCACCGGCAAGGCCGATCCGGGTCTCACCGAGCTGGGGCGGCGGCAGGCCGAGCGGCTGGCGAAGGCGCTCGCCGAGCCCGCCCCGGACGCCGTCTACACGAGCACGATGACGCGGGCGGTCGAGACGGCCGCCCCGCTCGTCGACGCGCTCGGCACCACCGCGGTCGCGCGGCCCGACCTGTGCGAGTACGACGCCGAGGCCGGCTTCTACATCCCCGTCCACGAGATGGCCCGCTCCCACCCCGAGGTGTGGGAGCGGATGCGGGCGGGGCACCTGCCCCCGAGCGTGGACGTGCCCGCGTTCAGCGCCCGGGTCGGCGCCGCCATGGAGGAGATCATCGCCGCGCACCCGGGGCGGGCCACCGCGGTCGTCGTCGCGCACGCCGGGGTGATCAACGTGTACCTGGCGCGGCTGCTCGGCATCGACCGGCCGCTCGCGTTCCCCCTCGACTACACCGGCATCACCCGGGTGATCGCCTCCCGCGACGGACTGCGCAAGGTCCGCACCGTCAACGAGATCGCCCATGTGGCGGACCTGCTGGACCCGGTCGCCGGGAACCGCTGGTCCGGACGGTAGCCCCGCAGTGGGATCCACCGCGTACTGAGCGTTCCGGCCGGTGGAGGGACCGAACGGGACGTGCGTCGCGCCAGCCTGCACCCGGTCCTGCGCACCGGCGAGTTCCGAGCGGTCTGGACGGCCGAGTTCCGCTCCTTCGCCGGTGACCAGCCGGCCCGGGCCGCGGTCGCCGTGCTCGTCTTCGAGCGCACCACGTCGGCGACGGCGGCGACAATCACCTCCGCGCTGACGATCGTGCGGCGGGGCTCGGCGGCGTGCGCTCGCCGTGGACGTGGCCGACCTGGTCCGGGCCGCGCTGGTCGCGGTGATCACCCTGCCCGGCCAGCCCGTGGCGGTGATCGCGACCCTGCTGGTGGTCGTGGTGGTGACGCGGGCCCCGCACACCGCGGCCCAGGGGCGGTGCTGCCGCAGATCCTCGGGGAGCGCTACGAGCAGAGCTGGTCCTGCGCCAGATCACCAACCAGGTGGCGCAGGTCGGCGGGTTCGCGCTCGGCGGGATCGTCGTCGCCTGCTCTCCCCGCCTGGGCGCTGCTGATCGACGTGGCGACGTTCCTCGTGTCCGCCGCGCTCGTGCGGTTCGGCACCGCCGCCCGTCCGCGCCCCACGAGGTCGAGCTGCTGATGGCGGCCGACCCGCTCGCGGGCGTCGTCGCGGCCTGGGCGTTCGTGCGGTTCGTCGCCTGACGGCCCGGGAGCGGGCGCTGGGCCCTGCTCGCGGCACTGGCCGGGCTCCCGCCGCTGCCGGTGTCGCCGGTCCGCTGGGTGGCGTGCGGCGCCTTCGCGACCGCGCACGTGCTGCAGGGCCACGCCGGCTTCGTCCGCCGCACCCCGGGACGCTGAGCGCGGCCAGGCGCTCGGTGCGGCCTCGGCGGCGATGACCGCGACGCAGGGGGCTCGCGATCGTGCTCGCCGGGATGGTCGTCGGTGGTCGTCGAGGTGGTCGCTGACCGCCACCCCGGGCCGTCGCTCGCGGTCGCCGTGGGCGGGGTCGTCGGGCTGCTCACCGGGCTCGGCGTGGTCGCGCTCCCACAGCGCCGCGGTGGCCGTCGAGGAGCCGCAGCACCCCTGAACTCGGGCGACTCGGCGACCACAGTGGAGGCGCGACCGATCGATCACACAGCGTGTCCGGCGCGGTCGTCGAGACCACCCCGATGTGCGACCGCCCTCCCCCTGACATGCATCTGGGGCCTCACTAACCTCGCTGTCAGTCCGGCACGGCACGACGGCGGCGCGGGGAGGAGGCTCGCATGGGCGACACCGCGGCCACTCCGGTCCCGGAGACCGACCCCGGGCCCGCGCTCCGCCGCCTGCCCCGGCGCGCAGTGGCCGGCGTGCTTGCCGTGGAGGCGATCGCCGTCCTGCTCGTGATCGCTGCGGGGTTCACCGCGCCGGCGCCCGAGCACGCCGGCTACGCGCTGCTGCTCGTCGCCCTCTCCGTCGTGCACACCGAGCTGGCCACCGGCATCGAGCGGGTGCGCAGGCGGATCGGCGCGACCTCGTACTTCGACCTCAGCTCGGTGTGGACGTTCGCGGCCGCGATGCTGCTGCCGCCGCTGCCGGCCGCGCTGGTCATCGTCGTGGTCTACGCCCACCTGTGGAAGCGGGTGTGGCGGCCGGCGCGGGTGCCGCTCTACCGGCACGTCTACACCACCGCCACCGTGGTGCTGGCCGCGCTCGCCGCCCAGGCAGTGGTGCACGCGTTCGGGGGCTTGCCGGCCAGCGCCGACGATCCCGTGGGCGTCCTCGGCCTGGCGCTGGCCGTGCTGGTGTACGAGCTGGTGAACACCTCGCTGGTGGCGCTGGCGATCGCGCTGTCGGCCCGCGGCGAGCAGACCGTCGCCCTGCGGCGGCTGCTCGGCCAGTGGGACGACAACGTGCTGGAGCTCGCCACGCTGTGCATGGGGGCGTTGGCCGCCGTCGCGCTCGCGCACACGCCGTGGCTGGCCGTGCTCGCCCTGCCACCGATCCTGGTGCTGCACCGCGCCGTGCTCGTCCGCCACTACGAGACCGCTGCCAGCACTGACGGCAAGACCGGCCTCTACAACGCCGCCAGCTGGCAGGGGCAGGCGCGTCGGGCCATGCGCCGCAGCGAGCGATCCGGTACCGCCGTGGGCGTGCTGATCCTCGATCTCGACCACTTCAAGAACGTCAACGACCGCTACGGCCACCTGGCGGGGGACCAGGTCCTGGCGTCGGTGGCCGCAGTGCTGCGCTCGTGCGTCCGCGACGACGACGTCGTGGGCCGCTTCGGCGGCGAGGAGTTCGTCGTGCTGCTGCCCGGACTGGACCCGGGCGCGCAGGGGCGCGCCGAGCTGCTGGGCGTCGCCGAACGGCTGCGCAGCCGCGTCGAGGAGCTCGATCTGGCGGTCGACACGCCCGACGGGCCGATGACGCTCGACTCGATCACGGTGTCGGTCGGCGCGGCGCTGTCCGGCGGACCGACGAGCGTCGAACACCTCCTCAAGGCGGCTGACGGGGCGCTCTACGCGGCCAAGCGCGGCGGCCGCAACCAGGTGCGGGCCGCGGGCGCGCTGCTGGTCGGGCCGGACATCGCGGACGCGCGGCACCACGGCGCGCCCACCATCCCGGCACCGCGCACCCCGGACGAGGCACCCCCGGCCGGGGCTCGCCGGCGGGCGGGCTGACGATCGCCACACCCCAGGGGGTGGGGCCCGACCGCCTAGACTCGGCCGGGTGAGCCTCTTGCGCAGCGTCCGGAGCCCGGCCGATCTCAAGCGGTTGGATCCGGGTCAGCTCGACGAGCTGGCCGCCGAGATCCGCGCCGAGCTGATCAGCAGCGTCTCCCGCACCGGTGGTCACCTCGGCCCGAACCTCGGCGTCGTGGAGCTGACGATCGCGCTGCACCGGGTGTTCCGCTCGCCGCACGACACGATCATCTGGGACACCGGGCACCAGGCGTACGTGCACAAGATGCTCACCGGCCGCCAGGACGGCTGGGACCGGCTGAAGAAGACCGGGGGGCTCTCGGGGTACCCCAGCCGGGCGGAGAGCGAGCACGACCACGTCGAGAACAGCCACGCGTCGACGTCGCTGTCCTGGGCCGACGGGATCTCCCGCGGCTACCAGCTGACCGGGCAGGCCGACCGCACCGTCGTCGCGGTGATCGGGGACGGCGCGCTCACCGGCGGCATGGCCTGGGAGGCGCTCAACAACATCGCCGCCGACCACACCCGCAACCTGATCATCGTCGTCAACGACAACGGCCGATCCTACGCGCCGACCATCGGCGGGCTCGCCGACCGGCTCGCCTCGCTGCGGCTGCAGCCGGGCTACGAGCGGCTGCTGGAGAGCGGCAAGCGCACCCTGCGCCGCACCCCCGTCGTCGGGCGCCCGCTGTACGCAGCGCTGCACGCGGTCAAGGCCGGCATCAAGGATGCGCTGAGCCCGCAGGAGCTGTTCGGGGACCTCGGGCTGACCTACCTCGGACCGGTCGACGGGCACGACATCGCCGCCATGGAGTCCGCGCTGCGCCGGGCCGCGCGCGCCGGGCGCCCCGTCGTCGTGCACGCCGTCACCCGCAAGGGCAACGGCTACCCGCCCGCCGAGAACGACGTCGCCGAGCAGATGCACAGCCCGTCGGCGTTCGACCCGGCCACCGGGCTGCCCACCGGGCCCGCCTCGATCGGCTGGACCAGCGTGTTCTCCGAGGCGATCGTGGAGCTCGGTGCGCGGCGACCGGACATCGTCGCGATCACCGCCGCCATGCTCGGCCCCACCGGGCTGGCGAAGTTCGCCGCCGAGTACCCCGAGCGCTGCATCGACGTCGGCATCGCCGAGCAGCACGCGCTCACCTCGGCCGCGGGTCTCGCGCACGCCGGACTGCACCCCGTCGTCGCGGTCTACTCGACGTTCCTCAACCGCGCGTTCGACCAGCTCCTGCTCGACGTGGCGCTGCACAACGAGGCCGTCACCCTGGTGCTCGACCGGGCCGGCATCACCGGCAACGACGGTCCCTCGCACAACGGCATGTGGGACTTGTCGATCCTGGGGATCGTGCCCGGCATGCGGGTGGCCGCCCCGCGCGACGCCGCGACCCTGCGCGAGGAGCTCGACGAGGCCGTGGCCGTGGACGACGGCCCGACCGCGCTGCGGTTCCCGAAGGGCGCGGTGATCGAGTCCGTGCCGGCGGTGCGCGGCGTCGGCACCGGGTTCGACCGCGTCGACGTGCTGCACGAGCCCGCCGAGGGGGCCACCGTGCTGCTGCTGACCGCGGGCGCGTTCGGCGAGCTGGGCGTCGTGGTCGCGCAGCGGCTGCAGCAGCAGGGGATCGGCGTCACCGTGGCCGACCCGCGCTGGGTCCTGCCCGTCTCACCGACCGTCGTGGAGCTGGCGCAGCAGCACCAGCTCGTCGTCACCCTGTCCGACTGCGGCCGCCACGGCGGCTTCGGCTCCGCCGTCGCCGACGCGCTGCGCGCCGTCGAGTGCGACGTGCCCCTGCGCGACCTCGCCGTGCCGCAGGAGTTCCTGGAGCACGGCAGCCGCGCCGACGTGCTCGCCGCCGTCGGGCTCACCGCCCAGGACGTCGCCCGCCGGGTCACCGAGTGGGCCGTGGCGCAGTGCGGCGTCGTCCCCACCCTGAGCGAGACCGAGGAGCACACCTGATGCGGGTCCTCGTCGTCGAGGACGAGCACGCCCTCGCCGACGCCGTCGCGCGCGGGCTGCGGCGCGAGGGGATGGCCGTCGACGTGGCCTACGACGGCGACACCGGTTGGGAGAAGGCCAGCATCACCCGCTACGACGTGGTGGTCTTGGACCGTGACCTGCCCGGCATGCACGGCGATGAGCTGTGCGGGCAGATCGTGTCGGCCGGCGGGACCACGCGGGTGCTGATGCTCACCGCCAGCGGCACCCTCGCCGACAAGGTCGACGGGCTCTCCCGCGGCGCCGACGACTACCTCGCCAAGCCGTTCGACTTCCCCGAGCTCGTCGCCCGCTGCCGTGCCCTCGGCAGGCGCGCCACGCCCGCCGTGCCGCCGCAGCTGGTCGCCGGGGACGTAGTGCTCGACCCTGCGCGGCGCACCGTCACGAGGGCCGGGCGGCCGATCGAGCTCACCCGCAAGGAGTTCGGAGTCCTGGAGGTGCTGCTGGCCGCCCGCGGGGCCGTCGTGTCCAGCGAGGAGCTGCTGGAGCGGGTCTGGGACGAGAACGCCGACCCGTTCACCACGACCGTGCGGGTGACCGTCATGACGCTGCGGAAGAAGCTCGGCGAGCCCGGCGTGATCGAGACGGTCGTCGGCGCGGGCTACCGGGTGCCGGCCGCGGGCGGATAGGCCGCCGGAGATGGGCACAGGGTGCTGAACGGGCTGCGCCCCCGCCTGACGCTGCTGGCCACCGGGCTGGTCGCCCTGGTGAGCGTGGTGCTGCTGTGGCTGGGCTGGCTGCTCGTCGGCGGAGTGGCCCGCTCGGTACCGGCGCTGCCGCCCGGCAGCACGGTGCGCGTGGGGGAGCAGGTCGTGCCGGCCGAGCAGTTCGCCGAGGCCGTCGGCGAGTCCGCGCGACGCGAGGTGCTCTCCGCGGGGCTCGTGGCGTTCCCGCTGGCGGTGCTGGCCGCCGCGGTGCTGTCGTGGTGGCTGGTCGGCCGGGTGCTGGGACCGCTCCACGAGGTCACCGCCACGGCGCGGCGGCTGTCCGCCGATTCGCTGGACACCACGCGGACCGGGGTGGCCGACGCGCGCGGCGAGGTCGCCGAGCTGGCCGCCGGGTTCGACGCCATGCTCGACCGGCTGCAGGCCGCGTTCGACGCCCAGCGGCGGTTCGTCGCCAACGCCAGCCACGAGCTGCGCACCCCGCTCGCCGTGCTGCGCACCGAGGTCGACGTGACCCTCGCTGATCCCGACGCCGACGTCGCCGAGCTGCGCCGGATGGGCGAGGTGGTCCGCGACGCCACCCGCCGCGCCGATGACCTCATCGAGGGCCTGCTGCTCATCGCCCGCACCGAGGGCACCCAGCTGGCCTCCGTCGTCCCCGTCGACCTGGCGGCGTTCGTGGGGCCGGCCCTGGCCGCCGTGGAGGCCCAGGTCGAGGAGGCCGGCCTGTCCGTCGCCCTGCACACCGCGCCCGCCCCCTCCCGCGGCGACGTGGCGCTGCTGGAGCGGGTCGTCGGCAACCTCGTCGAGAACGCCGTGCGGCACAACGTCCCCGGCGGCTGGATCGACATCACGACCGGCCCCGGGCAGCAGCCCGGCACCACGCTGCTGCGGGTGGCCTCCAGCGGCCCGGACGTGCCCTCGGACCAGGTGGCGGAGCTGTTCGAGCCGTTCCGTCGGGGCCGGGTCGAGCGCACCGCGGCCAGCGGGGCGGGGTTGGGCCTGTCGATCGTCCGGGCCGTCGTGCGGGCGCACGGAGGGAGCGTCGCGGCCGAACCCGTGCCGGGCGGCGGCCTCGCCGTGACGGTGCAGCTGCCGGCCTGACCCACCACGAGTTGTCCCGTGCGGTGCGGCGAGTTGCCCTGTGCGGTGCGGCGAGTTGTTCCGTGCGGTCGGGCGAGTCGCGTGCTCCGCACGTCGAGTCGCCTCTCGCCCGACGCGGTTCGGCGCACTCGCCGGGCAAATTCGGGGAACTCGCGATACCGATCCGGGCAACTCGCCCTGCCTCGCGGGGGAACTCGCCCTGCCCCGCGGGGCAACTCGCCGAGCCCGCCGGGGTCAGGGGCGGGCGGCCAGCGCCTGGGTGAGGACGTCCGTCAGCAGCTCGATCTGCCACTCCCGCGCCCCGCCGCGACGGAGGTAGCCCGCCACGTCGCCGTCCTCGGGTGGGGACCAGCACAGGCGGCGCAGCAGGTCGGGCAGCAGCAGGTTCTCGACGGGCACGTTGTGCTCGGAGCCGATCCGGGAGAGCGCGGCGCGGGCGGCGGCGAGCCGGGCGGCGGCGGCCGGGTCCCGGTCCACCCACCGGGAGACCGGCGGGGGACCGTCGCCGGGTGTGGAGGCCGCGGGTAGCTCGGCCGGGTCGAGGCGGCGGGCCTTCTCGATCGCCGCCCACCAGTACGAGGTGAGCCGGCGCTGGGCGCGGCCGCGGAAGACCGGCATGGCGGCCAGCGCCTGCGGGGACGCCGGCGGGTTCGCGGCGGCGTCGATGATCGCGGAGTCCGGCAGCACCCGGCCGGGGGCGATGTCCCGCTCGGCGGCGAGCGCGTCGCGCGCCTCCCACAGCGCCCGCACGATGGCGAGCGCAGCGGGCTTGCGGATGCGGTGGATGCCGGACGTGCGCCGCCACGGTTCGGCGCGCGGCGCGGGTGGGGGTGCCGTGCGGACGGCCTCGAACTCCTGCAGGGCCCACTCGAGCTTGCCCTGCTCGGCGAGCATCCTGGTGAGGACGTCGCGCAGCTCGACGAGCACCTCGACGTCCAGGGCGGCGTAGACGAGCCAGTCCTCGGGCAGCGGTCGGCGGGACCAGTCGGCGGCGCCGTGGCCCTTCTCCAGCGACAACCCCAGCAGCTGCTCGACCATCGGCCCGAGCCCCACACGGGGCAGCCCGGCCAGGCGGCCGGCCAGCTCGGTGTCGAACAGCTTGCCGGGGACCAGCCCGGCCTCGGCGAGGCAGGGCAGGTCCTGGTTGGCGGCGTGCAGCACCCACTCGGCGTCGGCGAGCGCGGGCGCGAGCGGGCTCAGGTCGCCGCCGAACGGCACCGGGTCGATCAACGCCGTGCCGGCCCCGGCCCGGCGCAGCTGCACGAGGTACGCGCGCTGCGAGTACCGGAAGCCGGAGGCTCGTTCGGCGTCGACGGCGATCGGCCCGGTGCCGCCGGCGACGGCGCGAGCGGTCTCGGCCAGCGCCTCGGGTGTCGTGACGACGGGCGGTAGCCCGTCGGCAGGCCGCAGCAGCGGGACCGGGCCGGTGCGGTCACCGGTTCCCGCTGCTGCAACGGGGTCGTGCTGGGTCAGCGGATGACCCCGGCGCGCATCGCGAGGGCGACCATCTGCGCGCGGTCGCCCGTGCCGAGCTTGCGGCCGATCCGCGACAGATGGCTCTTCACGGTGAGCGCCGACAGCGACAGCGCCTCACCGATCTCCTTGTTCGACTGCCCGTCGGCCACCAGCTGGAGCACCTCGACCTCGCGGGCGGACAGCTCCCGCGGGGTGTTGTCGGTCCCCGGCACGCGCGTACCGGTGGCGAGCAGCGGGGCGACGGTCGGGTCGGCGTAGACCCCGCCGTCGAGCACCCGCTTGACGCCGTCGGTGACGATCGCCGGCGAGGCCGACTTGAGCAGGTACGCCTGCGCGCCGGCCTGGAACGCCGAGCGCACCGCGTACGGGTCGTCCGACGACGCGAGCACGACCAGCCGGTTCCAGCCCAGGGTGCGCAGCTCGGTCACGAGATCGAGCCCGCTGCCGTCGGGCAGACCGAGGTCGAGGATCGCGAGGTCACACGGCCCGTTGGCGTGAGCACGAGCGCGGGCCTCGGCGATCGAGGCTGCCTCGTAGACGGTTCCCGCGCCCATCGAGCGCAGACGCGCGGCGATCGCCTCGCGCAGGAGCGGGTGGTCGTCGACCACCAGCACCGAGAACAGCTCTTCCCGCGGGTGCGGAACCATCGCGGGCGACAGCACTGCACCGGGTGTACCGCGCACTGGTGTGCCCTGGCCCACAACGGCCACGTCACTACCTCCCTGGAGTCGGTCGTTGCCCCCCGACCGGCACCGGGTCGCCGGTGTCGGCCAAGAAGTGTCGCCCGACCGCCCGGGTAGGTGTCGTGGAGGAAGAGTAGCCCCCCAAGCGGTCTAACGTCGTGTGTCGATTCGGAGTTTGCCCGAGGAAAGTTACAGCCTTGTCGGCGGGTGTCCACACGATCGTGTGACGGACTGCCTCACCGTTGGCGTAGAACCCCCAGGTAGGCGCCGAGTTCTGTGCCGCGTTCTGTGACATCGTCCTCATCTCGTCACACCGTCCGACGGCCGAGGGGGACTGTGCCAACGGGTGGCAACCCGGCGGCTACGGCGACCAGTTGGCAGAACGCATCCGCGTGCCGGGACAGGTCCGGACCGGACGCATCTCCCACGGGCGTCCAGGACGCCCGGATCTCCACGTCGTCGTCGCGGGCCGGGCCGGCGATGTCGCCGAACCGGACGGACGACGTCTGCGTGACCGTGCCGCCGAGCGCCACGTACTCCGCTCGGCTGCCCTCCAGCGCCTCGGTCAGCCACGACCAGGACACCTCCGGGAACATCTCGTCGCCGAGCTGCTCGCGTTCGAGGCGTGCCTGGACGAAGCACACCAGCCGGAACGTCCCCTCCCAGGCGTCCTGTCCTGCTGGGTCGTGCAGCAGGATGAGCCGGCCCGAGGTGTCCGGTTCGTCGAGGTCCGTACCGGTCGGGTAGGCGGCGTCGGCCTCGACCTGCAGAGCCCACGTGTACGGGGCCAGCCGCGGCGGCGCGTCCAGTGCGGTCACGTACAGCTCCGGACGTAGCCGTCCGGCGACCATGCTTGCGCTGAGCGTGGCCACGGCGCGCCGGAACTCCGGCGGAGGGGCAGTGGCTGCGGTCACGGGAGAAACCATATGTCGCCCACACGGGCGGTGACACGAGGCGCGCCGCACGAGTGATCACTCCGTGTGGTCATCGCCGGTCATCGGCGTGGCGCGGTTGCGCCGATGCGGCTTTGGTGGCAGGTGCGGGCTCACACGACCCGCGGTCTCGACACGTGGGATGATGGGGGTCTGATGACGACCACACCCGCGACCGCCGTGCCGGTCCCTGCGCCCCCGTCCCGACGCCGTGACCTGCGGGACGCCCCGTTCCTCGTAGCCGCGAACGGCGGGCGGCCGGAGCGCCTGCCGGTGTGGTTCATGCGCCAGGCGGGCCGTTCGCTGCCGGAGTACCGGGAGCTGCGCGCGGACACCGCGATGCTGCAGGCCTGTGACACCCCGTCGATGATCGCCGAGATCACGATGCAGCCGGTGCGCCGGCACGGGGTGGACGCGGCGATCCTCTTCTCCGACATCGTCGTCCCGCTGCACGCGGCGGGGATGGGCGTCGAGATCGTGCGCGGCACCGGGCCGGTGGTGGAGAAGCCGGTCCGCACGATGGCCGACGTCGAGCGGATGCCGCAGCTGCTGCCCACGGCGCTGCGGCCGGTCGCAGAGGCGATCGGCATGCTGCTCGACGAGCTGGGGGAGACCCCGCTCATCGGGTTCGCCGGCGCGCCGTTCACGCTGGCGTCCTACCTCGTGGAGGGCGGTCCCAGCCGCAACCACGAACGCACGAAGGCGATGATGCGCGCCCAGCCCGAGGTGTGGCACCGGCTGATGAGCGCGCTCGCCGACATCACGATCACGTTCCTGAGGGTCCAGGTCGACGCGGGGGTCGACGCGATCCAGCTGTTCGACTCCTGGGCCGGGGCGCTGTCCGAGGCGGACTACCGCCGCTACGCGCTGCCGTACTCGGCGCGGGTGCTCGGCGCGTTCGAGGACGCCGGGATCCCCCGGATCCACTTCGGGGTGGGCACCGGCGAGCTGCTCGGCGCGATGGCCGAGGCGGGCGCGGACGTCGTGGGCGTCGACTGGCGGGTCCCGCTCGACGAGGCCGGGCGCCGGGTCGAGCGCGCCGTGGGAGGGCCGCGGGCCCTGCAGGGCAACCTCGATCCCGCGGTGCTGTTCGCCGATCGCGACTCGATCGAGGCCGAGGTGCGCCGGATCGCCGCCGAGGGCCGGGCCGCCGGCGGCGGGCACGTGTTCAACCTGGGTCACGGAGTGCTGCCCAGCACGGATCCCGACGTGCTCTCCTGGCTCGTCGAGCTGGTCCACGAGCTTCCGGGGTGAGCGCCAGGGTCGCGGTCGTCGGCGGCGGCATCTCCGGCCTGGCCGCCGCCCACCGCCTGCGTGCGCTGCTCGGCCCGGACGTCGGGATCGTCGTGCTCGAGCAGCGGGACCGCACCGGCGGTGTCCTGCACACGGTCGATCTGGCCGGGGTGCCCTACGACGTCGGCGCGGAGGCGTACCTGGCCCGCCGGCCCGAGGTGGGGGAGCTGCTCGCCGAGCTGGGTCTGTCCGATCGGATCGTGCACCCCACGAGCGCGCCCGCGAGCGTGCGCGCGGCCGGGCGCACCCAGCCGTTGCCGGCCGGCACCCTGATGGGTGTCCCCACCAGCGCCGCGAAGCTCGACGGGCTGCTCTCGCCTGACGGGCTGGCCGCCGTCGCGGAGGAGCCGCAGCTGCCGCTGACCTGGGAGCGCGGCGGCGACGCGGCACTCGGCCCGCTGCTGCGCGAGCGGTTCGGCCCCGAGGTGGCCGACCGCCTGGTGGACCCGCTGCTCGGCGGCGTGTACGCCGGGCGCGTCGACTCGCTCGGGCTGCGCGCGACCGTGCCCGCGCTGGCTGCCGCGCTCGACGCCGGTGCGCCGAGCCTCACCGCCGCCGCCGACCGCGCCACCGCCGGGGTCCCCGCCCCGGCGGGCGGGCCCGTGTTCGGTGCGATCGAGGGCGGTTACCGGGTGCTCATCGACGCGCTCGTCGCGGCGTCCGGAGCTGAGGTGCGGTTGGGCACCACCGTCCGGGCGGTTGAGCGCACCCCGGACGGGTGGCGGCTCACCACCGGGTCGGTGCCCGACCCGGCCCACCTCGACGTCGACGCCGTGGTGCTGGCCGTTCCCGCCCCCGCGGTGGCCCGTCTGCTCGCCGACGTGGCCCCGGCCGCGGCCCGCGCGGCGGGGGAGATCGAGCTGGCCTCGTCGGTGGTCGTCGCGCTGGCGTACCGGGCTGAGGACGCGACGCTGCCGGGCACCTCCGGCGTGCTCGTCGCGAGCGACGAGCCGCTGGCGATCAAGGCGGCCACCTACTCCACCGCCAAGTGGCCCCACCTGTCCCCGGACGGGTTGGTGCGGCTGCGCGCCTCGCTGGGCCGCTTCGGCGAAGTCGTCGACCTGCAGGTCGACGACGCCGAGCTGGTCGCGCGGGTGCGGGCCGATCTGGCCACCCTCACCGGCACCACGGCCGAGCCCGTGGCCGCGTACGTGCAGCGCTGGGGCGGCGGCCTGCCCCAGTACGCGCCCGGCCACCTCGACCGGGTCGCCACGATCGAGCAAGGCCTGCCGGAGGGGCTCGCGGTCGCCGGGGCCGCCCTGCACGGCGTCGGCGTGCCGGTGTGCATCGCGACGGCGCGGACGGCGGCCGAGCGGGTGGCACAGGCGGTCGCCGGCCGGGGTGCGCCATCCGCGCCGTGACCATTCCCGCCGTGGTGATCCACGGGGGGACCATCCGTGAGCGTCCGTAGGATCGACAGGTGTCCGCACGCATCGTCGCGGAGGCTGCGCGTAGGCGCACCTTCGCCGTCATCTCCCACCCCGACGCCGGCAAGTCGACCCTGACCGAGGCGCTCGCCCTGCACGCCGAGGTGATCGACACGGCGGGTGCGGTGCACGGCAAGGCCGGCCGGAAGGGCGTCACCTCCGACTGGATGGAGATGGAGCGCAAGCGCGGCATCTCCATCACCTCGGCGGTGCTGCAGTTCGCCTACCGCGACTGCGTGATCAACCTGCTGGACACCCCCGGCCACGGCGACTTCTCCGAGGACACCTACCGCGTCCTGGCCGCCGTCGACGCCGCGGTGATGCTGCTGGACGCCGCGAAGGGCCTCGAGCCGCAGACGCTCAAGCTGTTCGACGTGTGCCGATCCCGCGGTGTCCCGGTCATCACGTTCGTCAACAAGTGGGATCGGCCCGGCCGGGAGCCCCTCGAGCTGCTCGACGAGGTGGAGCAGACGATCGGGCTGCGGCCGATGCCGCTGACGTGGCCGCTGGGCCCCGCGGGCGACCTGCGCGGCATGATCGAGCTGTCGACGGGGGAGCTGCACCGCTACGGCCGCACGGCGGGCGGTGCGACGAAGGCGGAGATCGAGGTCGTGCCGCCGGAGGTGGCCGCCGAGCAGGAGCCGCAGCACTGGCCGGTCGCGCAGGAGGAGATCGAGCTGCTGGGCGAGATCGGTGCGCAGTTCGACGAGAAGGACTTCCTGGCCGGCATCGCCACGCCGGTGTTGTTCGGGGCCGGTCTGATCGGGGTCGGCGTCGGGCGGTTGCTCGACGCGCTGGTCGATCTCGCCCCGGCCCCGTCGGCGCGCGAGGACGTCGACGGCAACCCGCGCCCGATCGACCGCCCGCTGTCCGGGCTGGTGTTCAAGGTGCAGGCCGGGATGGACCGCAATCACCGTGACCGGATGGCGTTCCTGCGGATCTGCTCGGGCCGGTTCGAGCGCGGCATGGTGCTCACCCACGCCGCGACCGGGCGGCCGTTCGCCACGAAGTACGCGCAGGCGGTGTTCGGGCAGGAGCGCACCACCGTCGAGGAGGCGTTCCCCGGCGACATCGTCGGGCTGGTCAACGCTGGGGCGCTGCGGCCGGGTGACACGCTCTTCGCCGAGGACGAGGTGGTGTTCCCGCCGATCCCGAGCTTCGCCCCTGAGCACTTCGCGGTCTGCCGCGGGAAGGACTCGGGCCGGTTCAAGCAGTTCCGCCGCGGCATCGAGCAGCTCGACGGCGAGGGCGTCATCCAGGTGTTGACCTCGGACCTGCGCGGTGACCAGGCGCCGGTGCTCGCCGCGGTCGGGCCGCTGCAGTTCGAGGTGGTCACCGAGCGGATGGCGAACGAGTTCGGGGCCGCGGTCACCCTCGAGCCGCTGAACTACTCCGTCGCCCGCGTCACCGACGAGGAGAGCGCGCCGCTGCTCGACGGCCAGTCCGAGGTCGAGGTGCTCCGGCGCCGCTCGGACGGGGTGCTGCTCGCGGTGTTCGTGAACAAGTGGCGGCTGGAGACGGTGCGGCGCAAGTTCCCCGACGCGAAGCTCGAACCGCTGCTGGCCGGCACCGTCGAGCGCTGAGGAAGGGGTCAGCGCCGCAGGAGGCTCGCGTAGACGTCCTCCTCGGTGATCGTCCACGCCGCCGAACCGAGGGGGATGCGGATCTGGATGGTCCCGTCGTCGTGGTGGCGCAGGGCCAGCGGGAACGTCGTGCGCACCAGTTCCAGCATCGCCCGGTTCTCCGGCAGCACGCTGCCGTGCAGCTCGCCGATCCCGGCGCGTTCGGCGAGGCCGACCGCGGCCGTCACCAGCCGTCTGCCGAGCCCGCGCCGCTGCCACGCGTCGACGACCGCGGCCGCGAGGTCCGCGGAACCGGGGCCGGTGCGGGTGATCCGGGCGATGCCGAGCGGTTCGTCGCCGCACCAGGCGGCCACGGCCATCCGGCGCTCGCCGTCGATCGGGACCAGTGCCCGGCGCAGGGCGGGTGTGAGCGCCCGGACGGGGGAGTGGAAGCGCAGGAACCGGCTGCGCGGGGACAGCCCGGCGAAGACGGTGTCGACCACGAGATCGGACTCGCACCGCTCAACAAAACGAACGATCGTGCTTTTCTCGATGCAGGCGGTCACGTTCTCCTCCGGGCGGTGCTCGGGCCGGCGGCTAGCTGTACTGACCCGGGAGGTTGTTGACAGTTAGGCGGCGAGTCGGGTGGCTGGGGGTCGGCCACCGAGAGCGGAGTGGGCGCGTCGAGTGTTGTAGCGATCGACCCAGGTGTCGAGGGCGGTGTGTCGTTCGTGGTTGGACAGCCAGGGTTGGGCGTAAGCGA
>NZ_FRAP01000017.1 GCF_900142365.1 Pseudonocardia thermophila | reverse complement strand
ACACCCATAGAGTGGGAAGTCATGTATAGTGACACCATCGCCCAACGGGGCGAGGTGGCCTGAACCTCAGCCTCTCGCGAACCCAGGACGGTTCACCGCTCTCGGTGGCCGACCCCCAGCCACCCGACTCGCCGCCTAACTGTCAACAACCTCCCGGGTCAGTACACCTAGGCCCACAGGTGCGGGTCAACGCCCTCGCCCCGGGTGGCATCGAGACGCCGATGTGGCCGAAGGACTCCGCCGCGCTGCGCGCGTCTGTCTCCGCCCGGACCATCCTCGCCCGGCCCGGACTGCCGGATGAGGTCGCCGATGTGTGTCTGTTCCTCGCCACGGCGACGTACGTGACCGGCCAGGTGCTCGCCGTCGACGGCGGGCTGACCGTGAAGGTGCTGCGGGACGTCACCGCGCGGACCGCGGTCTGAGGAGCACCTCCGCGCTCCCCGCGACCGTCGGGCTCGCGGCCTGCACGAACAGGGATCGCGCGACCACGCAGAGTGATCACGGGTGCGGTCGGACATGGACCGCGGCCGCCCGGTGATGCCGTCGAGGATCTGCTCGTGAGTCCCGGCCCCGACGCAGGGCCGGGACCCACGGCGTCAGGCCTGGAACGGAAGCCGCAGCCCCGGCCGGGGCCAGCGGCACGAGATCACCCGCCCGGTCAACGACAGCGTCAGGTACGCGGTGGTCATGCCGGGGCCGCCGAAGCAGATGTTGGTGACGGCACCGTCGGCGAGGGCGGGCGGTAGCAGGTGCTTCTCCAGGACGGTGCCGTCCGGATCCACGACGGTGATGCCCGACTCCAGCAGGGTCCCGACGCACACCGCGCCGCCCTCCTCGATGGCGAGCGAGTCCAGCTCCTGACCGTTGGGCAGGCCCACCACCAGCCCGTCCTCGTCCGAGCCGCCCTTGCGGATCAGGGGCGCGATTCCGTAGCCCGGGGACGGGACCAGGACGCCGGGTGCGGCGAGCCGGCGGCGCATGACCTGCCGGGTCTGGGTCTGCGCCCAGTACAGCGAGCTCCCGTCGGGCGAGATCCCGACCCCGTTGGGGGTGATCGCGTCGTCGATCATCCGCTCCACCCGGCTGCCGTCCGGCAGCGCGTAGTACAGCGCGCCGCCGCCGAGATCGGTGAACCAGAACCCGCCCGCGGCGTCGAAGACCAGGTCGTTCGGCGAGACGAACGGCTCGCCTGCGCACTCGGTGTAGAGCTCTTCGACGCTGCCCCGCGCGATGTCCACGCGCTGGATCCCCGCGGGTGCACCGTGTCCTCGGTTGCACAGGTAGAGCGCGCCGTCCGGGCCCAGCGCGGCCCCGTTCGGCTCCCCCGGGACCTCGGCCAGCGTCGACAGGGTGCCGTCCGGGGCGACCCGGGACACGCACCCACCGCGCAGCTGCACGAAGGCCACCGATCCGTCGTCCAGCACGACCGGGCCCTCCGGGAACGCCAGCCCCTCGGCGAGCACCCGGACGTCGCGCAGCTCGAGGAACTCCGGCGGTGCCGGCCACGGCCGCACCGGGCTCGGCGCGGCGGCGCTCATCCGGCCACCCGCAGCGCACCGCCGGCACGCCCGCCCGCGTTGATGATCGCGTGCTGGCAGACGCGGACGCGCTGCTCGGTCGGTGACCCGAAGATCTGGGCCGATGCCGCCCAGCGCTTGAACGCGAGGTGCACCGGGTTCTCCCAGGTGAACCCGATGGCGCCGTACACGTGGATGCAGGTCTCGGAGGCCTCGCCGAGCGCGTCGCTCGCCGCCGCCTTCGCCATCCGCGCCATCGGCTCGACGTCGTCGATCCGCGCCGTCCCGCGGGTCATGGCGGCGAACCCGGCCGCCGCCCGGTAGGTCATCGCCCGCGCGGCCTCCCACGCGACGAGCGCGTCCACGATCTGGTGGCGCAGCGCCTGGAAGGAGCCGATGGTCCGGCCGAACTGCTCCCGCTGCCCGGCGTAGGTCGCCATCCGCTCGATGCACGAGCGAGCCGCACCGATCATCTCGGCAGCGAGGACGATCGCCCCCAACGCGACGGTCTCGGTGAACACCCGCTGGGGCTCGGCGAGCCCCACCCACTCCCCCGTCGGGCCCGCCACGGTCAGCCCCCCGAGCGGCCGCAACACGTCCGCACCCTTCGCCGGGTGCAGCTCGACACCCGAGCCTTCCCGGGACAGGTCGAGCAGCAGCAGGCCGAATTCGGCGCCGCGGCGGGCGGGCACCAGGAGCAGCGCGGCGTCGAGCGCCTCGGCGACGTACCGGAACCGCCCGCTCGCGCCCGCACCGGTGATCTCGACGGGATGGATCTGGTGCAGGTCCCACGTCGCGTCCTGCGCCGGCCACACGACCGCCGCCGGCACGCCGTCCTCGACCACTCGGCGCAGCCGCCGGTGGAGCTCAGCGTCCCCGCTCGTCGCCAGCAGGTGGGCGGACATCGCGTCGCCGAGCAGGCGGGACGGCGCCGAAGCGGCGCCGAGCTCCTCGGCGGCGACGGCCGCCTCCACACACCCGCCGCCGTGACCGCCCAGCTCCTCGGGCACCAGCAGCGCCCCGAGGGCGATGTCGTGTTCGAGCACCGCGGCGAGCTTCGCGCCGGTGGTGCGGTCGCCGTCGGCCAGCTCACGGGCGTGGTCGTCGCTCCACAGCCGCGTGAGCAGCCGGCGCAGCTCCATGCGCAGGTCACGCTGCTCGTCCGTGCGGTCCTCACCGCCGAGTGCGATGTGCGGCACGTCTCCTCCACTTCACGGTCGCGCGGATGCGCGACGGTCGGCGGTGTGCGTCAGTTCCTCAGCCATCCACCGGTCGTCCTGGCCGAGCAGGGGGGCCGCCCGGTATCCGGTGCGCGGCCGGAGGGCCCGTTTCCACGGCAACGCGAAGATCGTGGCGGTGCCGATCTCGGCGTGATCGAGCCCGAGGAAGAACTCCCGAGCGGCGAGCTGCTCGTCGGTGATCACCTCGGTGGGCACGAGCGCTCGGCAGGCGGTCGCGAACCGGGCCGCCGCGGCGAGCACGTCGGCCGACTGCGGTGCGGTGCCGTCACGGACATCGAGGACGAACGCGTCGGCGGAGCGCACGATCGACAGCGCACCGACGTCCAGTCCGAGCTCGGCAGCGGCAGTCCGCACGTCGGTGGGTGCGGTGGTGGCGAGGGCGACGTCGCCGTCGGCGCAGCGCACCAGGAACTCGCGGCCGCGGACCGCACCCGCCTCGGCGGGGGGCACGGGGCGCGGTGGGGTGACGTCGTCCACCTTGGCGGCCACCACCTCCGCCATGGCGATGTCGAAGTCGCACGCCTCGCCGGGGTCGCCGAGCCACCACGCGGCGGCGAGCAGTGCGCCCCACACCGACGCGCAGTAGTCGGCGAACGACGTCAACACCCGCGCCTCGGGCCCGGCCGAGATCCGCACCGCCTCGAGGAACCCACCGAAGGCGTGCACGTTGGGGGCGTACGCCTTGTACGCCGCGCACGGGCCCGTGTGGCCGAAGCCGGAGACCGCCACCCGCGCCTTGCCCGCGTCGAGAAACATCTCGTCCGGCCGGATCGCCAGCTGGCCGAGGCGCCGCGCTCCGACGTTCTCCAGGAGCAGATCGGCCCATCCGCAGATCCGCCTCACCAGGCCGGGGTCGGAGCCGATCCCGGCGGACACGCTGCGCTTGTTGTAGTTGGCCATCGCGAAGTACGCCGCCCGCTCCGGCCCGGCTACCCCGCCGGCGAACGGCCCGTTGCGCCGATAGATGTCGAGGCGCTCCGCGTCCTCCAGCCGGACGACCTCGGCCCCCATCGCCCCGAGGATCGCCCCGGCAAGCGGACCGGCCAGCACCCCGGTGACCTCGGCGACCCGCAGGTCGCGCAGTGAACCGGGGCGGTCCGCCCACCGCTGCGGCGCCGGACGACGGGTCACGGCGGCTGGCAGCACGTGCGTGCGCGGGCAGTCGTCCGTGCTCCCGGTGGTCACGAAGCCGCGCACGCGGAACTGCTCGAGCGCGCGCGCTTCCTCCGGCGTGCGCAGCGCCACGGCGGCCACCCCGGCCTCCTGCAGCAGTCGCTCGCACTCGAGCTTCGACCGCCCGGCGGTCCACTCGCGCATCACCTGGTCGATGACGGGCCGGTTGGCCAGCCGCGCGGCCGGGGACGGGTACTGCTCGGCCAACTCCGGTCTGCCGAGTACCCCGGCGACCCGGACCCACTGGTGATCGTCGAGCACGACGATGCCCAGCTCTCCGTCGGTGCAGGAGAACAACCCGGACGGCGTCGCGTACCGGGCGGCGCCGGCCGGACCGCCGCATTCGTAGAGATGATGAGAGACCTCCTGCTGGATGGAGCAGAAGGCGGCAGCCTCCTGCACCGAGAGATCCAGGTGCAGCGCCGGCTCCCCGGCTCTCAGCTCGGACACGCCGTGCATGACCGCCAGCGCCGCCGTCTCGCCCGCGACCTTGAGCGCCTGCCGCCCCGGCATGGGGTGGTATCGGCCGGGAGGTCCGGACACGGTTGAGAGCAGCCCGCTGGCGGCGGCGCAGACCAGGTCCGAGCCGGGCCTGCCGCCGAGCGGCCCGTCGAGCCCGAACGCCGAGATCGTGATCCACAGCCCGGCCGCGCGTTCGGCGACGTCGGCGGCGAAGTGCTCCGGCACCCCGCAGTCGACGACGTCGCAGAGGACGATCGGGGCGTCGTCGAAGGCGCGGACGTCGATGCTCCCCCTCCCGGCGTCGACGGCCCGCACCGTCGCACCCAGTGCGCGCAGGATCCGCGTGGCGGTCGCGGCGGCCGCACCCGACCCGATCACGGTGATCTCGTCGAGCGTGCCGAGGAGATCGGCGCAGCGGTCGGTGGCCCGCTCGGGCACGGCTGCGGAGCTGCTCATCGTCGTACGGCTCGTCATCGCTCCAGCCCGAGGTACCTGGTCCCGATGATGTCGTGGTGGATCTCGGTGCTCCCACCGCCGAGGCGCGAGACCGGGGAGAAGAGGAACTCCTGGTAGAAGTCCCAGTTGGCGTCGTCGGCGCGGTAGCTGCAGACGTCGAGGCCGAGCAGGTCCACCGCGAGCCGGGTCAGGTCCCCGCCGAGCCGCGAGTTGAGGATCTTGGTGACCGACGGGGCGTGCGGGGCGAATCGGCCGGTCTCGCTGAGCTCGGTCGCGATGTCGTAGGTCAGGGCGCGTGCGCACTCGACCCGTTCGATCATGTGCCCCAGCGCCGCCTGGGTGGCGCGGTCGACGACGTCGCGGGCCACGACGGCCTCGACGAGATCGTCGACGTCGCGCCGGTAGAGCGCGGAGTTGGCGGCCCGGACCCGCTCGTGCTCCAGCAGCCGCTGCGAGGCCCGCCAGCCCTCGTGCTCGGGGCCGACGAGGTTCTCCACGGGCACCCGGGCGTCGGTGAAGAACTCCTGGCAGAACGTCACCGCACCGGTCATGGAGCGGATCGGGTGGATCTCGACGCCGGGGGTGTTCCGAAGATCGACCATCAACAGGCTCAGCCCGCGGCTGCCGCGCGACTCCGGGTCGGTCCGGGCGAGCAGGATCATCCACTCCGCCCGCATCGCGTGCCCCGTCCAGATCTTGCTGCCGTTCACGACGTAGTGGTCGCCGTCCCGGATCGCCGTCGTGCGCAGCGAGGTGAGGTCCGATCCCGCCTCCGGCTCGGAGAAGCCCTGGCACCAGTGCTCCTCCATCAGCGCGATCTTGCGCAGGTGGGCGTCCTTCTGCTCCTTCGTGCCGAGCTGGAGCAGGATCGGCGCGAGCATGTCGAGGCCGTTGGCGTTGCAGATGGGGACGCGGCGGTAGGACAACTGCTCGCGGACGAGCATGTTGTCCATCGGCGTCAGCCCGCGCCCGCCGTACTCCTCCGGCCAGTGGACAGTCAGCCACCCGTCCCGGGCCAGCCGGGCGTTGAACCGCCGGTTCCACTCGTACTCCTCGTCGGAGTCCCATTCGGGGGTGGAGCCGGACGGCCCTTCGTGTTCCGGCGGGAAGTGCTCGTCGAGGTAGCGGTTCAGCTCGTCGAGCATCTCGGCCTGCTGCGCCGTGAGGGCCAGTCCGGTGGTCAGGCTCCTCATGAGGCACGAACCTCGGGTTGGGTCGTCAACGTCGCTTCCTCACCTGGACGTCGCCGGGGGCCGCCGCACCAACCGGCATCTCGTTCCGTGATACGGAACACGTGTTCACCGATGAGAATGCTAGCCCCACCTGAGGTGATGTCAACCGCCTCGGATCAGAACCTCGCTGAGACCTGGGCCATCTCCTTGACAAGGCACACTCCGCCGACAACTATGTCTCAGAACACTTGTTCCGGTCGACGGAACACCGGGTTGGGAGCCGCTACGGCGAGACCCGGGGATCGGGTCAGACGGACGGTTCGCCCGGAGGGAACAACGATGATCCCGCATTCCACCGTCGATGGACGAGCACCGCGGTCACGAGGCGGCAGACCTCCCCGGACCGAGAACACAGTTCCTCGTACTCCCCTGCCGCCCCGGGGCGGGGCGTCCTGATCGCCCGCCCGCGACGCACGGCCCTCGTCGAGCCGGAACCCGGCACGAACCCTCATCGGCTGCCCACCCCGTTCTCGGGACGAAAAGGAACGTCGTCATGAGCACATCTCGATCCGGCCGCCGGTCCGACCGGCAGCCGTCGCGCCGCACGCGGATCCGCGCGGGCATCGTCCTGGCCGCGGCAGCGGCGCTGACGGTGGCGTGCTCCTCGTCCGGACCAGCGAGCACCCCGGAGACCAGCGCCGTGGACACCGAGGCGACGCTGCGCATCGGCTACGTCGGCCCGGTCCCGTCGCTCGATCCCACCCAGCAGCGGCTCGGTGGCGAGCAGGGCGCGACGTTCCTGCTCTACGACCGGCTCATGCAGCTGGGGAACGACTTCGAGGTGAAGCCCATGCTGGCGACCTCGTGGGAGTTCGCGCCCGACGGGTCGTACCTGGAGCTGAAACTGCGGGAGGGCATCACCTTCCACGACGGCACCCCGGTGGACGCCACCGCCGTCAAGGCGAGCCTGGAGCGCAGCAAGACCGCCCCCGGCAGCACCGTCGCGCAGAGCCTCTCCGACATCAAGTCGGTGGAGGTCATCGACCCGACCACCGTCCGCCTCGTGCTGGAGCCCGGCCGCGGCGCCGGCCTGCCCACGATCCTCACCTCGAACGCCGGCGAGATCATGAGCGCGAAGGCGATCGCCGACGGGCGCGACCTGGCGCTGGCCCCCGGGGACGCCGGCTCCGGCCCCTACCTGGTCAGCGAGTTCAAGCCGAACGAGATCGTGGTCTTCGAGCGGGCCCCGCGCCCGTACTGGGACTCCGACGCGGCGAAGATCAAGCGGATCGAGATCCGCTACATGCCGCAGGCCTCGGTCGGGCTCAACGCGCTGCGTTCCGGGCAGCTCGACATGGTCCTGACGACGGCGGCCGACGTGCAGTCGGTCCAGAAGCTCGCCGAGACCGGCGCGGTGAACAAGAGCGAGTTCAGCCTGCTCACCCCGTCGCACGCGCTGTTCATGCACACCGACCACCCGGCGTTCAGCGACCCGCAGGTCCGCGCCGCGATCAGCCAGGCCATCGACCGCGAGGCGATCTGCCGCGACCTGCTCGCCGGCAACTGCGACCCGCGGATCCAGCCCTACGCGAGCAACCACTGGGCGTACGTGAAGGAGCTCGACGAGCAGCTGACGTTCACCCCGGAGCAGGCCCAGCAGACGCTCGCCGACGCCGGCGTTGCCGGCGTCCGCTTCCCGCTCGTGTTCACCGCCGGGTCGTCGTACGAGTCGGTCGCGCAGGTCGTGCAGAGCCAGCTCGCCCAGGCCGGGATCACCGTCGACCTGATGCCGCTGCCCTCGGCCGAGGCCTTCACCGGCTTCCGCGAGGGCCGCTACCCCGCCTACCTCACAACGGTGACCGCGTCCGCCGAGCCCTCGCAGCTGATGGACACCCAGTTCCTGGGCGGTTACAACGCGGCCGACGCGATCCGCGACGTGGTGACGCCGATCGCCGAGCAGGCGGACAAGCCGGGACTGTCGCGGGAGGAGCGGGCGAAGCTCTACGGTCAGATCTGGGCCGAGGTCAACAAGGCGACCACGCTGATCCCGATCATCTCCAACAAGGTGGCGTGGGCGTACTCGCCGAAGGTGCACGGCGTCGACGAGATGCCGTGGTCCTGGTCAGGCGGGTTCGAGCTGCGCTACCTCACGGTGACCCGATGACCTCCTGACCCACCGCGGGGCTCGCCTCGTGCCCACCGTCAGCCACCGAGAGGAAGGAGGTCCGGCGTGGTCCCGCTCGTCGCGCGCCGCGTCCTGATCACCGTCCCACTGGTCGTCGTGGTGTCGTTCCTGGTCTTCCTGATGATCGACCTCGTCCCCGGCGATCCTGCCGTCAAGCTGGCCGGGGAGAACGCGAGCGCCGAGCGGATCGAGGCGATCCGTGAGCAGCTCCACCTCGCCGATCCACTGCTGACCCGCTACCTGACCTGGCTGGGCGGTTCGGTCACGGGCGACCTCGGACGGTCGTTCGTCACCAACCAGGAGGTGGGGGGGCTGCTCTGGACCGCGCTCGGGGCGACCGCCTCGCTCGTTCTGGTCACGGCGGTGCTGATGGTGGTCATCGGGCTCGTCCTGGGTATCACGGCCGCCGTCAACCACGGGCGCGCCGCGGACCGGATCGTCGTCGCCCTCTGCTCCGTGCTGGTGGCGACGCCGTCGTTCTGGCTGGCGCTGCTGCTGGTCGTGTTCTTCGCCGTCGACTACGCGATCTTCCCCGCGATCGGTTTCGTACCGCTCACCGAGGATCCCGCGCGGTGGCTCTACCACCTCGTCCTCCCGGGGCTCGCCCTGTCCGCGCGGCCGTCGGCGGAGCTCACCCTCCAGCTGCGGGCGGCGCTGACCGAGGTCCTCCAGCGCGACTTCGTCACGGCCGCCTCGGCGCGCGGCCTCACCCGGGCGCAGATCGTGGGTAAGCACGCGCTGAAGAACGCCGCCGTTCCCGCGGTGACCGTGCTCGGCTTCCGGCTGGCGGAGATCATCGGTGGCGCGGTCGTGATCGAGACCGTGTTCTCCCTGCCCGGCCTGGGTCCGCTCATGGTGCAGAGCGTGCTGGGCGGCGACGTGCCGGTGATCCTCGGGATCGTCGTGCTGACGATGCTCTGGGTCGCCCTCTTCAACCTGCTGACCGACCTGTCGTACCTCTACCTCAACCCGAAGGCCCGCACATGACCGGCACAGCAACCCCTGCAGCGGCCCGGACCACCCCGGAACCGGCCGCGCAGAGCCACCGGGTGTCGACGATGCGGCGGTTCCTCAGCGACCGCATGGCCGTCGCAGCCGTCGTCTACCTGGTCCTGCTGATCCTCGCCGCGGTCTTCGCGCCGGTGCTCGCCCCGGCCGACCCGATCGCCCAGGACTTGGCGAAACGGCTGACCCCGCCCGACGGAACGTACCTGCTCGGCACCGATGACCTCGGCCGTGACCAGCTGAGCCGCCTGCTGTACGGCGCGCGGGTGTCGCTGCTGGCCGCACTGGAGGCGGTGGCGGTCGGCGTGGTCGTCGGCGTGCCGCTGGGAGCGCTGGCCGGGTACGTCGGTGGCCGGGTCGACACGGTCATCGGCCGGGTCATGGACTCGATCATGAGCATCCCCGGGATCATGCTGGCGCTCACCGCGGTGGCCGTGCTGGGGCGCGACATCACGATCGCGATGATGGCCATCGGCGTGGTGCTGGTGCCGCAGTTCCAGCGCCTGGTCCGAGCGTCGACGCAGGCCCTGCGCAACGAGACGTTCGTCGAGGCGAGCCGCACCATCGGCTGCTCGCGCAGCCGGATCCTCCTGCGCCACATCCTGCCCAACGTCCTGCCGGTGCTCGTCGTCCAGATGTCCGTCATGCTCGGCGTCGCAGTCACCGCGGAGGCCAGCCTGAGCTTCCTCGGCGTCGGGGTGCAGCCACCCGCCCCGAGCTGGGGCTCGATGCTCAACAACGCCGTCGCCAACACGTTCACCGCGCCGTACCTCATCTACCCGCCGGGCCTGGCGATCACGCTGACCGTGCTCGCGCTGGCCCTGGTCGGCGACGGGCTGCGCAAGGCGACGAGCATCCGCCGGCGCTCCGGGGAGGGACGGTGACCCGCGGGATGAAGATCCTCCACGACACCGCGGCCGCCGGCGGGCACCCGGCGGACCCGAAGAGCCCCCTGTTCAGCGTCGAAGGGCTCAGCGTCGAGTTCGGCCCCCGACGCGCCCCCGTCCGGGTCCTCGACGACGTGTCCTTCGCGGTCGGCCACAACGAGACGGTCGGCCTGGTGGGCGAGTCCGGCTCCGGCAAGACCATGAGCTGCATGGCCGCGCTCGGGCTGGTGGAGGCCCAGGGCGGACGGCGCACGAGCGGCACGGTCCGGCTAGGCGACACCGAGCTGTCCGCGCTGTCGGACCGGCAGATGCGCCAGATCCTCGGCAACCGGGTCGGGATGATCTTCCAGCAACCGACCCGCAGCCTGGATCCGGCCTTCACCGTGGGCGACCACATCGTCGAGACGCTGCGCCGGCACCGCCGGGTCGACCGGCGCACCGCGCGCCGACGCGCCGTCGAGCTGCTCGACCGGGTGCGCATCGCGAACGCCGAGCGCCGCCTCGACGACTACCCGCACCAGTTCAGCGGCGGGATGTGCCAGCGGGTGATGATCGCCGTGGCCCTCGCCTGCGATCCTGAGCTGCTGATCGCGGACGAACCGACGACCGCGCTCGACGTCACCGTGCAGGCGCGCATCCTGGCCCTGCTCCGGGAGATCCGCGAGGACACGGGCATCTCGGTCGTCCTGGTCAGCCACGACCTCGGAGTGATCGCCGAGGTGTGCGACCGCGTCGTGGTCATGTACGCGGGACAGGTGGTGGAGCGGGCCACGGTGGAGGATCTGTTCCGCTGGCCGCTGCACCCCTACACCGCGGGCTTGATGGCGTCCATCCCGCACATCGGGCACGTGCGCATCAGGCGGAGCCGACGGCTCGAGGCGATCCCCGGCCGCGTGCCGGAGCCCGGCGCGATGCCGCCGGACTGCCGCTTCCACGACAGGTGCCCGCACTACACGGCGGACACCTGTGACGCACCGCCTGTTCTCGAACCCGTCGCGGGGGGCCGGGGGGTGCGGTGCCACCGCGCTGGAACATTGAGCCTGGAAGGAGTGCGGACCCGATGACCGAGCCCGCCGTCCGGACCGCTTCAGTCTCCGACGCAGCGCAGCACACCCTGCTGGACGTGCGCGGACTGGAGAAGTCGTTCGTCCGCTCCCGCAACTTCTTCGGCCGGGCCACCGCGCACCACGCGGCGGTGCGCGACGTGTCCTTCTCCCTCGCCAAGGGCGAGACGCTCGCGCTGGTGGGCGAGTCCGGCGCCGGCAAGTCCACGGTCGGCAGGCTCGTCCTGCGGTTGATCGAGCCGGACGCCGGCAGTGTCGTCTTCGACGGCACGGACGTCTCCACGCTGGACCGGCGCGACCTCGTCCGATTCCGGCGCCGCACGCAGATGATCTTCCAGGACCCGTACGGCTCCCTCGATCCGCGCATCGACGTGGGCACCTCGGTCGGCGAGCCGCTCCTGATCCACGACAAGCTGCCGCGCGCCGAGCGGGACCGGCGCGCCGAGGAGCTGCTGGACAAGGTCGGGCTCTCCCGGCGGACGGCCGCGGCCCACCCGAGCGAGCTGTCCGGTGGGCAGCTGCAGCGGGTGGCGATCGCGCGTGCTCTCGCGCTGGAACCCGACCTGATCGTCTGCGACGAGCCGGTGGCCGCGCTGGACGTGTCCGTGCGGGCGCAGGTGCTCAACCTGATGACCGACCTGCAGGAAGAGCTCGGGCTGTCCTACCTGTTCATCTCGCACGACCTCGCACTGGTCGAGGTGATCGCCGACCGCGTCGCGGTGATGCGCCAGGGCGAGATCGTGGAGATCGGCCCGGCGGAGCAGCTCTACAGCGCGCCGCGGCACGAGTACACGCGCGAGCTGCTCGCGGCGGTTCCGGTGCCGGTACCGCCGTCGCTGCGGACCGGCCGGGTCGCGCGGGCCTGACCCTCCCTGACCCTCCGTCGGGCCCCGTTCACCGCACCCGGGGCCGCTTCCGCCGGATGATCGTCACCTCGACGTTGCCGATCCGCGGCATCCCGACGTAGGGATCGGCCAGATCGGCGGCGTCCAGCAGCCGCCCGGTGCACGCGCCCATGCGCGGGTACTCGCTGTCCCGCTCCGGTGCGCCGCCGAAGCCGTGGGCCATGCCGACCAGCCCGCGGCGCAGCGTCGGATCGGCCCGGACCACCGCCGGGATGCCGGCCCGGGCCGAGCGCACCACGATCTCGTCGCCGTCGCGCAGCCCCAGCATCGCCAGGTCCTCCGGATGGAGGTGGGCCGGGTTGAACCTCGGGTGACGCAGTGCGGGCGGCGCCGGCTCCACACCGGTGGAGTTGTAGGTGTGCTGGACCCGCCGGTGCACGAGGCGGAACCCCGAGCCGTCCGGTCGCGGCCCGCCGCCGGTCGCCGCCGCGCGGACCTCGCGGTCCCACACCTCGCCCAGGTGACGCACCATCTGCTGATGGGCCACCTGCATGCGGTGGGTCACGCCGGGATCGGGTTCCTCGACGTACACCGCGGGCTCCGGGAACACGGCACCGTGCGGATGCCGCTTGACCTCGTCGAGCGGCACGCGGCCGCCGGCGGCGAGCACCTCGATCAGCTCCTCCGACGTCGGCTTGTGCTCCAGGTCGATCCGCCACGGCTCGACCTCGGCGGCGAACATGGCCGAGAGGTGCAGCTGCAGGCCCATCCGTCGGGCCAGCCCGTGGAAGAACTCCCACTCCTCGATGACGTCGGCGCCCGCCGGCGGTTCGGCCACGGCGGGCGTGTACTGGGCGTACGAGCGCTCCGGCCCGTACCAGGTCGGCATCAGCATCATCATGTCGGTCGGGAAGGTTGCCGACGCGACCTCGTAGAACATCTTGGGCGCAAGGACGTAGTCGGCCAGCCGCGCGGTCGCCGACATCCACGGGTCGATCTGCACGAGCAGGTCGAGCCGGTCGAGCGCCTCGATCACCTTCTGCTGGTCGGGCCACGCGGACACCGGGTTCCCCCCGCAGCTGATCAGCGCCCGCACGCGGTCCTCGCCGTCGAGCAGCATCTCGTCGGCGAGCACCCCCGTCGGCAGCCCGGCCGCGGTGGCCCCCAAGCCCGTCGCGCGCATCCGCACCCCGAACCCGTAGGCCGGCCGCGGCCCCGAGGGCTGGGCGACATAGCGCGGCGCCGCAACGAGCGTGGGTGCGCGCTCGACCCGCTCCCCCGCCCGCAGCCAGTGCCCGCACAGCGTCTCGAGCACCAGCACGAGGTACTCCACGAGCGTCGAGGAGTCGGCGAACCCTGGGCCCACACCGGCGGCGGCGTAGCCACGCCCGGCGGTCGCGAAGATGCGGGCGGCCTCGACGATCCGGTCGGCCGGGATCCCCGCCCACCTCCCGACGACGGCCGGCGTGAACGGGTCGACGGCCGCCCGCAGTTCCTCGACGCCGCCGACGTACCGGTCCACGAACTCCCGGTCACCGAGCCCCTCGACGAGGACGACGCGGATCATCGCCGCGAGGATCGCGACGTCGTGCCCG
Organism: Pseudonocardia thermophila; assembly: GCF_900142365.1. Taxonomy (GTDB): domain Bacteria; phylum Actinomycetota; class Actinomycetes; order Mycobacteriales; family Pseudonocardiaceae; genus Pseudonocardia; species Pseudonocardia thermophila. The sequence continues at coordinate 146,941 of NZ_FRAP01000017.1, read as the reverse complement.
GGCATCGGCTGCAGGTGCAGCGTCGCCCGCCGCGCCAGCTCGGTCTCCCGGGGATCGATCACGATCAGCTGCATGCCGGCGCGTAGGCGTTCGCCGAGCCAGGTCGAGGGGGCACCGCACGGCACGCCGTAGTGGCTCTGGGCCGGATTGAGCCCGATCAGCAGGGCGACGTCCGCGCGGTCGTAGCCCTGCAGCGGCGCCTGCCAGGCGCCGAGCAGCGCGGCCGCGATCGGTTTGCCCGGCTTGTCCAGGGTCCCCGGATGGAAGGTCAGCGGGGACCCGAGCGCCTGCATGAACGCCAGCTGGACCGGCTGCGTGAGCGGGTTCGTGATGATCATCGAACCGAAGTACGACGCGACTGCACGCGGCCCGTGGTCGGCCACGATCGCCTGCAGGCGCTCGGCGATCTCGTCCATGGCGGTCTCGGAGGAGATCGGCAGGTAACGCCCGTCGGGCAGGCGTTTCCGCGGCGTCAGCAACCGGTCGGGATGGTTGTGGTAGTACGGCTGGGACCGCCCCTTGACGCAGGTGTAGCCGCGGAAGACCGGGTTGTCCCGGTCCCCCGCCACCGACACCAGCCGACCGTCCACCACCTCGACGACGGTCGGGCACATGTTCACGCACGCGCGGCATGTCGACGTGTGAGTCGCCACCATCTCCCCCGATCCGCTAGCCGAGGCGGACCGGCAGAGTCTGCACGTTGACCCCGACGTTGTTCACCGGCCCGACGCTGATGCGTGTCGGCTCCCCGACGATCTCGATGTCGGAGAACCGGTCGATCAACTGGTCGAACATCACGCTGATCTCCGACTTGGCCAGGTTCGCACCGAGGCAGTAGTGCGGGCCGCCGCCGCCGAACGTCACGTGCGGGTTGGGCGAGCGGCGGATGTCGAAGCGGAACGGATCGTCGAACACGCGCTCGTCCCGGTTCGCCGAGGGGTAGAACAGCGCGATCCGCTCGCGCGCGCGCAGCTGCACGCCGCCCAGCTCGACGTCGCGGGTGACCGTGCGACCGAACGCGAGGACGGGGCTGGACCACCGCAGGATCTCGTCCACCGCGCCGGGGAGCAGGGACCGGTCCGCGCGCAGCGCGGCGAGCTGGTCCGGGTGCTCGAGCAGCGCGATCAGCCCGTCGGTGATGGCGTTGCGGGTGGTCTCGCTGCCGGCGAAGGTCAGCGTCAGGAAGAACAGGTCGAGCTCCATGAGCGTCAGATCGCCGTTGGCGAGGATCGACCAGACGTCGTCGGTCGGGTCGGCTCGCTTCGCCTCGCCCAAGGCGCGCCCGTAGCGGAACAGCTCAGCCTCCGCCTCCTGCCGCTGCTCCCGCGTGATCCCCTCCTTCGGGTCGTACGAGCGGAGCAGGACGTCGATGATCCCGAACACCTCGTGGCGGTCGGCCTCGGGGATGCCGACGATGTCGCCGACGACGTGCAGCGGCAGCTGGTGGGCGACGTCGCGGACGAAGTCCACGGTGCCCTTCTCCGCGGCGGCGTCGAGGATCCGCGCGGCCCGTTCACGGATCTGTTCCTCGAGCCTGCCGACCATCCGCGGGGTGAACCCGGCTGAGATCAGCTTCCGCAGCCGCGCGTGGTCCGGCGGGTCCATCGCGGCCAGCACCTGGCCCCGCCGGTCCTCCGGCCACGGCACGATCGCCGGCCCGTCGGTCGCGGCGAAGGTCTGCCAGTCCCGGTTCGCCTCGCGCACCTCGGGATGGCCGATGACCGCCCAGAACTCGACGTCGGCGTCGAACGCCGGGACGTAGACCTTCGGATGGGCCAGGACGGATCCCGCGCGGCGCAGGTCCCGGTACAGCTCGTGGGGCCATCCGTCGCGGTAGAGCTCGGGATCGGTGAGGTCGATCGATTCCAGCGTGTTGGACGTCATGGCTCTCGCTCCTTCGCGTGCCGAGATCGGCGTCGAGTGCCTCGTTGCACCACCACCGCGCCCGGAGCGCCGTTCCCCGGGGCGTCAGTCCGTTCGGTGTCCGCCCGGTTCGCGCCGCGGCGCGAACCGGACGAGCGCCGTCCCCTCGCCGGTGGGCGCGAAGACCGCCTGCACGGCCATCCCGACCGTCACCGCGGCGGGATCGACGTCGACGATGTTGGTCAGCACCCGCGGGCCCTCGACCAGCTCGACGTAGGCCAGCACGTACGGGGCCCCGCGGTAGGCTCCTTCCCCCTTGTGGTTGACCGTGAAGCTGTAGACGGTGCCGTGGCCCGAGCCGGTGAACCACTCCGTCTCCCTGCTGCCGCACAGTGGGCAGTGCGACCGCGGGTACCAGATCACCGCGGCACAGGCGAGGCAGCGCTTCAACAGCAGCCTGCCCTCGGCGGCGGCGGTCCAGAACGGCTCGGTCTCGGGGGTGAGGGTCGGCGCGGGGGCGGGCAGCGTCCTCGGTTCGACCACGGCTACTCCTCGACGCCCAGGATCGCGGTCACGCTGGCCATCCGACTGCCCAGCGAGCCTCCGGTCCCGTGGACCAGCGCGATCTCGCAGTTCGGCACCTGGACGGCCGGGTGCGCCTCACCACGCAGCTGCCGGACCGCCTCGATGATCTTCGTCATGCCCCCGCGGCTGGCCGGGTGGTTGTTGCACAACCCGCCGCCGTCGGTGTTGACCGGCAGCCGTCCGTGCGGGGCCAGCAGGCCGCCGTCGGCGACGAACCAGCCGCCCTTCCCGCGCTCGGCGAATCCCAGGTCCTCCAGCGTGATCAGCACGGTGATCGTGAAGGAGTCGTAGATGGACGCGTAGTCCACGTCGGCCACGGTTACGCCGGCTTCCTCGAACGCCGTCGGCCCCGACCGGACCGCAGCCGTGTACGTCAGGTCGAGCCGTCCGTCGGAACCGTGCTTGAGCGCCTCGCCGTGTCCCAGCAGGACGGGGCTGCGCCGGCCCAGGTCCTTCGCCACCTCGGGCGCGGCGACGACGATCGCGCCACCGCCGTCGGTGACCACGCAGCAGTCCAGCCGGTGCAGCGGCTCGCTCACCCACGGCGACTCCAGCACCTCCTCGACTGTGACGGGCCGGCGCAGGAACGCGTTCGGGTTGTGCTGGGCGTGCAGCGACGCCGCCACCTTGATCTCCGCGAGCTGCTCGGCGGTCGTGCCGTACTCGTGCATGTGGCGACGAGCCGCCAGCGCGTACATCGCCGGGGTCGTCGGCCCGTAGACCGTCTCGAAAGGTGCCTCGGGCGCCGCCCAGATCGGCCGGAACGCCCCGGACCGCGGCAGACCGGCGAGCGTGATGAGCACGACCCGGCACTTCCCTGCGGCGATCGCCGCGGCCGCGTGGCCGAGCTGGGCGACCGGCGAGGAACCACCGATCTCCAGCGAGTCGACGAACGTCAGGCGGGAGAGCCCCAGGTACTGCGCCATCGAGATCGGGCCGAGGCCGGGGGCGTCCCCCGAGCAGCAGTACCCGTCCACGTCCTCCAGGCCCAGCCCGGCGTCGGCGAGTGCGCCGAGGGCAACCTCGGCGTGCACCTGCTCGACGGACTTGCCGGTGATGACCCGGTCGGGGTGCTCGTAGGCGCCCACGATGCGGGCGCCGGTGCGGCGGCTCATCGCGTGCGGCCCCGCCGCCCCGTCACGCCGGTCCGCCGGTCGAAGCGAGCTCGGCCTGGAGGGCCTCGATGCCCGTCCCGACCTTCGGCAGCCGGTTGACCGGCGCGTTCGGCTGGAACATGTTCTCGATCATGTGGAACGCCGTCCGCAGGTCCCACGGGCCGGGCGAGACGATCTCGTGGGTCACCTCGGGCACGTTGTACATCCCGATGAGGTAGCCGGCGGCCAGGAACACCTGGCCGGTGCACCAGTCGGAGCGCTCGCTCGCCAGGTAGGCCACCATCGGCGCCACGTTCTCCGGCGCCATCTCGCCGCTGCCGCTGCGCAGCGCCTCGGAGCGGCTCTCCTGGTTCGGGATGCTCTCGCCCATGCGGGTCGCCGCGGCGGGACTGATCGCGTTGACCGTCACCCCGTACTTGGCGAGCGCGTTCGCGCACGAGTAGGTGAGCCCGACGATGCCCATCTTGGCCGCGGCGTAGTTCGGCTGGCCGGCCACGCCGTGCATCCCCGAGCCGGACGTGAAGTTGATCAGCCGGAAGTGCCCGTCGGGCCGGCGCAGGCCGCGCCAGTAGCGGGACGCGTGGTGGGTGGTGTTGTAGGTGCCGCGCAGGTGGACGCGGATGACCGCGTCCCAGTCCTCGGGCGGCAGGTTGAAGATCATCCGGTCGCGGAGGATCCCGGCGACGTTGACCACGACGTCCAGCTTCCCGTACGTGTCGACGGCCTGCTCGACCAGCTCGCGCGCCCCGTCGTAGTCAGCGATGTCGTTGGTGTTGGCCACGGCCTCGCCGCCCGCCGCGCGGATCTCGCCGGCGACGGTCGCCGCGGGACCGGTGTCGACGCCGCTGCCGTCGAGCGCGGCGCCGAGGTCGTTGACGACCACCCGGGCGCCTTCGCGGGCCAGCACCCGGGCGACGCCCGCCCCGATGCCGCGGCCGGCGCCGGTCACGACCACGACCCGGCCATCGAGCAGTCCTGTCATGGATGTCCTCCTGTAGCTCGGGTCAGCGGCCGGTGGTCGGCTCGCTCAGTTCCTTCAGGACGCGCTCGATCCGGTAGAGCTTCGCGGCGTTGTACCGGAGGAACTTGTCCCGCACCGGCCGCTCGACGGTCGCGGTCAGCTCCAGCGCGCGCCTGCGGGAGTTCGGCCACGATCCGTCCGGGTGCGGGTAGTCGGCCTCGAAGCAGATCTGGTCCTCGCCGAGCACGTCGATGTGCTTGAGCATGTCGACGTCGTCGAAGACGCAGGCGTAGACGTGGTCGCGCAGGTAGTGGCTCGGCGGGTTCGGCAGCGGCGGGTCCGGGTTGCGGTAGTCGCGGCCCGGCGACCACAGGTTGTCCAGGCGGTGCACCAAGAACGGGATCCAGCCGGCCTGGGCCTCCGAGAACGCGATCTTCAGGTCCGGGTAGCGGATGAACGCGCCGCAGTAGAGCCAGTCGGTCAGGGAGAACGCCGAGTTGCTGAAGTGGTTGGCGATCCGCACCCCGGGCGGGGCGTCCGGCGAGGTGGTGTGCTGGGTCGAGCTCGACCCGATGTGCATGTTGACGACGGTGTCGGTCTCCGCGCAGGCCTGGAACAGCGGTTCCCAGTAGCCGGAGTACATCGACGGCAGGCCCAGCCGGGCCGGGATCTCCGAGAAGCAGACCGCTCGGCCGCCCCGCGCGGCGTTGCGCCGCACCTCCGCCGCGGCCAGTTCGACGTCCCACAGCGGGACGATGGTGGAGGCGATCAACCGTTCGCCCGACGGCGCCTGCCACTCCTCCAGCAGGTAGTCGTTGTAGATCTTGACGCACTCGAGCGCCAGCTTCTTGTCCTTCGCCTCGAGGAACACCTGCCCGCAGAAGCGGACGAAGTTGTTCGGGAACAGGACCTCGACCTCGATCCCGTCGATGTCCATGTCGGCCAGGCGCGCGTCACGGTCGACGACGCCCTTGCGGCACTCGTCGAGGGTGAGCGGGACGAGATCGACCTCGTCGGCCGCCATGCCCACCGACTGGAAGGCACGGATCAGCGGCACTTCGACGTCCTCGTAGACCCACACGTCCGCCCAGACGAGCTCGTCGCTGCCCGCGCCGCGCGGCACCTGCTTGCGCACCACGTGCGGCACCTTCTCCGGGTCGTTGCCCAGGTGGCTGGTCCACAGGTCGGGCGGCTCCACGATGTGGTCGTCGACCGAGACCAGCCCGGGCAGCTGCCTCAGCTCGTCCTCGGACGGCCCCGAGCCCTCCGTCGCGGTCGCCGAGCGGTCGTGCACGGTGGCACTCGTCATTGGTCGGGTCACCCCTTCGGTGGCACTTCGTCCTTGTCAGCCGGCTCAGAAGACGACGACGCCGCGGATGTTGCGGCCGGCGAGCAGGTCGTCCATCGCGGTGTTGATCTCCTCGAGCGGGTAGGTGCGCGAGACGAACCGGTCCAGCGGGAGCCGCCCCGCCCGGTGGAGATCGAGGTAGCGGAGCACGTCGCGGTGCGGGTCGAGGCCGCCGTACATCGTGCCGACGACGCTCTTCGAGTCGCGCATCAGCGACGCGGGCGGTGTGGGGATGTGGTCGAGGCTGCTCTCCGATCCGCCGACGACGACCGCCGCGCCGCCCTTGTCGAGGCTGTCGACGGCCGCGGCCAGGTGCTCGGGGAGGACGACGTCGATGCACAGGATCGCCTTCTCGACCCCGTAGCCGCCGGTGGCTTCGCGGATGCCGGCGACGGGATCGACCTCGCGGGCGTTGACGGTGTGGGTAGCCCCGAACGTCCGCGCCGCTTCCAGCTTGGCGTCGACGACGTCCACGGCGATCACGCTCGCCGCACCACCCGCGACCGCGCCTGCGACGGCGGCCGTGCCCACTCCACCGACGCCGAAGACCGCGACCGTGTCGCCGGGCCGGACCGCCGCGATGTTCAGCGCGGCCCCCACACCGGTCGACACACCGCAGCTGACCAGGCAGGCGACGGTGAGATCGATGTCCTTGGGGATCACCACGCACGCCGTCTCCGGGGAGACCGTGTACTGGCTGAAGCTGCCCAGCCGCATGCCGGTGCCGATCTCGCCCGACGCCGAGCGCATGCGGAACGTGCCGTCCATCATCGTGCCGTCCGCGACGCCGAGCCCCACCTCGCAGTAGGTGAACTTGCGCCGCTTGCACCGCAGGCAGCGCCCGCACGGCGCCACGAACGTCTGCACGACGTGGTCGCCCGGAGCGATCCCTGCGACGCCCGGGCCGACTGCCTCGACGACCCCGGCGCCCTCATGGCCGATGACCGCCGGCAGACGCATGACCCTCCGCCCCGACAGGAAGTGGTGGTCGGAGAAGCAGATGCCGGCCGCGGCCATGCGGATGAGGACCTCGCCCGGGCCGGGCTCGTCGAGCTCGATGCGCTCGACGCTCAGCGGTTTCCCGGTCTCCCGCAGGACCGCCGCGGTGGTTTCCACCAGTCACTCCTCGCTTCGCTCAGATCTTGAAGACCTCGAGGCAGTTGTCCCGCATGTAGCGGTTCTTGATCTCCTCGGACTTGAACTCGAGCGCCGCCCCTTCGCTCGCCGCCCGCTCGACGCTCAGCAGCGGGTAGTCCGACGCCCACATCACCTGCCGGCTGCCCCGGGTGTTCAGGTGGTGCAGGATCTCCTTCGGGATGTAGCGCGGCGCCCAGCCCGATGTCATGAGGTGGAAGTTCGGGTACTTCTGCAGCAGCGCGACGGTCTCCAGGTGCCAAGGATGGCCGATGTGCGTCCCGACCACGACCAGCTCCGGGAACGCGAGCAGCACCTCGTCGAGCCGACTGGGCTGTTGCAGCGCGGCCGGGCGCAGCGGGCCCGGCATCCCGAGGTTGACGGTGACCGGGACGCCGAGCTCGACGCACTTCGCGTAGATCGGGTAGCACAGCGGATGGTCGATCGCAGCCCCGGAGCCTGCGGGGAACAGCCGCGCCGCGACCATCCCCGCCTCCTTCACCGCGCGCTCGAGCTGGCGGACCGTCGTCATCGCGCCGAACGGGTCGAGCACGACGGTGCCGTAGATGCGCCCCGGGTACTTGTTCACAGCAGCGACCATCTCCTCGAGGAACCGGTCGAAGACCTCGTCCGGCATCCCGGGCGTCTGCTGGAAGACCCCGCGCGGGCGGGTGTGCGGATGGTCCCAGCTGGCCCGCGCGGAGAGCAGGGCCTTCTCCACGCCCGCCGCGTTCATGTGCTCGACGAGCTCGTCGACGGTGCTGCCGACCGCCTTGGCCTGCCCGTACGACTTGAACCACTTGCGGACGTTCGAGCTGAGCACATCCGGCTGAACGAGGAGGTCCTCGCCGGGGACCGGGATGTTCACCCACGCGTCGGCGTACCCGCCGACCACGGTGGCCGGCGTGGCGGACGCGCCCTGCGGCGCTGCACCTTCAGGCATGGAACAGGTCCTCCGGGAAGTCGTCGTTCTTGGCGAGCCGCCAGCGCGGGGGGCGCTTCTCGAAGAAGGCCGCGGCCCCTTCCTTCAGGTCCGTCTGCTCGGCGGTCCACGCGGCCAGCCGCCGCTCGACCAGCTCGGCCGCCGCCCGGTCGGGCTCGGTGAGGAAGCGGTGGACGAGCCGCTTGGTCAACGCGGCCGCCACCGGTGCCACGTTCGCGGCGATGTCGCGGGCGATCTCGAGCGCGCGGGAGAGCACCTCGCCCGCCGGGACGGCCTCGTTCGCGATCCCGAGCTCGGCGGCCTCTCGGCCGGTGAAGATGCGCCCCGTCAGCAGCAGGTCCAGGGCGGTACCGAGCCCGACCAGCCGCGGCAGCAGCCAGGTGGAGCCGAGCTCCGGCACCAGACCGCGCCTGCCGAACACGAACCCGTACTTGGCGTCCTCGGCCACGATCCGCAGATCCCACTGCAACGGCATGGTCATGCCGACGCCGACGGCCGGGCCGTTCATCGCCGCGATGATCGGGGTGTTCATCTCCCAGTACGGGAACTCGTCGCGACGGTCGTCCGAGTGCCCGGACTCGGCCTGCGCGTCCGGGCTGAGGTCGGCACCGGCGCAGAACCCGCGTCCCGCGCCGGTGACCACGACGGCCCTGATGTCGTTGCGGGCGTCGAGCGCGATCAACGCGTCCCGCAGTTCGACCCCCATCAGCGGCGTCCACGCGTTCATGCGGTGCGGCCGGTTGAGGGTCACGACGCCGATCTGGTCGGCGTCCTCCACGAGGATGGTCGAGTACACGCGCTCCCACTCCATCTGACGACGTCGTCCGGCCCCGCGCCCGCAGGCGGCGCTCCACGACCCCGCGACGTCCATTCTGTTCCGTCTCACGGAACGAGCGTTCAACTCGTCCCAGCCTAGTCGGCTGCCTCGCCCTGTCAAGGTGCACGGCAGCCGAATCCGCAGGTCGCGGGCCGTCAGACGCGGTGACCCGGCGGCAGGCCGATGGTCTTGACTCGAAGTACTCCGCCAGCCCTTCCGGGCCGTGCGCCCGCCCGATCCCGGAGTCTTGTAGCCACCGAACGGGAACTGGGGCGCCATCCCCAGGCTGTTCACCGCGACCAGCCCGGCGCGGACCTGGTTCACCAGCGCGATGCCGCGGTCCGGATCCTCGGTGAACACCGCCCCGGCGAGCCTGTACGACGAGTCGTTGGCGATGCGGACCGCATCGGCGACGTCGTCGTAGGGGATGACGATGCGGTCCGGGCCGGAGATCTCCTCACGAGCGATCCGCATGTCGTTGCTCGCGTCGACGAACAGCGTCGGCTCGACGGACCACCCCTTGGCGAAGCCCTCGGGTCGGCCGCCGCCGTAGGCGATCCGCGCACCCTCGGTCAGGCCGGCGGCGATGTAGCCCTCCACCCGCTCCCGCTGACGACTGCTGACCAGCGGGCCGACCTCGGTGGCCGGGTCCCGCGGATCGCCCACCACCACGTTCTCGAGCACGCCGACCAACGCGACGACGATCTCGGAGTAACGCTTGCGCGGCCACCAGGATCCGGGCCCACGCGGCACACGCCTCGCCGTTGTTCAGCAGGGCGCCGGTCAGCAGGATCTGCGCGGCCCGATCGGCGATGTCGACGTCGTCCAGCACGAGTGCCGCCGACTTCCCGCCCAGGTCCAGCACCACCGGCTTGATCATCTCGCCGCAGATGGCGCCGATCCGCCGACCCGCCGCGGTGCTCCCGGTGAACGAGATCATGTCCACCCCGGGATGGCGGACGAGCCGTTCGGAGGTCTCGCGGTCGGCCACGACGATGTTCAACACCCCCGGCGGCAGCCCCGCTTCGGCGAAGGCCTCGGCGATGATGCGGTCGTGCAGCGGCGTCTCCGGTGAGGGTTTGACCACGACCGTGTTCCCGGCGAGCAGGGCGGGGATCGTCTTGCTCAGCTCGAGTGCCACCGGCACGTTCCACGAGACGATGGCGCCGACGACCCGCGCGGCTCACGCACCACGAGCGCAGCCTCGGTACCCGCCTCGCGCAGCTCCGGTTCCGGCACCGGAAGATCCGCGAAGTACTCGAACGCGCCCGGTGCAGCCGGGCATCAGCCGGATCGGGGTGCCGTTCTGCTCGACGACCAACAGGCCGAGCTCCTCGGTGCGCGCCTCCAGGTTCTTGCCCGCCCGCAGGAGGATCTGCCGGCGCTTCACGGGCGACATCCGTGGCCACGGCCCGGTGTCGAAGGCCTTCGCGGGCGGCCGCGACCGCGCGGTCGATGTCCGCCGCGGTCCCGGCCGGGGTGGTGCCGACGACCTCCTCGGTGATCGGCGAGATCACGGTGAACCGGTCGGTGCCCGTGGACGGGACCCACTCACCACCGATGAACAGCGTGTCCTGTTCGATCATGCCGGCTCCTGGTCAGGCGTGGTCGTGGATGAGCACGCCGCGCACGTTGCGGCCGTCGAGCATGTCCCGGTACCCGTCGTTGACCTGCTCCAGCGAGTACCGGCGGGTGATCAGCTCGTCGAGCTTGAGGTCCCCGGTCTTGTACAGCTCGAGCAAGTTGGGGATGTCGTGCAGCGGATTGGCCCCGCCGAAGAGGGACCCGACGATCCGCTTCTGGAACGCGGGCAGCAGGCCGCCGTGGATCGCGGTCGTGTAGTTGCCCATCCCCGTGACGGTCACCTGGCCGCCCTTGCCGACGATCTCGAACGCGTTCGAGACGACCTCGGCGGTCATGACGCCCACGGTGCAGATGGCGTGGTCGGCGAGCAGACCCTGGGTCAACTCCTCGACCAGCTCGAAGGCCTTCCCGGCGTCGTCTGCGACGTGCGTGGCACCGAACTCCTGGGCCTTCTCCAGTTTGAGCGAGACGGGATCCACGGCCACGACGTGGCGGGCCCCGGCGTAGCGGGCCCCCTGCACGGCGTTGATCCCGACGCCGCCGACGCCGTACACCACCACGGTGTCGCCCGGGCGGACGCCCGCCGTGTAGACCGCAGAGCCCCACCCGGTGGTGACGCCGCAGCTGACCAGCGCGGCGAGTTCGAACGGGACGTCGTCCGGGATCTTCACGCACGAGGTCTCGTGGAGCACCGCGTACTGGGAGAACGAGCCCAGCACGCACAGGGCGCCGACGTCCTCCCCGGACTCGGTGTGGAACCGGAACGTCCCGTCCGGCAGGCACCCGACCTGGGCGTTCAGCCCGGAGTTGCAGAGGTTCTGCCGGCCGGTCGAGCAGTACCGGCAGGTACCGCACACCGGCACGAACGAGCACGCCACGTGGTCGCCGACCGCCACGCGGGTCACGCCCTCGCCGACCGCCTCCACGACCCCGGCGCCCTCGTGGCCGCCGACCATCGGCAGCCGGCAGGGCAGGTCGCCGGTCCGTGGGTGGTCGTCGGTGTGGCACAGGCCCGCGGCCATGAACGTGACCAGCACCTCACCGGCCTTGGGCGAATCGAGCTCGAGCTCCTCGATCTCGTACCACTTGCCGGTCTCGCGCAGTACCGCAGCTCGCGTCTTCATGTCCCCCTCGCTCCGTCGTGCGATCCGTGGTGCGTCGTCGCTCGCCGAAGACCTTCGGCGAGCTCGTGGTGGAAGTCCGGGGTCAGGTAGCTCGTCGTCTGCGCGGTAGCCGAGAACTCGGCCGACAGCAGCGCGCCCAGGCGTAGCCACTGGGCCAGCGACCGCTTCGTCGCCCGGTAGGCGTAGTCGGGCAGCCGCACGAGCTTGCGCGCGATCTCCTGCGCGCGCGGGACGACCTCGGCACGGGGCACGATCTGGCCGACCAGGCCCAGCTCGTGCGCGTCCTCGACGGAGAGCGGGTGGCTGCGCAGCAGGATGCGCCGGGCACGGGCGTACCCGACCAGCGCCGGCCAGAGCCACGTGCCGCCGTCCCCTGCCACCAGCCCGAGGCGGATGTGGGTGTCCTGGAAGCGGGCCTCGGGCACCGCGACCACCTCGTCGCTGAGGAACGCGAGCTGGCAGGCGACGCTGACGGCCGGCCCGTTGACAGCGGCCACCAGCGGTTTGTCGAACTCCAGGACGCGGCTGACGATCCCGCGCGCCTCTTCCATCTGCCGCACCACGCCGTACGGGTGCGCCGCGACGAGGTCGCGCAGGGCCTCCAGAGTGGGGCCGGTGAAGAACCGGTCGCCGCAGCCGGTGAGCACCACACCGGTGACCTCGGGGGCCCTGGCCAGGTCGTCCCAGACGTGCAGCAGCTCCCGGTGCATCGGGTGCTCGGCCTCGACGAAGTCCGGCCCGACCGGGTCCCCCATCCGCACGGTCGTGATGCCGTCGTCCTCGACCGAGACGGCGAGGAATCGGTACTGGTCGAACGTCATCGGTCTCCTCCCGCCGCTGCCTGTTGCCGAACAGGTGGCAGGCCGCGGATCAGGCGTTGGACATGAGCAGGTCGAGGAAGCGGGCGGGCTCGGTGGTGGGATTGCGCCAGGCGTGGTTGGCGGCCTGCAGGACGACGGCGTCACCGGCGGCCAGCTCTACGGTGTCGCGGTCGAGGTCGAGCAGGACTCTGCCGGAGAGGATGTAGATGAAGTCGGTCGTCTTCGTGACGTGGAACCCGCGCTCGTCCATCCCGTCGGCGACCGAGGTAGCGGTCATCCCCTTGCCCGGCGGCAGCTCGCTCAGGTACCACAGCGCGCCGCCCTCCGGCGGCTGCGCCGGCCGGTAGACGTCGGCGGGGTCGATCGCGTCCAGCCATGCGCGGATCCGTTCTGGATCCGCCCGGAACAGCAAGCCGGTCTCGGGAATCTTCTCGTCGGAGAAGACGTACGACTTCCCGGAACCGTCCACGGCCACCACTACCCGCCGCACATCAACTCCATCCTGTTCGACGCGACTCCGCGAAACATCAGGGGACACCGGAGCGCATGCCCGGTCGGCAGGGATACTCCGCCGGCCGGGCCGACGCCGGACCGGCGGGATGAATTTCCCCGAAACTAGACACGTCAGCGTGTCTTGTCAAGCGATTATCTGTCTTTCAGCATCCGTCGCAGACTACGCGAACCGCTCTCGGACAGCATTCACCGACACCGCGCCGCGAGAATTCTCGAAGTGCCCGATCCCGCGACCGGAGAAGACGGACGGTATACTCGATCCATGGCAGGTAAGGATTCGCCGGCTGCCGCCATCGCTGGCGCGAAGAAGAATTCTCCGTACCCGCGGAGCGTTCGCGAGGAGCAGCAGCTCATCACGCGCCGACGTTTGCTGGACGCCGCGCTCGGGGCTTTCGAGGCCAACGGCTACCACGGAGCCAGCGTCGAGGAGATCGTCAGCGCCGCCGGCGTCACCCGGTCGACGTTCTACCTCCACTTCAAGAACAAGGCCGAGGTGCTCCAGGTCCTCACCGACTCCGTGCAGGACAGCGTCGCTGAGCTCTACGCCGGGCTGGACGCGGAGATCTCCGGCGACACCGCCGACATCCGACCCGCCGTGCGGCAGTGGCTCGACAAGGCCATCGGCTGGTACTCCGAGCGCGCGCACCAGATCATCGCCGCGGTGTGGCAGGAGTTGTCCGTCGGCGCCGACGCCGAAGGGGCCCGCGGGATCACCGTGGACGAGCACCTCCCCCGCTACCTCGCGCTGTGGCCGGAGAGCGAGCGGGGTGCGGTGCGGACCCGGGTGATCCTGCTCAGCCACCTGCTGTCCCGGGCGGTCCTGCTGTCCCGGCGGGGCGCGCTCCCGGCCGACGAGTCCGTCGTGCTGGAGACGCTCGCCGATCTGTGGACCGCCGGCCTGGCCCGTCCGCAGGCCGGCGGTGCGCTCACCGGGCACGATCAGTCGTAGGCGAACTCGACGTCACGGGTCAGCTCGTCCGAGTTCCGCCAGCGGTCCAGGATCGCGATGTACTCCAGCGGACCGCCGCCGTACCCGCGGGACAGGATCGTGGGGCGGTCGAGCTCACCTTCGTTGTTGAAGTAGCTCGGAGTGCACTCCTCCTCGAACTTGCGCCGGTCGACCGCCTTCGCCTGGAGGGTGGCCGCCCACGCCTCCTCCGCCTCGCGGCGCACCTCCATCGACCGCACGCCGTCCTTGAGGCACCGCGAGATCAGCGCCGCGACGTGCAGGGCCTGCTCGTCGAGCATGTGCGGCACGTTCGTCGTCAGCGAGGCCTGGCAGCCCTGGCCGATGAAGAACATGTTCGGGAAACCGTGCGAGTACATGCCGTGCAGTGACGGGCACCCCTTCGCCCACCGCTGCGCCATCTCGACTCCGCCCCGGCCGACGACCTGGAACTCGCCCGCCTGGTGCGGCGGTACACCGACCCGGAACCCGGTGGCGTAGACGAGCACGTCGATCGGGTACTCGACCCCGTCGAACACGAGCGCGTGCTCGGTGATGCGGTCGAGACCACGACCGTCGGTGTCGAGCAGCCGGACGTTCGGGCGGTTGAAGACCTGCAGGTACTCGTCGCTGTACAGCGGGCGCTTGCAGAACAGGTTGTACCAGGGCTTGAGCGCCTCGGCGGTGGCCTTGTCCTCGACGATCTCGTCGATCCGCGCGCGGATCTCCTCCATCTTCTCGAAGTCGGCCAGCTCCAGCATCTCCGCGACGCTCGCCGCGTCGGTGCGCGATCCCTGGTAGCGGCCCATCCGCGACCAGACGTCCGTCCACCGGTCGTTCACCAGGTCCTCGTCCTGCGGGACGCCGAGCAGGATCGAGGTGAAGTTGAGCATCCGCTTGCGCTGCCAGCCGGGCTGCAGGCTCGCGGCCCACTCCGGATCGGTCGGCTTGTTGCCGCGGACGTCCACCGACGACGGGGTCCGCTGGACGACGACGAGCTCCTTCGACCACTCCGCCAGATGCGGGATGCACTGGATCGCCGACGCCCCCGTCCCGATGATCCCGACCCGCTTGTCCTGCAGCTTCGTGAGGTTTCCGTCCGCGTTCCCCCCGGTGACCGAGTAGTCCCAGCGGCTGGTGTGGAAGGCGGGCCCGCGGAAGTCCTCGATACCGGGGATCCCGGGCAGCTTCGGCCGGTGCATGCCGCCACTGCCCAGGCACAGGAACCGCGTCCGCATCGCGTCGCCCCGATCGGTCTCCACGATCCACTCGGCGGTGGTCTCGTCCCACCACACCCTTTTCACCACGGTCTGGAAACAGGCATCCGAATACAGATCGAAGTACTGCCCGATCGCCTGGCAGTGCCGGAAGATCTCCTCACCCTTGGCGTACTTCTCCGTCGGGATGTAACCGACTTCCTCCAGGAAGGGCATGTAGATGTAGGACTCGACGTCACAGCGGATCCCTGGGTACCGGTTCCAGTACCAGGTTCCGCCGAAATCCCCGCCCTTCTCGACGATGCGGATCCGCTTCACGCCCGCCTGCCGCAGCCGCCCGGCGGTGATCAGCCCGGAGAACCCGCCACCGAGGATGATGACGTCCACGCTGTCGGTCAGCGGTTCCCGCTCGATGCGCTCGGTGACGTAGGGATCCTCGGCGAACGCGGCGAACTTGCCCACCATGTCCACGTACTGCCGGGTGCCGTCCGGGCGAAGCCGCTTGTCCCGTTCCTCGCGGTACTTCCGGCGGAGGGCTTCCGTATCGATCGTCGGCTTTCCGGTCGGCTTCGACATCGCATTGCCTCACATTCGCGTCAACTGGTCCGGGTCGCTCACGCCGCTCCGGCTGTGCTGCTCTCGCCGTGCCGAGCCCGCGGATCGGGCGTCGTCGATCCCGCCCGCCCCGCGGCAGGAACCCAGACGCTCGGCACGGGAGGACAGGCGCGCGGTGGTCCGGGTCAGGACGGCGTAGGCGACCATGCCCTCGGCCCAGTAGATGACGTCGCGGCCCGTCCGCGCGCGGCCGTAGTTGTGCACGTCCCGGTACCGCGCGACGACGTAGCGCTGCATCCGGCGCTGGATGATGCGGTTGAACAGGTCCATCACCGGCTTGCGGACCTCGATCGCGGTCACCCCGCGCCGCACCATCCGCTTGATGTTGGCCATGACGAACTCGACCTGGCGCTCGTGCATGAACATGATCGGAGCGCCGTTGGTGTTGGGTCCGTACAGCATGTAGAAGTTCGGGAATCCCGCGACCGTGAGGCCCAGGTAGGCGTGCGGCTCGTCGCCCCAGACCTCGTGGATCGTGCGCCCGCCGCGGCCGACGATCTCCACGGTGTCCAGGAACGAGGCCGCCTTGAACCCCGTGCACATGACGAGGACGTCGACCTCGTGGCTCGTTCCGGTGTCGTCCACGACGGCGGTCTCGGTGACCTCGGCGACCGCGTGCGGGACGAGCTCCACGTTCTCGCGCAGCAGCGCCGGGTAGAACTTGCTCTCCTTGACCGGCCGCTTGCCCCCGAACGGGTAGTCGGGGGTCACCAGCTTCGCCAGGTCGGGCCGGTCGCGGAAGGTCTCCTCGATGAACTTCTCGCAGATCCGCTGCGCGGCGACGTTCGACGGCGTGCCCTCGATGAACGACTTGCCGAGGGTCTTCTCGTAGGTCAGGAACTGCTTCAGCCGCATCCACCGGCGGTAGCCGGGCCGCAGCAGCCGCGCGCGTTCCTCGGGGGTGAAGTCCCGGTCCAGCTTGGGCATCACCCATCCCGGCTGCCGCTGGAAGAGCGTCAGGTGCTCGACGATCGGCGCGATCGCCGGCACGATCTGGGCGGCGGTCGAGCCGGTGCCGACCACCGCGACCCGCTTGCCGGTCACGTCCACGTCCGGGTCCCAGCGCGCCGAGTGGAACTTCGGCCCCCGGAAGCGGTCCAGGCCCGGCCAGGTGGGGTGGTTCGGCTCGTTCAGCAGCCCGACCGCAGACACGACGACGTGGAACCGCTCCCGCTCACCGGTGGAGGTCAACACCTCGTAGGTGTGGGTGGCCTCGTCCCACTCCGCCCGGACCACGGCGGTCCGCAGGCGGATGTGCGGTCGCAGGCCGTAGGTGTCGGCGACGTTCTCCAGGTAGGCCTGCAGCTCGGGCTGGCGGACGTGCGTCCTGGTGAAGGCGTAGGGGTGGAAGCTGAACGAGTAGAAGGGGACGGCGGTGTCCACCTCCGCGCCGGGGAAGCGGTTGTCCCACCAGGTGCCACCGATCCCGTCGCTCTTCTCGAAGATCGTGAAATCGCACGATCCCTCGCGGCGCAGCGCCACGCCCATGCACAGCCCGCCCGCACCGGCACCGATGATCGCCACCCGCAGCCGCGGCCGTCCTCGACCGGCGGGCGGAGCGTTCGCCGCGTCGTCGCCCGGAATCGCCATGCCTCAACCCCCAGCAGCGGTGGAAGATCAGAAGATCAGAAGGTCAGAAGACAGTGTGTCTTCTGGCGAAGCTATATGTCTCTTGGGGTTCTGGTCAAACAACTGGCGTGCGCGAGGAACCCGAACCCGGACGAACCGGAAGGCCGGCCGCGGAGGGTTCTCCCGCAGGTCGACGGAGCACGAGTCTTACCGTTCCGTTTGACAGAACACTTGTTTCGCACTCGTGCCATTGATAGCGTCCCGTTCCCGCCGGCGTCAAGCGGCCGCACGGTCGTGCCACCGAGGAGGGAGACGCGGATTTGCGCAGGTTGCACGGGGTCGATGGGCTGACGAGACGCGGTGCCGACCGGCGGAGTGCGGTGCCGCCGGCAGTGCTGCACGGGGCCCGGCCGTGACCGGGCCGGCTCACGAGCCGTTCGCCGAAGGCAGCATCTCGCTCGGCCTCTACCTCGAGGACCTCGACGCCACGAGCGCCGTGCATGAGCTGCTGCACCAGGCGCGGCTCGCGGAGGAGGCGGGGTTCGACGGCGTCACGCTCAGCGAGCACCATGGCGGGTTCGAGGGTTACGTGCCCACCCCGGTGCTCGGCTGCTGTTGGCTGCTCGACGTGCTCGGCACCGCATGGGCAGCGCCGTGCCCTGTCATCCTGCCGCTGCGCCCGGTCAACCTCCTGCTGGAGGAACTCGCCTGGCTCGCTGCCCGACATCCCGGGCGGGTCGGGGCAGGGTTCGCGCCCGGATTCGCCGCCGACGACTTCGCCCTCGCCGGGGCTGCGCACGAGACCCGGCGTGCGGACTTCTACCGGGCCCTGCCGAAGGTCGTGGCCGCGCTGCGCGGCGAGGCGGGCGGCCCGCTCGGCGACGACCGCGCCGTCCGCGTCCTCGCGGATCGGCCCGTGCCCGTGCTGGGCGCGGTCGCCGGTCCGGTCGCCGCGGCCAAGGTCGCCGCGGCCGGCGCGGGATCACTCGTGGCCACGTTCAAGTCCCCGGCCCAAGCCAGGGAGCTCACCGAGATCCACAACGCCCGCGGCGGCACCGGCCCGCGGGTGCTGATCCGCCGGTGCTGGCTGGGCCCCCGGCCCGCGAGCCGCGGCTCGACGGCGCCGCGATCAGCCCCGCGGACCTGGGCGAACGGCGACCGGACCGACATGGTCCGGGCCGAGACCGGCGCTGAGCTGGCCGCCCAGCTGCACGCCAAACTCGTTGAGAGCGGCACGACGGCGCTCAACATCCGCCTGCAGCTGCCCGGCAGCACTGTCCAGACCACCCGTGACCAGATCGTGCGTTTCGGCACCGAGGTCCTGCCCGCCCTGCGGGAGCTGATCCGCTCCGCCCCGACGGCGAGCACGGCTCCGGTCCGCGCCGTCGGGAGCCCGCGATGACCTACCCGAAGTACGCCGAGCTGCCCTTCGTCGAAGGCACCACCGAACGCCACTGCTGGGGTGTCTTCGGCGCCGACGACGAGCTCGGCTGCCTGAACTTCATCACCCCTGAGAAGACCGCGGCGGCGTTCCGCTCGGTCCGCCACGGCGTCGTCGTGAACCTCGACCTGCCGCTGACCGAGCCCGCCACCGTGTTCTGGTCCAAGCGGGAGCCGCTGCAGCACCACGAGGTCCTCAAGCGCAACAGCCGCGACGACTACCTGGACAACTTCTACCTCCAGGGCAGCACCCAGTGGGACGGCCTGCGCCACCAGCGCTTCCGCCAGTTCGGCTACTACGGAGGCCGGCAGGAGTCCGACCTCGACGGGGGCGGGGTCCTCGGTATCGACCGCTGGGCCCGCACCGGGATCATGACGCGCGGTGTCCTCGTCGACCTGCCGCGCCACCGGTCGCGCCGAGGGTTGCCGCCGGTCCGGCCGGACGAGCGGTTCGCCGTCAGCGCGGAGATCATCGAGGAGATCGCGGCGGACGAGGGTGTGGCGATCGAGCCGGGCGACGTGCTGCTGCTGCGGACCGGCTGGCTGCCGTGGTACCTCGGGCTGGACGATGCGCGCCGTGATCAGCTGGTCGCGGCGTTCCGGGAGGACCGCACGGCGCTGCGCCTGCCCGGCCTGGACGCGAGCGTCGAGACCACGGCCTGGTTGTGGGACCGACGGATCGCGGGTGTCGTCGCCGACAATCCCACCCTGGAGGCGCTGCCCTACGACCGCTCGGTCGGCTGGGCCCACCACCGACTGCTGGTCCTGCTCGGTCTCCCGCTCGGTGAGCTCTGGGCGCTCGAGGACCTGGCCGTCCGCTGCGCGGAGCTGGGTACCTGGTCGTTCGCCCTCGTGTCCGCGCCGCTCAACCTGCCGCGCGGCTGCGCCTCCCCCGCCAACGCCTACGCCGTCTTCTGATCGGAGTCTCTCGTGTTCATCGAGGAGTTCGACGGGCTGGACCCCATGGAGCCCGATCCCGAGCTGTCCCGCGGCTTCGCCGAACGGGCGAAGATCCTCAACGGCCGGTGGTTCAGCGACATGACACCGGCCGAGGCACGCGCGACCTTCGCCCGCCTCCAGGCGCTGCACCGCGATACCCCCGAAGCCCGACGGGAGATCGGTGAGGTGTCCGACGCGGCGTTCGAGGCGGAAGGGCTGCGCGTCGGGGTGCGCGTCTACCGGCCGCGCACGCCGGGCCCGCACCCGGTGGTGGTCTTCTTCCATGGCGGCGGCTGGGTGTTCGGCAGCGTCGACACCTACGACCCGACCGCCCGGGCGATCTGCGAGGTCTGCGACGTCGTCGTGGCCAGCGTGGACTACCCGCTCGCTCCCGAGCACCCCTTCCCCACGCCGTTCCTGTGCTGCGTCGCGAGCGTCGAGTGGGTCAAGCAGAACATCGCGGCGTTCGGCGGCGACCCGGACGCGGTCGTCGTGATGGGGGACTCCGCCGGGGCGAACCTGGCCGGCGCGACCGCACTGGAGTGCACGAGACGCGGGATCGAGCTGACCGGTCAGGCGATCGTCTACGGCCCCTTCGCGCACATCGGTCTGGCCGAGGAGGTCGGGCTGCGCCCCTGGGCGGAGCGCGACCAACGGTTCGGGCCGACCCTCACGGCCACCTCGTGGTACTGGGGGAACTACCTCGCCGATGCCGCGCACGCCCGCGACGAGCGCGCCAGCGTGCTGCTGCAGGAGGACATGAAGGGCGCCCCACCTGCTGTGATCACCGCTGGGGTGCTCGACACGTTCTGCGAGGAGAGCCGAGCCTACGGGCACCGGCTCGCGGACAGCGGGGTCAAGGCGTCGATCACCCGCTACCCGCGCCTGCCCCACGGCTACCTCACGCACGTGTCGCTGCCCCGCGAGCACCGCAGCCAACTGGCGTACGAGGCCTCCATGCACACCCTGGGCAAGGTGCGGGAGCTGGCCCGGTCCTGACGGGCGTGGATCGCGCATGGCTCACCTCGCCGCACCGGTGCCGTCCCCGAGCCGGCCGTTCTTCTCGTTCGCCGTCTACCCGCCCGACCGCCTGACCGAGGTCGATGATCTCGTGCGGGTGGTCCGGGCGGCCGAGTCCGCCGGGTTCGACGTCGTGCAGTTCCCTGAGCACGTCCTGCCGCCCCGCGGCTCCGTCGCGCTGCTGGGCAACCGGACGTGGTGGGACCTGCCCACGCTGTTCGCGTTCCTCGCGGCCCGGACGAGCACGATCCGGTTCCTGCTCGGCGTGGCCGTGCTGCCCAACCACGAGCCGATCGGCTTCGCCAAAGCGCTGGCCACCCTCGACCAGCTGTCGGGCGGGCGGCTGCTGCTCGGCGTCGGATCCGGCTGGTACGCCGCGGAGGCGGACCGGCTCGGCTACCCCTTCGCCGAGCGCGGCGCGATCACGGACGAGTACCTGGCGGCCCTCGTCGAGCTGTGGACGTCCGACGACCCGTCGTTCGCCGGTCGGTACGTGTCGTTCTCGGACGTGTGCTTCGCCCCCCGGCCGCTGCAGCGCCCGCACCCGCCGATCCTGGTGGGCGGCACCGGGCCGCGAGTGGTGCAGCGGATCGCCCTGCACGGGGACGGCTGGCTGCCCATGGCGATCGACCGTGCCGAGGCGCTGCGGGTCTTCGACCGGATCCGCCGCGAGGTGCGGGCGGCGGGGCGGGACCCGCAGCGGCTGTGGTTCCGGCAGGAGGTCAGCTGGTCCGCAGGCGGTCTCGGGGCGCGCACGATCGCCCGGGTGCACCACGGCGGCACGGGGCCGGCCGGTCCCGCAGCGCCCGCGGGTGGCGCCGCCGTGCTCGCCGAGGTCCAGGAACTCCTCGCGAGCAGGGTCAACCTCGTTTCGGTCGCGTTCGCCTGGGAGACCGCGGACGAGCTGGTCGGCCAGCTCGCCGCGGTCGGCCGTGAGGTGATCGAGCCGGTCCGGCTCAGGGCTGGGGCACTCCCGTCGGGATGTCGGGAGTGAACGCGCCGAAGTCGATGTCCACCTCGGTCTCGCGGTCCCCCAGGCGGAACCCGGGGTAACCGCCCGCGGCGACCGCGTCGCAGATCTTGCGGAACCGGCCGAGGCCGCCGGCGTAGGGCATGAACGACCGGGGCTTCCCGTCGATGTTCGCCCCGACGTACCACGATGCGGCCATCGGGTAGAGGGTCCGGGAGGCGACCTCGCCGACGTGGTCGGTCCAGCGCTCCTCGGCCCGCGCCCCGGCCTCGATCACCGCGATGCCGTTCTTCTCCAGGTGCGCGAGGCAGTCGATCACCCAGTCCACGTGCTGCTCGATGGCGGTGGGCATGTTCGTGAGGACCGAGGGGCTCCCGGGCCCGGTGATCATGAAGAGGTTCGGGAAACCGGCCGTGGCGATCCCGAGGTAGGTGAGCGGTCCCTTCGCCCACTTCTCCTGCAGGGTCAGCCCGTCGCGGCCGACCGGGTCGATCGCCAGCAGGCTGCCGGTGATCGCGTCGAACCCGGTGGCGAACACGACCGCGTCCAGCTCCACCTCGGTCTCGCTCGTCCGGATGCCGCGCGGGGTGAACCGCTCGATCGGGGTCCGCCGCAGGTCGACGAGGGAGACGTTCTCCCGGTTGAACGTCTCGTAGTACCCGCTGTCCAGCGGGATCCGCTTGGTGCCGATCGGGTACGTCGTCGGGGTGAGCAGCTCCGCTGTCCGTGGGTCCTTCACGATCTCGCGGATCTTGCGCCGCACGAACTCGGCGACGGTCTCGTTGGCGGCCTCGTCGACGAGGATGTCGGTGTAGGTCCCCAGGAGCCGTCCGCCGCCGCGCTCCCACGCCTGCTCGAACGCCGCGATCCGCTCCTCCTCCGGCACCTCCAGGGCGGACCGGGTCGGCACCGGGTACGGTGTACCGGCAGCCGAGTGCCGGCAGCGCTCCCGGATCTCCCGGTACCGGGTCTTCAGGTCCTTGACGAAGTCGGGATCGAGCCGGTGGTTGTTGGCGGGCAGGGTGTACTGCGGCGTCCGCTGGAACACCGTCACGTGCGCGGCGATCCTGGCGATCTCCGGGATGCTCTGGATCCCGGTGGAGCCGGTGCCGATCACCCCCACCCGCTTCCCGGTCAGGTCGGCGTCTTCCGGCCACTCGCTGGTGTACAGCAGCTCGCCGGTGAACTCCTCGAGGCCCTCGAACCGTGGCTTGCTCGGCGTCGACAGGCACCCGACCGCGGTCACCAGGTACCGGGTCCGCACCTCGTCACCGGTGTCGGTCCGCACCGTCCAGACGTGCTCCTCGTCGTCCCACACCGCGCCGCTGATCCGGGTCTCGAACACGATGTCGCGGCGCAGGTCGAACCGGTCGGTGACGTGCCGCAGGTACGCGAGGTTCTTCTCCTGGCTGGGGTAGCGCTCCTCCAGCGGCCACTCCTGCTCCAGCTCCGGGGAGAAGGAGTAGGAGTAGTACATGCTCTCGGTGTCGCACCGCGCGCCCGGGTAGCGGTTCCAGTACCACACACCGCCCACGTCCGGCGCCGCCTCGTACACGCGGGTCCGCAGTCCCAGCTCGCGGGCCCGGTGCAGCAGGTACAGGCCGGAGAACCCGGCCCCGATGACGACGACGTCCCAGAGGCCGCCGGGCCCCGGGCGATCCTGGTCGTGGCTCACGTCCACAGCTGCTCCTGGTCCTACTTGATGGCGAGAGGATTGATCGGCGAGCCCACGGCGCCGGTGATCAGCAGGGGCTGGGCGACGAGCAGGAACTCGTAGACCCCGTCCTCGGCGCAGTCGTGGGCCAGGGTCTCCAGGTCCCACATCTCGCCCAGGAGCATCCCCATGTCGCGCAGCGCGAGCATGTGGAACGGCAGCGTCACGCCGGGGAACTCCTTGGTGCTCGTCTCCAGCGCCAGGTTGTCCGCCGCGATCGCCGCGACCTCGCGTTCATGCAGCCACTCCGCGCAGCGCCAGCTGATCCCGGGTCCCCCGGCCCCCGAGCCGCCGGTCGAGCGGAAGTACTGCCACCACCCGGTCCGCACGAGCAGGATGTCGCCGGTGCCGACGTCCACGCCCTGCGCCGCCGCGACGGCCTCCAGCTCCTCGGGCCCGATCACCGCGCCGGCCTCCAGGTGCGTGGCGCCGCGGTGGGCGACGACGTCCAGCAGCACCCCGCGGCCGACGACCATGCCGCGGGCGGCGACCTTGTCGATGCCGTTGCGAGTGGCGCCGAAACTGGTGACCGTGCCGGCCGGCCGGTCGTTGTAGAGCCGGTCCTCGTAGTAGACGTGGGCGAGCGCGTCCCACTGGGTCGCGCACTGCAGCGGCATCATGATGAAGTCGTCGTTGAACCGCATCGGGCCCCGCCACAGCTCGCTGACCTGGCGTTCCGCCTCCCCGCCCCAGCCGCCGAGCCGCTCGGCCACGTCGTGGTCGCCGCCGTCGAGCGTCATCAGGTGGACGGGGTTGCGCCGGTACCCGTGCGCACCCTGCGGGCCGTCGGCGTCGAACGGGACGCTCAGCGAGAAGACCGCGCCCCGTCGGGCCAGCGCCGTGGCGCGCGCGACGTGCGCGGGCGTGATGTGGTTGAGTGTGCCGAGCTCGTCGTCCGGTCCCCACCGGCCCCAGTTCGACACCTTCCGCGCGGCGGCCCGCAGCTCGTCGGGCACCGGGACGGTCCGCTCCGGCCGGCTCCCGGTCGCCGTCACGGCCACGTCCCCACCGGCACCGGCGCGCCGAGCGCGGCCACTTCCTCGGTGCTGATCCGGCCGCCGTCGCTCCAGATCACCTGCCCGGTCACGAAGCTCGCCCATCCGCTGTTGAGGTAGAGCAGGATCTGCGCCTGCTCCTCGGCGGTGGCGCGGCGGCCGACCGGCGCGAGCAGCGCATCGAGCCGGGCCGCGCCGTGGGCCTTCGCGGAATCGGCGAGCATCGGGGTGTCGGTCACGCCGGGACCGACGGTGTTGATGCGGACCCCCTGCCGCTCCATCAGCTCCCAGCACCGCAGCTTGGTGTAGAGCACGAGCGCCTCCTTCGAGATCCGGTAGCCGCCGCGGCGATCGAGGTAGCCGTGGTGCTGCTCGCACCAGCGCCGGCCATCGGCGAACCCGGTGGTGCGCACCAGCCCGAGCACGTCGGCGGCGTTCTCCCGGTAGCCGCGCCCGGCCGCGGAGGTGGTGCTCACGACCGCCCCGCCGCGGGCGATCCGCGGCGCGAGCTGTTCGACCAGCTCGCGCAGGCCGAGGAAGTTGACCTCGACGACGCGCCGGGGCGCGGCCGCACCGTCGGAGAGGCCGGCGCACAGGAAGAGCGAACCGATCCGCCGCGGCAGCTGCGCCACCGCAGCAGCCAGCGAATCGGGATCGCCGAGGTCGGCCTGCACGGACCGCGCCACGCCGTGGCGCGCCGGGCTCCGGTCGACGCCGACGACCTCAGCGCCCGCGTCCGTGAGCAGACCGGCGACCGCGGCGCCGATGCCCGAGGCGGCGCCGGTCACCACGATCGGTAGGTCCCGGTAGCCGTCCAGCACGGACGGCCTCACCGGACCGCCCTCCCCGCCCGGCCGAAGATCCCCCGGACCAGCCGGCCCAGCCGCGCGCGCGTGATCCGCAGGACCATCCCGAACGCGCCGATGGCCCGCGGGGCAGCGGGCGGCGGTGCCGCCCCGGCTGCTTCGGCTGCGCGGTACTGGCCCGCTGGGGGTTCGCCGGCATCGACGGTCGCAGCGTCCCCATCGGCGTAGCGCGCCTTCACCGCCTTGCCGAACTGCTGGAAGATGTCGTGCGCGACGTCGCCCACCATGCCCGCGGCGAAGTCGGCGACCATCCCGGTCAGCGCCACATCGCACTTCACCACGAGGGTGGAGCCGCCGCTCCCCCGCTCCAGCGCGGCCAGGGTCAGGTCGGCGCTGAGATCGCCCTCGCCGGAGGTCTCGCTCGCCGCCGCCTGGTAGGTGATCCGCCGGTCGGCCTCGACTAGCTCCTTCACCGTCATCGTTCCCCGGTAGCGGTAGCGGATCGGGCCGAACGCGAACACGACCTCGCCGGTCCGCACTCCCCCGTCGTCCGGGGCCCGCGGATCCAGGCTCGCGCCCGGCACGCACGGCGCGACCTGGTCGAGGTCGCGGAGCACGGCGAACAGCGCTGCGGGGTCGAGCTCCAGGTCGATGCGGTCCTCGACGGTGGTCGTCTCGCTCATGGTCCTCACTCCTGTCGGGCCGGCGGTCGGGGTTCGGGAGGCGGGCTCAGCCGGCGGCCGCCGCCACGATCTGCCGGAGGCGCTCGCGCGCGATCTTGTCGCTGCTGTTGCGGGGCAGCTGCTCGACGAAGAGCACCGAGGTGGGCTTCTTGTAGCCCGCCAGGTGCGCGCGGCAGTGCGCGATCACCTCGTCCTGCGTGAGGGACACCCCTGGCCGGACCACGACCACGGCCACGGGGGTCTGGCCCCAGCGCTCGTGCGGTCCGGCGACGACGGCGCACTCGGCGACGGCGGGATGGGTGCGCAGGACGCGCTCCACCTCGGCCGGGTAGATGTTCATGCCGCCGCTGACGATCAGGTCCGCCCGCCGGTCGACGACCCGCACGTACCCGTGGGCGTCGATCGAGCCGAGATCACCGCTGTGGTACCAGCCGTCCCGGAACGCCTTCGCGGTGGCCGCCTCGTCCCGCCAGTACCCGGCCACCAGGCTCGGCGAGCGCACCAGCAGCTCTCCGACGGACTCGCCATCGTGCGGCAGGGGCGCACCGTCGGCGCCGACCACCTCGACCTCGACACCCGGGACGGGTCGACCGACGGTGTCGAACACGGCCGAGCCGATCGGTGAGGCGCCCAGCACGTCCAGCGCCGACGTGGAGCACACCAGCCCGCCGGAGTTCTCGGTCATCCCCCATCCCTCGACGAAGCGGGCACCAGCGAGCTCCCCCAGCTGCTGCAGCAGTGAGCCGTCCACCTTGGATCCGGCGTGGAGGATCGACTGCAGGCTGCCGAGCCGGTCCGGGGCGCCGCCGAGGTGCTCGACGAGATCGCGGACGAACGGGGACGGGATCGTCGTATGGGTCGCGCGGTACCGCTCGACCACGTCGAGCAGGTCGTCGACGTGCCAGCCGGTCCCCATCAGGACCGAGGCACCGCCGGTGAACAGCGTCGGCAGCAGGTGCGCCGACACGCTCGAGGTGAACGACATCGAGTTGGTGTGCGCCCGCACTCCGTACGCGGGGAGGCGGGTGGCCGCCACCTGGCTGCGGCACACCGTCATCACCGACCGGTGGGTGAGCACGGCCGCCTTCGGGAAGCCGGTGGTGCCGCTGGTGAAGGCCATGATGTACGGAGCGTCGCCGGGCACCGCCGCGGCCGCCCGGGTGGCCGCGGCTGCGGCCAGCACGTCCTGGTACGCGGCGGCGCCCGCGACCCGCTCCGTGCCCGGGGTGAGCGTGAGCCGCAGCGGGCGGTCTGCGGCCGCCTCCTCCACCTTCGGCGCCGTGCCGTCGGTGAAGACGAGGGCCTGCACGTCCCCGCGGTCGAGTGCGTAGCGGGCCTCCTCCGCGGTGAACCGGGCGTTGACCGGCACCACGACCAGTCCGGCCTTGGCAGCGGCGAGGTACACCTCGAGGTACTCGGGGCAGTCCTCCATCCAGGCCCCCACCGGGGCGCCGGGGCGCAGCCCCGCCGCGGTGAACGCGTTGGCCAGCCGGTCGGTCCGCTCGTGCAGCTCCGCGTAGGTGCGCAGGCGCTCGCCGCGCCGCCCGACGGCCGGGCTCGCCGGAGACCGGCGCGCGATCGCCGCGAGCGCGTCGGCGATCGTCGGCTCGGCGGGCGCCGGGAGCGCGTTCGCCGGGCCTGCGCCGTTCGGGGATCCGACGATCGGGTCAGTGCTGGTCATCGGCCTGCCCGCCGGCCTGCTCGGCCTCGTCCCCATCGGGGATGCCCTCGGTCTGGAAGCGCGCGATCGCGGCCTTCATGCCGTGCTCGCGCAGCCAGCCGCGCAGCACCTCGCTGGAGGCGTCCTTGTGCACCATCGCGTCCCACTCGACGCCGGCCAGGACGGTGTCGCGGAACCCGATGCGGTCCCACACGCGGTTGATCGCGGCCTTCTTCAGCTGAAGGACGCTCGGCGCCATCCGGGCCATGTCGGTGGCCAGCCCCCACACCGTCTTCTGGAGCTCGTCGGCGGGCACCGCGAGGTTCGCGTAGCCCCACTCCGCCGCGGTCCTCCCGGTGATCTCGCTGCCCGCGACCATCGCCATCTGCTTGGCGCGGTGCGGACCGACCAGCAGGGAGAACATCGGGCTGATCCACCCACCGCCGGTGGGCAGCTTCGGCCAGCCGATGCGGCAGTCCTCACTGACGACGACCACGTCGCAGCACATCGGCAGCTGCACCCCACCGGCCATGCACACCCCGTGCACCTGCGCGATCACCGGCTTCGGGCAGTCCCACAGCCGCAGGAACATCTCCGCGTGCCCGCGCAGGCGCTGGCGGTCCGACCAGATGTCGCGGTCGGCTCCGCGGTGCTGGCCACGCTTGCGGCTCAGGTCGAAGCCGGAGCAGAACGCCCGGCCGTTCCCGCGCAGGATCGCGACGCGGGCCCGTGTGCTCTGCTCGAAGGCGTCGAGCGCGCGGTAGAGATCCGCCTTCATTTCCTCGCTGATCGCGTTGAGCCGCTCCGGCGCGTTCAGCGCGATGACGCCGACCCGCCCGTCTTCCGTGTACTCCACCTGCACCGTCATTCGTTCCCATCCCGTCGATCCGGACGAGCCGCGGCCCGCCGGTCAGGTCCCCGTGAACCGCGGAGGACGCTTCTCGCGGTAGGCGGCGACCGACTCGCGCGCGTCGTCGGACAGCGAGGTCAGCCGCGAGTTCACGGCCTCGTAGTGCATGACCCGGCGCAGATCGGCGCCGAGCGCGAAGTTCACGCTGTCCTTGAACTTCCCGTAGGCGAACGTGGGTCCCGCCGCGAGCCGCCGGCAGACCTCCTGCGTGTGCTCCTCCAGCTCGTCGGCGGGATGCACGGAGGTCGCCAGGCCCATGGCGACCGCATCGGCTCCTCCGACCCACTCCCGCAGGAGGGCGAACTCGCGGGCCTTCGCGCTGCCGAGGATGCTCGTGAGCAGGTAGGCCATCCCGAAGGTGCCGCTGACGGCGCGGGCCAGGAAGCCCATCCCGAGCCGCGCGTCCTCGGCGACGAACCGGACGTCGCAGGCGAGCGCGAGGGCGAGCCCGCCGCCGAGGGCCCAGCCCCGCACCATCGCGACGGTCGGCTTCGGCATCGAGCTGAGCAGCTCGATCGCTTCGAACCGGCGGTCGAGGACCCGCACCTGGTGGTCCATCCGCGGCCCCACGGCGTCGGTGGGCGAGCCGCGCCGCTCCCGGTCGGACATCAGGTCCACGTCCCCGCCCGCGCAGAAGGCCCTCCCCTGCCCGGTCAGGGCCACGCACCGGACCTCCGGGTCGTCGGCCAGCTCCCGCAGCCGCAGCACGAGACCGTCCATCAGCGCGGCGTTCATGGCGTTGAGCCGGTCGGGCCGGTTCAGCCGCACCCACGCCACGGAGCCGTCGCGCTCGACCAGGACCTCGTCACCCACGTCCGCCACCGTCACAGGTCCGCGGCCGCCCGCCGGGCGGCGTCCTGCGCGGCGCGCCACCCGAAGGCCATCGCACTGCCGACGGCGGTCCCGGAGTTGTAGCCGCCGCCGAAGATCAGGTCGGCGGCGGTGTGCCCGCAGGCGTAGAGGCCGGTGATCGGCTCACCCGTCACGCTGACGACCCGCCCGTCGGCGTCGATGACCAGTCCACCCCGGTTGCCGGCCGTGCCCAGGTGCAGCTGGATGGCGTAGAACGGCGGCTCGGACACGTCGCCCAGCACCGGGTTCGGGGTGTGCGTGGGATCGCCCCAGTAGCGGTCGTAGGCGTCTGCGCCGCGCTCGTGCTCCGTGTCGATCCCGGTGGCCGCAGCGGCGTTGAAGATCTCGACCTGCTCCTTGAGCCCCGCCGCGTCGACGCCGATGCGCTCGGCGAGCTCCTCGAGGCTGTCCGCCTGCGTGATCCAGCTCGGGACCGATGCGTCGGCTGCGACCTTCGGCAGCCCGTACTTGCGCCGGTACTGGCTGTCGGCGATGAAGTACGCCGGGAAGTTCTCGTACTCGCGGGTGCGGGAGTTGTAGCGCATCCACGCGTCGGTGAAGCAGAAGTGCGACGACTCGTTCCCGAAGCGCCGCCCCTTCCGGTTCACGACCATCGAGTGCGGCCGGCTCAGCGGTTCGAGGAACATCAGATAGAGGTCCTCGCCGTCGTGGTTCTCGTCCGGCACGTGGATCGTCGGGTCCCACTGGGCCTGGTCCATCAGGGCGGTCGCCGCGCCGATACGCATGGCCATGACGTGGCCGTCCCCGGTGTTGACCGGCGGGGTGAACGCGTGCACGTCGGGCACCGGCAGGTAGCGGGTGTTCATCTCCCGGCTCCACTCGAACCCGCCCGTGTTGAGCAGGACGCCCCGGCGGGCCCGCACCGTCGTGGGCACCCCGTCGAGCTCGGCCACGATCCCGGCCACTCGACCGTCCTCGACGACGAGTTCACGCACGGGGGCACCGAGGTAGTAGGGAAGCCCGCGTTCCAGGTAGGTCCGCCAGAGCCCGCCGATCAGCGCCCGCCCGCCGAGCCACGCCTGCGAGATCGGCCGGCCCGCGAGCAGCCGCTGGATGTCCTTCACGATCGACAGGTGCGGCGACCAGCGCACCTTCTGCAGATCGGCGAACTCCGCCTCGGCCGCCGCCAGCTTTCCGGCGATCGAGCCCGGGTGCGGCAGGACCGTGCGGCCCTCCAGCTTGGCACCGGGCAGCGACGGGTAGTAGTCCGGCTGGCCCGGCCAGACGATGAACTTCATGCCCGTCTGCTGCTCGACGTACTCGAGCACCGGACCGATCGTCTCCACGTAGGCCCGCTGCACCGCGCGGTCCCCGCGGCCGTGGGAGGCGTGCTCGAGGTAGAGCATCGCCTCGTCGAGCGAGTCCGACATCTGCTTGCGCCGCATGACGTGGTTCATCGGCGCCCACAGGACCCCGCCGGAGTAGGCGGCCCCGCCGCCGACCCGATCGCTCTTCTCGAACAGCGCGACCGTCAGACCGGCGTCGGCCGCGGCCAGTCCAGCGACCAGGCTGCCCGCTCCTCCGCCGACCATGATCAGGTCGTACTCGTCAGACATCCGTTCTCCGTTTCCGTGCTCTTCAGCGGGATCTCCAGCGGTCGCTCCGGCGGGCGTCAGCGGACCGCTCCCGCGGCGCGCAGCTCGTCGATCTGCCGGGCGGACAGGTTCAGGACCTCGGACAGGACCTCGTCGGTGTGCTCACCCAGCCGCGGCGGATACGCGGCCGAGTCGACCTCGCGACCGACGATCTTGACCGGGTTCCCGATCACGTCGATCCGCTCGCCCGGTCCGCTCTGCAGCTGCAGGATCATCGACCGGCTGTCCCGGCGCGCGGCGTCCAGCGCCTCGGGGACGTCCGTCACGAGCGCCGCCGGGACACCCCGCGCGTTGCAGCGCTTGACCCACTCGTGCGCAGGCCGCTCGAGGAACGCCGCCTCCAGTGCCGGCCACAGGTCGGTCGCGTTGCGCAGGCGGTCGTCGGCCGTGCGGTAGCGCGCGTCGTCGATCAGCTCCTCCCGCTCGAGGACGGCGCAGAGCTCTCGCCACATCCGCTCGGTGTTCGCCGTGATGACGAGCCGCTCCCCGTCGCCGCCGAGGAACGAGCGGTAGGTCGGGATCGAGGCGTGGCCGCTGCCCTGCGGCCCCGGCGGCACGCCGGTGCGGAGCGTGTAGACGCCCAGGTAGGACAGCATCGAGATGAGGCCGTCGAACATCGACACGTCGACGACCCGCGATCCGGCGGGCTCGGCCCGGGAGGCCAGCTCAGCCAGCACGCCGATCGCGGTGTAGAGCCCGGCCACCAGATCACCGGCCGGGATGCCGAGCCGCACAGGCTGCCCGCCCGGCTCACCGGTCGTCATCATCACCCCGGACAGCGCCTGCACGATCATGTCGTAGGCGGGCAGGTCGGTGCGGTCACCGGCCCGGCCGAACCCGCTGATCGACGACCACACCAACCGCGGGTGGGCCGCGCAGATCGCCTCGGCGTCGATCCCGAGCCGCTGCGCGACGCCGGGGCCGAAGTTCTCGACCACGACGTCCGCCCGGCCGGCGAGCGCCACCGCCAGGTCCCGTCCCGCCGGGGACTTCAGGTCGACCACGATCGACCGCTTCGTGCGGTTGACGCTGAGGTAGTACAGGCTCTCGCCGCCGACGTAGTGCGGCGGGATCGCCCGGGAGCTGTCCCCGCCGGGCGGCTCGATCTTGATCACGTCCGCGCCGAGATCGGCCAGCAGCTGGGTGCAGAAGGGCCCGGCCAGGAAGGTGCTGAAGTCGACGACGGTGAGCCCGCGCAGCGGACCGTTCCCGCTCCTGGCCGGCATCAGCGGACCACCTCACGGGCCGGGACCGAGGTCGGAACGGGCTGCGTCACGACGTCCCCTCGAAGATGTGGATCGAGCAGGCCCCGTGGTCCATGCCGCTGATCCCGCCGCCCGTGACGTGCGTGAGCCCGTACCGGGCGTTCGGCACCTGCCTGTCCCCCGCCGTCCCGGTCAGCTGCCAGAACAGCTCGACGACCTGGGCCGCACCGCTCGCCCCGATCGGGTGCCCCTTCGCCAGCAGTCCACCGCTGGGGTTGACCACGACGTCCCCGCCGTAGGTGCTGCGTCCGTCCCGCAGGAACGCCGTGCTCTCGCCGCGCTCGCAGAGCCCGAGCACCTCGTAGTACACGAGCTCGGCGATCGTGAAGGCGTCGTGCAGCTCGACGACGTCGAGATCGCGCGGTCCGATGCCGGCCTGGGCGTAGGCCTCCGCCGCGGACGACGCGCTGATCTCCGGCCAGATCATGTTGCGGTACCCGGCCGCGAACCGGCCGGAGTGCAGCACCGACGCCAGCACCTTCAGCGCGGGCCGGCCCGGATCCGGGGCCGCAGTGACGACGAGCGCCGCCGCGCCGTCACCGGTGGGGCAGCACTGCAGCATCGTGAGCGGATCGGCGATCGGCCGGGACGCGAGGACCTCGTCGATCGTGACGGTCGTGCGGTACTGCGCGTACGGGTTCTTGGCGGAGTGCGTGCGCGCCTTCACGCTCACCGCGGCCAGGTCCTCGATGCTCGAATCGGGCCGCTCGTGCAGGTAGCGCTGGGCGCGCATGGCGTACAGGGCCGGCATGACCATGCCTCGACGCACCTCCCAGTCCTCGGTGACCAGCGGGATCGTGCCGCCGTTGAACTGGGTGAGCTTGTCGACGCCGAGGACGAGGGCCGTGCGGTGACGACCGCTGCGCACGGCGGCGACCGCCTCGTGGAGGGCGGACGCCCCGCCGGAGCAGGCGTTGTCGACGTTGAGCACCGGGATCCCGCCGAGGTCGATCTCCTTGGCGATCCGCTGCCCGGCGAGCATGCCGCCGAACGAGTTGCCGCAGTACACGGCGTCGATGTCGGACGGCTCGCGCCCGGC
Organism: Pseudonocardia thermophila; assembly: GCF_900142365.1. Taxonomy (GTDB): domain Bacteria; phylum Actinomycetota; class Actinomycetes; order Mycobacteriales; family Pseudonocardiaceae; genus Pseudonocardia; species Pseudonocardia thermophila. Next base: position 113,877 of record NZ_FRAP01000017.1, on the reverse strand, counting down.
GCTCGCCAGCGCGGCGCGCGCCGCCGGGGCGGCCAGGCCCGCGTAGGACGACTCCCGATGTCTGCCCATCGGGATCATCCCGGCCCCGATCACGTACGCGTCCGGCATCAGTCCGCACCTCCCGCCTTCGTGAAGGCCCATCCCTCGTCGGTCCGGACCACCTGCACCTCGTCCCCGATCACGACCTCGTCCGCGGGACAGGCGAGCGTCGTCAGCACGCGGACGTCGGCCGGCAGGTCCACGAACGCCAGCACGTACGGCACGGGCCGGCACGAGGAGACGTGCACGGTCGAGAACGCGTGCAGCGTTCCGACGCTCCCGAGCGTCACGTCCTCGAGCCCGTCGTGCAGGCAGTGCTGGCAGACGTCACGAGGCGGGAAGGCGCGCCGGCCGCACGCCGGGCAGCGGCTGCCCCGCAGCGCCGGCCGTCCCGACCCGTCCTCGGAGATCACCTCGACCGGGCGGAGGTCCCTCACGGGTTCGGGTGGGGAGCTCGCGGACCACCGGACGTCGGGCATCTGTTCGGTACCTCCACACCTGGGGAGCCACGGGCTGGTCATGCGCTCCGGTCGACGCGCGTGGGCCCCTCCGGTCGCCCCGCGCGCCGCCCGGGCCGCGCGAACCGCGGAACCATCGACCGCGATTGTTCAGCATGACGGAACGGTTGTTTCGTCTCGAGTGACACGCTAGTGTCCGGTTCGCAGTTGTCAAGCAGTCCGTTCGCCGACCCCGGGGTCCCCGCAGGCCCCGGCGGCGCTCCTGCGAACCGGACCAGGCCGAGCACTCTTCGCCTCCGGCCGGCTCGCGAGCTTCGACCCAAGAGGAGTCCGGTGACAGACACGATCACGGAGCTCGGCACGGGCGCCGGCGTCGCCCACCTGCAGGAGTTCTTCATCGACGGGAGCTGGACGGCACCCGCCACCGACCGCGTCATCGAGGTGATCCAGCCGGCGACCGAAGACGTGTTCGCCACGGTGGCCGAAGCAGCTCCCGCCGACATGGACCGGGCGATCGCCGCGGCCAGGCACGCCTTCGACGAAGGCCCGTGGAGCAGGCTGGATCCCGCCGAGCGCGGCAGGTACGTCCGCGCGATCGGCACCGAGCTCGCGGCGCGGGCGGACGCCCTCAGCCGGATCTGGACCTGCGAGATGGGGATCGTCCACTCCGCGGCGAGCGCGATGCTGCCCGGGGTGGCCGCAGCGTGGCACGACTACGCCGCCCTGGCCGACGAGTTCGCGTTCGTCGAGCGCCGCAAGCCGGTCGCCGGTCAGGTCGGTCTGCTGGCCAGGGAACCGGTGGGCGTCGTCGGCGCGATCATCCCGTGGAACAGCCCGCTCGCGATCATCACGCACAAGGTCGCCCCGGCGCTCGTCGCGGGATGCACGGTCGTGCTCAAGCTCGCGCCGGAGGCCCCGATCGAGGGGCTGGTGCTGGGCGAGGTCGCCGAGGCGGTCGGCCTGCCGCCCGGGGTGCTCAACATCGTCACGGCGGACCGCGAGGTCTCCGAGCAGCTCGTCCGCGACCCGCGCATCGACAAGATCGCGTTCACCGGCTCCACCGCGACCGGGCGGCGGATCGCGGCGCTGTGCGCGGACCGCATCGCGCGCTGCACCCTCGAGCTGGGCGGCAAGTCGGCGGCGGTGATCCTGGACGACTACGACATCGCCACCGCGGCCGCCTCGCTGTCGGCGTCGGCGCGACGCCTCACCGGCCAGGTGTGCTCGTCGCTCACCCGGGTCGTCGTCGGCCGCGAGCGCCACGACGAGCTCGTGGAGGCACTGGCCGAGAGCTTCCGGGCGATCCGGGTCGGCGACCCGTTCGACGAGGCCACCGACATGGGCCCGCTCGCCGCGGAGCGCCAGCGCGACCGCGTGGAGCGCTACATCGCACTGGGCCTTCGCGACAACGCCACCCTCGCCGCGGGCGGCCGCCGTCCGCCGCAGCTGCCCAAGGGGTACTACATCGAGCCGACGGTGTTCGGCGACGTCGACCCCGCGTGCCCGATCGCCCAGGAGGAGATCTTCGGGCCGGTGCTGAGCGTGATCCCGGCGAGCGACGAGGCCGAGGGGGTGCGGATCGCGAACGACACCATCTACGGGCTCAACGCGTCCGTGTTCACCAACGATCCCGAACGGGCGTACCGGATCGCCCGCCGCCTGCGCTCGGGCACCGTGGGGCACAACGCGCAGCGCGCCGACTACGGCATCGCCTTCGGCGGGTTCAAGCAGTCCGGCATCGGCCGGGAAGGCGGTCGGGAAGGCCTGCTCACCTACCTCGAGACCAAGGCGATCATCCTCGAAGGTGAGCCCGGCGCGGGGATCTGACCAAGCCCAGTGGCCACGGAGCGCGCCGGCCAGGACGCGGGGCGTCCCAGCCGGCGCGTCGTCGTGCCTCCCGTCAGCCGCCATCACCGGCGGCACGGCCGGCGAAGTCGGGCCGGAAGCCGTTGTGCCGCCTGCCCAGCACCTCGAACGCCGGGTCATCCCCCGAGCGCGCGCCGTCGGGCAGCCCGGCCACCAGCGTCCAGTCGTGCTCCACCGGCAGGCTGATGCCCCAGTCGCGGACGATGCGGCGGTGCTTGATCAGCCACCGGCCGTCCGTGCGGACGAGCCGATCGATGAAGCGCCCGCCCATCTGGTTGCAGATCTCCCGCCCGTCGTCGTCGACGGTCACCATCACCGCGATGTAGTAGGTCTCGGCACCGGCCGTGTCGCCGTCCACGCGGATGGTGGACTGGCCGAGGTGGTGGGAGATGCTGCGGCTGTTCTGCAGCAGCCGAGCGGTCATCACCTCGGCGTACTCCCGGCCCGGCGCTCGCACGACCCCGTGGTCGTCCCAACTGTCCTCCACGTACAGCTGCGCCATGGCCAGCTCGTCGGCCCGGTCGCAGGCGAAGCAGTAGTCCTGCAGCGTCTGGCGGATCCGGTGATGATCGAGCATCTCCTGCACATCGGCGTCCATGCCGTCCTCCTCATGTCAGGTCTGCTGGGCGGTGCGCGACTCTGGAGCCGCTCACACCGCACCGCCGTCCGAACCCGTGACCACCCGATCGGCGGGCAGACCGTCGGCGGCCAGCGAGCGCTCGATGTCGGAGGTCCGCGCCAGCACCGTTCCGCAGAAGCCGAGCAGGGCCCCGAGCCCGACCAACCACGGGACGAGATCAGCGTTGCCCGCCGCGGTGAGCGACTGCGCGACGAGCGGGAAGGTGCCCCCGAAGAGCACGACGGACACCGCGGTCGGGATACCTGCCCCGACCCCGCGCACGACGGCCGGGAACAGGCTGACGCCGATGACCGCGACCGGAGCGGTGATGATGCCGAGCCCGGTCAGGTAGACGAGCAGCCCGGCCACGACCGGCAGCGCCCCGGAGGTGACGGCCACGATCACGGGCACGGTGACCACGGCGAGCAGGGCGTTCCCGATCCGGGCGACCCGCAGGCCGCCGAACCGGTCGGCCACGGGCCCGGTGAGCGTGATGACGGCGATCAGGTACAGCGTCAGCAGCGGCAACTGCCCGGAGATGCTCGCCTTGTCGGCGATCCCCGCCTGGTCGAAGAAGACCGGCAGGTAGGCGGTGACGAAGTAGAGCCCCATCGAGGTCGGGGCGATCGTCAGGAAGACGGCGAGCAGCTGGCGCTTGTGGCGGCGCAGGATCGGCAGCTGCGGCGGCCGCTGCGTCGCGACCCTCTCGGTGAAGACCTCGCTCTCCGGGGCGAGCCTGCGGATCATGAGCGCGACGAGGCCGAGCACGGCGCAGGCGACGAAGCCCAGCCGCCAGCCGCCCTCCGCGACACCGTCGGGCCCGTAGACCACCAGCAGTGCGGCCACGCAGGCGAGCGTGAGCAGCTGGCCGACGGACACGGCGGCCATCGAGACCGCACCGAACAGGAACCGGTGGCGCGGCGGCGCCATCTCCAGCAGGTAGGTGCCCGCGGCGGACTGCTCCCCGCTGATCGTGAGGCCCTGGGCGAGCCGGGCGAGGACCACGACGATCGGCGCGGCGATCCCGATCGTCGCGTAGTCGGGCGTCACCGCGATCACCAGCGCAGCCAGCGACGTCACGGCGATCGACAGGAGCAGGGCGAACCGCCGCCCCCTGCGGTCGACGACCCGGCCCATCACCGCGGCGCCGAGCGGCCGGAAGACGAAGCCGACGGCGAAGACCGCGTATGCGTAGATCAGGCCGGCGACGGGATCCTCACCGGGGAAGAGCGCCCCGGCGAAGTACGGGGCCAGGCTGGCGAACAGCAGCCAGTCGAACAGCTCCACGACGTTGCCGACGCTCGCCGCGGCGAGTTCTCGATGCCGGGCCGGGCCCCGGATCGAGCGGAGGTCCCCCATCGCACTCCTCGTCGGATGTTCCTTGAAATGGAACAGATGTTCCTTCGATCACACTAGCCGCCACCGTTTCCGGTTGCTAGTCTCAATTCTGAACATACGTTCCGTCTCACGGAACATTGTCGTGGCAGTGCGGCCCGACGAGTGGAGGGTGGATGCAGGCGGCGACCGAAACCTCCGGCGCGACGCGCCCCCGACGCACGACCGAGCACCCCCGGCTGCGGGTGGCCGTGGTCGGGGCCGGGGCCGGGGGCATCTGCATGGCCGTCGCCCTGCGCCGCCTGGGCATCGAGGACTTCACCGTCTTCGAGAAGAGCGACGGGATCGGCGGCACCTGGTACGACAACACGTTCCCCGGTGCCGAGGTCGACACGCCGGTCCCGTTCTACTCCTTCAGCTTCCACCCCTTCGACTTCACCCGCACCCACGTCCGCCAGCCGGAGCTGCTGGCGTACCTGCGCAACGTCGTCGACCGCTTCCAGCTGTGGCCGCACATCCGGCTCGGGACGGCCGTCACCCGCGCGGTCTGGGACGAGCGGACCCACACCTACGAGGTCCACGCCTCCGACGGGTCCTGCGAGCGGTTCAACGTCGTCGTCACGGCCGTCGGGCTGCTGAACAACCCGAAGTACCCGGACTGGCCGGGGCTCGACCGGTTCCGCGGCGCGGCCTTCCACTCCGCCCGCTGGGACCACGACGTCGACCTGCGCGGCAAGCGGGTGGCGGTCGTCGGCACCGGCTCGACAGCCGCGCAGATCGTGCCGGCCATCGCACCGGACGTCGCGAAGCTCTACGTCTTCCAGCGCCAGCCCGGCTGGGTCCTGCCGAAGCCGGACCGCGAGTTCACCGCGGCGGAGCGCGCCAGGCTCAGCCGTCCGCTCTACCGCCGGTGGGTGCGCCTGCGGCAGGCGATGGTCTACCAGGGCGGGCGCTCGTTCATCGAGGGCACGAAGGCGAACGTGCAGGCCCAGCGGATCTGCGAGGAGTTCATCAGGACGACGTTCCGGGACCGGCCGGACCTGGCGAAGCTGGTGACTCCCGACTACCCGTTCGGCGGAAAGCGCCCGGTGAAGGAGAGCAAGTTCTACCCCACGCTCCTGCGGGACAACGTCGAGCTCGTCCCGCACGCCGTCACCACGGTCACCGAACACGGGGTGGTCGACGCGACGGGCGCCTACCACGAGATCGACGTCCTGGTCATGGCGACCGGGTTCACGGCGGCGTCGTTCCTGGCGACGCTCGACGTCGTCGGCCGCGAGGGCCGCAGCATCCACGACGTCTGGCAGGGCGACGCTCAAGCGTTCCTCGGCCTCACGGTGGCCGGGTTCCCGAACTTCTACATGCTCTACGGGCCGAACACGAACGGCGCCCCGATCATGTTCATGCACGAGCGCCAGACCGAGTTCGTGGTCGCCAACCTGAAGCGGATGCTGCGGCGGGGCGTCACGGCGATCGAGGTCCGCAAACCGGTGATGGACCTGTTCAACCTGCTCGTCCAGAAGCGGCTCGAGCGCAACGTCGTCGCCAGGTACCCGGAGGTGAACAACTACGGCCGCTCGCCCTCGGGGCGGAACGTCATCGGCTGGGGCGAGGGCATGAAGGTGTACGCCCTGCTCACGAAGACGACCCCGTTGATCTCGGCGTCGGCGCGGCGGATCGGGGAGCGATGATCGAGCAAGAGTTCGCGGGGAAGGTCGCGCTGGTCACGGGCGGCTCGCGGGGCATCGGCTTCGCCGTCGCCGAGCACCTCGCCCGCCGCGGCGCCCACCTCGTGATCACGGCGCGGAAGGAGGACGAGCTCGCCGCGGCCGCCGAACGGCTGGCGCAACACACGAAGGTGGTGGCCGTCCGGGGATCCGCCGAGGACGAAGCCCACCAGGCGGAGGCGGTCGAGCGCGCCGTCGCGGAGCTCGGCCGGCTGGACCTGCTGGTCAACAACGCCGGGTTCAGCCCGGCGTTCCAGCCGCTGGTGGACACCCCGATGCGGACGATCCGCACGGTCTTCGAGGTGAACACGTTCGCCGTCGTGGGCTGGACGGCCCGCGCCTGGCACGCCTGGATGGCCGAGCACGGCGGCGTGATCCTCAACGTCGCCTCGATGGGCGGGCTGCATCCCTCCCGGGGTCTCGGCGCCTACACAGCGAGCAAGGCCGCGGTCGTCCACCTCACCCGCCAGTTCGCCCAGGAGCTGGCTCCGGGGGTGCGGGTCAACGCGATCGCACCCGCGGTGATCCGGACCAGCTTCACCGCGCCGCTGCTCGACGGGCACGAGGCGCAGGTCGCCGCGAAGTACCCGCTCGGGCGGGTCGGCACGGCGGAGGACACCGCCGAGCTCGCGGCCTTCCTGCTCAGCCCGCGCTCCGGATGGATCACCGGCCAGACGGTCGCCCTCGACGGCGGCGCGCTCATCGCCGCCCGCTGACGTCCCGTCCCACTCACGGAGGTACGCGTGCCCACACAGCAGGAGGTGTTCGGCGGCGGGACCGCCGTGGTGACCGGCGCAGGCTCGGGCATCGGGGAAGGCCTCGCCCGCTACCTGGCCGGCCGGCTCGACATGCACGTCGTGCTGACCGACGTCGACGAGGTGGGGGTGCACCGGGTCACCGACGAGATCGTCCGGTCCGGCGGTCGCGCGCAGTGCCACGTCGTCGACGTACGGGACGCGGATGCGATGACCGACCTCGCCGAACGCGTCCACGACGCGCACGGCCCGGTGCGGCTGCTGATCAACAACGCCGGCGTCGAGCAGTTCGGCTACCTCTGGGACGTCCCGCTCGACCGCTGGCGCAGGGTGCTCGACATCAACATCAGCGGGGTGTTCCACGGCATCCGGGCGTTCCTGCCGCGGATGATCGCCGCGGCCGAGCGCAGCCATGTCCTGACGATGGCGTCCGTCGGGTCCGTGACCGCGGTGCCGATGCAGGCGCCCTACATCCTGAGCAAGCACGCGGTGCTCGCCATGACCGAGTGCCTCCACCAGGAGCTGGCCGAGATCGGCGCGAACGTCGCCGTCGCCGCCGTGCTCCCCGCGATGGTCGCCTCCAACATCTTCGAGCGGGCGGGCGGGGTGGACAGCGGGGACCTCGCCGCGGTCGAGCGGCACCGCGAGCGGATGCGCGAGGCGATGAGCCACGCCATCAGCCCGGCTGAGGCCGCCGAGCAGATCATGGAGCAGGCGGCCCGCGGGGAGTTCTTCATCGTCACCCAGCCGGAGATCGTCCTGTCCGCGATGGCCGAGCGCGCGAACCGGCTGCTCGGCCGCACTCCGCCCCCGCCGTTCCGCAGCCGCTTCCAGCAGCACGACACCCCGTCCGGCAGCCCGGTCGGCTGATCGGAGAGAGGCTCCCATGAACGTCCGCACCCTGCTCGCCGCAGCGGGCCGATGCGTCGCGCTCGTGACGGCTGCGGCGCTCGCCGTCGCGTGCTCCTCCCCCGGTCCGGCGGCCACCGATGCCGGCGCACCCGAGCTCGACCGCGAGGCGACGCTGCGCATCGGCCTGGCGGGACCTCCGCTCACCCTCGATCCCGCCGTGCTGCCCACCCAGGGCGCGCTGCCACCGACGTTCCTGCTCTACGACCGGCTCACCCGGCTCGAGGACGACCTGCAGGTCAAGCCGATGCTCGCGACGGCGTGGCGGTTCGCGCCGGACGGGTCGAGCCTGGAGTTCACCCTGCGGGAGGGGGTGCGGTTCCACGACGGCACACCCGTGGACGCGACGGCGGTGAAGACGACGCTCGAGCGCAACAAGACTCTGCCGGGCAGCACGGTGGCACCGCTGCTCGATGCCGTCACCTCCATCGACGTCGTCGACCCTGCCACGGTCCGGCTGAACCTGGTACCGGGCCGCGGCGCGGAGCTGCCGACCGTCCTCGCCTACGCCGGCGGGGAGATCATCAGCCCGAAGGCGATCGCCGACGGCCGGGACCTCGCGCTCGCGCCCGGCGACGCCGGTTCCGGCCCTTATGTGGTCTCCGAGTTCCGTCCCGGTGAAGCCATCACGCTCACCCGAGCACCCGGCGGGTACTGGGACGACGACGCCGCCAAACCGGCGACCGTCCAGATCGTCTACAGCGCGCAGGGCTCGACCCGGCTCAACGCCCTGCGCGCCGGGCAGCTCGACCTCGTCCAGCTCACCGGTCCGGACATCAAGACCGGGGAGAAGCTCGCCGAGTCCGGCGCGTTCTCGATCTTCAAGACCGAGGTGCTCACCCCGTACTCGATGTTCGTGCACGGATCCGCGCCGCCGTTCACCGATCCGCGCGTGCGGCAGGCCGTCTCGATCGCGATCGACCGCGAGGCGATCTCCCGCGACCTGCTGGGCGGGGACTGCACCCCGCGGGTCCAGCCGTACGCGCCCGGCCACTGGGCGCACGCCGACGGGCTGGAGGACCGCCTGGCCTTCGACCCGGACCGAGCGAAGCAGCTGCTCGCCGAGGCGGGGGTGACCGATCTGCGGTTCCGGCTCGCGTTCACCGCGGGATCGACCTTCGAATCGATCGCCCAGGCCATCCAGGCCCAGCTCGCCGCGGTCGGTGTGACCGTGGAGCTCACCCCGCTCCCATCCGCGGCGGCGATGGCGGGCTACCGCCAGGGCGAGCACCCAGCCTACCTCGGTTCGATGCCGACCGATGCCGAACCCGCGCAGCTGCTGCAGAGCACCTACTTCGGCGGCTTCAGCGCGGCCGAGGGGATCCGCGACCAGGTGGTGCCGATCGCCGCACGGGCCGCCGACCCGACCCTCTCCCCCGAGCAGCGCGGCGAGCTCTACCGGCAGATCTGGACCGCGTCGGCCGAACAGGCGTCGGTGATCCTGCTCTGCGCGAGCAAGCAGCTCTGGGCGTACTCGCCGAAAGTCACCGGCGTCGACTCCATGCCGTGGCGCTGGGCCGGCTCGATCGACGCGCGGTACCTCGGCGTCATGCGCTGAACCACGGCACTCGCTGACCAGGAAGGAGCGGTCGATGACCGCGCCACGGACCGGGATCGTCACCGACGCCGCCGGTGTCGGCCTCGTCAAGCAGAGATGATCGCCGGATCGCGCCTCGGTGGTGGCCCGGTCGAGCCACCCGCAGACGACGCAGGAACCCCGGGGTCACTCGGTCGCCGGTTCCTCACGGTCGCCTGCGCGGCGATCGCGCTCGCGTGGTTCGCCGTCCAGGTCGGGCTGAGCCTGGACCCGACGGCGGTACCCGCCGTGGAACAGCGCGCCCTGCACCTCGGTTTCGCGCTCCTGCTGGCCGGGTTCGTGCTGGCCGGCCGATCGCGGAGCCGGATCGCCGCAGCGGCGTGGATCGTGGCCGGGTCGGCGGGCGCGGCGGTGGAGGCGTACGCGCTGCGGGAGATGGCGTTCCAGGTCGTCTACGGCGGCCTGTACGAGTCGCCGGACCTGCTGGTCGCCGTGGCCGGGATCGTCATCCTGTTGATCGTCACCGGGCGCCTCATCGGCTGGGTGCTGCCGGTGCTGGGTGTGGTGCTCCTCGTCCTGCCGATGGTCGGCGATCGGCTGCCGTCGATCCTGCGGATGGCCAGCAGCGACCCCTCACGCCTGCTCAACCAGGTCTGGTTCGGTAACGACGGCGTCCACGGTGTGCCGTTGGACGCCTCGAACCGCTACATCTTCGTCTTCATCGTCTTCGGCACGTTCCTCACGGTGTTCGGGGCCGGGGACTTCCTGATGCGGGTCGTCCGGCGCGCCCTGGCGCGGGCGCGCGGCGGAGCCGGGAAGATGTCCGTCGCCGCCAGCGCGCTGTTCGGGCTCACCTCCGACAGCAGCGCGGCGAACGTCACGACGACCGGCGTCGTCACGATCCCGGTGATGAAGCGGTCCGGGTTCTCCGCCGACCGAGCCGCGGGCATCGAAGCCGCCGGCAGCGTCGGTGGTCTGCTCGTTCCGCCGGTCATGGGGTCCGTCGCGTTCATCATGGCCGGGCTCACGGCGATCCCGTACCACGAGATCGCACTGGCGGCGGCGGTGCCCGCTGTTCTGTACTACGCGACGCTCTACCTCGCCGTGGACCGCGTGGCCGCGCGCGACGGCATCCGCGGCGTCCCGGCCTCCGAGCCCCCCGTGGGGTTCCGGCAGAACCTGCTCGACGCGATCGAATACGTCGGCCCGCTCGCGATCCTGGTTCATCTGCTGGTCGTCGCACGCTGGGAACCGTCGCAGGCGGCCGGCTGGGCGCTGGTGCTGCTCGTCGCGATCCACCTCGTCCGGCACCGTTCCGTCGAGGCGGTGAAGGACTGTCTCCGGGCGGCGGTCCTGGGGCCGCACCGCGCCGTCGTCGTCGCGATCATCACAGCCGCCGTCGGCACCCTCGTCGGCCCGATCCTGATCTCCGGGCTCGGACTGAACCTCGTCACCGGCCTGGTGTCCGTCGGTAGCGGCAGTCTCGCCCTCCTGCTCGCCCTCACCGTCGCCGCGTCCGTGGTGCTCGGGTCCGGGCTGCCCGCTTCGGCGACCTACGTCCTGCTGGCCGTTCTGCTCGCCCCGTCGCTGGTCGAGCTCGGTGTTCCGCTGCTCGCCGCGCACATGTTCCTGATGTACCTCGGGAACGTGGCCGACCTGTCGCCACCGACGATGGCCACCGTCTACGTCGCATCCGGGATCGCCGAAGCCCGCCCGATGCGGACGTCCGGCTACGCGATGCTCTTCGGCATCGGAGGACTCGTCGTCCCGCTGTTGTTCGTGTTCCGGCCCGAACTGCTGCTCGTCGGCGGGGAGCCGCTCGGTCTCCTCGCCTCCCTCGCGGTGGCGGCAGTCGTGCTGTACCTGATCGTCTCCGGGACGATCGGCTATGCGCGTGGGCCGCGCGGCCCCGCCACCAGGTGCCTCCTGGTCACCCTCGGCCTGGCCGGTGTCAGCACCCACCCGTGGGTCTTCGTGCCCGCGCTCGTGCTCGGATCGGCCGTCGCACTGCTCCGGCCGGGTCCCACTCCCCCACGGGCCTTCTCCAAGAACACGTCGGAGCCGGTCGAAGGGAACACAACGCCATGAAACTGCCTGCGCGACTGATCGCGGCGCTCCTCACAGCGCTAGTCGTCGCCGTCACCACCGCCTGCGGCGGCCCGGACCAGAGCAGCGACCAATGCCGGGCCCCCGGTACCGTCAAGATCGGCTCGGGTGCCACCGGCGGGCTCTACTTCGCCCTCGCCGGGCGACTCACCGAGCTCCTGCACGATGCCTGCATCTCCGCAACCACGATCACCGGGAGTGCAGCGGGGTTCTTCCGCGACGGCGCGGACGTCGTCATCACGCAGACCGACCAGGCCTACGCCGCCGTCTCCGGCACGGGAGGCCAGGGGTTCCAGCCCGGTGAGCGGTTCGACTACGCCACGCTGGCGGTCGGCTGGGACAACGCGGGCATGATCGTGACCAGGCAGAACACCCCGATCGGCAAGGTCGGAGACCTCACCCCGGAGGACGTGATCGGTGTGTCGACCCAGGCAGCAGCCGACGCCGGCGCCGAGATCTTCCGGATGCACGGGGTCAACCCCCGCATGACGGTGATCGAGGACTACGAGCAGACGATCACAGCTCTGCGCCAGGGGCAGATCACCGCCATCCTGCGCCCGGTCGCGCACCCGCTGGCCGACTTCGTCCGCACCCACCGCGACACCCCGCTCAGAGCCGTCGCCTTCGACGCCGACGTCCTGCGCGCCGAGCTGGCGCAGGCGTTCCCCGACTACTCGCTCACGACCGTCCGCGCCGGCACATACGAATTCCTGACCACCGATTACCCGACCTGGTCACGCAAGACGGTCGTCGTCGCCCGCAAGGACCTGAACCCCGACGTGGCTGCGGAGATCGTGCGGACGCTGTACGAGCGGGCCGGTGAGCTCGCCGCCGCGGTCCCGTACGCGAAGGACTTCACACTCGACACGGTGGAAGCAGCGCTCCCGAGCGTCCGCGTCCCGTTCCACGCCGGTGCCGTCCGCTACTTCGCGGAGCACGGCGTCGATGTGCCGGCCGCCTGACCCGGTCGACAACGTCAGGCATCTGCTGCGTGCCGGCCACACCGAGGTCGCCGGTTCGTCCGCGGGGCAGCGACCCGGGCGACGTCGACCACGAACCAAGCTTCTATGTCAAGCCGCTCGTGTGAGTTGATGTTGATGGTCGGCGTGGAGGGCGTGGTAGACGACGTCGGCCAGGTGGCGTTTGAGGGCGCGTAGTGCGGCTTTGCTGGTGGCGTTGGGGTGGCGGTGGGTCCATTGCTCGCGCCAGGCCTTGGTGGCGGGGCGGAGGCTGAGTTGGGTGAGGGCGATGCGGTGTAGGCAGGCGTTGAGTTGCCGGTTGCCGCCGCGGTTGAGCCGGTACTGGGGCCGGTTGCTGCTCCAGACCGGGATCGGGGCGGTGCCGGTGTGCATGGCGAATGCTGCTGCGGAGCGGAATCGGGTGATGCCGGCGACCTCGCCGAGGATCTTGGCTGCGGACACCACGTTGATTCCGACGATGGCCAGCAGGGCGGGGGCGAGCGGGGTGATCAGCGCGGTGAGCTGGGTGTCGAGCCGGCGGATCTGCTGACCGCGCTGGCGGATGTCGGCGACCAGGTCGAGGGCGAGGTCGCGGCGCACGCCGGCCGGCAACGCGTTGAGCGTGGTGGCCAGCCGATCCAGCTGGCGTGGACCGGTCAGCCGGCCGGGGGTGTCCAGGTGGGGGGCGAGATCGTGCAGGTGCCAGCGCAGCTGGTTGATCGCCGCTGGTTGACTGTCGCGGTGCGTGTTGCGACCAGGTGACCACGACGGTCGGACAGCAGCCGCACGTCGACGGCGAGGTCGTCGAGGTGGGCGGTGGCACGATCCGGTTCGCGCACCGCCGCGCGGGCGATCGCGAGCGCGTCGATGGGGTCGGACTTGCCGCGGGTGCGGGCGCTGGCCCGGCACTGGGCCATCAATGTGGGCGGCACCTACACCACTGCCGCGCCCTGACCGATCAGGGTACGCACCAGTCGGCCGGCGATCCCGCGGCCGTCTTCGACCGCCCACCGCCGATCCGGGCCGAAGCGGGACGCCCAGGCCCACAACCGCAGCAGCCCCTGCGGATCGGAGCAGACGGTGAGCTGGCCCAGCTGACGTCCGGCCTCGTCGACGGCGACGGCGGTACGACTGCGCTTGCGCGGATCGATTCCGATGACCACCATGACAAGCGGGTGTCCTTCCGATCGGGGACAGGCATCCGGATCGGGTCGTCGGACACACCTCGGTCGAGGTCGGCGTCTTGCCCACGCTTCTCTCAAGTCAGGCCAGCCGGCCCGAGCCCTGATCACGCCGGACAATTCGTTCGCAAGCCAACCATCGAGGCGGCAGGCACTTTCTGAGTCACCACGTGATCAGGGCCGAACCCTAGCCGCTGACGATCAACGGCTGCAGCAAACCTGACACTGAGGCACTTTCGTACGGGATGGTGCTTACGAAAGTGCCGTTCGTAGGCTCTCAGCCCCGTAGCGCTACCGCTGGGTGCGCAGCAGGGATCGGTGTTAGCGTCGTTGTCGTGTCGCCGCCACCTGCCGTTCTCGACCCCGTGGCGCCGCGCAGCCCGGTCGCCGATTCTGACCACTTTCACCACGCCGCCGAGGGCGTCCGGCTCCCGGCCGCTACCGGCAGGGAAGGCGGCGTACCGACCTCGCACATTTCCCGCGAATGCGCCGTCTTTGGGCTCGTCGAGGAAATGCGCGGTCCCGCCGGGACCGGAGGAGGACCGAAGTAGAGCCCTCGCGCAGCTGAAGATGCTGCCGCTGGCCGAGGGCGTGATCATCCCGTTCGTCGCGAACCGCCTCGAGGGCGAGGGGGACGGCCGCCGCTTCGTCCCGACTGGTGAGATCGAGGACGGCGCCACCGCCATGCTCGACGCGCTCGCCAAGACGGTGCCCGTGCTGAAGCGGCTGCGCAGCTGACACCCGCCGGCGAGCGGCCGTCACCTCGGCGGTTCGGAGCTGCCGCCCCACGATCGGCGGCGGAGGAACCGAGCGCCATGAGCAGCGCACCTGACACCGCTCGAACGGGCGCCCACAATAGGCGTAGGGCCGGCGCCGTCCCCGGCGCTCCTTGCCGCCCGGACGGCACCGGTCGACACGTGCGACGTCCCGTGCGAGAGGAGGAGCATCGACATGCGGCAGGCTGCAGTGGGTGATCGCATCCGCGTCGAGGGGCCGGTCGTCGACGCCGCCCGGCGCGAAGGTGATGTCGTCGAGGTGATCAGCACCGGGGAGCGTCCGCTCTACCGGGTCCGCTGGCAGGACGGGCACGAGTCGCTGTTCTTCCCCGGCCCCGACGCGCACGTGGTGCCGAAGCCGGCGGAGGCGTCGGTCTGACCCTCACCGCTTCGCGCGGTCATCGGTGAGCAGCCCGCGCCGCTCCACCGTGCGCGCGAGGTCGTCGGGACCGACCACGCCGATCACGGCCCCGTCCTCGACGACGACCGCGAGGTCCCGGCCGTGGGTGAGCGGCCGGTCCAGCAGCGGGTCGAGCGGGGAGTCGGCGGTGAGCACCCACTCCCCCGGCACGGCGCGGGTCACCGTCCGCAGCGGCGTGGTGGGCCGATCGGCGGCCGGCACGCGAGCCAGGTCGCCCTGGCTCACCACGCCGACGAGCTCGCCCGTCGCCCCGACCACCGGGAATACCCGGTGGCGCGGCGCGTCGGGCGCGGTGAGCGCGCTGACCAGCTGCTGGACCGACAGCCACGCCGGCACCGTGACCGGGCGGCGCGTCATGATCTCGCCGACCTGCACGCCGGCCACGCGGCTGCCCATGAGGGCGCGGGCCGACTCGCCGGCGGCGGCGCTGGCGACGAACCACCCGACCAGCACCAGCCACAGCCCGTCCCAGCGGCCGTCGAGCGCCTGGAACAGCCCGATGCCGGCCAGGATCAGCCCGAGCACCTGACCCGCGCTGCCGGCGGCGCGGCTCGCCCGGTCGCGGTCACCCCACAGGCCCCACAGGAGGGCGTGGACGACGCGGCCGCCGTCGAGCGGGGTGCCCGGCAGCAGGTTGAACACCGCGAGGACGACGTTCATCACGGCCAGCCAGGCCAGGACGGCGGTGAGCAGGTCCGGGCCGCCCGCCGCCTCCGCGACCACCGCACCGGCGGCGAAGGCGGCGCCGAGGACGGCGCTGGTGAGCGGCCCGGCGAACGCGATCCCGGCCTCCGCGGCGGGCCGTTTCGGCTGTCCGCCGAGCTCGGACACCCCGCCGAGCAGCCACAGCGTGATCGCCCGGACCTCGGTCCCGGTCCGGCGGGCCACGAGCGCGTGGGCCAGCTCGTGCGCGAGCAGCGACAGCAGGAACGCGGCGGCTCCGGCGCACCCCCACAGCAGGTAGGCACCGAATCCGAGGCCCGGCGCGACGCCGGGCAGGTTCACCGCAACGACGGACCCGATCAGCAGGACCGCCACGAACACCGACCAGTGCAGCCCGATCGGGATCCCGCCGATCCTGCCCAACCGCACCGTGGCCCGCATGTCGTCCTCCCTGTTCTCCTCCCCCGACGCTCCTCCCGCAGCGGCGGTCCGGCCAGGGTCGAACGGCCCGCGGGGCGCGGCCCCGGAAGGTGATCAGGACCAGGGGCGGTCGACCCAGCGCGGCAACCCGCCGGCGCGCAGCAGCTGCACGACGGGGGCCGCGTGGGCCACGAACTCCGCCAGCAGCGCCTCGTCGTCGTCGGTGTGGTCGCGGCCGGCGGCGAACTCGACCAGCGAGGCCACACCGACCGTCTCCCCGTCGACCCGCAGCGCCATCCCGAGCACGGCGCTCACCGGGTAGCGGTCCAGGAAGCGCCGCTGCGCCGCGGAGGCGGCGGCCCGGCCGTCACCGTCGGTGGCGAGCCGGAACCGGGCGGCGGCGCGGCCGTCGAGGATCGGGCGCCACAGCCCGCTCTCGGCCCGGTGCGCGGTCACCTCCATGATCTCGGTCATCGCCGTCTTCATCCGCGGGTCCGGGTGGTGCGCAGCCACCGGGAACAGCCACTCGCCGTCCGACGACAGGGCGCGCAGCGTCGCGGCGTTGGCGGACGCGATCGCGAGCGTCTCGGTCATCGACCGCAGCAGGTCCCGCAGGGCGACGTCCACCTGGGTCCCGAGGTGGGTGCGCAACCACGCGTGCGCGGGAGACGCTGCTACCGGGGACCGTCTCGGAGCCATCCCCATGACTCGCCGCCTGCGGGCCCGGCGTTTCGGGGAGCGCGGGGCTTCTCGACCGCTTTCCTCCGTTCGGACGGCGGCCGCGGTACCAACGGCCCTCGCCGGATCGCTCGGGACGGTCCACCGTGGGCCGGGCAACCCCACGGAGGAGGAGCGCCATGGAGACCCAGCGCTGGACGGTGACGATCGACATCGACGAGCAGGCGGGACGCACCCACGCCACGGCGCGGCTGCAGACCCGGGACACGGACCGGTTGGTGGGCGTCGGGGAGGCCCGGCTCAACCCGGCCGACCGGGACGTCCCGGAGATCGGCGCCGAGCTGGCGGCCGGGCGCGCCCTGTCCGCGCTGGCCCACCAGCTCAACGACGTGGCCTGGCGGGACGTCGAGGACGCCGTACGGAAACTGCGCGCGGAGAGCGGCCCCACCGCAGGTTGACGGGCATCCGGAGCTCAGCGCCCGACGCCGCCGGCGTACCGCTCCGCCGCCCGTTGCAGCAGGTCCGCGACCTCCTCGTCGGCGGTGGCGGTGAAGTCGACGTAGAACTGTCCGACCGCTCCGAAGTGCCGCGGCGCCGCGAGGCAGACGACCTCGTCGGCCTCGGCGCGCAGCGCGGCGAGCGCAGCGGGGGCGGCGACCGGGGTGGCGAGCACGAGCCGCGCCGGCTGCTGGGCGCGCACGATCCGGCAGGCGGCCCGGGCCGTGGCGCCCGTGGCGATCCCGTCGTCGACCAGCAGCACCGTCCGGCCCGTGAGGTCCGGGGCCGGGCGGTCGCCGCGGAACGCGCGCGCCCGGCGTTCCACCTGCTCCTGCGCGACGCGCACCCCGAGCTCGAACACGGCCTCGTCGATGCCGGCGGCGCTCAGCACGTCCTCGTTGCGCACGACCACGCCGTGCTCGCCGACGGCTCCCATCGCGAGCTCGGGTGCCCGCGGCACACCCACCTTGCGCACGAGCACGACGTCGAGCGGCGCGTCCAGCGCCCGGGCCACCTCGTACGCCACGGCGACACCGCCGCGGGGCAGGCCCAGCACGACGAGGTCCTCGCCGGCGAAGCCGCCCAGCACGTCAGCCAGCCGCCGCCCGGCGTCGGCACGGTCGATGAACAGCTCCATCGCACCTCCTCGAACCGGCACGCCCTTCGGCACCGATGCTCGCACCTCTGGCGCCGGCCGGCAGGGCACAGCGCCCCCGGCGCACCCGGATCGAGGGTCCCGGCCGGGGCCGGAGGGCTCACCGGGGGGGTGACGTCCGGCCCCGCCACCGCACGGCGTTCACCCGTGGCCCGGACCGCGCCGGCGGGCGACCGTGCTGTCGTGAGCGAGCGACATGCTGGACGGAGCGCGGTCGTCAAGGAGGTACCGCCGGTGACCGCCGCCGGCGGGCTCTCGAGCACCGAGGCCGCCCGCCGGCTCGCCGCCGACGGCCCCAACGAGCTGCCGGCTCGCCGCCCACCCTCGCCGGTGCTGCTGGCGCTGCGGCAGCTCACGCACTTCTTCGCGATCATGCTGTGGGTCGCCGCCGGGCTGGCGTGGCTGGGCGGCCTGCCCCAGCTGGCGATCGCGATCGCCGTCGTCGTGGTGATCAACGGGGCGTTCGCGTTCGTGCAGGAGTACCGGGCCGACCGTGCCGGGCAACGGCTGCAGTCGCTGCTCCCCCAGCACGTCACCGTGCTGCGGGACGGGCGCCGCGTCGACGTGCCGGCCCGCGACCTCGTCCGCGGCGACGTCGTGCTGCTGGCGGCGGGCGACCGGATCTGCGCGGACCTCGCTGTCGAGCAGATCGACGGGCTGACCGTCGACGAATCGATGCTGACCGGGGAGAGCGTGCCGTTCCATCCGCCTGCCGGGTCGACGGTGTACGCCGGGACGTTCGTCGTGCAGGGCAGCGCCCGCGCGGTCGTGCTGGCCACGGGATCGGCGACCCGGCTGGCGCACATCGCCGCCCTCACCCGGGAACGCACCCGGCGGCCGGGCCCGCTCGCGGTGCGGCTCGCCCAGGTCGTGCGGGTGGTGGCGACGCTCGCGGTCGGCGTCGGCGCAGTGTTCTTCGCGGTGGCGCTGCTCTTGGGCATGGACGCGACCGCGGGCTTCCTCCTCGCCGTCGGGGTCACGGTCGCGCTGGTACCCGAGGGGCTGCTGCCCACCGTGACGCTGTCGCTGGCCCGTGCCGCGCACACCATGGCCGGCCAGAACGCGCTCGTGCGCCGGCTGGAGTCCGTGGAGACGCTCGGCTCGACCACGGTGATCTGCACGGACAAGACCGGAACGATCACCGCGGGCGAGATGAGCGTCGCGCGCGTGTGGACTCCCGCCGGGCAGGCGACGGTGGACGGCACCGGCTACCGCCCGGACGGCGCAGTGCACCCCGCCGGTCCCGATCCGGCCGCGACCCGGGCGGCGGTGACCGAACTGGCCCGCTCCGCGGCGCGGTGCGGCACCGGCCGCGCCGTCGACCACGACGGCACGTGGACCCCCGTCGGCGATCCGATGGAGGTCGCCCTGCACGTGCTCGCGCTGCGCTGCGGTGTCGACGTCGAGCGCGACGAGGCCGACCGGCCCGAATCGCGCCGCATCGCGTTCGATCCCGAGCGGCGCCGCACGTGCGTCGTCGTGGGCCCGCCCGGCGAGGAGACAGTAGTGGTCACCGGCGCGCCCGAGGCCGTGCTGCGGCTGTGCGCGGCGCCCGGCGCGAACGCGGCGGCGGACGAACTCGCGGCGGCGGGCCTGCGAGTGCTCGCCGTGGCGGCGGGCCCGCTCCCGCCCGGTGCCGCGCCCGACGCCCCGGCCGAGCAGGTGGAGGGCGCCCTCGCGCTGCTCGGGCTGGTCGGCCTGGAGGACCCGCCGCGCGCGGGCGTGGCCGAGGCGGTGGCGGCCTGCCGCGAGGCCCAGGTCAACCTGATGATGATCACCGGCGACCACCCGGCCACCGCGCACGCGATCGCCCGCGAGGTGGGGCTCGCCACGCCCGCGGGTCGGGTCCTGGTGGCCGCCGACCTACCGGAGGACGAGCACCGGCTGGGCGCGCTCATCGACGTCGACGGCACCGTGATCGCCCGCGCGACGCCGGAGGACAAGTTGCGCATCGCCCGCGCCCTGCGGACCCGCGGCCACGTGGTCGCGATGACCGGCGACGGCGTGAACGACGGTCCCGCGCTCCGGGAGGCGGACATCGGCATCGCGATGGGCCGCACCGGCACCGACGTCGCCCGTGAGGCCGCCGACCTGGTCCTGCTCGACGACCACTTCGCCACGATCGTCACCGCGATCCGCCACGGGCGGGCCACGTTCGCCAACATCCGGCGGTTCCTGACCTACCACCTCACCGACAACGTCGCCGAAACGGCGCCGTTCCTGCTGTGGGCCCTGTCCGGCGGCGGGGTGCCGCTCGCGCTGGGCGTGCTGCAGGTGCTGGCGATCGACATCGGCACCGACCTGCTGCCCGCACTCGCGCTCGGCGCCGAGCCGCCGTCGGCCACCGTCCTGAAGGGACCGGCGCGGACGGGTGGGCTCGTCGACCGGCGGGTGCTCACGCGGGCCTTCGGGATCCTCGGGCCGACGGAGGCGCTTGTTCAGCTCGGGGCCTTCCTCACGGTCCTGCTGGCCGGCGGCTGGACCTGGGGTGTCACCCCCTCCCCCGCGCTGCTCGCCGCCGCGTCCGGCACCGCGTTCACGACCGTCGTGCTCGGGCAGCTGGCCAACGCCGCGGCCTGCCGCAGCGAGCGACGGAGGGTCGGCCGCTGGACGCTGCACGGCAACCCGCTGCTGGCGGCCGCGCTCGCCGTGGAGCTGGTCGTGCTCGGCGTCTTCCTCTTCGTCCCACAGGTGGCGGGCGTGCTCGGCCATGCCGCGCCGACCCCGCTCGGGTGGGCGCTGGCCGCGCTCGTCGTGCCCGCCGTCCTCGTCGTCGACACGCTCGTCAAGCGCCGGAGCGGATGATGAGACCGCGCACGTACCCGCACCTGGACACCGTGCGCACGGCCCTGGTCGCCTGGGTGATCGCCGGCCACGCCCTGCTCGGCTACTCCGCGGTGGGCGGCTGGGCGTACGACGAGGTGCACGAGGTGACGTTCGCACCGCCCACCGAACTCATGCTCGCCGCGCTGCTCGGACCGTCCGGGCTGTTCGTGATCGGCACGCTGTTCTTCGTCTCGGGGATGCTGGCCGAGTCGTCGCTGCAGCGGCACGGCCCGCGCGGGTACGTGTCGGCGCGGGCGGTGCGGCTGGGCCTGCCGTGGCTGGTGTCGGCGCTGCTCGTCTGGCCGGCGGCGGTCTGGCTCGCCTACACCGCGGACGGCCGCGGCGTGACGTTCTGGTGGGTGCTGACGCACCGCGACCCACTGCTGGACTCGGGCTCGTTGTGGTTCGCGCTCGTGCTGCTGATGTACTGCGCGGCGTTCGCGGCCTGGTACGCGGTGCGCCCGGTGCCGCGCCGGGAGGGCTCGCCGCTCACCGGCCGGCGGGTGGCCCGGGTGGTCGTGCTGATCGCGGCCGCGTCGTTCGCGGTGCGGCTGGTGTTCCCGGCCCGCAGCGGCCAGCTCGCCGATCTGCACCTGTGGCAGTGGCCGCAGTGCGCGGGGATGTTCCTGTTCGGGATCGCAGCCGCCCGCCGCGGCTGGGCGGGGCACGTCCCGGACGGGATCCGGCGCGGGTGCGGGCTGGCCGCCGGGGTCACGCTCGTGGTGCTGCCGGGGCTGGCGCTGGCCACCGGGTTGCGGGACACCGCCCGCGACATGGGCCCGTACCTGGGTGGTTGGCACTGGCAGTCGGCCTGCACCACGGTGGTCGAGGCGCTCCTCGTCGTCGCTGGGTCGCTGTGGCTCGTGGGGATCGCCGAGCGGCGCGAGCGGGCTCCGCGCTGGAGCCGGGGCGCGTACGTCGCGTTCGTGGTCCAGGGCCCGGTGCTGCTGGCGTTCGCGGTGGCGCTGCGGCCGCTGCCGGCGCCCGCGGAGCTGAAGGCGCCGGTCCTGGCCGTCGGGGCGGTGGTGGTCTGCTTCGCCTTGGGCGTGCTCGTCACCGGTTCGGGCCGGACGGCCCGCGCCGCCCGGGACGTCCGTCCCCACCTCGACGCGGGAAGCCGGACGTCCGGCCGGTCCGGCCCGAGTCCGTCGACCCTGCCCGCAGCAGCCCCGTTCCCGAACGATCAGAGCGAGAACGCCGAACCGGATCGAGAGGGATGACCGTGCGTGCGCTGCGCCTGCTGGACTGGAAGTCCGAACCCGAGCTCGTCGAGGTCCCGCGGCCTGAACCCGGTCCCGGTCAGGTCGTGATCCGAGTGGGGGCCGCCGGGGTGTGCCACTCCGACCTGCACCTCATGCACGACTTCTCCCCCGGCATGCTCCCGTGGGAGCCGCCGTTCACCCTCGGCCACGAGAACGCCGGCTGGGTGCACGCGCTCGGCAACGGCGTGACCGGCCTGGAGATCGGGCAACCGGTCGCTGTGTACGGGCCGTGGGGCTGCGGCACGTGCGCGCGCTGCCGGCTGGGCATCGACACCTACTGCGAGGACCAGGCGAACGCGCCCGTGCCGAGCGGCGGGGGCGGGCTCGGCCTCGACGGCGGAATGGCCGAGTTCATGCTCGTGCCCGACGCTCGGCACCTGGTGCCCTTGCCGGACGGGCTGGATCCGCTCGACGCCGCGTCGCTCACCGACGCCGGGTTGACGCCGTACCACGCCGTTCGGCGGTCGTGGCCGAAGCTGGTGCCGGGGGCCACCGCGGTCGTCATCGGAGTCGGCGGGCTCGGGCACATCGGAGTGCAGATCCTGAAGGCGACCACAGCGGCTCGGGTCGTCGCGGTCGACACCCGTGACGCCGCCCTGCGGCTCGCTCTGGATCTCGGTGCTGATCACGTCGTGCCCGCCGGGGATGACGCTGCAGCCGAGATCCGGTCGTACACGGCGGGTCGAGGGGCGGATGTCGTCCTGGACTTCGTGGGGAGCGATTCCACGCTCGCCCTGGCTGCGTCGACCTCGCGGTCGCTCGGGGACCTGACCATCGTCGGGATCGGCGGGGGCACTCTGCCCGTCTCGTTCTTCGGGGTGCCCTACGAGGTCAGCGTGCAGACGACGTACTGGGGGACGCGACCCGAGCTGGTCGAGGTCTTGGACCTCGGGGCGCGGGGGTTGGTGAAGACCTCGCAGTCCGTGTACGGGCTGGATCAGGCCCTGCGGGCCTATCAGGACCTGCGGGAGGGGAAGATCGAGGGGCGGGCGGTCGTGACGCCGTAGGTACGGTCGGGGGCCGCGAGTCTCGCGTCCCGTCCGGCGAGTTCGGCGGTCGGTGTGGCGAGTTTCGCGTGCGGTGTCGCGGGTGATGCGGTCCGGGTGCTCGCGGGGGTCGACGGACGGAAGTCCGCGCGTCGCCGGGTGTACGGGGCTTGTCGGGGATGTCGGGGGTTCGTTGGGGCGTACGGGGGTTGGGCCCGGGGCGCTGCCCCGGAACCCCGCCGGGGCGCTGCCCCGGACCCGGTCCTCCCTCCGGTGGTACCCCGGGCCGCTCCACCGCCGCTCGGCCGCCGTGGTGGTGCCGCAGGGCCCTCGCGGGTGGGCGTCCGACCGACGGTGGAGCCTTCATTTCACTCGGTTGACCGCGTGCTGCTGCGCACAACCAGGGCAAAGCCCTAGGGCTCGGGGAGATCTGGGCGGGAAAGCCCGTGTTCCCGCCACGAAACGGCAGAAGATCCACGCTCCCGCACACCCCACCGTGCCCACCGCAGCTCCCGGAACCTCCGCCGCCCGGGGGCCCGGGAGATCGTCGGTGCCCGCCGCTACGTCCGGAAAGCCGCGGCACCCGCCTCGCTGGACGAGGCCTTCGGTGGATTCGCGGTCGCCACCCAACACGCCGACGCGGCGGTGGCGCGACAGGACCAGACCATGCTCGCCGCCGCCCACGCCCTGGTCGACGCCCTGATCGCTCGCGGGATCACCGATCCCGACGACGTCGAACGCGTGGTGACCACCGAACGACCGAGAAGGAAACGACGACCGAAACCCCGACCACCGTGAACCACACTCGGATCAGAGGCGCGAAACCCCGGCGCCGGGACACAGGTCACGGCGCCGGGGTCGGCGTGGATCACTTGTGCGCGGCTCGGGCTCTCAGCCAGCTGCGGAGGACGAGCAGGCCGACGGCGGCGACGATCTGCGCGCCGACGACGATGCGGTTGACGTCGACGGCGGGTTGCCAGGAGACGTTCCCGTCCTTGATCACGAACACGCCTGCTGGAGCGACGCCGAGGCCGAAGCCGCCCCCGGAGTTGGAGCTGCGGCCCTCCGGCTGGCCGTTCTCGCCGCCCGCGGGCTGCTCGCCGCCGCCCGCGCCACCGCCACCGGAGAGGCGCGACACCGGGATGACGGTGACGCCGTCGCTGTGGATCGGCTCGCCGAACACGCGACCGGCCGACATCGTCTCCCGAGCCTTCGACAACAGGTCCGAAACGGACATCCGAGACCTCCTTGCCGTTGTTCGTCGCGAACCATGATCGCGGCTGGCGAGCAGGCGGGGCAGGGCCGTTCGGCCCTGCCCCGCCGAATCAGCTGCCGGCGTACAGCTGCCGGGCGACCTCACCCGCGCGCTCGGCGGCGGCGAGGTCGAGGACGTCGGCGTAGCCGCCCGTTCGGGCCGGGTCGAGCTCGCGGATCCGGCGCAGCTCGAGACGGGCGATCTGGTTGCGGTGCACCTCGTCGGGGCCGTCGGCGAGGCGGAGGAACCGGGCAGTCGCGTACGCGGCGGCGATGCCGAAGTCGTCCGTCACGCCCGCGCCGCCGAACGCCTGCAGCGCCCAGTCCAGCACGCGGCACGCCATGTTGGGTGCGGCGACCTTGATCATCGCGATCTCGGTGCGGGCCGCCTTGTTGCCGAAGTTGTCCATCGCCCAGGCGGCCTTGAGGGTGAGCAGACGGGCCTGCTCGAGGAGGATGCGCGACTCGGCGATCCGCTCCATCGTGACCGTCTGCTCGGACAGCGGCGCACCGAACGGGGTGCGGGCGTCGGCCCGCCGGCACATCCGCTCCAGGGCACGCTCGGCGAGCCCGATCAAGCGCATGCAGTGGTGGATGCGCCCGGGCCCGAGCCGGCCCTGCGCGATCTCGAAGCCGCGCCCCTCCCCCAGCAGGATGTTCTCCACCGGCACGCGGACGTCCTCGAACACGACCTCGGCCGCCTTGTCCAGCTGGCCCAGGTAGCCGAAGATCGGCAGCGGCCGGATCACGCGGACCCCGGGGGTGTCGGCGGGCACCAGGATCATCGACTGCTGACGGTGTCGATCCGGCGAATCCGGATCCGTCTTACCCATCAAGATCAGAATCTTGCACCGCGGATCCGTGGCGCCGGTGGTGAACCATTTCCGGCCGTTGATGACGTACTCGTCGCCGTCCCGGTGAATGGACGTCTCGATGTTCGTCGCGTCACTGGAGGCGACCAGCGGCTCGGTCATCGCGAACGCCGAGCGGATCTCGCCGTCGAGCAGCGGCTGCAGCCACCGCTCCTTCTGCGCGGGCGTGCCGTAGCGGGCGAGCACCTCCATGTTGCCGGTGTCCGGCGCCGCGCAGTTGAACACCTCGGGCGCCATCGGCGAGCGGCCCATGACCTCGCACAACGGCGCGTACTCGAGGTTGGTCAACGTGCCGCCCGCCTCGACGGGCAGGAACAGGTTCCACAACCCGGCCGCCCGAGCCGTCACCTTCAGCTCGTCGAGGATCGGGGCGTGCCCGTACGGGCCGGCCAGCTGGGTCTGCTCCAGGAAGAGCCGCTCGTTGGGGTAGATGTGCTCCGCCATGAAGTCTTCGAGGCGCTCCCGCAGCTCGAGCACTTCGGGCGTGAATTGGAAATCCACCGGATTCTCCTCCAACCGTTTCCGCGGCCGCCGCACCGAACCTGCCCGAAAGGCCAGGAACGGCACGCGAGGCCTTCCTCCACGGTACGGGACACCAGCCTTCCCCACCTTTTCGGCAGGGTTGCGGGAAAGACTCGGCCTGACTGTCGACCTCGTCCGACGGTCGACGCACGGCGGCAGCTGCTCGGCGGGGTCGTCGGGGTGCACCGGACGCACGATCGTGAGGTCCTGCGACGGCCGGCCGAACGCCCGCGGGGTACCACACCCCAGATGCACCGAACGGCCTTTCGTCCGCTCGGAGTGGACCGCGGGGTGCGCGGAACCGCATCGCGCAAGAGTTGCGGCCGTCAACACTGCGCAATCATCCGGACCGACCAGAGTTGCGGCAGCATGATCGCGACTTTTCGGCGGCAGTACCCGTGCACTACCCGCGACGCCGCGGAGCACCCTGAACGCGCCGAGCCCCACGTGCTTCGCACATGGGGCTCGACAACGCGGTTGTTCAGCTGTTCATCGTGTTCATCTGGTTGTTGCCGTGGGCCAGGAAGTTCGCCAGGGCGGCCTGGGTGGCGGCGTTCATCTGGCCGGTCTGCGGCAGCCCCGCGTCCCGCTGCAGGTACGTGATCGCCTGCCTGGTCTGCGCGTTCATGATCCCCGTGATCGGGCCCTCGTAGTAGTTGAGCTGCCCGAGCTCCTTCTGCAGGGTCTCGATCGCCGCCGACGGCTTCACCGGCGGAGCAGGCGGCGTGGGCGGCGTGAGCGGGGTGACGTCGTGGTGGACAACGCTCCCCCCGGTGCTCGCCCCGGCGGGGGATGAGCCGTCGTCGATGATGATCGTGCTCGGCTGCGCGACCGGCTGCGGCTGCGTCGCCGCGGCGCTGTTGCCGCCCAGACCCAGGACGAGGCCGGTGGCGACACCCGCGCCGGCCAGCACGCCGGCGAGCGTGAGGGCGACGCCCTTGCCCCAGGTGTTCGTCGACTCGACAGCCGCGGGGGCGGGGGTGACGGTCGTGGTGGTCATCGGGATCAACTCCTTCGTCGTGGTTCCCGGGGTGTTTCCCCGGTGCCACAAACTTCCCGCGAACCAGCCGCCGCCACCGTCGGGCGGACGGCCGGTGCCGCGGTTGATCCCGCTGTCGGTCGATCGGAGGACCCGACCACCGATCGGTGCGGCCGTCGCGATCGGCGTCCGCGACGGCCGCCCCTCCACGTCCGGGTCCCGGCCTGGCCGGTGGGCCTTCGGCCAGGCCGGGCCACCCCGTCACGCCGTCGCCGCACCTCCCGCCGGCTCGGCGCTGCAGCAGTGCGAGCCGTCGGTGGAGTGGGTCGAGCGCGAGCGGGGCAGATCGAGGGACGGGTTGCGGTCGAAGAACCCGTCGGGCTCGAGCCGGAACCCGATCCGGTGGACCGCCATGATCGGCCACTCCTCGGGACGCGGATCGTGGTGCACACCGACGACCGGCCACAGCACCAGCTCCGCGCCGTCCAGGTCGCGGTCGGCCTGCTGCCAGACGTGGACGCCGTCGTCGCCGAGCGCACCCTGGTTCGGGTACTCGCCGGCGATGAACCGCTGCTGCGGGTCGTACGCGCTCGCCCACAGCTGCTTGGCGACGAACGGCGCCTTCCGCGCGGCGACGCTGCCCTCCCGGGCGTACAGGCGCGCAGTGTTCGGCAGCGCGATCCGGTACGCCGTGGGGTCGCCGAACCGGTTGACGCGCGTGGTGGACTCCACCCGCCAGTGCACCGCCCGGGCCGGGTCGGTGCTGCGCGCAGCCTCGCTCTCGCGGCGGATCGGCGTGCGCACCATCCGGCACGCGTTGCCGTACGGGTTGAGCGCGTCGTCCTGCTCGAGTTCGGCGTGCACCTCGAACAGCCTGTTGAGCGGACCGTCGACGGCCATGTCCAGGCGCAGCCCGAAGTAGTGCTGGTGGTTGGGCGCCTGCACGTTGGGCGCGACCAGCCGCCCGTACTCCGGCTTCTGCCCGTCGGCGATGCCCGAGACGGACATGATCCCGGTGAGCTTGATCTCCAGGTCGATCATGCCGTCCTGGTAGAAGTTCCAGTAGAAGCCGTAGTCGTAGTTCGCGACCGTGGCCCAGAACGACACCACCAGGCGGCGGCAGCGGCGCACCTCGCCGTGGCCGGTGCGGCTGTTCACGTGCTTCCACAGGACCGAGTAGTCCTCCTCGTGGAGGCACACCGCGTTCTTGATCGTGCGGGGCTCGCCGTGCCCGTTGATCACGCCCGCGTCGAAGTAGCGGATCTCGCCCAGGCAGTCGCAGCCCAGCTCGAGCGACGGGGCCAGCGGCCCGGCCCCGTACTCGCCCCAGTCGAAGAAGTTCTTCCGGTACGCCGTCGGGTCGGGGTCGAGGTAGGGCACGTACATGTCGCTCACCGCGGCGCGCTTCATGACGGGCCGGACATCGTCACCGTCCCGGTAGACGACGTCGTGCAGGACCATGCCCTCGCGGTGGGTGAAGCCGATCCGGAACTGCCAGTTCTGCCAGGTGACCTGGTAGCCGTCGATCGAGAAGCCGGGGCCATCCGGCTGGATGATCTCCAGCGGCGCCACCTCGCGCGGCGGCCCCCACACGCCCTCGGCGTAGTTGCCGTGCTCGGGGGCCATCGGGAAGACCCCGTGGTCCTCGATCTCGACGATCTCCAGCCGCTCCAGGTCGATGATCGGGACGAGGCCGGCCACCGGACGGGCGTAGCCGTTGTCGCGCTCACCCTCGGTCAGCCAGACCGAACCCCAGGCCAGCCTGCGGTCGGCGTACTCCGGCGGCTCGAAGCCGGTGATCGACTCCGGGTCGACCCACACCTTCGAGGGATCGTCGATGCCGCGCTTCTTCAGCGCTTGCTGGAACCGGGGATCCTCACGGCAGGCCTGGGCGGCCATGCGGGCCTCCTCCGAGGAGATGCCCACCCGCCGGTTGTCCACGGCCGACCACGACCCGAGGGAGGCCGTGCGATCCGTTCCGGAGGTCCACCCGGTGACCTCCCACGCCTGGTGCGTGTCGGGGTTGAGGACGACCGCCCGGACCGGGCGCCCCTGGTCGTCGGCGAGGGAGCGCGCCAGCGACTCCTCCACCGCGACGCCCCAGAAACGCGGCCGCGACCCGACCCGTGGATCGGCCTTGATGAGCTCGACCACCTCCGTCAGCTCGGCCTCGGTCAGGGGGTCGCTCCAGTGCCTGCTCATCCGTCTCCTCCCACAGTGGTGCCGAGGGGGCCGAACCGGTCCCGGCCGCCGCGGGTCGTCATCGCGTCCTCCCCGCCGGTTGCCGCGCCTCGCGCGCGATCGCCTCGACCACGTCCAGCATCGCGGCCACCTCGTGCTCGTCGTTGTAGACGTGCAGCGACGCCCGCACCACGGCGCCGAGCTTGCGAAAACCCAGGTCCCACTGCCCGTGCCCGGCCGGGACGGTCACCACCTTGATCCGGTGGCGCGCGAGCCGCTCCTTGACGCGATCCGGCTCCGCGCCGTCGACGGTGAACGTGACGATCGCCGACGCCGCGGCCTTGGGGTCCTGCACCGTGACCCCTTCGATGGCCGCGAGTCCGCTGCGCAGCCGCTCGGTCATCGTCGCGAGGTGCGCGGCCGTCGCCGGCACCCCGCGATCGAGCAGCTCCCGCAGCGCCACGCCGAGGCCGAGCCGCGCCGCGGTGGAGCACTCGAAGGTCTCGAAGCGGCGCGCGGTCGGGACGAGCTCCCACTCGTGGTCGCCCGTCCACTCCGCCCCGCGCACGTCGGGCGCAGCCGGTTCCAACTGTTCGATCAACCGCCGCCGCACGTACAGCACGCCTGTACCGCGCGGTGCTCGGAGGAACTTCCGGCCGGTCGTGGCCAGCGCGTCGCAGCCGATCGCGGCGACGTCCACCGGCAGCTGCCCGACCGACTGCGTGGCGTCGAGGACGTAGAGCGCGCCGTGTCGGCGGGCCAGCTCCCCGATCTCGGCGACCGGCTCCACCAGCCCGGACGAGGTGGGCACGTGCGCGACGCACACGACGTCGCGGCGATCGCCCGCCTGCGCGAGCAGGTCGCGCAGCACCGCGAGATCGACCGACCCGTCCTGGGCGGTGGGCAGCACCGACAGCTCGGCACCGACCCGGGCGGCGAGGCTCATCAGGTGCAGCGCGTGGCTGACGTACGTGGAGCGGCTGACGAGGAAGCGGTGCCCCGGCCCGACGTCCAGGGCGTCGACGACCACGCGCAGCCCGGTCGAGGCGCTGTCGACCAGCGCGATCTCGTCCCGGTGGCAGCCGAGGACGCGGGCGGCGAGGTCGTAGATCTCCTCCACCTGGGGCCGCACCGCCGCCGCGGCCTCGTAGCCGCCTTCCTCCTCCTCACGGCGCAGGTGGTCGACGACGGCGCGCACGACCCCGACGCTCGGCAGCGCCGAGCCTGCGGCGTTGAAGTGGCGGGTGAACGCCACGCCGCGGGTCCGGGCGCGCTCGAGAGCGACGTCGATCAAGTCCGCCGACTCCTGCCCCGGCACCGTCACCACACCACCCTTAGGATCCAAACTTTAAAAATATGGATCCATTGTAAGCCTAGATGTGTCCCTCGGGTTCGGATCTTCATGGTGGGCTGCGCCTCAGAGCCCGACGACCACGGCGCGCGACCGCGTGAACCCGAGCAGCGCCTCGTCACCCAGGTCACGGCCGATCCCACTGTCCTTGAACCCGCCGAACGGCAGCGCGGGATCGAAGACGTTGTAGGTGTTGACCCACGTGGTCCCGACCCGCAGCCGCGCCGCGATCCGGTGCGCCCTGGCCAGGTCCCGGGTCCACACCCCGGCCGCCAGCCCGTACGCGGAGTCGTTCGCGATCGCGACGGCCTCGTCCTCGTCGGCGAACTCCACCACGCACACGACCGGCCCGAAGATCTCCTCGCGGGCGATCACCATGTCGTTGCGCACCCCGGTGAACACGGTGGGCTCGACGTAGAACCCGACCGGGAAGCGCTCCTTCCGGGTGCCGCCGCCGACCAGCAGCTCAGCGCCCTCAGCAGTGCCCTTCTCGACGTAGGACAGCACGCGGGCGCGCTGCTCGGCCGACACCAACGGCCCGACCGAGATACCGCCGCTGAGCCCATCACCCATCGGGACCTCGCGCGCCGCGGTGGCGAACCGCTCCCGGAACTCCGCGGCGATCGACGACTGCACCAGGAGCCTGCTGCCCGCGGTGCACATCTGGCCGGAGTGCCCGAACGAGGCCCGAATCGCCGTGGTCACCGCCGCGTCGAGATCAGCGTCGGCGAACACGATGTTGGCGCTCTTGCCGCCGAGCTCCAGCGTCACCGGGGTGAGCCGGCGCCCAGCCGCCTCAGCCACCAGCCGGCCGACCTCCGTCGAGCCGGTGAAGCTGACCTTGTCGACCCCGGGGTGGGCGACGAGCGCCGCGCCGACCCGGCCGTCGCCGGTCACGACGTTGAACACCCCGTCGGGCACCCCGGCCTCGGCGACGAGCGCGGCGAGCCGCAGCATCGTGAGCGGGGTCTGCTCGGCGGGCTTCACCACCACCGAGCACCCGGCCGCGAGCGCCGGGGCGATCTTGAACGCCCCGGTCATGATCGGGAAGTTCCACGGCAGGATCAACGCGGCGACCCCGGCCGGTTCGGGCGTGACGTAGACGTGGTGCTGTCCGGGGGAGCTGACCGGGATCGTCCGCCCGTACAGCCGTCCCGGTGCGCCGGCGAAGTGGCGGAACGTGTTGATGCTGTTCTGCACGTCCTGGCGGGCGCGCTCGATCGGCTTGCCGTTGTCCCGGGTCTCCAGGACGGCCAGCTCCTCGTGGTGCTCCTCCAACAGCTCGGCGATCCGGGTCAGCACCGCGGTGCGGTGCAGCGGGGCCGGCCCGGTCCAGCGGCCCTCCTCGAACGCCGTCCGCGCGGCGCGCACCGCGCGGTCGACCTGTTCGGTCGTGGCCTGCGCCGCGCGCGTGAGCACCTCCTCGGTCGCGGGGTCGACCACTTCGAAGTGCTCCTCGCCCGGCACCCAGGAACCGTCGATGAACAGCCCGTGCAGCTCGGGCAGGGGCGGGAGTTCGGTGCGCACGTCGTCTTCAACTCCTTCACACGACCCGTCGGGTCGTCATGCAGCCTGTGGGAACTCGGTGACCCGGCCGGCGACGACCGTGGCCAGCACGCTCCCGTCGAGCAGCGCGCCGGGGTCCGGGTGCAGCGGATCGACGTCGATCACCGCCAGGTCCGCCGGACCACCGACCCGCAGCGGATCGGGGGTGAACATCGCCAGCGCCTCCTCGGCGCTCACGGCGAGCTCGGGGCCCAGCGGCTCCTCGTGCCCGCGCACCCGGCGGCTGCGGGCCTGCCACATCCCGAACAGCACACCGACCGGCGGGCCCGGGGCGTCGGACCCGCCCAGCACCGTGACGCCGGCGTCCAGCCAGCGCCGCAGCGGGTTGCTGGCGGCCACTTCCTCCTCGGGCAGCTGGTCGAGCAGGTCGGGGCCGACCTGCCAGTACAGCGCGGGGTGCGCCGAGACGGCGATGCCGTGCTCCGCGCAGCGGCGGATCGCCGCGTCGGTGGGCGCGAGGTAGGCGTGGATGAGGTGGACGCTGCGGCAGGCGCCGGTCTCGATCGCCACGTCCACGACCAGGTCGATCGCCGCGTCGCCCACCGCGTGGACGCCCAGCCCCTCCCCCGTCGCCGCCGCGTGCGCCGCGTAGGCGCGCAGCGTCTCGGTGGGGGTGGACTGCACGCCGCTGCTGCCGGTCCGCGGCCACGGCCGGTGCCGCATCGCGGTGCCCAGCGAGCCGCCGCCGTCGAGGAACAGCTTCGCCGGGCCCCGTGCCAGGAACGCCGGGTCGACCCCGGCGAGCGCCTGCGCGGCGCGGGCGTGCAGCGCCTGCGGGGCCACGTCGGGGCCGCCCAGCGGCATCAGCGTCATCCGCACGTGCACCTCACCGCGGCGGTGGGCGTCCACCCACACGTCGAAGTCGTCCGCGGTCACCGCAGGGTCCTGAGCGCGGGTGATGCCGTGCCGGCGCAGCTCCGCCGTTCCGGCCGCCACCCAGCGGCGGCGGGTCGCCTCGTCCGGCGCGGGGACGTGCCGGCGGACCCGGTCCACCTGGGCGTGCTCCTGGAGCAGGCCGTCGTGGTCGTCGCCGAGCCCGGCGATGCGCGCCGCCGTGCGGTTGATCAGCGCGTCGTGCCCGCGCCGATCCAGGAACACCGGTCGCCCCGGTACCGCCGCCTCCAGCTCGTCGGCCGTCGGCAGCCGCCCCTCGGCGAGATCGGTGATCGAGAACCCGGCATCGCCCTGGATCCAGGTGTCCCCCGGCTCGGCGTCGGCGGCGGCCCGCAGCCGCCGCTGGATCTCGCCGATCGACGTGGCGTCGTCCAGCACCAGCCACGAGAGGCTCCGGCCGAGCCACTGGGCGTGCACGTGGGTGTCGACGAACCCCGGCAGGACGTGCCCGCCGAGGTCCAGCAGTTCGGCGCCGGGCAGCGCAGCGGCGGCCTCCGCCGCGGTCCCCAGGGCCGCGATCGTCCCGCCCGCGATGCCGACCGCCTCCACGCGCGGGCACCCGGGATCACGCGTGTGGACGTCCCCGCGGATGATCAGGCCGCTCACGCCACGACCGCCCGTCCGTCCGCACGCGGGTCGCTCGCCGCGTCGAGGATGCCACCGCGCACCCGGGCGACCTGCACGTGCCCGGCGTCGTCGTCCGGTCCCGGCCAGGCGGCCACGTCCAGCCCCAGCTCGCGGGCGGCTTCGGCCGCCGCCTCGGGCGCTCCCGGCTCAGCCATCAGCGTCGGCCGCTGCCGGCCCAACTCGCGCGATCCGATCACCCAGCGCGGCCGCCCGACGAGCCCGGTCAGGTCGTCGGACGTCACCGTGCCGTCGGCCACCTGGGCGAGGATCCACGGCTGAGCCCGGCCGCCCTGGCAACCCAGCGCCACCACGATGCCGTCGGCCTGGCCGATCACCGGGCAGAGCGTGTGCGGCGGCCGCACCCCCGGGCCGACCACGCCGGGGTGGCCGGCCTCGAGCCGGAACGCGGAGCCGCGGTTGTGGAAGATCAGCCCGGTGGCGGGGTCCATGATCCCGGCGCCGAAGCTCTGGTAGACGCTCATGATCAGTGAGACCGCGGTGCCGTCGGTGCCGACGGCGGTCACCGCGACCGTGTCCCCGGCCGCGACCGGCACCGGGTGAGCGGCGCCCGGCTCGGACCGCCCGGCGAGCAGCGCGTCGACGTCGATCGGGCCGCCCCGCGGATCGCCGAGGTGGGCGTCGCGCGCCAGCTCGGCGGCGCGAGCGCTGCGCACCAGGGCGGCCGGGGTCCCGTCGGGGGCCCCGGTGAGCGCGGCGAGGAACAGCGCACCCTGGCTCGGGGGCGGCGCGACGAACCAGCGGCTCCCGGCGCGCTCGGCCGTCAGCGGCCGGGTGACCTCAGCTTCGTGCGCGGCCAGGTCGTCGGCGTCGACCGGGGAGCCGAGGGCGGCCAGCCCCGCGGCGACGTCGGCGGCGAGCGCGCCGCGGTAGAAGCCGTCGGGATCCTCTGCGACCCGCTCCAGCGTCCGGGCGAGCGCCGGCTGGACGAACCGCTCTCCCTCCGACAGTGACCGGCCGCCGGGCCGCACCAGCGCCGCGAGCCCGGGGTCGCGGTCGAGGACCTCGGCGCGGGACCGGATCGCGCGGGCCATCCCGGCGCTCACCGGGGCACCGTCCCGGGCCAAGCGGATCGCCGAGCGGAGCAGGTCGGCCCAGGCGAGCTGCCCCCAGCGCCGGGAGATCTCCCGCAGGCCCGCGACCGCGCCCGGCACCGTCACGGACAGCGGCCCGCCCGGCGGCATGCGGTCGCTCGCCGCGCGCAGCGCTGCGACGTCGATGTTCCGCGGGGCCGCGCCGGCGGAGAGCACCGCGTGCACCTCGCCGGTGCCGGCAGGGCGGGCCAGCGCGATCAGGTCGCCGCCCAGCGAGCACTGGTGGGGGTAGACGACCGCGAGGACGGCGGCCGCAGCGACGGCGGCGTCCGCCGGGGAGCCGCCCGCCGCGACCGCCTCGGCCGCGGCGTCCACCGCCGCCTGGTGGGGCGCCGCGACCGCGACCGAGTGAGCTTTCGTCGGCACCGCTCAGTCCTGGTCGATCAGCACGGTCCGGGCGAAGGCGCCGTCGGCGCCCTTCAGCTTCGCCGGGAGGCACACCATGAAGTGCTCCTGCGCGGGGACGTCGGTCAGCACCAGGTTCTCGACGATGATCACGCCCGCGCGCAGCAGGACGTCGTGGGTCTTCCAGGTGTCGGTGTGGGAGGGCGCCTCGATGGTGAGGTAGTCGATCCCGACCAGCTTGACCCCGTTGTCGACGATCCACTGCGCCGCGTCCGGCGTCACGCCCACCCAGTCGGGGACCTTCTCGGTCAGGTGCAGCGGGCCGCCCGGCGCGGAGTTGGTGGTCTTGAACAGGACGCGCTCCTTGCCGCGCACCCCCGCGGCCTCCAGGTCGTCGACGGTGATGTCGCCCTCGACCCCCAGCATGTCCACGACGGCGGTCTGCCCGACCAGGGTCTCCAGCTCGATCTCGTCGACCGCCTGCGCGCCGTTGACGAAGTGGTGCGGGGCGTCCACGTGGGTGCCGGTGTGCGCGCCGATGAGCCAGCGGGTGACGTTGGACGCGTCGCCGCGCTCGATCGACTCGACGATGTGGATCTCCGGCTTCTTGCCCCAGTGGAGCATGTCGGGGTGGATGGGGAGGGTGAGGTCGTAGATCTTCACGTGAGTCTCCTGTCGGGTCAGCTGGTGGGCCGGTGCGTCCGCGACGGCCACGGCTCCCGGACGGCGGCGGCCACCGCCTCCGCGGTGGTGCGCACGCACCGTTCGAACTCGTCCTTGCCGTGCTCGGCGGTGGCCAGGTGGACGTCGCGGCCCCACACTCCGACCTCGCTGACCTGGTCCATCCGGTAGTCCCAGAAGCTGTCGACGTCGAGGTGCGAGGTCGCCCGCTCCAGGTGGACCAGGTCGGGACGCAGGTGCAGCATCACCGAGGTCTCGAAGTAGTTGGCGTGCATCAGGCCGCGGCCGTAGGTGACGCGGCCGTCGACCTCGGGCCCGGGGTACATCGTCACGTAGGCGATCGCCCGCACCCGGACGTCATCGTGGGCGACGCGCAGCTTCTCCAGCGCCACGTCCAGAGCGCCGTGGTTCCAGATGTGCCCGGAGACGGTGATGAACTGCCGGACGCCGCTGGCGTAGAGCGACTCCAGGACGTCGTGGACGTAGGCGATCATCGTCTCCGGCTGGATCGTGATGTTGCCGGGGAACGCGCCGTGCGAGCCGGACACGCCGAACGACAGCGGCGGCGTCAGCGGCACGCCGGTCGCCGCGGAGACCGCCTCGGTCACCGCGGTGGTGATCAGTGTGTCGACGTTCAGCGGCAGGTGGGGGCCGTGCTGCTCGACGGCGCCCACCGGGATCATGATCGCGTTGATCCGATCGACGAGCTCGGCGATCGCCGGGTAGGTCAGCTCCTCCCAGCGGATCGGCCGCCCAGTCGGCTGCGGGTCCTGGCGCAGGACCACCTGCGGCTCACTCATGTCCTCTCCTGGAGTCGTCGTGCGGGTCACCAGGCCCGCCGGGTCTTGTCGGGCAGCAGGCCGAGGGCGGGCCGGGTGACGATGGCGTCGTCGTCGGGGCGGGTCAGCCAGATCCGGGCATCGGGGGCGTAGTCGCTGATCAACTCCCGACACACCCCGCAGGGCGCGATGATCCGGAACCGACCGGCCGGCTTGATCTGCACCGACACCACGGCCTCGATCGCGAGCGGGCCGTCCGGCACCGCGGTGCGCGCGGCGCCCATCGCGACACCCTCCGCGCAGATCGAGCTGCGCCGGCACGAGCCCTCCAGGTGCACGCCCCGGTGGACCGAGCCGTCGGCGAGCCGCAGCGCGGTCGCGACCTCGTGCCGTCCGCCCACCCAGACCCGCGCCAGCAGGTCCTCCGCGGCGCGCAGCAGCGCGACGTCCTGCGGCGGCATCTCGGCGGGCGGTGTGACGGCCTGCGGCCGCGCGTCCAGCACCGTCACTTCGCCAGCCCGAGGATCTTGGCCATGTTGCCGCCCTCGACGAGGGCGCGGTCGGCCTCGTCCGGGATCGCCTTGGCGATCTTCATCCGCTCCAGGTCGAAGTCCGAGCCCGGCCACTCGGTGCCCAGCAGGAGCTTCTCCGGGCCGAGCCGGGCGTAGGCGCGGCGGACGTCGGCGATCAGGGTCGCCGAGGTCTCCAGGTAGATGTGCGGGTTGCGCTCGGACACGATGATCGCCTCGGGCACGTTCCAGACCGCGCCCATGTGGGCGATGATCGTCGGTACGGTCGGGTAGTGCTTGGCGACCTCCTCGATCGCCAGCGGGTGGCAGAACGCGTCGTCGAGCGCGTTGATCAGCACCGGCATGCCCAGCTCGGCGCACTTGTCGAAGATCGGGTCGAGCAGGCCGTGGTCGGCGACGTGGTAGCCGTGCAGGCTGGGGTGCAGCTTGAGCCCGACCAGGCCCTCGTCGCGGATGCGCTGCAGCTCGTCGAGGCAGTGGTCGTCCTGCGGCAGCACCATGCCGAACCCGAAGAACCGGTCCGGGTGCTGGCGGACGAGCTTGATGATGTGGTCGTTCTCGATGCGCTGGGCCAGCGAGCAGATCATCGCCATGTCGACGCCGGCGGCGTCCATGCGGGTGAGGATCCGCTGGGGATCGAACGGCACGTACGGCGGCGGCGCCTCACCCCGACGCGCACCGGTCAGGTAGTCCGAGCGGCCCCGGACGTCCTGCGTCGTGTTGTAGGCGTCGATGATCACGAGAATCCCTTCGGGTAGTGGCAGCGGACCTGCCGCCCGGGCGCGATGTCGCGCATCTCGGGCCGGGCGGTGCGGCAGTGCTCGTCGGCGAGCGGGCACCGGGTGGAGAACAAGCACCCCGCCGGCGGGTGCACGGGGTCGGGGAGGTCGCCGCCCAAGACGATGCGCTCGCGGCTGCGGGTGCGCTCCACGACGGGCACCGCGGACAGCAGCGCCTCGCCGTAGGGGTGGGCGGGGCCGGAGAAGAACACGTCCCGGTCGGCGATCTCGACGATCTGTCCGAGGTACATCAGCGCGACCCGGTCGGCCACGTGGCGCACCACGCCGAGATCGTGCGAGATGAACAGGACCGTCAACAGGTACTCGTCGGCGAGATCGGCGAGCAGGTTGACCACCTGCGCCTGCACCGACACGTCGAGCGCCGAGACCGGCTCGTCGGCGACCACGAACCGCGGCCGCGACACCAGTGCCCTGGCGATCCCGATGCGCTGGCGCTGCCCGCCGGAGAACTCGGCCGGCCGCCGGTTGGCGGCCTCCGCGCCGAGCCCGACCCGCTCGAGGATCGTCAGCGCCTCCGCGCGCGCTTCCGCTCTGCTCATGCCGCGGGCGTGGCGCAGCGGCGCGGCGACGATGTCGACGACCTTGCGGCGCGGGTTGAGCGAGGAGAACGGGTCCTGGAAGACCATCTGCAGCTCGGCGCGGGTGCGGCGCAGCTCGACCCCGCGCAGCTTCAGCAGATCGACCCCGCGGTAGCGGACCTCCCCCGCGGTCGCGCGCTCCAGGCGCAGCAGCGTCCGGCCGAAGGTCGACTTGCCGCAGCCCGACTCGCCGACGAGGGCGAGCGTCTCCCCCTCGTGGATGTCGAGGCTCACCCCGCGCAGCGCCTCGAACGTCTCCCGGCCGCGCCGGTACTCGACCGTGAGGCCGTCGACCGCGACGAGCGCCGTGCTCGACGGTGTCCGGGTCGGCTTCCCCGCCACGGCGGTCACCGGTGGTCCTCCTTGGTGCACGCGTCGAGGTGGCCCTGCTCGCCGCCCCGCTGCCGCAGCTCCACCGGCTGCTCGCACTCCGGCCCGGCCAAGCGGCAGCGCGGTGCGAACGCGCAGCCCGGCGGGCGCTCCACCCCGGTCACCGCGCTGCCGGGGATGGCCGAGAGCCGCCCGGTCACCGGTCCGGTGAGGGAGGGGACCACGTCCAGCAGGCCGCGGGTGTAGGGGTGCTGCGGATCGAAGAGCACCTGGTCGCGGGTGCCGTACTCGACGATCCGCCCGGCGTACATCACCGCGATCCGGTCGGCGACCTCCGCGACGACGCCCAGGTCGTGGGTGATCAGGATGATCGACGTGTGGTGCTCGCGCTGCAGCTCCTTGAGCACCTCCAGCACCTGGGCCTGGATCGTCACGTCGAGCGCGGTCGTCGGCTCGTCGGCGATGAGCACGTCCGGGTTGTTGGCCAGGCCGAGGGCGATCATCACCCGCTGCCGCATGCCGCCGGACAGCTCGTGCGGGTAGGCCCGCACAGCGCGGTGCGGATCGGCCATGCCGACGTCGGTAAACAGCTCGATCGCGCGGTTCCACGCCGCGTCCTTGCCCACCGCGCGGTGCGTCGTGATCATCTCGGCGACCTGGGCCCCGGCGCGGTGCAGGGGGTTGAGCGCAGCGAGCGCGTCCTGGAACACCACGGCGATGCCGTTGCCGCGGACCTTGCGCAGCTCGCGGTCGGAGGCGCGGACCAGGTCCATGCCGTTGAACTCGACGCTGCCGGTGATCGTGGTGCGCGGGCCCCGGTTCAGGCCCACGAGCGCCATGGACAGCGCGGACTTGCCCGACCCGGACTCGCCGACCAGCGCCAGCACCTCGCCGCGGCGCAGGGTCAGGTCGACGCCGGCCACCGCGGGGAGCCGGCCGGCCCGGACGTCGAAGGTGACGTGCAGGTCGCGCACCCGCAGCACCTCGTCACCGGCGACGCGGCCGTTCGCTGCGGGCTCGCCGGTCTTGGACACGTCGGACACGGCGGTCACGATCCGCTCCCCGCCTCGACGGTGCTCGGCAGCGGGGCACCGGCGGCGACGGCGTCCGCGGCCGCGGCGACGACCCCGGCCACCTGGACCGGCTGCGTCCACGGCGTGTAGTGGCTGCCGGGGAAGGTGTAGACCGCGCCGCCGGTGCGCCGCGCCATGTCGCGCTGGGTGTCGGGGCGCAGCGTCTTGTCCGACTCCGCGACGACGTACCAGGTCGGCCGGGTGGCCCACGCCGGTTCGCCGGTCGGCTCGGTGAAGATCGCGTTCGCCGAGTCGCGCCGCTCGTCCGCGATCGTGTCCCGCATGTGCTCCGGCAGGTCGAAGGCGACCTCGGCCCAGTAGGCGGCCGATCCGTCGGAGCGCCACTCCCCGTTCGGACCGCGCAGCATGTACTTGGCGGCCTCGGCCGGCGGGTAGCGCTCCACGATCTGGTTGACCGACTCGCCCTCGGCGGGGGCGAACGCGGCGACGTAGACCAGGCCCGCCACCCGCGGATCGCGGCCGGCGTTGGTGATGACCGCGCCGCCGTAGGAGTGGCCGACGAGCAGGACCGGGCCCTCGGGCAGCTCGTCGATCGCCCGCGTCGTCGCGGCGACGTCGGCGGAGAGCGTCGTCAACGGGTTGGTGACGCACACCGTCGCGTGGCCGCGCTCCTTGAGCAACGGCTCGACCAGCGCCCACGTGCTCGCCGTGCCGCCCATGCCGTGGACGAACACGATGCCGACCGGGTGGCCGTTGGCACTCATGCGGTCACCTTTCGCAGACGGGGGTCGAGGACCAGGTAGAGCAGGTCGACCACGACGTTGACCATCACGAAGAGGAAGGCCACCGCGAGCGCGGCGCCCTGGACGATCGGGTAGTCGCGCTGGTGCACCGCGGAGACGAGCAGGTTGCCGACCCCGGGGTAGGCGAACACCATCTCGGTGATCAGCGATCCGCCGAGCAGCGCACCGAACTGCAGGCCGAGGACGGTGACGATCGGCAGCGCCGCGTTGCGGAGCACGTGGTGGCGCAGGACGGCGCTCTCGCTCAGGCCCTTCATCCGGGCGGTGCGGACGAAGTCGTCGCCCAGCACCTCCAGCACCGCCGTGCGCACGATGCGGGTGATGAACCCGGCCATCGACAGCGCCAGCGTGGTCGCCGGGAGGATC
Organism: Pseudonocardia thermophila; assembly: GCF_900142365.1. GTDB lineage: Bacteria > Actinomycetota > Actinomycetes > Mycobacteriales > Pseudonocardiaceae > Pseudonocardia > Pseudonocardia thermophila. The sequence goes on along the minus strand of NZ_FRAP01000017.1, from coordinate 73,597 downwards.
AGGTGCTTGACCCACGGCCAGACCAGCTCCGGCCGGTTCTGCAGGATCGCGTCGAGCAGCACGAAGCCGGTCGTGGGGTGGTAGCCGAGGCTGTTGGGCAGGCGGCCGATGATCGGCAGCCACCCCAGCACCACCCCGAAGACGACCACCCCGAGGATCCCCAGCGCGAACCAGGGCAGCGAGAAGCTGACCGTGGCACCGACGCGGATGGCCCCGTCGACGACGGTGTCCTTCTTCCACGCCGCGATGACCCCGGTCACGACCCCGATGAGGATCGCGATCAGCATCGCGGCGACTGTCAGCTCGATGGTGGCCGGCAGGGCCTCCCCGACCAGCTTGAGCACCGAGTTGGAGCCGTAGAAGGAGGTGCCGAAGTCGAGGGTGACCAGGTCGCCCAGGAACGTCAGGTACTGCTTCCACAGCGGCTGGTCCAGTCCCAGCGCGACCCGGATGCGTTCCTCGCTCTGGGTGAACTCCTCCGCGGTGGCGTTCATGTTCCCGCCCGCCGCCAGCGAGGTCGCCGGTGATCCCGGGATCCACCGCATCGCGAGGAACACGATCGTGGACAGCGCCAGGAGCACCGGGATCACGGCCAGCAGCCGCAGCAGCGCGCGCTTCACCGGTTGCTCCTCGGGTCGAGCACGTCACGGAGATCGTCGCCGACGAAGTTGCAGGCGACGACGAACACGAGCGTGGCCAGCGCGGGCAGCAGCACCAGCCGCGGCGCGTTGAAGAGGAACTCCTGCCCGGCGGCCACCATGTAGCCCCAGTCCGGGGTCGGCGGCTGGATGCCCAGGCCGATGTAGGACAGGCCGGCGGCGAACCCGGCGGCGGTGGACAGCGTCATGATCGACTGCGCGAGCAGCGGGCCCGCGACGTTCGGCAGGATCTCGGTGAGGATGATCCCGGGCGTGCGCGCTCCGCCGATCTGCGCTGCGCTCACGTAGTCCTTCGCCGACTCCCGTAGGGCCAGCGCCCGGGCGAGCCGGGCCAATCCCGGGGCGAGGGCGAGCCCGATGCCCAGGGTCAGGCCGGTCTCGCCCGCACCCATGCCGGCCACGATCAGGATGATCAGCAGGATCGAGGGGAAGGCGACCGCGAGGTCGATCAGCCGCATCAGCCACCAGTCCACGCGGCCGCCGAAGTAGCCGGCCACGAGCCCGATCCCGATGCCCAGGACCGCCGCCAGCGCGGTCGCCACCAGCGACACGACGAGCAGCGGTCGGGCCCCGTAGATCATGCGGGCGAGCACGTCGCGGCCGAGGTCGTCGGTGCCCAGCGGGTGGCCGGGCGAGCCGATCGGGAGGAAGGCCTCCCTGGTCTGGCGGAGCGGGTCGAGGTCGGTGACCAGCGGCCCGAAGAACCCGATGACCAGCACCGCCACCAGGATCGCCCAGCTGACCAGGGCAAGGGGGCGCCGGAGCAGGCGGTACCGCCGCCGCAGGGCGGCGGCGCGGCCCGAGGCCGGCGCCGCCGCCCGCGACACGCGGAGCGCGGACTGCTCAGACACGCGCGCCTTCCGGGAAGCACCGGAAGTTGGAGAGCGCGTCGACGTTGAGCCCCTTCACGTTCGCGCCGCTCACGGTGAAGTTGGTGGCGACCGCCAGCATCACCAGCGTCATGTACTCGGTCGCCCACTTGCGCTGGATCTCCGAGTACAGCTTGGTGCGCTCCGGGCCCGACGGCATGTTCTTCGCCTGGTAGAGCAGCTCGTCGAACACCTCCGCGCCCGCGAGGGTGCCCAGGCCGCTGGCCGCGTTGCTGTAGACCGCCTGCGACGGGCTGGCCATCGCACCGACCATGTTGTCCGGGTCGGGGACGTAGGAGTTGCGCTCCCAGATCATCAGCTCGTGGAACTGGCCGTTGGTGTCGAAGATCCGCGAGAAGTAGGTCGCGGGCTCGACCGTCTCGATCTCGGCCTTGAAGCCGACGTCCTCGAGGTTCTGCTTGACGATCTGCGCCGCCTTCGGGTGCCACGAGTCGCTGGCGGCGATGATGTGCAGGGTCCGGCCCTCCGCGCCGACCGACCGGACGAGCTCGCGCGCCTTGTCCGGGTCGTAGGCGGACAGGTCGGCCAGGCTCTCGTCGTAGCAGGGCTGCGCGGGCGGGATGGCGTAGCCCTTGGGCAGGCCGGCGATGCCGAAGAAGGCCTGGTCGATGATCGCCTGCCGGTCGATCGCGTAGTTGATCGCCTGGCGGACCTCGAGCTCCTTCAGCGCGGGCTTGCGCGCGTCCAGCATCATGATCGCGTCGAAGCCGAACGGCGTGTCGTACACGGTCACGTTGTCGTCGTTGCGCAGCCGCGGCGCCGCCGAGAACGGCGTGAACTGGGTGGCCGAGATGTCACCGCTGATCAGCGAGCTGACGATCGTCGAGGGGTCCTGGACCTGCTTGAGCACCAGCTGGTCGACGCCGGGGCGGCCCTTGTAGTACTCGTCGAAGGCCTCGAGGACGACCTGCTGGCCGGAGGTCGCGGACACGAACTTGAACGGTCCAGCACCGACGAGGTTCTTGCCGATGTCGGCGCCGTACTTCTCCAGCGCAGCCGCGGAGATGATCCGGCCGCCGATGTCGGAGAGCCGGGCGAGCGTGGTGCCGTCGGGGCGGGGCAGCTTCAGCTCGACGGTCATGTCGTCGATCGCGCGGATCGTCGCGTTCAGGGAGCTCAGCGGCCGGCTGGCACCCTTGGGCAGGGTCGGGTCGTCCTTGTTGAACTGCCGGTTCAAGCTGGCCACGACGTCCTTGGACGTGAGCTCGGTGCCGTCGTGGAACTTCACGCCCTTGCGCAGGTGGAAGGTGTAGGTGGTGCCGTCGGCGGAGATGTCCCAGGACTCGGCGAGGTCGGGCTGGACCTCCGTCGTCTCGAAGGAGATGAAGGTCAGGCCGCGGCAGATGCAGTCGACGGCCATCCAGTCGCCGACGGTGGTGTAGAACGCCGGGTCGTTGATCGCGCTCGTGCCGTCGATGCCCAGGGTGAGCGTGCCGCCGCTGCGCTCCCCGTCGCCGGAGCTCGAGCCGCCGTCGGCCACGCCGCAAGAGGCCATCAAGGAGGCGACGCCGGTCGTCGCCCCGATCATCGCCGCGGCGCGAAGCAGGCTTCGCCGCGACAGACCAACGCTTCCGATCTGCTCCACCATCGAGATCCCGTCCGTCGTCCGGTGACAGGCGCGGGGGTACGCCTGCCGGCTGCTGAGGTTGGATCCAATCTAGCGTTTTGGGATCCCAGCAGGAAGAGATCGGGTTAAGGTGGTGCAAACTCCGTGTTACGGACCTATCGGAACGCTACACACGGTGACCGGGCAGACCGGAACGTGGTTCGCCGGCCACGTTCCGGTCACGCCCGGTCCTCGGGGATCCTCGGCCACGGAGGTGGCCGGCGGGAGGGGTTGCCCGGCTTCGTCACACCCGGCGGGTGCCGGGCTTGGTCACATCCAGCGCTCACACCCGGCACTGCACTCATTTCCGGCGCGGAACAACGCATCACCGCCCCTCGGCAGGCTCGCCGTACTGCCGCCCCGGTGCCCGGTTCCGCCCGGACGGCGCTGCCAGGTGCAGGTAGATCGACGCCGCGTCCAGCTCGGCGAGCCCGGACTCGTTCGCCGCCCGGAAGGTGTCGTGGACCTGCGCCGTCACCGGCATCGCCACGTCGGTGCGCCCGGCGAGGTCGAGCCCGAGCTCGAGGTCCTTCTGCATGAGCCTGCTGCTGAACGCGGGCGTGAAGTCGAGCGACTCCAGCAGTGGGGCCTTGTACTCGATGAAGCGGCTGCTCATCGCCGTGCTGCGCAGGAACGCCAGCAGGTCGGAGCGCTCCACGCCGTGCGCCTCAGCCAGCACGCACAGCTCGCCGAGCACCTCGAGCGTCGCGGCGACCAACAGGTTGTGGCAGATCTTGACCAACCGGCTGGTGTCGCCGGGGCCGACGTAGACGAGCTTCGGGGCGATGGTGCGCAGCACGTCCGCGACGCGGTCGAAGGCCGCCCGGTCGCCGCTGACCGCCATCGCGAGACCACCGCTCGCGATCACGGGCGGACCGCCGGCGACCGGCGCCGCCAGGAAGTGGACGCCTGCCGCCGCGCAGCGTTCGCGGACCTGCGCCGACGTGCCGGGCGAGATGGTCGAGCAGTCGACGAGCACCGCGCCCGGGCGGGCGCCGGCCACCAGTCCCCCGTCGCCCAGGTAGACCTGGGCGACGTCGTCGTCCGTCCCGAGCATGGTGAGGACGACCGAGCACCGGCCGATCTCGGCGATCGAGCCGGCCACCGCACAGCCCGCGTCGGCGAACTCGGCGCACTTCGCCGTCGTCCGGTTGTACACGGTGACCGGCACCCCGGCGCTGACCAGGCGCCGGGCCATCGGCCGCCCCATGTTCCCCAGCCCGAGGAACCCGACCTGCGCCGTCTCGGTCTCGGCCGTGGCCGTCATGCCGCACCTCCCGCTCGTCGGAACCGCTGCCGGGCCTGGGCGATCCCGACCGCGGTGAGGAGCAGGACCCCGCTCGCGACGGTCTGGTAGTAGCTCGGCACGGCCAGCAGGGTCATGCCGTTGTTGAGTGTGCCGATGATGAGGACGGCGAGGAAGGTGCCGCGGATCCGTCCGCTACCCCCGGTGAGGGCGGTGCCGCCGAGCAGGACCGCGGTGATCACCTGCAGCTCGTACCCGGTGGCCGCGTGCGAGGCCGCCGATCCCGCCTGGCCGACCAGCAGGAGGCCGCCGACCGCGGCCGCCAGTCCGCTCGCGGCGAGGATGACGACCTGGTACCGGCCGAGCGGGATCCCGGCCAGCCGGGCCGCGCGCGGGTTCGCCCCGATCGCGTAGAGGTTCCGGCCGGCGACGGTGTAGCGGGCGACGAACGCCACCACCGCGAAGGCGGCGAACATGACCCACACGCCGTACGGGAGCGACAGGAACCGGCCGCTGCCCAGCCGGAGCAGGAACTCGTCGCGGACGAGGATCTCGCTGCCCTCGGTGAGCACGTAGGACAGCCCGCGCAGGACCGAGAGCATGCCGATCGTCGTGATGATCGGGTTCACGCCCAGCGCGACGCTGAAGACGCCGTTCACCGCGCCGGCGAGCACCCCCAGCAGCAGGGCCACCGCGATCGCGCCCGCCGTCCCCCACCCGTGGTCCTCGATCAGCCACACGCAGGCGATGGCGGAGAAGGCCGCCGCGGAGCCGACCGACAGGTCCAGGTAACCGGCGACGAGGACCAGCGTGCTGACGGCGGCCATGGTGCCGATCACGCTGACCGCCAGCAGGAGGTTGCTCAGGTTGTCGGCGTACAGGAAGTACGGCGATCGCGCGCTGAAGAAGACGCCCAGCGCGACGAGGACGGCCAGCAGCGCGAGGTCCTCGACGCGGTCCGCGGTGAACAGGCTGCGCAGCCGCCGTCCCCTGCTGTGAACGTCATCCGTGGTGGGCCCGGCCGGCACCGGCCGGTCGTCAAGCTGCGTCATCGCCGTGGTCCTCGTCGGTGAGTGCGGTGGATGTACCGTCGTCGGTCAGTGGTGCCTCGAGGGCGGCCGCGGTGAGCGCGGCCTCGGTGATCTCGGAACCGGTGAGTTCGGCGACCACCCGCCCCTTCGCCAGGACGTAGACGCGGTCGCAGACGCTCGCCGTCTCCTCGGGGTCCGCGCTGAACAGGGCCGCGGCCCGGGCCGTGCCCTCGGCGCGCACCCAGGCGCGCAGATCGCGGTGGATCTCGGTCTTCGCGCCGACGTCGACCCCCCGCGTCGGCTCGGTCAGCAGCAGGAACCGGGTGTCCGGCCGGTCCATCCACCGGGCGAGGACGATCTTCTGCTGGTTGCCGCCGGAGAGCTCCTTGGCGCACTGCGTCACCGACCGCATCGCCACCCGCGCGGCGCGCAGAGCCGCCCGCGCGCGGTCGTGCTCCCGGCGCGGGGCGACGACGCCGAACCGGCCGCGCCGGGACGCTCCGAGCAGGTAGTTCTCGGTCAGCGACAGCCCGAGGGCGAGCCCGCCCGCCTTGCGGTCGGCCGGCACGAAGCCCACGCCCGCGGCGATCGCGCGCCGCGGTGAGCCCGGCACCGACGTGGCACCCAGCATCGAGAACCGGCGGGCGGCGGCCGGGCACAGGCCGAACAGCGCCTCCGCGAGGGTCTGCTGGCCGGCGCCGAGCAGACCGAAGAAACCGACCACCTCGCCCGTGCGGACCCGGGCCGAGAGCTCCTCCACGACCCCGGCGGCGAAGCCCTCCGTCTCCAGCACGATCTCGCCGCCGGCGTCCGGCGCGGCCCGGTCGACCGGCTCCGGGAGGTGCCCCACGATGTCGGCCACGATCGACCGGTGGGTCGCCTCCGTCCGTTCGCAGTGCCGGACGAGCCGGCCGTCGCGCAGGACGGAGATCTCGTCCGCGATCGCGAGGACCTCGTCGAGGCGGTGGCTCACGTAGAGGACGGCGACGCCGCGGGCGGCGATCCGCCGGACCAGGTCCAGCAGGCGTTCGATCTGCGCAGGCGGGAGCGCGGCCGTGGGCTCGTCCATGACGAGGACCCGGGTGCCGCCGTGGCCGAGCGCCTTGGCGATCTCCACCAGCTGCTGGTCGGCGACCTCGAGGTCGCCCGCGCGGGCGCGGACGTCGATGTGCGGGCCGATGTCGCGCAGCGCCTCGCGCGCTCGGCGCAGCAGCTCCGCCCGGTCGACCACCCCCGTGAGCCGCAGCGGCAGCCGACCGATCATGACGTTCTCGGCCACGGGGAGCGCGGCGGCCAGCTCGAGCTCCTGGTGGATGACGCTGATGCCGTGCGCTGCGGCGTCGGCGGGGCTCCTCAGCTCGACGGGTGCCCCGTCGACGCGGAGCTGGCCCGCGGTCGGCGTCAGCGCGCCCGCGATGCAGTTGATGAGCGTGCTCTTGCCCGCTCCGTTCTCGCCGAGCAGCGCGTGGACGCGACCGGGCGTGAGGGCGATGTCCACCCCCTTGAGGGCGTGCACACCGCCGAACCGGACGTGCACGTCGCGAGCCTCGAGCACCGGGCCGGGCCGGTGGGTGCGCTCGCCGGCGGGGAGCGTGGAGAGCCCGCTCGGGCTCTCCACGCCGCCGCCCACATTCGTCGTCGAATGCATGTGGGCCGTTTCCCTGCTACTCGAAGTGCTCGTCGACGTTCGCCGGCGTGACGAACACGATCTTCGACGGCTGGGTGAAGGGCTCGACCGCCTCACCGTTGATCATCTTCTGGGCGATGGCGATGATCTCCTCTCCCCACGATCCGGGGAAGAGGCTGGTCGTGCCCGCGATGACGCCGTCCGGCCTGCGGATCTCCGGGATGATCGACTCCTCGCCGCCGGTGCTCGCGATCAGCAGGTCGTCGGCGCGGCCCGCGGCTCGGGCCGCGTTGGCGGCCGCGATGGAGATCTGGTCCAGGTGCGACCACAGGATGAGCTTGCGACCCGGGTTGGCGACCAGGAACGCGTTCACGACCTGGGCCGCGACCGCCGTGTCGCTCTTGCTCGACCCCTGGACGATCTCGATGTCGGGCAAGACCGATCGGATGCCCTCCTCGGCACCCGCACCGCGGTCGAGGTTGACCTGGCCGCCCTCGACGAAGTTGAGGACCATCGCCTTCGCGATCGCGTCGGCGCCCCACTCGGCGACGGCTGCCTCGGCCACCCCGGCCCCGCCGGTCGCCCCGACGGCCCGGTTGTCCAGCCCGAAGAGCGGCGCACCGGGCATGCCGTACTGGATGGCCAGCACCGGGACCCCGGCGTCCGCCATGATCTGACCGACCCGCTGGTTGCTGTCCGGGTTGAGGTTGTACTCGATGAACAGGTCGGGCTTCTTCAGCGCGGCGGTCCGCGCGTTCTCGACGGCCTTGGCCGCGTCCGCCTCGTTGTCGAGCATCTCGATGTCGAAGCCGGCCCTCTGAGCCGCCGCCACGACACCGTCGGCCACGGTCTGCGAGAACGTGATCTCGCCCGCGCCCTGCGCCATGATGATCAGCGGCTTGCCGCCGTCGCGGGCCCCGCCGGAGGCCGGCGCCTCCCCGCAGGCGGCCAGGACGAGCACCGACGCCGCGACGGCTGCCGCGGCGGCCACGAGGCGCCGAAGACGGATCGTTCGCACCATGGCTCAGACCCCGCCGGATCCGTTGGTGGCGGCCGCCCCGGACGCGTTGCCGCGCCCGGTCGGCGCCTTGATCTCGGGGAAGTCGACGCCGTTCCAGTACCGGGTCCCGGTCACCAGCAGCTCGTCCGCCGGGAAGCGGGTGATCACCCGCGCCCCGGTGGCGGTCACCTCGACCTCCTCCTCGATGCGCGCCGCCGAGGAGCCGTCCGCGGTCGGCCAGTAGGTCTCGAGCGCGAAGACCATGCCTTCCTTGATCTCGACCGGGTGCTCGAAGGAGTGGTAGCGGCTCATGAGGGGCTTCTCCCAGACCGACAGGCCCACGCCGTGGCAGTACTGCAGCCCGAAGGCCTCCTCCTCGCTGGCGAAGCCGAACTCCTGCGCGGCCGGGAAGTGCTTGACGATGTCCGAGGTGAGCACGCCCGGCTTCACCTCGCTGATGGCCAGGTCGATGTACTCGCGCGCCCGCTTGTACGCGTCGCGCTGCGCCGGGGTCGAGCCGCCGACGTTCAGCGTGCGGTAGTAGCAGGTCCGGTAGCCCATGTAGGAGTGGACGATGTCGAAGTAGGCGGTGTCCATCGGCCGGATCATCCGGTCGCTGAACACGTGCGGGTGCGGGCTGCACCGCTCGCCGCTGATCGCGTTGACCGCCTCCACCTCTTCGCTGCCCAGCTCGTAGAGGACCTTGTTGACCAGCGCGACGGCCTCGTTCTCCCGGGTGCCGACCCGCAGGAACCGGTAGAGCTCCTCGTAGGCGGCGTCGACGCACGCGGCGGCGTGGTCGAGCAGAGCGATCTCGTCGACGGTCTTGATCGACCGGGCGTCCAGCATCAGGCTCTGACCGTCGACGATCGTGAGGCCCTCGGCCTCCAGCGCCTTGAGCATGGGCAGCTCGACGACGTCGATCCCGATCGGCTCGTTCGCCAGCCCGTGCTCGCGGAGCAGGTCGGCGACCTTCTTGGCGTTGCCGCGCTGGACGCCCGCCTCCTCGTCGATCGCGCCGCGCCAGGTCGACAGGCCGGCCCGCCAGCTGTCGGTGGGCAGCCACGGAGCCTGCGTCTGGTGCAGCCGCGCGGCCGAGCCGATGTCCCACAGGATCGGCGCCTGCCCGCGCATGAGCAGGGCCATCCGGAAGAGCTTGTCCCGCGCCCAGTTCCCGATGTGGGTGGCGGTCGTGTAGCGGATGTTGTTCATGTCGAACAGCAGCAGAGCGCCGAGCTCACTGCTCTCGAGGGCGTCGAGGGCCCGGTTGAGCCGCTGGGTGCGCAGCCGGTCGAAGTCGATCCGGCGCTCCCAGTCGACGGCCATGGTGGTCCCCGGCGAGCCCACCGGAACGGAGTGGTTGCCGACCTCGCTCGGCCGCCAGCCCGTGAACAGGCTGGACTCGGTTGCAGTCACGTGGTTCTCCTCGTGGATCGGGGATGGTGAAGGGTCTGCTGCGCCGCCGGCTCAGACGGGCGAGTAGGCGCCGACCTCGTGGCGCACCTCGGCGACCTTCGGGAAGGGCGCGCTCCGCCCGCACAGGGCGGCCGCCGTGTCGACCAGGTGCTGGCTGCCGAGGCCGTAGTGCTCGAAGAGGTAGCGAGCGCTCGCGGCGCGGGCGAACGTGTCCTGGATGCCGACCCGGCGGAACGGGACCGCCAGGCCGGCCTCGGCGATCACCTCGGCCACCGCGCTGCCGAGGCCGCCGATCACGCTGTGGTTCTCCGCGGTGACGACCGCCTTCGACCGCCGCACCTCGCGCAGCACACCGGCGGTGTCGAGCGGCTTGAGGCAGGCGACGTTGACGACGTCGACGCTGATGCCGATCCCGCGGAGGGCGTCGGCCGCGGCGAGGGCGGTGGCGACCATCATGCCCGTCGCGAAGATCGTGAGGTCGACGGGCTCATCGGGTGCGGTCTCGCCGTCGACGACGACCACGTTGTCGAGGTCGAGCCGGTGGTCCTCGTCGAAGAGCACCGGGATCTCCCCGCGCTTCAGCCGCAGGTAGACCGGGCCGGGGATCTCGGAGATGGCGGTGACCGCCTGCGGGATCTCCCGGGCGTCGGCGACGTCGACCACCGTCATGTTCGGCAGCGCCCGCATCAGCGCGATGTCGTCGGTCGCCTGGTGGCTGGGGCCGCCGGGGGTGGACAGCCCCGGCATCAGCCCGACGATCTTCACGTCGAGCGCGGGGTAGGCGATCTGCATCGCGATCTGCTCGTAGGGGCGCCGGGTGGCGAACACGCCGAAGGTGTTCACGAAGACCTGGTGCCCAGCCCGAGCGAGACCGGCGGCCACCCCCATGAGGTTCTGCTCGCTCATCGCCCCGTTGAAGAACCGCTCACCGAGCTGGTCGCGGAACAGATCGGTCTCGGTCTGCCGCGTCAGGTCCGCACCGAGGCAGACCACGTTCGGCTTCTGCCTGGCCAGCGCGACGAGCGCGGACCCGTAGGGCTTGAGGACGGTGGTGTACGGCGCGCGCAGGGCCTTCACGGTGGTCATGCCCGCTCCCCCTTCCGGCTGGTCCACGGGGCGGGCGCGACCGTGCGCGCGTCGCGCTCCGCCTCGGTCAGGTGTGCGCGGGCCGCCTCGATCTGCTCCGGCGTGACCTTGAGGAAGTGGCCGTCGGCCTCATCCGGGAGGAGGTGGTCGAGGCCGGACAGCGTCCAGGTCTCGGCGACGACGACGGACGGCCGGGCCGAGCGCTGCGCCGCGCCCAGTGCGGCGCGCAGCCCACCGATGTCGTGGCCGTCCACGGCGTGCACGTCCCAGCCGAAGGCGGTCCACTTGTCGGTCACCGGCTCGAGGGTCGTGACCTGGTGCGTCGGGCCGTCGACCTGGCTGTCGTTGCGGTCGAGCAGGACGACCAGGTTGCCCAGGCCGTGGTGCGCGGAGAACAGGGCGGCCTCCCAGGTCTGCCCCTCCTCCATCTCGCCGTCGCTGACCACGGCGTAGACCCGCTTCGCGCTGCCGTTCAGCCGGGCGCCGAGGGCCAGCCCGGCCGCGACGGACAGCCCCTGCCCGAGGCTTCCGCAGGTGGCGGTGAGTCCTGGGGTGCCCTCGGTCCCGATGGACTCCAGCCGGGAACCGTCGACGCCGTAGGTCACCAGCTCCGCCGGGTCGATGCGGCCGATCTCGACGCCCGCGGCGTAGTGGACGATCGCGTAGTGCCCCGGTGAGACGACGAGATCGTCGTCAGGGGTGAGCGCATCGAGGTACAGCGCGGCGAAGATCTCCGCCGCCGACAGGGCCTGGCCCAGGTAACCGAACCCCTCCCTGGCGACCATGTCGACCGCCCGTCGGCGGATCCGCCAGGCCGCTCTCCGTATGTCGTCGTCGGTCCACCGCTGATCGCCGGCCGCCGGCGTCTCTGCGCGAACGGTGCTCGTGGACAACCTTGGCTCCAATCTGGCTTAGCCACTTGGCCGATATGGTGTGGGTCGTGTTACAGAGATGTCAACCACCCGAGCGAGATTCGCCGCTCGGTCGGATGCCGCAGCCGCGCCGCGACTGCTGGATCCGGCGATCGACAGAGTTGGGAAAACGCAGGTGAAAACCGGTTTGCACCGAACCCACGACGGCGCCCACCGGGAGCGGGGACCTTGCCGGCCCACGCGACAGAAGGCTAGATTGGCAAAGCCACTTTGCCAAAGGAGGCCCGGCGATGCCAGTACGTCTCGGACTCGGGATCCCCACGACCATCGGCCCACCCACCGCACCTGAGCTGTCCCGGTGGTGCCTGGAGGCCGAACAGCGCGGGGCCAGCACGCTCTCGTGCATCGATCGGCTCAACTACCCGAGCCTGGACGCTCTGCTGGCACTGGCGGCCGCCGCCGCGGTCACCCGCCGGGTGCGCCTGCTCGCGAGCGTCGTCGTCGCGCCGCTGCGCGGCAACGGCGAGCTGCTGCGCAAGCAGATCATCAACCTCGACCAGTTCTCCGGGGGGCGGTTCGACGTCGGCCTGGGCGTCGGCCGCCGCGCCGACGACTACGTCTGCTCGGACGTGGAGTTCGAAACGCGGGGAAAGCAGTTCGACGCCCAGCTCGACCGGTTCTTCCGCCTTCCCGAACCGGACCGAACGCCGGATCTGCCCTGCATCTTGTTCGGCGGACAAGGTCCGGCGACGCTGCGTCGGATCGCGCGTTGGGGCGGCGGATGGATTTCCGCGGCCGGGCTGGGTGGGCTCCGATCCGCCATCGCGTTCGCGCGGCAGGTGCAGGATGCGTGGGCCGGTGCGGACCGGCCCGGAAACCCCCGGCTGATCGCACTGGCGTACGGTGCAGTGGGAGAGCGCGCAGCCGACCACGCGCGCACCCACATCCACCAGTACTACGGATTCCTCGGCGCAGAAGGCGTCGAGCGGATCGTGGATCAGGTCATCATCGGACACGAACAGCTCGCCGATGCGCGAGGGCGTCTCACCGACGCCGGATTCGACGAGCTGATCGTGCTGCCGACCTCCAGCTCACTCGACCAGCTCGCGCTCCTCGACGGTTGCGCCGAGCACGGGTAGGCCGGTCGGCAGTTCGAAGGGAAAACACATGGCGTACGACGGCCCCACGGCCATGTACATCGACGGCGAATGGGTCGCCCGAGGGGAGAACGGCACCGCGCCGCTCACCGCACCGTTCGACGGACGGACCCTCGCGGTCGTCCCCGTCGGGGGGAGCACGGACGTCGACCGCGCGGTCCGCGCCGCCGGCGCCGCCCTGCGCAGCGGACTGCCGCTCCACCGGCGGCTCGAGGTCCTCGAAGCGGCGGCGGTCGCCATCGGCGCGCGCCGCGAGGAGTTCGCCCGGACGATCGCGCTCGAGTGCGCGAAACCCATCCGGACCGCCCGCGTGGAGGTCGGCCGCGCCGTCGACACGATCAGGTTCTCCGTCGCCGCCGCCCGCACGCTGGGCGTGGAGAGCGTCCCGCTCGACGCGACGGCGGGCGGCGCAGGCCGGACGACGTTCACGAAGCGGGTCCCGATCGGCGTCGTCGGCGCGATCGCCCCGTTCAACTTCCCGCTCAACCTCGTGGTGCACAAGGTGGCCCCGGCGCTCGCCGTCGGCTGCCCGGTCGTGCTCAAGCCGGCCACCCAGACCCCGCTGTCGTCGCTGCTGCTCGCCCAGGTGTTCCACGCAGCCGGCCTGCCCGCGGGCTGGCTCAACGTCGTCTGCGGATCGGGTTCGCAGGTCGGTCATGCCGTTGCCACCCACCCGGACGTCGCGTACGTGACCTTCACCGGGTCGCCCCAGGTCGGCTGGGGCATCGCCGCGGCGGCGCCCAAGAAGAAGGTGCGGCTGGAGCTCGGCTCGAACGCACCGCTCATCGTCGACCGGGAGTCGGACTGGGCGGCGGCGGCCGATCAGGCCGTCTTCGGCGGATACGTGCAGGCCGGCCAGTCCTGCGTCTCCACGCAGCGCATCTTCGTCCATGAGGACGTCGTCGACGCGTTCACCGAGCGGCTGGCCGCGGCGACCCGCGAGCTCGTGGTGGGCGACCCGCTCGACGAGGCCGTCGACGTGTCCGCCGTCATCAACGAGGGCGAAGCCGTCCGGGTGGAGAAGTGGATCACCGAGGCCGTCGCCGGCGGCGCCCGGCTCGTCGTGGGCGGCGACCGCTCGGGCGCGGTGGTCTCCCCCACGATCCTGCGCGACGTGGACCGGACGGCGAAGATCCAGTGCCAGGAGGTCTTCGGCCCGGTCGTGACGGTCAACACGTTCACGGACTTCGGTGAGGCCATCGCCGCCGCGAACGACTCCGATTTCGGGCTGAACGCGGGCGTGTTCACCACGAACCTGCAGCACGCGCTCCGGGCGATCGACGAACTCGAGTTCGGCAGCGTGTACATCAACGATGTCCCGACCGTCCGCGCCGATCAGCAGCCGTACGGCGGCGTGAAGGAATCGGGGAACACCCGGGAGGGCCCCCGGTTCGCGATGGAGGAGATGACCGAGTTGAAGTTCGTGACCATGCGGTGAAATCAAACCGGCGGGGCGAGGACGAACGGCCTCCCCAGCCGGCCTGGATCGCCGACGAATTTCGAGGACGAGGAGTGTTGATGGCGCGTGGCGTGCCGTCCAAATCGGAGAGGACCGCGGCCGCCCGCCGGGCGAAGGACGAGGAGTACCGCGAGAACTTCCACGTCGAACCCGTCAGCAGAGTCGCCGACCGCGTGGCGAACCAGGTTCGCGACTACATCGTCGAGAACGATCTGGAGATCGGCGCGCGGCTTCCGTCGGAGAGGCGCCTCGCCGAACTCGTGGGCAGTTCTCGCCCCACGGTCAGCCAGGCGCTGAGGAGTCTCGCCGTGACGGGGCTCATCGAGATCCGGCCGGGCTCGGGCGCATTCGTCCTGCGCAAACCGACGACGGCGGTCGGCACCGGCCTGCACATGATGATCGAGCTGGAGCCCGACAGCCTCGACGAGGCCGTCGAGATGCGGCACCTGCTCGAGCTCGCGGCCGCGAACCTGATCAGCGCGAAGCCGCAGCTGCAGGTGAGCCGGATCGAGGACGCGTTGGAGCGGCTGTCGGCTGCACGGGGAAGCGCGTCGGAGTGGATCGCGGTCGACACCAACTTCCACGTCGCCTTCGTCGAGCTCGCCGACAACCGCTACCTGACGAGCATCTTCGAGAGCGTCCACGACGCCGTCGTGACCAAGGCGTACGAGGACTGGATCGTCGCGGCGGAGACCCCGCCCTGGCTCGCCGGCGAGGAGTTCGGCGCGCAGATCGCGCTGCACGAACCGATCGTCCGCGCGCTGCAGGGCCGTGACCACGCACAGCTGGTCGCGGCCCTGCAGCGCCACCAGGAAGCGCTCGTGGCGCACGTGCGCCGCCGCCGCTGACGCGCGGGAGCAGCCGGCGCCGCTGCGGGGGTGCGCGCGAAGGGGCTGTTCCTGCGATTCTGAGTCCGACCACGCGCTACGACGAGAGGAAGCGCGACGATGCCCGTTCTGCCCACCGCTGCACGGCTGCCCGGCTCGGCTCCGATCGCCGACGGGGGTGCGTCGTGGAAGGAGTAGTCCCGGCCTACGGCGCAGGGCCGCTCCTGCTGATCGCACTCGGCGCCGTCGCCCTGCTGCTGGTGCTGATCATCGGGCTGCGGTTGCACGCGTTCGTCGCGCTGATCCTGGTCAGCTTCCTGACCGCGCTCGTCGCCGGGATCCCGGTCGGCGACGTCGTCAGCACCGTCCTCGAGGGCTTCGGAACCACGCTGGCCAGCGTCGCGCTGCTGGTCGGGCTCGGTGCCATGATCGGGAAGCTGCTGGAGGTCACCGGCGGCGCCCAGGTGCTCGCCGACACGCTCGTGGGGCGGTTCGGGGCCCGGCGCGCCCCGTTCGCGCTCGGCGTCGCGTCGCTGCTGTTCGGGTTCCCGATCTTCTTCGACGCCGGGTTCGTCGTGTTCCTGCCGATCATCTTCAGCGTCGCGCGCAGCTTCGGCGGCTCGGTGCTGCTCTACGCGCTGCCGTCGGCCGGCGCGTTCGCCGTCATGCACGCCTTCGTACCCCCGCACCCGGGACCGGTCGGCGCCGCCGGGATCCTCGACGCCGACATCGGCCTGGTGCTCCTCGTCGGCATCGTGCTCGGCATCCCGACCTGGTACATCGCGTCCTACCTGTTCAGCCGCTGGGCAGGCCGGCGCTTCGAGCTCCCGGTCCCGGCCGTCCTCGCCGGTGGCGGACAACCCGATGGGCGCGTGCACGGCGACGCACCGGACCCGGACGGCAACACCGACGAGCCGGGCGCGCCGGGGGTGCGCACCAGGGCGTCCGGCGCGCGCACCGCCCCTCGGTTCAGCACCGTGCTGGTGCTGCTGCTCCTGCCACTCGTGCTCATCCTGCTGAACACCGGGCTCAACACCCTCGCGACCGCCGGGGTCGTCGACGGCGGCGCGGCCACCGTCGGTGCGCTTCGCCTGCTCGGCCAGACGCCGGTGGCCCTGCTCATCACGGCGCTCGTGGCCATGGTGGTGCTCGGCCGGGAGCGGTTCAGCCGGGCGGAGGTGGAGACGATCGTCAACTCCTCGCTGGGCCCCGTCTGCGCGATCATCCTGATCACCGGCGCCGGTGGCGCGTTCGGCGGGGTGCTGCGCGCGAGCGGGATCGGCGACGCCCTCGCCGAGAGCCTCAGCGCGATCGGGCTGCCCGTGATCGTCGCGGCGTTCATCATCTCCGCTGCGCTGCGCATCGCGCAGGGTTCAGCGACGGTCGCGCTGACGACCACGGCCGGTCTCATCGCCCCCGTCGTGACGGCGGCGGGGTTGTCCCGGATCGACGTGGCCTGCGTGGTGATCGCGATCGCGGCCGGGGCGACCGTGCTGTCCCACGTCAACGACTCGGGGTTCTGGCTGGTCGGACGGTTCCTGGAGATGGACGTCAAGACCACGCTGAAGACGTGGACCGTGATGGAGACGCTCATCGGCCTCGTCGGCTTCGCCCTCGCCGCCGTCACGAGCGTGATCTTCTAGCGAATGCCCGCCCGACCACGGTGCGTCGCGAACTCCTTCTGGAGGAATGGCGACCCAGCTGAACGGTTGATCCGGACAGGGCTCTTCATCGGTGGAAATGCGTCATCTCGGCGATGGCTGTAGTGTCGGTCACATCCCTGACCCGACGGAGAGCCCCTCGGAAGACGGCCAGACCTGCGGCGCACGCACCGACCGACCGACCCTGGACTACCCCGTCTTCCGCACATCCGTGCACCTGACGTCGGAAACGGGCTGAGTGCGGACGCCCCACAGGGTCGGCTGCCCGATCACGCGGCGTCACCGATCGCGCACGGGCCGGGGTTGGCGATGCAGGATCGGCGTGGCCCCGCGGCCCGCGGGGCATCGTCCGCGCCTAGGATCGCAATATGACTGATCGGACTCGCGAGCGGATTGCTCCGAGCGGAGTTGAGCAGATCCTCCGCCCGGAGGAGCTGTTTTTCTCCACAACCGATCGACGCGGGCTGATCCGTACCGGCAATTCCATCTTCGTCCGGGTTTCCCGTTACTCACTCAGTGAGCTCACGGGAGCGCCGCACAACATCGTCCGCCACCCGGATATGCCGGCCGGTGTTTTCCAGATGGTGTGGGACCGGCTGCTCGCCGGGCAGCCGGCGGGCGCGTACATGCAGAACCTGTCGAAGGACGGCAGCCACTACTGGGTGTTCGCGACCATCACCCCGCTGGGCGACGGCTTCCTGTCGGTCCGGATGCCGACCCGCGCCCCCCTGTTCCAGCCGGTGCGGGAGCTCTACGACTACGTCAACGAGATCGAGGCGCGCGCGGCGAAGGACGGGCTGAACCGCCGGGACGTGGCCCGCGTCGGCCTGGATCAGCTGAACCAGCTCCTGCACTCCCAGCTCGGGTTCACCTCGCAGTCCGAGTTCTTCACCGAGGCGCTGACCGCGGAGGTCACCTCGCGCAGCCGGCTCGCGTCGTCGGCCTTCGCCCGCCCGTGGGCCCAGGGACCGGTCGCCGAAGTGCTCGCCGCCACCGGCACGCTCGAGAACCTCATGGCGAGCCTGGTGCAGCGCCTCGAGGGCTACCGGGCGATCAGCGATCGGCTCGTCGAGTCGTCCACCACCGTGCTCGGCGTCGCCCGCCGGCTGCAGAACGCCGTCGCCACCGCCCAGCAGGCGTCGGCGATGGTTGAGCGGGCCGCGGTCCTGCGCAACGTCGCCGAGGTGATGGCGACCCCGGCGCACAACGCCGTCCGCGCCCTCGAAGGCCTGGTCCCCCGCCTCGCCGCCCTGCGCTCCTACATCGCCGACCTGCGCTTCCGCATCGCCCTGGCGACGCTGCACAACGACATGGTCGCGTTGTTCGCCGCCGAGGTGGTCGACGGCACCGCGCCGCCCACCTCCCTCGGCGAGGTCCCCGCCCTGTGCGACGCGGTGCACGAGAGCGCGACGGAGATGTCGGTCAAGGCACAGCAGGTCAACCAGACGCTGCGGGACGTCGTGCACGAGGTCACCGAGGCCGGCGAGCGGCTGATGGAGTTCCGCAAGTTCCTCGGCCAGTGGCAGATCCTCGTGATGCGCAACCGCGCCGAGTCGATCGTCGGCGAGTCCATGCGGCAGATCGACGAGGAGTTCGCCGCGAGCTGGGACGGCATCGAGATGCTGCGCTCGCTCGGCCGCGACTTCGAGTCGACGATCGTCCCGATCGACGTGGACGCGCTCGAGCGGCAGATGAGCATCATCCGGGCCAAAGCGGTCGAGTCGCGGGAGATGGTCTGACCGCTGTCGGCCGCGACGGGCGCAGGTGCCGAGGGGGAGCGTCGTAGCCCTCACCCTCGGCACCGGGTCGTGCCCCCTCATGGACCGGCTCCGCACAGCGCCCGGGGAGGATCCACCGATGGTCACGCCCGTCCTGTCGGTTCCGCCAGATGCCCCGGCTGCAGGCCGCCCCGCCGCACCAGTCGCACGACCGCTGGCAGCGGGAAGACCAGCAGGTAGAGGTTCGGGGCCCACCACAGCGGGGAGAAGTCGCCCCGCAGCGTCCAGAAGGCGATCGCCATCAGCCCGGACGCCGAGGTGAGGACGAGCGAGACGAGCATGAGCGGCGCGCCCGTGGGCGATCCGCGCCGCAGCAGGACGAGGCTCGCGAGACCGGTCGCGCTCACGATCGCGTCGAGCCAGAGGAACGACCAGTTCCAGGCGACCATGCGCGGATCGGCGTAGTCGGCGAAGGCGAGTTCGGGCGGGATCAGGCCGAGCCCGGTGACGGAGAAGTAGACCACCAGGCCGGCGTCGGTCACGAGCATGAGCGCCTTGGTGAGACGGAAGCGATCACCCGGGCGGCCGGCCCGTCCCGGATCAACGCGCACCATCGTCGATCATCTCCAGCAGGCGCTGCCGGACCTGTTCGTGCAGCCCGCGCCCGGGCTCAGCGAGGCCGAGCAGCCGAGCCGCCCACCACCCGTCGACGGCGAGCCGCACGACGGTGGCGATCGCCGGGTCGACGCCGTCGCCGGCGAGGCGGCGCTGCCAGGCGGCGTAGCGCTCCCGCAGCGGCGCGAGCCCACCGGGATCGACCAGCACCCCGGCCAGCAGCGCGGCGGTGATGCGGTCGATCGGCCCACCCCCCTGGGTATCGGGGTGCTCGGGGATCGTCGCCGCGACGTACGCGCGCAGGAAGTCCCCGGGCCGCTCCCCCGCCCCCTCGAGCGCCCGGTCGAACGCCCCGACGAGCCGGTCGATCATGGCGGCGACCAGCGCCTGCTTGGTCGGGAAGTGGTAGAACAGCCCGCCTTTCGAGACACCGGCGCGACGAGCGACCGCCTCGAGCGTGAGCGCCTCCGCGCCGTCGGTGAGCAGCACCTCTGCGGCTGCGTCGAGCAGCCGGTCCTTGGAGCTCGGTCGTGGCACACCCATAACTATACCGGCCAGCCGGTATAGTTATGGTCCGCGCGGAAGGTGCAGCCGTATTCGCGTGCGCTCCGTGAGGATCCGCGCGAGGCACCCGCGAGCGGATCGGCGCTCGGTCAGCGGTTCATCGCGATCATCTGGTATCGCTGCGCGCCCACGGACTCCTCTGCAGAGCAGGACCCCGTCCACACGACGTGCTCAGCGCAGCAGCTCCGTCAGCTCCGCGGCCGCTTCCTGCAGCGCGGCGGCGATGCGCGTCCGCACCGCTGCGGGCATGCGGATGGTCGGCATCGAGATGTTGAGGGCGAACAGCGCACCGTTCGGGCCGACGACGGGAACCGCCACCGAGGCGACGCCGTCCTCACTCTCCTGCATGCTCGTCGCGTAGCCGCGCCGGCGAGCGGTGGCCAGCTCCCGCTCCAGCACGTCGCGCGAGGTGATCGTGCGCGCGGTCAGCGCCTCGAGCTCGGTGTCGGGGTAGCGGCGGTGCAGCTCCTCGGTGGAGAGGGTGCTGAGCATCGCCTTGCCCGTCGACGTGCAGTGGGCCGGCAGCGACCGACCCGTGCGGGAACCGACGCGCACTGCGCGGGTGCTCTCGATCGAGTCCAGGAACTCGACGACGGACCCGTCGAGGCGGCCGAGGTGCACGGTCTCGTCGTAGGTGGCGTGCAGTCGCTCGAGGATCGGCCGGGCCCTGACCCGCACGTCGACCCGCTGCTGCGTCGCTGCCGCGATCATGGTGAGCGCGCTTCCGGGCTCGTACGCGCGAGACACGGCGTCCTGCCGGACGAACCCCCGGTGCTGGAGGGTGGTGAGCAGCCGGTGCGCGGTGGAGGCGGCGACCCCGAGGTAGGTGCTGACGTCGGTCAACCGGACCCGCGGGCGCTCAGCGAAGAGCAGCAGGAGGCGCAGCGCGTTGTCCACCGACTCGATCGCCGACGGCGGGAGCTTCGAGGTCCCGGGGTCGTCCGGGGACGCCGGCGCCGTGCTCATCCCGCCAGCCTAATCCGCGCCGACATCTGCCCGTGCCAGCTCGTGACGCCACGCGGTGGCCACCGTGAAACCCGACCCGAGATCGGGCAGTTCGGCGAGATCCGCATCGGGCAGGTCCACCAGGCGCCCGCCGGAGGCGGTGATGCGCAGGGTCAGCCCGGCCAGGCGGTCGACGCTGATCGCCTGCAGCACCGCCTGCTCCACCCCACCCGCAGCGCTGGTCAGACCGTGGCCGCGCAGCAGCACCACCGGCCGGTCGCCCAGCGCGTCGACCATCTCCCGCGCTAGCCGCCGGTTGCGCACCAGCACGCCACGTGGATAGACGGGCACACCGCCCGCCGCGAGCTGGGCGCCGGGGATGTCGAAGGCACCCACGATCGGCCGGATGCTCAACCCGGCGAGATCAGCGGCGACGACGTCGGGCGGGTGGGCGTGGACGACGGCCTGCACGTCGGGGCGGGCCCGCAGCACCTCCGTGTGCAGCGGCAACTCGTTCGGCACAGCGTGCTCGGCGAGCTCCCCCTCCCCCGCCGGTGCCCCGTCGAGGTCGACGTGGCGGATGTCAGCGGGCTCGGTGAACGCTAGGCCCCGCTCGTGCGGGCCCCGGCAGCGCACGAGCAGGGTGTTCGGGCCCGTGCGCAGGCTGACGTGGCCGAGGACCCCGTCCGCGAGTCCCCGCGCGGCCAGCACTCGGCAGGCCGCAGCCACCAGCGCGCGTTCCTGGGCGAACCCGGTCACCGCACCCCCATTCCGCCGTCGGAGTGCAGCACGGTGCCGGTGACGCCGCGTGCTCTCGGTGACGCGAGGTAGACGTAGGCGCCGGCGTGGTCGGCCGGTTCCAGCGCGACCGCGAGCGGGGTGCGGGCACGCATCGACTCCGCCCGGCCGGGTGTGTCGGCGAGGCGGACATCGCCGAGACCGAGTGCCCGTGCGCCGCGGAAATCGGTGCCGAGCGTGCCACCCGGAGCGACCGCGTTGACCCGCACCTCGGGGGCGAGTTCGTGGGCCAGTGCGGTGACCAGTCCCCGCACGGCGAACTTCGAGGCCACGTACAGCACACCGCCGCGACCCGGGTAGTGCGCCGACGTCGACGTGGTCAGCGTGATCACGCCGTGGCTGCGTTCCAGGTGCGCCACCGCAGCGCGCACGGCGTGCAGGCAGCTGCGGACGTTCACCGAGAAGATCTCGTCGAAGGCGGCGTCGACGGCGGCCGCCGGCAGGTCCCTGACCCCGAGGTACTGGTCGAACACGCCGACGCAGACCACCAGGCCGTCGAGTCCGCCGAACGCCTCGACGGCAGCGGCCACGCCCGCCGCGCAGTCCTCGGCCGTGGTGGCGTCGCCCTGCACCGTCGGGATCCCGGCCTGCCGCAGGGCTGCGCACTTGGCGTGGTCGCGCTCCAGCACCGC
Organism: Pseudonocardia thermophila; assembly: GCF_900142365.1. Classification (GTDB taxonomy): domain Bacteria; phylum Actinomycetota; class Actinomycetes; order Mycobacteriales; family Pseudonocardiaceae; genus Pseudonocardia; species Pseudonocardia thermophila. The sequence goes on along the minus strand of NZ_FRAP01000017.1, from coordinate 51,788 downwards.
CACGTGCGCGCCCTCAGCGAGGTAGGCGTCGACGACGGCGCGGCCGATCCCCGACCCGGCCCCGACGACCAGCGCCCGGTGGCCCGCCAGCCATACGGTCACGGGTCCTCCCGGTCACCGGGCTCGACGAGCGACTCGCGCGGCTTGCCGATCATGGCCGAGAAGGTCTCGGGCGCCTGCCAGGTCAGGGCCTCCAGCTCCAGCGGGCACAGCTCCACCGCGGTCCCGCTGCGCGGGGACTCGATGCGCAGCCGGGGCCCGTTCCGCCCGTCCACGCGGGTGACGCGGACCTCCGCGAACTCGTTGCCCACGAGGATCGGGCGGAGATCAGTATTCACAGGAACACCGCCAGGTTCTGCATCCGCAGCACCGACTCGTCGACGGTGATGGTGCGGTGCGCCAACCGCAGCCCGGCCGCGGTGCGGCGCAGCACGTCGCGCCGACCCGCCGAGAGCAGCGCCGACTCGCGGACGTCGCCCCGGCTGCGGAACAGCAGCACCGCCGACTCCGCGAGGAGCTCGTCGGCCGAATCCGTGGCGAAGGTGCGCACGTTGGTGACGAAGTGCCGCAATCGCGACGGCGGGTCCTCGGTCCAGGCGTGCTCGGTGGCGAACCGGGCCACCCGCCTGCCCAGGGAGTAGCGGTCCTCGTCGAAGTGCGCCATGCCGGGCGCGGAATCGAAGCCCGCGGCGCGACCGGTGGTGACCCGGACCGGCATCACGTACCGCACATCGTCGGTCATCAGGTCGAGCCACGCAGCGTAGTCCTGGGCGTCGAGCAGGTACGCCTCGTCCACCAGCCACTGGTGCACCAGCAGGTGCCGCTCGTCCCCGAACGGCAGGGGCCGGGCCGTCACGACCCGGTCCCGAACCCGACGGCGGACGGTGTGCGCACCGGGGTCTCCAGGCAGTCGGCCCACCGCGCGAGCAGAGCGCGCTGGTTGTACTCGCCGTACCCGACGTAGGCCGTGCCCGCCCCGGACCACTCCAGCGGCGCGACGACGGGCTCGTCGTCGGCCAGCAGCCCCATCCGGCTGTTGAGCAGCAGCCGACGCGCCATCGTGCCGGCCGCGGTGCTGGTGAGCGACACCCAGTTCTCCACGTCGTCCTGCTCGAACATGCCGGAGCTGCCGAAGCACATCAGGTACGCCTTGTACGAGAGCGCCTTGAACTCCTCCGGCGCCTCCTTGTCGACGGCGAACCACGACAGCACCTCGGTCTCGTCGGGCCCGACCGGCTGCCACTGGCGCAGCGAGATGAAGGGCAGCACATCGTCGCTCTCGCCGACCTTCGGCCAGTTGTGCACGAAGCTGAGGTTGGGGAACACCGACGCCGCTGAGACCATGAACCCGTCCTCACCGATGACAGCGCGCTGCGCGGGCGACCATTCCCGCAGCATCTTGTCGATCATGACGTCCGGGTAGCCGACGTACCGCAACCGCTCGCGCAGGTCCCCCGGCGGCAGCTTGTACGTGGTGCCACCGCCGCTGCCGGCCCAGTACGTGCAGCCGTCCTTGCGCTTCTCCGCCTTGGGTTCGCGGAAGAGCCCGATCTCCACGACGGAGGTGTGGGTGTGCGGCGTGTGGTACATGTCGCCGGCGAAGTTCTCGGCGCCGATCTTCCAGTTGGCCTTGATCCGCCAGCGCTGCGGGCCGCGCAGCTCGATGCCGCTCGGGCTCTGCCGGGTGTAGTAGTCCAGGTAGAACACGAAGTCGCCGAGGAACTCCCGCAGCGGCGGCGCGTCCGGGTCGAGGCTGGCGAAAACCAGGCCGTTGTAGGTGTCGAGCGCCGGGGCCGGCAGCAGACGCTGATCCGAACGGCGGAACCCGGCGTCCCCGCCGTAGGCCTCGCGGTGGAAAGGCAGTCCGACCAACCGTCCGTCGTTGCGGTAGGACCACCCGTGGTACGGGCACCGGAAGTGCGAGGCGTTGCCCAGTTCGGCCCGGCACACCTGCATGCCCCGGTGCAAGCACATGTTGAACAGAGCGTGCACCGCGCCGTGCTCGTCGCGCACGACGATGAACGAGTCATCGAGGATGCGGCGCACCACGTAGTCGCCGGGTGCCGGGATCTCCGACTCGTGTGCGAGGAACACCCAGCTGCGGGCGAAGATCCGCTGCGCCTCCAGCCGGAAGATCTCCTCGTCGTTGTAGACGTGTGCCGGGATCATGCCGCGACGCACGTCGGCCAGCACGGTGGTCAGATCGGCCGGGTCGTCCATCCGTCCCCCTGGGTCGGTCATCGGGTGCCGAGCTGCGGCAGTCCGGCGAACACCGCGAGCACGTCGCGGCGCGGCAGCCGTTCCACGTACCCGCCGGCCTTCAGCTCGACCTCCTCGCCCAGGTCGTGAACGACGAGGCCGCCGTCGAGCTCGTTCGTGCCGAGGTGCATCTCGTAGGCGACGAGCGCCCGGGCGGCCCTCAGGAACATCTCCCGCGGGTGCGGCAGGCGCCCGGCCGGCGTGGTGACCACGATGTGCTCGCCCTCCGCCGTGAAGGTGAAGCCGCCCACCCGTCCGCTGGGATCGGGCTCGACGGGGTGCGCGCCCAGATCGGCCCAGAACGGGTTGCGGGGCAGCACCTCCAGCGTGATGCGCCGCCGCCCGTCACCGGAGAACGTGCGGTGCGCGATCCCCGCTGGGAGCCGGAAGAGATCGCCGGTCCTGGCCAGGTAGTGGCCGTAGCGCCGTTCGCCCTCGGTCTCCTTGAACTCGACGCGGACGCTGCCGTGCACGAGGTAGAGGTACGCGTCACCGTCGTGGTTGGTGTTCCAGAAGGGCAACTGGTCGGCCGCCCCGGTGGACTCCCAGATCACGGCCGGGCCGAGGTCGCCCAGCTGCGCCGGCACGTGCGTGGGCCGGTCCGCAGCACCCCCGAAGGCGACGAGGTTGATCAAGTCGAACGCATCGTGCCGACCGGTGATGTGCATCTCGCCCGGGGTGCAGGGCACGTCGGCGAAGTCCGGGTGCAGCATCATCGGCGCAGGTCGTTCTGCTCGAGCCAGGTGACGACGCGATCCGCCACCCAGGCGACCAGCTCGGGCTGACCCTGCAGGTAGTGCGACCCACCCTCGACGGCGACCAGCTCCTTGCGGTCGTGCGGCACCGCGTCGTAGATGGCGCGGGCGTGCGCCGGGAAGCAGACCTGGTCGGCGGTGCCGTACATGACCATCGTCGGAACCGATGTGCGACCCAGGTGGTACGGGCCGTCGCAGTTCGAGTCGTCGATGCTCCACTGGCTCAGCCAGGAGCGCAGGCTGGTGTGGTGACCCAGCCCGGCGGGGATCATGTTGGCCTGCTTCGCCGGGCCCCACATGGTGCCGGCGACCCGGTCGGACGGATCGATGGTGACGTCGACGAACCGCGGGTCGGCGGTCGTGCCGTGCACCACGAAGGGCAGGTCCTGCACGCCGTCTGGGTCCTTCGCGAGCGCGGCGAGCTGATCACGCACCCACGCGGTGATGCGCCGGTTGCGGGCGAGCTGAGCCTCCCGGTAGCGCTGCAGGAACTCAGCCGAGAACGGCGGACCGTTCCGCGGGTCGAACAGGTCGAGTTCGGGATCGCGGCGCAGCGGATCGTGCTCGTCGACGATCGCCGGGTCGAGCCATTCCGTGTAGACGATCGCGCGCCCCGGGTGCGCCATCAGCTGCAGCAACCCGTCGGCGGGTGGGAGATCGGCCTTCGTCAGGTCGGGCGGGTCGCCGGCCGGGGTGCTGGTGATCGTGGGCGATTCGGCCTGGCTCTGGTAGAGCGCGGTGAGTCCGCCACCGCCGGAGTTGCCGCCGAGCACGATCTTCTCGTAGCCGCGTTCGCGCAGGAACCGCACGGCGGAGCCGATGTCCAGCACGCAGTTCTCCATGAGCAGCGTGCTGTCGTTGCCGATGTAGCGGGTGTTGAGCCCGACCGCGTCGATGCCGCGCTCGGCCAGGTGCGGCAGCAGGTAGTGGCCGAGGAAGTTCGAGCTCGGGTGCACGACGGCGACGACGGTCTTCGAGCCCCCCGGCGCGCGGTGCAGGGAGCCCCAGACCTTGCCGGCGATGCGCGAGACACCGGAGTAGACGTCGATGCTCGCGCTCGCGATCATCGGGATGCCGAGCAGTTCCACCACGGTCGTTGGTCTCCAATCCAGGGTCAGGAGATGAGCCGGCCGCCGTCGACGACCATCGTCTGGCCGGTCATGAACGCCGACTCGTCGCTGGCGAGGAAGAGCACGGCGTTGGCGATGTCGGTGGGCTCGCCGGGCCGTCCCATCACCAGCTTGCTGTTGAGGAACGCGAGCCGTTCCGGATCGGCGAACACCGGTTCGGTGGCGGCCGTGCCCTTGATCAGTCCGGGTGCGACGGCGTTGCAGCGGATGCCCTGGCGGCCGAAGTCGAAGGCCACCGAGCGGGTCAGCGCCACCACGCCGCCCTTGGCCGCGATGTAGGCCGCGAAGGTCGGCGTGGCCGCGAGCCCCGACGTCGACGCGGTGTTGACGATCGTGCCGCCACCGGCTTCCACCATGTGCGGGATGGCCGCCTTGCAGCCGAGGAACACGCTGGTCAGCGTCGTGGCGATGGCGCGGTCCCACTCCTGCATCGACGTGTCGACCACCGAGCGGCCCAGCGGCGCCCAGTAGGCGTTGTTGTGCAGCACGTGCAGCCGGCCGTACGCGGCGACGGCGCCGTCGACCATCGCCTGCACGGCGTCGGGATCGGTGACGTCGGTAGCGGCGAACCGGGCGGTGCCGCCCTCCGCCTCGATGAGCGCGACGGTCTCCGCGCCGCCCCGCTCGTCGATGTCGGCCACGGTGACGCGAGCGCCCTCGCGGGCGAACCGCCGCGCGGTCTCCCGCCCGATGCCCGACGCGGCACCGGTGACGATCACCGACTTGCCGACGAACCGGTCGCGCACGACGGTCGTGGTCACGAGCTCCCCTCCGATCCCAGGTAGCTGCGGACGAGTGCGGTGTCGGCGAGCAGCTCCGCAGCGCTGCCCTCCCCGGTCACGCGGCCGGCTGCCAGCACGTAGCCGCGGTCGGCGACGCGCAGGCCCTGCACCACGTTCTGCTCCACGAGCAGCACGGTCTGCCCCTCCGCGGCGAGCCCCCTGATCAGCTCGAACACCTCCGAGACGAGCAGCGGCGACAGGCCGAGCGACGGCTCGTCGAGCAGCAGCAGCCGTGGGCGGGCCATCAGGGCACGGCCGATCACGAGCATCTGCTGCTCGCCGCCGGAGAGGGTGCCCGCCTTCTGCGTGCGCCGGTCGGCGAGCCGCGGGAAACGGGTCAGCACCTCCTCCATCGCGGTGGCGGCCTCGGCCGCGCGGCGGGTGAACGCACCCAGCCGCAGGTTCTCCTCGACGGTCAGCCGCGGCAGCACCCGGCGGCCCTCGACCACGTGCACCATGCCGGCCCGCACGAGCAGGTCGCTGCGCATGCCGGTGACGTCGCGGCCGTCGAGCAGGACCTTGCCGGCCCAGGGCGTGATCATGCCGGACAGCGCACGCAGCACGGTGCTCTTGCCCGCACCGTTGGGCCCGAGCATCGCCACCAGCTCGCCGGGCCGCACGACCAGGCTCACGTCGTCGACGCCGGTGATGCGTCCGTAGCCGGCCCGCAGGCCGTCGACGCGGAGCACCTCGTGTCCCTGCTCAGGTACCAAGGTAAGCCGTCCTCACCTCGTCGCCCGCCAGCACGACGGCGGGCGGTCCCTCGGTCAGCGTGCGGCCGAAGTTGAGCACCGTGACGTGGTCGCAGACCTTGGCGATCACGTCCATGTCGTGCTCGACCACGACGATGGTCAGGCCCTGCCCGCGCAGCTCGTGCAGACGCTCGACGAGCGCGTGCCGCCCGTCGGTGGTCATGCCGGCGGCCGGCTCGTCGAGCAGCAGCACCCGCGGGCGGGCCGCCATGGCGCGCGCCATCTCCAGCTGCTTCTGCAGCCCGTACGGCAGTTCAGCCGCCCGGCGTGACCGGTAGGGAGCCAACTCGAACAGCTCGAGGGCGGCCTCGGCCTCGGCCCGCAGGGCTCGCTCCTGCGGTGTGGGGAACGGCCACAGCGACCGGAGACCGGTGCGCGCGCGGGTGTGCTGCCCGAGCAGGACGTTCTCCAGGACCGTCAGTCCCCCGTAGAGCCGGATGTTCTGGAACGTTCGCACCAGGCCGAGCGGGACGCGGAGCTGCGGGGTGAGCCGGGTGATGTCGCGCCCGGCGAGCTCGATCCGGCCTGCGTCGGGGCGCACGTAGCCCGACATCACGTTGAGCAGCGTGGTCTTCCCCGCGCCGTTGGGCCCGACCACGCCGTGGACGGTGCCCTCCTGCACCGCGAGGTCGATGTCGGCGAGTGCCTCGACCCCCTGGAAGCGCTTCGTCACCGCGGTGACGCGCAACAGCTCAGCCAACGGGCTCACGCTCCCGCTCCACCGCGACGGCCCCGTCCCGGCGCAGGCGCCGCAGCAGCGGGCCACCGCCGGACCGCTCCGAGCGTCCGATGAGCCCCTGCGGCCGCACGATCATGAGCACGACGAACAGGAGCCCGTAGACGATCATGTACCAGTCGTTGAGCCACTCGAACCAGATGGGCAGCACGCTCAGCACGATCGCGCCGACGGCGGCACCCCAGAAGTACTGCACTCCGCCGAGCACGCAGTAGAGGATGATCAGCAAGGCCTGCTGCGGCCCGAACAGCGACGGCGTGATGATCATCAGTTGGTGCGCGGCGAGGGCCCCCGCCACTCCGGTGACGGCCGCGGACGCCGCGAACGCACCTACCGCGATGCGGGTGATGCGCAGGCCGGACGCCGTGGCCGCGCGCTCGTCCTCGCGGATCGCGGCGTACGCGAGACCGAGCCTCGACCGGGTGAGCAGCACCAGGTACACCACGACGACGGCGATCGAGCTGTACACGAGGGTCAGCGTGGTGCCGGTCATCCCGATCATGCCGGTCGCGCCGCCGACGTAGTCCCACTGCGCGAACAGCAGCTCGACGAGCTGCCCGAAGATGAAGGTGATGATGGCCAGGTAGAGCAGCGACAGCCGCAGCGCCATCCAGCCGATCACCGCCCCGGCCACCGCGGCGACGACGGCAGCGACGAGCATCGCCACCGGCAGCGGCCAGGCGAAGTTGAGCGTGAGCATCGACGCTGCGTACGCCCCGATGGCCATGAAGGCGGCGTGGCCGAACGAGTACTTGCCCGTCGACACGGCGATCCAGTAGCCCAGCGCCAGCAGCACGTTGATGCCGACCTGCAGCAGGACGGCTTCCGCGTAAGGCGACATCACACCCGCTCCAGCACACCGGCGTTGCGCCCGAACAGCCCCTGCGGCCGTACCAGCAGCACGATCCCGACCAGCACGAACACGATGAGGTCCCGCAGAGTTGCCGAGAGGTAGGCGACCGTGAGCGTCTGCAGGACCCCGATCACCAGCGCGGCGATCACCCCACCGGTCACGCTGCCCAGCCCGCCGAGCACGATCACCATCAGCGCGGTGAGGGTCGAGGTGAACCCGTCGAACGGGCTGACCGAGTGGTACGCGAGCCCGGTGAGCAGGCCCGCTGCACCGGCGAGCACCCCGGAGAGGGTGAACGTCAGCAGGATGACCCGCTGCACCGGCACGCCGAGCAGCGCCACCATCGTCGGATCGTCGGAGACGCCGCGGATGGCGGTGCCCCACACCGTCCGGTCGAGGAACACGTACAGCCCAACCGTCATCAGCGCGGCGAGCACGATGATCACCAGCTGGGCGCCGGAGACGCGGAACAGCCCGAGATCGAGGTCCACCCCGGCGAGCACGTCGGGCACCGAGCGCTGGTCGCTGCCGAACACCTTGACCACCACCGCGGTGAGCACCAGACCCATCCCCAGGCTGGACAGGATCGACGCGGTCGGGAAGCGGTCGGAGACGTACCGGAACGACGCCACGTAGACGATCACGGCGAGCAGCCCTCCGGTGGCGATCGCGGCGAGGAACGCCACCGCGAACGGCAGGCCGGTCTCCATCAGGACCGCGCCGACCACCGCGCTCACCATCGCGGTCTCGCCGAGCGCGAAGTTCAGCCGGTCCATCGCCCCGACCACCAGGTTGAAGCCCAGCGCGACGAGGGCGAACGTCGCGCCGAGCAACACCCCGTTGAACAGCTGCTGACCGAGCATCAGCTCGCGGACTTGTCGATCACGAACTTGCCGCCCTGCACGACCGACCGCAGCTGCGGACGCTCCGCCGTGCCGTCCTCGGCGAACGTCGTGACGTCGGCCATCCCGACGTAGCGGTCCATCGCGTTCAGCCCCTCCTGGATCTGCCGGCGCGCGTTCGCGATGTCGGTGCCGTCGGGGGCGAGGTTCTTCTCCTTGATCAGCGTCGCGACCATGTTCACGGCGTCGAAGGCGTAGGCGAAGTTCAGCGGGATGTCGGCCTGACCGGTGTCGGCCTGCGCCTTCTCCAGCAGCGGCGCCGCCACGGGGTTCGAGCTGTGCGGGTCGTACTGAGCCGCGGCGATGGTGCCCTCGGTCGCCTCACCGCCGGCCGCGACGTAGGCGGAACCACCGGACTGCAGGGCCCCGGTGCCCAGGAACGTGGCGCGCAGCTTCTGGCTGCGCGCCTCGCGGGCGATGCGGCCCGCGTCGTCGGGTCCGGCGGCCAGGGCGAGCACGTCCGGATCCGCGGCGGCGATCGAGGTGATCTGCGAGGCGAAGCTCGAGTCGCCGGAGGCGAAGGTGGCGCGCTGCACGACCTGCACGCCGGTGTCGGCGAAGATCTGCGTGAACAGGTCGGCCTGCGCCTTCGTCGTGGCGTTGGCCTCGTCGGTGATGATGGCGGCGGTCGTGAAGCCCAGGTCGCGGATGGCCTTGCTGAGCACAGCGGTGCTGTTGGCGGCGTCCGGCTGAGCCAGCGTGAAGCCGTACGGCCGCGAGTTCGCGAGCACCCCGGGCCGCCCGGCCCCGGGACTCACGATCGGCACCTCGAGCTTGTTGGCCGTGGCACAGGCGATCTCGCAGCCCGCGCTGTCGACGGGCCCGACGATCGCGTAGACCTGGTCCCGGGTCGCCAGCTGCGGGATGAGGGTGGCGAGGCTGGTGGGGTTGTTCTGCCCGTCGACGGTGACCAGCTCGACCTTGTTGCCGTTGATGCCGCCGTTCTCGTTGAGCACCTTCACGGCGTATTCGGCGCCGGCGACCATCGTCGTGTGGTTGGCCGCGAACGGCCCGGTGGAGCTGGTGACGACACCGATGCGGTAGACACCGCCACCGGGCTCTCCGCCGCCCGGCTCCCCGCCGCCGCCGCACGCCGTGAGGGCGAGCGCCGCGGCGAGGACGACAGCAGCGCGTCCTCCTCGAAGCATCCTGACGTCCTTTCCTGTGGCCCCGCCCTGCGGGACCGTGCGACTCTGCACGAGAACGTGGGGGACTGCGGGCCGCGGGGGCGGCCGGTGCGGTGGATCAGGCCGAGACGTCGGAGTGCTCGGCGATCCACTGCTGGACGAGCTCCTCCCCGCGGCGGTGATCGTCCTCGGTGAGCGGGCGGCGCTGCCACGTGAACTCCAGACGCAGCCCGTTGGGGTCGAAGAAGTACAGCGACTGCCAGATGCCCTCGTGGTCGACCACGCCTCGCACCTCGACACCGTGCGACTCGAGGCGCTCCTTCCAGGCGAGCAGCTCCTCCTCGCTGTCGACGTTCATCGCGAAGTGGCGGATCCAGGAGGGCACGCCGTCGTCGCGCCCGGCGTAGGACTGGCCCTCGACCTCGAAGAACGCCATGCACGAGCCGTCCTCGAGGCCGAAGAAGGTGTGCAGGAAGGGAGTCCTGTCGCCGGTCGAGGGCACGACGTCCTCCCGGACGGCCGACAGGAGCCGGAAGCCCAGCACCTCCGTGTAGAAGCGGTAGGTCTCGGCCGTGTTGTTGGTCGGCATGGCCACGTGGTTGAACGACTGAGGGATGCGCATGGACGGGCTCCTCGGCGATGTCTCACGAGCGATGGACGGAGTTTGTACGCAATCAGAGGTCAGCGCAAGATGCAATTGCTCGAACCTCACGAGAAACGGCCTGCCTCGACGGGACTTGTACACACGAAGTTGTAGCAGCTCCAAGGCGTGGCGGGGCTACGACGGGGTCGTCCCCGCCGTACGAAGCGATTCCGTAGCACGGAAAGAGCTTCCGCCGTTGCAGCAGTCAGCTCATGTTTGTATGCACTGCGTCGGCCTGGCCGTCCTCGGCCGCGCGCGTCGACTCGACCACGGTCGAGCGTGCGGCCAGGATGTGCGCCCGCATGAGCGCCTCGGCCCACGCGCCGTCACGAGCCCGCAGCGCGTCGACGAGTTCGTTGTGGTGGCGCTGGCTGGCGCTCATCCGCTCCGGCGAGTAGTGCTGGAAGGTGCGGTAGATCAGCGGACGCTCCATCAGCCCGCGCACCAGGGAGTCGATCTGGGCGTTGCGCGAGGCCTTCACGATCGTGCGGTGGAACTCGCCGTTGAGCGCCGTCATCTCGTCGGCGCGCGCCGGGTCGGTGACCGCGATGGCCGACATGCGGCTGGCGATCGCGGCGAGGTGATCGAGCTCCTCCTCCGTGATCCGGCTGGCGGCCAGTCGCGCCCCGTACCCCTCGAGCAGCGCCCTGGCCTCGTAGAGGTCCTCCAGCTCGCGCTCGCTCCACGCGGCCACACGCGCCCCGCGGTTGGGCTCGAAGTCGACCAGTCCCTCCGCGTTGAGCCGGCGCAGGGCCTCGCGGACGGGAGTGCGCGACACACCGATCCGCTCCGCCAGGATCTCCTCGCGCAGACGCTCGCCGCGCGCGAGCTCCCCCGACAGGATGCCCGCCCTGATCGCGGCGTACGCAGACTCTGCAGCCTTGGCCACGGCCCACCGCCCTCCCCTAGTCCCCCCGCGATGAGGTGCAACGATCCCGTTCGTCCCCGGGTCGCGGTCACGGTACGTCGACCCGGCTCGGGGGGAACGTGCCGGCCCTCGGCAGCAGCGCGGGCACCTGCTTGCCGAGCAGCTCCCCGACCGTGCCCGACAGGGCGCAGAGCGCGTCGAGGTCGAGTCCGGTCGCCAGCCCGCTGCGGGCCAGGAGGTACGCGAGGTCCTCGGTGGCGACGTTGCCCGTGGCCCGCGGCGCGAAGGGACAGCCACCGATCCCGCCCACGCTCGCGTCGAGCGCGGTCGCCCCGTGCTCCACGGCGGCCCAGGCGTTCGCGTATCCGGTGTTGCGCGTGTTGTGGAAGTGGAACCGCAGACCGGCTGGGTTCCCCCACTCCCGCACCGCCGATGCCAGGTGGGCCACCTGGTCGGGGACCCCGCAGCCGATCGTGTCGGCGAAGGCGATCTCCCCGGCGCCGGCGTCCAGTGCGCGCCGGGCCAGCCCCAGCACCCGCGCCGGATCGATCTCCCCCTCGAACGGACAGCCGAACGCCGTGGCGATCGTGACCGTAGCGGCCAGCCCCGCTGCCCGGGCGTCCGCGACGATCTCGAGCGCCTCCGCCATCGACTCCTCGGTGCCGGCGTTCTGGTTGCGTCTGCTGAACGTGTCGGAGGCGCACACCACGACGTCGATCTCGTCCACACCCGCCGCGAGGGCGCGCTCGAGGCCCCTCCGGTTGAGCACGAGCCCGGCGTAGGTGACCCCCGGGAGGCGGCGGGCACCGGCCAGTACCGCCTCAGCATCGGCCATCGCCGGCACCAGGCGCGGATGCACGAACGAGGCGATCTCCAGCCGCCGCGCTCCCGCGGCCAGCAGACCGTCCAGCAGTCGCAGCTTGTCCGCCGTCGGGAGCACCACGGGCTCGTTCTGCAGCCCGTCGCGCAGTGCCACCTCGACGATCTCGACGGTGGGCGCGCTCACGACGCGTCCCGCTCCACCGGCAGGTCGTCGACCACCTCGGCCTGGTGCGCTCCCAGCTCCGGGCCGGTCCACCGCACCCGGCCCGGGGTCTCGCTCAGCCGCGGCGCCACCGCCTGCATCGGAACCGTGCCCAGCACGTCGTCGGGCACCTCGATGATGCTGGCCCGTGCCTGGAAGTGCGGATCGGCCAGCATGTCGGCCGCGGTGTAGACGCGCCCCGCGGGCACGGCGTGCTCGTCCAGCCGCGCCAGCACCTCCTCGGCCGGCAGCCCGCTCGTCCAGTCCGCGATCAACTCGTCCAGCTGCTGCTGGTGCGCACCCCGGGCGGCGTGCGTCGCGTAGTCGGGATCGGTGTCCAGCTCCGGCCGGCCCATGGCGGCCGCCAACCTGCGGAACACGGTGTCCTGGTTGGCTGCGACGAGCAGCAGCTCCCCGTCCCTGGTCGGGTAGACGTTGCTGGGGGCGATGCCCGGCAGCACCGCACCGGACCGGCCGCGGATGACCCCGGCGAGCGCGTAGTCCGGGACCAGCGCCTCGGTCATGGCCAGCACCGACTCGTAGATCGACACGTCCACCACCTGACCACGCCCCGTCCGGGAGCGAGCCTGCAGCGCCAGCAGCGCGCCGAACGCGGCGTGCATCCCGGCCAGCAGGTCGCCGATGGACACGCCGGTCCGGCTCGGCGGCCGGTCCGGTTCCCCGGTCAGGTGGCGCAGCCCGCCCATCGCCTCGCCGATCGAGCCGTAGCCGGCCCGGTGCGCGTACGGCCCGTCCTGTCCGAACCCGCTCACCCGCACCAGCACCAGCCCGGGGTTGGCGGCCGAGAGCACGTCCCAGCCGAGCCCGAACCGCTCCAGCGTGCCGGGGCGGAAGTTCTCCACCAGCACGTCGGCCTGCTCGGCTAGCCGGGCGACGGTCGCGACGCCCTCCGGGGTGCGCAGGTCGGCGGTGACGCACCGCTTGCCCCGGGCGATCACCGCCCACGACAGCGATTTGCCCTCGACCTGGTGGCCCCAGCGGCGCATCGGATCGCCCCCGCCGGGGGGCTCGACCTTGACGACGTCGGCGCCGAAGTCGGCCAGCAGCTGGCCGCAGAACGGGCCGGCGATGAGCTGGCCCAGCTCCACGACGCGGATGCCTTCGAGTGGAGTTCCCTGCACGGTGGTCATCAGCTGTGCACCCATCCCCCGTCGATGTTGAGCACCTGTCCGGTGAGGAAGTCGGAGTCCGCGCTGCAGAGGAACTCCACGACCGGCCCCAGGTCGTCCGGCGTCCCGAGCACCGGCAGGCACTGCTCGGCCACCACCCGCTCGCGCAGCGCCTGTGCGGCGGCCGGCGTGTGCACGTCCTTCGGCGTGGCGACCGGGATGTAGCCCGGCGCGATCGCGTTGACCCGGATGCCGTCCGGGCCCAGCTCCCTGGCCAGTGCGCGGGTCAGCCCGATGACGCCTGCCTTCGCGGCGGTGTAGGGCGTGAGCCCGACCGGGCCGCCCTTCGCCACCGTCGTCGACGTGACGTTGACGATCTTCCCGTAGCCCGCCGCACGCATGTGCGGCACGACGGCCACCGCGCACACCCACTGCCCGGTGAGGTTGACCGCCAGCACCCGGTCCCAGTCGGCGCGGGAGAACGTGTCGAAGGGCGCGGTCGGGAACAGGGCGCCGCCCGCGTTGTTGACCAGCGCATCGATGCGGCCCCACCGCTGCACCACGGCCTCCACGGCGGCCGCCACCTGCGCCTCGTCGGTGACGTCGGCGACGTGTGCGCCGACCTCTGCTCCCGTCCGCTCGCCGATCTCGGCGGCGGCGTCCCGCGCAGCGGCTCCCGCGACGTCCACGACCGCCACGGCGGCCCCCGCCGCAGCCAGCCGCGCGGCGTAGGCCCGGCCGAGGCCCTGTGCGCCGCCGGTGACGATCGCGACGCGCCCGGCCAGCTCGCCGCGGACCGTCGCCTCGGTCGATGCTGCCGTCATCGTGAGCCCACGATCTGCTCGTGGGCCTGCACGGCGCGCTGTGCGAGCCGGCCCGGGTCGAGCGCACCCAGCGGGTGGTCGACCACCACCAACGGGTACTCGGGCACCCCAGCGGCCGTCGCTGCGATCCGCGCGATCGTGACCAGCTCGCTCGTGACCACCACGTAGGTGGGGACACCGCGGCGCTCCAGCGCGATGGCGTCCTGCACGGTGCACGAGCAGCAACCCGCGCAGTCGCCGACGCCGGTCACCACGACGTCACAGCGCTTCGCCAGCTCGTCGATCAAGGCGGCGGGCGCGACCCGGCCGATGTTGGGCTTGCGCCGCACCACGTCCTCGCGGTGGCCCTCGTCGGCGAAGCGCTCCCCGAGCAGCGCCAGTACGCGGTCGCTGTTGGGCTTGCCGTTGTCGAGCCAGCCCACGGACAGGCCGGCGAACGAGGTGGGACGCGCGACGAGCTGTACGGAGCGGGTGGCGGCCCCCGCCGTCGGATCGAGCACGACGAGTGGTGTGGTCATGGTTCCTCCGTCAGGAACGTGGGTGCAGGGGTTCGGTCACGGGCGTGGAGTCGTGCCCACCGATCCAGTACGGGATGACGGCCGAGTAGCCGTAGAGATCGCCGCCGGCGACGGTCACGAGCACGTCCTCGGGGCGGCGGACGACACCGCGCCGCTCCTCGGCCGGTGCGGGGGTGTCCGGGGGCAGCCGCCCTGCCCGCACGAGGTCGGCGACGCTGCGGTGGGCGCGGCGGAACAACTCGGCCTGCACATCGGCCCGGCGCATGCCGGCCCGCGCCATGATCGCGGCGTGCAGGGGGCCGAGGACGACCAGGACGCAGCCTCCGGTGTAGTGCGAGACCAGCATGGCGTCGGCGATCGTGGCGAGCACCGGGCCCGGCTCGTGCGACCAGTCGTTGCGGGCGTTGATCGGGGCCTCCCCGGCGAACACGGTCACCGCCGACTCGTCGGCCGGCACGCCGCGGTCGGCGTGCAGCGGCTCCCAGGGGTTGGCGGTGCGGCTCTCGCCGATGCAGTAGCTGAACTTCCCGGGATGGCCGAACGTGGCCTTGTCGTAGAGACCCGGCACGCCGCCGCAGAGGTTCTGCAGGATCAGGCGCACTGCTCGGCCGATCGTCGCGTTCGCGACGTGCCCCGGGCCGAAGACGCTGTACGAGGTGTTGACGTTGATCTGCTCGACGATCGGGCCGCTCAGCACCAACAGGGGTGCGGTCGCCCCGCTCACCGTGGTGCTGTGCAGGCAGAACTCCTCGCGGGTGAGGGCGCGCACCGCCGCGAGGAGCACTGACATGTACTCCTCGCGGCAGCCGGCGGCCACCGCGTTGACGGCGATCTTCTCCACCGTCAGTTCGCGTGCCTGCTCGGGCAGCACCCCCACCACCTCGTCGGGGGCGCGCCCGGACGCGGCCACGAACCGCTCCACCCGCTCCGGCGTCGGCGCCACGACGGGCAGCCCGTCGCCCCAGCCGGTGCGCACGAAGAGGTCCTGCACCGCCTGCTCGTCGGCCACCTCGTACCTCGCCGAGGTGAGCGTGCCCGTCATCGTGCCCGCTCCTTCCGCTCGTCCAGCGCGGCCGAAGCGGCCGCGATCGTTCGTTCCACGGCCGCTGCCCACCCGGCCGGATCGGTCGCACCCGCGATCGGGAACAGCAGCACTCGATCGACTCCGGCAGCCGCGTAGCGGCCCAGCCGGTCGGTGAGCTCGGTCGTGTCGCCGTGCAGCAGGAAGTCATCGACGATCCGCTGGTCGACGGCGGCCAGCGCGCCCGCGCGGTCCCCCGCACGCAGCAGCCGGGCGATCTCGTCGATCCGCTCGCCGTGGCCGGTCGCCGCGAACAGGCGGGTGGCCGCGGGGTGCAGTGCGTAGCCGACGACGAGCTCGCGGCCAGTGGCGTCGGCATCGGCCCCGCTGCCGAGGCAGCACGGCACGAGGCACGTAACGCGCAGGTCGCCGCGATCGCGTCCGGCGGCGCGCAGTCCCTCCGTCACCCGCTGCAGCGCCGCGTCGACGCTCGCCGGGGTGACCAGGTTGAGCAGTACGCCGTCGGCGATCTCGCCGGCGAGCCGCAGCATCCGCGGCTGCAGGGCGGCCAGGTGCACCGGCGGTGCAGCTACGGCAGGCCGGTCGAGGACGAGGCCGCGCACCCGCGGGACGGCGCTCCCGCCGCCCGCGTCCCCGGCGCCGGCCAGCACCGCCCGCAGGACGGCGACGTACTCGCGAACGAACCCGACCGGATCCACCGGGTCGAGGCCGAGCGCCCCCTCGTTGAGCGCCGGGTTGGCGACCCCCAGGCCGAGGACGAACCGGCCACCCGACAGCTCGTGCAGCGTCGTCGCCGTCATGGCGGCGAGCGCGGGGTGGCGCAGCCGGGCGTTGACGATCGCGGTGCCGATCTCGATCCGCTCCGTCGCGGCCACCGCCGCTTGAGCCAGCGCGAGTCCGTCCGCGACCCGCTCAGCCACCGCGAACGCCGCGAGGCCCGCCTCCTCAGCCGCCGCCGCCGCGGCCGCGATCTCCTGGGCAGCGAGCCCGCTGCGGCTCGCCACCGCGATCCCCAGCTCCACGTCCTGCATCCCTTCGTCGTCGTTGACTTCCTTGGAACAGAATGTGTTTCCTTCTCCCGGAAAGCCAATCTGCGCCGATCGAGGAGCGCGTGTGAGCATCGAGCTGGAACCGCTGGGCACCCTCACCGTGGAGATCGACCACCAGACGGTGCTGCGGGACACACCCCAGGGCGGCCGCCTGGTCGGCGAGGCCACCTCCGCCCGGTGGGAGGGTGAGCGCGTGCGAGCGAGCATGGTCGGTCACGCGGGCCATGACTGGGTCCGCTTCCACGCCGACGGCTCGGTCGCCGTCGACGCCCGTCTGGTCCTGCGCACCGACGACGGCGCCACCATCGCCATGGCCTACCAGGGGCGCGCCGACAAGGCTCCGGCCGACGGCGGGATCATCCTGACCGCGCCGACGTTCGAGACCGACGACGAGCGCTACGCCTGGCTCAACCACGTCCAGGCCGTCGGCAAGGGTGTGCGCACCGGCCGCACGCTGGTGTACGAGCTGTACGCGCTGCGCTGAGCGGGTCAGTCGAAGCGGTACTCGCCGAGCAGCCGGTAGTAGTGGTGCTCCTGCGGCGAGGCGAGCCCGCCCAGCAGCTCGTTGATGCGGGCGCTGTTCGTGACGTGCTGCGGGCTCTTCTCCGCAGCCAGCACCATCTCGTGGGAGTCCCAGCCGCTGAACGCCTGCAGAGTGCGCCGGTCGTGGGAGATCATCCACGCGATCGACCGCATCCCGGCCAGCGACGACGCACTGGGGACGATCTTCTCCTGCAGCTCGGAGACCAGCTGCGCGAGCAGCTCGTCCGACGGCGGTTGGGCCAGGTGCCGGGTGGTGTTCAGGTAATGCATCGAGTTCCGCTCCTCGAGTCGTGATCGAAACGGTGGTCATCGCAGCGCCGCGGTCCACGCGGTCCAGCGCGCCCGCGGCCGGCCGGTGGCGGCCGGATCGAGCGCCAGCCCCACGTCTAGGCTCACGCCCTCGACCGGGTTCGGAGTGGTCGCCCAGTAGACCCGGTGCCCGTCGAGGTGCCACTCGACGAGCCCGGTGTCGTGCCGGTAGGTGATGGCGAGGCGGTGGCTCGCGTCGGGCACCGGCCCGCCGTCGAGCAGGACGCGGTGGGCGAAGCACTCCTCCGGCAGCGTCACGCCGGGCAGCGCGATCCGCTCGTGCACCGCGACCAGGCCGGCCGCGGACACCTCGAAGCCGAACCGGATCCCGCCCGGCTCGTCGTTCAGCCGAGCCCAGCCGGTGGCGCCCGGCGGTGCGGCCACCGCCATCCCGACCTCCGCGGAGAACTGCGTGCCCGGTGGGGTCGCGAACCGCTCCACGGACACGTAGCGGGTGGCGGTGCGGGTGGTCAGTGCGTCCGTGCCTGCGCCGTCCACCGGATCCGTCGTCCGCCAGCGGGCAGGATCGGCGTAACCACCCTCCAGCCGAGCCTGGGAGAGCCGGATCGACGACTGGTGGCCGCCGCGGTCGCCCCGCAGGAACACACCCTCCAGCCGCACCGGGTCGTACCCCAGCACGACGTCGGAGCCGTCGTCGAGCGCGGTGAACGGCACCCGCAACCGGCCGGCCTTGCGCGTGAACAACGCCCACAGCTCGTCGGGCGTGAGCGGCTCGGCGTCGACGTCACGGACGCGGAACGGCACGTCGTGCTCGACGAGGAAGCGCTTCACCCGGGCGCAGACGTGGCAGCCCTGACGCATGTACAGCACGACGCGGTCGGCGGTCAGCATTCGCACCGGATCCCTTGGTCGCTCTCCGGCCCGGTCGAGGACGCCGGCGCCGCCGCCCCGAGGTAGGCGCGGCGGACAGCGGGGTCGTGCAGCAGCGCCTCGGCGCTGCCGTGCACCGCGACCTCGCCGTTCTCCAGCACGTAGCCGCGATCGGCCACCCGCAGCGCCGCGACGGCGTTCTGCTCGGCGAGCAGCACCGTCAGGCCCTCGTCGCACAGGGTGCGCAGCGTCGCCAGGATCTCCGCGACGAGCATCGGCGCGAGTCCCGTGGAGGGCTCGTCGCAGATGAGCACGGTCGGCCGACCCATCAGTGCCCGGCCGAGGGCGAGCATCTGCTGCTCGCCGCCGGAGAGGGTGCCCGCATCCTGCGCCATCCGGTCGCCCAGCCGGGGGAACAGGGACACGACGCGGTCGAGGTCGGCCGCGTGCGGCACCGGTCGCCACCCGGTGTGCCGGACTCCGCCCAGCAGGAGGTTCTCCGCCACCGTCATGCCGCTGAACAGCTCACGGCCCTCCGGCACCAGGCCCATGCCGAGCCGGACGCGTTCACGCGTGGACAGGTCCGTCACGTCCGTGCCGGCGAAGCTGATCCGGCCCGCGGAGACGGGGGCGATGCCGAGCAGGGCGCGCAGCAGCGTCGACTTCCCGGCACCGTTGGCCCCGGTCAGCGCCACGAACTCGCCCTCGGCGACGGTCAGGTCGACCTCGCGGAGCGCCTGGATCCCACCGTAGTGGACGGTCAGTCCGGTGCACTCGATCATGCGGGAGCCCCCAGGTAAGCCTCGATGACCGACGGATCGGCCTGAACCTCCGACGGGGTGCCGCGGGCGATCACGGACCCGTGGTCGAGCACGACGATCTGTTCGGCCAGGTCCATCACCAGCGTCATGTCGTGCTCGACGAGCAGCAGGGTGATCCCCAGTCCCTGTACGCGGCGCAGCAGCCCGACCAGCTCGTCCTTCTCGATGCGGTTGAGCCCGGCGGCAGGCTCGTCCAGCAGCAGGACGGACGGCTCGGCCGCCAGGGCCCTCGCCAGCTCGAGCATCCGCTGGTGCCCGAACGGCAGGGTGCCCGCCGGCCGATCGGCGACGTCGGCCAGCCCGACGAAGGCCAGCCAGCGGCGGGCGCGGGCGACGATCTCCGCCTCTTCGCGCCGGTGCCGGCCGATCCGCAGCGCGGCCTCCACCGGCCCGGCACCCGTCCACGAGTGGCACCCGACCATGACGTTCTCCAGCGCCGTCATGTCCCGGAACAGCTGCACGTTCTGGAACGTGCGCACCAAGCCGCGGCGCACGACGTCGTGCTCGGCGACGGTGTCGAGCCGCTCACCGTCGAGCACGACGGTGCCGGCGTCGGGGCGCAGCGCTCCGGCGATGCAGTTGAACGCGGTGGTCTTGCCGGCGCCGTTCGGGCCGATCAGCGCGGTGATGGAGCCCCGTTCGACGGTGAGGTCCAGCGGCTGCAGCGCGCGCAGCCCGCCGAACGACTTCGCCACGCCCTGCAGCACCAGCACGGGGCCGGGCGGACCGGCGGGCCGCCGCGGCGGATCGGGGGGTTCCTCGGCCAACGCGACCGGTGTCATCGGCGCTGGCCGCCGCGTCCGCAGCCGGGCGCGCACCCAGGCCGCGCCGTCGCGCACCAGGCCGGTGATGCCGCCCGGGCGCAGCACCATCACGACGATGAGGACGAGTCCGAAGACGATCTGCTCGACCTGCCCGGCCTGCGCACCCGGCAGCAGCCGCTGGATCCACTCGGGTACGAGCGTCATGAACACCGCGCCGAGCGGCCCGCCCCACACCGTCTGCATGCCGCCGACCACGACCGCGACCAGGATGTTGATCGCCTGGAACAGGTCGAAGCTGCCGGGGTGGGCCAGCGACGCGTAGTGCACGTACAACGAACCGGCGATCGCTGCGAGCGCCGCGGAGATCACGAACACCTGCCGCTTCACCCTGGCCGGCTCGACGCCGAGCGCGACAGCGGCCTGCTCACTGCCCTTGATCGCCCGCATGGAGCGGCCGAACCGGGAGTTGACCAGCTGCAGCGCGAACACGACCGTCAGCAGCGCCAGCCCCCACGCGAGGTACAGGTTGGCTGTGGTGCTGCCGAACGTGAGGCCGCCGATCGAGAACGGCCGGATACCCGGGACCCCGTTGGACCCACCCGTCACCGACGTCCACTGGGTGGCGACGACGGTGAAGATGATGGTGAGGCCGAGCGTGGCCATGGCCAGGTAGAAGCCCTCGAACCGGAAGATGATGCGCGCGATCGCCCAGGCGATGACGCACGCGACGACCACGCCCACCAGCAGTGCGGCTAGCGGCGGCCAGCCCGCCTTCATCGTGAGGAATGCCGAGGCGTATCCACCCACTCCCATCAGCGACGCGTGCCCGAGCGAGATCTGCCCCGCGTAGCCGAGCAGGAGCACCACGCCGACGGCCACCATCGCGATCAGTCCGGCGAAGACGAACGCGGCGAGCGTCGCGCGGGACAGCACCAGCGGCATCACGGCGACCGCTGCGGCGACCGCGACCAGCCCCGGCAGGTTGCGGCGCAGACCCGCCGAGCCCGACAGGACGTCGGTCATCGACGTGGTCTCGGTCGCCGCGTGCGTCGCCCGGCCGCCGCGGACGAACCCCTGCGGCCGCACCAGCAGCACCACGAGCAGCACGACGAACGTCACCACGTCGCGGTACGCCGAGGACAGGTAACCGGCCGAGTAGGACTCCAGCAGACCGAGCAGCAGGCCGCCCGCCGCGGCGGCGGGGAAGCTGCGCAGCCCGCCGAGGATCGCCGCGGTGAAGCCCTTGAACCCGAGCAGCACGCCGACGCTGAACGAGACGAACGACAGCGGCGTGAGCAGCACTCCCGCGAGCCCGGCCAGGCCGCAACCCAGCGCGAACGCCACCCGGCCCATCCGCCAGCCGTCGATGCCGACGAGATCGGCCCCCGAGCGGTTCTCCGCGCACGCCCGCAGCGACAGCCCCAGCGTCGTGCGGGTGAAGAACAGCCAGAGCAGTGCCGCCACGATCGGTCCGAACAGCAGGATCCACAGCGCCTGCGGCGGGAGGGAGAACCCGAGCATGCTGATCGGCTCGCCGCCGGTGAACGGCGGCACGGGCAGCGGATCGGATCCCCAGATCAGCTGCGCGACCCCGCGCAGCAGGAACGACACCCCGATCGTGATGATCACCAGTGATTCGACGCTGGCGCCGCGCCCGGCGGGCTGCAGGGCGACGCGGTGGACCACCGCACCCAGCAGAGCTGTCGTGGCCACCCCACCCAGCAGCACGATCGGCCAGGGCAGTCCGACCTGGTGGAGGACGAGCGCCACGAACCCGCCGACCATCAGGAACTCGCCCTGGGCGAAGTTCACCACGTTGGTGACGCGGTAGACGGCGATGAACCCGAACGCGACGAGCGCGTAGATCATGCCGTTGACCAGCCCCGTTGCGGTCAGCTGCGCGAGGATCCCCATCGATCCGCTACCCGGCTCAGGAGGCGAGCGGGACCCAGGCCCCGCCGCGCAGCTCGCTCATGACGAACCCGGAGCGGTCGTTGCCGCGGTGGTTGTCCGGCCCGTAGGTCCAGGTCGACGCAGTGCCGACGTGCCCTCGGGTGGCCTCGATCTGATCGCGCACCTGCTTCGGGTCGGTCGGGTCGTCGGCCGCCTCCATCGCCTTGGCGAGGATGTGCACGGAGTCCCAGGCCAGCCCGCTGAACTGGTCGGGCCGCACGTCGCCTTCGAGGCTCGCGACGAACTCCTTGATCGGCGCGTACATCGGGTCGGCCGGGTCGAGCTTGTCGTGCAGGGACACCTTCCAGCCCAGGCACTTGATGCCCTCGGCGGCGTCGCCCGCGAGCTTGATGAACGAGTCGCTGGAGATGCCGGCGCCACCGACCTGCTGCATCGTCATGCCGAGTGCCTTGCGGTTGATCGCGATGACGGCGACCTGCTGCACCGATCCCGGAGTGAGCAGCACCTCGGCCCCGGTGGCGTTCAGCCGGGTGAGCTGCGCGGTCATGTCGGTGTCGGAGAGCTCGTAGGACTCCTTGCCGACGATCTCCATGCCGTGCGCCGGCAGCACCTTCTCCAGGATCGCGGCCTGGTCCTGTCCGGACGCGCCGTTGTCGGTGAGGACGGCGACGCGCTTCACCCCCTCCTTCTGGAGCCACTCGGCGAGCGTCTCCATCTCCTCCTGGTTGCCCGAGCTGGCTCGGAACAGGTACGGCTTGACCGGCTCGGTGATGGCCGTGGCCGAGCCGAGCCCGAACTCCGGGATCCCGGCGGCTTCGGTGAGCGGCGCGGCGGCCAGCGACAGCGGGCTGGTGATCGGCCCGACGACGGCGGTGACGCCCTCGTCGATCAGCTGGCGGGCGCACGTGACGACGCGGGCGACGTCGCCGCCGTCGTCGCAGAACGAGACCGCGAGCTTGCGGCCATCCACCCCGCCCGCCGCGTTGATCTTGTCGACGGCCGCCACCGCACCGACCCGGGCGGAGACGCCGAGGGCGCTCACCTCGCCGGTCTGGGCGAAGATCATCCCGACCCGGATGTCGTCACCGGCGCCGCCACCATCCGCCCCGGCACACGCGCTCAACGCCATCGCTGCGACGAGCAGACACCCTGACAATGCGCCCGAACCACGCATCGCGCCTCCGTCCATGACCACGCTTCGTTGTGTGGGGTGCCCTTCCTACAGCCCACTTTGTATGCACGTCAACAGTGATCTAGACGAAAACGTCGGGACTCTTCCTTGAATACCACCGCTTCGTATACAGTCCCGCGCAACCTCAGCGAGGAGGCACCCATGTACGTCACGCCCGTCGAACCGGCCGACCTCTCCCCGGCCCTGCGCGGGTTCTACGACGACGCGTCACCCGGCGGGAAGCGCTTCATCCAGGCCACGGCACACGCCGGGGAACACGCCGAGCGGTTCTTCCCGTACTACGTCGGGCTGCGGTTCGGCACCCGGATCGGTATCCGGCTGTGCGAACTGCTGCGGCTGGCGATCGCACAG
The DNA here is from genome assembly GCF_900142365.1 of Pseudonocardia thermophila. Taxonomy (GTDB): domain Bacteria; phylum Actinomycetota; class Actinomycetes; order Mycobacteriales; family Pseudonocardiaceae; genus Pseudonocardia; species Pseudonocardia thermophila. The sequence goes on along the minus strand of NZ_FRAP01000017.1, from coordinate 28,669 downwards.
ACCACGCAGTGCCCGAACTGCCTCGCCGGACGCGTCGAGGCTGCAGGACTCACGGAGGACCTGATCGCACGGCTCGGCGAGCGCGACACGACCGGGCTCACCGAACGGGAGGCCGCCGTGGTCGACTTCGCGTTCCGGTTCGGCGCCGACCACTTCTCGCTCGGCGAGGCCGACCTGCGTCGGCTGCACGAGCTGTTCGACGAGCAGGAGGTCGTCGAGATAGGGATGCTCTGCGCCCAGTTCCTCGGGTTCGGGCGGATGGCGATGGTCTTCGGCCTGGAGACGCCCACCTGCCCGATCCCGGTGCGCCCCGTTGTCGAGCAGAAGGGCTGATCCGATGGGCACGCGGATCTGGTACCAGACCATGACCGACGTCGACACGTACCCGACCTACCGGGCAGCCTTGGAGGCGCACGCGCGACGGGTGCTGGGGCCGGAGTCGTCGGTCGCCGTGCACGGCGTCGCCCCCGGCACGTACGCCGGGCAGCCACCGGTCACCGTCCTCAAGTACCCCTACAGCTACCACGTCCTGCTCGAGCAGGTCATCGGCAACGTGCTGCGGGCGCAGGCCGAGGGCTTCGACGCGGTGGTGCTGGGCTCCTACAGCGAACCGTTCCTGCGCGAGGCCCGGTGCGCGGTCGAGATCCCGATCGCCTCGATGGCCGAGGCGACCCTGCTCGTCGGCTGCTCCGTCGCGGCCCGGGCGGCGCTCATCAGCGTCACCGACGACATCGCGTACATGGCCGAGAGGCTCGTCGACAAGCACCACCTGCGCGACCGGGTGGCCTGCGTGCGGCGCGTCGACCCACCCGTCAACGAGCAGGAGCTGCTGGCGATGTTCGCCGATCCGGCGGAGTTCGTCGAGCTGTTCACCGCGCAGGCCCGCGCCGTGATCGCAGAACGCGCCGACGTGATCATCCCGGCCGAGGGAGTGCTCAACGAGCTGCTGGTCGAGGGCGGTCTGCAGGAGGTCGACGGCGTCTGCGTCATGGACTGCGTCGGGGTCTCGCTGCTCTACGCCGAAATGCTGGTGAAGCTGCACCGCCACACGGGTCTGCACCCCGGACGGCGCTGGGAGTACCCGTTGGCACCGCCCGCGGTGACCGCACTGCTGGCCGAGCACGCCGCCCGGATCCCGCTCTCGGCCGCCGCGGCGAGGGCAGGACTCGTGACGAACTCCTGACCGAGGACCCCGGCCCCACCGGCGCTCCACACGACGGACCGGCTTCATCGGTCCCTGCCGGCGTGGCACCATCGCGCCGATGGGCACACCTCGCTACGTCGAGCTCGCGCAGAGGCTCATGCGCGAGATCGCCGACGGAACGCTTCCCGTCGGATCGCGGCTGCCCAGCGAGGTGGAGCTGGCCGAGCGGCACGGGTTGAGTCGAACGACGGTGCGGTCGGCGCTGGACCTGGTCGAGGAACTGGGACTGGTTTCGCGCCGCCGCAAGCTCGGGACGGTCGTCGAGGCGACGCGTCCGCGTGCGGAGTACGTCGCCTCCATGACCACCCTGCAGGAGCTGATCCAGTACGCCGAGCAGACCGAGCGGGTTCTGCACTCCGTGGACCACGTGGTCTGCGACGCCGGGCTGGCCCGGCGCCTCGAGTGCGCTCCGGGCGACGGGTGGATGCACGTCACCATGACCCGCGTCGAGCCGCAGCGCCGCGACAGCCCGATCTGCGTCACGGACGTCTACCTGGAGCCCGAGCTGGGCCACGCGGTGCGCGACCAGCTGAGCAGACCGGACGGCCTGATCTGCTCCATGGTCGAGCAGCGCTCTGGCCGACTCGTCGTGTCGATCACCCAGAGCTTCCGCGCCGTGCTGCTGACCGAGCGGCAGGCGGAGCTGGTCAACGCCCCGCCCCGCTCGGCCGGGCTCGAGATCACCCGCCACTACCGCGATCGGCTCGGCGTGATCTGCCAGATCACCATCAGCACGCATCCTGCCGACCGGTTCACCTACCGGTTCGACCTGCGCCGCGACCCGGGTGTCGAACGCGGCGTCACCGGGTTGGACCGCTGACCGCCGGCGGGCGAAGACCTCGCCAGACGCGTCGAACTCCGGGCGTCCTCAGGCATCGGTCCGGTCGAGGTGCAGCTCACGGCCGGCGACCAGCGCGCAGAGCGTGGTGCTCACCGGCACCGGGACCCCGAGCTCGGTACCGTGCCGCACCACGGCGCCGTTGATGACGCCGATCTCGGTCGGCCGCCCGTGTTCGAGGTCCACCAGCGCGGACGGCCGCGCGGCCGGCATCAGCCGGGCGAACTCCTCGGCGTGCGCCTCGGGGTCCTCGACCCCGTGCTCCACGCCCAGCGCGGTCGCCACCTCCCACGCCTCCCGCGCCGCAGCCCGACTCACCCGACCCAGTTGCGGATGATCCGCGACTCGCCCGATCGGGAGACCGGTGAGCGCACTGATCGCGCTGTAGGCGGCGTTGCGGATCAGCTTGGCCCACTGGACGGCCCGGATGTCCGGGACGATCTCGATGGTGAACCCGGCTCGGCGCCAGGCCTCGGCGATCGGCTCGAGATCGAGATCGGCGCCGCTGCCGAACGGCCCGATCTCCACGAGCCGCATCGCTTCGTGCGAGACGACGCCGGGCCGGCGCAGCTCAGCGCCGAACCCGCCCGCCACGCCGACGGCGAGGCGGTCGCCTCCCACGGCCGCGGCGACCTCGTCCGCGGAACCGATGCCGTTCTGGATCGTCAGCACCACGGTGCCCGGTCCGATCATGGGCTGGGCCTGCGCGGCCGCGCCGCCGACGTGCGCCGCCTTCACCGCGATCACGACGAGGTCGACTGGTTCGGCGGGTGCCGCGCGCACCGCCCGCAGCCGTGCTCGCAGGGTGCCGTCCGGGCCCTGCACCTCCAACCCGTCGGCCGCCATGGCCGCGACGTGCTCGGCTCCGCGATGGACACCGATCACCTCGTGCCCAGCGGCGGCCAGCCGCCCGGCGTACACCGACCCCATGGCACCGCAGCCGACGACGGCGATCTTCATCGAGCTCCTCCCAGGTCGATCAGCGTGCGGATCTCGATGTCGAGGTCGAGTTTCTCCTCCAGCCCGAACCCGGGCGCCTGGCTCGGCGCGATCCGCCCGACGGTGCGCAGCACGTCGTCGGGATAGCCGCCGAACGGCTGGAACACCCCCGGGTAGGCTTCGCATCCGCCCAGCCCGAGTCCGGCGACGATGTGCAGGTTGATGAGGTGGCCGCCGTGCGGGTGGAGCCATCGCCGGTCGAACCCGGCCTCCTCGACCGCCGCGATCATCCCGAGGTACTCGGTCAGGCCGTAGCTCAGCCCGGCGTCCATCTGCAGCACATCGCACCGCGGGCGCAGACCACCGTACGCCAGGAGGTTACGCACGTCCTGGACCGAGAAGAGGTTCTCCCCGGTGGCCACCGGACCCTGGAACGCCTCGACGACCTCGGCGTTCAGCCCGAAGTCGAGCGGGTCCCCAGGCTCCTCGAACCAGCGCAGACCGTAGGGCCGCAGTTCCTCCGCCACCTGCACGGCGGCGGCGCGGTCGAAGCGGCCGTTGGCGTCGACGGCGACCGCACCCGCATCACCGGCCACCTCGATGGCGGCCTCGATGCGGCGCAGGTCCGCCGCGAGGTCCGCACCGCCGATCTTGATCTTGAACTCGCGGTACCCGAGGTCCTGGTAGGCGCGAAGCTCGGCCCGCAACCGCGCCACGTCGTCACCGCAGCCGTAGTAGTAACCGCCCGCGGCGTACACCGCCACGTCGGACTGCGGCTCGCAACCGCGGACCCGCCGCGCGATCGTGCGGGCGGCCGGTTCCCCCATCGCCTTGGCCACCGCGTCCCAGCAGGCCAGCTCGAGGACGCTCGCCGCAGCCGCGCGATCGCCGTGACCGCCCGGCTTCTCATCCCGCATGCACGCGGCGAGCACCTTCGCCGGGTCGAGCAGCCCGTCCTCCCCGAGCAGGGTCTCCGGATCCGTGGACAGCACCCGAGGGATCAGGCGATCCCGCAGTATGCCGCTCTGCGCGAACCGGCCGATCGAGTTGAAGGCGACACCCACGACCGGCTTCCCCGCGCCCACCACGTCGGTGTGGACGGCGAGCAGGGAGACCGTGTGGCCGGAGAAGTTGACCAGGCTGTTGCGGATGCTGCCCCGAAGCGGCACGGGCCGCTCCACGATGTTGGTGATCCGCATGCCCCGTCCGCGTAGGTCCGCCGGTGCACGACCGGCTGAGTGGCCAGGTCACGAGGCACCGCGGCCTCGCGTCGAGCAGCCCTCCTGCGGCAGCCGATCGCGATCCGGCACGGGCCCGTCACCCACGTGTGGTCCGTATCGATCCTTTGGTACGGACCTTATTGGGCCCGCAGGGTCGGATTCAAGCAGCCGGGCCGTACGCCCGGACGACCGCAGCCGCCGGACGCCGCCACCCGAGCGGACGCGAGGCGCGGCCGTCACGGAGATCGCCGGGGTTCACAGACCCTGCATCGCGGCCGCGATGCGCGCGACCCGCTCTCCCTGGAACCGTGCAGCCGCACGGACGGCGGACGTCCCGTCCGATTCCAGCAGATCGTGACCACGCCCGACGTGGGCGCTGCCGTAGGGGTTGCCGTCCACGAACTTGACCGGATCCGTGTAACCGGGAGCCGCGACGACACCACCGAAGTGGTAGAAGGTCGTGTACAGGGCGAGGAGGGTGGACTCCTGCCCACCGTGCTGGGTGTCCGTCGAGGTGAATCCGGAGTAGACCTTCCCGGCCAGCAGCCCCTTCGCCCACTGCGGCCCCAGCGTGTCCAGGAACTGCTTGAGCTGGCTGGCAACGTTCCCGAATCGCGTCGGCGACCCGATGATCACCCCGTCCGCCCAGACCACGTCGTCGGCGGACGCGACCGGCACGGTCCGCGTGGCCGCGAGGTGCTCCGACCACGCCGGCTTCGACGCGATCGCGGCGGCGGGAGCCAGCTCCGACACCCGCCGGAGCCGCACTTCCGCGCCGCTGCCTTCCGCCCCGCGGACGATCTCCTTCGCGATCTCGTAGGTCGTCCCCGTCGCGGAGTAGTAGATGACGGAGATCCTCGCACAGCGCGCCACCGAATCCTCTTCTCCCGTTCCGCACCCGTCGGACGACACCCACGACCAGACCGTCGGTCGTGCCGCGCGCACCGCCCGCACGCACTCCGTCCACCCGGCACGTGACCCATCAGCTCGTCAGGTCCGCACGGCCGGCGTGGGATCCCGCCCGGCACGCGGGCCGCTGTGATCACGCGGAAACCGCGGTGATCCGGTGAGCCAGATCGACGAGGTCGCTCCCCATCAGGTCCGGACGCTCACCGATCCTGTCGAAGGGTCTGCCCGAACGGTTCACCCAGGCCGTCCGCATCCCCGCCGCCGCGGCCCCCACGACGTCGAAGGGATTGCACGACACCATCCGCATGGACGTCACCACCCGACCGATGACCTCGCCCGCGTGGCGGTAGACCTGCGGCGCAGGCTTGAACGCACCGACCTCGTCCACGCTGATCCAGCCGCTGAAGAACCCGGTCAGCCCGGCGCTCTCCAGCGAGCGCCGCAGCATCCCGGGACTTCCGTTGGACAGCACGTAGCAGTCGTGACCGCGCTCGACGAGGAGCTCGAGCGCGGGGCGCACGTCCGGGTAGAGCGCGAGTCGGTCGTACGCCTGCAGGAGCGCCCGGCGCACTTCGTCGGCCAGGTCGTGGCCCGTCGCATCCAGCGCGTGGTCGAGCGCCCGCGCGGTGACCCACTCGAAGGTCCGGTACCGCCCCATCAGCGTCAGGCGGAACGCGTAGTCGAGCTGCGTCCGCCGCCAGAGCGCCGCGACGTCGGCGGCCTCGTCGCCCGGAATCACCTCGCCCAGCGTCGATACGACGTCGAGGGGGTCCACGAGCGTCCCGTACAGGTCGAACACGAGCACCTCCGGGCCGTCGCCCGGAGCACCGAACGTCGGGTGACCACCGGGCGGCGCAGACGGCGCACCCGGTCGCGACGTCGTCATTCGTCATCTCCGTCAGGAGACAGCAGCGTGCACACTCGACATTCCTCTCTCCCGGTCCGCACCGGGAAGAACGAGATTCCTCTGGCAGATCCGATCGGTGCGGCGGTGTGTCAATCGCCGTAGAAGGTGGTGAAGTGCTCGACCGGTTCACGCGGTGTGCGCATCCGGTTGAGTTCGTGGTCGGCGTCCGCGTGTCCCAGCGCGAGGCCGGTGACGATGACGTGGTCGTCGGGGATCGTCAGGTTCTCGCGGATCACCGCCGAGAAGTCGATGAACGCCGCCTGCGGGCACGTGTCGAGCCCCGCCTGGCGAGCGGCGAGCATGAGGGCCTGGAGGAAGAGCCCCGCATCGACGAGTGCGCTGGCCATCGGGTGACGGCTGACGGTCAGGATGATGCCGACCGGCGCCCCGAAGAAGTCGTAGTTCCTCCGGTGGTGCCGGGCCCGTCCGGAGAGGTCGCTCGGGTCGCAGCCGAGGGTGTCCCGGTACAGCGTTTCGCCGAACCGTGCGCGCCGCGTCCGGAACGGCTCCTGCCACTCGTCCGGGGCCGGCTGGTAGGAGTACTCCCGCTGCGTCGCGCCGCTCCCGGCGTCGTACTGCCGCCAGATGGCCCTGGTCAGTCTCGATTTGGCCCGGCCGGTCAGCACATGCACGTGCCACGGCTGGCAGTTGGAGTTGCTGGCTGAGCGCGAGGCGAGCTCGAGCAGGCGCACCACCTCGGTCCGCGGGACCGGGGTCGGCAGGAAGGCTCGGACGCTCCGGCGGGACAGCAGCGCATCCTCGACCGTCAGGGCGGCCGGCACCGCACCCGAGGACAGCACCCCGGGCGCGGTGGGTCGGTTCCGCTCGCTCATGCCGCCACCTCGGATCAGGCCACCGAGGGTGGCTCGACGTCGTAGGAGATGCGCCCGGCGGGGAGGTAGAACAGAGCGATGACCGCACCGTTGCGCACCTCCGGGTAGTGGTGACTGCCGGGGTCCGGAGCGGTCCAGCCGGCGCCCTGCCATCCCCGGGGCCCGGCGAGCTGAGCATCCGGGTCCAGAGGCACGACCATGTTGAGCTCCCCGTACGGGTGCTGGTGGTACTGACCCCGGTAGACGGGCACGCTGTTCATGTAGACGGCGGTGATGCTGAACCAGTTGAGCTGCTCCGACGGTTCGGCGATGCGGCTGCGCCGGTAGTTGGGACCGTCGATCTCGACGTTCGCCGCCCAGCCGCTGCGCACTCCGTCCGTGATGATGCGGGCGAGGTCGTCCCACAACGGCGACCCCGGTCCTCGTTCACGGTTGAGCCAGCGCTCCAGTTCCGCACCCGCGGTGCGGTTCTTGATCTCGTCGAGGAACGGGATACTGCGGTCGATCAGGTCCTGGGGCGTACTGCCACCCATGTCGATCCCTCCGTCGATCAGACACTCTGTAGAGGTGCGCCGTGGGGCGCGTCGAGTTCACGGCGACCGGTTCGTGAGAAGCGGGAGCGGCGAACCTCAGCAGTAGATGGATTTGAGGCTCCGGTAAGCGGCGATGCCCTCCGGGCCGAGTTCGCGGCCGAGCCCGCTGTCCTTCACCCCACCGAACGGAGCGACCGGGTCGGGCAGGTACCGGTTCATGCCGAACGTCCCGGTGCGGACCTTGCGGGCGACGGCGAATCCCCGCTCGGGGTCGGCCGTCCACACCGTCCCCCCGAGCCCGAACCCGGAGTCGTTCGCGATGCGGACGGCGTCCTCGTCGCCGTCGTAGGCGATGATCGACAACACCGGTCCGAAGATCTCTTCCCTGCTGATCGTGGCGGCGTTGTCGATGTCGGCGAAGACCGTCGGCCGGACGAACCAGCCCGGGCGGTCCGGCCGTCCCCCGCCGGTGGTGACGCGGCCGCCCTCGGCCCTCCCCTTCTCGATGTAGCCCTCGACCCGCTCACGGTGGCGTTCCGTGACCATGGGGCCGATGTCCGTGCCGGGGTCGAGCGAGTCCCCGATCGTCAAGGTCTCCGCGAACGCGGTGAACACGTCCACGACCTCCTCGTACCGATGGCGCGGAGCGAGGACCCGGGTGCCGAGGAAGCAGGTCTGGCCGTTGTTGGCCAGCGTGGCGACGAAGAGCTCGTCGCCGATCACCGAGAGGTCGAGGTCGGCGTCGTCGAGCACGATCGTCGCCGACTTGCCGCCGAGCTCGAGCGTGACGGGGCGCAGCAGTTCACCGCAGGTGCGCGCGATCTGCCGCCCTGCGGTCGTCGACCCGGTGAAGCCGACCTTGTCGACGCCGCGATGCTCGACGAGGTACGCACCGGTCCGCCGGCCACCCGGCACGATGTTGATCACGCCCGCCGGCAGTCCGCCGGCCGCTGCGGCCTCGGCGATCAGGTAGGCGTCCAGGGCCGTCTCCGGCGACGGCTTCATGACGACCGTGCAGCCGGCGGCGAGCGCCGGGGCGTACTTGAACGCAGCGAGGGTCTGCGGGAAGTTCCACGGGGTGATCGCCGCGACGACGCCGATCGGGTCCCGCTCGACCCGGATACGACCGCCGAGCAGTCCCGCGCGGACGTCCTCGGGCTCGCTGTCGATCATCGCCGCGTAGTAGCGCAGCAGGGTGGTGGGATAGGTCGCCTCCAGCTGGGACGACAGGCGGATCGGCATCCCGTTCTGGGCCGAGACGGTCCGCGCGATCTCCCGAGCTCGTTCCTCGATCGCATCGGCGAAGCGACGCAGCAGCGCTGCCCGCTCCCCCGGCGCGGTGTCCGACCAACCGGGAAGCGCGGCTCGAGCCGCTTCCACGGCGAGGTCGACGTCCTGCGGCCGGGCCTCCGGGATGGAGCCGATCTCCTGCTCGGTGTTCGGCGAGACGACCGCGATGCGCGAATCCGTGCGCGGCCGCAGCCAGTCACCACCGATGTAGAGGTGGTCGCGATGGTGGATCACATGTGCTCCTTCGAGCGTGGACGGGTCGGGGCGGGACGGCGCACGCTCCGGGCGCGAGCGCTGCTGGCCCGGCCACCGGACCGGACGGCGTCCTCCGAGTCAGGGCAGGCGAGTCAGCAGGTGCAGCGACCGCCCCGCGAGCGCGGCGGCCGATGAGGCGGCACCGCCGGGTCGGCGGCGCGCCACAACGGGGGACGCAATGTCCGATTGCCGCACATGTGTTCGCCTAATAGGGTGGGTGTGACGACGAACGAGGGGTGTGCCATGGGGCGCTTGGCCGAGAAGGACAGTGCAGCACGCCGGGAACGGCAGCTCAGTTCGGCACCGAACCCTGCGGACTTCTCCGAGGCGCTGGCGCGGGGCATGGCCGTGCTGTCGGCGTTCGGCGAGACCCGCCGCCGCGTGACGCAGGCCGAGCTGGCCCGCGAGCTGGATCTCTCCCGCGCGACCGTGCGACGGATCGTCATCACCCTCGAGCACCTCGGATTCCTCGTGGCGGACGGGCGCACCTACGAGCTCACCCCCCGGGTGCTTCGTCTCGCGAGCAGCTACCTGACGTCGAATCCGGCCTCCGTCATCGCTCAGCCGGTCTGCGAGCGGATCTGCGCCTCGGTCGGCGAGGCCTGCTCGGTGGCCGTGCTCGACGGCTCCGACGCGGTGATGGTCGCGCGGGCCGTGCCGAACCAGCTGCTCGAGGCAGGCACCGGGATCGGCTTCCGTACCCCGGCCGCGATCTCCTCGTTGGGCAAGGTCCTCCTCGCGCACCTGCCGGACGACGTGCGCGCGGCGACGCTGGCGGAGCTGGCCGACGCCCCCTCCACCGAAGTCCTGGACCGGATCCGCGCCGATGGCTACTGCTACGTGGCCGATGAGATCGAGGTCGGCTCCCACTCCGTCGCCGTCCCGGTGCGTCGATGGGACGGCCGGGTCATCGCCGCGATGCACGTCGGTTGCCGCATCGAACGCATCTCGAAGGAGGACATGTGCGGCAGGGTGCTCTGCGTCCTCCTCGAAGCAGCCGACGAACTCCATGAGCAGCTGATCTAGATCCCAGCGGCGAAGACGGTCGTCGGCCGCGTCGCGGCGTCGTAGGCGGCGTGGCCGCCCGTCGCCCCGAGACCGCTGTCCGCGGCGGGTTCGTACACCCGCGCCGCTCCCCCCTGCCACTCGTTCACCCAGACGAGACCGGCCGGCAGCCCCGCCGCGGCCGCGGCGTTGCGGGGGTCGCGGGTGTACACCGTCGCAGCCAGGCCGTAGCGGGAGGCGGCGGCCCGCGCCAGACCTTCGGCGAACGAATCGACCACCTGCACCGGCGCGATCGGGCCGAACGTCTCCTCCGTCATCACGAGCATGGACTCGTCGACGTTCGTGAGCACGGTGGCCGGGTAGTAGTACCCCTTGCCGGGAGGAAGGTACCCACCGGTGAGCACGGTGGCCCCGCGCGAGACGGCGTCGATCACGTGCGCGTGCACGTGGTCGCGCTGGCGCGCGTCGACGAGTGGCCCGAGCAACGAGTCGTCGGACCCGAAGCCGAACCTACCGGCCGCCGCGACGAGCGCGTGCGTGAACGGCTCGGCGACGTCGCGATGGACGTAGATCCGCTCCATCGACGTGCAGATCTGCCCCGTGTTCATGAAGGCGCCGAAGGCCACCGCCTCGGCCGTGGCGACCGGGTCGACGTCGGCGTCCACCACGACCGGGTCCTTCCCGCCGAGTTCCAGCACGGCGCGGCGGAGCTTGTGACCAGCCACGGAACCGACCAGCCTGCCCACCTCCACGGAGCCGGTGAAGTGCACGAACGCGACGTCGTCGTGCTCGACGAGCGCCTTTCCCGCGCCCGCGTCACCGAGGACGAGGTTCGCGACGCCATCCGGCAGTCCGAGGACCTCGATGAGCCGGCTCGTCGACAACGGGGATCGCTCCGACGGCTTCACCACGACGGTGTTGCCCGCGGCGAGGATCGGCCCTATCGCCGTCACGACCGCGGCCACCGGGAAGTTCCACGGCGTGATGACGCCGGCCACGCCGAGCGGCCTGCGCAGCACGCGCGTTGTTCCGGAGCCGTCGGCGATCCGGCGCTCGAACGGGTAGGTGCGGGCGTCCTCGGTGCTCGCCCGCAGCTGCGCGGCAGCGCTCACCACGAAGGTCACGCCGATCGCGGCGGGCCTGCCCATCTCCTCGCACTCGAGCCGGGCGAGCTCGTCGGCGTGCCGTTCGATCCGGTCCGCCGCCGCCTCGATCAGCCGGAGGCGATCGCCGAGCGGCGTCATCCGCCAGTCGAGCTGCGCAGCCCTGGCCGCGGCCACCGCGGTGTCGACGTCCGCGGCGCAGCCGGCCGGGTAGACCGCGATCACCTCCTCCGTGGCGGGGTTGACCAGGTGACGGACCTCGTCGGACGCGGACCGGACCCACCTGCCGCCGATGCGGTGGCACAGCGTCAGCGGGTCCCGCACGTCCCGGTGCTGCACCGGATGTGCTTCGAGCGGCCTAGACAAGGCGGTCCGCCATCAGCTCGCCCACCATGATCGCGGCGAGGTTGGTGTTGGCCCGCGGGACCGTGGGGAAGATCGAGGCGTCCACGACGTGGAGTCCGTCGATCCCGAGGACCCGACACGCCGGATCGACGACGGTGTCCGGGTCCGACGGTGCACCCATGCGGCACGTGCTCGTCGGGTGCTGGGCGTCGAACGCGGTGCGGAGGAGATGATCGTCGAGCTCCGCATCGTCGTCGACGACCGCGAAGAGCGCCTTGTTGAGGTGCTCGATCGACGTCGACGTGATCTCTCCAACGGCGTCGCCGGACGCGAGCTCGACGAGCTGACGCGTCGCGCCGCGCATCCTCGCCAGGTCCCGCTCATCGGCGAGCATCCGTTCGTGCACCAGCGGCTGGACGGTGGGGTCGGTGGACGCCAAGGTGACCGACCCGCGCGAATGGACCTGGTTCGCCCACAGGTGGAAGGCACCCGCCCCGAACGCGAGGTCCGCGATCTCCATCGCGAGCACGTTCTGGTTCCCGGCGGTGATCATCACGTCGTTCTCCTGCGCGAACGGAGAATCGCTCGTGTAGCGGACGCAGACGTTCGTGTGCCTGTCGTCCGGGCTCGTGACCGCGGACCTCTCGTTGAGGGGGATCGCCAGCGCGATGACCGGGTGATCCTGCAGACCACGGCCGACGGGCAGGTCCGCGACGACGTCGATCCCGAGGCCCCGCAGCTCATCCGCCGGGCCGACGCCGGAGCGGAGGAGGATCGCGGGCGAGTGGATGGTGCCGGCTGACAGCACGACCCGGTCCGCGTACTCGGTGGTCGACGCGCCACCACTGACGACGGCCACCCCGACCGCCCTGCCGCCGGAGATGAGCACCCGGTCGACGAGGGAGTCGCCGCGGATGGTGAGCGTGGGCAACCGCCGCCCGCCCTCGAGGTAGGCGTCGTTCGTCGAGACCCGCCTGCCGTTGCGGGAGTTGATCGGGTAGGGCGACACACCGGTCGCGTCGGGGGCGTTGACGTCGGGCGCCCACGGAAGACCGGCCGCGAGAGCGGCTCGGTGGAGGGCGTGGTCGACGGCGCCCCACTCGCTCTGCGGTGTCCGGTAGATCGGGATCGGGCCACCGCGCCCGTGGTACGGCTCTTCGCCGAACTCCTCGTCGTCCTCGAGCTTGGCGAAGTACGGGAGCACGTCTTCGGGGGCCCAGCCCGCGCAGCCGGCCGCGGCCCACTCGGCGAAGTCGAGCATCGGGGGACGGATGGCGATCTGTCCGTTGACCGCCGAGCTGCCCCCCACGCCGCGGCCGCGCCAGAACGGGGCAGGTGCCTGCTTGTCGGTGCGCGTCGCGGTCAGCCCCTGCCAGATCAGGTCCGCCGTCGCGGCGGGATCGAGCAGAGCGCGCATGGGGTTCGGCGATCGCCATACCTCGGGCATGTCCTTCGAGCGGTAGTCCGGCCCTGCTTCCAGGAGCAAGACCTTCATCCCGCGCTCGGCTGCCCGCGTGGCAAGAGGCGCACCCGCCGACCCTGCGCCCACCACGATCAGGTCCCAGGTGTTCGGGCTCACATCACATCCTCGGTTCGTTCGATTATCGCACTCTTGTGCGGCGATCGAGCGCACCGTACGCCCACTCCTCCCCCGGGCGCAACCGCGAAAGATGCCCACGGCGGGCGCCATCGACCCGTTGCACCGCGCGGGGAGTTGTGCCATCCTCGCCAACTAACGCACAGTCGTGCGATAATCGAACTTCTCAGGAGCGCGAATGCCCGTGGAAGACGGACTGCGCGGCCTCACGGCGATCATGCCGAGCATCGAGGACCTCTACCGCGACCTCCACGCGAACCCGGAGCTCGCCTACGCGGAGCACCGAACCGCCGCGATCGTCGCCGCCCGACTCCGCGGCGACGGCTACACGGTGACCGAAGGGGTCGGAGGGACCGGTGTGGTCGGTGTGCTGCGGAACGGGGACGGGCCGCGCGTCATGCTGCGCGCCGACATGGACGCGCTGCCCGTGGCGGAGAAGACGGGCCTCGCCTACGCGAGCACCGTGACCGCGACGACCGAGTCGGGCGAGATCGTGCCGGTGATGCACGCCTGCGGCCACGACGTGCACGTCAGCTGCTTGCTCGGCGCGGCGAACCTGCTGGCCGGGTCCCGCCGGTCGTGGTCGGGAACGGTGGTGGCGGTCTTCCAGCCGGCCGAGGAGGGCCGCGGCGGGGCCAGACGCATGCTCGACGACAACCTGCTCGACCTCACCGGCCTGCCGAGCGTGGTGCTGGGCCAGCACGTCTTCCCCTACCCGGCGGGCACCATCGGCTACCGGACCGGCCCGTTCCTGGCTGCGTCCGACGGGTACGACATCCGGCTGTTCGGGCGCGGCGCGCACGGCTCCCGGCCCGAGTCCGGGGTCGATCCCGTCGTGCTCGCCTCGGCGGTGGTCATGCGGCTGCAGACGATCGTCGCGCGCGAGGTGGCGGCCAACGAGCAGGCAGTGCTCACCGTCGGGGCGCTCCACGCCGGCACCGCGCCCAACATCATCGCCGATCACGCCGACCTCAAGCTGAGCGTTCGCACCTACGACCGGGAGGTCAGCGCGCGCGTGCTCGCCTCGGTGCGCAGAGTGGTCGAAGCCGAGTGCGCCGCGTCGGGCTCGCCGAAACCACCGGAGTTCGTCGAGCTGTTCCGGTTCACCCCCACGATCAACGATCCCGCGGCGACCGAGATCGCGATGGCGGCGCTGCGCGCCGAGCTCGGCCCTGAATCGGTGCGTGAGGTCCCACCCATGATGGGCAGTGAGGACTTCGGCGAGTTCGGGGACGCGGCCGGGGCACCTTCTGTCTTCTGGGCGCTGGGCTGCGTCGATCCCGCCGAGTACGCGGCGGCTGAGGCGGCCGGCCGGCTGGACGAGCTGATTCCGTCCAACCACTCCCCTCTCTTCGCGCCGGTGATCCAGCCGACCATCGGTACCGGTATCCGGGCGCTGGTCGCAGCGGCGACCGCCTGGCTCGGCCACCGGCGATGACCACGCCCTCCCGGCGCACGTTCGCCAGCGACAACTCCTCCGGCGCCCATCCCGACGTGATCGCGGCGATCGCCGAGGCCAACCACGGCCACGCCCCGGCCTACGGCGCTGACAGCTGGACCGCGCGAGCCGAGGCGCTCCTCGAGGAGCACTTCGGTCCAGGGACCCGCGGCTACCTGCTGTTCAACGGGACCGGGGCGAACGTCACCGCCCTCGCCTCCGCGTTGCGACCGCACCAAGCCGTCGTCTGCTCCACCGACGCTCACCTGCACACCGACGAGTGCGGAGCACCCGTCCGGTTCACGGGGAGCACCGTCCTCCCCGTCACGGCGCACCACGGCCTGCTCACCCGAGAGACCGTGGATCGTGAGCTCCCGCCGGGCGACCGAGGCGAGCACCAGGTCGTGCCGGCCGTGCTGTCGCTGACCAACTCGTCCGAACTCGGCACGATCTACCGCCCGGACCACGTGGCCGACCTGTGCCGGTGGGCGCACTCCCGCGGCATGGCCGTGCACATGGACGGGGCCCGCCTGGCGAACGCAGCTGCGTCGGCGGGGTGCTCCCTCGCCGAGGTCAGCACAGCCGCCGGAGTCGACATCGTCACGCTCGGCGGCACCAAGAACGGACTCGTGTTCGGCGACGCGGTCGTGTTCGCCCCCACCTCGGCCGGCCGCGCCGCTTCGGAGGTGTTCCGCTACGCGCGCAAGCAGGCGATGCAACTGGCGTCGAAGATGCGCTTCATCGCCGCGCAGTTCATCGCACTCCTCGAAGGCGACCTGTGGCTGCGCAACGCCACCGCCGCCAACGCTGCGGCCAGGGAACTCGCCGGTGAACTGGCCGACGTACCGGGGATCGAGATCGCCTACCCGGTCGAGGCCAACGCCGTCTTCGCACGGATGACACCTCGAATCGCCCGTCCGCTTTCCCAGGAGTTCGGGTTCTACGCCTGGGATCCGCGTGCGGACCTGATGAGGCTCGTCTGCTCGTACGACACCGATCGCGCGGACATCGATGCACTCGTCGCCGCAGCGCGACGCCTCTCCGCCTGAGGGCTCCTACCGGTTGCGCGATCTCGTACCAAGGGAGAGCAAGGTCAATGACGACAGAAGAAAAGTCCTGCCGAGCGGGAGCCGGATTCCTCGGGCAGCCCACAGGATTGGGCACACTCACCGCACTCGGCCTGTGGGAGAGGTTCTCCTTCTACGGGATGCAGGTCGTCCTGCTGTACTACCTGTTCTTCCCGGTCGCGCAGGGCGGGCTCGGACTGTCCACCGCCGCCGCCACGTCCGTCGTCGGCGCCTACGGGGGCCTCGTCTACCTCGCGACCGTGCTCGGTGGCTGGGTGGCCGACCGGTTGCTCGGCTCCGAACGCACCCTGTTCTACAGCGCCATCACGATCATGGCCGGACACGCCTGCCTGGCCGTGATCCCCGGACTGCCCGGCGTGCTCGTCGGGCTGTGCCTCCTCGTCATCGGCAGCGGTGGCCAGGTCGGGAACGTGACCTCCCTCGTGGGCTCGCTGTACGACGCCCGCGACCGCCGCCGCGACCGCGGCTTCATGGTCTTCTACATGGGGTTGAACATCGGCGCCCTCGGCGGCCCGATTCTGACCGGGCTGACGCGCTCGGAGCTCGGTTTCCACTACGCGTTCGGGCTCGCAGCGATCGGGATGGCGATCGGCCTGTCGATCTACGCGGCCGGCCGCAAGAAGGTTCCCCCGCGGGGACAGCACGTTCCCGATCCGCTTCCGCGCGCCGAAGCACGTCGAGCGTGCGTCCTCGCCGGGGTAATCGCCGTCCTGCTCGCCGTCGTCGTCGCCGCCGGATTCCTGACGGCGGACAACCTCGCGGTCACCGTGACGATCGTGCTCGCCGTCCTCATCGTCTACTACTTCGCCGTCATGCTGCGCAGCCGGAAGGTGTCACCGGACGAACGGCGCCGCGTCTACGGCCTGATCCCCGTCTTCCTCCTGAACTGCGTCTTCTGGTCGCTCTACCAGCAGCAGTTCACCGTGGTCCAGGTCTACGCCGCGCAGCGCGTCGACCTGGACATCCTGGGCTGGAGCATGCCTCCCGAGTTCTTCAACTCCGCGGTGCCGGTGTTCGTCATCCTGTGCACGCCGGTGCTCGTCACGGTCCTGGCGAAGCTGGGGCCCCGAGAGCCGTCCAGCACGGTGAAGTTCCTCATCGGAACCATCCTGATCGGACTCGCTTTCCTGCTCTTCCTGCCGATGACGGCGACCTCCGGACCGGTGAACCCGCCACTCGCGCTCACCGGGATCCTGCTGGTCTTCACCATCGCAGAGCTGTTCGTGTCGCCGATCCAGCTCTCGCTGTCGACGCAGCTGGCACCCCAGGCGTTCCGTACCCAGATGGTCGCCCTCTGGTTCCTCTCCACCGCTGCAGGCTCCTCGGCGGCGGGCGCACTCGCCGGGCTGTACACCCCCCGGACGGAGGCGATCTACTTCATGATCACGGGTGCGACCGCGCTCGCGGCCGCACTGCTCTTCGCAGCAGTGATCCCCTGGGTGAAGCGGCGGACCCGGATCGTGGCGTCGGTTCCGTCGGCCGCCGCGGCGGGCTAGGTGCACTGCTCCGGAGCGGCAGTGCACCGGAGCGATGGTGTCGGCGCCCAGGTCCACGGCGAGTTCCGCCGAGCCCGGCCCACGTCTCTGCGACGTCCCACCGCGCGTCCTGAGCGGTGTCCAGGGCCGAGCCCGTGCCCGGTCCTGGCCGAGTCGTCGGCGCGAGGGCGGCGCGCGGCAACGGCTCTGGGCTGAGCGCTCACGAGTCGCGGGTCATGGCCCCGAGGACCGGTCGAGGCTGCTCATCGTCCTGCGGCGATGCCTCACAGGTCGCGGCCGGAGACCAGCACGCCCGTGACGCTCAGCCCGCCGACCCCGTCACCCGCGGTGAGCGGCGTTCACTCCATCGCCGACGTCGGACCGGATCCGGGAGTGCGGAGTCGCGGCAGATCGAAGCGTGGACCGGGCGAGCTGGCCTGTAAGCCGGATTCTGTTCACGGGCCCCTTACGGGGACACCGATCGGCGACCATCCATCTGGGCCCACCGTCACCGATGGGCTCTAGCGACCTACCCGCAGGCTCGGACGGGCCGCCCTCAAGCGCCTGCGCAGCGCCACCGGGGTGGCGCCTCTTGGTCTTGCTCCGGGTGGGGTTTACCGAGCCACCCCGGTCACCCGGGGTGCTGGTGGTCTCTTACACCACCGTTTCACCCTTACCCCGCACGTGGGTGCGAGGCGGTCTGTTCTCTGTGGCACTGTCCCGCGGATCACTCCGGGTTGCCGTTAGCAACCACCCTGCCCTGTGGAGTCCGGACTTTCCTCGACGACGATCGCTCGTCGCCGCGGCCGCCCGGCCAACTCGCCCGTACCTCCACCCTAGCTCTCCTCCGGCGGAGCGTCGGGGACGGGGGCGCCGCAGCGCCAGCAGGTCTCCTCGCCCCGGTTGGGCATGGCACCGCACTCGGGGCAGAGGCGGTTGAGCCAGCAGACCGCGTCGCCGCCCTCGTCCGGCTCCGGGCCGCCGGTAGGAGTGGAGGTCGTCACCATCCCGACGGTAGTCGTCGATCATTCGCTAGCGTTCGTCCGTGCTCGACGTGTCCCTCGGTTCACTGCTGTTCCTCGTGGTCGCGGGATTCGTCTCCGGCTCGGTCAACGCCGTCGCGGGCGGCGGGTCGCTGATCGTCTTCCCGGCGCTGCTCGCGGTCGGCTTCAACCCGCTGACGGCGAACGTCACCAACTCGATCGCGCAGTGGCCGGGGTACGCGGGCGTCGTGCTGGGCAACCGGCAGGACCTGCCCGGCCAAGGTCGCCGGCTGGTATCCACCGGCATCGTCGCCACCATCGGCTCGATCGTCGGGTGCTTCCTGCTGCTCGCCCTGCCCGACGCGGTCTTCGACGCCGTCGTGCCGGTGCTGGTGCTGCTGGCCAGCGCGCTGCTGGCCCTGCAGCCACAGATCAAGAAGTGGACCGGCGGAGGCGACAGCGCCCCCGACGCGCCCGACCGGATGGGCGTCCTGCTGCCCGCGATGTTCCTGGCCGGGGTGTACGGCGGCTACTTCGGCGGGGCGCTCGGCGTGATCCTCATCGCGACGCTCGCCCTCTGCACCCACGACCGGATCGTGCGGCTCAACGCGGCCAAGGGCGTGCTGTCGTTCATCGTCGCGACGGTCACGGTGGTGATCTTCGCGATCGGCGCGCCGGTCGTGTGGTGGGCGGTGCTGGTCCTCGCCCCGATGACGCTGCTGGGCGGATACGTCGGGGCGCGCGTGGCCCGCAAGCTCCCCGACAACGTCCTGCGCTGGGCGGTGGTGCTGCTCGGCATCGCCGTCGGCGTGTACTTGATGATCAGGTGATGCTCGTCGCGGCGCTGGCGCTGCTGGCGGCGGTGCTCGCGGCAGCGGTGGTGCGGCCCCACGGACTCCCCGAGGCCGTGATCGCGGTTCCAGCGGCGCTGCTCGCCGTCGGCGCGGGGCTGGTCGGCCCCGACCGGGCCGGGTCGGAGATCGCCGAGCTCGCGCCCACCGTCGGGTTCCTGGCGGCGATCCTCCTGCTCGGCCAGCTCGCCGCGGCCGAAGGCGTGTTCACGTGGCTCGGGGCCCGGCTGGCCGGGGCGACGCACCGGCCCACCGGGCTGCTCGGGCTCGTCACCGCGGCCGCGGCGGGCACCACCGCCGTCCTCAGCCTGGACGCGACCGTCGTGCTGCTCACCCCCGTCGTGCTCGCCACGGCGGCACGGCTGCAGCTGCCCGCCAGGCCGCACGTGTACGCGTGCGGGCACCTGTCGAACTCGGCGTCGACGCTGCTGCCCGTGTCGAACCTGACGAACCTGCTGGCCTTCGCGGCGTGCGGGCTGTCGTTCGCCGGCTTCACCGCCGTGATGACAGCGCCGTGGCTGGCCGCGATCGCGGTCGAGTACGCGGTGCTGCGCCTGTGGTTCCGTGAGGACCTGGGTCACCGGCCGGCACCGGTACCGGAGGACGTGCCGCCCGCGCCCCGGTTCGCACTGGCGGTGCTGACGGCGACGCTGGCCGGGTTCGGGCTGTCGTCGTACGCCGGCATCGAACCGGCGTGGATGGCCGCCGCCGGAGCGGCCGTGCTGGCGGTGCGGGCGCTGGCCCGCCGCGAGATCACCCCGGCCGGGATCGTGCGGGCCGCGGACCCGTTGTTCTGCCTGTTCGTGCTGGCGCTCGGCGTGGTGGTAGCCGCGGTGGGTGAACAAGGGCTCACCGGCGCGCTGCAGGCCCTGCTGCCCGAGACCGCCACACTGACCGGGCTGCTCGCCGTCGCCGGGATCGCCGCGGTGCTGGCGAACGTGGTCAACAACCTGCCGGCGACGCTGGTGCTGCTCACCGCGCTCGGCCCGGCGCCGCAGCCCGGGCTGGTGCTGGCGGTGCTGCTCGGGGTCAACATCGGCCCCAACCTCACCTACGTCGGCTCGCTCGCGACGCTGCTGTGGCGGTCCGTCCTCGGCCGCCACGGCGTGCGCGTCGACCTGCGCGAGTTCAGCACGCTCGGCCTGGCCACCGTGCCCGCCGCGCTGGTCGCCTCGACGATGGCGCTGTGGGCGTCGCTCGCTGTGGCGGGGTGATCAGTCCGGCACGTGGTGAGTGTCGTTGACCAGCCGCACGCTCGCCCCGCCGTCCGGGTAGAACTGCACCTCGGACAGCGACGCGAGATCCAGGTGCAGCCGGTAGAGCAGGCTCGGCCCGGCATCGAGCCCCGCCCGCAGCAGCATCTTGATCGGGGTGACGTGGCTGACCACGACGACCGTCCGCCCGGGGTACTCGGCCAGCACGGCGCGCCGCTCGATCTCGATCCGCCGCCCGACCGCGGCGAAGCTCTCCCCACCGGGCGGGGCCACCGTCTCGTCGCCCAGCCAGCGCCGGTGCAGCTCGGGGTCGCGGGCGCGGGCCTCAGCGAAGGAGAGGCCCTCCCACTCGCCGAAGTCGGTCTCGATCAAGCCCGGCCGGACGACGAGCGGGGCCCCGGTCGCCTCCGCGACGGCCTCCGCCGTGACCCGGGCCCGCTGCAGCGGTGAGGTGAGGACGGCCGCGATGTCGGGCTCGGCAGCCAGCCGCGCCGCCGCCCGGGCGGCCTGCAGCCGGCCCAGCTCCGTCAGCTCGGGATCGCCGTGCCCGGAGTAGCGGCGCTCGACCGACAGTGCCGTCTGCCCGTGCCGCAGCAGCAGCATCCGGGTCGGCTCCCCCACCTGCCCGGACCAGGCGACGACCGCGGGCTCGGCAGCCGTCGCCTCGACCGGGTCGTCGGCCTCGCCGGCCTGCGCGTCCATGGCGCGGTTGGCCAGTGCGTCCGCGCGGGCGTTGCGCTCCCGCGGCACCCACGTGAACGTGACCGACTCGAACCGCGCCACCAGCGCCTTCGCCTCCGCGGCCAGCGGCTGCATCGACGGGTGCTTGACCTTCCAGCGGCCCGACATCTGCTCGACGACGAGCTTGGAGTCCATCCGCACCTCGACGGTGGTGGCCCCCAGCTCGATCGCCGCCTGCAGCCCGGCGATGAGGCCGCGGTACTCGGCGACGTTGTTGGTGGCCGTGCCGATGCCGCCGGACCGCTCGGCGAGCACCTCGTCGGTGGCCGCGTCCACGACGACGGCGCCGTACCCGGCGGGACCGGGGTTGCCCCGTGATCCGCCGTCCGCTTCGACGATGACCTTCACAGCCCCGATTCCGCCGTCCGCACCAGGATCGTGCCGCACTCGGCGCAGTGCACGACCTCGTCCGCAGCGGCGGCCTTCAGCGAGGCGAGGGCCGTGCGGTCCAGCTCCAGCCGGCACGCCTGGCAACGACGCGCCACCAGCGGGGCCGCCCCGATGCCGCTCTGCGAGCGCCGCTTCTCGTAGACGGCCATCAGCTCGGCCGGGATCGTGGCCGCTGTCTGCTCCCGGTCACGGCGGCGACCGGCCTCGGCGGCGTCGATGTCGGCGAGCGCTGCGTCGCGGGCCTTGATCAGGTCGGCGACGGCCTGCTCGGCCGCCGCGAGCGCCGCCTTCGAGTGCTCGACGTCGCGGCCGACGGCCTCGCGCCGCTCCATGACCTCCAGCTGCTCGTCCTCCAGCACGCTCTGGCGGCGCTGCAGGGTCTCCAGCTCGTGCTGCAGGTCAGCGGCCTGCCGAGCGCTCACGCCGGGCCCGGCGAGCAGCGCCTTGTCGCGCTCGGTGCGCTTGCGGACGCCGTCGACGTCGCGCTCGATGCGGCGGATGTCCCGGTCGAGATCGCCGGCGAGGGTCTCGACCTCGACGAGCTTGTCCTTCGCGGTGCGCACGGCCGCCTCGGCCTCCGCGAGCTTCGCGTTCTCCGGCAGGTTGCGCCGGCGGTGCGCGAGCTGCGTGAGCTCCTTGTCGAGCTCGGCGACCGTCAACAGTGCACGTTGGACGGCGGGATCGGCCTTCATGACGGTCGGGTCCTCCCGAGGGTCCAGGGATCGGTGCGCAGGGTGGAGACGCGAACGTCGACGCTACCGCCCGTGGCCGCGCGCACGACGTCGGCCGCCTGCTCGCACCACGGCCACTCCGACGCCCAGTGCGCCACGTCGACCAGCGCCGGGCCGGACGGGTGAGCGAGCACGTGCTCCGCGGCGGGATGGTGGCGCAGGTCGGCGGTCACGTAGACGTCCACGCCGGCCGCGACGGCGGCCGACAACGCCGAGTCCCCGGCACCGCCGCAGACGGCGACCCGCTGCACGAGCAGGTCCGGATCACCGGCAGCGCGCACGCCCCACGCGGTGGCGGGCAGCGCCGCGGCGACCCGCTCGGTGAAGACGGAGAGCGGCTCCGGCTCGGGCAGTGCCCCGATCCGGCCGAGCCCGCGCGACGACGGGATCGGCGCCAGCTCCAGCAGGTCGAACGCCGGTTCCTCGTACGGGTGCGCGGCCCGCAGCGCCGCCACAACCGCGTCGCGGCGGTGCCGCGGCAGCACCATCTCCAGCTTCGTCTCGGCCACCCGCTCGAGCTGCCCGATCTCCCCGATGGTCGGGTTGGCGCCGGGCAGCGGCTTGAACTGGCCGGTGCCGGCGGTGGCGAACGAGCAGTGGCTGTAGTCGCCGATCTGCCCGGCCCCGGCGGCGGCCAACGCCTCGTGCACGGCGGTGATCGCGGGGCCGACCGGGACGAAGGTGACGATCTTGTCGAGCGGCGGCTCCGGTGCGGGCTGCAGCGGCCCCTCGACGGTGAGGCCGAGCGCCGCGGCCAGCGCGTCGGAGACCCCGGGATCGGCGGAGTCGGCGTTGGTGTGCGCGGTGAACAGCGCCGCACCGGCCCGGACGAGCCGGTGCACGAGCGCCCCCTTCGGCGTGTCGGCGCCGACCCCGTGCACCCCGCGCAGCAGCAGCGGATGGTGGGTGACCAGCAGCTGCGCCCCGGACTCGACGGCCTCGTCGACGGTGGCGGCCACCGGATCGACAGCGATCAGCACCGAGCGGACCTCGTCCGCCGGATCGCCGCAGACGAGACCGACGGCGTCCCAGTCGGCCGCGAGCCGCGGCGGGTAGGCCGACTCCAGCGCGGCGATCACATCGGCGACGGTCGTCATGCCCGTGCCCCCGCGAGCGCGTCGGTCAGCGCCGCGACCAGCCGGCGCCAGTCCTCGGCGGGCCGCACCGCGACCCGGATGTGGTCGGCGTCCAGTCCGGGGAAGGTGTCGCAGCGGCGCACCGCGATGCCGGCGTCCCGCAGGGCGAGCCGGACCCGTTCGCCGTGGCCGGTGGGCAGCCGCAGCAGCAGGTAGGGCGCCTGCCCGGGCAGGACCTCCACCCCGGGGACGGCGGCCAGCGCGGCGGCCTGCTCGGCGCGGGCGGTGACGAGCCGGTGCGCGGCCAGCTCCGCCTCGGCGACGGCGGCCGGCTCACTGCACGCCACGACCGCTTCCAGCGCGGGCGTCGAGACCGGCCAGTGCGGGCGGGCGTGCCCGAGCCGGGCGAGCACGTCCGGGGCGCCCAGGGCGTACCCGGCGCGCAGCCCGGCGAGCGCCCACGTCTTGGTCAGGCTGCGCAGGACGAGCAGGCCCGGGTCGCGCACGCCGGCCAGCGACTCCGGCTCTCCGGGGACGGCGTCGGCGAACGCCTCGTCGACGACGACGATCCGGCCCGGCGCGACGAGCGACCGCAGCGCGTCCGCGGAGTGCAGCACGCCCGTCGGGTTCGTCGGGTTGCCGACGACGACGAGATCGGCCTCCGCGGGCACGCCGCGCGGATCGAACCGGTGCCCGTCGGCGGCGTCGGTGAGCACATGCACCACCGGCACACCGGCGGTGCGCAGCGCAAGCTCCGGCTCGGTGAAGCCGGGGTGCACGATCGCGGCGAGCCGGGGCGCGAGCGCGGGCAGGAGCGCGAAGCCCTCCGCGGCGCCGGCGAGCACGAGCACCTCGTCGGGACGGCGGCCGTGCCGGGCCGCGACCGCCTCCCGCGCCCGCGCGTCGTGCGCGGCGGAGGGGTAACGACCCAGGTCGACGAGGGTGGCCGCGAGCCGGTCGCGCAGCCACCCCGGCGGGCCAGCGCCCTGCACGTTGACCGCGAAGTCGAGCATGCCGGGGATGGCTTCGACGTCGCCGTGGTGCCGCAGTGGATCGGCGCCGCTCTCCATGCGGATCACCCTACGGCGCCGGCCCCCACGCCCGTCCCGCGGCGGGCCCGAACGAGAGGACCACGCCGAAGGCGACGAGCCACCCGCTCCAGAGGACGTCACTGACGAAGTCGGCGGTGTCGGCGAGCAGCAGCCCCAGCGGCACGAGCAGCCCGGCGAGGATGAAGGACGGCCGAGCCGCCCCCGAGCACCACGAACCAGCGGCCGGCGAACCGCGTCCCCCGGCGAGGACCAGGCCCGTCCGGGTGGCCGTGAGCAGGTAGCCGCCCGTCTCGCCGATGGCGGTGCCCAGCACGTGGTTCGCCGTCGCGAAGGCGTCGGCGTCGCCCGCGGCAGGCCAACCGAGCACGAGCAGCAGCCAGCGCAGCAGCCCGATCACCTCTGCACTGCCGCGGCGGCGGCGCTGCGCAGCGCGCCCCCTGAACCGGTCGTTCTGGATGACGGCTTCTCATGCACGACCCAGATCAGGGTGGTTAGTTCGTGCGGTCGTCACACCTCGCGGAGCTCCTCCCCAACGGGAAACGCTGGTCCCGGGGTTCGCGGCTTGATCTGCTCTAGCTGGCCTGTCTCGCGCGAGACAGGCCAGGCCACAGCATCGGTAACAACGGGGTCACCAGCCTGTGCGGCCGCCATGCTGGGGAGTACCCGTGACGGGTGCTTCGTGCCCGCGGTTCGGTCGAGCCGCTGCGTACCGGCGCTCGCGCGGTTTGATCCCCACGCGTGAGTAAGACGGTGCGCCTCGACGTCCCACTGAGCGGCTAGATCACTGCTGAGGGACCGTGTCGGGCACTGGCGGCCTCCAGCCCGAGCCACTCGGTGGGGTTGTCCGCCCAGATGCCGGCTTCTTCGACGTACGCCTGCATGGTCTTGGGGGGCGGTCCAGCGGGTGATGGCCAGCTCCTGGACGCCGGCGGTGTAGGTGGCGGTGGCGTACCCGGCGGCACGCGCGTCCAGCTCCGCCAGCGGCACCGCCGTCCCCGCAGTGGCTCCCGCATCGACCCCGGACGAGGTCGTGACCAGCGGAAACACCCCATTAGGGACGGCGGGGCGCGGGTCGGCGGGCCTGGAGGTAGGGCCGGGAGCGGGGTTCCTGCCATAACGTGCCCCGGTCCCCTTCCCGCGCGCTGAATTCGGACATTCCTCGCGCGACCAGTGCTCTTGTCGGTATCGGCACGCCTGCCACGACACCGCTGCCATCGTGGGGTTCCCCTGCGCGACAGATGGCCACGGAGCCTCCTCGACGGCTTGCCGGCCGATGCCGTCACGACCCGACAGTCCGGTGCGAGGCCGCCGTCCGTCCCCTCGCGGCGGCCTCGCACCGTGTAGCGGTGATCGAGCCCGTCAGTGGGCGGGTGGCAGAATCCGGCGGTCCTGCAGCACCTTGAACCAGTGCACGAAGGACTCCTCGGTGTCCCAGGTGTCGGTGAATCCGGCCTGCTTGATCTTCACCGTGCTGACGAACGCCGGCGGCGGCGGCTCGGTGGCGCCGTAGGCGAAGCAGAAGTCGGCGTAGTAGTGAGACTCGCCAAGCAGATCGGTCATACCGATCTGGCGTAGCCCGTGCTTGGCGACGATCTTGTCCCACAGGTCCGCCTTGGACGGGAGGAACTCGGCCATGGAGAGCGGTTCGTCCGGGCCGGCTTCGACTCCGAGTGCCTCGGCCATGGCCGGCCACAGGTCGCGCCAGGCGAAGACCTCGCCGTTGGTGAGGTTGAAGTGTTGCCCAGCGGCCGTCGGCGCCTCGGCAGCCCACCGAATCGCGTTCGCGACCAGGCGGGTGTCGACGGCCTCCCACACATAGGGTGCCCCGCCGGGGAAGCCGAACGGGCGCCCCTCTTCCTTGCAGATCGCCGCGTACACACCGATCACCGGGGGCAGGTTCATGACCACGCCGATGTTCGGGCCGACGATGAGCTGCGGGCGCATGATGGTGAAGTCGAATCCGCTGGCGGCGGACTTGTCCTTGATGTAGTCCTCCTGCAGCCAGTAGAAGTTCGCGTGGTCGTCACGCGGGTGCCGCTCACGTGCGGGGATACGCATGGGGTGCAGGTGGATGCCGTAGGCCTTGGTGCCCTGCAGCAGGGTCACGTGCCGCAGGCTGGCGACCTCGCTGAGCGGCTCGATGAGGTTGCGCAGCATGGCCAGGTTGGTGTCCATCTGGTCTTGCTCGGTCCAGCCGGCGATCAGACCCGGCTTTTCA
This sequence comes from Pseudonocardia thermophila, assembly GCF_900142365.1. Taxonomy (GTDB): domain Bacteria; phylum Actinomycetota; class Actinomycetes; order Mycobacteriales; family Pseudonocardiaceae; genus Pseudonocardia; species Pseudonocardia thermophila. The sequence continues at coordinate 2,434 of NZ_FRAP01000017.1, read as the reverse complement.
TAGACCGCGGCGTAGACGACGTGCGTGACCTCACTCAGGCCCTGCACCGCTTCCCGGGTGGCTGCCGCGTCCTGCAGGTTGATCGGCAGATGCCGGAATGGCTTGGTGCTGAAGATCTCCGGCTGGCGGCGGGACACCGCGATGACGTCCCAGCCGTCGTCGAGGAATCGGTCGACGCAGGCGGCGCCGACCAGTCCACTGGCTCCGGCGATGAGAACGGTATTGGGCATATTGCTCCCCCAGTTCGGTGTAGAGAATCTGTGGCGATGGCTAGTCGGCGGATGCGGCTCGGGGTTTCTCCCGGAATTCGATCAACAGGCGGGCCACCGGTTGCGCATCCGCGATGAGATCAGGAAGTCTCGGTCAGGAAGTCAGAGATCGCAGGGTTGATGGTGTACGCCGGGCCCGGGGTCCCGGGCCCGGCGCGGTGATGGTCAGGGTCAGACGGTCTGCTTTTGCTGTTCGCGGGCACGAAGCTCTCGGCGCAACAGCTTTCCGGTGACCGTCTTGGGGATCTCGTCGAGAAATTCGATCTGACGTGGGTACTTGTAGGCGGCCATCCGTTCCTTGCAGAACGCGATGAGCTCGTCCGCGGTGGCGGTACGGCCGGGGCGCAGGCTGACGAACGCCTTGACCGTCTCCCCACGGTAAGGGTCCGGGACGCCGACAACGGCGGCCTCACGGACAGCTTCGTGCTCGTAGAGCACGTCTTCGACCTCGCGCGGCCAGACCTTGTACCCACCCGCGTTGATCTGGTCCTTCTTCCGGTCGACGATGTAGAACCAGCCGTTCTCGTCCATGTACCCGACGTCGCCGGTGTGCAGCGCCCCGCCGGGCAGGGCCTTTTCGGTCTCCTCCGGCTTGTTCCAGTAGCCGGCGACGACCTGCGGGCCGCTGGTGACCAACTCACCGATCTCGCCCGGCGGCAGGTCCTGACCATCATCACCGACGATCCGCACGATCGTGTTGTAGATGGGCACGCCCACCGACAGCGCCCCCGATGCCTCGTCCACCGGAGCCTGGGCCCCGAGCGGCACGGCGTGCGACGGCGAGGTGGTCTCGGTCAAGCCATAGATGTTGTGGATGTAATGGCCGAACGTCGACTGGAACGCCTTGACCGTGCTCGGCGGGATGGGAGCACCACCGGAGTAGATCTTGGTAAGGCTGGCGAGGGCGTCCTTGTCGGCATTAGGCGCGTTCATCAGTGCGATGAACACGGTGATGGAGCCGACCGTGAAGGTGGCTCGTTCGTCCCGGATCGTCTCGATCGTCAGCGTTGGATCGAGCCGGTACATGAGCACGAGCGGGGCGCCAATCAGCAACGAGATCGCGATGTGCCCGACCAACCCGGTGATGTGGAACAGCGGGGCAACGCCCAAAATCACGTCGTCCTGCCCCAGACCGATCCAGTCACGGTAAGCCTGGGCGTTGAACACAACGTTGCGGTGCGTGGTCATCGCGCCCTTCGGTGGACCGGTCGTCCCCGAGGTGTAGGTCAAGAACGCCACGTCGTCCGGCGCCAGCTCCACCGTTGGCGGCCGCCGTCCGGCGCACCGGGCCAACAGCTCGGCCATGTCGAGCGTGCCCTCGCACGAGATGCGTTCCACCCCTGAGAACACGCGCTGGTCGTTGCGGGTCTGGTACTCCAGCTCCGAGGTGGTGATCACCGTCTGGACGTCGGTGTTGCCGAGCACGGTTGCCGCCACGTCTCGGTAGAGAGACTGCAGGCACACCAGCACCCGAGCGCCGGAGTCACGCAGCAGCAGCTCCAGCTCGCGTTCGCGGTTCATCGGGTTGACCGATACAGCGATGCCGCCGGCCTTCCACGTCCCGATCTGCGCGATCACGAACTGCGGCACGTTCTGCAGGTACAACGCCACACGGTCACCCTTGGTGAACCCGGTGTCGAGCAGGGCGGCAGCGAAGGCGTCGGTCAGCTCGTCCAGCTCGCGCAGGCTGATCCGACCGTCGAAGTAGCGGATCGCATCCCCGTTCGGGTTCCGCTCGACCGACGAACGGAACATCGCCAATGCGTTGTCGAACTCGACCGTGATCGCTGCCGGCTGGCCGGGCGCATATCGCGCAAGCCAGGGCTTGTCGTCGTAGACGCTCATGATCGGCTCCTCAGCGGATCGCCACCGGGTTGACCGGGGCACCGGTGCCCTTGACCACCTTCAGCGGTGCCGCCACGTACAGGAAGCTCCATCGACCGTCCGCGGCGCAGGCGTCAGCGAGGTCGTCGAGCCAAGCGATCTCGGTCAACGCCACACCCAGGTTGCGCATCAGCGCACAGTGCAGCGGCAGCGCGACACCGGTGTTGGGCTCGTAAGTGACCTCGCTGGCGATGGTGTCCGTGACCAGGTTGGGGATCTCCTTGGTCTGGAACCACTCGACGAGCTCACGGGAGTAGGTCAGGCCGGGCTCGCAGAACCCG
>NZ_FRAP01000019.1 GCF_900142365.1 Pseudonocardia thermophila | reverse complement strand
ACACCCATAGAGTGGGAAGTCATGTATAGTGACACCATCGCCCAACGGGGCGAGGTGGCCTGAACCTCAGCCTCTCGCGAACCCAGGACGGTTCAACCCACCCCGCCAACACCGTGCCCACCCCACCCACCCTGACCAACCACACCCACATCCCCAACACACAACCACTCAGCCCCACCGCACACTGGATCCCCGTCGAACCCCACTCACCGCCGGTACAGGCCGAGCAGCCGCGGGACGCCGGCCGGCAGAGCTCGTTCGAGGCACCGCGAGCAGGAGCGTTCGGCGTCACCTCGCCCGGACTGATCGGGCTGGGTGCGGCACCGGCTGCGCTCCCCGCACTGCTCTCCGACGCCGACCTGCTCTCACTGGCCATCGGCGGGTTCGGCGTCGTCGTCGGCGCGGTCACCGCGATCATCCAGCACCGACTCCGCGCCTGGCGCGCAGCGCGCTCGGAACGGCGCGCAGACGAGGCGCTGCCAGTGCCACCCGCCTTGCCGCCGCCGTGGCCAGCAGTGTCGCCGACCGGCCCGGCCGGCCCGCTGAACGAGGTGACCGACGAGGCCGGACGGCGCATCGCGCAGGATCCTCGTCTGGGTCTGCGCGCGCACCCCGTGGTTGCGCGAACGGTCGCCGTGGTCGTCACCGTGCCCGGCGGCTTCGCCATGAACGGGACCGGTGTGCTCTACCGGCTGGAGAACGGCTCGGGCGTGGTCCTCACCAACAGCCACGTGCTCGCGCCTCCCCCGCTGCCGCGCGGTGTACCCAACCCGGACGGACGGATCGAGGTCCACATCGCAACCGCGGACGGCGTCATCGTGGTCGCAGCCCGGCGCCGGCCGGTGGAACGGGTCGAGGTCGAGGCTCATCTCGTGCTCGCGCACGCCATCCGCGGCCTGGACTCCCTGCGGGTCGGCAGCGTCGATCTGCTCGACGTGGCGGTGCTCGAGGTCGACGACCCGCGGCTGACCGGCGTGGTGTTTCCCCCGATGGATCTGGCGCGACCCCCAACCCCGGGAACGTCCGTGGCGTGGATGGGGCATCCCGACGTCACCCTGGGTGTTCGCGACCGCGACGGGCGCCCCACGCTCAGTCAACCCGGCCAGCTCGTGGCCGTGGTCGGTGCGGTCGAGCCCCTCTCGACACTCGATCCCACCGCCGATGGCTCGCTGTTCTTCCAGATCGACGACGAGCGCGCGGAACAGGGGGCTTCCGGTGGGCCGGTCGTAGAGCTGAAGACAGGGGCACTGGCCGGCCTCGTCACCGCGGCCGAGCTGGTCGACGACGTGACGAGCGTCGAGGGGACCTACTCGTTCATCGAGACCCGGTACCGCTCGACGATCATCATCAACGCCGTGGTGATCTGGGCGGTCCTCGCGGCCGCGAAGGAATGGTCGAGGCCGCGACCAGTCGTGCCGGGCCGGTCCGATCTGGGTGATCTGGGTCCGAGGGGCTGGTGGTTGTCGGACGTGATCCAGCGGGTTCAACGGCGTTGGACCGACGCGCAGCACGACCGGGCCGCGCTGCGCCGGCTGGTAGTTGATCTCAAGGGCCTGCGGCCGTGGCTGACCGCTCATGAACAGGCCGTGCTGACCGAGGTGCTGGATCCGCGTCTGCTGCGGCCGGTGGACCCGGTGCGAGATGCCGCGCCCGAGGATGGGCCGCCGGTGGGGCCGCTGGGCCGGAACCTGACCCCGTACGAGTCGAAGGTCCTGGTCGAAGCGGCCGCGCAGCTGGTGCGCGAGCATGGTCCGCCGTCCGGTGAGGTGCTGCTCGTCGAGTTCGAGGAGCTGGCCGGTGCGCTCGAGAGGGTTCGGTTGCTCGACCCGGATCCGTTGGCCGAGCGGGTGTTCGCGGTCGGCGTCGTCGTCGACGGTCGCGGCGTGGTCGTGATGCCGCGGGAGCGGTACGAGCTGCTCTCGCGGATCGGGCTGCTGGAGGCCGTGCTGGTCCATGAGCGGACCTTCCACATCGGCGAGGTCGCTCGCGCCCGCGGGCACGACGAGGCCGAGCACGCCGCTGACGCCGCCCGGTTGATCCGGGCGATCGATCAGGAAGCCGCACGCAGCCGGGTGGATCGAGCCGGCGGTGAGGACCCCCGCCTCGCTGCTACGAACCCGGCCGATCCCCGCCTTCTGGGTGCGGGCAGGCCCCGCGCTGGAGCGGATCGCGCGGTTCGGTGACGCTTCCGCTCGGCTGCCCCGGCTCGCCGAGCTCCTCGCCGCCGGCGGCATGCGCAAGTGGCCGCTCGCGGACGGCTACCGGCCGTGGGTCGAGGCCGTGCTCGGCTCGCCCGAGTGGCTGGGGTCGTGGTGGGTGAAGGCGTCTGCCCGAGCGCGCAGCTCTCGGCGTCCTCGTCGCGGCCGCGGGCGGCCCGGTGCGGCTGCAGGAGCTGCCGTGCAAGCGACGGGAGGCGCGGACCCTGGTCCGGCTGGCCCGGCTGTTCACCGCGCCGGCTCTCGCTCCCCACGCCGAGCTGATGAGCCGCCTGGCCGGTGACGCTCGAGGACCCGGCGGTCCGCGGAACGTGGCTCCGGCTGGCCGACGCCGTCGTGCGGGCCGGTGTGAACGCCGACGACCAGGTCCGCGAGCGGATCATCGACGCGCTGGAGGAGTTGGCCGGGGCGCTGGCGGGGCCGGGCGGGTCCGCCCAGAGCGGATCCCCGATGCCCTCTCCCGGACCGCGACGGCCGTCCTCGACGTCCGTGATCCGGCTGCTGCACCACGCCCGACCGCATCCAGGCCTGGGAGACGGCGACGTGGCGAGTCCGGGTTCGCCGGTGAGGGAGCCGGTCGTCCTGACGTCCGTGGTGCCGCGGACGCCCTGGAGGGGCTCGCGACGCCCGAGTTCCCCACCGGCCGGTGCCGCCTCACCGGGAGTTCGTGCTCCGTGCGCGCAGCGGCGCGCTGCGGCACGACTACGACCTGGTCGCCGGACCGGTTCTGCGCAACCCCAGCAGTTTCCTCACCGAGGGCGAGCAACCGGTCGTGCGGGGCACGCAGGTCGCGTTCCACACCGAGCGCGCGGTGCGCGTCCGCCCCGCGCACCTCGCCGCCGGATCGGGCGCGGGCACGGCGCACGGGAACCGGTTCGCCTGCCGGTGCGGCGAGACGCACCGGGGTCGCCACGGGGCGGTCGGGCTGCTGGCGTGGTTCCGCGACGCGACCGGCGCCGACTGGTTCCTGCTCCAGCGGCGCTCCCGCGGAACCGACCTGGGCGGGACGTGGGGCTGCCCGGTGGTGCCCGGGAGCGGGGAGAGGACGCGAGACCGCCGCCCGCCGGGAAGGGCGCGAGGCCGGTCTGGACCGGGCCGGGTACGAGGTCCGCGGCACCTGGATCGACGACCACGGCGCGCCCGGTCGTCCACGTACTGCCGGCCCGGCTCCGGGACCGGGTCGGCGGATCGGTGAACCGCGAGAGCACCGAGCTGCGGACGGTGCGGTGCGAGGACGTGCGCAGCCTGGACCTGCACCCGGACCTCGCAGCTGCCTGAGACGAGGTGGTGCGGGCGTTCTTCTCGGGGTGGCCCGGCGACTCTGCGGGCCGAGGTCGCACCCGTGCTGGCTGTGCTGCCGCTCCTCGTCGGCGTGCTCGATCACGTTGCCGGGACGGCGCTGGTGGTGGCCTTCACGGGTTTCCTCGTCGCCGCGGCGCGACACGTGCTGGTGCGCGGACCACCCGCCCGGTACGTCGACGCTCTGGGTGCGGCGGTGCGCGCATGGGGCGCCCGGCTGCTCGGTGCGGCCGCCATCGCGGGCGCGTTCCTGCTCGGCCGCTCGCACCGTGGCGACGGTGCTGTTCGCGGCAGGCCGTGTCGACACCGAGTAGATGCACCGCGGCACCGAGTCGGAGCACCAAGGGGGTACCGAACAGCTGCGGCGGAGATCGATCGAGGCGGTGACCGGACACTGCCGACGTCGACGTTCCGGCGAGCACCACTGCTGCCGTTCGTCCGGACGGGAAGCAGCTAGGAACCGCTCTGACCAGTCCATTGTCGACAGTGGTCGTAGTCGTGACGTACGCCACTACTGCCAACACGTGTCGGATGTAGACGTTGTTATGGCATCGGCGGGTCGCCCCGGATACGGTGTCCCGGTGCTCCCGCCTGCTGTGCCTTGTGGAACCTGATGGCATCCGCACGCGTCTACGCCGGCCGGTCCGCTGAACAGCGCCGTGCGGAACGGCGTAACCGGTTGCTCGCCGCAGGTCTCGACCTGTTCGGCGGGCAGGGTTACCGCAACACCTCCATCGAGGCGCTGTGCACCGCGGCCGGTGTCTCCACCCGGGCGTTCTACGAAGAGTTCACCGGGCGCGAGGATCTGCTGCTGGCGCTGCACGACCAGGTGGCCGCCCGCGCCTACGACGCCATGGTCGAGACGGCCGCCGCGCTGGGCGACGTCCCGCTGCCCGAGCGCACCGACGCGATCCTCTGCGCGTTCGTCCGGGCTGCCTGCACGGACCCGAAGGCGGCGCGGATCGCGTTCGCCGAGGTGCTCGGGGTGAGCCCGGCCGTCGACCAGCACCGGCTGCAGTGGCGCAACCGCTTCGTCGAGTTCGCGATGGTCGAGATCGGCCGGGCGATCGAGCGGGGCGAGGCGCCGCAGCGCGACCACGGCTTGACCACGATCGCGCTGATCGGCGCGGTGAACGAGCTGGTGGTCGAGTGGGTCGTGCGCGGGCGGACCGTGCCGCTGGAGACGATCGCCACCGAGGCGGCCCGGATGGCGTACGCGGCGTTCACCGCGAGCTGATCCGGTCAGCCCGCCTCCACCAGCGTGGCGAACTCCGGCAGGACCAGCTCGCGCCGTCCGGGGCCCATCCGGTCGAAGGCGGCGCGCCGGCGCGTGTCGTCGAGGTCGAACCCGGTGTGCTCGAGCAGCAGCCGGGTGCCCTTGCCCTCCGGCACCAGCCGCCGGATCAGCGTCCAGTCGGCGAACGTGTTGACGAGCCGCTCCGGCTCGACCACCTCCAGCACTTCGCAGGGACCGCCCCCCAGCCGGGCAGCTGCAGGTGGAACCTGTGCCCGACGACGGGATGTCGCCGGGCGCCCACCAGCGGGCGATCTCGTTCGGATCGGTGAGGCCACGCCGCACCCGCTCGGGGTGGTGCGGCGACGAACTGGTCGACGGTGATCGTGCCGGAGCTCATGCTCGGTCTTCCCCGGATCGGTCCTCGCCGCTCTCCTCGTCGCGCTCCGCGCCGCTCTCCTCGACGACGTCGGTGAACGTCCGCAGCCGTGCACGCCAGGACTTCTCGAACGGGTGCAGCCACTCGCCGACCTGTGCCAGCGGCTCCGTGACGAGGTGGTACGTGCGGGTGCGGCTGTGGGGGACGTCGCGGACGAGCTCGGCCCGCCGCAGCACCTGCAGGTGCTCGGCGACCGCCGGGCGGCTCAGGTCGAACTGCGCGCCCAGGTCGCCCGCGGTGCGCGGGCCCTCGGCGAGCAGCTCCAGCAACCTCCTGCGCACCGGGTCGGCCAGCGCGAGGAAGACGGCGTCCTCGGTCACTCCCGAACGTCACGTCGGAGACTCCCGACACATCAAGGGTTGGTGTGCACCAGCAACGGGACGAGCTGCTCCGCGGGCGTCAGCGACCCGTGCTGGCCGGGCAGCTCGGCGAGCACCGGCTCCGCATCCGACCGCACGACGACCGCGTCGCCGCGCATCGCCGCCACGACGTCGCCGATCCGCTCCCGCATCCCGTCCGGGACGTGTCCGAACCAGCCCTCCTCGATCGCCTGCTCGCCGGGTACCACCCAGGCGTCGTCGCCGAGCACGGACCGCCAGGCGGCGAGCGCGTCGGGCAGCGCGCCCTCGCGCACGTACACGTGCCGGGCGCGGGGATCGCCGCCCAGCATCTCCACCCCGTGCTGCAGATCGCGATCACTGTCGGCGTCGTAGCGCGCGCCGGCGGTGACCATGCCGTGGTCGCCCGTCACCAGCAGGGTCGAACCGGCGGGCAGCACCTCGGCGACGTCCGCGGCGAGCCGGTCGACCTGGCGCAGCTGCATCCGCCACGCCAGGCTGCCCGGGCCGTGCGCGTGGCCGAGCCCGTCGAGATCGGCCGTGTAGCCGTAGCAGAGCGCCGGGCCCGGCACGTCCACGGCGGCGAGGATCCCGGCGACGAGGTCCCCCAGGGCCCACGTGCCGCGGAAGCGGCCGCCGCGCAGCGCCGCCCGTGTCAGGCCGGTTCCGCGGAACTCGCGCTTGGACACGACGGTCACCGCGGCGCCGGCGGCCTCGGCCCGCTCGAACATCGTCATCCGCGGTTGGAGGTCCTCCGGCGGCTCGACGTGGAGCATGTCCGCCGGCTCGGGGTCGCCCGCCGACGTCCAGTGCAGGCTGTCGAGCAGCTCGCCGTGCGGCGCGCGGAACGACACGCCGAGCATGCCGTGCGCGCCCGGCGGCACCCCGGTGCCGAGCGAGGTCAGGCTGATCGGGGTGCTCGACGGGAACCCGACCGTCAGCGGGCCGGCGTCGGTCATCGCGGACAGGAACGGGGCGTCGGCGGCGTGGTCGCGCAGCAGCTGGGCGCCCAACCCGTCCACCAGCAGGACGACGACGGCGCGGGTCGGCGGCAGCGCCAGCGCTCCCTCGGCCGCCGCAGGCGCGGGGAGCCCCATCGCGCGCAGTGCGGCGGGCAGCACCTCGGCGAGCGAGCGCACACCGTACTCGGGCAGCAGCACACTCCAACCCTCCCATGTCCGGGGATACGGTGGGCGGGTGACCGAGGGGCCGACCGACACCGCGCTCCCGCACGGGATGCGCGTGCGGCTCGACCGCGGGGTGCGGGTGCTCGACGACGGTCGCGCGCTGGTCGGCGGAGCCCCACCGCGGCTGATCCACCTGAGCCCGGCGGCCCGCGGCGTGCTGGGTGGGCGGCGCGCGCTCACCGTGGCCGACCCGACCTCCCGCGTGCTCGCCCGCATCCTCCTGGACGCCGGCGCGGCCCACCCGGAGTACGAGCCGCCGGACGCGGTGCCGCCGCCGACCGCGGTGACGGTGGTGGTGCCGGTGAAGGACCGCACCCGGCCGCTGGCCCGGCTGCTGGCCGCCCTGTCCGCCCGGACCTCACCGGTCGGTGAGGTGATCGTCGTCGACGACGGCTCGACCGATCCGGGTGCGATCGCCGCCGTCGCCGCCGAGCACTCCGCGCGGGTGCTGCGGCACGAGCGCTCCCGCGGCCCGGCGGCCGCGCGCAACACCGGGCTCGCCGCCGCGCGCACCTCGTTCGTGGCGTTCCTCGACTCCGACGTCGTCCCGGAACCCGGATGGCTCGCCCCGCTGCTCGCGGCGTTCGCGGATCCGGCGGTGGCGCTCGCTGCGCCGCGCATCGTCGCGCTGCCGCCGATCGAGGGCTGGCTCGGCCGCTACGAGGCGGTCCGCTCCTCGCTGGACCTCGGTCCGGATCCGGCGCTGATCGTGCCCCGCACCCGCGTGGCGTACGTGCCGAGCGCGGCGCTGCTGGTGCGGACCGCTGCCGTCGGGGCCGGGTTCGACGAGGCCATGCACGTCGCCGAGGACGTGGACCTGGTGCTGCGGCTGCACGCCGCCGGCTGGCGGCTGCGCTACGTGCCGGCGGCCCGGGTGGCCCACGACCACCGCACCGCGCTGGGCCCGTGGTGGCGGCGCAAGGCGTTCTACGGCTCCGGCGCGGCCCCGCTGGCGCTGCGGCATCCGGGTTCGGTGCCGCCGATGGTGCTCTCGCCGTGGGCGGCGACCGTCGGGGCGGCGCTGCTGGTCGCGCGGCCGTGGGCGGCCGGGGTCGCCCTCGTCGCGAGCGCGGTGGCGACCGAGCGTCTGGCCCGCAGACTGGACCGGCTCGCCCGGCCCCGGGCGGTGGCGGCGCGGCTGGTCGCGCTCGCCGCGGCCGGCGCGGTGGGCCAGACCGTCGACGCGGTCACCCGGCACTACTGGCCGGTGGCGGCCGCCGCGGCGCTCTGCTCGCGCCGAGCCCGCCGCCGGGTGCTGGTGGTGGCCGCGGTCTCGGCGGTCGTCGACTGGGTCCGTCACCGCCGCCGCGATCCCCGCGCCCGCCCCGGCCTGCCGGGGTACGCCGCCGCGCGGACGCTCGACGACATCGCCTACGGATCGGGCCTGTGGTGGGGTGCGCTGCGCCACCGCACGCTCGCCCCGCTGCTCCCGTCGGGACCCGGCAAATCGGCCAGCCGTCCTTCGGGGTTACTCCGAAAGCGTGTTAGGGAAACCTCGCTTCCAGCCGAATCTGCGGTTCCAGATCCGAGCTGACTCCGTACTTGCGGATCCAGTGGCCGTCCGGCGGAATTCCGCCGATTCCCCGTCGAAAGGCCGGTTGCGCTGGTGGATCACCAGCGGTGTGATGTGCCCGCCGCCACACTTTGCGAGGAGAACCCCATGACACAGATCCGGGTCACCGTCGACGGCGTCGAGTACGCCGACGACGTGGAACCCCGCATGCTGCTCGTCTACTACCTGAGGGAGCGCCTCGGGAAGACCGGAACCGTCGTCGGGTGCGACACCAGCAACTGCGGTGCCTGCACCGTCCACCTGAACGGGCAGAGCGTGAAGTCGTGCTCCGTACTGGCCGTGCAGGCCGACGGCGCCGAGGTCACGACGATCGAGGGCATCGCCCGGGACGGGCAGCTGCACCCCGTGCAGCAGGCCTTCCACGACAACCACGCCCTGCAGTGCGGGTACTGCACACCGGGGATGATCATGCAGGCCATCGACCTGCTGGGGGACAACCCCGACCCCGACGAGCAGGAGATCCGGGAGGGCCTGGAGGGCAACCTCTGCCGCTGCACCGGCTACCACAACATCGTCCGTGCCGTGCAGGACGCCGCCCGCCGCATGAAGCCGGGCGCCTCCGCCGACACCCCCGCGCCGGCCGCCGTCGCCGGAGGAGGTCAGTAAGTGACGACGACCGCCGAACCCGCCACCCCCGTCTCCGAGATCGGCCGCGCCCGCACCCGCAAGGAGGACGCGCGCCTCATCACCGGGCGCACCCGCTGGACCGACAACATCACCCTGAACGGGATGCTGCACGCCGCCATGGTGCGCAGCCCCGTCGCGCACGGCCGGATCACGAGCATCGACGTCTCCGAGGCGAAGAAGATGCCCGGGGTCGTGGCCGTGTTCACCGGCGCCGACCTGGACTCCGAGCAGTCCGGGCTGCCGTGCGCCTGGCCGATCAACGCCGAGGCGACCCCGCCGCGGCACGTCTCGATCGCCGTCGACAAGGTCAACTTCGCCGGCGAGATCATCGCTGTGGTGGTCGCCCGCAGCGCCGCCGAGGCGCGGGACGCCGTCGACGCGGTCGAGTTCGACATCGAGCCGCTCGAGCCGGTCATCGACCTCAACGACGCGCTGACCGACCGCACCGTGATCCACAGCGAGCTGGGCACCAACAAGTGGGTCACGTTCCCGTTCGACTCGGTGGCGGCGGGCGCGACGTCCGGCCCGTCGGCCGACGAGGTCATCGCGGCGGCGGAGAACGACCCCGACTCGGTGGTCGTCACCCGCACCTGGCGGCAGCAGCGGCTGATCCCGGCCTTCATGGAGCCGCGCTCGGTCGTCGTGGACCCCACCGGTGAGCAGCTGACCGTCTGGTCGTCCACGCAGATCCCGCACGTGCTGCGGACGATGCTCGGCGTCACGCTGGGCCTGCCCGAGCACAAGCTGCGCGTCATCGCCCCCGACGTGGGCGGTGGCTTCGGCGGCAAGCTGCAGGTCATCCCCGAGGAGATCCTCACCATCCTCGTGGCGAACAAGCTGCGCCGCCCGGTGAAGTGGACCGAGACCCGCTCCGAGTCGCTGGTGTCCGGCCACCACGGCCGCGACCAGATCCAGACGGTCACGATCGCCGCGAAGAAGGACGGCACCTTCACCGCGCTGAAGTTCGACTTCATCGCGGACATGGGCGCCTACTTCGGCCTGTTCACCCCGGCCGTGCCGGTCTTCGGCGCGTTCATCGGCCCTGCGGTGTACAAGTTCCCGGCCTACAAGGCGGTCTTCACCGACGTCTTCACCAACAAGACGCCGACCGACGCCTACCGCGGCGCCGGGCGCCCGGAGGCCACGTTCGCCGTCGAGCGCATCGTCGACGAGCTGGCCGCCGTGCTCGGCCGCGACCCGATGGACCTGCGCAAGCAGAACTGGATCAAGAACACCGAGTTCCCGTACACCAACGCGGGCGGGCTGACCTACGACTCGGGCAACTACGAGGCCGCCACCGAGAAGGCCCTCGAGCTGTTCGACTACGAGGGCCTGCGCCGCGAGCAGGAGGAGCGCCGGCGCAACAACGACCCGGTGCAGCTGGGCATCGGCATCTCGGTGTTCACCGAGATGTGCGGCCTGGCCCCGTCGCGGCTGCTCGGCGCGCTCGGCGCCGGCGCGGGCGGGTGGGAGCACGCGGCCATCCGCATGCTGCCCACCGGCAAGGTCGAGGTGGTCACCGGCTCCTCGGCGCACGGCCAGGGCCACGAGACGGCGTGGAGCCAGATCGTCGCCGACAAGCTCGGCGTGCCGTTCGAGGACGTCGAGGTGCTCCACGGCGACACCCAGGTGTCACCGAAGGGCATGGACACCTACGGCTCGCGCTCGCTGCCCGTCGGCGGCACGGCCGTGGTGAAGTGCGCGGAGAAGGTGATCGAGAAGGCCAAGAAGGTCGCCGCGCACCTGCTGGAGGCCGACGAGAGCGACATCGACTTCGCGGCCGGCCGGTTCAGCGTCCGCGGCACCGACAAGGGGATCACGATCCAGGAGGTCGTGTTCGCGACGTTCCTGTCGCACAACTTCCCCGAGGGCGTCGAGCCGTCGCTGGACTCGGAGTACACCTTCGACCCGGAGAACTTCTCGTTCCCGCACGGCACGCACCTGGCCGCGATCGAGGTCGACACCGAGACCGGCAAGGTGCACCTGCGCAAGTACGTCTGCGTGGACGACATCGGCTCGGTGGTCAACCCGCTCATCGCCGAGGGGCAGATCCACGGCGGCCTCGCGCAGGGCATCGCTCAGGCCCTGTACGAGGAGGCCAACTACGACGAGCAGGGCACGCTGGTCAACGGCACGTTCGTCGACTACACGCTGCCTTCGGCGGCCGATCTGCCGAGCTTCATCACCGACCGCACCGAGACCCCGGCGACCACCAACCCGCTGGGCGTCAAGGGCGTCGGTGAGGCCGGCACCATCGCGTCCACGCCGGCGATCGTCAACGGCGTGCTCGACGCGATCCGCCACCTCGGCGTCGAGCACGTCGAGATGCCGTGCACGGCCCAGCGCGTGTGGCGGGCGATCCAGGAGGCCGAGCAGCAGGGAGGGGCACAGTGATCCCGGCCAAGTTCGACTACGTCAAGCCGGCATCGCTCGCCGACGCCGTCGCGGCGCTGCAGCAGGCCGGGGACGACGCCAAGATCATCGCCGGCGGGCAGAGCCTGCTGCCGGTGCTGCGGCTGCGCATGGCGGCGCCCTCGGTGGTCGTGGACCTCGGCGGGATCGCCGAGCTCAAGGGTATCCGCGAGGACGGCGACAAGGTCGTCATCGGAGCGATGACGCCGTACTACGACATCCTGCGCGACGACCTGGTCAAGCAGCACCTGACACTGCTCGCGCAGGCGGTCGCGACGGTCGCTGACAACCAGGTCCGCCACCGCGGCACCCTCGGCGGCGCGCTCGCGCACGCCGACCCGGCGGGTGATCTGGGCGCCCCGGCGCTCGTGCTGGACGCCGAGATGGTGATCACGGGACCGGGCGGCACCCGCACGGTGGCCGCGGCGGACTTCTTCCAGGGGCTGTTCTCCACGGCGCTCGGCGAGGCGGACATCCTCACGGAGATCCGCTTCCCGAAGTTCACCGGGTGGCGCACCCACTACGAGAAGTTCAACCGCACCGCGCAGGCGTGGTCGATGGTCGCGGTCGGCGTCGCGCTCAAGATCGACGGCGGTACGATCTCCGAGGCTCGGGTCGGGCTGACGAACATGGGCGACCGGCCGCTGCGGGCCACCGCGGTCGAACAGGCGCTGGTGGGGCAGCAGGCGACGGCGGACGTCGCGAAGGCCGCAGCCGCCCATGCGGCGGAAGGCACGGCGGCCCCGAGTGACGCGGACGCCGCGGCCGACTACCGTGAACACCTGGCCCGGGTGCTCACCGGCCGCGCCGTACTCGCGGCCGCAGGCTGACCACGAGTTCGCAGAACGCGGACGCCTGTCTCCGGTGGGGGCAGGCGTCCGCGTCGTTTCAGAGGGAGACCGCTACATGCAGCTGGAGAACACGTTCACCATCGCAGCGCCGATCGACAAGGCGTGGAAGGCGCTCAACACGCCCGAGACGGTCGCCCCCTGCTTCCCCGGCGCGACGCTGACGGACTACCAGGGCGACGAGTTCAGCGGCACCGTCAAGGTGAAGCTGGGCCCGATCTCGCTGACCTACAAAGGCAAGGGCGTCTACAAGGAGCGGGACGACGCCAACTACCGCGTGGTCATCGACGCGAGCGGTCGGGACGCGCGCGGCAACGGCACCGCGAGCGCGATCGTCACCGGCACCCTGACGGCCGACGGGCCGGACAAGACGTCGGTGAAGATGGTCACTGACATGACGATCACCGGGAAGCCGGCCCAGTTCGGGCGCGGGGTGATCAACGACGTCGCCAACAAGATCATCGGCCAGTTCGCGGCCTGCGTCGCTGAGAAGCTGACCGCCGAGGAGGCCCCGGCGGAGGAGGCGCCCGCCGCCGCGGAGGCGAAGGAGGAGGCCCCGGCCGCTCCGGCCAGCACCAACGGCTCGACCGCGCCGAACGCCGCGCCGGCCACGTCGACCGCGCCCAAGCCGGCCATGCGCAGCGACGTCGACGCGATCGACCTGCTCGACACCGCGGGTGCGCCGGTGCTGAAGCGCCTCGCCCCGGTGATCGGTGGCGTGCTCGTGCTGCTGATCCTGCTGGCGATCCGGCGCAGCCGGAAGTCGGCTGAGTGACCCTGAGGCCCTGAAGCCGGAAGCGGCCGCCGTGCCCGGTCCGACACCGGGTGCGGCGGCCGTTCGCGTCTTCAGCCGGACCGGGAGCGGTCCGCCTCGTCGATCTCGTCGATCTCGTCGGGCTCCTCGGAACCGCGGGTGAGCGCGGCGAGGAGCTTCTCCTCGGTGATCTCGCCGCGGTACTGCTTGCCGTTGACGAACAGCGTGGGCGTGCCGCGCACCCCGGACCGCACACCGGAGTTGAAGTCGGCCTCCACGCGGTCCTCGACGAACTGTGTCTTCGGCCACGTCACCTTCTCCGGCGGGATGCCCAGCTGCTCGGCGTACCCGCGGATGTCGGCCTGCGTGAGGTGCGGTTCGTCGCCGGAGAAGAGCAGGGCGTGCATCTGCCAGAACTTCCCCATCAGCGCGGCGCCCTCGGCCGCGACGGCCGCCGACAGCGCGAAGGGGTGCACGTCGGCGAGGGGGAAGTGGCGGAACGCGAAGACCAGCCGGTCGCCCAGCTCCGCGCGGACCTCCTCGATCACGGGCGCGGCGGCCCGGCAGTACGGGCACTCGTAGTCGCCGTACTCGACCAGACTGAACTCCGCCCCGACGAACCCCTGCAGGTGGTCGTACGGGCCGATCGGTGGATCGAGTGAAATGACCGCCTCGCTAGTGCTTCGATGGTGTCCGTGGCGATCACCACCTTATCCGAGCGCGGCGAGCTGAGCAGGGCCGCGAGGAACTTCCTCAACACGGAATCCGGCGCCGCGGTGCTGCTGCTGACCGCGGCGGTGATCGCTCTGCTGTGGACGAACCTCGGCCTCGGCTACGAGGATTTCTGGCACACCGAGTTCGCCGTCTCGCTCGGCGACACCGCGCTCTCCCTGGACCTGCGGCACTGGGTCAACGACGCCCTCATGGTGCTGTTCTTCTTCAGCGTCGGACTGGAGATCAGCCGGGAGATGGTGCTCGGCGAGCTGCGCGGGCTGCGGGCGCTGGCCACGCCCGCGCTGGCGGCGATCGGCGGGCTCACGGTGCCGGCGGCGCTGTTCCTGCTGTTCAACGCGGGCGGGCCGGCCGCGGGCGCGTGGGGGATCGCGATCTCCACCGACACCGCCGTCGTGATCGGTGTGCTCGCGCTGGTCGGGCCGCGCTGCCCGGATCAGCTGCGGGTGTTCCTGCTCGCGCTGGCGATCGTCGACGACATCGGCGCGGTCGCCGCCATCGCGATCTTCTACACCGAACAGGTGGACGTCAGCGCGCTGCTGCTGGCCGGGCTGGCCTTCCTCCTGCTGCTGTGCCTGCGGTTCGTCAACTTCTGGCGCACCCCCATCTACGTGCTGATCGGGGTGGTCATGTGGCTGGCCACGCTGCGGTCCGGCGTGCACCCGTCGGTGGTCGGTGTGGCGATGGGGCTGCTGGTGAACGCCTACGCGCCGCGGCGGTGGGACATCGCCCGCGTGCAGCTGCTCGGCCGCAGCCTGGCGTTCGACCCGAGCCCGGAGCGGGCCATGGCCGCGCAGGCCGCCGCGGTGGAGGCGGTCTCGCCGAACGAGCGGCTGCAGCTGCGCATCCAGCCGTGGAGCAGCTACGTGATCGTGCCGGTGTTCGTGCTGGCCAACGCGGGCGTCGTGCTCAACGCCGAGACGCTCGGCGCAGCGCTCACCTCGCCGGTCACGATGGGCATCGTCGTCGGCCTCACGCTCGGCAAGTTGATCGGTGTGACCGGTGGTACGTGGCTAGCGCTGAAGACGGGGATCGGCTCGGTGCCCGACACGCTGCGCTGGGGCCAGATCGTCGGCGGCGCGGGCCTGGCCGGGATCGGGTTCACGGTGGCGCTGTTCGTCACCGAGCTCGCCCTGGACGACGAGGCGCTGGTCAACCAGGCGAAGATCGGCATCCTGGCCGGCTCGATGAGCGCCGCGCTGGTCGGCTGGCTGATCTTCCGGCTGGCGGGGGAGCGGGGCGGGCAGTGCGCGCCGTCCGGGCTGCCGGTGCTGCCGCCGCGGCCGTGGCGCCCGCCGGCCTGAGGGAGGATGGACGTATGCGGACCGGGCCGGGCAACTCGCTGACCGACGTCGAAGGGCTGCGGGTCGGCCACGCCGAGGTGACGCGCGGCTTGAGCGGCACGACCGTCGTGCTGGCCCCGGAGGGCGGCATGGTGGCCGGCGTGGACGCGCGCGGCGCCGCGCCCGGCACCCGGGAGACCGACCTGCTGCAGCCGGGCAACATGGTCCAACGGGTGCACGCGATCGTCCTGTCCGGCGGCAGCGCGTTCGGGCTGGCGTCGGCGACCGGGGTGATGGAGGAGCTGGAGGCCGCGGGCGTCGGGCTGCCCACGTCGGGCGGGATCGTGCCGATCGTGCCCGCGGCGGTCGTCTACGACCTGGGCCGCGGCGGGCCCGACGGGCAGCGCCCCGGCCCGGAGACCGGCGCGGCCGCGGTCGCCGCGGCGACGACGCAGGTCGGCACGGGCTGCGTCGGGGCCGGCACCGGAACGGTCGCGGGTGGGCTCAAGGGCGGTGTCGGCACCGCCAGCGTCGTGCTCCCCAACGGCACCACCGTGGCCGCGCTCGCCGTCGTGAACGCGGCCGGATCACCCGTCGACCCCGCCACCGGGCAGCTGCTGGGTGCCCGGCACGGCCTGCCCGGGGAGTTCCCCGACGAGCCCGTCGACGCCGAGGCGGTGGCGGCCGCCCGCGTCGTGACCCGGGCGGTCCCCGGCACGCACACGACGCTCGCCGTCGTCGCTACGGACGCGACCCTGGACAAGGCCCAGTGCGCCCGCCTGGCCACGATGGGCCACGACGGGCTCGCCCGCGCCATCGCGCCCGTGCACACGATGTTCGACGGCGACGTGATCTTCGGGGTGTCCACGGCTGCCCGGCCGGTGCCGGATCTGATGCAGCTCTACGACCTGCAGGCCGCCGCGGCCGACGTCGTCACCCGGGCCGTGGTCCACGGGGTGCTGGCGGCCACCTCGGTGCGGACCGAGGGCGGGGCGTGGACGGCGTACCGGGACGCGGCGGGGCTGGCCTAGTACTGCGGTGCGTGGAGATGGCACGAGAGTGGCTCTATTGCCATCTCCCGACGGGAATGTGGCTCACCTGTCATGGGCGGGGTTCCCACCCGACGACACCGGTTCTGTGGGTCCGGTTCACCTAGTCGTCGGCTCTCGGGCGACTCTGGCGGAACCGGCCACGGCTTGTGACGATCTGTGCACCGAAGGTCATCCGATGAGGGGGGGCAGGGCGCACCTTTCCGTTCACATGTTCCGAGCTGGTGTGCCCGATGCACCTCACTCCCTGCTTTTTCACTTCCTGATGGGGAACAACTGGAGCCGCCGACCCTCGATCCCGGGTTCCCGTGCTTCGCCGCGTCTGCGTTCCGCAGGGTGGACAGGCCGGCGTGGGCGGACTACGTCGATCAGCGCTTCGCCTTCAACTGGCATGTTCTCGTGAGGACCTCGGTCGTGCTGGTCACCGAGGTCGACGGGCACTGGTTCGCGGTGACCTTCGACAGGGGGCACTCGCTGCTGCGGCACGAGCTGCTCGTATCCGACTTCGGGCTGCGCACCACTGCGAACTCCCTGCCGCCCACCGGCTGGCAGTCGGTCACGACGGTGAGCCTGCGTGTTCCCGGTCGCCGCACCGACCAGCGGCTCGCGCGACCGGGAGACCGTGGCTCCTTCACCGTCGATGTCGAGAACGAATGGACGCACACGCTGGGCGGTGTGACGAGCGGGGACGTGGTGCAGGCTCTCAGCGGGTCGGAAGCGCTGCGCGTTCGCGTGCCGCAGTCACACCGATTACCGCAGCTGCCCGACCTCCTCGCGCATCTGTTGGACCGTTACCGCGCCACCGACTATCGGGAGCGTTTCGGCTTCATCGACCAGGTCGTGCCGCTGAGCAAGGGTGACCCTCGTTGTGCGGACCTCGACCAACTCATCACGCGGAGGTTGCATCCCGGCCGGGGAGACGGGCTGACCGTTGTCGCGCCGCTTGATCTCGATCCTGAGTCCGGGCTGTCGTTCCGTCTCCCGGGCCGACGCCGGCCCCTCCACCTCGATCAACTCGTGCACGCCGCATCGGGAAGCACGAAGCCTCTCGACATCCGTGTACACGTCCGAGACCCGGACGGATCGGAGATCGGTACCCGCCCCGTCCGGGAGTTCCTGTCGGCTGAAGCCGCCCTGGACGACGGATTGCCCTACGTTCTCTCCGGCGGCCGGTGGTTCGCCGTTGCGCGCGACTACTTCCGCGAGCTCAAGCGCATTCTCGACACCGTTCCGGTGATCAACCTCGAACTGTCGAAGTGGTACAGGTACTTCACCGAGGAGACCTACAACCGGCAGGCGGCCGACGAGCTGTCCTGGCTGCTGCTCGACCGAGCTCCCTTCCGGGGGCTGGACCGGGCGCACGATCTCGTGGAGATCGCCGACCTGGTCAACCCCGACATGGACTTCGTGTTCTGAAGCGGCTGCGAAGCGCCGCCGGGATGTCTCACCTGTTCGCGCAGGGCAGCGTGTCCGCGCGGCTGTACACCGGCGACGCGGCGTACCGGCGCTACGCGGACGAGCAGGTCGAACGACGCTGGCCTGGCCTCGGGGGAAAGTCACCGCGCATCGTCCACGCGATCGGAGTTCGCAGGCGCCGCCGGGTGCCCGACGAGATCCCGTTCTTCAGCAGGGTGCATCTCCGGGAGAAGGTCGAGGTGATCCGGCAGACGTACGGGCTCGACGTCGCGCTGACGGCGATCCCGCTGACGGACATCGCGCCCAACCTGCACGTCAGCGGGCTGCCGAGGCCCGACAGGGACACCGACGACCAGGCCGACATGCGGTTGTTCTGATGCTGGGCCGTGCGACCTTCCGCAAGGACCGCCCGCTCGTCGGAACGAGGCCGCTCAGCCGCCCGCGAACGGCGGCAGCACGTCCAGCGTCGCCCCTTCGTGCACGACCTGGCTCTTGTCCCGCACCGCCACCTCGTCGAGCAGGAAGCTGCAGCGCTCGAGGACCCGCGCGAACTCGGTGTCGTGGCGGGACCGGGCGGCGGCGAGCGCCTCGTCGATCGTGGCGCCGGCGGGGACCTCGAGCTGCTCCTCGGCGGTCCCGGCGGCGGCCTTCGCGGCTGCGAAGTAGCGCACGGTCAGGGTGACGACGGCGGTCTCCGTTGTCTGCACGGTCTTCATCGTGCCTAACCTCCGATCGCGCTCATCGGCCGGTCCGGCTGCAGGAAACCGGGCTCGTCGATGCCGTGGCCGGCGAGCTTGCCCCACATGGCGGCGCGCCAGGCGTCGGCGATCTCCGCGTCGGTGGCGCCGCCGCGCAGCAGCCCGCGCAGATCGGTCTCGGTGCGGGCGAACAGGCAGGTGCGGACCTGGCCGTCCGCGGTGAGGCGGGTCCGGTCGCAGGCACCGCAGAACGGGCGGGTCACCGAAGCGATCACGCCGACCACCGCCGGACCGCCGTCGACGAGCCAGCGCTCGGCCGGGGCACCGCCGCGCTCGGTCGGGTCCGGGGTGAGGGTGAAGCCCTGCTCCAGCAGCTGCAGGATCTCGCCCGCGGTGATCATCTCGGAGCGCTGCCAGCCGTGCTGGGCGTCGAGCGGCATCTGCTCGATGAAGCGCAGCTCGTAGCCGTTGTCGACGGCGAACCGCAGCAGGTCGACGGCCTCGTCGTCGTTGACGCCGCGCAGCAGGACGGTATTGATCTTGATGGGTTTCAGGCCCGCGGCGCGGGCCGCGGCGAGCCCGTCGAGCACGTCGGAGAGCCGGTCCCGGCGGGTGATCGTGACGAACCGCTCCGGTCGCAGGGTGTCCATCGAGACGTTGAGCCGGTTCACCCCGGCGTCGGCCAGCGCCTGGGCGCGGCGGGCCAGGCCGACGCCGTTGGTGGTGAGCGAGATGTCCGGGCGCGGCTCCAGAGCGGCGGCCGCGGCGATCAGGTCCTCGAGGCCGCGGCGCAGCAGCGGCTCGCCACCGGTGAAGCGCAGCTCCCGGATGCCCAGGTCGTGCACCGCGATGCGGATCAGCCGCAGCAGCTCCTCATCGGTCAGCTGTTCCTCGCGCGGCATCCAGTCGAGCCCCTCGGCGGGCATGCAGTAGGTGCAGCGCAGGTTGCAGCGATCGGTGAGCGAGATCCGCAGATCGGTCGCGACCCGGCCGAACGTGTCGATCAGGCGCGGGTCGGCGGGGCGGTCCGGGGCTCGCTGCGCCGACCGGCGCACAGCGGGGAGACCGAGCTCGGTTGCCGTCACAAGCATGAGGGTAGCTGTGCAGTGTCGCCCGGATCACGCTGGTGAACAGGAGTTTTACAGTATCTCCGCGACTGCGGGAAAAGATCGTCTCCCGATCCGCAGCTGCGGTATGCCTGCTCGCCGATCGGCTAGGTCGGAGGTCCTGAACCAGGCATTTCGGTCGAAGTGTCACGATCCGCTGGTGATTCCGCATTCGCGGATCTACGATCGCGATCGTGCCGCAATTCAGGATCGCTGACGCAGCGAAGTTGCTGGGCGTCAGCGACGACACCGTGCGCCGCTGGGTCGACGCGGGGCAGCTGCCGGTGCAGCCGGACGCCTCCAACCGCAAGGTCATCGACGGCGCTGCCCTCGCCGAGTTCGCCCGTGACCACGCCAGCGCGGCGCCGGACCCGTCCGGGGTGCAGCGCTCGGCGCGCAACCGCTTCGTCGGGCTGGTGACCGCCGTGACGATGGACACCGTCATGGCCCAGGTGGAGATGCAGTGCGGCCCGCACCGCGTCGTGTCGCTCATGTCGAGCGAGGCCGTGCGCGAACTCGGGCTGGAGCCCGGGGTGCTGGCCGTGGCCGTCGTCAAGTCGACGAACGTGGTCGTGGAGACCCCGGGAGGGCATCCGTGAGGCTCCGCGCCCTCGCCGTCGCCGGTGTGCTGCTCCTGCTCGTCGGGTGCGGCCAGGGCTCGGGCGGGTCCACCGGCGCGGACAGCGCCACGCTGACGGTGTTCGCGGCCTCGTCGCTGCGGGACACCTTCACCACCATCGGCGAGCACTTCGAGGCCACCCACCCCGGCACGACGGTCAGGTTCAACTTCGCGGGCTCGTCCGATCTCGCCCAGCAGATCGTGCAGGGCGCACCCGCCGACGTCTTCGCCGCAGCGAGCGACACCACGATGAAGACGGTCGCCGACGCCGGCCGGACCGCCACCGCGCCCGCGCTGTTCGCCAAGAACGCGCTGCGGATCGCGGTGGCGCCGGGCAATCCGAAGGGCATCGCGTCGTTCGCCGACCTGGCGAGGCCGGACCTCAAGGTCGTCGTCTGCGCGGAAGGTGTGCCGTGCGGCGACGCCGAGCTGAAGATCGAGGCGGTCACCGGCATCGACGTCCAGCCGGTCAGCGAGGAGCCGGACGTCAAGTCGACGCTGTCGAAGGTGCAGTCCGGCGACGCCGACGCCGGGCTGGTGTACGTCACCGACGTCGCCGCGGCGATGGGGACGGTCGAGGGCGTCGCGTTCCCGGAGGCGGAGCAGGCGGTCACGGACTACCCGATCGCGGTCGTGCAGGACTCGGGGCAGGCCGCGCTCGCGCAGGAGTTCGTCGCGCTCGTCACCGGCCCGGCCGGGCAGACGGTGCTGCAGGAGGCGGGATTCCTCGCTCCGTGATGCACCGATGACCACGGACCGCCCGGCGCCCCGCGTCCGCCGATCCGATGACCACGCCCGGGGCGTCGCCCTGCCCGGCCTGCTGTGGGTCCCGGCGGCGGCCGCGTTCGCGCTGATCGCGCTGCCCGTCGTGGGGCTGGTGCTGCGGGCGGACTGGGCGCGGCTGCCGGATCTGCTGCTGTCCGAGTCGGCGTTGACGGCGCTGCGGCTCTCCCTGGAGACCGCCGCGATCTCGACGGTGCTGTGCATCCTGCTCGGCGGCCCGCTCGCCGCCGTGCTGGCGCGCGGCCGCAAGCGGTGGCTGCGCTGGATCCGTCCGCTCGTGCTGCTGCCGCTCGTGCTGCCGCCGGTGGTCGGCGGCCTGGCGCTGCTGTTGCTGCTGGGTCGGATGGGCTTGCTCGGCCGGGTCCTCGACACCTGGTTCGGCATCACCGTCCCGTTCACGACGGCCGCGGTGGTGCTGGCGCAGACGTTCGTCGCGCTGCCGTTCCTCGTCGTGAGCCTGGAGGGCGCGCTGCGGACGGCGGGTGACCGCTACGAGGCCGTCGCCGCGACGCTCGGCGCGAGCCCGTGGCTGGCGTTCCGCCGGGTGACCGTGCCGCTGGTGCTGCCCGGGCTGGCGTCGGGCACGGTGCTGGCTTTCGCCCGCTGCATGGGTGAGTTCGGCGCCACGATCGCGTTCGCCGGCAGCCTGGAGGGCGTCACCCGCACCCTGCCGCTGCTGGTCTACCTCGAACGCGAGACCGACACCGACGCCGCGATCGCCCTGTCCCTGCTCATCGTCGTGGTGGCGGTGCTGGTGATCGCGATCGCGCGGCCGCGCGGGGCGGACGGCCTGCGATGACCGATCCCTGGCTGTCCGCGCGGGTGCTCGTCCGGCGGCCCGCGTTCACCCTCGACGTCGAGTTCACCGCCGAGCACGGCGAGGTCGTCGCCGTCATCGGCCCGAACGGGGCCGGCAAGTCGACGCTGCTCGGCGTGCTGGCCGGCCTCCTGGTGCCCGACGGCGGCGAGATCCGCCTCGGCGACCGCGTCGTCACCGCGCCGGGTCTGCACGTGCCGCCGCACCGCCGCGGCGTCGGCCTGCTGGCCCAACAGGCGATGCTGTTCCCGCACCTGACCGCGCTGGCGAACGTCGCGTTCGGCCCGCGCGCCCACGGCGTCCCGCGCGCAGCGGCAGAGGCACGCGCCCGGGAACTCCTCGCCGCGGTCGACGCCGCCGACCTGGCCCACCGGCGCCCGGCCCGGATGTCCGGCGGCCAGCAGCAGCGTGTGGCGCTGGCCAGGGCCCTGGCTCCGCGGCCGGAACTGCTCCTGCTCGACGAACCGCTCGCCGCCCTCGACGTCGACGCCGCCCCGGCCATGCGCTCGCTGCTGCGCCGCCTGGTCCGCGCCGAGCGGCAGACCGCGCTCCTGGTCACCCACGACGCGCTGGACGCACTGGTCCTGGCGGACCGGGTGGTCGTGCTGACCGACGGCCGGATCGTCGAGCAGGGGCCGACCCGGGAGGTCCTCGCGCGCCCGCGGAGCGCCTTCACCGCCCGCATCGCCGGTCTGGACCTGGTGCCGGGCGTCGCCCTCGCGGACGGCCTGCGGACCGCCGACGGGACCACGGTTGCCGGCCGCCTCGACGGCGTCGCGGTGGGGGAGCCGGCCGTTGCCGTCTTCCCGCCCGCGGCCGTGTCGGTCTTCGCCCAGGAGCCGAAGGGCAGTCCGCGCAACGTCTTCCCGGTTCGGTTGGCGGCGATCGAGCCTCGGGGGGACGTGGTGCGGTTGCGTGCTTCCGCTGTTCCCGGTGGGCCGGGATGGGTGGATGGGTTGGCGGCTGATGTCACGCCTGCTGCGGTGGCGGATCTGGGGCTGGAGCCGGGGATGGTGCTGTGGTTCGCCGTCAAGGCCGCCGAGACGGCTGTCTACCCCGCCCGTTGACGCTGTCGGTTCAGGCTGCTGTCGGGATTCGGTGCGGGATCGAGAGTCCGGTGATGCGGAGGGGACCTGGACGCGAACCACGCCCTTCGTTGCGACCACGTCCGCGACTCGGCGCGCGACCCGCCGGCGTGAGCGAGGGCCGAAGGCGGAGGCCGCCCCGGTCCGAAGCCGGGTCTCGCGGAACCCGCCGACGGGATCAGGCCGACACCCTAGAACGCGTCCGTCCCCCGTCGCCGGCAGCCACCCGCTTCTGCGTCACCTCGACCAGCGCCCGATCCCCCGGACTCGTGCGAGACGGTCAGGGTGATCCCGTCGATCCGCCATCCGTCGCTGGACCGGACGAGCGAGGTCCGATACCGCCCCGCCACCATCCAGACGCTGGTCCGCCCGTCCTCGATCACCGTGTGGTAGTCGCGGACGGTCGTGGCGCACGACGCACCGTCGTCGCCGACCGAAGCCACGATCGGCCCGGTCAGGTGCTGGGTCGCGTCGAACCCCGGCAGCAGCTGCCGCCAGGCCCCGATCACCTCCTCGGCGGAGAGGTCCTGCGGATCCCCGCCCCACAGCGAGGTGTAGCCGAGGGCCACTCGGGACCGTGCGCAGCTCGCCGGTGCGCAGGTACAGCTGCGTGGCCTCCCGGGCCCGGCGCAGCCGCTCGGTCACCCCTTCGGTGCCGCCGGAGAACGGGGCCAGCGAGGCCAGGTCGGGGAACCATCCGGCGACGCTGGTGAAGGCGCTGATCGGTGCGCACTGCGCGATCGCGGCGAGCGCGTACTGGGCGCCGGCGCACACGCCGACGTACCCGATGCCGCCCCGGGCGGCCCACGACAGCTGCGATGCGTCCCGGGCGGCCGCGACGATCGGCGATCTTGCGTCCGGCAGCTCCGCCTGGCGCGGTTCGCCGCTGCTCGCGCCCCACCCGGTGAAGTCGAAGGTGACGGCGGTGTAGCCGCGCTCCGCGCGGGCCCCCGCGTACCGGTCGGCCATCTGCTCCTCGACCGTCAGCCACGAGCCGGTGACCAGTACGACCGGGCAGCGGTCGGTCAACTCGCCCGCCGGCCGGTGGACACGGCCGGCGAGCGTGCTCCCGTTGCTGGCGGAGACGACTGGGTACGAGCTGACGCTGGCCGGCGTCGTCCGCGCGCGGGCCGGGGGTGGGAGTCCGATCTTGCTCGGTCCGCGGGCCGCAGCGCGGAGGACAGGTGACCGGTGCAGCGGCGGAACAGGCGCCGGAAGTGGCCCACGTCGTCGTAGCCGAGGGCGGTGGCGACGGTGTGCTCGCTGTTGACCAGCATCGCCTTGGCCCGGTCGATCCGCCGGGCCGTGACGTACTCGTGCGCTGCCAGGCCGGTGGTGCGCGTGAACGCCCTGGCGAAGTGGTACGGGCTCAGGTGCGCGACGGCCGCCAGGTCGTCCAGCCGGAGCGGATCCCCGATCCGCTGCTCGAGCAGGTCGGCGACCCGGTCCACCAACCGCCGGTCCAGCCGCCCCGGGTGCCGGATCCGGCGGGCGGGGCGGCAGTAGTGCTCGGCGAGGTGGCCGAGCAGGTGGTGGACGAGCGTGCTGGTGTGCATCGGGTCCGGGCTCGCCTGGCCCAGGTGGATGCGCCGGAGGACGGTCGCGAGCCCGAGCACCGTGGCGTCGCGAGCACCGGCGGCCGGCGCGATCGACACCGAGCTGGCCGGCTCGACGATCGCCGCCAGCTGGTCGAGATCGGGGTGGATCTCCAGCGCCTCGGTCGGCGTCCAGCACCTCCGACCAGGTGATCTCCTCGGCGCCGTTGGCGAACACGGCTCCCGGCGGGACCGACAGCGTCCGCCAGTGGTCCCCGGGCCGGTAGCGCAGCCGACTGTGGTGGCTGATGGACACACCGACCTGGTACGGCCTGGTGACCGTGGTCGCCGCCGGATCACCGGGCAGGCGGTAGTAGATCGAGCGCAGCTCGGGCCGCTGGCGCACCGAGACGAAGCGGTGGGTGGGTGGCGCGCCGGCCACCGAGCGCCAGGGTAGCGGCGGCCGGGTCCGGCAGACCCGTTCTTCCTCCGGTCGGGCGTGGCCGCTCGTCAAGAGGGAGTACGTGGTGTCACCCCATCGCTCACGCGCGTCACATGAGCCACGATCGTGTCACTGGTCTCTCCCGCCACGGCTCCGTACCGTCGCTGTCTGTGATGCGGCAGCTCGTGCGGATCGTCCCGGTGGCGATCACGCTCCAGATCCTGGCGGTCCTCGCCGGGGCCGCCGAGGCGTCTGCGGCGTCGGTGCTCGGCTACGTCGTGCACGCCGACACGGTCGCCGCAGCGGATGCCGCTGCAGCTGCTGTCGGCGCCCAGCCGACCAGCACCTTCCGCAACGCCATCGCCGGGTTCGCCGCCCGGCTCACGCCCGAGCAGGTGGCCCGGCTGCGGGAGCAGCCGGGCGTGCTCGGGATCGAGGAGGACCGGCGGATGGCGGTCGCCGAGCCGAAGCCGTCCGCCCGGGCCGAGGCGACGCAGATCAACCCGCCCAACTGGGGGCTGGACCGCATCGACCAGCGCACCCTCCCGCTCGACGGGCGCTACAGCAGCCGCGCGACCGGGTCCGGCGTGACGATCTGGGTGCTGGACACCGGGGTGGACACCACCCACCCGGAGTTCGAGGGCCGCGCCGCGTTCGCGGCCGACACCATCGACGGCGGCGTGGCGGGTGACTGCGACGGCCACGGCACCGTCGTCGCCGGGATCGCTGCCTCCCGCGACCACGGCGTGGCCAAGCAGGCGACGATCCGCTCGGTGAAGGTGCTCGACTGCTCCGGCGCGGGCACGCTGTCGTCGCTGCTCGCCGGCATCGACTTCGTCGCCGCGCACGCGGAGGGGCCGTCCGTCGCGGTGATGTCGTGGAGCTACGCCCCGTCGGAGGCGCTGATCCGGGCCGTGGAGGCGCTCGTCGCACAGGGGGTGTTCGTGGCCGCGTCGGCCGGCAACACCGGTGCGGACGACTGCGGGGCCGCCCCGCGCGCGGTCGAAGGCGTTGTGGTGGTGGCGAACTCGACCATCGACGACGAGCGCAACGAGACCTCGTCGACCGGGCCGTGCGTCGACCTGTACGCGCCGGGCACGCGGATCGTCTCGACGGTGCCCGGCGGCGGCACGGCGTCCTACACGGGTACGTCGATGGCGGCGCCGCACGTGGCGGGGGTGGCGGCGCTCTACAAGGAGACGTTCGGGGACGCACCGACCGCGACGGTCGCGCAGTGGCTGGTCGACAACGCCACACCCGGGGTCGTCGCAGGCGGGGGCCGCGGCGGCACGGCGAACCTGCTGCTGAACACGGGCGGCCTGTGAGTTAGCCCCGCGAGAGCTTGAGGGCGAGGGTCGGGCAGGCCCGCGCCGCCGCCTTCGCCTGCGCGCGCAGGGCCGGGGGGACCGGCCCGTCGGCGAGGATCGGGTAGCCCCACTCGTCGAGCTCGATGATCTCCGGCAGCAGCTCGGCGCAGAGGCCGTGCGCGGTGCAGGCGATCGGGTCGACCGAGATCGACGGTCCGGTGTAGCGGCTCACGCCGCCTCCTCCGGCAGCGGCATCCACGGCTGCTGCGCCGCCCACCGGCACGGGCGGCCGGCGGCGTGCGCGCGGACGTCGTCGGCGAACGCGGAGAGCGCTCTGGCGGCGAACCCGATCGCCGCATCGGGGTGCGAACAGGCTCCCCGGCCGGGGACGACGCCGAGCCGCCGCTCCAGCCGGTCGAGCAGCTCGCGGTCCCGCCGCCCCGCGGCCAGCAGGGCGAAGTCCTCCGCGACCGCGGGCAGACCGAACATGCACGGCCCGCACTGGCCGGCGGATTCGTGGGCCAGGTACCGCAGTACCCGGGCGGTCTCGGCGACCCCGCAGGCCTGCGCGGGCAGCGCGACGATCGACGGGATCCCGAGCGGGAGGCCCAGCGCGGCGAAGTCCTCATGGGTGAGCGGTAGTTCGTCGGCGACCGACACCGGCAGCCACGTGCCGCCCAGCCCGCCGACGGCGACGGCCTGCAGCGACTCCGACTCGCCGCCCGCCAGCTCCAGCGCGTCGCTGATCGGGATGCCGTACTCGACCTCGTACACGCCCGGCCAGGTGACGGCGCCGCCGATGGTGAGCAGGGTGCTGCCCGGCGACTGCTGGGTGCCGGCCTCGCGGAACCACTCGTCGCCGTAGCGGGCGATGAGCGCGAGGTGGGCCAGCGTCTCGACGTTGTCGACGAGCGTCGGGCGGCCCTTCACGCCGCGCTCGGCCGCGCGCGGGCCGGTGGTGGGCAGCGCCGCGCCTGTGGTGAGGAAGTTGACCAGCGCGGAGCTCTCGCTCGCGACGTAGCGCGGTGGCACCTCCGCGATCATGACGGGCACGGGATCGCGGCGCTGCGCGAGCGCCGCCCGCATCGGCTCCAGCGCCGGGCTGCCCTGGTGCAGGCACAGCACGGCGTCGGCGGCGTCGACCGCGTAGCAGGCCACCGCGATGCCGTCGAGCACCAGGTGCGGGGCCAGCTGCATGAGCGTGTGGTCCTTGGAGCTGGTCGGGTCGCCCTCGCATCCGTTGGCCACGACGACGGCCCTGCCCTTCGCCGCGGCGACCGCGGTCAGCTTCTCCGCGGTGGGGAACCCGGCGCCGCCGCGGCCGCGCAGGCCGGCCCGGCGCACCGAGTCGATGAGCAGGTGCCGGCGCACGCCGCGGCCGGGCAGCAGCGAGGGGAGCCGGCCGTAGCGCTCCTCGTGCTCGGTCAGGTCGTCGGCCCGCCCGTCGTCGGTCCACGCGGCCAGCAGACGCACGACTTCGGCGTGCGGGATCGGGCTCTGGTGCAGCGGGGTGATGGTCGAGATCGGCCCGGACGTGAGCGCGTCCGAGGCCAGCATCGCTCCGGTCACGAGGGTCATCGCACGAACGCCTTCTCACGGGAGTGGGCTCCGGTGCGCTGGCGCGGGAGCCGCGCGGTCACGGCCATGGGAGCGGGCGTGCGGCGCCGGTCGGCCAGTCGCCGCCACACGACGACCAGCACGGCGGCGACGCAGATCACGTTGAGCGCCTGCACCCACAGCAGGTTCGAGTCCTTGCCGCCCGCACCGATGCCGTGGACGACGGCGAGCGGCCACATGGCGTACGCGGCGCGGTGCAGCCACTGCCAAGCGGCGAGCGGCACCCGGGTGCGCAGCGCGCTGGTGATGAGCAGCGCGAGCATCAGGTCCAGCGCGACCGCGCCCAGGCCGAGGTAGAGCGGCTTGTACGCGGACACGAACGGCAGGAACGCGTCGACGACGCGGATGCCGGCGTAGGAGTCCGCGACCGCGGTACCGACGTGCACCGCGAGGAACGCCAGCGAGAGCAGCGACAGGTTGCGGTGCACCGCGTGCACGGTGAACCGGGGCCAGCGCGCACCGGCCGTGCGCCCGGCGTGCTCGGCGCCGAGCACGACCGTGGCAGTGAGCAGCAGCAGCGACACGAGGCCGGTGCCGCGGCTGGCGAACCAGAGTGCCTGGTCCATCGGGTCTCTCACCTTCCTTCGGGGAACCCGGCGACCGTCGTGACGGCGCCGTCGGCGGCGACCAGCCGGGCGGGGAGGTTGCGGGCGGCGAGCCACTCGGGGGCGTCGGGGCCGAGCACGACCGCTGCGGTCGACGCGGTGTTCGCGTCGACGCAGCTGGCGGCCGCAACCGTGACCGTCCGCCAGTGGACGGGAGCGGCGTCGCCGGTGCGCGGATCGACGATGTGGTGCACCTGCCGACCGGCTCGCTTCCACGTGCGGCGGGTGGTGCTGGAGCTGGCCAGGCCGCCGCCGGTGATCGTGACGACCGCGTCGGGCTCGGTGAGCGCGCGCTCGTGGTCGTCGCCGATCGCCATGCGCCAGCCGCCCTCCGGGGGCGGACCGGCGACGGCGGCGTCCCCGCCGAGGCTGACCAGCACCCCCGCGCCGGTGGCGAACGCCGCGGAACCGGCGATGCGGTCGGCGGCCAGCGCCTTCGCGGTGGCGCCCAGGTCCAGCTCTACACCCCGGGGCAGCACGACGGTGCGCGAGACCGGTTCCAGCCGCACCCGCCACCAGCCCGGTGCGGGGGCGGCCGGGGCGGGCGGGGCCGGCTCGTCGAGGGCCAGCTCGGCGAAGTCACGGTCGTAGCCGAGGCCGCGCACCGCGGCTCCGACCGTCGGGTCGACCAGTCCGTCGGTCTGCTGGGCCGCGCGCAGCGCGACCTCCAGCGCCTCGGCCAGGAGCGGCCCGACGGGCACGGCCGTCCCGGCGCGCTGGTGCAGCCGGGAGATCTCCGAGTCGGGGCGGAACCGGCTGCACGCGGCGTCGATCGCGGCGAGTTCGCTGCGCATCACCAGCCCGGCCGTGGGGAGCGCGGCCGGGTCGGTGACGGCGAGCAGGGCCGTGGTGCCGAGCGCGTGCAGGACGATCCGGTCGGCGCCGGTGGTCGACGTGGTCACGAGCCGCCCGTCGAGCCGGTGGGGGCCTCGTCGTGGTGCGCGGCGGCCGGGGGTTCGGTGGGCGGGGCCGGCGCGGAGGTGGTGGCCGGGGCCGCCTCGGCGGCCGTCTTCGGGGCCGTCTTCGGGGCCGTCGGCGCGGTCGTCGGCGCGGTCGTCGGCGCGGTCGTGGACGCCGTCTTCGGCGTCGCGGTCGTCTTCGGCGCGATGATCGCCGGGGCGAGCGCGGCCGGCGCGGTCCAGTCCTCGGTCGCCTGCGCGACGGGCTGCGGCGTGGCCGGGTCGGCGGCGGCACCCTGGGCGAACACGGTGCCGAAGGCGACGGCGAGCGCCGCCCCGCCGACCGCGGTCGCGGCGGTGGCGCCGACGACGCGGCGACGGCCCGCGGCCCGCTGCCCGACGCGGTCCAGGGGGGCTCGGTAGCGCGGGGAGGTCATGTCGACCAAGCAATCACGCGTCGCGCGCGTGGTTGCCGAACCTGAGAGACCAGGGTTGCGAACGGCGCTCCGACACCGATCACCGACGCGCCGAACGGTCGGTGATCCACCCGGACGTCGGTCCGAGTGCATCCGTTCAGCCCAGTCGCGTTCTCAGGGTGCCGCTCGGCGCGCCGCTCGTCCGCCCGCCGCAGCGACGGGCGGGCGAGCGGCGCTCACTCCGGCTTGATCTCGGCGAACCCGGTGTACGGGATGAGCGCGTCGGGCACCCGCACCGAGCCGTCGGCCTGCTGGTTCTGCTCCAGGATCGCCACCAGCGTGCGTCCGAGCGGCAGTCCGGAGCTGTTGAGCGTGGCCGCGAAGCCGCGGGTGCCGTCCTTGGCCTTCGTGCGGATGCCGGCGCGGCGGGCCTGGAACGTGCCGAAGTCGGACGCCGAGGCGATCTCGCGGTAGGCCTGCTGGCCGGGCAGCCACACCTCGATGTCGTAGGTGATCTGGGCGGAGAATCCGATGTCGCCCGCGGCCAGCTTCACCACGCGGTGGTGCAGCCCGAGCCGGCGGATGACGTCCTCGGCGTGCGAGAGCAGCACCTCCAGCTCCTCGCGGGACTTCGCCGGGTCGGCGAAGCGCACCAGCTCCACCTTGGCGAACTCGTGCTGGCGGATCAGCCCGCGGGTGTCGCGGCCGTAGGAGCCCGCCTCCGAGCGGAAGCACTGGGTGAGCGCCGTGTAGGCCAGCGGCAGGTCCTCCAGCGGCAGCGTCTCCTTGGCGTGCAGGTTCGTGACCGGCACCTCGGCGGTGGGGATCAGGTAGAGCTCGCGGTCGCCGACGCCGGTCTTGAACAGGTCCTCGGCGAACTTCGGCAGCTGACCGGTGCCGGTCATCGTGGTCGGGGTGACCAGCGTGGGCACCGCGACCTCGGTGTAGCCGTGCTCCTCGGCGCAGGCGAGGAAGAACTGGCCGAGCGCGCGGTGCAGCTTGGCGCCCTGGCCGCGCAGCACCGAGAACCGCGGCCCGGACAGCTTCACGCCGCGGGTCAGGTCGATGATGCCCAGCGCCTCGCCGATGTCGACGTGGTCGCGCGGGGCGAAGTCGAACTCGGGCTTGTCGCCCCAGACCCGCACCAGCTCGGCGTCGGCGTCGGTGCTGCCGTCGGGCAGCTCGTCGAGCGGCAGGTTCGGGATGCCCAGCAGCAGCTCGTTCAGCTGGACCTCGGCGGCCTGCTGGGCCTCGTCCTGCGCGGCGGCCTCGGCCTTCAGCTCCTTCGCCCGCGCCACGAGGGCCGGGCGCTCCTCCGCGCTCGCCCCCTTGACGGCGGCCGCGATCTTCTTGCCCTCCGCGCGGAGGGCGTCGCCCTTCTGGATCGCGGAGTTCCGCGCCGCCAGCAGCGACTCCAACGCGGCGACGTCGAGGACGTAGCCGCGCCGCGCGAGCTTGCGCACGGCTTCGGTCGCGGGATCGAGCAGGACGCGGGGATCGTGCATGGACCGAGCGTATCGGCAGGTGGGGGAGGTTTTCGGGCGCCCCTCCAAAGGGAGGTGGCGTGGACCACTGCACTGGTGCGAACGTGGAAGAGCGAGCACTCTGTCCGACAGGAGGGTCCCAGAGCCGTGTCCACTCCAGCTGTCCCGTCCTACGCATCCGGTGTGTCCGACGTGCCGCTGCTGGGCGACACGATCGGCGACAACTTCGACCGCACGGTCGCGACGCACCCCGATCGCGAGGCGCTCGTCGAGGTGCCGACCGGTCGCCGCTGGACCTACTCCCAGCTGCGCGCGGATGTCGACCGGCTGGCGCTGGGCCTGGTCGCGAAGGGGGTGCAGAAGGGCGATCGGGTCGGCATCTGGGCGCCGAACGTCGCCGAGTGGACGATGGTCCAGTACGCGACCGCGAAGATCGGCGCGATCCTGGTCAACATCAACCCGGCCTACCGCACGCACGAGCTGGAGTACGTGCTCAACCAGGCCGGGATCTCGATGCTGGTCTCGGCCGAGAGCTTCAAGACGTCCGACTACCGGGCGATGGTGGCCGAGGTGCAGCCGAAGTGCCCGAACCTGCGCACGGTGGTGTTCATCGGCACCCCTGAGTGGGACCAGCTGATCGAGGCCGGTGCGCAGGGCGACCCGGCGCAGCTCGCCGAGCTGCAGGCGAAGCTCTCCCCGGACGACCCGATCAACATCCAGTACACGTCGGGGACCACGGGCTTCCCGAAGGGCGCCACGCTGTCCCACCACAACATCCTCAACAACGGGTACTTCGTGGGCCGCGGGTGCAACTACACGCCCGAGGACCGCGTGTGCATCCCGGTGCCCTTCTACCACTGCTTCGGCATGGTGATGGGCAACCTGGCGTGCACCTCGATCGGCGCCACGATGGTCATCCCCGGCCAGGGCTTCGACCCCAAGGCCACGCTCAAGGCCGTCGCGCAGGAGCGCTGCACCTCGCTCTACGGCGTGCCGACGATGTTCATCGCCGAGCTGAACGATCCCGACTTCGAGTCGTACGACCTGTCCAGCCTGCGCACCGGCATCATGGCCGGCTCACCGTGCCCGGTGGAGGTCATGAAGCAGGTCGTCGCGCGGATGGGCATGGAGGAGGTCACGATCTGCTACGGCATGACCGAGACCTCGCCCGTCTCCACCCAGACCAGCATCGACGACCCGCTGGAGCTGCGGGTGTCGACCGTCGGACGGGTCATGCCGCACGTCGAGGTCAAGATCATCGACCCGGAGACGGGCCTCACCGTGCCCCGCGGCACCCCCGGTGAGCTGTGCACCCGCGGCTACTCGGTGATGCTCGGCTACTGGGAGGAGCCGGAGAAGACTGCCGAGGCGATCGACAGGGCGCGCTGGATGCACACCGGCGACCTGGGCGTCATGGACGCCGACGGCTACATCAACATCACCGGCCGGATCAAGGACATGGTGATCCGGGGCGGGGAGAACATCTACCCGCGCGAGATCGAGGAGTTCCTCTACACGCACCCGGACATCGTCGACGCGCAGGTCATCGGGGTGCCCGACGTCAAGTACGGCGAGGAGCTGTGCGCGTGGATCAAGATGCGCGAGGGCGCCGAGCCGCTCGACGCGGACAAGCTGCGCGAGTTCGCGACCGGCAAGCTCGCGCACTACAAGATCCCGCGCTACGTCATGATCGTCGACGAGTTCCCCATGACGGTCACCGGCAAGATCCGTAAGGTGGAGATGCGAGAGAAGAGCATCGAGATGCTCGGTCTGCAGGAGGCCGCCGCCACCCGTACCGCCTGAGCCCGATATGACCATTTAACGTCTGCACAGACACCGCCCGGCGCAGTAGGGTGGCCGAGCGCGTCCCGGTGTGATGCCGGGGCGCGCTCGTCGTGTGGCCAGGTGCGCTCGCGACGAAGGACTTTGACACGAACGAGGAACGGGTGAGCACGTGCCGACCGGCAGGGTGAAGTGGTTCGACGCCGAGAAGGGTTTCGGCTTCCTCGCTCAGGACGGCGGACCGGACGTGTACGTCCGCAAGACGGCGCTGCCGAACGGAGTCGAGACCCTCAAGCCCGGGCAGCGGGTCGAGTTCGGCATGGCCGAGGGCCGTCGCGGGCCACAGGCGTTGCAGGTGAGGCTGGTCGAGACACCGTCGGTGCACGAGGCCACCCGCCGGCCGGCTGAGGACCTGCACAGCCTCACCGAGGAGCTCATCCGCCTCCTGGAGACCAAGGTGCAGCCGGATCTGCGCCGCGGCCGCTACCCCGACCGCAAGACCTGCAAGCTCACCGCGGAGGTGCTCCGCGCGGTCGCGCGCGACCTCGACGGGTAGCCGCGGTCACAGGCTCGTGTTCAGCACCCAGGTGGCGCGGGCCGGGAACTCGACCTCACCGGTGTCGGTGTTGGTCTGCACGACCGCGCCGAGCTGATGCACCTCGGCGACGAGCAGCCGGTCCGTGGGCTCGGGCAGGGTCAGCTCGTACTCGGTCCGCTGGTCCGGGCCGAACACCGGGGTGCGCCCGTCGGTGCGGCTGCCGTCGGCGCTGACGATCGAGAACACGATCAGCCACGGGCCGGAGGCGACCTCCTGCGGCACCCTGACCTGCACCGGAGTGCCCGGCGGCACGCGCAGCTCGACCGGGGCGTCGGCGTCGTCCTGGCAGTCGGTCAACTCGACCGTGCAGTACTGGGTGGGCCGCGCGGCCACCGTGCGACCGTCCGCGGCGAACGTGACCTGCGGCAGCTCGCCCGAGCTCGCGCTGCACGCGGTCACCGCTCCGGTCAGCGCGGCGAGGACGGCGAGGAGCAGGACGCGACGCACCCGGTCAGCTTCCCACCCGCGCCGTCGGGCCCGTCACGGGAGCCTGGTGGCGCAGGAACGGCAGCAGCGCGCGGCCCCGGGAGACCAGCGCCGTCTGGATCCCCGCGACCCCCACCACGGCCGCGACGACGCCGAAGCCGAGCGCGTAGCCGTCGTGCGGCAGCAGCACGCCCAGGGCGCCGCCGAACACCCACGACAGCTGCAGGATCGTCTCCGACCGGCCGAACGCCGAGGCCCGCGATTCCTCCGGCAGGTCGCGCTGCACGACCGCGTCGAGGCAGACCTTCGCCACCGCGCTGGTGGTCGCCGCGACCAGCGCCACGGTCGCGGCCAGCGCGATCCCCGGCACGAACACGGCGGTGACGGCCGCGGCCACCGCGACCGCGATGCAGCTGACGATCACCGTGTCGGAGTGGCCGAACCGCATGCGGGACCCGGCGAAGTTGCCGACGAACGAGCCGAGCCCGGCCGCAGCGCCCACGATCCCGATGAGGGTCAGCTGCTGGGCGGCGTCGACGTCCGGCTGGGCCTTCACCACGAACGCGACGAACAGCGTGAGGAACCCGGTGAGGACGCGGATCGCGCCGTTGCCCCACAGCGCCACGACCACCGAGCGGCTCATCGGCGTCTTGCCGCGGTGGATCCGCACGGTCGCCGGCACCTCGCCGGCGGTCGCCTCCACCCAGCGCGGGATGCGGAAGCACAGCCACGTGCCGACCGCGCACAGGGCGGCGGTGAAGTAGAGCGCGCCCGCCGAGCCCCACAGCCAGCTGAACCCGGCCGCGAACCCGCCGAACACCGCTCCCGAGATCAGCCCGAAGACGGTCAGCCGGGAGTTCGTCTTGACCAGCGTGATCGCCGTGGGCAGCACTCTCGGCGTCACCGCCGCCTTCAGCACGGTGCACGACTTCGACAGCACCATCGTGCCCAGCGCGGCCGGGTAGAGCAGCCAGGTGTCGTAGTTGAGCGCCATGACCACGGCGAGCACGCCGCGGCCGAAGAACGACACCGCCATCGCCGCGCGCCGCCCGCGCTGCAGGCGGTCGAGCAGCGGCCCGATCACCGGCGCCACGACGGCGAACGGCGCGACGGTGATCGCCAGGTAGAGCGCCACGTTCGTCTTGCTCTCCGCGGTGGCCGCCGCGAAGAACAGCGTGTTGGCCAGCGCGACCGCCACCGCCGCGTCGACCGCGTAGTCGAACATGTTCGCGTACGTCAGCGCGGTCAGCCCGGAGCGGTCGGCCCCGTCGGCGGTGGTGGCGCGGTGGAACGCGCGGATGCCCTTCTGGGTGAGCTCCCGGCTGCGCATCGCGGCCACCCGGGTGACCGTGAGCTTGCGGGGCATCCTCACGCCCGGCTCGGCCGGCGCGGGCTCCGGCTTGGTGACCTGCGGCTCCTCCCGCGGCGGGGCGGCGCGGGGCGGTTCCTCCGGCGGGACGAACGGCCGCGGCGGCGGTACCCGGCGGTGCTCGGCCGGGTCGTAGTCGGGATCGTCGTGCCAGGGGTAGCGGCGCCGCGGGGTGTACGCGGCCGGATCGGACCAGTCCCGGCCGGGCGGCGGCGTCCCGGGCGGGGTGGTCGAGGCGGGCTGGGCGGGCGGAGCGGCCCGAACGCCGGACAGCCACGACCGGCGCCCGCGGCGCGGCCCGGACGGTGACTGGCTCGGCACCTCCCCATTCTGACCCACGGCCGGGACGTCAGTCGGGCACGAACCGCACCCGGTAGGCGGCCGGCCAGAGCTTGCCCGTGAGCAGGTACTCGCCGGGGCCGAGCACGGCGATGCCGTTGAGCACGTCGGTGCCCGCACGCGCCTGCGCGGGCAGCAGCCCCGCAGCGTCGACGACGGCGGTCACCCGTCCCGTCGCCGGGTCGATCGCCACGATCCGCTCGGTGCGCCACACGTTGGCCCACACCCGCCCGTCGACGCACTCCAGCTCGTTGATCTCCGGCAGCGGCTGGTCGCCGAGGGTGACCGGCACCTCGCCGAGCTCGGTGAACGTCTCGGGATCGTGGAAGCGCAGGCGGGCGGTGCCGTCGGAGCGCACCAGCCGGGTGCCGTCGAAGCACAGGCCCCAGCCCTCGCCGTCGATCGGGACCCGGCGCAGCACGGTCAGCGTGGCCCGGTCCCACTCCAGCGCGTACCCGTCCTGCCAGGTCAGCTGCCAGATCCGCGGGCCGACCACGGCGATGCCCTCGCCGAACGCGCCGTCGGGCAGGTCCGCTGCGCGGCGCACCGCCCCGGTCGCGGGATCCAGCTCCCGCAGCTGTGACCGGCCGGAGAGCCCCGTCCCCTCGTAGAGGACGCCGTCGGCCAGTTCGAGCCCCTGGGTGAACGCCGTGCGGTCGTGCGGCTGCTCGGCCAGCACCTCCACCCGCAGCCGAACGACCCCCGGCGCGGCGGCGTCCGGGCCGGTCCCGGCGCCGGCCGGGGCGCAGGCCGCGAGGGCCACCAGGGCCGTTCCGAGCAGGGCCACCGACGTGCGTCGCACGGGGCAGAGGGTGGCACAATCCGTGCAGTGACCTCCGCTCCTGACTCCGACCACACCGCCGTGCTCGTCGCCGCGGTGGAGCAGGCCCGGGCCGCAGCGGTCGAGGAGGCCGTGGCCGACCTCGGCCCCGAGACCGGGGAGACGGCCGTCGGCGAGCACCTGCGCGCGTTCGAAGAGCCCGGCGGCGCCGTCACCCACCAGTTCGAAGCCCGCCAGCCCGGCTACCGCGGGTGGATGTGGACGGTCACGCTCGCCGGCGGCCACCCGGTCACCGTCAGCGAGGTGGTCCTGCTGCCCGGCGACGACGCGCTGATCGCCCCGCCGTGGGTGCCGTGGGAGCAGCGGGTCCGGCCCGGCGACCTGGGTGTCGGCGACCTGCTGCCGACCCGGCCCGACGATCCGCGGCTCGTACCCGCGTACGTGCAGAACGACGATCCCGCCGTCGAGGAGGTCGCCACCGAGATCGGCCTCGGCCGGGAGAAGGTGATGTCGCGGGAGGGGCGGCTGGCGGCCGCCGCCCGCTGGCACGACGGCCCGCACGGTCCCGACTCGGACATGGCCCGCGCCGCACCCGAGCGGTGCGGCACCTGCGGGTTCTTCCTGCCGCTCGCCGGTTCGCTGCGCGCGGCGTTCGGGGTGTGCGGCAACGAGTACTCGCCCGCCGACGGCTCGGTCGTCTCGGTCGAGTTCGGCTGCGGCGCCCACTCCGCCGTGCAGGTCGAGCAGGGCTCCCCGGTGGCGGTCGCGGAGCTGGTGTACGACGACGGGGTCGACATGGAGGTCGTCCCCGAGCACGACCCGGTTGTGGTGACCTCCTGAACGATCCGTTCGACACCGCCGCCCTGCGGGCCGCGGTCCTGCGCTCCTGGGCGGACTCGCCCACCCGGTTCCGTGAGGACGCCAACGCCGAGGAGGACCTGGTCCTCGGCGGCTACGCCGGCGCCTGGTTCGTCGAGCTCGCGCAGAACGCCGCCGACGCCGGGGCCCGCCGCGTCCGCGTCGCGGTCGTGGACGGCGAGCTGCGCGTCGCCAACGACGGCGCCCCGCTGACCGCGGACGGCGTGGCGGCGCTGGCGTCCCTGCGCGCCTCCGCGAAGCGGGACGACGAAGGCTCGGTCGGCCGGTTCGGGGTCGGGTTCGCCGCTGTCCTGCCGATCAGCGCCGAGCCGCGGATCGTGAGCACGAGCGGCGGGGTGGCGTTCTCCGCGGCGCGCACCCGGGAGGAGGTCGCCGAGATCCCGGTGGCGGCGGCCGAGCTGGCCCGCCGCGACGAGCCGCCCGTGCTGCGGCTGGTGTGGCCCACCGACGAGGAACCGCCCGCCGAGGGCACCGAGGTGCGGCTGCCGCTGCGGCCCGGCGTCGACGCGCAGCAGCTGGTCGAGCAGGCCGCCGCGCTCGCCCCCGACCTGCTGTTGGCGCTGCGCGGGCTCACCGAGATCGAGGTGGCCGGGACCGTGGTGCGCCGGGTCGACGACGGCGACGTGGTCACCGTCGGGGACCGGCGCTGGCGGCTGGCCCGCGCCGCCGGGGAGCTGGCCGACACCGACCGCGACCGGGCCGCCGAGCAGCGCACCCGCGCCCGCTGGACGGTGACCTGGGCCCTGCCCGTCGACGCCGAGGGCCGCCCGGTCCCGCTCGGGGAGGACGTCGCGCACGCCCCGACCGCGACCACCGAGCGGCTCGCGCTGCCCGCCCGGCTGATCGCGTCGCTGCCGCTGGAGGCCGATCGCCGCCGGGTCCGCCCCGGTCGCGCCCTCGACGTCGTGCTGGAGGGGGCTGTCGCGGCGTACGTGGACCTGGTGGCGGCCACCCCGCCCGAGCACCGCCTCACGCTGGTGCCCGAGGCCGGGTTCCCGCGCTCCCCGCTGGACGGGCGGTTGCACGAGCTGCTGCTCGCCGGGCTGCGGACGGCCGCGTGGCTACCGGCGCCGCGCGGTGAGCTGGCGCCCGGTCGGGCCGAGTGGCTGGACGTGCCCGGCGCGAGCCCGCGGCTGGTCGAGCTGCTCGCCGACGCCGGCCTGGACCGGATCGTCACCCCGGTCGCCGATCCTGCGCCGCTGACCGAGCTGGGCGTCCGCCGGATCGGCCCCGCCGAGCTCGTCGAGCGGTTGTTCGGGCCGGAGCAGCCGCTCGCGTGGTGGGCCGAGCTGTACACCGAGCTGACCGGGCCCGCCGAGGCCGTCCCCGGCCTGGTCGAGGACCTGCGGGCGCTGCCGGTCCCGCTGGCGGGCGACCGGGTCGCGGCCGGCCCGGCCACCGTGTTCCTGCCGCCCGACGAGCACGATGCCCCCGTGGTCGGTCCACTCGCCCGGCTGGGCCTGCCGGGGCTGCACGTGGCCGCGCTCGCCCATCCGCTGCTGGAGCGGCTCGGTGCCCGGCCCGCCGAGGCGTCGGCGCTGCTCGCGCACCCGGCGCTGGTCGAGGCCGTCGAACGGTCGCTGGACGACGCCGAGGCCGGACTGGATCCGCTGCCGCTCGCCGAGGCCGTGCTGGCGCTGGTGGAGCGCACCGGGGAGGCGCCCGAGGCGTTCCGGGCGCTCGCCCTGCCCGACGAGGACGGCCGGCCCGCGCGCGCCGACGAGCTGATGCTGCCCGATGCGGCGCTGCGCCCGCTGCTCGCCGACGACGTGCCGATCGACGTGATCGATCCGGAGCTGGCCGCGCGGGTGCCGCGGGCGGCGCTGGTCGCGGTGGGCGTCCTGGACGGGTTCACGGTGGTCGTCGACGAGGAGCCGACCGGTCCCGACCACGACCTCGACGGCGAGGACGAGTGGTGGGACGCCGCCGACGAGCCGCCTGCCCGGCTGGTCGCGGTCCGCGACCTCGATCTCGTCGCCGACGACGCCTGGCCAGGGGCGCTCGCGCTGATCGCCGACGACCGCGACGCCCGGGCGGCCGTGTTCGTCCCCGGCGGGTACACGGCGTGGTGGCTCTCCCGCCACGCGCGGCTGGGCGGGCGGCGGCCCGACCACTGGCGGCTGGCCTCGGCGCACGAGATCGCGGGCCTGTACGACGCGGTCCCCGCGGATCTGGACGAGGAGCTGCTCGCCGCGATCGGCGTGCGCTCCGGGCTGGTCGTCGCCGACCGGGAGAGCGCCGACGACCTGCTCGACCGCCTCGCCGATCCGACCCGCACCCCGGACGCCGCGCTCACCTCCGCTGCGCACGCCGCGCTCGCCGAAGCCGTCGCGGCCGGGCGCGTCGCCGCGGACGACCTCGCCCTGCCCGACCGGGTGCGGGCGCTGGACGGTTCGGTCGTCGACGTCGAGGTCGCCGTCGTGCTCGACGAGCCGTGGCCCGCGGCCGTCCTGCCCGCCGGGGAGCTGGTCATCGGCGGCGACCCGCAGGCGCTGGCCGAGCTCCTCGACCTGCCGCTGGCGACCGACGTGGTCGCGGGCGCCGTCGACTCCACCGGCACGCCGACCCCGTGGCGGGCGCTGGCCGAGGTCGTGGTGACCTGCGACACCCTCGGCGTCGAGGTGCCGGAGGGCGAGCTGGTCCTGCACGACGAGCTGTGGGTGCAG
This sequence comes from Pseudonocardia thermophila, assembly GCF_900142365.1. Lineage (GTDB taxonomy): Bacteria > Actinomycetota > Actinomycetes > Mycobacteriales > Pseudonocardiaceae > Pseudonocardia > Pseudonocardia thermophila. The sequence continues at coordinate 100,419 of NZ_FRAP01000019.1, read as the reverse complement.
CTGACCAGGCCCGAGCCGGCCCGCCGCCGCGTCCCGGTGTGGCGGGACGGTGCGACCTGGCACGCGGAGGACCCCGTCCGCGCGCTGCTCGCCCTCCTCGCGGCATGACGCGCGCGACGAGTGACCCCCCGGTCCCGCCGCCGTGCTAGACAGGGGCCCGTGGGTTCACTTCCTCGGCGGGTCTGTCTGCTCTCGGTGCACACGTCACCGCTGGAGCAGCCGGGCACCGGAGACGCCGGCGGCATGAACGTCTACGTCGCCGAGACCGCGCGGCGCATGGCCGAACGCGGGATCGCCGTGGAGGTGTTCACCCGGGCCACGTCGTCGGAGCTGGCGCCCGTCGTGGAGATGGCGCCCGGGGTGCGCGTGCGCAACGTGGCCGCCGGGCCGTACGAGGGGCTCGCCAAGAACGACCTGCCCAGCCAGCTGTGCGCGTTCACCGCCGGGGTGCTGCGCACCGAGGCCCGCCACGAACCCGGCTACTTCGACCTCATCCACTCCCACTACTGGCTCTCCGGCCAGGTCGGTTGGCTGGCCCGCGACCGCTGGGGCGTCCCGCTGGTGCACACCGCGCACACCCTGGCCAGGGTGAAGAACGCCGCGCTCGCCGACGGCGACGAGCCGGAGCCGATGGTCCGGGTCATCGGCGAGGACCAGGTGGTGGCCGAGGCCGACCGGCTCGTCGCCAACACCGCCGAGGAGTACCGCGAGCTGGTCGAGCTGTACTCGGCTGATCCGCGCCGCACCGTCACCGTGCCACCGGGGGTGGATCTCGAGCGGTTCTGCACCGGCGACCGCGCCGCCGCCCGGGCCGCGTTCGACCTGCCGCTGGACGCGGTCGTGCTGACCTTCGTCGGGCGCATCCAGCCGTTGAAGGCCCCGGACGTGCTCCTGCGCGCGGCCGCGGAGCTGCTGGAGCGCGATCCCGCACTGCGCGAGCGGTTGATCGTCGTGGTCGTCGGCGGGCCGTCCGGCAGCGGGCTGGCCGAGCCGAAGGCGCTGCAGGAGCTGGCGCAGACCCTCGGCATCACCGACATCGTGCGGTTCCTGCCCCCACAGGGCGGCTCCGCGCTCGTCGACGTCTACCGCGCCGCCGACGTGGTGGCGGTGCCCAGCCACAACGAGTCGTTCGGCCTGGTCGCGCTGGAGGCGCAGGCGTGCGGCACCCCGGTCGTGGCGGCGGCGGTCGGCGGGTTGCCCGTCGCCGTGGCGGACGGGGTCTCCGGCCTCCTGGTTCCCGGTCACCGCAGTGAGCAGTGGGCCGACGCCCTCGCCGCCGTCGCGCTGGCGCCGGAGCGGCGCGCCCAGCTCTCGCTCGGCGCGGTGAAGCACGCGAACTCGTTCTCCTGGGACCGCACCGTCGACCGGCTGCTCGACACCTACGCCGACGCGGCTGCGGAGTTCCGCGCCCGGCAGAGCGAAGGAGTGTCATGACCGACGCGACCGACCTGGACTCCCGGCTCGACGCCGCGCTGGCCGAGCTGGAGGTCGACTTCCGCCGCCACGGGCCCGGCCAGTTCCTGGTCAAGCTGCCCGGTACGGCCCGGCTGGAGACGAACTGCTGGGTGATCGCGCGCCCGCAGTCGGTGTTCGTGCAGGCGTTCGTCTGCCGCAGGCCCGACGAGAACCACGAGGGCGTCTACCGGTTCCTGCTGCAGCGCAACGCCCGCCTCTACGGGGTGCACTACGCGCTCGACCGCATCGGCGACATCCACCTGATCGGTCGCATCCCCCACGCCGTCGCCGGACCGGAGGAGCTCGACCGGGTGCTCGGCCAGGTGCTGGAGGCCGCCGACGGCGACTTCAACACCCTGCTGGAGCTGGGCTTCGCCACGTCGATCCGGCGGGAGTGGGCGTGGCGCACCGAGCGCGGCGAGTCGCTGGCGAACCTCAAGGCGTTCGCGCACCTCATCGAGGATTAGTCCGGTAGTTTCCCGGAACCCCGTGCAACCCCCGGCCGGGCAGGCTCCGTCTGCAGGGTCGAGATCCCCGGCCGTCGGGGGGAACACGGGAGGCAGGAATGGCGCAGCAGAGCGGACGCCGGATCCGGCTCATCGCCGCGGTGGGGGCCGCACTCATCGTGCTGACGGCCGGGGTCTCCTGCAGTGCGGCGGAGAACGCATCGCCGGGTGCCGCGGGGGAGCGAGGGGTCGCCGCGGCACCCGGCCAGGACAGGGCCCTGGACTCCGCCCATGGATCGGCCACGGCCGAGCTGGCACCCGGGGGAGCACCCGGCCGCGGGGGCTCCCCGGAGGTGCCCGCCCAGCAGCTCGACGTGGAGCGATCGGTCGTGCGCACCGCCGCGCTCACCGTCGACACCGCCGATGTGGCGGCCGCGGTGCGGCAGGTGCGCAGCATCGCGGTCACCGCGCAGGGCATCGTCGCGGAGGAGCGGCAGACCGGTGGCAGCGGCGCGTCGCTCACGCTGCGGATCCCCGCCGACAGCCTCGACCGGGTGATCGACGACGTGGCAGCGCTCGGGAAGGTCACCGACCGGCGCTCGCAGGCCACCGACGTCACCGACCAGATGATCGACCTCGACTCGCGGGTGGCCAGCCAACAGGCCAGCGTCGAGCGGATCCGGGCGCTGCTCGCGCGGGCCGAGTCGATCGCCGACATCACCCGCATCGAGTCGGAGCTGGCTCAGCGGGAGGCCGAGCTGGACTCGCTGAAGAACCGGCTCGCCGCGCTGCGCGGCAAGGTGGCGCTGTCCACGCTGACCGTGGACCTGGTCGGGACCGGGGCCGCACCGCTGCCCCCGGCGTCGGACACCCCGGGCTTCCTGCAGGGCCTGGCGGCCGGTTGGGAGACGCTCGTGCGGATCGCGATCGTGGTCGGCGCGGTGATCGGCTTCCTGATCCCGTACCTGCCGGTGGCCGCGGTGATCGTCGGGATCGCCTGGTTCGTGCGCCGCACCCTGCGCCGGCGGGCGCCCGCGGTGGCCGGGGCGGCGGTCGGGCAGGGCGGCCCGGGAGCCGAGGGGGAGTAGTGACCCCGGGCCACCCTGCAGGTGCCGCGGGCCCGCTGAGCGACACGATCGGGGGCTTCGTGCCGCCGCCGACGCGGGAACGACGAGGGGCGCCTCCCGCACCTGGGCCGGTGGTGGTGACCACGTACGCGGCGCAAACACGATCGCAGTAACAGCGCGTGAGGACAACCCTTTCGGGCTACCCCTTCCGGGTGTTCTCTCCTGCTCCCGCAGGTGATCGAATGTGTCCGTAGCATGGTGTGATCCATCGCACGCAAGGGAGCGCTCCGCCGATGTCCTTCCGCAGCACCTACCCCGACGTCGAGATCCCGGACACCTCGCTCTACGAGTTCCTCTTCACCGACTTCGGCGACCGTGCGGACGCGCCGGCGGTGATCGACGGGCCCACCGGCAACGCGATCACCTTCCGGCAGCTGCACGAGCTCGTGGACAAGGTCGCGGCCGGGCTGGCCGCGCGGGGGATCGGCAAGGGCGACGTCGTGGCGCTGTTCGCGCCCAACAACCCGTACTGGGTGGCGGCCTTCCACGGCATCATCCGCGCCAACGCCACCGTCACCAGCGCGAACTCGCTCTACACCGCTCCCGAGCTGGTGCACCAGCTCAAGGACTCCGGCGCCCGGATGATCATCACGGTGTCGCCGTTCCTCGACCGGGCCAGCGCGGCCGCCGCCGAGGTGGGCATCCCGGACGACGCGATCATCACGCTCGATCCCGCCGAGGGCCGCACCTCGCTCGCCGAGCTCGCCGCTACCGACGCCGCTCCGCCCGCGCTGGAGGTCGGTGCCGAGGACGTCGCGGTGCTGCCGTACTCGTCGGGCACCACCGGCCTGGCCAAGGGCGTGATCCTCACCCACCGCAACCTGGTCGCGAACCTCTGCCAGGTGGAGCCGGTGTTCTCGGTGACGCCGGAGCGCCGGCTGCTGGCCGTGCTGCCGTTCTTCCACATCTACGGGATGACCGTGATGATGAACAACGGCCTCTACCACCGCTCGACGGTGGTGACGATGCCGAAGTTCGAGCCGCAGGAGTTCCTGCGCGTGATCTCCGAGCACCGCGTCGACTACGTCTACATCGCGCCGCCGGTCGCGGTCTTCCTGGCCAAGCACCCGATCGTCGACCAGTACGACCTGTCGTGCATCGACACGATCTTCTCCGGCGCCGCCCCGCTCGACGCCGAGCTCGGCCACGCCGTCGAGAAGCGGCTGGGCTGCCGGGTGCTGCAGGGCTACGGCATGACCGAGCTGTCGCCGGTCAGCCACGCCCACCCGTTCGACAGCACCTACGACCTCAACAGCGTCGGGCTCGCGATCCCCAACACCGAGTGCAAGCTCGTCGACCCGGAGACCGGCAAGGAGGTCGGCCCCGGCGAGCGCGGCGAGCTGTGGGTCAAGGGGCCGCAGGTCATGCGCGGCTACCTGAACAACCCCGAGGCCACCGCCGCGACGCTGGACGCCGACGGCTTCCTGCACACCGGTGACGTCGCCACGGTCACCGAGGACGGCGTCTACACGATCGTCGACCGGGTCAAGGAGCTGATCAAGTACAAGGGCTACCAGGTGCCGCCCGCCGAGCTGGAGGCGCTGCTGCTGACCAACCCGCGCATCGCCGACGCCGCCGTCATCGGGGTGCGCGACGAGGAGGGCGAGGAGGTCCCGAAGGCGTTCGTCGTCAAGCAGCCGGGCGCGGAGGACCTCACCGAGGACGAGGTCATGGCCTACGTCGCCGAGCGGATCGCGCCGCACAAGAAGGTCCGCGTGGTCGAGTTCATCGACGCGATCCCGAAGTCGGCGTCCGGGAAGATCCTGCGCAAGGACCTGCGGGCGCGGGAAGCGCAGAAGGTCTGAGCCGGATCAGGGTGGCGACGGGCCGCGGCGTGCGGGAGGCTCGCGGCATGGAGGACAACGCACCGGCCACGGTCACGCCGCTGCGGCCCGGCACCGTCGTCGAGCCCGCCGGGAGCGGACCCGTCGTCGCGAGCCGATCGGTGACGGGCAGCACCGGCGTCGCCGGCAGCGTCGCGGTCGCGGGTTCCGCGGGGGTCGTGGGGAGCGTCGCGGTCGCCGGCAGCGCCGGGGTGGTCGGCAGCGTTGCCACGTCCGGCAGCGCGGGCGTGGTGGCGAGCGTCGCGACCTCGGGCAGCGTCGGCGTGCTCGCCAGCATCGCCACGTTCCTCTCCGCCGGGATCCGGGCCAGCATCGCCACGGTCGCCTGCATCGGCTGCCGCCGCTGCATCGCGTGCGTCGGCTGCATCGACTGCGTGGACTGCATCGGCTGCGTGGGGTGCGTCGGCCTGCGCGGGGCGGTGGGCAAGCGGGGCGTGCGGGCGGCCTGACGGCTACGGCCGTTCCCACCCGTACTCGCGGGTGACGGTGGCGACCCGGACCCGGTAGGCCCGGTACCACCGATCCCGGCCCAGCCGCTGCGCCTCCCGGTGCTCGGTCACCTGCTTCCACGACCGCGCGCTCGCCTCGTCGCGGAAGTAGGCGACGGTGATGCCGAGGCCGTCGCGGGCCGACTCGATGCCCAGCAACCCCGGCTGCCGCGCGGCCAGCTCGGCCATCCGCGCGGACGTCTCGGCGTAGCCGTCGTCGCCGTCCGTCCGCAGCGAGGTGAAGATCACAGCCGTGTAGGGCGGTTCGGGGGTCTGCGCGAACTCCACCGGTCACATCCAAGTCGGCGCCGCCGCGCGCGGGCCAGCGAGTTCCCGACCCCGGTGCACCGGCTTTCCGCCACCGCTGCCGCGCCCGTACCGTGGAGGACATGCGCCCGGTGGTCGGACCATGACCGCCCAGCCGCTGGACCGGCTGGGCGCCCGTCCGCTGTGGGAGCAGCTGCTGGCGGACCTGCGCCGGCGGCTGGCCCTCGACGAGTTCAAGGACTCCTTCCCGGGTGAGCTCGCGCTCGTCGCCGAGTACGGGGTGAGCCGGCACACCGTCCGGGAGGCGGTGCGGCGGCTGCGCGAGGAAGGCCTGGTGATCGCCGGCCGGGGCCGCACCCCGCGCCGCGCGGACCGGGGCGTGATCGAACAGCAGCTGGGGGAGCCGTACAGCCTGTTCACCGCGGTGGAGGCCACCGGCCAGGTGCAGCGCAGCGTGGTCCACACGCTCGACGTGCGCGCCGACGGGGTGGTCGCGGCCCGGCTCGGGCTGGAGGAGTCCACTCCGCTGGTGCACCTGGAGCGGCTGCGCCTGGCCGACGAGGTGCCGCTGGCCGTCGACCGCGTGTGGCTGCCCGAGAAGCTGGCCGCGCCGCTGCTGGAGGTCGACTTCAGCCGCACCGGCCTCTACGCCGAGTACGCCGCCCGCTGCGGAATCCGGGTCACCGGCGGGAGTGAGCGGATCAGCGCGGTCGTGCCCGACTCCGCGCAGCGGCGCCTGCTGGGGATCGGCCCCGACGTGGCCGCGCTGACCATCGACCGGCTCGGCCTGGCAGGCGACCAGGCCGTCGAGTGGCGGCAGACGCTGGTGCGCGCCGACCGGTTCAGCGTCACTGCCCGGTTCTCGGCGTCCGACGGGTACCGGGTCGGTTGATCACCGTGGTTTCCCGATCGAGGCCGTAGGATCGCCCAGGTGACCGACCACGGTGAGCCGCGCTGGCTGGACGCCGAGGAACGGGCGGCGTGGCTGTCGTGGATCGCCGCCACCACGCTGCTGGAGGCCGCGCTGGACCGCCAGCTGCAGCGCGACGCCGGCATGCCGATGGCGTACTACCAGATCCTGGTCATGCTCTCCGAGGCGCCGGACCGCACGCTGCGGATGGGGGAGCTCGCCGACCGCACGCTGAGCTCGCACAGCCGCATCTCGCACGCGGTGTCCCGGCTGGAGGAGCGCGGCTGGGTGCGCCGCGAGACCTGCCCCGGCGACCGCAGGCGCACCTTCTGCACGCTCACCGACGAGGGTCTCGCGGTGCTGGCGGCCGCCGCGCCCGGCCACGTCAACGAGGTCCGCAAGTACCTGTTCGACCGGCTCACCCGGGAGCAGGTGCGGCAGCTCATGGAGATCACGAACGAGATCCGCGCCGGGCTGACCGGGGAGTTCGTCGATCCCACCGAGGGGGCCCCCGCCCACGTCTGAGGCAATGAAAAGGTAAGAGCATGTCGACCCTCGTGCTGCTCCGCCACGGCGAGAGCGTGTGGAACGCCGAGAACCTGTTCACCGGCTGGATGGACGTGCCCCTCTCGGAGAAGGGCGAGCAGGAGGCCCGCCGCGGCGGCGAGCTGATGAAGGCCGCCGGGCTGCTCCCCGACGTGGTGCACACGTCGTTGCTGCGCCGCGCGATCTCCACGGCGAACCTGGCGCTGGACACGATCGATCGGCACTGGATCCCCGTCCGGCGCAGCTGGCGGCTCAACGAGCGGCACTACGGCGCGCTGCAGGGCAAGAACAAGAAGCAGACGCTGGAGGAGTTCGGCGAGGAGCAGTTCATGCTGTGGCGGCGCAGCTACGACACGCCGCCCCCGCCGATCGAGCCGGGCAGCGAGTTCTCCCAGGACGGCGACCCGCGCTACGCCGACCTCGGCGACGAGATGCCGCGCACCGAGTGCCTGGCCGACGTCGTCAAGCGCTTCCTGCCGTACTGGGAGGAGGCGATCGTCCCCGATCTGCGCGCGGGGAAGATCGTGCTGCTCGCCGCGCACGGCAACTCGCTGCGCGCGCTGGTCAAGCACCTGGACAACATCAGCGACACCGACATCGTCGGGCTGAACATCCCCACCGGGATGCCGCTGCGCTACGAGCTCGACGACGACATGCGCCCGATCAAGCCGGGCGGGGAGTACCTCGACCCGGAGGCGGCCGCAGCGGCCGCCGCAGCGGTCGCCGCGCAGGGCCGGTAGGCCGCGCCGCGGCGGCCGGGTGAACCGGGGGTGAACGGCAGCGGAACTGTTGCGCTCCGGAGCGTCGTCAGCGTCACGAACGGCCCGCTGAGCTGGATCGATGGCGGGTCCGGCTGCATACGATGGCGCCATGACCGCCACGGTCGGCATCCTCCTCGCGGTGTGCGGGGTGGTGATCGGTTTCCTCGTCGGTCGCCGCACCGTCCGCCGCCGGACCGCTTCAGCCCGCCGGCCCGTCGCCCCCGGTCCCACCCTCGCCGATCTCCTGCAGCGGGCGTTCCGCACCACCGAGCAGGGGCTGGCGGTGCTCAGCCGGCACGGCGACGTCGTGCTGCACAACCCGCGCGCGGAGGTGCTGGGGGTCGTCGGTGAGAACCGCGCCGACCGGCGGGCGGTCGCCGCGGCCGAGCGCGTCCACGGCGAGTCCGGGCCGCTCGAGGTCGATCTCTCCCCGCTCGACCGGCGGGGCCGCCGCCCCGCATCGGTGCACGCCCGCGTGCGCCCGCTCGGTGACGGGTTCGTGCTGGTCGAGGCCGTGGACACCTCGGAGGCGGTGCGTCTGGAGGCGACCCGCCGCGACTTCGTCGCCAACGTCAGCCACGAGCTGAAGACGCCCGTGGGCGCGATGGGGCTGCTGGCCGAGGCGGTGCTGGACGCGGCCGACGACCCGGAGGCGGTGCGCCGGTTCGGCACGAAGATCGTCGAGGAGTCCACGCGCATGGGCAACCTCGTCACCGAGCTGATCGCGCTGTCGCGGCTCACCGGTGCCGAGCGGCTGCCCGAGATGCACACCGTGGAGATCGACGAGGTCGTCGACGAGGCGCTCGCGCGGACGCGGCTGTCCGCGGAGTCGGCCGACATCGCGTTCATCGTCGACGAACCGAGCGGGCTCACCGTGCAGGGCGACCGGACGCTGCTGGTCACCGCCCTGTCGAACCTGTTGGACAACGCGATCGCCTACTCCCCGCCGAGTTCGTCGGTGTCGGTCACCCGCCGCCGCAGCGGGGACTGGGTGGAGATCGCGGTGACCGACCGCGGCATCGGCATCGCGCCGGAGCACCAGGAGCGGGTGTTCGAGCGGTTCTTCCGCGTCGATCCCGCCCGGTCGCGGGCCACCGGGGGAACCGGGCTCGGCCTGGCGATCGTCAAGCACGTGCTGGCCAACCACGGTGGCGAGGTGCGGCTGTGGAGCCGTCTCGGCACCGGATCCACGTTCACGATGCGGCTGCCCGCCGACCCGGCCTCCCGCCGTGCGGACGAGCAGCCCGCCCAACCTGCCGCTGTCGGGGGGACGCCATGACCAAGGTGCTGATCGTCGAGGACGAGGAGTCGTTCGCCGATCCGCTGGCTTTCCTGCTCCGCAAGGAGGGGTTCACCACCTCCGTCGTCACCACCGGCCCGGACGCGCTCGCCGAGTTCGACCGCAACGGCGCCGACATCGTCCTGCTCGACCTGATGCTCCCCGGCATGAGCGGCACCGACGTGTGCAAGGCGCTGCGCACCCGCTCGTCCGTCCCGGTGATCATGGTGACGGCCCGGGACAGCGAGATCGACAAGGTCGTGGGTCTGGAGATCGGCGCCGACGACTACGTCACCAAGCCGTACTCGGCGCGGGAGCTGATCGCGCGGATCCGCGCGGTGCTGCGCCGCGGAGCCGAGAACGGGGCCGGCGACGGCGCGTCCGGCGTGCTGACCGCCGGGCCGGTCCGCATGGACGTCGACCGGCACGTGGTCGCGGTCAACGGCACCGAGGTGCCGATGCCGCTCAAGGAGTTCGACCTGCTGGAGTACCTGTTGCGCAACGTCGGGCGGGTGCTCACCCGCGGGCAGCTGATCGACCGCGTGTGGGGCGCCGACTACGTGGGCGACACGAAGACGCTCGACGTGCACGTCAAGCGGCTGCGGGCGAAGATCGAGGCCGATCCCGGCAACCCGAAGCACCTGGTCACGGTGCGCGGCCTCGGCTACAAGTTCGAAGCCTGAGCATCGGGCAGGACACGGCCGGATCACGGCGTGATCACGGAACGGGTAGGGTGACGCCGTGCGGCTCGGCGTGCTCGACGTGGGCTCCAACACCGTTCATCTGCTGGTGGTGGACGCTGTGCGCGGGGGCCATCCCACACCGATGACGTCGGAGAAGACCGAGCTGCGGCTCGCCGAGCACCTCGACGCCGCCGGAGCGCTCACCCAGGCGGGCGCGGACGCGCTGGTCAAGGCGGTCGAGCGGGCCCGCGCGGCACTGGAGGCCGCCGAGTGCGGCGATCTGCTGGCCTTCGCCACCTCCGCCCTGCGCGACGCCGCCAACTCCGCCGAGGTCCTCGCCCGCGTCCGCGCCGAGACGGGCATCGCGCTGCAGGTGCTGCCCGGTGTCGACGAGGCGCGCTACACGTTCCTGGCCGTCCGCCGCTGGTACGGCTGGTCCGCCGGGCAGCTGCTCGTGCTCGACATCGGCGGCGGTTCCCTGGAGCTCGCCGCCGGCCGCAACGAGCACCCGGCCGCCGCGGCGTCCCTGCCGCTCGGCGCCGGCCGGCTCACCCGGGAGTGGTTCACGAGCGATCCGCCGGGGCGCAAGGAGATCGACGCGCTGCGCGCCCACCTCGACGAGGAGCTGGCCCCGATCGCCCGGCGGTTGCGTGCGGAGGGCGAACCGGATCTGGCGGTCGGCACGTCGAAGACGTTCCGCTCGCTGGCCCGCCTCACGGGCGCGGCACCGTCGGCCGCCGGGCTGCGGGTGCGGCGCACCCTGAGCGCCAGTGGGCTGCGCCAGCTGATCGCGTTCGTGACCCGCATGTCCTCCGCCGACCTGGCCGAACTCGAGGGCGTGAGCCCGAGCCGGGCCCACCAGCTCGCCGCCGGCGCACTCGTCGCGGAGGCCACGATGCGCGCGCTGGACGTGCCCGTGCTGGAGATCTGCCCCTGGGCACTGCGCGAAGGAGTGATCCTCCGCAGGCTCGATCTGCTCGATGGGACGGCCCAGACCGACCGCTCGGCGCACGAGGGCCCGCATGCTCTTGGCCGCTTGACGACAACAGAGGCACGGTGTAGCGGATGACTTCCGAGACCGATCACCCCCGCCAGCGCACCGTCGCTGAGCTGCTCGCCGAGCACGGCGACGTGGCGGCGACCGGGCGTCGCCGCAGGCGGCGGGCCGCCGACGGTCCCGACGACGTCGAGTCGAGCGTCGGCTTCACGACCGGTGGCCCGTCCTTCGACTACGCGCCGCCGTCCGTGCCCGACCGCCGCATCCTGCGCCAGCCCGTTCCCCCGGACGAGCCGCTGCGCCGCGGCCCGGTCACGCCGCCGCCCGCGTACGACCGGCCGCGCGACATCCCCACCGAGCGCATGCCGCGCGTGCCGGACCTGGGCCCGCGGCGGTTCCCCGAGCCGTCCGCGCCGGCCACCCCGCCCGGGCCGTCGGCCACGGTCCCGCCGATGCCCGCGGCGGCCCCGGCGAGCCCACCCGGCCAGCAGACGCGCACCATGCGCGCCCCCGTCGAGCCCCCGGCGCCGGCGCGCCCCGCGGGCCCGCCGCCCGCCGACCCGTGGGCGCGCGCCCGCCCCGAGCGGCGCCCCGACGACGACGGGGGCCCGCCCACGCAGGCCGGCGTCCCGCCGCTCGACGACGACTACGACGAGCCGTACGGCCGTCGCGGCGCTGCCGCCGCGCCGGGTGGGCCGCGTGGTCGCCGGGCGGGCTACGACGACGACCTCGACGGCTACGAGGACGAGTTCGACTCGGGGTACGACTCCGACTTGGACTCGGACGACTTCGACGACTCCGAGCTCGAGGCCGCCCGCGTGGCGGACGACGACGAGGCCGAGGAGACGTCCGGCAGTCGGACGCGCCGCCGCCGGGCGGCCGACGAGGAGGCGCCCGCCACGCAGTCGTGGGGTGCGGTCGTCGCGCAGTGGATCATCGGTGCGATCGGCGGCGCCCTGCTGTGGGTGGCGTTCCGCTTCCTGTGGCGGGACCTGATGGTGGTGGCGATCTTCGCCGCGATCCTGGTCACCGCCGGGCTGGTGTACGTGGTGCGGAACCTGCTGCGCACCACCGACACCCGCACCACCGCGTTCGCCGTAGGGGTGGGGTTGTTGCTCACGGTCTCACCCGTGTTGCTGATCCTGTTGGGGAAGTGACCGCGCAGGTCGCGCTGTCCACGGCGGCGGCGTACCCGGAGCCGACGAGGGCGGCCTTCGAGCTGGCTGCCGAGCTGGGCTACGACGGCGTCGAGCTGATGGTGTGGGCGGACGCGGCCAGCCAGGAGGTCGCGTCGGTGGAGCGGCTCTCCCGCACGTACGGGGTCCCGGTGCTGGCCGTTCACGCCCCGTGCCTGCTGGTCACCCAGCGGGTGTGGACGCCCGATCCGGTGCTGCGGCTGCGCCGCTCGATCGAGATGGCGTCGATCGTCGGTGCTCGGACGGTCGTGATCCATCCGCCGTTCCGCTGGCAGCGCCGCTACGCGGACGCCTTCCCCGACGAGGTCGCCGCCGGCCGGGACTCCGGCGTCGCGGTGGCCGTCGAGAACATGTACCCGGTGGTGCGGGGCCGCGTGCGCTCCGTGCCGTACACACCGGGCTTCGACCCCACGGAGACCGGCTACGAGCACTACACGCTCGATCTCTCGCACACGGCAGCGTCCGGGCAGGACGCGCTGGCGCTGCTCGACCGCATGGGTTCCGGGCTCGCCCACGTCCACCTGGCCGACGGCAGCGGCCGGCCGCGCGACGAGCACCTGGTGCCCGGGCGCGGCAGCCAGCCGTGCGCTGAGGTGTGCTCCCGGTTGGCCGAGCAGGACTGGTCGGGCACCGTGGTGCTGGAGGTGAGCACGCGCCGCTGCCGCACCCGCTACGAGCGGGCCGAGGTGCTGGCCGAGTCGCTGCTGTTCGCCCGCCTGCACCTGACCCGATCGGACGGACAGGGCGTCGACAACGTCACATCGTCGTCCGCCGATCGCGGGTGATAGACACGGCTGGTGGCACCACAGCAGACGGCTCCCCCGTTCAGTGGCGCGCTCGCCGTCCGACCGGCCGGGGACGGCCGCTTCGAAGCGGAGCTGGGCACGACGTGGACCGTCGGGCCCAAGGCGCACGGCGGTCTGATGATGGCGCTGATGGCCAAGGCGGCCCTGCTCCGGCTGGCCGACGAGGCGCCGGGCACGGCGCCCGATCCGCTCGCCGTGGCCGCCGACTTCCTGCGGGCCCCCGATCCGGGCCCGGTGACGCTCACGACCGACGTGGTGAAGATCGGCCGCACCGCGTCCGTGGTCGCCGTGCAGATGATCCAGAACGACAAGCCGATGCTCTCGGCGTCGGTGACGGCGGGCCGGCTGCCCGACGACGAGCCCGCGTGGGCGGAGGTGCCGGACCTGCCCGCCGAGCCGCCCGAGGACGCGATGGCGCCGTACAACGAGCGGCTGCCCACCGGCATCTCGAGCGCCTGCGAGCTGCGCTACGTCGGCGCGACGCTGCCGTTCACCCGCGGTGAGACCGGCCCACCGGTCATCGAGGGCTGGGTGCGCCCGCTCGGTGAGGAACCGGACGTGCTGTTCGCGCTGGTGGCGGGCGACATCATGCCGCCGACCCTGTTCAACGTCCTGGGCCGGATCGGCTGGGCGCCGACCGTGCAGCTGACCGCGCTGCTGCGGGCCCGCCCGGCGCCCGGTTGGCTGCGGCTGCGGTCGCGGGCGACCCTGATCGCCGGGGACCAGTTCGACGAGGACTGCACGGTCGTCGACTCGGCGGGCCGGATCGTCTGCCAGGCCCGCCAGCTCGCCCTCGCCCCCCGCTGAGCCGACCCGGCCCCGCCGCCGGAGAGGCGGCGCGCAGTACCGTCGTCGCATGACGCGGATCGCGGTGATCGGTGCAGGGAAGATCGGCGAGGCGCTGCTGGTCGGGCTGCTCGGGGCCGGCCACGCGCCGGACGAACTGGTGTTCACCGAGCGCTACCCGGAGCGGGCGGAGGAGCTCTCGGCGAAGCTCGGGGTGAAGGCGGTCGACGTGTCGACCGCGGGCTCGACGGCCGACGTGGTGGTGGTCGCCGTGAAGCCGCAGGACATCGATCCCGTCCTGGCCGAGCTGGGACCGGCGCTGCGGCCGCAGACGCTCGTCGTATCGCTGTGCGCCGGGCTGCCGACGAAGCTGTACGAGGACGCGCTGCCCGCCGGCACCCCGGTCGTGCGGGTCATGCCGAACACCCCGATGGTGGTGGGTGAGGCGATGAGCGCGGTTTCGCCGGGCACGCACGCCACCGAGGAGCACCTGAGCACCGTGGAGAAGATGCTCGGCTCCGTCGGCCGGGTGGTGCGGGTGCCGGAGTCACAGCAGGACGCGGTCACCGCGCTCTCCGGGTCCGGCCCGGCGTACTTCTTCTACCTGGTCGAGGCCATGATCGATGCCGGCATCCTGCTCGGCCTGCCGCGCGCGGTGGCCGCCGACCTGATCGTGCAGTCGGCGTTCGGCGCGGCCCGCATGCTGCGCGAGACCGATGACCACCCGGTGATCCTCCGCGAGGCCGTGACCTCCCCTGCGGGTACCACGATCGCGGCCATCCGCGAGCTGGAGCGACACGGAGTGCGCGCGGCGCTCATCGCCGCGATCGAGGCCGCGCGGGACCGTTCGGTCGAACTGGGCAAGCACTAGGGTCGGACGGTCGGTCGATCACCGACCGATCGGACGACACGTCTCACCCTGGCGCGCGGCTTGAGCGCTCGCCCGGGTAGAGCGGCCGGTCGTGCTCGTCACACCGGTCCCGCTAGACTCAGCTGACACGCCTGCACCCGGTCGAGCGACCGGGCCCGGTGAGACCTGAAGGCGGTGATCGGATGGCGGCCGATGAGCCCGAGATCCACCTCGCCCAGATGCAGTTCCTCACGGTGGCCGAGGTCGCGGCGATGATGCGTGTGTCCAAGATGACCGTGTACCGCCTGGTGCACTCCGGGGAGCTCCCGGCGGCGCGGGTGGGCCGGTCGTTCCGGGTGCCGCGCAACGCCGTCGAGGACTACCTGCGCAACGCCTACTTCGACGCGGGGTAGATCAGACCTGTTCACCGGACCGTACGACCGGACCGGTAGCATGGGCGTCCGGTCGTCGTCCCGTCCTGCGCGTTCGCGCGCCAGCGCGGGCGGGGCACCTTTCCGTCGTACCGAGGTAGATCGAGAAGGTCACGCATGGGTTCCGTCATCAAGAAGCGCCGCAAGCGGATGTCGAAGAAGAAGCACCGCAAGCTCCTCCGCAAGACCCGCGTGCAGCGTCGCAAGCTCGGCAAGTGAGCCTGCCCCCGGGGTGCGTCCGGTCACTCATCGCGTCGTGTGAGTGACCCGGGGTCGCCCCGGGGTCTAGCATCGGTCACCCACCGCGTCCTCCTCCTATCTGGCAGGGGTGGTCCGTGCCCCCATCCGTCGTGCTCGTCACCGGGGTGAGCCGGTTCCTCGGTGGCCATCTCGCCGCCCGGCTCGCCGCAGATCCCGGTATCGAGCGTGTGCTCGGCGTGGACATCGTGCCGCCGTCGCGCGACATGCTGCGCCGCATGGGGCGCGCGGAGTTCGTGCGCGCCGACATCCGGAACCCGCTGATCGCCAAGGTCATCTCGCGCGCCTCGGTCGACACCGTCGTGCACACGGCGCTCTCGTCGGAGCCCGCCCGTTCCGGCGGTCGCACGGCGATGAAGGAGATGAACGTCATCGGCACGATGCAGCTGCTCGCGGCCTGCCAGAAGGCCAGTTCGGTGCGGCGCATGGTGCTGAAGTCCACCACCGCCGTCTACGGGGCCAGCTCCCGCGATCCGGCGCTGTTCGACGAGACGATGACGCCGAAGGAGATCCCCTCCGGCGGGTGGGCCAAGGACGCCACCGAGATCGAGGGCTACTTGCGCGGGTTCGCCCGTCGCCGCCCCGACGTGTCGGTGACCGTCCTGCGGTTCAGCAACCTCATCGGCCCGCGTGTCGACAACGCGTTCACCAGGTACTTCTCGTTGCCCGTCGTGCCCACCGTCCTCGGCTACGACGCGCGCGTGCAGCTGCTGCACGAGGAGGACGGGCTGGCCGTCCTCGAACGCGCCGTCAGCGAGGAGATCCCCGGCGTGTTCAACGTCGCGGCCGACGGCGTGCTGCTGCTCTCCCAGGCGATCCGCCGGGCCGGCCGGGTGGCGCTGCCCGTTCCCGGGATCGCCGTCGGGTCCGTGGGCAAGCTGTTGCGCACCGCCCGCATCGTCGACTACTCCCCGGAGCAGCTGCGCCTGCTCAACTTCGGCCGCGTCGTGGACACCACCCGGCTGCGCCGGCAGTTCGGGTTCACTCCCCGGTGGACGACCGTGCAGGCCTTCGACGACTTCGTGCGGGGCGCGGTGCTGCGGCCCCTCCTCCCGCCCGACCGGATCGATGCGCTCGAGCGCGTGCTGCGCGAGGGCGGGATCACCGCCGGGCGGCAGGTCGACAAACTCCTCTCCGCCGTGGGGGCCCGATGACCTCCGAACATCCCGCAGTCCAGCGCCGCCGCCGCGCCGTGGACCGGGCCCGCAGCCGGGTCGGCGCGCCGGACGCCACCGGGGGAGGTGCCGAGGTGAGCGAACCGGAGACCCGGGCCCGCGTGATCCCGCTGCACGCCGACGACTCCTCCGGGCGCACCCGCTGGCGCCTCGGCGGCTCCGGGCCGACCACCCGCCGCCCGGCCGTGCCCTCACCGCGGTCCGCGGAACCGCCACCAGCGACCGAGGAGTCCGCAGAGGCGGGCGCCGAGGAGCCACCGGTGGACGAGGCCGCGGAGCAGACCCCGGCAGAGTGGGAGGAGGCGCTGACGACCGCGCTGGACTTCCTGCGTCGCCGCCTCGAGGGCGACTACGCGGTCGACGAGTTCGGCTTCGACGTCGATCTCACCGACAACGTCTTCCTACCGCTGCTTCGCCCGCTCTACCGGCACTGGTTCCGCGTCGAGACGATCGGCGTGCACCACGTGCCCGATGTCGGGGCCGCGCTCGTCGTCGCCAACCACTCGGGCACGCTGCCGGTCGATGCGCTGATGACGACCGTCGCCCTGCACGACGAGCACCCCGCGCGGCGGCACCTGCGGCTGCTGGGCGCCGACCTGGTGTTCCGGCTGCCCGGCGTGGGCTCGCTGGCCCGCAAGGCCGGCAGCACGCTCGCGTGCAACCCGGACGCCGAGCGGCTCATGCGCAACGGGGAACTCGTCGGCGTGTGGCCGGAGGGCTTCAAGGGCATCGGCAAGCCGTTCCGCGACCGCTACAAACTGCAGCGGTTCGGCCGCGGCGGCTTCGTCTCGGCGGCCCTGCGCACGCAGGTGCCGATCATCCCGTGCTCGATCGTGGGCGCGGAGGAGATCTATCCGAAGATCGGTGACATCCGTCCGCTGGCGCGGCTGCTCGGCGCCCCGTACTTCCCGGTGACGCCGACGTTCCCGTGGCTCGGCCCGCTGGGGGCGATCCCGCTGCCGTCGAAGTGGTACATCGAGTTCGGCGAGCCGATCCGCACCGACACGATCGATCCTGCCGAGGCCGACGACCCGATGACGGTCTTCAACATCGCTGACCAGGTGCGCGAGACCATCCAGCACACGCTCTACCGGCTGCTCGCGCAGCGGCGGAGCGTGTTCCTCGGCTGAGGTCCCTCAGCGCTTGCGGTAGGCGTACCCGACGGCCACCGCGCCGGCGATCGCGCCCGCGCCCAGGAGCGACGGCACGCCGATCTTGGCGGCCTTGCGGCCGGTGCGGAAGTCGCGGATCTGCCAGCCGCGCTCCTTGGCGATGTCGCGCAGCTCGGGGTCCGGGTTGACCGCCACCGCGGTGCCGACGACCGACAGCATCGGCACGTCGTTGACGGAGTCGGAGTAGGCGGTGCAGCGGCGCAGGTCCAGCCCCTCGGCGACGGCCAGCGCGCGCACCGCGTGCGCCTTCGCCGGGCCGTGCAGGATCTCCCCGACGAGCCGGCCGGTGTAGACGCCGTCCACGCTCTCCGCCACCGTGCCCAGCGCCCCGGTGAGGCCGAGCCGGCGCGCGATGATCTGCGCCAGCTCGACCGGGGTGGCCGTCACCAGCCACACTCGTTGCCCGGCATCGAGGTGCATCTGCGCGAGCGCCCGCGTGCCGGACCAGATGCGGTCGGCCATCAGCTCGTCGTAGATCTCCTCGCCGAGCGCGACGATCTCGTCGACGTTGCGGCCCGCGACGAACGACAGCGCGGTGTCGCGGTGCTCCGCGACGTTGGTCTCCCGCCCGCCGATGCGGAACTTCAGCTGCTCCCAGGCGAATCCTGCGAGGTCGGACGTCGTGAAGAACTTGCGCGCGGCGAGCCCCCGGGCGAAGTGGAAGATCGACGCGCCCATCATCATCGTGTTGTCGACGTCGAAGAACGCCGCCGCGGTGAGGTCGGGCTGTGGTGCTTCGGCCGGGGCGGGTTCGTTGCCGTCGCCCGCGGCCACCGCGGCCGCCGCGGACGCCTCGCCGGCGATCCTGGAACGTTCCGTGCCCTCGCGGTCGTCCGACGCTCCGGTGAGCGCGTCCTCTTCAGACACCACCTGCGGCCCTTCCGACCGGTTCCTCCAGCGCCACCCAGCCTAGTAGGAGCGGCCGCGGCCGCCGCGGGGTTTGCGCGACGGCCGCGCCCACCGGGTGGCTCGGGTTGGTCAGCCGCCGATGGTGATGCCGCGGCCACCCGGCAACAGCGGCGGCAGGTTGATCGGCGGCAGCAGCGGCAGCGGCAGCGGCACGTTGATCGACGAGGAGCCGGTCGGCGCCGAGCTGGGCGTGCTGCTCGACGAGGCGGACGTGTCCTCGTCCGCCTCGTCGGTGCTCGCCGCCGTGGTGGTCTCGTCGTCGTCCAGGAGGTCCGGCAGCAGCCCGTCCGGTCCCGCAGTGGGGTCGTCGTCGTACTCGTCGTCGTGGGACGACCCGTAGCTCGGCCGGCCGGCCCCGCGCGGCGAGCCGTCGTCGGCGTAGTCGCAGTCGGTCGTCGCCGGGATCGGGCCGAGCTGGTCGGCGTCGCCCGAGGTGACGTCCTCGCAGTACACCCGCTCCAGCAGCGCGGCCGCTCGACGGCGCAGCTGGTCGAGCAGCTGGATGGAGCGGTCGACCTCGGCCTGCGCCGACGCCGGCAGCTCCGACCGCAGCGCGGACAGCCTGCTCACCTGCTCGGCCGCCCAGGCCTGCAGATCGGCCAGCCGCGCCGGGTCGTGCGCGTCGTCCTCGGTGAGGATCAGGCTCGAGCCCTCGCCCGTGGCGGCGTCGAAGTCCATGATCGCCCCGCTCACCAGGGCGGGATCGGCCTGTGCGACCGAGGTCTTCGCCAGCTGCTCCACCTCGTTGAGCCGGGTGGTCGCCAGCGCCAGGTGCCGCTGGGCGCGCGCGTTCTGGTCGAAGGTGAGCGCGGTGCCGGCCGACTCCGCGACCCGCTTGATCCCGTAGAGCGCGTCGCCGGGCAGCGCGTCGCGGCTGGCGAACATGCCGCCGCCCGCGATCGCGACGATCGCCAGGAAGGCCGCCGACGCCGTGACGGCCATCCGGCGCAGCGGGTTGCGGCGGCGGGCTGCGCCCCCGCCGCGGGCCGGCCGGCTGGGCAGGACGTGCCGGCCCGAGCGGCGGCTGCGCGAGCGCCCGGCCGCGCTGCGGGTCGCTACGTGCGGCTGCGCCGCGGATTCGGCGTCGGTCCGGTCGTCGGCCTGCTCGTCCTCGGTGTCGGTGACGGGCTCGGTGTCGGTGACGGGCTCGGTGTCGGTGACGGGCTCGGCGTCCAGGTCGGGCTCGACGACGGGCGCGATCCGGGAGGTGACCTCGGTGTCCGACTCCGGGTGGAGGTCGGCGATCCGGGAGGTCGTCTCCGCAGCCGTCGGCGCGGCGCCCGCCGCCCCGCTGTCGGCGGCGAGCGCCGCGAGGACCCGGGCGCGAGCCCGCGCCTTCGACGCGGGATCCGGCGCGAAGGCCGATCCCGCGGCGCGCAGCATCGCCACGATCTCGAGTTCGCGAGCGAGTTCGGCGTCGATGGAGTCGGGGGATCGCCCCTGCTCCAGCGCCGCGGCGAACCGCTCTGCGTCGTTGCCCCGTCCGGCGGGCATGTTTGCCGTCCTCACTGCAGTCTCGCGCTCGTCGGCGCACCTGCGCGCGGTTGCTGCGGGTGCCCGAACCTTCGTCGTCCATCCGCACAACGAACCGCGGTCGCAGAGGTTACGGGCTGAAGACCGTTCACCGCATCGAGTCGTTCATTCGTCGCTCGCGTAACGATCGGGGCAACCTCGGCGATGGTCCTTGAACCGGTCATCGCAACCCCTCCGGAAGGAGTTGCGCGAGCCGCCGGACGGCGCGGTGCTGCAGCGCCTTCACGGCGCCCTCGTTGCGGTCCATGATCTGGGCCGTCTCGGCGACCGAGAGCCCCTGCAGGAAGCGCAGCTGGATGCACTCCTGCTGGTCGGGGTTGAGCTTGCGGACGCAGCGCAGCAGCTCCTCGTTGGTCGCCCCGTCGAGCACCTGCTGCTCCGGCCCGCTCGTGGTGGGCGAGAGCTCCACGAGGTCGCTCGTGGCGTGCTCCAGCCGGTACCGGCTGGACTTCACGTGGTCGAAGATCAGGTTGCGGGCGATCGTGATGAACCACGCGCCGATGTCGCGGCCCATGTAGCTGACCGAGCTGATGCGCCGCAGGCCGCGGACGAACGTCTCCGAGGTCAGGTCCTCCGCCAGGGTGCGGTCGCCGACCCGGAACAGGACGAAGCGGAAGACGACGTCGTAGTAGCGGTCGAACAGCTGGCCGAAGGCGTCCATGTCGCCGTTCTGCGCCGCCTTGACCAGCGTCCAGCCGCCGGTCGACTCCACGTCGCCGGCTGCGGTGTCGACCTCGTCGGCGGGGAGGTTCGGCTGCGGGAACGGCACCGCGGGATCGGCGTACTCGGCGGCGGGATCGGCCTGCTCGGGAACCGCGGCGCCGGCGCGGCCGTTGGGCGAGTACGCGGCGGCCCGGGGGCGGGGGAGCGCGGGGCCGCCGGGGACGGACTTCCGGGGCGAGCCGACCGAGCCCTGGGGTGGCCCGACCGGTGCTGCGGTCGTCGGTGTCATCGGAACCTCCCCACCCGCCGGGGTACGGGTGGTGTCGGTGCGGAGAAGCCGGTGCGGTCGCATCGGGCGAGTCATGACTCCGGGTCGGTTTCGCAAGGGTGCCGGTCACCACGCCGAGGATCGGCTCGCGGTGCTCTGCACAGAGGCTGCATGCCACTCCCTCGGGTGAGTCGGTGCGACGTCCCGGAGCGTCGTCGCGTCGAACTGTCTGTAGCGGCGGAGCATACGGGCGGGGAGGTGTCGGGAGGGACGGAGCAGCGCCCCTTCGCCGGTTCGTTCCGGTGAGCGGCTGACTACGCGCGGTCAACGTAACGAATGGGGCGTGTCGGCGTGTCGCGACCGACCGGTCGACGCACTCGGCACCGTCCGTCGCACATGACAGACTCGGATGGATCCGAGTGCCCGGACGCCACCGCCGATGACCACTGGAGCACCGTGGACCGCACGCCAACCCCTCCCGCCGACGGCCGGCCCGAGCTGATCGCCGATCTCGTCTCCGCCGCAGCGGCGCGCACTCCCGATCACCTCGCGATCATCGATGTGACCAGCGGGAACAGGATCACGTGGGCAGCGCTCGACGCCGCGGTCGACGCGGAGGCGCTGCGGCTGCGGGCGGCCGGCGCGCTCCCCGGGGAACGGGTCGTCGTGCGGTTGCGCGGCGGCGCGGGCTTCTGCATCTCCGTGCTGGGGGCGCTGCGCGCCGGCGCGATCGCCGTGCCGGTCGGAGCGGTGGCCGTCCGCAGAGAGCTCGACATCGTCTTCGGCGACTGCCGTCCGAAGGTCGTGGTGACTGCGGAGGGTGACGACGCGGCGGTCGGCAGCGCAGCCGCTGTGGGGGCCGCAGTGCTCGGTCCGCCGGCCGCCGGCGCGCCGAGCGGTCCGCTCGCGGAGCCAAATGACAACGCTGTGATTCGGACTGCCGGCGACCCCGAGGACGTCGCCCTGCTGATCTACACGTCCGGCACCACCGGCACCCCGCGCGGCGTCTGCCTGTCGCACCGCGCGGTGCTCGCCAACCGGGCTCAGGCCGCCGCTCTGCGGCCGTCCCCGGTGACCCCGGTCGACCGGGTGCTGCTGACGATGCCGCTGTTCCACGTGCTCGGGTTCGCGGCCGGCGTGCTGCAGGTGTGCTGGTCCGGCGCGACCGTCGTCCTCGCCGACAACCCCGACGCCGAGACGGTCCTCGACGTGCTCGTCGCCGAGCGGATCAGCGCGCTCGCCGGGGTGCCGTCGATGTACCGCGCGCTTCTGGACCTGCCCGGCGAGCGGCTGCGGTCGGCCACCGCGGGCCTGCGGGTGTGCACCTCGGGCGGCGCGCCGCTGCCCCCGGAGTGGCTCACCGCCTTCCACGAGGCGACCGGCCTGTGGATCGTCGAGGCGTACGGGCTGACCGAGGCGGGGCCGGTCGTCACCAGCAACGCCTTCGACCGGCCGCCGAAGCCGGGCTCGGTCGGGCGGGTGCTGCCGGGCATCGAGCTGCGGCTGGTCGACGCCGAGGGGCGGCCGCTGGAGTCGATCGCGCCGGCGCAGGACGCGGGCGTCGACTGGGACGAGTGGGCCGACGACCCGGCCGACGACACCGGGCGCGTCGCGCTGCGCGGGCCGAACCTGTTCTCCGGCTACTGGCCGGACCGCACCGGCGGCCCCGACGCCGACGGCTGGTTCCGCACCGCCGACGTGGGCTTCCTCGACGCCGACGGCGACCTGCACCTGGTCGACCGCGCGTCGGACGTGGTGATCGTGAGCGGGTTCAACGTGTTCCCGCGCGAGGTGGAGCAGGTGCTCGCCGAGCTCGACGGGGTCGCCGAGGCGGCGGTGGTCGGCGCGCCCGACGAGCGGCTCGGCGAGGTCGTCAAGGCCGTCGTGGTGCGCAAGCCGGATGCCGAGCTGACCGAGGCTTCGGTGCGGGCGCACTGCGCCACCCGGCTCGCCCGGTTCAAGGTGCCCGCAGTGATCGAGTTCGCCGAGGCGCTGCCGCGCACGCCCACCGGCAAGGTCGCCCGGCGGGTGCTGGCCGGCGGCAACCGCTGAGCCGGCGCTCTCGGCGGGGACGGTGGGGCGAGGATGATGGGGCCGTGCACAAGGTGACCGTCTACACGCGCAGCGGCTGCGGCCTCTGCGTCACCGCGGAGCAGGACGTCGAGCGGATCTGCGGCGAGCTGGGCGTCGAGTGGGAGGTCGTCGACGTCGACACCGATCCCGAGCTGCGCGCGGAGTACGGCGACCGGGTCCCGGTGATCGCGATCGACGGCAAGGAGCACGGTTACTGGCGCGTCGAGGAGGAGCGCTTCCGCGCCGCACTGGTCTGACCCGAAGATGGGGTGATGCGCATCTCCCGGCCGGTCGCCGCCCTCGTCGGCGTGCTGGCGGTAGCAGCGGCGGTCGGTGCGGGGCAGCTGGTCGCCGGCCTGCTCGGGCCGGGTTCGGCGCCCCTGCTCGCCGTCTCCGACGCGGTGGTGCGGCTGGCGCCGGCGTGGCTGGTGCGGTTCGGCGAGGCGCTCGGGCCCGAACGGGACAAGCTGGTGCTCCAGCTCGGGGTGGGCGTCGTCCTGCTCGTGGCGGCGGCCGTTGCCGGCCTGCTCTCCCGTTCGGCGCCGCAGCCCGGCGTCCGGGTGCTGATCGGGCTGGGCCTCACGGGGTTCGCGGCGGTGCTGTTCTCGCCCACGTTCGCCCTGCTGGACCTGGTCACCCCGCTCGTGGCGCTGGGGACCGGGATCGGCGTGTTCCGGTGGCTGCACGGGCTCGTCTCCGCACCGGGTGAACCGGCGGCCGACGGGCCGTCGCGGCGGGCGGTGCTGGCCGGTGCGGCGGGCGGCGTCGGGCTCGCGGCGCTCGCCGGGGGAGTGGGCGGCTGGGCACTGGGCCGCCCGGCGGTGAACTCGCGGGCCGACGTCACCGCGATGCTGCGCGCCGCGCCGGTCGCCACCGCCCCCGCGCTGCCGCCGCTCGCCGACTTCAGGGAGAGCGGTACACCGTCCTTCCTGACGCCGAACGCGCAGTTCTACCGGATCGACGTCGCCCTGCGGGTGCCGTCGTTGCAGGCGGCGGACTGGTCGCTGCGGCTGCACGGGATGGTCGAGCGCGAGCTGACGCTGACCTTCGCCGACCTGATGAGCCGACCGCTGGTCGAGCGGGACGTCACGCTCGCCTGCGTCTCCAACCCGGTCGGCGGTGACCTGATCTCCACGGCCCGCTGGACCGGCGTCGAGCTGCGCCCGCTGCTGCTGGAGGCCGGTGTCCGGCCCGGTGCCGACCAGCTGTTCAGCCGCAGCGCCGACGGCTGGTACACCGGCACCCCGCTGGACGTGCTGCTGGAGCCCGATCGTGGCGCGCTGCTGGCCGTCGGGATGAACGGGGAGGCGCTGCCGCCTCAGCACGGGTTCCCGGTGCGGATGGTCGTGCCCGGCCTGTACGGCTACGTGTCGGCCACCAAGTGGGTCGTCGAGCTGGAGGCCACCACCTTCGTCGGGCAGCAGTCGTACTGGCTGCAGCGCGGCTGGGCCGAGCGCGGCCCGATCAAGACCGGGTGCCGCATCGACCGCCCGCGGCCCGGGGTCGACCGGCCACCGGCGGGGCCAGTCGTGGTCGCGGGCACCGCGTGGGCGCAGCACACCGGCATCTCCCGCGTGGAGGTGCGCGTGGACGGCGGCCCGTGGCAGGAGGCGGAGCTGTCGGCCGAGGTCAGCCGCGACACCTGGCGGATGTGGCGCACGACGGTCGTCCTCCCGCCCGGCGAGCACCGGGTCGAGGCCCGCGCCACCGACGCCCGGGGGGTCGTGCAGACCGAGGAGACGGCCGATCCGCTGCCCGACGGGGCCACCGGGTGGCCGGCCGTCGTCGTGTTCACGGGCTGAGCGGTGTGGATGGGCTGAGCGCGGCGGACCGGGCCGCGGCTTGGCAGGATCGGCGGGTGCGGAAGATCCAGCGCATCACCGTCCTCGGCGCCGCCGTCGCCGCCGCGCTCGCGCTCGCCGCCTGCGCCGACGCGAGCCCCGCGCCCGCACCGGCCCCCACGCCGGCGGCCCCCGCCACCACCGCCCCGCCCGCCGCCACCGGAGAGACGACGACCGCCCAGGTGTTCGGCCCGGCGTGCGGCCTGCTGCCGCAGGGCGAGGCCCCCGGCTCGCTCACCGCCATGGCCGAGCGGCCGGTCGCGACCGCGGCCGCCGACAACCCGCAGCTGTCCGCGCTGACCACCGTCGTGCGGGCCACCGGGCTGGGCTCCGCGCTGGACCAGCAGAAGGCCGTCACCGTCTTCGCGCCCGCCGACACCGCGTTCGTGGCGCTGCGCGCCGAGCTGGGCGAGGCCGAGTACGCCGAGCTGCTCGCGGACACCGACGCGCTGAGCGCTCTCCTCACCCTGCACGTCGTCGGCACCCGCTACGACGCGAGCGGGCTCGTCGCCGAGCAGACGGTGATGTCGATGGGCGGCGCCGAGCTCACCGTCGGCGGCACCGCGCAGGCGCCGACGATCACCGGCCCGGCCGGCACCGCCGCGGCCGTCCTCTGCGGCAACATCCCGACCGCGAACGCCACCGTGTTCGTGATCGACAAGGTGCTGCTGCCGAAGGAATGACGGCGCCGGGCGATCGGCGTGAGTCAGGGAACGACGTACTGAGGGAGGACGTGACGTCGACCGCACGCCGCATGCACCGTTCGGCGGTGTCCGGTGCCCGGCGGCGGTCCGCCGCGCACCATCGGCTCCCGGCTCGCGTCGAGAGGCGAACGGGGTGATGCCCGAGGTCCGGCGCCCGCGCGCCGGGTGCGCCGAACGGCCCGTCCCCGGCGCCCACCGGTTCCGCCTGCGGAGGGGCCGCGGCGTGAGCACGCTCTCGACCAAGATCGCAACTTTGTGCGTGTCTTCACAAGCGGCTACCGTGTTCTGCAGCCGCCGTCAACCCCCCCGTTCTCTCGGGGACTGACGGCCCCGGGACGAGCGGCCCCACGCGCCGCTGCGCCCGCCCACGGCCCAGCCGAGCGAGGAGACAGACGTGACTGCGCCGCCGGATCCCGCACAGGGTCCCGCAGAGGGTGCCACCGCCACGCGGCGGGCCATCCCCGAGGCCAGCGTCGCCCGGCTCGCGGTCTACCTGCGCATGCTGCGCGAGCTGGCCGAGCAGGGCGCCGAGACGGTGTCGAGCGAGGAGCTCGCCGTGGCCACCGGCGTCAACCCCGCGAAGCTGCGCAAGGACCTGTCCTACATCGGTTCGTACGGCACCCGGGGTGTCGGCTACGAGATCGCGCCGCTGCGCCACCAGCTGGAGGAGGCGCTGGGCCAGAACCACGCCCAGTCCGTCGCGCTGGTCGGCGTCGGCAACCTCGGGCACGCGCTCGCCGGGTACGGGGGCTTCGCCGGTACCGGCTTCCCGGTCACCGCGCTGTTCGACATCGACCCCGACCTGGTCGGCATCCGCATCAACGGCATCGTCGTCGAGCACGTGCGCGAGATCCCGCGCGTGTGCGCCGAGCGCAAGGTCACCATCGGCATCATCGCCACCCCGGGCCCGGCCGCGCAGGGCGTGTGCGATCAGCTGGTGTCCGCGGGTGTGCGCAGCATCCTCAACTTCGCGCCCGTCGTGCTCCAGGTCCCCGACGAGGTCGAGGTGCGCAAGGTGGACCTGGCCGTCGAGCTGCAGATCCTCGCCTTCCACGTGGCCCGCCGGCACCTGGAGGCCAACGCCTCCACCGAGGCGAACACCGGGGCCGGGGTCAACGGCCACACAGTGAACGGAACCGGAGGGCTCCTGCAGTGAGCGTGCTGGTCGTCGGGATGTCGCACCGCAGCGCCCCGGTCGGCGTGTTGGAGCGGGCCGCTGTCGGCGCGGAGGACGTGCCGAAGCTGCTCGACGAGATGCTGCGCAGCGCGCACATCTCGGAGGTCGTGCTGCTCTCGACGTGCAACCGCATCGAGACCTACGCCGTCGTCGACGCGTTCCACGGCGGGCTCGCCGACGTGAGCGAGGTGCTGGCCCGGCACGCCGGCGTGCCGGTGACCGAGTTGACCAAGCACCTCTACGTGCACTACGCGGGCTCGGCCGTGCAGCACCTGTTCGCCGTCGCCGCCGGGCTCGACTCGATGGTGGTCGGCGAGGCGCAGATCCTCGGCCAGCTGCGCGCGGCGTACGCCACCGCGAAGGAGCTGGGCACCGCGGGCCGGGTGCTGCACGAGCTGTCCCAGCACGCGCTGCACGTCGGCAAGCTCGTGCACTCGCGCACCGGCATCGACGCCGCGGGCGCCTCGGTGGTGTCCGAGGCGCTGGCCGACGCCGCGACCGCGCTCGGCGGGTCGCTCGCCGGCGTCCGCGCGGTGCTGGTCGGCGCGGGCGCGATGGGCTCGCTCGCCGCGGCCCACCTGCGGCGGGCGGGCGCGAGCGAGATCGTCGTGCTCAACCGCAGCACCGACCGCGCGGACCGGCTCGCCGAGATCACCCGCGAGAACGGCACCCCGGCGCGCTCCGGCGGGCTCGACGAGCTCACCGCGGAGCTGGCCGGCGCCGACCTGCTCGTCGCGTGCACCGGCGCCGTGGGCAGCGTGGTGGGGCCCGCCGAGGTCGGCGACCGTTCCGGCCGTCCGCTGGTCGTGTGCGACCTCGGCCTGCCCCGCGACGTCGAGCACGCCGTGGGGGAGCTGCCCGGGGTGACCGTCGTCGACCTCGCGACGCTGCAGCAGCGGCTGTCCGCGGGCGGCCGCGGTGCGTCCGTCGCCATGGCACAGGAGATCGTCGCCGAGGAGGCGCAGGCGTTCCTCGCGGCCCAGCGCTCCGCCGAGGTCACCCCCACGGTGACCGCGCTGCGCAAGCGGGCCGCCGAGGTGATCGACAGCGAGCTGCTGCGGCTGAACTCGCGGCTGCCCGACCTCGACGAGAAGGTGCGCGCCGAGTTCGCCAAGAGCGTGCACCGCGTCGTCGACAAGCTGCTGCACACCCCCACAGTCCAGGTCAAACGGCTCGCCGAGGGCCCGGACGGCGACACCTACGCGCAGGCGCTGCGCATCCTGTTCGAGCTTGACCCGCAGGTGCCCGCCGCCGTCGCCGCGCAGCGCAGCGGCGACGTGCTGGCCGCGCTGGAGAACCGGCCCGATCGCGAGGATCGCCGATGAACCACGAGAAGCTGCGCATCGGCACCCGGGCCAGCCGGCTCGCCGTCGCCCAGACCGGGCTCGTGGCCGAGCGGCTGCGGGCCGCGGGCATCGAGACCGAGCTGGTCGAGATCACCACCCCGGGCGACCGCTCGTCGGCGCCGATCCCCGAGGTCGGCGTCGGGGTGTTCGTCTCCACGCTGCGCGACGCCCTCGCCGCGGGCGAGGTGGACGTCGCCGTGCACTCGTACAAGGACCTCCCCAGCGCCCCGGACCCCCGGCTGGTGCTGGCCGCGGTGCCTCCCCGGGAGGACCCGCGCGACGCGCTCGTGGCCCGCGACCGGCTCGTGCTCGGCGAGCTGCCGCAGGGCGCCCGCGTCGGCACCGGGTCGCCCCGGCGCACCGCGCAGCTGCAGGCACTCGGCCTGGGCATCGAGGTGGTCCCGATCCGCGGCAACGTCGACACGCGGATCGGGAAGGTCACCTCGGGGGAGTTGGACGCCGTCGTCGTCGCGGCCGCCGGCCTGCGCAGGCTGGGCCGGATCGACGAGGCCAGCGAGCTGATCGACCCGCTGCAGGTGCTGCCCGCACCGGCGCAGGGTGCGCTGGCCGTGGAGTGCCGCGTCACCGACGTCGAGCTGGTCGGCCGGCTCGCCGCGGCACTGGAGGATCCCTACACCCGGGCGGCCGTCGCCGCCGAGCGAGCCCTGCTGGCGGGGCTCGAGGCCGACTGCAGCGCGCCGATCGGCGCACTCGCCGACGTCGTGTCCGATCTGGACGACGACGGCCGGCCGGTCGACCGCCTCTCGCTGCGGGGCGTGGTCGGCACCGTCGACGGGGCGCTGCTGCGCGCCTCCGTCACCGGAGAGATGGACGACGCCGAGAAGCTCGGCGCGGCACTGGCCGCCGAGCTGCTCGACCTGGGCGGCGACGCGTTGCCGTCGGGACCGCCAACGAGGACCTCTGGATCGGGAGCTCCCTAGAAGATGACTGCACCAACCGCACCCCCGGGACGGGTGGCCTTCGTCGGCACCGGCCCCGGCGACCCCGGCCTGCTGACCGTCCGTGCCCGGACGGCGCTGACCACCGCGCCCGTCGTCGTCCACGACGTCGACGTGCCGTCGCCGGTGCTCGCGCTCGCCGCCGAGGGCGCCGACGTCCGGCCCGCCGTCGGTGAGCCCGAGGACGTCGCCCGCGACCTGGTCGCCGCCGCGGCCGACGGCCGCACCGTCGTCCGCTTGGTGACCGGCGACCCGATGTCCACCGACTCGGTCGTCGCCGAGGCCGCCGCCGTGTCGAAGTCCGGTGTCCCGTTCGACGTCGTGCCCGGCGTGCCCGCCGGCACGGCCGTGCCCGCTTACGCGGGTGTGCCCGTCGGCTCGGCGCACGTGGAGATCGACGTGCGCGCCGGCGTCGACTGGGCCGCGCTCGCCGCCGCGCCCGGCGTCCGGGTGCTGCACGCCACCGCAGCGCACCTGGCGGAGATCACCACCGGGCTGACCGAGAACGGCGTCGACGGGCAGACCCCCGCCGCGATCACCGTGAACGGCACGTTCACCACGCAGAAGACCGTCGAGACCACGGTCGCGCAGCTGGCGGCCGCCGGTGGCGAGCTCGAGGGCCAGCTGGTGGTCACCATCGGCGAGCCGGTCGCGCGGCGCGGCGAGCTGTCGTGGTGGGAGTCGCGCGCGCTGTACGGCTGGCGCGTGCTCGTGCCGCGCACCAAGGACCAGGCCGGGGTGATGACCGAGCGCCTGGCGATCCACGGCGCCACCGCCGAGGAGGTGCCCACGATCGCCGTCGAGCCGCCGCGCTCACCCGCGCAGATGGAGCGCGCGGTCAAGGGCCTCGTCGACGGCCGCTACCAGTGGGTGGTGTTCACCAGCACGAACGCCGTCCGCGCCGTGTGGGAGAAGTTCGGCGAGTTCGGCCTCGACGCCCGCGCGTTCTCCGGCGTCAAGATCGCCTGCGTGGGCTCGGCCACCGCCGACGCCGTGCGCGCGTTCGGCATCAACCCGGAGCTCGTGCCGAACGAGACGTCCCCGGCCGAGGCCTCGTCCGAGGGCCTGCTGCAGATCTTCCCGCCATACGACGACGTGCTCGACCCGGTCGACCGGGTGCTGCTGCCGCGCGCGGACATCGCCACCGAGACGCTGTCCGCCGGTCTGCGCGAGCGCGGCTGGGAGATCGACGACGTCACCGCCTACCGCACGGTGCGCGCGGCCCCGCCGCCCGCCCCGATCCGCGAGGCGATCAAGACCGGTGGTTTCGACGCGGTGTGCTTCACCAGCTCGTCGACCGTGCGCAACCTCGTCGGCATCGCGGGCAAACCGCACGCGCGCACCATCGTGGCGTGCATCGGCCCGGCGACCGCCGAGACCGCCCGCGAGTTCGGCCTGCGCGTCGACGTGCAGCCGGAGCAGCCGCGTGTGCCCCTGCTCGTCGACGCCCTCGCGGCGCACGCGGCGAAGCTGCGGGCCGAGGGTGCCCTGCCTCCGCCGCGGAAGGTGAAGGCGCGGCGGCGCTGAGGTGACAGGTCCCGCCCGCCCGGTGCCCGGAGGCGGGATCCCACAGCCCCGACGCAACGAACGGCACTTTCGTCTACTCAGAGTGGACCAAAGTGCCGTTCGTTGCATTCGGGGCGGCGAAGCAACCGCCAGTTGTCCACATCGGCCCTCGGCCATCCACAGATCTCAAGATCATCGGGGGCGGCGCTCCGTACGCCGCACCATCGAGCACGTGCCTCGGAACGAGATCCCCGCGGAGGAATGCGCGGCCCTGTGCGGTGCCCTCATCGTGCACGTTTCCCGGTTGGAGCGGCTCGGGTTGCCGCGCAGCACGATCGCGAAGCGCTGCCGGCCCGGTGGCCCGTGGCGTCGGCTCCTGCCCGGCGTGGTCAAGCTGACCAACGGCCCGCCGACTCGCGATGACCGGCGCAGGGCTGCGCTGATCTACTGCGGGGCCGGGGCGCTGCTCACCGGGGCCGATGCACTGGAGCTGCACGGGATGCAACGGATGCCGAGCCCGTGGGGTCCGGTGCACGTCTTGGTCGACGAGGACTGTCGGCGCTCCGGATCCGGACGCGTGCTGGCCGAGCGAACGTCGCGACTGCCGGTTCCGGCACCGGGCCGGTGGCCACTGGCCCCGATCGGGCGCGCGGCGCTCGACCTCAGCCGTCGGCTGACCGATCGGGACCAGGTGCGGGCCACGCTGGCGGAGGTGGTGCAGCGCGGCAGGTGCACGGCGATGGAGCTGTCCGCCGAGCTGGAAGCGGGCAGCGGCCGCGGTAGTGCGTTGCCGCGCAGCGTGCTGCGGGAGATCGGAGTCGGAGTGCGCTCCGTCACCGAGGCGCAGGCGCGCGAGCTGGTCCGCCGTTCCGGGCTTCCGCTGCCGGTGTGGAACCCGCAGGTCTACGACGGAACAGGGCGGTTCCTCGCCATGCCCGATGCGTGGTTCGACGATGTGGCGCTGGCCTGGCAGATCGACTCCGTCGAGTGGCACGCGGATCCCGTCGGCTACCGGACGACGCTGGAACGGCGTTCCGCGCTCGCCGCGGCCGGCATCGTCGTGATGCACACCCTGCCGAGCAAGCTCGCGGTGAACCGCGACGAGGTGCTCGCGGAACTCCGCGCGATGTACCGACACGCCTGGTCGAGGCCGCGACCGAACGTGATCGCTGTGCCTGCTTGAGCTGAGCCCCGGCGTGGTGCCGCCCGAAGGCGACGAACGGCACTCTCGTCCACACCGAGTGGACGAGAGTGCCGTTCGTCGCGTCAGGCGTAGGGTCACAGCATGGGATTCCCCCTGCACCGCCCCCGGCGCCTGCGCTCCACCCCCGCGCTGCGCCGCCTCGTCACGGAGACCGATCTCGCGCCCCGGCACCTGGTCCTGCCGCTGTTCGTCAAGGAGGGCGCGACCGAGCCGGTGCCGATCGCGTCGATGCCCGGCGTCGTGCAGCACACCCGTGACTCGCTGCGGAAGGCCGCTGCAGAAGCGGTCGCTGCTGGCGTGGGCGGGATCATGCTGTTCGGCGTGCCCGCCGAGCGGGACGCGACGGGATCGGCCGGCGTCGACCCGGACGGCGTGCTCAACGTGGCCCTGCGCGACGTGCGGGCGGAGGTCGGCGACGACACGGTCGTGATGGCCGACACCTGCCTGGACGAGTTCACCGATCACGGGCACTGCGGTGTGCTGGACGAGCACGGCCGGGTCGACAACGACGCCACGCTCGACGTCTACGCGCGGATGGCGGTCGCGCAGGCGGAGGCGGGCGCCCACCTGCTCGGCCCGAGCGGCATGATGGACGGCCAGGTCGGGGTGATCCGGCAGGCGCTGGACGAGGCCGGGTTCCACGACACCGGCATCCTCGCCTACACCGCGAAGTACGCTTCGGCGTTCTACGGCCCGTTCCGCGAGGCCGTCGACTCCCAGCTCAAGGGTGACCGCAAGACCTACCAGCAGGACCCGGGCAACCTGCGGGAGGCGCTGCGCGAGCTGGCCCTCGACCTCGAGGAGGGCGCAGACATCGTCATGGTCAAGCCGGCGATGTCCTACCTGGACGTGCTGCGCGCGGTCGCCGAGACCGCCGACGTGCCGGTGGCCGCCTACCAGGTGTCGGGCGAGTACGCGATGGTCGAGGCCGCGGCGACGAACGGGTGGCTCGACCGGGACCGCGCGATCCTGGAGACGGTCACCGCGATCCGCCGGGCCGGCGCCGACATCGTGCTCACCTACTGGGCCACGGAGCTGGCGACCCGCCTCCTCCGCTGAGCGTGGCCAGGGGGGTGTGTACAGCGTCGAGACCACTGCGCTGCCCGACACGCCGCTCGGTACGCCACCACCTGGTGCGGCACGGCCTCGCCGAGCTGGACGCCGACCACAGGGGCAGGCTCGGGCGGTGTCTTCCCGAGCGTCGTCCTGAGCGAGCCAGGATGTCAGGCCGGTCGAGGCGACCGGGCTGAGCCGCCGCACGATCGTGTTCAGGTTCGCCTCCAGGTGCGCGCGCAGCTCGGCCTCGACCTCCGTGGGGTCGTCGCTGCGGCAGGCGGCGATCAACCCCAGGTTGGCTCGATGGCGTTCGGCGCTCATGTCGTCGCTCCAGTCGACGGGGTCGAACACCAGCCGGGTGTACCGCTCGGCAGCGTCCCAGAGCGGACTGAGCAAGCGCAGGTCCCACTTGCTCGCCGCGGGGCGGATGAGTGCGGCGTGGAACTCGCGGTGGATGTCCAGGCGCTCCTCGCCCGGCGGCGCGGCGACCACGCAGCCACGGACCTCGCCGCGCGCATCGGCGCCCCGCGGATCACGCAGCGGCTGCGCGCTCGGAGCACGCTCACCGAAGCCCGGAGTGCGCCTGAGCCGGGCACCACCGCACCCTGACCA
Organism: Pseudonocardia thermophila; assembly: GCF_900142365.1. Taxonomy (GTDB): domain Bacteria; phylum Actinomycetota; class Actinomycetes; order Mycobacteriales; family Pseudonocardiaceae; genus Pseudonocardia; species Pseudonocardia thermophila. The sequence goes on along the minus strand of NZ_FRAP01000019.1, from coordinate 67,091 downwards.
CAGCGCGCACACAGCCCACGAACGCAACGAACGGCACTCTCGTCCACTCGGAGTGGACGAGAGTGCCGTTCGTTGCCCTCCAGGCTCAGGGTTTCAGTCAGGGCTTCAGGTGCCCGCTGCTCACATCCCGACCGCTCGTTCCAGCTCGTGCGCCGCCGCGTACGGGTCCAGTTCCCCGGCCGCCACCCGCGCGGCCAGCTCCGGCAACGCGCTGCGCCCCCGGATCTCGCCGTCGTCGACGTCTTCGGCGTCGTGGGCCGCAAATGAGCTCGGGAACGTCGTCGACCAGGGGCTCGCCGCGATCCCGATGACCGATCCCGGTAGTGCTCCGCGATCGTCTCGCAGGGCGTACCGAGGCATGGATCCCGCATAGATCACGCTCATGGGGCGGGAACACCTGAGCATCGGGCTGCCGCATCAGTTCCGGTCGGCCATGTGCATCGTTGCGCGCGCGACCGGGTCGCAGGCAGTCATCGCACGTCCCTGCGTCTGCGAGAAGGTCCTTCACCGTTCACTGGAGACGCGCATGAGTGCAGAGCTGCACGGGCTCTCCCCTGCAGGAAATGCGCGGAGGTCGTACTCAGCCGGCCGGCACTGCTCGCCTCGTCTGTCGGGATCGGTTGCGGCCTCGGAGTGCTGCCGTACTACCCGAACGGCCTCTTCATCCCGAGCTCGAGAAGGCGTTCGGCCGGGGCCGGACCGCGCCGTCCGGCCTGGCGCTGATCGGCTCGCTCATCATGGTGCTGACAGCACCCTTCATCGGTTCCATCGTCGACCGGTTCGGCGTCAAGGTCCCGGCGGCCCTTTCGCTGGTGTCGATGGCCCTCGCGTACTTCGCGCTGTCGATGACCGGCTCCTCTTGCGGGGCCTACCCGGACGATCTGGGTGCTGATGTACGTGTTCGGCGCCGCGTCGACCGTCGTGGCCTTCACCCGCACGGTCGACGAACGGTTCGTCCGCGGACGCGGCCTCGCGCTCGGCATCGCGACGGGGAACGCCGGAGCCCCCTGCTGATGGCGGGGATCCGCGCTGCGACCGGCACCTGCACGCTCCCGCAGGTCCTGGGCCTTGCTCGTCGTGGCGGCCTCCCTGATGGTCGGCCTGCCGCGCTCCCCGCAGGTGGAGCACGTCGCACCCTCGACGCCGAGTGTGCCCGACACCGCCTCCTGAGCGGGGTGCGGCACGACGCCGAGCACCTCCCACCGGTCCCTGGCCCGGGCCGGTGGGCGGAGGTGCTCGGCGCGCTCGGGAGCACCCGCGCCACCCACCGCGCGAGCCGCAGGAGACCGGGCCGCACCGGAATCGCGGCGCTGAGGCCAGGCATCGGTGCGCTGGACGAACCGTGGTGCTGCGCGGTGCGTCACACCGTTGTTGCGCCGCCGTGCTGGACACGGACGGCGTAGGCCGCTTACGTTCCGCGGCATGACGTCGCCTTCCGACCCGCAGTGGCCGGGACAGCAGCCTCCGCCGGGGCAGGGGTACGGCCAGCCGGGTTACGGCCAGGGCCCGTACCAGCAGGGCCCGCCCGCAGGGTACGGCCCGTCCCCGCAGGGCTACGGTCCGCCACCGGGGTACGGGCAGCAGCCGCCGCCCGGGTACGGTCAGCAGGCGGCTCCCGGTTACGCGCCGCAGCCGGCACCCGGTTACGGTGCGCCGCAGCAGGGGTACGGACCGCCGCCCCCGCAGCCCTACGGCCAGGGTTACGGACCGGGCGCGCCGCTGCCGGTGCCGCCGGGCGCGCCGGGGCCGATCCCCGAGTGGTGGGAGCGGCTCGTCGGCCGCATCATCGACAACATCCTGTTCGCGGTCGTCTACTTCGTCGTCTCGATGATCGCCGGGGCGCTGTTCCTCACCGCGGTCACGTTCGATCCGACGACGGGGACGGTCAGCGGCGGGCTCTCGCCGCTGGCGCTGGCGCTGCCGGGCATCGTCGCGGGTCTGCTCTACGGCGCGTACGACGTCGTCATGCACGGCCGCTCCGGCCAGACGCTGGGCAAGATGGTCATGAAGACGCGCCTGGTCACCCCGTCCGGGCAGCTCGCCGACCAGGCGACGCTGCTGAAGCGGGCAGCGATCTACCCGGCAGGTGTGTTCATCGTCAGCGGCCTGCTCGGCTTCCTCGGCCCGCTGTCGCTGCTGAGCACCCCGGTGATCGCGATCTTCACGATCGTCGACGGCATCTTCGTGATCACGAACACGCCGCTGCGGCAGGCGCTCCACGACAAGTGGACCAACACGATCGTGGTGAAGGCCCAGTAGGTCGCGCAGCCCCGGCACCGGTCACGACATCCGATCGTGGCCGGTGCCGTCGTGTCTGCGGCACCGATCAGCTCTTACCCTGGACCGCGTGACCACCCCGCACGACGGGCCGTACCCGGGTCCGTACGCCCGGCGCGACGCCCACGGGGCGCCGCCGCCCGTGCCGGGCGTCTACAACCCCTACCGCGAGCCGATCACGCCGAGGAGCTCCGGCCTGCCGCCCACCCCGCCCACGCCGGCCCGTGAACCGCGGCCGCCGCTGCTGCTCGTCGCGCTCGGCCTGCTGGCGCTGGGCGCCCTGCCGTGGCTCGTGCTCGGACTCGCGCTCACCTTCCTCCCGCTCAACGTGCAGGGCGCGATCGACGAGGGGCAGCTGGCCGGCACCCCGCTGGAGACGTGGTCGGTGCAGGAGATCACCGACGTGGTGCGCACCGGCGCGATGGTGACGCTGGCGCTGGCCGTCGCCCACCTCGTCCTGGTGGGGCTCACGTTCCGCGGCAGTCGGGCGGCGCGGACCGCGCTCGCCGCGCTCACCATCGGGTTCCTGCTGGGGCTGGCGTTCCTCACCGCGACCTCGGGCTCGATGGTCTTCGCGGTGCTGCTGGTCGTGCCGTTGATCGGTACCGGGCTGCTGCTCAGCCGCGCGGTGTCCGCCTGGTTCGCCGGGCCCCGAGCCGGGATGTGAGACTGGCGGTCGTGGGTAGCCCCAGCTCCGTTCCGACCACAGCGCAGTCCACGAGCGCGTCCGCGCGCCTGTTCACCGACGCTTCCGCGGTCATCCCCGGCGGCGTGAACTCGCCGGTGCGGGCCTTCGCGGCCGTGGGTGGCACCCCGCGCTTCATCACTTCCGCGCAGGGCGCCTGGCTCACCGATGCCGACGGCAACCGCTACGTGGACCTCGTCTGCTCATGGGGCCCGATGATCCTCGGGCACGCCCATCCCGCCGTCGTGGACGCGGTGCGCGCCGCCGCCGGGCAGGGGCTGTCGTTCGGGGCGCCGACGCCCGCCGAGGTGGAGCTGGCGAAGGAGATCATCGCCCGGGTGCGGCCGGTCGAGCAGGTGCGGCTGGTCAACTCCGGCACCGAGGCCACGATGAGCGCGATCCGCCTCGCCCGCGGCATCACCGGGCGCACCGCGATCGTGAAGTTCGCCGGCTGCTACCACGGGCACGTCGACGCGCTGCTCGCTCAGGCCGGGTCCGGCGTGGCGACGCTCGGGCTGCCGACCAGCCCCGGCGTCACCGGCGCTCAGGCTGCCGACACGATCGTGCTGCCGTACAACGACCTCGAGGCGGTCCGCGCGGTGTTCGCCGAGCGCGGCGACCAGATCGCGTGCGTGATCACCGAGGCCGCGGCCGGCAACATGGGCGCGGTGCCGCCGAAGCCCGGCTTCAACGCCGGTCTGCGCGATCTCTGCCACGCGCACGGCGCACTGCTGGTGATGGACGAGGTCATGACCGGGTTCCGGGTCTCCCCGGCGGGCTGGTTCGGCATCGACGGGGTGGCCGGCGACCTGTACACGTTCGGCAAGGTCATGTCCGGCGGGCTGCCCGCCGCCGCGTTCGGCGGTCCGGCCACGCACATGGCCCACCTCGCCCCGGCCGGGCCCGTCTACCAGGCCGGCACGCTGTCCGGGAACCCCGTCGCCGTCGCGGCCGGGCTGGCCACCCTGCGGAACGCCGACGCGAGCGTGTACGCCGCCCTGGACGCCAACGCCGCCCGCCTGGCCCAGCTCGTCGGCGACGCCCTGAGCGCGGCCGGGGTGGAGCACCACGTGCAGCTGGCCGGCAACCTGTTCTCGGTCTTCTTCACCGACGGCCCGGTGCACGACTACGCCGCTGCCCAGGCCGCCCAGAACTGGCGGTTCCCGCCGTTCTTCCACGCGCTGCTGGAACGCGGCGTGTACGCACCGCCCAGCCCGTTCGAGACGTGGTTCGTCTCCGCCGCGCTCGACGACGACGCGTTCGCCGTCATCGAGGCCGCCCTCCCGGCAGCGGCGCAGGCGGCCGCGGCCGCGGAGGCACCGTGACCGAGCGCACGATCGTGCACCTGCTGCGCCACGGCGAGGTGCACAACCCGGAGAAGATCCTCTACGGCCGGTTGCCCGGCTTCCGGCTGTCGACCCGTGGGGAGCGGCAGGCCGAGATCGTCGCCGAGCACCTCGCCGACGCCGATCTCGCCGCGGTCGTGGCGTCGCCGCTGGAGCGCGCCCAGCAGACCGCGGCCCCGACGGCGAAGCGGCACGGCCTCGAGATCGTCACCGATGAAGGGCTCATCGAGGCGGACAACGCGTTCGAGGGCCAGCGGGTCGCCGTCGGGGACGGGGCGCTGCGCAGCCCGAAGCACTGGCCGCTGCTGCGCAACCCGTTCCGACCGTCCTGGGGCGAGCCGTACCGGCAGATCGCGGAGCGGATGCTGGCCGCGGTGCACCGCGCGCGCGAGCTGGGCGCCGGCCACGAGGTGCTGTGCGTGTCGCACCAGCTGCCGATCTGGACGCTGCGCCGCTACGTCACGGGGCAGAAGCTCTGGCACGATCCACGCCGCCGCCAGTGCGCGCTCGCGTCCCTCACCTCGCTCGTGTTCGAGGGCACCGAGCTCAAACAGGTCCGCTACAGCGAGCCCGCGGGGTCGAGCGACCCACGGGTCACGGGCGCATGAGGCGGCTCGCCTGCCTGCTCGCCGCGCTGCTCGCCGCCGTCGTCCTGGCCGGCTGCGGGGTGGGCGCGGACGCGGTCGAGCGCAACCAGGAGTTCGTGTTCGTCGCCCCCGGCGGGCAGACGGCGATCACCTACGATCCGCCGGAATCCCGCCGTCCGGTGAGCGGCATCGAGGGGGAGAGCCTGCTGCGGCCGGACGCGATCGCGGCGCTCGCCGACTACCCCGGCCGCGTCGTGGTGGTCAACATCTGGGGCTCGTGGTGCGGGCCGTGCCGCGAGGAGGTCCTCGACCTGCAGGCCGTGGCCGACCAGATGGCCGACTCCGGGGTCGCGGTCCTGGGCATCGACGTCAAGGACGAGCGGCACTCCGCCGCGGACTTCCTCACCGCCCGCGGCGTCCGCTACGACTCGATCTTCGATCCGGCCGGGCGCAGCTTGCTGAGGCTGCACGGGTTCCCGCGCAACGTGGTGCCGTCCACGGTGGTGTTCGACAAGCAGCACCGGGTGGCCGCGGTGTTCCTGGCGCAGGTGTCGCAGGTGCAGCTGCGACCGCTGCTGGACCGGCTGGTGGCCGAACCCGCGGCGTGACCCCACCGTTCCACTACGCGTTGTAGAACCCGGTCGCCGGGCTCGCGGCCAGGGTGCTTACGCTGGATGGGATGGATCCCGCCACCGCACTCGCGGTCTCCGGCCCGCTGCTGCTCGCAGCGGTCGTCGCTGTGCTGGCCGGGGCCGTGAGCTTCGCCTCGCCGTGCGTGGTGCCGCTGGTCCCCGGCTACCTCGCCTACCTCGCTGGGCTGGTCGGGGTCGAGGCGCCGCTGCAGCAGGACCGCGGCCGGTTCCGGGTGGCGGGGGCGGCGGCGCTGTTCGTCGCCGGGTTCACCGTCGTGTTCGGCGCGATCATGGTCGGCGTCGTGTGGCTGGCCGACGCGCTGCTGGCCAACCAGGAGGTGCTGCAGCGCATCGGCGGCGTCGTCATGGTCGTGATGGGGCTGGCGTTCGTCGGGCTGGTGCCGTTCCTGCAGCGCGAGCGGCGGCTGCACTGGGTGCCCCGCGCGGGTGTGTGGGGCGCGCCGCTGCTCGGCGCGGTCTTCGGCCTCGGCTGGGTGCCGTGCATCGGCCCGACGCTGGCCGGGGTCGTCGCCGTCGCCGCCGGCACCGGCGGAGGCTCGCTGCGCGGGGTCGTGCTGGTGCTGGCCTACTGCGCGGGCCTCGGCCTGCCGTTCGTGCTGATCGCGCTCGGCGCTTCGCGGGCGGTCCGGGCGCTGGGCTGGCTGCGCCGCCACACCCGCACCATCCAGATCGCCGGTGGCGTGCTGCTCGTCGCGGTCGGGGTGCTGCTGCTCACCGGGGTGTGGGGCCGACTCATCGCGAGCCTGCAGGTCGCGATCGCGGGCTTCGAGCCGGTGCTGTAGCCGTGGTCGACTCCCTGGAACGACCGGCTCCCGGTCCCGTGCGCACCTCGCCGTTCGCGGTGCTGCGCAACGCCTGGCGCGGCCTGACGTCGATGCGCACCGCGCTCGTCCTGCTGTTCCTGCTCGCGGTGGCGGCGCTGCCGGGCGCCCTGCTGCCCCAGCGCTCGCTCAACCTGAATCTGGTCGACCAGTACTTCACCGACCACCCCGACCTGGCCCCGCTGATGGACCGGATCGGGCTGTTCGACGTCTTCGCCGCCCCCTGGTTCGCCGCCATCTACCTGATGCTGATGGTGTCGCTGATCGGGTGCGTGCTGCCCCGCTCCGTGGAGCACCTGCGCGCCCTGCGCACCCCGCCGGTCGCGACGCCGCGCAACCTCGGCCGGCTGCCGCACCACGCCACCGGCCCGGTCGACGGCACCCCGGACGAGGTCGCGGACCGGGTGCGCGCGCTGCTGCGCGGCTGGCGCAGTGCGGAGCGGACCGAGGAGCGCGCCGGTGCCGGGGTGCGGGAGTTCTCCGCCGAGAAGGGTTACCTGCGCGAGGCCGGGAACGTGCTCTTCCACCTGGCGATGGTGGGCCTGCTCGTGGGCTTCGCGGCCGGCAAGCTGTACGGCTACGAAGGCAGCGTGATCATCCCGGTCGGCAACCAGTTCTGCAATTCCGGCATCCTCGGGTACGACTCCTTCCGGGCCGGGCTGCGGGTCGACGGCACCGAGCTGGAGCCGTTCTGCCTGCGCATCGACCAGTTCGAGGCCAGCTACCGCGCCGACGGGCAGGCGGCCGACTACCGCGCCGAGATCGGCTACCAGACCACCTCGGACCTGGATGAGGGGAGCACCGCCGAGTGGCGGCCCGCGACGCTGGCCGTCAACGCCCCGCTGCGCGTCGACGGGCTGCGCGTCTACCTGATGGACCACGGCTACGCGCCGCGGTTCACCGTGACCTTCCCCGACGGCCAGCAGCGCACCGGGGAGATCCAGTGGCGCGTCGTGGACCCGAGCACGCTGCTCTCGGAGGGCGCCACGAAGTTCGAGCGCCCCGGCATCACCGACGAGGAGCAGCGCCGCACCAGCCAGCTGGCGATCACCGGGCTCTTCGCCCCGACCAGCTCCGGTGGCGACGTGGTGACCTCGGTGTTCCCCGCGCTGCGCGATCCCGAGGTAGCGGTCGACGTGCTGCGCGGTGATCTCGGTCTGGACGACGGCCGCGGCCAGTCGATCTTCCAGGTCGATCAGCGGCAGATCGAGTCCGGTGCGCTGCAGCGGGTGGCCCGCGCCAACCTCGTGCCCGGCCAGGAGATCACCCTCGACGACGGCACCGTGATCCGCTTCGACGGGGTCAACCAGTGGGTGGGTGTGCAGGTCAGCCACGATCCCGGGCAGGACTGGGTGCTGGTGTTCGCGATCGCGGTCCTGATCGGCATCACCCTGTCGCTGACGATCCGCAGGCGCCGGTTCTGGGTGCGGCTGCAGGCCGCCGACACCGAAGGCCGTACGGTCGTGGAGCTCGGCGGGCTCGCCCGCACCGACCGCGCCGGCTACGGCGAGGAGTTCGACCGCCTCCGGGCGGAGCTGTTGGGCCCTGAGAAGAAGGACGGCTGATGCTCGCGCAGTACTCCGACTGGTTCTACATCGCCGCCGTCGCCGTCTACGTGCTGGCGATGGTGCTGCACGCCTACGCGCAGGCGGCGGTGCGGACCCGCCGACCGGTGCTGGTCGGTGCGGGCGGCACCCCGGCGGACATCCCCGCCGCGGAGGAGCAGCCGGCCCGGGCCGTGGGTGCTCGCGCGGCGAACATGGGCGTCTCGGTGGCGGTGCTGGGCGCCCTGCTGCACCTGGCGTCGATCGTCGCCCGCGGCCTGGCGACCGAGCGCTGGCCGCTGGGCAACATGTACGAGTTCATCTCGATGATCACCTTCGCGGCGGTCGTGACGTGGCTGGTCATGCTGCGCCGCGTCCCGGCGGCCCGTTCGGCGGCACCGTGGGTGCTGCTGCCGATCGTCGTGCTCATGACGCTGGGCGGCACCGCGCTCTACACGGCCGCGGGCCCGGTCATGCCGGCGCTGCGCTCCTACTGGCTGCCCGTGCACGTCACGGCGATCGCGATCTCGTCCGGCCTGCTGATCGTGTCCGGGGTGGCGAGCATCCTGTTCCTGCTGCGCAGCGGGAGCGGCGTCCCGGCGGCGATCGCCGAGCGCATGCCCACCGCGGACGTCCTCGACCGCGTCGCCTACCGCGTCATGATCGTCGCGTTCCCGCTCTACACGTTCGCGGTCGTGGCCGGCGCGGTCTGGGCGGAGGCCGCGTGGGGCCGGTTCTGGGGCTGGGACCCGAAGGAGACGGTCGCGTTCGTCGCCTGGGTCATCTACGCCGCCTACCTGCACGCACGGGCGACCGCGGGATGGCGCACGGGGCGGGCCGCGTGGATCAACATCGCCGGTCTGACTACGATGATCTTCAACCTGTTCTTCATCAACCTGGTCGTCGCCGGGCTGCACTCATACGCAGGAGTGGGGTGACGCTCGTCGGCTCGACCCGCGGGCACCTCGCGACTACCGTCGGCGTTCGTGAGCGGGTTCAGCGGTCAATCTGATGCGACCGGCGGGATGAGTGCATGACCCAGAGTGAGACCTCGAAGGGGACCGGTTCGGCCGAGGACTACCCCGACGGCTCCGTGGGCCGCTACGTGCGGGAACGCTGGGGTCAGACACCGGCATCGGGCATCCCCGCGCAGAAGCCGGACGAACCGGCCACCGGGCGGCACTCGCTCACCCCGCCCGGAGGTGTGGAGGAGGTGCCGGCCTCGCCCGCGCCGCGGCCGGCCGTGCGCTGGGTCGATCCGGCTGCCGTGGCCGCCCAGCAGGCGCAGCGGGCCCGGTCGGAGCAGGCGAACGGGCAGGCCGAGGGCGCCGACCTGGCCTCGGCGCGGTTGTTGCGCAAGGTCAAGCGGCCCCCGCAGTCGGGCTGGCGGCGCGCGATCTACCTGATGAGCGGGCGGATGATCAACCCGGGGGAGAGCCCCGCCGACATCCGCCGCCGTGAGCTGACGGCGCGGGTCAACCATCCGCTGCTGGGCTGCCACAAGATCGCGATGCTGAGCCTCAAGGGCGGTGTCGGGAAGACGACGGTGACCGCCACGCTCGGCGGCACGCTCGCGTCCCTGCGCGGTGACCGTGTCGTCGCCGTCGACGCCAACCCGGACCGGGGCACGCTCAGCCAGAAGATCCCGCTGGAGACCAGCGCCACCGTGCGGCACCTGCTGCGGGACGCGCAGCGGGTGCGCCGCTACGCCGACGTGCGCGCCTACACCTCGCAGGGCCCGTCGCGGCTCGAGGTGCTGGCCAGCGAGCAGGACCCGGCTGTGTCGGAGGCCTTCTCGGAAGAGGACTACCGGCGCACGGTCAACCTGCTGGAGCACTTCTACAACATCGTGCTCACCGACTGCGGCACCGGCCTGATGCACTCGGCGATGTACGGGGTACTGGGGCTGGCCGACCAGCTGATCATCGTCTCGTCGGGCTCCATCGACGGGGCGCGCAGCGCCTCGGCGACGATGGACTGGCTCGACGCGCACGGCCACGGCGACCTGGTCGCCAACGCCGTCGCGGTGATCAACTCGGTGCACCGCCGATCGGGGAGCGTGGACCTCGACCGGGTCGCGGAGCACTTCGCTGCGCGGTGCCGGGCCGTCGTCCGCATCCCGTTCGACGAGCACCTGGAGGAGGGGGCGGAGATCGATCTCGACCGGTTGGCGCCGGCGACCCGCGACGCGCTCCTGGAGCTCGCCGCCGTGGTGGCCGACGCGTTCGAAGCCGGCGCCTGAATCGCCGCGGCCGATCGACGTCATCTCGCGCGGCGGCCCGGCACCGGGCCGCCGCGCGGGGGACGTTCGCTGATCCTCGTCAGTCCTTCGGCGGGTCGTTCTGCTGGCGGCGGACCTGTTCGGCGAGTCTGCGGAGGAACTCCGGGTCGTCGTCGGGTCCGGCGATGCGCCGGACCGGACCGGTGGCCTGCCTGCGCGGCGGCGGCTCCGCGATGCCCGCGCGCGCCGAATGCATGGCGCGCCACAGCACCAGGGCAACGATGGCCGCGCCGATGAGCGCGACGAGGATCAGCATGGTCCAACCACCTCCACGTCCGAGATTAGCCGTTCGGAGGTGGGGGCGGGGTGAGTCGCGCGACTCGTCGCCGGACGGTCACGACCTCGCGGGCGGGACGGTGGCCTCGCTGGTGAGGTCGGCGAGCAGCTTGCGCACCTCGGATTCCCGGAACCGGCGGTGGCCGCCGGGCGTGCGGATCGATCCGATGCGGCCTGCGGAAGCCCACCTCGTGACGGTCTTGGGGTCGACGCGGAAGAGCGCGGCGACCTCTCCGGGGGTGAGGAGCCGCTCGTTGTCGCTGGTCGTGACGGTCACACTGGCCTCCACTGGTGGATGCACTAACCGGGCCATCGTGACATCGGGGACCCCGGGTAGGCGAACGGTTGGGTGTAGGTAAAGGGCTCTTAAAGGACGAACCGGACAGGGCGGGTGACCCACGCCGCGGGCTACCCTCGTGGGCATGGACGAGCCGGAACGCACCCACGGCCTGGCCGCCACGTTCGCGCTGTACGCCCTGGCCAGGGTCGGCCTGGTGGCGGTCGTCGCGGGCGTGCTGGTCGCGTTCGGCGTGCCGCTCCTGGTCGGCGTGCTGGTCGCGCTCGTGGTCGCGCTCCCGCTGTCCATGGTGCTGTTCCGGGGCATGCGCGCGCGGCTGGACGCCGCGCTGGACGCCGCCGTGCGTCGTCGCCGAGCCGAGCGGGAGGCGCTGCGGGCGAAGCTGCGCGGCGAGGACCTCGGCGGGGAGAGCGAGGCGCGGGTCGGCTCAGAGCCAGCCGGAGAGGGCCAGTCCGACGGCCGTTCCGGCTGACCACACCAGCAGCAGCAGGCCGGTCTTCGCCAGCACCGGGATCAGGTCGCGACCGCCGACGCCGCTTCGCACGGTCCGTGTGACGGAGATCGCGAGCGGGGCGGCGAGCAGCCCGAGCACCAGCGGCCAGGCGAGCAGCGCGAGCACGACCGAGAACAGCAGCGGGATCAGCACGATGGCCGCGTACAGCCGACGGGTGTCCCGGTCGCCCAGTCGGACGGCGAGGGTGCGCTTGCCCACGGCGGCGTCGGTCGGGATGTCGCGGAGGTTGTTGGCCACCAGCACCGCGGACGTGAGCATCCCCACGCCCACCGAGGCGACGACGGCCGGCGCGGTCACCGGGGCGTCCTGGGTGATCACTGTGCCGAGCACGGCGACCGGGCCGTAGAAGACGAACACCGCGAGCTCGCCCAGCCCGGCATAGCCGTACGGGCGCTTGCCCCCGGTGTAGAACCACGCCGCGAGCACGCACGCCGCGCCGACCGCGATCAGCCACCACGTGCCCGACAGCGATACCAGCGTGAGCCCAGCCAGCCCGGCGATCGCGAAGCAGGCGAGCGCCGCCGTCCGCACCGCCTCGGGGGAGGCCAGCTTCGACGCGACCAACCGCACCGGCCCGACCCGTTCGTCGTCGGTGCCGCGGATGCCGTCGGAGTAGTCGTTGGCGTAGTTCACGCCGACGCCCAGCGCCAGTGCCACGATCAGGGCGAGCAGGGCCCGCCACGGGCCGAACGCGTGCGCCCCGATCGTCGCTCCGCACCCGACGAGCACCGGGGAGACCATCGTCGGGAGGGTGCGCGGCCGCGCCCCCTCGATCCATTCCGCGACCGTCGCCACGGGGTGCAACCGTAACCGCTCAGCCGTTCGTGATGCCCGACGCATCGATCGTCACACCGGACTCGCCCGTCGAGGCGCCGGACGCGCTGATCGTGACGTCGCCGACGGTGACGCCGGACTCGTCGACCGCCGGGTCCCCGGCCGCGACCACGGTCCGGTCGAGCGCCGCGGGCGGGACGGCCGTCGGGGTGCGGTCCATCGCTGCGACGGGCGCCGCCGCGGCGAGCAGCGTGACCTGTTCGGGTACTGCCGCGCAGGGTGCGACGTCGCCGGCATCGGGCACGACGGCGGCGTCGAGGAACTGGTTCAGCCCGATCTGCAGGAACTCGCCGACCGCGGTGACCAGGCGGCAGTGCACGGGCACCCCGGCGTCGCCCGCCGCGATGCCGACGATCTCGGACGCCGGGTCGGGCGCGGCGTACACCGCGGCGGTGGCGTCGCTCGCGACGCGGGAGAGGCGGACCGAGCCGGTCCACAGGTACTCGACGGTGACCCAGGAGTTGTCCTTGAGGCCGAGGTCGTCCCAGAAGGTGCCGTCGGCGAGGTCGATGCCGGCCGGGTTCTTCACGGTGCGGCCGAACTGGTCCTTGCCGCCGTTGTAGCCGTCCCGGTACGCCGCCTGCGCCTCCGGTGTGCCCTGCGGTAGGTCCTTCCACTCCTGGCGGACGTCCGGCGGGTTCCAGTAGTCGTCACGGGTGTTCCACGGCCCCACGTCCCACACCGGCGCGAACGCGCAGCGGCCGTTCGGGGCGCACACCTTCACCGAGTAGTCGTGGCTGCCCTTCGGCGAGAGCGCGCGGCGGGACGGGAGGGCGACGAAGTGGTCGCGCTCGACGATCACGTGCCCGTTGGCCGTCGTGCCGCCGACCAGGCCCTCCCGGGTGGCGAACACGCGGTACGACAGCGGCGCGGCCTCGACGGCCTCGGGGGCGCCCTCGGCGCCGCGGAGGGGCTGCGCGGAGAGCGTGAGCTCGTCGACCTCGCCCGGGCCGCTCAGGACGAGCCGGCCCTGGACGTGCCTGGTCGGCTCGGGGAGCTCGACGGTGCCGGTGGCGTCGGCGGGCACCCACTCGGTCCAGTTGCCGTTCGCCCGCCGCCCGCGGACGTCGACGGTGGCGCCGGGGGCGTCGCCGGAGATCTGCGCGGTCACCCGGGTGGTCGGGTCGGGCAGCTCGTGGGCGGGGAAGGTCAGCAGGCCGATGGGGATCGGCGGTGCGCCGGCGCTCTCCGGGCTGCCCTCGGCGGCGGGTGCGGCGAACGTGCCCTCGTCGGCGAGTCGGGCGGTGCCGCCGTCGACGACGACACCGACCGCGTCGCCCGCGGCGAGGTCGACCGGCCACGTCGTCCAGGTGGTGTCCGCGGCGGCGGTCGGCGCCGCTCCGACGAGCGCCCCGAGCATGGTGGTGGCGATCGCCACCGCCGTCGCTCCGCAGAGCCGCATCCGCATCTGCCGTAACCCCCGAGTGACTGCTGTGACTGGAGTGCTTGTTGTGACTCGACAGCAGATCGCACAGACGAGTAACGGTCAATCAGCGGAGAGTGAGCACTCCCAACGGGCGTAGGGGTTCGTCACCCGCCGGAGTGGAAGAGATCGACCACCGCTGCCCGATCGGGCTTGCCGATGCCGCGCTGGGGGATGTCGGGGACGACGCGGACCCGGCGGGGCACGGCGTGCCGGCCGAGCGCCGCGCGCACGGCCGCGGTCGCCGCGTCGGGGGTCGCGCCGGGATCGAGCACCAGCGCCGCGGCCACGACCTGACCCCACTCCGCGTCCGGCAGCCCCACGACGCAGGCCGCGCGCACGCCGGGCTGCGCGGTCAGCACGTCCTCCACCGCGGCCGGCGCCACCTTCTCCCCACCGGTGATGATCACGTCGTCGGCGCGGCCGAGGACGGCCAACCTGCCGTTCACCCAGCGGCCCAGGTCGCTGGTGCGGAACCGGCCGCCGGCGAACGCCGCAGCGGTCTCCTCGGGCATGCCGAGGTAGCCGTCGGCGAGCGTGGGCCCGCCCAGCACGATCCGGCCGTCTTCCAGCTCGACGGTGACTCCGTCCAGGGGCACCCCGTCGTAGACGCAGCCGCCCGCGGTCTCGCTCATCCCGTACGTCGTGACGACCGCGACCCCGGCCGCCCGGGCTCGCTCCCGCAGCGGCGCCGGGAGCGCCGCGCCGCCGACCAGCACCGCGGAGAACCCGCGCAGCGCCCGCAGCCCGGCGTCGGCGCCCGCGTCGGCCGCGTCGAGGATGCGGGCCAGCTGGGTGGGCACGAGGCTGGTGTAGCGGCGCTCGCCGCCCAGCCGTTCGGCGGCCGCGGCGAAGTCGTCGGGCCGGAAGCCGCCGCGCAGGTCCTGCACGACCGGGCGGGTGCCGGCGAGCAGTGACCGCACCACGACCTGGGCCCCGGCGATGTGCTCGGCGGGCAGGGCGAGCAGCCAGCGGCCGGGACCGCCCAGCCGGGTCGCGGTGGCCTCCGCCGAGGCGCGCAGGGCGGCGGCCGGCAGCAGCACCCGCTTCGGACGGCCCGTCGACCCGGAGGTGGCGATCACGAGCGCGGCCCGGCCGGCATCGCCCACCTCGCCCGGGTCGCGGGTGCCGGGCAGCACCGCCGGTCCACCGTCGAGGGCCGCCTCCAGCGCCCGCGCCAGCGCCTCGATCGCGGCTGGTGAGCCGTCGACGGGCACGAACGTCGGCCTCACCATGTCGGGTGACCACCCGTTCGGACCAGTTCGTGACCTGTGGTCATCAGTTTTCGGACGAACGCCACCCGACCGCCCGGGTTTCGGATCCGCGCTGCTCGGGGACCATGAACCATGGCCTCAAAGGACGGACACCGCAGCGGCTGCCCGCCGCTGTCCGCCCCGGCCGTGCGCGCCGACGACGAGCTGATCGAGAGGCTGCGCCGCGGCGAGGTCCCCACCTGCGCCGATCCGCTGGTGCGGCTGCTCGCGGCCTGGCGCGCGGAGGTCGCGGCCGGGATCGACGCCGGGATCGACACGGGAATCGGCACCGGAACCGACACTGCGATGACCGGCGGTCAGTAGAACCACGGGTGACCCGACCAGTCGGGCGCCCGCTTCTGGAGGAACGCGTCGCGGCCCTCGATCGCCTCGTCCGTCATGTACGCCAGACGGGTCGCTTCGCCCGCGAACAGCTGCTGGCCGACCAGCCCGTCGTCGACCAGGTTGAACGCGAACTTGAGCATCCGCTGCGCCTGCGGCGACTTGCCCATGATCTCCCGCGCCCACTGCAGCGCCTCGGCCTCCAGCTGCGCGTGCGGTACGACAGCGTTCACCGCGCCCATCTGGTGCATCTGCTCGGCCGTGTAGGTGCGGCCGAGGAAGAAGATCTCGCGGGCGAACTTCTGCCCGACGTGCCGGGCCAGGTACGCCGAGCCGTAGCCGCCGTCGAACGAGCCCACGTCGGCGTCGGTCTGCTTGAACCGGGCGTGCTCCGCACTGGCCAGCGTCAGGTCGCACACCGCGTGCAGCGAGTGGCCGCCGCCGGCCGCCCACCCGTTCACGACCGCGATGACGATCTTGGGCATGAACCGGATGAGCCGCTGGCACTCCAGGATGTGCAGCCGCCCGACCCGGGCCGGGTCGACCGTGTCGGCGGTCTCCCCGGACGCGTACTGGTAGCCCGTCCGCCCGCGGATGCGCTGGTCCCCGCCCGAGCAGAACGCCCAGCCGCCGTCCTTGGGGGAGGGGCCGTTGCCGGTGAGCAGCACGCAGCCGACGTCGGAGGTCTGGCGGGCGTGGTCGAGTGCGGTGTACAGCTCGTCGACCGTGTGCGGGCGGAAGGCGTTGCGCACCTCGGGCCGGTTGAACGCGATCCGCACTGCGCCGACGTCGACCGCCCGGTGGTAGGTGATGTCGGTGAACGAGAAGCCCGGAACCGGCTTCCACGCCGACGGATCGAAGATCTCGGAGACCTGCTCTGTCACCTGCTCTGGCACCCGATCACAGTAGGCGGCCGCGATCTGCGTGCGTCGACGGAGGCGCCGGCCGGGGCACGGCTGGCAGGATCGGCGCGTGCAGACCCTATCCAAGGGGGCGAACACGACGCTCCCGGCAGGACCCGTCGCCGTGACCGTCGCAGCGGCGGCGCCGGTGGACATCTCCGCGCTCCTGGTCACCGCGAGCGGCACGGTCCGCAGCGACGACGACTTCGTCTTCTACAACCAGCCGCAGGCCACCGGTGTGCGCTACCGGCCCGACGGCGTCGACGTCGACCCGGCGGCGGTGGAGCCGGAGATCGAGCGGGTCGTCGTCACCGCGAGCCTCGACGGCCGCGGCCCGGCCACGTTCGGCCAGCTCGGCGGGCTGCGGCTGGACGTCGCCGTGGGCGGCGCCCCGTTCGTCGCGTTCGTCCCGGACGGGCTCGGCCCGGAGACCGCGCTGCTGTGCGTGGAGATCTACCGCCGCGACGCGCAGTGGAAGGTCCGCGCGGTCGGCCAGGGCTACGCGGACGGGCTGGCCGGCATCGCCACGGACTACGGCATCACCGTCGACGAGGAGCCGCAGGCCCCTGCGCAGCCCGCCGCCCCGCCGCCCGCACCGGGGAAGATCAACCTGGACAAGGGCCGCGTGTCGCTGCAGAAGCGCGAGACGGTGTCGCTGGTCAAGACCGGAGCCCCGGCGCTGCGCCGGGTCGCGATGGGGCTGGGCTGGGACCCGGCCCGCGGCGGGCGCGACATCGACCTGGACGCCTCGGCGATCACGATCGACCGCCGCGGCCGCAGGTCCGACTCGGTGTGGTTCATGAGCAAGAGCGCCTACGACGGCGCGATCGCGCACTCCGGTGACAACCTCACCGGCGCGGGCGAGGGCGACGACGAGACGATCGAGGTCGATCTCGCCAGGCTGCCCGACGACGTCGTCGCGGTCGTGTTCACCGTGAACTCCTTCCGCGGGCAGAAGTTCACCGAGGTCGCGCGGGCGTACTGCCGGCTGGTCGACCTCGACGGCCGCGCCGAGCTCGTCCGGTTCGACCTCACCGACTCCGAGCCGCGCACCGGCGTGATCATGAGCGTGCTGCACCGCGCCGGGGCCACCTGGGAGATGACCGCGATCGGTGAGTTCCACGACGGCAAGACCGTGCGGGCCATGTACGGCCCTGCCGAGGAGACGGTGGCCGGGTTGCTGCGCTGACCGGCGGGAACCAGCCGGCCGGTCCGCGGCGTTGATCGGGTCGTGGACGTCGTGACCCCTGCTCGTGCGCGGATCGACGGTCGGTTGCTGGCCGGCGTCGGGCTGGCCGGGGCGGCCGTGGCGGTGCTGACGATCGGCGCGCTGCACCTGCTCGCCGCGACGAGCGTCGACCCGGTGCGCCGCACGATCAGCGAGTACGGGATCGGGGAGTTCGGCTGGCTGTTCAACATCGGCGTCCTGGCGCTGGCCGCCGGTGCCGTCGCGGTGCTCGGCGCACTGATCGGCAGCGGCCGGGTGCGGCTGGTCTCGCCCGCCACCCTGCTCTACGGCGCCGGTGTGGCGGGGCTGGTGCTGGTCGTCGTCTTCGAGAAGACGAACTGGGCGATCGGGCCGAGCCTGTCCGGCACGATCCACCGCTACGCCAGCCTCGTCGCGTTCATCGCGCTGCCGCTGGCCGTGGTGCTGCTCGGCCGGGCGGTCGGGGCCCGCTGGGCCGTCGGGACGGGTGCGGCGACGCTGGTCTGGCTGGCCGTGACCCTCATCGGCGTCCCGCTCGGACCGGTGATCGGCAAGCCGTGGTGGCAGGTGTGGCCGCTGGGCCTGATGGAACGCGTGCTCGCGCTGACGATGGTGCTGGGCGTGGTGGCGCTCGGCGTGTGGGTGCTGCGGCAGCGTCCGCGGCCCGGGTCGGAGGAGACGGACGCGACCGGACACGGGGTACGGTCGGGGGATGCCTGAGACCCCCACCGTCCGACTGAGCAACGGCGTCGACATCCCGCAGGTGGGGTTCGGCGTCTTCCAGGTGCCGCCGGACGACACCGCGGCCATCGTGGTCGCGGCCCTGGAGGCCGGTTACCGGCACATCGACACCGCCCAGGGCTACGGCAACGAGACCGGCGTCGGCCAGGCGATCCGCCAGGTCGGGCTGGACCGCGACGAGGTCTTCGTCACCACGAAGCTGGACAACTCCCGGCAGGGCCGCGACGAGGCCCGCAAGGCCCTCGACGAGAGCCTGGAGCGGCTCGGCTTCGACTACGTCGATCTCTACCTGATCCACTGGCCGCGGCCGTTCGCCGATCGCTACGTCGAGACCTGGCAGGGGTTCGAGCAGATCCTCGCCGAGGGCAAGGCGCGCGCGATCGGCGTGTCCAACTTCCTGCCCGCCCACCTGCAGCGGCTCGCCGCCGAGACCGGGACGGTGCCCGCGGTCAACCAGATCGAGCTGCACCCGTACCTGCAGCAGGCCGAGCTGCGCGCCTACCACCGCGAGAACGCCATCGCCACCGAGGCGTGGGCGCCGATCGGGCAAGGCGGCGAGCTGCTCGCGGATCCCGCGATCACGGCGCTGGCCGACGAGTACGGCAAGACGCCCGCCCAGATCGTGCTGCGCTGGCACCTGCAGCTCGGCAACATCGTGTTCCCCAAGACGGTGCGCCCGCAGCGCATGCGGGAGAACCTCGACCTGTTCGACATCGAGCTGACCAGCGATGACATGGCCGTGATCGGCGCGCTGGACCGCGGCCGGCGGCTCGGGCCGGACCCGGAGACGTTCGGCTGATCGGGGCTCCGTCCTGCGAAACCGGCCGATCAGGCCTAGCGTGGGAACGATGTTGGCAATCACCGACTTGGCGGCCGAGGCCATCAAGACCCTGACCACCGATGCGGAGCTCCCCGAGGGCGGGGGGCTGCGCATCGCCGCCCCCAACCCCGACCAGGGGCTGGAACTGACCCTCGCCGGCCAGCCGGCCCAGGACGACGTCGTGCTGTCGGGGGACGGGGTGTCCGTGTTCCTCGACGCGACCGCGGCCGCGGTCCTCGACGACAAGGTCCTCGACGTCCAGCAGGCCCCGACCGCCGACGGCGGCCAGGAGCTGCGGTTCGCGATCGCTCCGCAGCAGCCGGGCGCCGGCGTCTGAGGCTCATCGCCTGACCCCTCACCGTCGCGAGGCACGCGGCGCGGACGAATGTGCGACCAGGCAGGATGGGCGCCATGACCGCACCGACGTACGAGCCGATGCCCGACGACTGGGACCGTGCGCTCGTCGTCGTCGCCCACCCCGACGACCTCGAGTACGGCGGCTCCGGCGCGGTCGCGGTGTGGACCGCGGCCGGCCGGACCGTCACCTACCTGCTCGCCACCCGCGGCGAGGCGGGCATCGACACGATCGAGCCCGCCCGGTGCGGCCCGCTCCGCGAGGCCGAGCAGCGCGCCGCCGCAGCCGAGGTCGGCGTCGACCCGGACACCGGCGTGGAGTTCCTCGACCACCCCGACGGGCTGGTCACCTACGGCGTCCCGCTGCGCCGCGACATCGCTGCCGCGATCCGCCGGCACCGGCCGCAGCTGGTCGTCACCAGCAACCACCACGACACCTGGCCGGGCGGCCACCTGAACCAGGCCGATCACATCGCGGTCGGCCGGGCCACGATCGACGCCGTCCGCGACGCCGCCAACCGGTGGCTGTTCCCCGAGCTCGGGGAGCCGTGGACCGGGGTGCGCTGGATCGCGGTCGCGGGATCACCGCAGAGCACGCACGCCGTCGACATCGGCCCGGTGTTCGACCGCGCCGTGGCCTCGCTGGCGGCGCACCGCGAGTACCTGGCCGCGCTCGGCGGGGCCATGGCCGAGCCGGAGACGTTCCTGCGCTCGGCCGCCGAGGAGACCGCGAAGGGTCTGCCCGGGGCCGAGCTCGCCACCGCCTTCGAGGTGTTCGCGCTGTGAGCGGACCGGCCACCCGGACCGCCCGCGCGATCGTCGACGAGCTGGTGCGCGGCGGCGTCACCGACGTGGTGCTCTGCCCGGGCTCGCGCAACGCGCCGTTCGCGTTCGCCCTGCACGCTGCCGACGCGGCCGGGGCGCTGCGCCTGCACGTGCGCATCGACGAGCGCGGCGCCGGGTTCCTGGCGCTGGGGCTGGCCCGCGGCTCCGGGCGGCCGGTGCCGGTGTGCACCACGTCCGGCACCGCGGTCGCGAACCTGCATCCCGCTGTGCTGGAGGCCGCCCACAGCGGGGTGCCGGTGATCGCGCTGACCGCGGACCGGCCCACCGACCTCGTCGGCACCGGCGCCAGCCAGACCATCGATCAGCACGGCCTGTTCGGGACCGCCGTGCGGCAGTTCGCCACCGCCTCCACCGACGACCGGCGCGTCCGCGCCCAGGTGTGCCGGCTGCTCGCTGCCGCCGCCGGGCCGTGGCCGGGACCCGTGCACCTCAACGTGCCGCTCGCCGAACCGCTCGTCCCCGCTGACGAGGCGTGGCCGCCGGGGCGCCCCGACGGGGCCCCCTGGACGGCCGTGGCGCCGTCCGTCCCGCACGTACCGCCGCTGCCGCTCGACCCCACCGCACCGACGCTCGTCATCGCCGGGCAGGGGGATCCGGGGCCCGACTACGACGGGCTGCCCGTCGTCGCCGAGCCGGGCTCGGCGGCCTGGGCGGGCGCGCTGCGCGCCGGGCCGTGGCTGCTGGACGAGCCCGCGCTGCGCCCGCAGCAGGTGATCGTCGCCGGCCGGCCCACCCTGCACCGCCCGGTGCAGCGGCTGCTCGCCGACCCGGCCGTGGCCGTGTACGCGCTGGCCGGGTCGGGACCGTGGACCGACGTGCCGGCCACCGTGCGCGCGGTCGGGTCGCTGCCCACGATGCTGCCCGATCCCGCCTGGTACGACGCGTGGCTCGCGGCCGACCGGGCGGCTAGCGCGGCGCTGGACGCGGTCCTCGACGCCGGCCAGGCTCCGATCGGGCTGCGGCTGGCCCGCGAGCTGGTGGCCGGTCTCCCGGCGGGGGCGGCGCTGACGCTCGGCTCGTCCAACCCGGTGCGCGACGTGGCGCTGGCCGCCCGCCCGCGCGCCGGGCTCACGGTGCTGGCCAACCGCGGGGTGGCGGGCATCGACGGCACCGTCTCCACCGCAGCCGGGCTCGCGCTCGCGCACGGTGGCCCGGCCTACGCGCTGCTCGGCGACCTCACGCTGCTGCACGACGTCACCGGCCTGGTGATCGGGCCCGAGGAACAGCGCCCCGACCTGACGATCGTCGTGCTCAACGACCGGGGCGGCGGGATCTTCGGCCTGCTCGAACAGGGCGCGCCGCAGTACGCCGGAGCGTTCGAGCGGGTCTTCGGCACCCCGCACACCGTGGATCTCGCGGCGCTGGCTGCCGCCGTGGGCATCCAGCACACCGCCGTCGCGCCCGCCGATCTGGCGGGAGTGCTGGCCCCGGCGCCCGGGATACGGATGATCGAGGTCCCGGCCGACCGCAGCACGCTGCGGGCCGCTCACGCAGAGTTGCGCAAGGTGATCGGTGCGGCCGTGGCGGAAGCGGTCGCCGGCCGGGCGTAACGGGGGCCGTGACGTGCCCGACAGCAAGATGGAGCTCCCCAGCGCCCGGCCCGGCACTGCCGTGTCGTCGTCGACAACGACAGGGGTCATCGAGTTGCCCATCACGGTCCGTGGTCTCGTCCGCGCGCCGCTCGTGGAGGTGGCGGCGCTGGCCGCCTGCGTCGCGGTGGGCGCGCTCGCCGTGGTCCTGCTGCCGCACGATCCCGTCGGCGTCGGCGTGCTGCACCACCTGCCGGCCGACCTGGCCGTCGTCGCGGCCGCCCTGCTCGCCGCCGCGGCCGGTACCAGCGGGAACCCGCGGACCCGGCTCGTCGCCGCTGCCGTCGCCGCGTACGTCACCGTGCCGCTGCTGCTGCGCGGGGTGCCCGGCGAGGTGGAGCAGTTCTGGCTGCTCGCCGCCAGCACCGCCGCGCTCGGGTCGGTCGGCCTCCTGGCGCTGACGCTGCGGACCGCGGTCCCCCGCCCCGACCGCGCGCCGCTGCTGATCGGCGGGCTCGCCACCGCGTTGCTGATCGCCGTCGTCGTGGCCCGGGCAGTCGCCCCGGATGCGCCGCCGTCGTCCTGGCTGGTGCTGGGTGCGGGGATGCTGGCCTGGTCCGGCGCCGGTGCGGTCGGCATGCTCGTCACCGTGTCCGGCACGCTGCACGGCCGGGTGCTGCCGCGCCGGGTCGGGGTAGCGTTCGTCGCGCTCGCCGCCGCGCACGCGATCGCGCTGGTCTCCGGCACCGCACCCGGCGCCGTCGACGGGCCCGTCGGGCAGGCGCTGCAGCTCGGCGCCGCGCTGCTGTTGGTCTGGGCCGCGGCCGGGCACCTCGCCGCGACCGTGGACGGGGTGCGCGACCGGCTCGCCGCCGCCGACGCCGCGCTCGCGGCCGCCGCCGACCGCGAGGAGGAGCTGCGCGCCGCCGTCGCCGCCCTCCCCGGGCCCGAGGCCGGTGAGCTGCGCCGCCTCCTCGACGAGCGCGAGGACCCGCCCGACGGTGCCGCCGTGGCGCCGCTGCTGCGCGATCTGGCCGTCGTGCACCGCTCGTCCGGGCTCGCGGTGGACCTCGACGTCGATCCCGACCTGCGGGTCGGCATGGACCACTGGGCACTCGGCCAGGTGCTCACGAACCTGCTGGTCAACTGCGAACGGCACGCTCCGGGGGCGCACGTGTGGCTGCGCGCGCGCCGGGAGAACGGCCGGGTCCGGCTCGAGGTCGCCGACGACGGCCCCGGCCTGCCCGAGGGCGCGGCCCCCGAGGTGCTGCGCAGGGACGGACACGGGCTCGCCACCGCCGCGGAGATCGTCAACCGCTACGGCGGCACGTTCACGCTCATCTCGGCCGAACGCGGCTGCATCGCCGCGCTGGAGCTGCCCGTGCAGCGGATCGGCTGAGCGCTACCCGCGATCCTCGCGACCGTCCTCGGGATCGACCCCGGGCTCGTCCTCGAGCGCCTCACGCACCGCGAGCAGCTTCGCCGCGGCTTCGCGCACCTCGGTGTCGGGATCGGACTCCGCGACGATGCCGCAGCCCGCGTACAGCCGCGCGTAGCGCCCGTCCAGCTGGGCGCAGCGCAGCGCCACCCCCAACTCACCGTCGCCCTCGGCGTCGACCCAGCCGACCGGACCCGCGTAGCGCCCGCGGTCCATCGACTCCAGCTCCGCGATCAGCGCGACCGCCGCCTCGCGCGGGGTGCCGCCCACCGCGGCCGTCGGGTGCACGGCCTCCGCGAGCAGCAGCAGCGAGGCGGGCGACTCCGCGGGCAGTGTGCCGCGCACGTCGGTCGCCAGGTGCGACACGTTGCGCAGCTCCACCACCGACGGCACCTCCGGCACCTCCAGGGAGGCGCACAGCGGCCGCAGCGAGTCGGCCAGGGAGTCCACCGCGAGGGCGTGCTCGTGGCGGTCCTTCGCCGAGGCCAGCAGCTGCTGCGCCACCCCCTCCGCGTCGGCCGCACCGCCCTCGCCCAACCAGCTCGTGCCGGCCAGCACCCGCGCCGACACCGTGCCGCCGCTGCGCCGCACCAACAGCTCCGGCGTGGCGCCGACCAGCCCGTCCACCGCGAACGACCAGCACGTCGGGTAGCGGCGGGCCAGACCCGCCAGCAGGAACCGGCCGTCGAACGGGCGCTCGGCGACCGCCAGCAGATCGTGCGCCAGTGCCGCCTTCGCCAGCTCACCGCGGCTCATCCGGCGGGCGGCCTCGGCGACCGCGGAGCGGTACCCGGCCACTGTCATCTCGCCGTCGGAGTAGCGGATCGGGCCGGACGGCTGCACCGGGCTGACCGACCACACGGCCGACGGCCCGTCGCCGGAGAACTCGGTGATCCAGCACACCCCGCCGCGGCGGCCGACGACCACTCGCGGCACCACGAGCACCGAACCCGGCGAGTCGTCGGCGAAGGTGAAGCTGGCGAACGCGAGCGGGCCGGTGCCCGGCACCCCCACCTCGTCGGTCACGTCCAGCTTCGCGACGAAGCGGCGCCACCACGCGTCGGCGTCGGCGAACCGCGAGGCCCCGGCACCGGTGAACCGCGCGACCTCGCCCCACCCGACGACACCCTCCCCCTCGCGCAGCCAGCACAGGGGGTTCTGCGCGTCGGGGAGCAGGTCGAGGAGCCGTCCGGGCTCCTCGACGAGCCGCGTCCGGACGCCCAGACCGGCGGGTAACGGGGCGGTCGTCACGTCACCGAGGGTATGAGGACGAGGGCGCGCCTGCGCGTCCACCCCACGAGGCGCTGACCACAGCGGCGGCCCGGTCCCGGCTAGAGTCACGGGCCGTGACCGGGACACCGCAGGCGGGCCCGCCCAGCGCGGGCGCCACCGTCACGAAGCTGGCGGACGAGTTCGCCGACCTCGTGCGCCCGGTCGTGCGCCTGTTCCGGGCCAGGGCCGCGGAGTTCGTCGCCGGGCTCGCGCTGCTGATCACCGCACTGGCCGTGTTCGCCGTCGCCGGCGCCGCGGTCGACGACCGCAAGATCGAGGCCAACCTCGCCGTCGCCCAGGCCGAGGTGCTCGAGGGCTCGTCGTTCACCCGCACCCTCGTGCGCTTCACCACCGCCACCGGCGAGACCGTCGTCCCGGCCGACGGGGTGGCCTACCCGCGCGGCACGCAGATCGGGGAGACGATCTTCGTCGAGTACGACTCGGCCGATCCTGACCTCGTGCGGGTCGCGGGGCGCACGGCGCTGAGCCAGTCGGGCCCGCTGGCGCTGGCGGTGCTGGTCACGTGGGTGCTCCTCGGACCCCTCGCGTGGTGGTTGAAGCGCAAGCGCGGCACCGCTGCGTAGCACTGCGGATGCCCGTGCCTCTTCCGGCGGGCAGGGTCGATCCCGTGTTCCCGCCCACTCCCGAGCACGCCGCGGTCGACGTCACCGGTGCAGCCGAGCTGATCGCCGCCCTGCACGGACCCGCCCCGGCCGCCGCCGTCACGACCGTGCTCGCCGCCCCGCACCGGCACCTCCCGCCCGTGCTGCACGCGCTGGCCGCGGCGCTCTTCGCCGGCGGGCACCGGGAGGAGGGCGCGACCTGGTACCACGTCGCTCAGCTGCGGACCCGATTCGACGTCGCCCGCTGCGCCGATCCCACCGTCGGCGGCGCCGTCGCGATCCTGCGCCAGCGGTACGGCGAGCCGATCAACCGCTGGACGTTCGCCGACGCGGCGCGGCTGCGGCGGATCGTGGAGCGCGCGGTCGCGTGGGACCGCGCCCACCCGCACGCCTACGACCACCGCTGGATCAACCTGCACGGCATGGGCGCGTTCGGCACGCAGCCCGACCGGCCGCTCAGCCGGCCAGAGGCGGAGTGGCCCGCCATCGCCGAGCAGGTCCGTGCGGACTACCTGACCGGCCTGGAGCAGGCCGTCGCCCGCGTGCAGGAACGGCCCGGCCCGTAGGGTCGAGGCCGTGATCCGGGCCGATCTGGACAAGGACCCCCACGCCGTCGCCGCGATGTTCGACGGGGTGGCCCGCCGCTACGACCTGACGAACACCGTGCTGACCGCGGGCATGGACCGCCGGTGGCGGGCGCTGACCCGCAGGGCGCTGCGCATCGGGCCGGGGGACAAGGTGCTGGACCTCGCCGCCGGCACCGCCGTGTCGACGGTGGAGCTGCAGCGGTCGGGCGCGTGGTGCGTCGCGGTGGACTTCTCGCTGGGCATGCTGGAGGCGGGAGCGCACCGCAGCGTGCCGCGGGTGGCCGGGGACGCGCTGAACCTCCCGTTCGCCGACGCCGTGTTCGACGCGGTCACGGTCCAGTTCGGGATCCGCAACTTCGCCGACGCGGAGCGTGCACTGCGGGAGATGGCGCGCGTCACCAAGCCGGGCGGCCGGCTCGTGGTGTGCGAGTTCTCACGTCCCAAGTGGACGCCGTTCCGCAGCGCCTACTACTTCGGCCTCGAGCGGATCCTCCCGGCGGTGGCGGACGTGGTGTCCAGCAACCCCGAGGCCTACCGCTACCTGGGCGAGTCGATCCGGGACTGGCCCGACCAGGCCGCACTCGCCCGCACGATCGCCGCCGCGGGTTGGGGCGAGGTCGCCTGGCGAGACCTCGTGGGCGGTGCGGTCGCTCTGCACCGCGCGGTGCGCACCGGGTAGACGGGTCCCCAACCTGGGTGTTTAGACTCGCCTCGGACTTCGTGAATTCCTTCACAAGGAGCCGCCAGTGGCTGCACCCGTTCCCACCACGTCCGACGGGGAGGCCGACGTCATCGTCGTCGGTGCCGGTCCCGCCGGCTCGACCGCTGCCGCGTACCTCGCGCGCGCCGGGCTGGATGTCCTGCTCCTGGAGAAGTCGACGTTCCCGCGCCCCAAGGTGTGCGGTGACGGGTTCACCCCGCGGGGGATGAAGCAGATCATCGACCTGGGCATCGACTGCTCGGAGAAGAACGGCTGGCTGCACAACAAGGGCCTGCGGGTCGTCGGTGGCGGCGTCACCCTCGAGCTGGAGTGGCCCACGCTGGCGAGCTTCCCGAACTTCGGCGCGGTGCGCCCGCGCCAGGACTTCGACGAGCTGCTGGTGCGCAACGCCGAGAAGGCGGGTGCGCGGCTGCACGAGGACACCACGATCACCGAGGCGGTGCTGGACGACGCCGGGCGGGTCGTCGGCGTGGCCGGGCACGTCGGGCGCGGCAAGGACAAGCGGCCGGTCCGCTTCCGGGCTCCGCTCACGCTCGCCTGCGACGGGGTGAGCGCACGGCTGGCGCTGTCGGTGGGCATCAGCAAGCGCGACGACCGGCCGATGGGCGTGGCGGTGCGCCGCTACTACACGAGCCCGCGCACGAACGACGACTACCTGGAGAGCCACCTGGAGCTCTGGGACCGCTCGGATCCGGCGCACCCGAAGCTCCTGCCGGGCTACGGCTGGATCTTCGGGATGGGCGACGGTACGTCGAACGTCGGCCTGGGGATCCTGTCGACGTCGAAGGCGTACGGCACCACCGACTACCGGGCGCTGTTGCGGTCCTGGCTGGACGGCACCCCGGAGGAATGGGGATACCGCGAGGAGAACGCGGTCGGCCCGGTCGGTGGGGCGGCGTTGCCGATGGGGTTCAACCGGACCCCGCACTACCGGCCGGGCCTGTTGCTGGTCGGGGACGCGGGCGGGATGGTCAACCCGTTCAACGGGGAGGGCATCGCGTACGCGATGGAGTCGGCGGCGATCGCGGCGCGGGTGGCGGTGCAGGCGCTGGCCCGCTCCGGGGCGTCCGCCGAGGCGGCGCTCGCCGGCTACCCGGCCGCGCTGAGCGACGCGCTGGGCAGCTACTACCGCATGGGCAACCTGTTCTCGAAGCTCATCGGCAACCCGACGATCATGGGTCTGGCCACGAAGTACGGGCTGCCGCGGACCACGCTGATGCGGTTCATCCTCAAGCTGCTGGCCAACCTGTACGACCCGCGCGACGGTTCGGTGAGCGACCGGGTGATCGTCGCGATGACCAAGATCACGCCCAGTCTCTAGTAAGGGTTGCCTGACTAAGGCCGGTGAGCAGCGGCTACTAGGGTCGGATCGCCGGTCGGCATATCGAAGACGAGGTGCCTGGATTGCTCGACTCCTACCTCCCTCTGGTGCTCCTGTTCGCGTTGGCCGGCGCGTTCGCGCTGTTCTCCGTGACGGCCGCACCGTACGTCGGTCCGCGGCGGTTCAACCGCGCGAAGCTGGACGCCTACGAGTGCGGCATCGAGCCGTCGCCGGACCCGGTGGTGGGGGCCGGGCGCATGCCGGTCGCCTACTACCTGACCGCGATGTTGTTCATCCTGTTCGACATCGAGATGGTCTTCCTCTACCCGTTCGCGGTGAGCGCGGACCGGCTCGGCGTGTTCGGCCTGGTCGAGATCGTGCTGTTCATCGTGACCGTCGGGTTCGCCTACGTCTACGTGTGGCGCCGCGGCGGACTCGACTGGAACTAGGAAGCTGACATGGGACTCGAGGAACACCTGCCGAGCGGCGTCCTGCTCACCAGCGTCGAGAAGCTGGTGAACTGGACCCGCAAGTCCTCGCTGTGGCCGGCGACGTTCGGCCTGGCCTGCTGCGCGATCGAGATGATGACGACCGGCGCCCCGCGCTACGACCTCGCGCGCTTCGGCATGGAGGTCTTCCGGGCCTCGCCGCGGCAGGCCGACCTCATGATCGTGGCCGGGCGGGTCACCAACAAGATGGCCCCGGTGCTGCGCCAGATCTACGACCAGATGCCCGAGCCGCGCTGGGTGCTGGCGATGGGCGTGTGCGCCTCGTCCGGCGGCATGTTCAACAACTACGCGGTCGTGCAGGGCGTCGACCACATCGTTCCGGTCGACATGTACCTACCGGGTTGCCCACCCCGGCCGGAGATGCTGATCGACGCGATCCTGAAGCTCCACGCCAAGATCATGGATGAGCCGCTGGGGACCAAGCGCGCCGCGCAGCTGGCCGAGTCGGGCCACAAGACCGAGCTGGTGCCCTCGTCGGTGAAGTTCGCGCCCGAGGAGCGGGTCGACGAGAGGCGCCGCGCCGCCCTGCTGCCGCCGCTGGAGGGGAAGAAGTGAGCAGCGACACCGAGGGCACCTCGAAGGAGTCGGCCGAGCCGACCGGCGGTGCGCACTCCTCGGCCGAGGCCGGCGGAGCCGACACCGCCGCCCACCGCGCGGCCGGTGGCGAGCCGCCCGCGGCCGGCGAGCTCGAGCAGACCGCGCCCACCGAGGGCGGTACCCGTCCGGCCGCGCCGCCGACGCGCAGCCGCAAAGGCATGTTCGGCGTGCCGGACTCCGGTGACACGAGCGGGTTCGGCGGGCTGCAGCTGCCCGGTTGGACACCCCCGCCCGCCGAGCGCCCGTTCGGCGGATGGTTCGACGAGTTCGCCGACGACTTCGCCGCCGCGCTGGACGAGCGCGGCGTGGGCCGCTCGGCGATCCAGCAGATCACGATCGACCGCGGCGAGATCACCTTCTACGTGCGGCGGGAGAAGATCGTCGACATCTGCCGCACCCTGCGCGACGACGAGTACCTGCGCTTCGAGATGTGCTCGTCGGTGTCGGGCGTCGACTACGGCGTGGACGTGCCGCAGCGGCTGCACGTCGTCTACCACCTGCTGTCGATGACCTACCGCAGGCGCATCCGCCTGGAGGTGGCGCTCGACGTCGACGACCCGCACGTCCCGTCGATCGTCGAGGTCTACCCGACCGCCGACTGGCACGAGCGGGAGACCTGGGACATGTTCGGCATCGTCTTCGACGGTCATCCCGCGCTCACCCGGATCCTCATGCCGGACGACTGGGAAGGGCACCCGCAGCGCAAGGACTACCCGCTCGGCGGCATCCCCGTCGAGTACAAGGGGGCGGAGATCCCGCCGCCCGATGAGCGGAGGGCGTACTCGTGAACGCGGAGATCCCGACTCTGTCTCGACGAGCGGAGGGCGCACTCGTGAACGGACCGGCGCGGAGATCCCGACCCCGTCCCGACGAGCGGAGGGCGCACTCGTGAGCACCCAAGACAACACGGACGTCTACGCCGCCACCGAGACCCAGACCACCGAGGGCACGGTCTACACCCTCACCGGTGGCGACTGGGACACGTTGATCGACGAGGAGCACGACGACCGCATCGTCATCAACATGGGCCCGCAGCACCCGTCCACGCACGGGGTGCTGCGCCTGGTGCTCGAGCTGGAGGGCGAGACCGTCCAGCAGGCCCGTTCGGTGATCGGCTACCTGCACACCGGCATCGAGAAGAACTGCGAGTACCGGACCTGGACCCAGGCCGTCACGTTCGTGACGCGCATGGACTACCTGTCCCCGATCTTCAACGAGACCGGGTACTGCCTCGCGGTGGAGAAGCTGCTGGGTGTCGAGGCGCCGCGCCGGGCCCAGATCGGCCGGGTGATGCTCATGGAGATCAACCGGATCGGCTCGCACCTGGTCTGCCTGGCCACCGGCGGCATGGAGCTGGGCGCGCTCACCGGTATGACGGCCGGGTTCCGTGAGCGCGAGGAGGTCCTGCACCTGCTGGAGTTCCTGACCGGGCTGCGCATGAACCACGCGTTCGTGCGGCCGGGCGGGCTCGCGCAGGACTTCCCCGAGGGCTGGTACGAGCGCGTCACCGACTTCATCGAGGTCATGCGGGAGCGGCTGCCGCAGTACGACAAGCTGCTCACCGGCCAGACGATCTGGCGCCAGCGCCTGGAGAACGTCGGCTACCTGCCGCTCGACGGATGCATCGCGCTGGGCGCCACGGGCCCGATCCTGCGCTCGGCCGGCCTGCCGTGGGACCTGCGCAAGGTCGAGCCGTACTGCGGCTACGAGGAGTACGACTTCGAGGTCCCGGTCGCCACCGAGGCCGACTGCTACGCGCGCTACCGGCTGCGCCTGGCGGAGATCCACGAGTCGCTGAAGATCATCGAGCAAGCCGCGGCGAAGCTGAAGGAGACGCCCGGCCCGGTGATGGTCGAGGACCGCAAGATCGCCTGGCCGGCCCAGCTCTCCATCGGCAGCGACGGCATGGGCAACTCGCTCGAGCACGTCCGCAAGATCATGGGCCAGTCGATGGAGTCGCTCATCCACCACTTCAAGCTGGTGACCGAGGGTTTCCAGGTACCGCCGGGCCAGGCCTACGCCGCCGTCGAGTCGCCGCGCGGCGAGCTCGGCTTCCACGTCGTCTCCGACGGCGGCACCCGGCCGGTGCGGGTGCACGTGCGCGAACCCAGCTTCGTGAACCTGCAGACGATGCCCGCGATGTGCGAGGGCGGGATGGTCGCCGACGTCATCGCCGCGGTGGCGTCGATCGACCCCGTCATGGGAGGTGTGGACCGATGACCGCCCCGGAGGGGAGCTCGCCGTTCGACGAGGTCACCCGGCAGCGCACCAAGGAGATCATCGCGCGCTACCCGCAGCCGCGGTCGGCGCTGCTGCCGCTGCTGCACCTGGTGCAGTCGGTCGAGGGCCACGTCAGCCAGGAGGGCATCCGCTACTGCGCGGAGGCGTTGGACCTGACCACCGCCGAGGTGTCCGCGGTCGCGACCTTCTACACGATGTACAAGCGCACCCCGTGCGGCGAGCACCTGGTCAGCGTGTGCACGAACACGCTGTGCGCGGCGCTCGGCGGCGACGCGATCTTCGAGCGGATCGCCGAGAAGCTCGGCGAGGACGGCAAGCCGCTCGGCCACGAGGAGACCGCAGGCGAGCCGGGCACCCCCGGATCGATCACGATCGAGCGGGCCGAGTGCCTCGCCGCCTGCGACTTCGCCCCGGTGATCCAGGTCAACTACGAGTACTTCGACAACCAGACCGTCGAGTCGGCCGAACAGCTGGTCGACGCGCTGCGGCGCGGTGAGAAGCCGGCGCCCACCCGCGGCGCCCCGCTCACCGACTTCCGCACGGCGGAGCTGGAGCTGGCCGGGTTCCACCCCGACCTCGCCGCCAGCGTGGAGGGCCCGTCCGCGGCGCCCGAGACGCTGCGCGGTGTCGAGCTGGCCGCCGAGCGCGGCTGGGCCGCACCGGCCCTGCCCGACGAGATGCCCGCATTCCCGGCGCTCCCGGAGAAGAGCTGATGACCGATCCACTGACCCCGGTGCTCACCCGCAACTGGCGGGCGGAGCGCTCCTGGAGCCTGGCGGCGTACGAGCAGGCGGGCGGCTACCGGGCGCTGCGCCACGCGCTCACCGCGCACCCCGACCAGATCATCGCGCTGGTGAAGGACTCCGGGCTGCGCGGCCGCGGCGGCGCGGGCTTCCCGACGGGGATGAAGTGGAGCTTCATCCCGCAGGGACCGGACGGTCCCGGTGCCAAGCCCAAGTACCTCGTGGTCAACGCCGACGAGGGCGAGCCGGGCACCTGCAAGGACATCCCGACGATGATGGCCGACCCGCACTCGCTGATCGAGGGCTGCATCATCACCTGCTACGCGATCCGCGCGAACTTCTGCGCGATCTACGTGCGCGGTGAGGCCCTGCACCCGATCCGCCGGGTGCGTCACGCCGTCGAGGAGGCCTACGCCAAGGGATACCTGGGCAAGGACATCCTCGGTTCGGGCTTCGACCTGGACATCGTGGTGCATGCGGGTGCCGGTGCCTACATCTGCGGTGAGGAGACCGCGTTGCTCGACTCGTTGGAGGGCAAGCGCGGCCAGCCGCGGCTCAAGCCGCCGTTCCCGGCGACGTCCGGGCTGTACGCCTCGCCCACTGTGGTGAACAACGTCGAGACCATCGCCTCGGTTCCCCACATCGTGGCGGGCGGCAGCGAGTGGTTCCGGTCGATGGGCACCGAGCAGAGCCCGGGCCCGAAGATCTACTCGATCTCCGGGCACGTGGAGCGGCCCGGCCAGTACGAGGCCCCGCTGGGCATCACGCTGCGCGAGCTGCTGGACATGGCCGGCGGGATGAAGGACGGCATCCCGCTGAAGTTCTGGACGCCGGGTGGCTCCTCCACTCCGCTGTTCACCGCGGAGCACCTCGACGTGCCGCTGGACTTCGAGGGCGCGGCCGCCGCCGGCTCGATGCTCGGCACCACGGCGGTGCAGGTCTTCAACGAGACCGTCAGCGTGCCGTGGGCGGTCATGAAGTGGACCGAGTTCTACAAGCACGAGAGCTGCGGCAAGTGCACGCCCTGCCGGGAGGGCACCTACTGGCTGGTGCAGATCCTCGAGCGGATGGTGCACGGCCAGGGCACCGAGGAAGACATCGACACGATGCTCGACATCTGCGACAACATCCTCGGCCGCTCGTTCTGCGCCCTCGGTGACGGTGCGACCAGCCCGATCACCAGCGCGATCAAGTACTTCCGCCACGAGTTCCTGGACCTGATCGCGGCGCAGCCCGCGGTCGCGCGCCCGGAGCAGCTGGCCGAGCTTTCCGGAGCCTCCGCATGACACTGGCACCCGACGAGCAGAAGGCGCCCGTCCCCGAGGGGCACGTCCGGCTCACGATCGACGGCCGGGAGGTGATCGCCCCGAAGGGCGAGATCCTCATCCGCACGTGCGAGCGGCTGGGGATCATCGTGCCGCGGTTCTGCGACCACCCGCTGCTCGATCCCGCCGGGGCGTGCCGGCAGTGCCTGGTCGAGGTGGAGCTGGGCGGCCGACCGATGCCGAAGCCGCAGGCCAGCTGCACCATGACGGTGGCCGACGGCATGGTCGTGCGCACCCAGCACACCTCGCCGGTGGCCGCGAAGGCGCAGGCGGGCGTGATGGAGCTGCTGCTCATCAACCACCCGCTGGACTGCCCGATCTGCGACAAGGGCGGTGAGTGCCCGCTGCAGAACCAGGCGATGACCACCGGGCGGGCCGACTCCCGGTTCCTGGAGAAGAAGCGGACCTTCCCGAAGCCGCTGGCGATCTCCACCCAGGTGCTGCTGGACCGCGAGCGCTGCGTGCTCTGCCAGCGCTGCACCCGGTTCTCCGAGGAGATCGCCGGTGATCCGTTCATCGACCTGCTCGAGCGCGGCGCGCAGCAGCAGATCGGCACCGCGGCGGACAAGCCGTTCCAGAGCTACTTCTCCGGGAACACCATCCAGATCTGCCCGGTCGGCGCGCTCACCAGCGCGGCCTACCGGTTCCGGTCGCGGCCGTTCGACCTGAAGTCGACCCCGGGCGTCGCGGAGTTCGACTCCAGCGGCTCGGCGATCCGCGTCGACACCCGTCGCGGCGTGGTGATGCGCCGGCTCGCCGGCAACGACCCCGAGGTCAACGAGGAGTGGCTGGACGACCGGTCCCGGTTCGCCTTCCGCTACCTGACCTCCGCGGGGCGCATCACCCGGCCGATGGTGCGCCGTGAGGACGGCGAGCTCCACGAGACGTCGTGGACCGATGCGCTCGCCGTGGCGGCCAAGGGTCTGCTCGCGGCGAAGGAGGCTGCGGGGATCGGGGTGCTGGCCGGTGGCCGGCTCACCGTCGAGGACGCCTACGCCTACGCCAAGTTCGCCCGCGTCGCCGCCGGCACCAACGACGTCGACTTCCGGGCCCGCCCGCACTCGGCGGAGGAGCTGGACTTCCTCGCCGCGCACGTCGTCGGCACCACCCCGGACCACCTCAGCTTCACCAAGCTCGAGGCCGCGCCCACGGTGCTGTGCGTCGCGCTGGAGCCGGAGGAGGAGGCGCCGATCGTCTACCTGCGGCTGCGCAAGGCGGCCCGCAAGCGCGGGCAGCGCGTCTACCACCTCGGCCAGTGGACCACCCCGGCCGTGGAGCGCACGTCGCAGTCGCTCGGCTCGGCCGCCCCGGCCGCCAAGGACAACCTCATCCCGGCGGTGCCCGGTGCGGAGGCGGCGGTTCTGCGGGATCTGCCGGCCGACGTCGTCGCGGCGCTCTCCGAGCCGGGCGCGGTGATCCTCGTGGGCGAGCGGGCCGCGGAGGTCTCCGGCCTGTACTCGGCCGTGTCGGTGGTCGCCGCCAGCACCGGCGCCACCATCGGCTGGATCCCGCGCCGGGCGGGCGAGCGCGGCGCGCTGGACGCCGGTGCGGCGCCGAACCTGCTGCCCGGTGGCCGCCTGGTCACCGACGCCGCGGCCCGGGCCGAGATCGAGAAGGCCTGGGGCCTGCCGGCCGGGTCGATCCCCGCGACCGTCGGCCGCGACACCGACGAGATCCTCGCCGCGGCCGCGATCGGCGACCTGTCGGCGCTGGTCGTCGGCGGGCTCGACCCGAACGACCTGGCCGACCCGGCCGCTGCCCTCGACGGGCTGCGCGAGGTCGGGTTCCTGGTCAGCCTGGAGATGCACACCTCGGCGGTCACCGAGCTGGCCGACGTCGTGCTGCCGGTGGCGCCGGACGCGCAGCGCGCCGGCAGCTACCTGAACTGGGAGGGCCGGCTGCGGTCCTGGGAGCCGGCGCTGGACCCGAGCGGCGTGCTGCCCGACTGCCGCGTGCTCGACACGCTGGCCGTCGAGATGGACGCCGACCTGTTCACCCAGACCCCGGCCGCCGCGGCCGGCGAGCTGGCCCGCCTCGGCACGGTCGAGCGGAAGGCGGCACCGCCCACGGTCGAGGCCGGGGTGCCGTCGGTACCGGGCTTCGGCCAGGCCGTGCTCGCGACCTGGCGCCAGCTGCTCGACGCCTCGTCGATGTCGGTCGACGAGCCGGCGCTGGCCGGCACCGCGCGGCCCGCCCTGCTGCGGGTCAACGCGGCCACGGCGGAGCGGCTCGGGCTCACCGAGGGCGCGCCGGCCACGGTCCGCACCGAGCGCGGCTCGATCACGCTGCCGGTGGAGCTGGCCGACCTGCCCGACGGTGTGGTGTGGCTGCCGGGCAACGCCGAGAACTCCCGTGTGCGCGCCACGCTCGGCGCCGGACACGGTGATCTGGTGGGGGTGTCTGCATGAGTGCGTCAGCGTTGCCCGCAGGGCTTGCGCCGGAGGCGCTGGGAGAGCACAGCATGAACGCGTGGTCTGCGGGTGCCGGCGCGTGGTTGGCGCAGGCGCAGGTCGACGGGATGACCGAGACTCAGCGCCTGCTGGCCGACGACCCGCTCTGGCTGATCCTGCTGAAGGTCGTCGCGCTGTTCGCCCTCGGCGTGGTGCTGACGCTCTTCATGATCAACTGGGAGCGCAAGGTCGTGGCCCGGATGCAGCAGCGTCCGGGGCCCAACCGGGTCGGCCCGAACGGGTGGCTGCAGAGCCTCGCCGACGGCCTCAAACTGGCCTTCAAGGAAGACATCATGCCGGTGATGGCCGACAAGCGCGTGTACTTCATCGCGCCGGTCATCTCCACGATCCCGGCCTTCGTCGCCTTCTCCGTGATCCCGTTCGGCGGCAAGGTCTCGATCTTCGGCGAGGAGACCGTCCTGCAGCTGGTCGATCTCCCCGTCGGGGTGCTGGTCGTGCTGGCCTGCAGCTCGGTCGGCGTCTACGGGATCGTGCTCGCCGGCTGGTCGTCGGGCTCCCCGTACCCGCTGCTCGGCGCGCTGCGCTCGGCGGCGCAGGTGATCTCCTACGAGATCGCGCTCGGCCTGTCGATCGTCGGCGTGATCCTCTACGCCGGCTCGCTCTCCACGGCCGACATCGTGGCCGGCCAGGAGTTCGGCTGGAACGCGATCCTGCTGGCGCCCAGCTTCGTGGTCTTCGTGATCTCGATGGTCGGTGAGACCAACCGCGCCCCCTTCGACCTCCCGGAGGCCGAGTCGGAGCTCGTCGGTGGGTTCCACACCGAGTACAGCTCGCTGAAGTTCGCGCTGTTCTTCCTCGCCGAGTACGTCAACATGGTCACGGTCTCGGCGATGGCGACCACGCTGTTCCTCGGCGGCGGGCAGATCCCGTGGCTGCCGGCGCTGTGGGACGGGTTCAACAACGGCTGGATCCAGTTCCTGGCGTTCATCGTCAAGACGCTGGTCTTCCTGTTCGTCTTCATCTGGCTGCGCGGCACCCTGCCCCGGCTGCGCTACGACCAGTTCATGCGGCTGGGCTGGAAGGTCCTGGTGCCGGGCAGCCTGCTGTGGATCCTCGCGGTCTTCGCCATCCGCACGATGCGCCAGAGCGGCTTCGGCGTGACCGGCGTGCTGATCACGGTCGCGATCGCGCTGGTGATCGTGCTGGCGATCGCGTTCGCCGTGCCCGACCGCCAGGTCCAGACCGAGCCCACCGTCGAGCTGGCCTCCGACTACCCGGTGCCGCCCCTCGATCTGTCCGTGCCCGAACGCAAGCGCCGCAAGCCGCGTCACGCGGCCGTCGACGCCCCGTCGGCGCGACCCGCCGCCGTGGGCGCATCCGCGAAGGAGAACGACGATGTTTGAGTTCTTCAAGGGCTTCGGCGTCACCTTCTCGACGATGTTCAAGAAGGTCGTCACCGAGGAGTACCCGGAGGACTTCCCGCCTGCCGCACCCCGTTACCACGGCCGCCACCAGCTCAACCGCCACCCGGACGGGCTGGAGAAGTGCGTCGGGTGCGAGCTGTGCGCCTGGGCCTGCCCGGCGGACGCGATCTACGTCGAGGGCGGCGACAACACCGAGGAGGAGCGCTACTCCCCGGGTGAGCGGTACGGCAAGGTCTACCAGATCAACTACCTGCGCTGCATCGGCTGCGGCCTGTGCATCGAGGCCTGCCCGACCCGGTCGCTCACGATGACGAACTTCTACGAGCTGGCCGACGACAACCGGCAGGACCTGATCTACACGAAGGAGCAGCTGCTCGCGCCGCTCCTGCCGGGCATGGAGGCGCCGCCGCACCCGATGCGGCTCGGCGACGACGAGCAGGACTACTACGTCAAGGGCCCGGAGCTGGCCAAGGCCGGGCACAGGTCCGATCCGGTGGGGGAGCAGGTCAAGTGACGATCGAGCTGCTCGCACAGGCACCGGCCGGCGAGGTCATCGGCCTCGGCGAGTCGATCACGTTCTGGATCATGGGCGCGCTCGCCCTGCTCGGTGCCCTCGGCGTGGTCCTCGCGCGCAACGCCGTGCACTCGGCGCTCTGCCTGGCCGGGACGATGCTCTCGCTCGCGGTGCTCTACATCATCCAGGGCGCACCGTTCCTCGGCTTCGTGCAGATCATCGTCTACACGGGCGCCGTGATGATGCTGTTCCTGTTCGTGCTGATGCTCGTCGGCCGGGAGAGCTCCGACTCCGTGGTCGAGGTGCTGCGCGGACAGCGAGTGGCCGCCACCCTGTTCGGCATCGGCTTCGCCGCGCTGCTGCTCGGCGCGGTCGGCGGGGCGCTGTTCTCCGCGCCGTCGATCGGGCTCTCGCCGGAGGACGCGGCGGGCCGCAACGTGCACAACATCGGTGCGCTGATCTTCACCGAGTACCTGTTCGCGTTCGAGCTCACCTCGGCGCTGCTGATCACCGCGGCGCTCGGCGCGATGGTGCTGGCCTACGCGCAGACCAAGGGCCGCAACAAGCGCGGCCAGCGCGCGACCGTCGTCGCCCGGCTGCGCGGCGAGCACGACCGGATCTCCCCGCTGCCCGGCCCGGGTGTGTTCGCCACCGGCAACTCGGTAGCGGTGCCTGCG
Source organism: Pseudonocardia thermophila (assembly GCF_900142365.1). Classification (GTDB taxonomy): domain Bacteria; phylum Actinomycetota; class Actinomycetes; order Mycobacteriales; family Pseudonocardiaceae; genus Pseudonocardia; species Pseudonocardia thermophila. The sequence goes on along the minus strand of NZ_FRAP01000019.1, from coordinate 29,155 downwards.
CTGCTGCCCGACGGCTCGATCGCGCCGGAGTCGATCTCGTCGATCATCGACGCCACCCCGATCGAGCCCGCCGGCCAGCCGGAGCCGGACGCGCACGCGCTCACCGGCAAGCGGGACGAGGAGGAGGACCAGTGAGCCCCGCGAACTACCTGCTCCTGTCGGCGCTGCTGTTCTCGATCGGCGCCATCGGGGTGCTGGTCCGGCGCAACGCGATCGTCGTGTTCATGTGCGTCGAGATGATGCTCAACGCCGTGAACCTGTCGCTGGTGACGTTCGCCCGCATGAACGGCGCGCTGGACGGCCAGGTGATGGCCTTCTTCGTGATGGTCGTGGCCGCCGCGGAGGTCGTCGTCGGCCTGGCGATCATCATGTCGATCTTCCGTACGCGTCGGTCCTCGTCGATCGACGACGCGAACCTGCTCAAGTACTGAGAGACGAGCACACATGACTGAGCTCCCCGAGATCGGCGCCGCGACCGGCGTCGCGTCCCTGGCCTGGCTGCTGTTCGTGCTGCCGGCGCTGGGTGCGCTGGTGCTGTTCGTACTCGGGCGCCGGGCCGACCGCTGGGGCCACTGGCTCGGCGTGCTGACGGTGGTCGCGTCGTTCGTCGTCGGCCTGCTGATCTTCATCGAGACCACCGGCCTGCCCGAGGACCAGCGCACCCGCGAGCTGTCGCTGTTCGAGTGGATCGGCGTCGGCGGGCTGCACGTCGACTTCGGCCTGCGGCTCGACCCGCTGTCGCTGACGTTCGTGCTGCTGATCACCGGCGTCGGGTCGCTGATCCACATCTACTCGACCGGCTACATGAGCCACGATCCCGGCCGGCGGCGCTTCTTCGCCCAGCTGAACCTGTTCGTCGCGGCGATGCTGGTGCTCGTCCTCGGCAACAACTTCGTGATGCTCTACCTCGGCTGGGAGGGCGTCGGTCTCGCGTCGTACCTGCTGATCGGCTTCTACCAGGCCCGCCCGGCCGCGGCGACGGCCGCCAAGAAGGCGTTCGTCATGAACCGCGTCGGCGACGTCGGCCTGGCGATCGCGATCTTCCTGCTGTGGACGAACCTCGGCACGATCCAGTACTCCGAGGTGTTCGCCAGGGCCGGGGAGCTGTCGACCCCCGTGCTCGTCACGGTCACGATCATGCTGCTGCTGGGCGCCTGCGGTAAGTCCGGCCAGTTCCCGCTGCAGGCCTGGCTCCCGGACGCCATGGAGGGCCCGACCCCGGTGTCGGCGCTCATCCACGCGGCCACGATGGTCACCGCGGGCGTCTACCTGATCGCGCGGGCCAACCCGCTCTACAACCTGACCGAGACCGGCCGGCTGATCGTCGCGCTGATCGGGGTGATCACCCTGACGCTCGGGGCGATCATCGGCTGTGCCAAGGACGACATCAAGAAGGTCCTGGCGTACTCGACGGTCAGCCAGATCGGTTACATGATCTTGGCGGTCGGGCTCGGCCCGGCCGGGTACGCGCTGGGCATCACGCACCTGCTCACCCACGGCTTCTTCAAGGCCGGGCTGTTCCTCGGCGCCGGTTCGATCATGCACGCCATGAACGACACCGTCGACATGCGCCACTACGGCGGGCTCTTCAAGTACATGAAGATCACGTCGGTGACGTTCCTGCTCGGCTACCTGGCGCTGATCGGCATCCCGCCGTTCGCCGGCTACTTCTCGAAGGACGCGATCATCGAGGCCGCGTTCGACGCGGGCGGCTGGCAGGGCTGGGTGTTCGGCGGATTCGCCACGCTGGCGGCCGGCCTGACCGCGTTCTACATGACGCGGCTGGTGTGCATGACGTTCTTCGGCGAGGAGCGCTGGCGCAACGTGACGAGCGAGGACGGGCGCGAGTACCACCCGCACGAGTCGCCGTCGTCGATGACCGTGCCGATGATCCTGCTGGCCGTCGGGTCGGTCGCCGCCGGTTTCGTGCTCACCAACGGCCACCTGCTCGCCGACTGGCTGGTGCCGTCGCTGGGTGAGCTGCAGGAGGCCGAGCCCGGCACCGGCGCGCTGCCGCACTCGGTCATCCCGTGGCTGGTGCTCGGCTGCACGGTGCTCGGTGCGCTGCTCGCCTACGTGTTCGTCGGGCGCCGCCCGACCCCGGTGGAGCAGCCGCAGGAGGTGTCCTGGCCGGTGCGGGCGGTCCGCAACGACCTCTACACCAACGCGATCAACGAGGCCCTCTTCGAGAAGCCCGGTCTCGCCCTCACCTCCGCGTTCGTCGCCACCGACGACCGCGGCGTGGACGGCGTGGTCAACGGCACCGGCTCGCTGCTCACCGGCAGCTCGGGCCTGCTGCGCCGGCTGCAGACCGGGTTCGTCCGCTCCTACGCGCTGTCGATGCTCGGGGGCTCGGTCCTCGTGGTCGCGGCGCTGCTGGTGGTGCGGTTCTCATGAGCGCGTCAGCGTTCCCTGAAGGGGCCGCGCCGAGGGCGCCTGGAGATACGGCATGAGCGGAGGAATCGTGCTCCTGATCCTGCTGCTGCTCCCGCTGGTGGGGGCGGCCGTGGTGGCGTCGATGGCGGGCAACCAGCGCGCCGCGAAGCTCACCGCGTTCGCGTTCGCGATCGTCGAGCTGGTGCTCACGGCCGTCGCCTGGTTCGCCTACTCGGTGGCCGACGCCGAGGCCGGCACCCGGTTCCAGCTGGAGCTGGCGGTCGACTGGATCCCGGCGTTCGGCACCCGGTTCGCGCTCGGCGTCGACGGCATCGCGCTGGTGATGATCGCGCTGACCGCGGTGCTGGTGCCGATCGTGCTGGGCTTCTCGTGGGAGGAGAAGCTCCCCGCGGGCCGCACGGTCTCGGGCCTGATGGCGCTGATCCTGGCCACGCAGGGCCTGCTCGTCGGCGTCTTCGCCGCCACCGACGTCTTCCTGTTCTACGTGTTCTTCGAGGCCATGCTGATCCCGATGTACTTCCTCATCGGGCGCTTCGGCGGGCCGCGCCGGCAGTACGCCGCGGTGAAGTTCTTCCTGTACTCGCTGCTCGGCGGGCTGATCATGCTGGCGTCGGTGATCGGGCTGTTCGTCGTCAGCGGGCAGCGCCTCGGCCAGGGCACGTTCAGCTGGGGCGAGCTGCAGCAGCTGGCGGCGACCCTGCCGGAGTCCACGCAGATCTGGCTGTTCCTCGGCTTCTTCGTCGCCTTCGCGATCAAGGCGCCGCTGGTGCCGTTCCACACCTGGCTGCCCGACGCGGGCCAGCAGGCCCCGGTCGGGGCGGGCGTGCTGCTCGTCGGCGTGCTCGACAAGGTCGGCACGTTCGGCTTCCTGCGCTACTGCCTGCCGCTGTTCCCGCTGGCCTCGCAGCGGCTCGCGCCGCTGGTGCTGGTCCTGGCGGTGATCGGCATCCTGTACGCGGGCATGGTGGCGATCGGCCAGAAGGACCTGAAGCGGTTCGTGCCCTACACGTCGATCGCCCACTTCGGGTTCATCGCGCTGGGCATCTTCGCCTTCTCCACGCAGGCGTTCGCCGGTTCGACGCTGTACATGGTCAACCACGGCATCTCGACCGGCCTGCTGTTCATCGTGATCGGCCTGCTGATCGTCCGCGGCGGCTCGACGCTCGTCGCCGACTACGGCGGCGTGCACAAGGTGGCGCCGCTGCTGGCCGGCACGTTCCTCGTGGCCGTGCTCGCGTCGCTGGCGCTGCCGGGCACCAACTCGTTCGTCAGCGAGTTCCTGGTGCTGATCGGATCGTTCCCGCGTGAGCCGGTGTTCACGATCCTCGCGACCGTCGGCATCATCGTCGCCGCCCTGTACGTGCTCTGGCTCTACCAGCGCACCATGCAGGGCCCGCTGCGCGGCACGGCCGTGCTGGGCGCGGCCGGCGGGCCGGGCACCGTGATCGACCCGGTCGCTGCGGCGGAGAAGGGCCGCACGTCCTTCACCGACCTGGGCAAGCGCGAGATCGCCGTGCTGACCCCGCTGATCGTGCTGATCATCCTGCTCGGGTTCTTCCCCGGGCCGGTCCTCGACGTGATCAACCCGTCCGTGCAGTCCACGCTGACCGAAGTGGGTCTGGTCGACCCGGTGGGAGCCACCCGATGACCCCGCTCACCGTCCCCGAGATCAACTACGGGGCGCTGCTGCCGCTTCTGATCATCCTGGGCGCGGCGTGCATCGCCGTGCTGCTGGAGGCGTTCCTCCCGCGCCACCAGCGGTGGCCCTCGCAGGTCGTCCTGTCGGTCGTGGCGATCGCCGCGGCCGGAGTGGCGCTCGGCGTGCACGCCAGCGGCACCACCGCTGAGGACCTCACCGCGGTGGGCGAGACCAACGCCGTCACCATCGCGGGTGCGCTCTCGGTGGACCGCCCCGCGATGTTCCTGTGGGGCACCCTGCTCGCGCTCGGGCTGGCCAGCGTCCTGCTGATCGCCGACCGGTCCGTCGAGCCCGGCGGTGCGATCGTGGCCTCAGCCATGGAGCGGGCCGCGGTCGGCGGCGGCAAGCCGGTCAGCGCGGCGCCCGGCACGAGCGAGGACCGCGGCTACGGCGCGCCGGACCAGGCGCCGACGATGCAGACCGAGGTCTTCCCGCTCATGCTGTTCGCGCTGGGCGGCATGATGACCTTCGTCGCGGCCAACGACCTGCTGACGATGTTCATCGCGCTCGAGGTCCTGTCGCTGCCGCTGTACCTGATGTGCGGGCTGGCGCGGCGGCGCCGGCTGCTGTCGCAGGAGGCGGCGGTCAAGTACTTCCTGCTCGGCGCGTTCGCCTCGGCGTTCTTCCTCTACGGTCTCGCGCTGATCTACGGCTACTCCGGCACGATCCGGTTCGCCGAGATCAGCGATTCGCTCGCCACGTCGACCCGGTCCGACTCCCTGCTGTTCGCCGGTCTGGCCCTACTGGTCGTCGGCCTGCTGTTCAAGGGTTCGGTGGCGCCGTTCCACACCTGGACCCCGGACGTCTACCAGGGCGCGCCCACCCCGGTGACCGCGTTCATGGCGGCGTGCACGAAGGTGGCGGCCTTCGGCGGGATCGCCCGCGTGCTGTACGTGGCGTTCGGCGACGCGCGGTGGGACTGGACCCCGGTGCTGTGGGTCGTCGCGGTCATCTCGATGGTCGTCGGTGCGGTGCTCGGGCTCGCGCAGACCGACGTGAAGCGCATGATCGCGTACTCGTCGATCGCGCACGCCGGCTTCATCCTGCTGGGCGCGATGGCGGTCACCGAGGAGGGCGTGTCGGGCACGCTGTTCTACCTGCTCGCCTACGGCTTCACCACGATCGCGGTGTTCGGCGTGATCAGCCTGGTGCGCGACGCCGACGGTGAGGCCACCGCGATGTCGCGGTGGGCGGGGCTGGCGAAGCGCTCGCCCGTGCTCGCCGGGGTGATGACCTTCCTGCTGCTCGCCCTCGCCGGTATCCCGCTGACCAGCGGGTTCACGTCCAAGTTCGCGGTGTTCTCCGCGGCGCTCGGTGCCGGTGGGGCGGTGCTGGTGGTGATCGCGCTGGTGGCGAGCGCCGTCGCGGCGTTCTTCTACCTGCGCCTGGTCGTGCTGATGTACTTCAGCGAACCGCCTGCCGACGGACCGTCGGTGGTGGTGCCCGGGGCCTTCACGACGGTGGCCATCACCCTGGGCGTGCTCGTCACGCTCCTGCTGGGTGTGCTGCCGACCCTGGCCTTGGGATGGGCGGGTTCCGGCGGGTTCGTAGGCTAGTGGGGTGACTAGCAGCGCAGTGGCCGGGGTCGAGCTCGGCGATCCACAGCTCGCAGCCGCCGTCGGGGCCGGGCTGGCCGAGGTCGAGGAGCTGCTGCACCAAGAGGTGCGCAGCGACTTCGAGTTCGTCACCGAGACGTCGCTGCACCTCATCGACGCCGGTGGCAAACGGTTCCGGCCGCTGTTCACCCTCCTCGCCGCGCACGTCGGCCCGCGGCCGACCGCGCCCGAGGTCATCACGGCGGCCGCCGCGGTGGAGATGGTGCACCTCGCCACGCTCTACCACGACGACGTGATGGACTCCGCGACGATGCGCCGCGGCGCGCAGAGCGCCAACGTGCGCTGGGACAACAGCGTCGCCATCCTGACCGGCGACTTCCTGTTCGCCCACGCGTCGCGGCTGCTCGCCGGCCTCGGCCCGGATGCGGTGCGGATCATCGCGGAGACGTTCGCTGAGCTGGTGACCGGCCAGATGCGCGAAACCCGTGGTCCGCAGCCGGGGCAGGACCCGATCGAGCACTACCTGGCCGTGGTCGCGGAGAAGACCGGTTCGCTGATCGCCACCTCGGGCCGCTTCGGCGCGATGTTCTCCGGCTCACCCGCCGACCAGGTCGACTCGCTGCAGCGCTTCGGGGCGATCATCGGCACGGCGTTCCAGATCTCCGACGACATCATCGACATCGCCTCGCCCGCCGTCAGCTCCGGCAAGACCCCGGGCACGGACCTGCGCGAGGGCATCCACACCCTCCCGATCCTCTACGGCCTGCGCGGTACCGATCCGGGGGCGAAGCGGCTGCGCGAGCTGCTCGTCAAGCCGCTGACCGACGACGCCGAGGTCGACGAGGCCTTGACGATCCTGCGCACCGGTCCCGGCATCGAGCGCGCCCGCGACATCCTCGCCGGGGAGGCCGCTGCGGCCCGTGCCGAGCTGGGCAAGCTGCCCTCCTGCCCGGCCGTGGACGCGATGGCGGCGCTCACGACGTACGTGGTCGACCGGACGGCCTGACGACGGCGCTGCGGGGCCCCTGGAGCGCGAAGCGCCGAGCCAGCCACAGCTGGGTCGTGCTCACGTTCAGGGCCAGGCAGGCCCAGACCGCGGTGACCTCGACGATTAATGCGGCGTTGCCCACTGTCGTGAGCGCGGCAAGCGCCCCGAGCGCCGCGGGGACGGTGGGCACGGCGTGGCTGAGTGCCCGCCGCAGCTCCGTTCCCGCCCGGGCCGCGCTCAGGGTCTTCGTGATGGCCCAGGCGACCGCGAACAGGGCGATCAGGACGCCCGCGAGGGCCACCCACTCCGTCGGGCCGGGTACGAGCCACTGTGGCTGCACCTGCGGCAGCCAGCCGACCAGCAGCGCGGAGACGCCGAACCCGGACCAGCAGGAGACGAGGGCGATCGTGGTCCCGCGCCGGACCCGCCGCACGGTCGCGGCGGGACGGTTCGCCGGGTCCGCCTCCGCCGAGGGAACCGCCCCGAACTCCCACGCGGTGAACGTGAACCGCAGCGCGGCGGCCACCAGTGCGAGGGCGAGCAACGCCGTGACCCACGGCGCGGCCCTGCCCACCGGGGCGGTCCCGAAGGCGAGGAAGCCGAACTGGAGGTACAGGTACGCGCAGACGTCGCCGCCCGTCGCCCGCCGTGCTGCCGCGATCGCCCGCTGCCGCGCCGTTTCCTCGTCGGCCGGCCGGGACGCCACTTCGAGCGCGTCCCGGACGGCCGGAGCCTGCACCGCCGCCAGGACGACGCCGGGGAAGAGGAGCTCGTGGTGGTACAGCGCGTGAACCGTGCTGCCGGCCGCGACGGCGGCGACGGTCAGGTGCGCGGCTGCGAACCCGAGCGCCCGGCGGCGCCGGGCCGATGCCGCGGCGTCACTCAACGAGCTGCCAATCGGAGGGCCGGGAGTCGTCGGCGAAGCTGGCGTGGCCGGTGACCGCCGTGGACTGCGGCCAGTGTCCCTCGGGGAATCCGGTGTTGTTGCCGAGCCGGTTCTGGATCACGGCCTTGGTGGACGTGACGGCCCCGTCGATGGTGGCCGACGCCACGGCGGTCGCGCCGTAGTAGGTGGCGATCGCCGCCACGAACGTGAGGGCCGCGGCGCCGATCGCGGCGCCGGCGGCCGAGGCGAAGACGGCGACGGCGAAGGCGCCGGCGGCGGCGGCGAGGCCGAGGAGTGCGACGATCGTCGCCACCCAGAACTGATGGATCGCGCCGGCCAGGTCGTTGAGCGCCTTGTTGATGTCGGCGCAGGCGTCGGCGATGGTCGTGAGCGCGTTGGCCTGGGGGAGCAGCGTCGCGTTGTAGGCGCTCCCGGCAAGGCCCTTCCAGAGCCGCGCACCGGCCAGTTCCGACGGGTTCATGGCGGCCTTGACGGTGGTGACCGCCTCCTGGATCGGCCCGGCCCACACTGCACCGGCCCGGACGAGATCGTCGGGCACCCCGGGCTCGTCGATGAGCACCTGGATCTGGGTCAGGGCGTCGTTGGTCTGCCGCGTGACGTCGTCGACCGCCTGCACCACCGTTTCGGCCCCGACGGGCAGCTCCGCGGCCACCGACCGCACCGCCGCCGAGGCGGATGCGACGTCCTGCCGGATCCGGTTGAGCAGATCCTGCGCCTGCTGGACGAGATCAGCGGTCCCGTACGTGGTGGGGCTCGTCATCCCGGCCGACGCTCCCCTCACCAGTTCTTCTTGATGTCGTGGAGGAGCTGGGCCTCCTCGGCCTCGTACGTGTCCGCCGCGAGGCGCAGCGCGGTGGCGACCCGATCGAAGTTCTCGGCCGCTTCGTGCAGCAGGGTCGAGTACTTGATCACGAGCTGCCGGTTCATGCCCTCCAGCTCGGCGCCGTACCGGCTGAGCTGGCGGATGTCGAGAAGGGTGGCGTCGGCCGCGTCCCGCGCGGCGCGCGCCCGCTGCGCGAAACCGGCCCAGCTCTCGGCATCGGCACGCAGTTCGGCGATCCGCACGGCGATCGCGTGCTCGCCCGGGGAGGTCTCCGCGGTGGTCATCGCGCCTCGGTCCATCGGGTGTCCGGCATGGGTCTTCGCCTCCGGGTCGGGGTAGGTGCCGGGACGCTAACCCGAGCGAGGTGATCACCGTGGGCGTTCGGCGGAACTGGCCCGCAGCCGCGAGCGCCGGGGGAGAGAGGCCGTCGGCGAAGAGCGTGCTCGCCTCGACCGAACACAGCCGCGGGGAGCGGAGAGCACCGCATCAGCACCTGGGTGACGAGGGGACCGGCGGAGCCGGGAACGACGATCGGCTGCGCGGGCTGCGTGCGGGTCCCGGACGCGAGGCGCGGCTCTCGACCACACCACGACGGATCAGGCGAGGCGACCGAGCAGGAGAACGACGCGGCGGTCGCACACGCCATCGGCACGGACTACCGCTCCTCCGCGGTGACCAACGGACTCCCGACGGTCCGCAGCACCGCCCGCAGACCAGGACACCCCGCGAGCGCATCGGCCGGCGCCGCGGCGATCCGCTGCAACGCCTCCGTGAGGGTCGCACCGATCTCCCGCTCCAGCTCGGCGTCGCCGGCGTGCCCGACCCACTCCGGGGCCACGTCGAGTTCGGTGATCGCGTTCCGCTGGATCGTCACGCGCACGTGCCCGCCGACGCGCTCGACGGTCCGCGTCGAGGACGTGCTCGCGGCCAGCGCCGACCGGAACTCGTCGATCTCGCCGATCGCGCGCAGCAGGGCGTCCACGGACGGCGGGGTGACGTCCGGCGGGGCCGGCGGATCGGCCGCCAGCGCAGCGACGAGGTGCTCCTGCTGCGCCGCCGCGAGCGCGCGCAGCACGGCAGCGGACAGACCCTCGGGGCCGACGTCGCGGCGCCAGGTGGCGCGGAGCCGCACCGCGGCCGTCGTGCCGCCCTCGTCGAGCCGGATCAGGACGGGGTGGGAGTGCTCGGAAGGGGGTGCCATCGGGTTTCCTCCAGCGCCGCGGTGAACGCCGCGACGCTAACCCGACGACACCCCCTTCCGCGGGCGTTCGGACGAACTCGGCTCAGCCGACGACCGTCCAGGTGTCCTGGCCGTTCAGCAGAGCCTGCAGGTCGGCGGGCTTGTCCTTCTTGGCCTGCTCCACCTGGGCACGGACCGCGTCGTCGTAGGTGGGGCGCTCGACGCTGCGGAAGATGCCGACGACCGTGTGGTTGAGGTCCTGGTCGGACAGGCGGGACAGGGCGAAGGCGAGGTTGTGGTCGGTCTGGTCGTGGACGACGATGTCGGCCTCGTCGACCTCGTCGGCCTTCGCGATGCCCAGCCCGAAGCCCTCGCGCACGACCGCGTAGGCGCCCTTGCCGTCGTCGAGCGGCGGGCCGAAGCGGATCGGCTCACCGTGGGTGACCGAGATCAGCCGCTGGTCCTTGGTGTCGGGCTTGCGGAGCAGGTCGAAGCTGCCGTCGTTGAAGATCGGGCAGTCCTGGAAGATCTCCACCAGCGCGGTGCCGCGGTGCTCGGCGGCGGCCTTGAGCACGGCGGTCAGCGAGGCGCGATCGGAGTCCAGTGCGCGCCCGACGAAGGTGGCCTCGGCGCCCAGCGCGAGCGAGACGGGGTTGAACGGGTAGTCGACCGAGCCGTACGGCGTCGACTTCGTGATCTTGCCCTGCTCGGAGGTGGGCGAGTACTGACCCTTGGTGAGCCCGTAGATCCGGTTGTTGAACAGCAGGATCTTCAGGTTCACGTTGCGGCGCAGCGCGTGGATCAGGTGGTTGCCGCCGATCGAGAGCGCGTCGCCGTCACCGGTGACCACCCACACCGACAGGTCCGGGCGGGACACGGCCAGTCCGGTCGCGATCGCCGGGGCGCGGCCGTGGATGGAGTGCATCCCGTAGGTGTTCATGTAGTACGGGAAGCGCGAGCTGCACCCGATGCCGGAGACGAAGACGGTGTTCTCCCGCTTGACCCCCAGGCTCGGCATGAACTGGCGCACGGCCGCGAGGATCGCGTAGTCACCGCAGCCGGGGCACCACCGCACCTCCTGGTCGGAGGTGAAGTCCTTCGCGGTCTGCTTCTCGTCGGTGGTGGGGACCCCGTCGAGGCCGCCCAGCCGGGGCAACCCCAGGTCGATCGCCGTCATGCGCGCACTCCAGACAGGTGGTCCAGGAACAGGTTCTGCAGCTCCTCCGCCTTGAACGGCAGCCCGGCGACCTTCGTGTAGCTGTGCGCGTCGACCAGGTAGCGGCCGCGCAGCAGCAGGGCGAGCTGACCGAGGTTCATCTCCGGCACGAGTACCCGCTTGTAGCGGGACAGCACCTCACCGAGGTTGGCCGGCAGCGGGTTGAGGTTGCGCAGGTGCACCTGCGCGATCGAGTGGCCGAGCGCCCGGACCCGGCGGCACCCGGCGCCGATCGGGCCGTAGGTCGAGCCCCAGCCGACCACGAGCAGCTCCGCGTCGCCGTCCGGGTCGTCCACGACGACGTCCGGGACCGGGATGTTGGCGATCTTGGCCGCGCGCAGCCGGACCATCTTGTCGTGGTTGTCCGGGTCGTAGGAGATCGAGCCGCGGCCGTCGGCCTTCTCCAGGCCGCCGATGCGGTGCTCCAGCCCCGGGGTGCCCGGCACCGCCCACGGCCGCGCCAGCGTCTGCTCGTCGCGCAGGTACGGCCAGAACTCGCCGGACCCGTCCGGCGCGTTCGGCTCCGTCGCGAAGCCCGGATCCACGCTGGGCAGCGATTCGACGTCCGGCACCTTCCACGGCTCGGAGCCGTTGGCCAGCGACCCGTCCGACAGGAGGATCACCGGTGTCCGGTACTTCACCGCGATCGTCGCCGCCTCGATGGCCGCGTCGAAGCAGTCACCCGGGCTGGCGGGAGCGATGATCGGCAGCGGTGCCTCGCCGTTGCGGCCGAACATCGCCTGCAACAGGTCGGCCTGCTCGGTCTTGGTCGGCAGACCCGTCGACGGGCCACCGCGCTGCACGTCGATCACGAGCAGCGGCAGCTCCAGAGCCACCGCCAGGCCGATCGTCTCGGACTTCAGCGAGATGCCCGGACCCGACGTGGTGGTGACCCCGAGCGCGCCGCCGAACGCCGCGCCCAGCGCCGCACCGACTCCGGCGATCTCGTCCTCGGCCTGCACCGTGGTGACGCCGAAGTTCTTGTGCTTGGACAGCTCGTGGAGGATGTCCGACGCCGGCGTGATCGGGTACGAGCCCAAGAACACCGGCAGCCCGGTCACCCGCCCGGCCGCCACGATCCCGTACGCCAGCGCGGTGTTGCCGGTGATCTGCCGGTACGTGCCCGGCGCCAGCTTCGCCGGGGCGACCTCGTAGGTGACCGCGAAGGCTTCGGTCGTCTCGCCGTAGTTGTGCCCGGCACGGAAGGCCAGGATGTTCGCCTCGGCGATCTCGGGCTTCTTGGCGAACTTCTCCCGCAGGAACCGCTCGGTGCTCTCGCTGGGCCGGTGGAACATCCACGACAGCAGCCCGAGCGCGAACATGTTCTTCGCCCGCTCGGCGTCCTTCTTCGACAGCCCGGTCTCCTCGAGCGCGGTGCGCGTGAGGGTGGCCATCGGGATGGCGTGGACCTGGTACTTCTCGGTGAGCGAGCCGTCCTCGAGCGGGTTGGTCTCGTAGCCGACCTTCGCGAGGTTCCGCTTGGTGAACTCGTCGGTGTTGACGATCAGCACCCCGCCCTGGGGCAGGTCGGCGATGTTCGCCTTCAGCGCGGCCGGGTTCATCGCCACCAGCACGTCCGGCCGGTCACCCGGGGTGAGGATGTCGTAGTTCGCGAAGTGCAGCTGGAACGACGACACGCCGGGCAGGGTCCCGGCGGGGGCCCGGATCTCGGCGGGGAAGTTCGGAAGCGTGGACAGGTCGTTGCCGAACGCCGCGGTCTCGGAGGTGAACCTGTCGCCGGTCAGCTGCATGCCGTCGCCGGAGTCGCCGGCGAACCTGATGACCACACGGTCGCGCTGCAGCACCTTGCTTCCGTCGCTCCCGGGGGAGGCGGGTTCGACGGCGGTGTCAGTTGTCATTCGGGGTCGTCCTGAGGTTGTGGGCGGACGGGCGGACTACGGCCTTCCAACCGAGGTTAACTCGGCCACACCTGCACTGTCCGCCAGGCTTCGCGGAGGTCACAATCATCTGTTCGGGCCTGGCGAACCGGGGCGTTACCTCGCGCTGCTCTTGCTGCTGATGCGAGCGCGGAGCTGGGCGATGAGGTCCTGGGCCTTCGGCGAACGGATCGAGTCGGCCTGCCGGGCCACCTCGATCTCCAGCACCTCGGCCTGCGTGTCGAGCATGGCGGCCGAGCGCAGCGTCGCCTTCGTCGCGATCGCGAGCTCGCGCGGGGCCGCCGCGGCCTTGGCGGCCATGGCAACCGCGGCCTCCTTGACGTCGTCGACGACGCGGTGGACGAGCCCGATCCGCTCCGCCTCCGCGGCGTCGGCGGCCTCCCCGAACAGCGAGAGCGCAGCGGCCCGCTGCACGCCGACGGCGCGGGTGAGCATCCACGTGTAGCCGCCGCCCGGGTGCAGACCGATCTGCAGGAAGCGCGAGTCGAACTTCGCGGTCGGCCCGGCGAGCCGCACGTCGCAGGCGAGCGCCAGGTTCATGCCCGCACCGACGGCGGCGCCGTTCACGGCCGCGACCGTGGGCAGGGGGCAGTCCGCGATCGCGAGGAAGCCGCTGTAGACCGAGCGGAGCGTCTCCGGCTCGGCGGCGGCCAGCTGGGCGAGGTCGGCGCCGGCGCAGAAGGCGGGGTCTTCCCCGGTCACGACGAGCGCGCCGACGTTCTCGTCGGCCACGACGGCGTCGACGGCCTTGACGAGCTTGGCGGCGATCTCGAGGTTCATCGCGTTGCGCCGAGCGGGATCGGACACCGTGATGACGGCGACGCGGTCACGGATCTCGGTGCGGACATCAGCGGCCATGCCGAGATCCTCCCCTGCCGGGGCGTTACTCGCGGCGTTGCGCTCGTCACGCATGCGCCAGCGCGAAGCCGATCGCGGCCCGTGCCGCGGTGACCTGGGCGCGCGTGCATTCCTGCGGGGACGTGCGCGGGCTGTCCGGGTAGACCTCGGTGGTCGTCGTGAACGGTGCGCCGGTGACCCCCGCGCACAGCCCGAGCTGCGAGAACGCGTACGCGATCACGCCGGGGGCGACGACGGGCGAGCCGATGATCTTCCCGGCCGCGTCCGCCGGCGCGATGTGTGTGACATCCGCCACTGCGTCGAGCACCGCCTGCTGGAACTCGAGCTGCGGGTTCGCGGCGTCGGCGACGAGGTAGAAGCCGTCGGGGATGTGCCCGGGAACGAACTCGACGCCGTCGCGGGCGGCGAGCGCGGGCCGGAACTCCTGCTCGTCGCTGTCGGTGGTCTCGTGCAGGTCGACGTGCACCAGCACGCGGGCGTCGAGGCCGTCGACAAGTGCGGTCAGCGCGGCGGCCTCGGGTGCCGGGCGGGTGGTGCGGAAGGAGCGGTTGGGATCGACCGCGTCGGCGTTCCAGCGCTGCACGCGCTCGTAGGCCCACGGACTCACGCACGGCGCCACGAGCAGGTTGACGCCCGGGGTGCCGGCGCACTCCCCGGCGAACCGCAGCGCGCCGAGGACGCCGCTGGTCTCGTAGCCGTGCACGCCGCCGGTCACCAGCGCGCAGGGCAGGTCGATGCGCCAGTCGCGGCTGCGCAGCGCCACCAGTGGGTGGTCGCCGACGCGGCCGTAGCGGATCACTTCGTACGGGCCGCGCAGCTCCTCCACCACCGACAGCACGTCGTCGGTGTAGCTGCGCACGGGCTTCTGCACGGACCGCCACTGCACCACGTCGTCGGCGGTCCAGGGGCGGCCGGGAGTGCCGATGGGATACGGGGCCGCCATGCGTGGAGTCTAGAACTTGGTCGCTTGACAAAGTGTGGCGGGCGTCGCACCCTCGTCCGCGACCGTGGACGAGGGGGACGCGCATGCCCGCGCGCAGCTGGCGGAACTGGGCCGGGGCCCAGCGCACCGATCCCGTGCGCGCGGTCGTCGCCCGCGGCGCGGGAGAGGTCGCCGACGCCGTCCAGGCCGCGGCCCGCGACGGGCTGCGGGTGAAGGCCATCGGCTCCGGGCACTCGTTCTCGGCCATCGGCGTGGCCGACGGGGTGGCGGTCGTCGTGTCGGGGGATCCGCGGGACGCACGGATCGACAGCGCCACCGGGCTCGTCACGGTGCCGGCCGGGATCACGCTGCGCCGGCTCAACCGGCTGCTGTGGGAGCACGGGCTGGCCCTGCCCAACCTCGGCGACATCCAGGAGCAGACGATCGCCGGCGCGCTCGCCACCGGCACGCACGGCACCGGCGCGGCCGAGCAGTGCATCGCCGCGCAGGTGCGGGCGCTGGACATCGTGCTGGCCGACGGCTCACTGGTGCACTGTTCGCCCACCGAGGAGCCCGAGCTGTTCTCCGCCGCGCGGGTCGGGCTGGGCGCGCTGGGGATTCTCGTCAACGTGACGCTGCAGGCGGTGCCGGCCTTCCGGTTGCACGCGGTCGAGCAGGTCCTGCCGCTCGACGAGGTGCTCGCCGAGCTCGACGCGTACGTCGACGGCAACGACCACTTCGAGTTCTACTGGTTCCCGCACACCGACGTCGCGGCCACGAAGCGCAACAACCGCACCGAGGCGACCGCACCGCGGCGGGGCCGGCTGGCCGCGCTCGTCGGCGACGAGCTGCTCGGCAACGTCGGGTTCGGGCTGACCTGCCGGATCGGGGAGGCGCTGCCCTCGCTCGTGCCGCGGATCAACCGGTTCGTCGCGCCCAGGATGTCCGCGGGGGAGTACGTCGACCGCTCCTACGAGGTGTTCTGCAGCCCGCGACGGGTGCGGTTCGTGGAGATGGAGTACGCGGTGCCGCGGGCGGCGGTGCACGAGGCGATCGCCGGGCTGCGCGGGGCGGCCGAGCGGCACGCACGGGCCGTCACCTTCCCCGTCGAGGTGCGGTTCCTCGGTGCCGACGACATCCCGCTGTCCACCGCGTCCGGGCGCGACACCGTCTACATCGCCGTGCACGTCCACCGCGGCCAGCCGCACGAGGCGTACTTCGGTGCCGTCGAGTCGGTGATGACCGCGCTCCACGGGCGGCCGCACTGGGGCAAGCTGCACACCCGCACCGCAGCGCAGCTGCGCACCGTCTACCCGGGCTTCGACGACTTCGTGGCCCTGCGCGACCGGCTCGATCCCGAGCGCCGGTTCACCAACCCCTACTTGGAGCGAGTGCTCGGATGAACGTCCACGACCTGACCACGCCCGCGCTGCTCGTCGACGCGCACGCGCTGACGGCGAACCTCGCGGACATGGCCGCCGCGCTGCCCGGCCCGCGGTGCCGCCCCCACGTCAAGGCGCACAAGACCACCGCGCTCGCTAAGTTGCAGGCGCGGCACCACCCCGGGTTCACGGTCGCCACGGTCCGTGAGGCGGAGGGCATGGCCGCCGCCGGGCTCGGCGACGATCTGCTGCTGGCCAACGAGGTGCTCGACGCGCGGCGGCTCGGGGCGCTGGACGCGCGGATCACCGTGGCGATCGACTCCCCGGAGACGCTGCAGGCGGCCGTCGCGGGCGGGGTGCGCGAAGTCGTGATCGACGTCAACGTGGGGTTGCCGCGCTGCGGCATCGCGCCGGAGAGGGCCGGGGCGCTCGCCGACGCCGCCCGCGCCGCCGGGCTGGAGGTCCGCGGGGTGATGGGCTACGAAGGCCACCTCATGCTCGTTCCCGACGAGGCGGAGAAGGCGAAGTACACCGAGGAGTGCATGGCGAAGCTCCTGGCCGCGCACGCCGACGTCGGAGGCGAGCTGATCTCCGGCGGTGGTACCGGGACCTACCGGACCAACAAGTGGGTCACCGAGGTCCAGGCCGGCTCGTACGCGCTGATGGACACTGCCTACACCAAGGCTGGGTTGCCGTTCCGGCAGGCGCTCACCGTGCTCGCCACCGTGATCTCGGTCAGCGAGGGCTGGGCGGTCGCCGACGTGGGCCTCAAGGCGCTCGGCATGGACCACGGCAACCCGACGATCCCCGGCGCGCAGGTGTGGTTCTGCTCCGACGAGCACACGACGTTCGCGCCGGAGCAGCCCGTCGCTGTCGGGGACCGGATCCGGGTGCTGCCCGCGCACGTCGACCCGACCGTCGCGCTGCACGAGCGCATGCACCTGGTGGACGGCGACGAGGTGATCGACACCTGGGCGGTGGACCTGCGGGGCTGGTGAGCCCGTCAGCCGAGCACCCGCGACCCGGGCCGGGTGTAGGTGATCTGCAGGGCGTCGCGGCGGTAGGGGCCGTCGTTGCGGGTGCCGGAGTGCCACAGGTGGCCGTCGAACACCAGCGCCGACCCGGCCGTGAGCGGGATGCGCCGCTCGCCGGGGACCCGCACGTGGTGGGTGTCGCGGGGCGCGAGCTTGCGCCACGTGTGCGTGCCCGGCACCACCCGGGTCGCCCCGCCCTCCTCGGTGACGTCCACCAGCGCGACGATCGCGATCACGCCCTGCGCGCCCGTGCCGTCCGGGATCCCGGTGAAGTCGGCGTGCAGCGCCTGGGCGCCGAAGCCCGGGTTGGGTGCGCGCACGTTCACGCCGGCGAGCTCGGCGTCCGGGCCCAGTAGGTGCTCGACGACCGCCCGCAGCCGCGGGGCGGAGGTGAGCGCATCGATCGCGGGGCCGGTGGGCGTGCCGTGCCCGGTCCCGGTCGGCCCGTCGTCGCGCGCCTCCCGCAGTGCGGCGAGGGTCGCCTCGTGCACGGCGGCCAGCGACGCCGGGTCGAGCAGCCCGTCGAGCACGACGTAGCCGTCCCGGTCCAGGGCAGTGGTGTCGACGTTCGCGCTGGTCATGGGCCTATCGTCGGCGTTGACGCGACGTCAGCCACAAGTAGTTCCCGGAACACCGAACCCTCGGTGAGCGTTTTACCTGGCAGAACGCGGAACGAAAGGTCGGGATCGGCGTGCACTCGCAGATGAACGGGCTGAAGACGGCTCTCCTGCTGGGCGCCATGAGCGCCCTGGTGCTGCTGGTCGGTTCGTTGTTCGGGCGCACCGGCCTGGTGATCGCGGCGATCGTCGCGATCGCCATGAACGGCTACGCGTACTTCTACTCGGACAAGATCGCGCTGCGTGCGATGCACGCCCGGCCCGTGACGGAGGCCGAGGCACCCGCCATGTACCGCGCGGTGCGTGAACTGGCGCAGGCCGCGCACCAGCCGATGCCGCGGCTGTACATCAGCCCGACGGACGCGCCGAACGCGTTCGCCACGGGCCGCAACCCGCGCAACGCCGCCGTGTGCGCCACGACGGGCCTGCTCGCGATCCTCAACGAGCGCGAGCTGCGCGCGGTGCTGGGCCACGAGCTCTCGCACGTCTACAACCGCGACATCCTGATCTCGTCGGTGGCCGGCGCGATGGCGTCGATGATCGGGTTCCTGGCGAACATGGCGATGTTCGCGGGCCTGTTCGGCGGCAGCGAGGAGGACCGGCCCAACCCGATCGCCGCGCTGCTGATCGCGCTGCTCGGCCCGATCGCTGCCGGCATCGTGCAGATGGCCGTCAGCCGGGCGCGCGAGTACCAGGCCGACGCGAGCGGCGCCGAGCTCACCGGCGACCCGCTGGCGCTGGCGTCGGCGCTGCGGAAGCTGGAGCGCGGCACGCAGCTCGCGCCCCTGCCCCCGGACCCGCAGCTGGCCAGCCAGTCGCACCTGATGATCGCCAACCCGTTCCGGGCGGGCGACCAGCTGGCGCGGATGTTCTCCACCCACCCGCCGATCCAGGACCGGATCCGGCGGCTGGAAGCGATGGCCCAGCGCGGTTACCGGGGCTGAGCCTCACGTACGGACCGGCTGCGGGAACAGCTCCGCCGAGCCGGCCCTGCCACGCCGCGGTGACGGCGTCCCGGTCGATCGGGTCGCCGTAGGAGTAGTGGGTAGGCGCTGATCCCGCAGCCGTTGTCGTCCTCGGCGTCGATGCGCCCGCCAGCAGCTCTCCGATCTCGCGGATGATCCGCGCGGCCACGGCGACGGGTGCTGCAGGCCGGCGCCACCAGCTACGTGATCTCCCCCGGCGTGCTCGCAGGCGTGGCCCCGGACCCGGACCGGGCCCCCGGTCGGCTGCCCGCCCGTCGGCTCGCTCGGTGAGGCCACTGCGGCGGCGTTCCTCGATCAGCTGGACGATGCCGTGCTCCTCCAGCTGGCGCAGGTGGTAGTTGATCTTCTGGCGCGGGATGCCGAGCGTGCGGGCGAGGCTCGACGCCGAGCCGGGTGCGGTGGCCAGCTCGGTGAGGATGCGCGCCCGTGCGGGTCCAGTGCCGCCTCGGCGGCCGCCGGATCGGTGATGACGTCCAGGTCGAGTACGCACCGACGGTCCCATCGGAAGAAAACTTGTCGATGAACGGTCGTCGGTGGGCCGCGGCATGATGGCGGCGTGACCGACCAGCAGCTCAGCACCATGAGCGAGTACGGCGTGCTGGGCGTGCGCGACGTCGACTTCGCCCTCGACCGCGTGCCCCCGTCGCCGCCGCTCGCGGCGCTCGTGGAGCGGTACTGGCGGGTCACGTGGGAGATGCCGGCGGGCCGCACGGCGTCGGTGGTCCTGCTGCCGACCCCGAGCGTCAACGTCGTGCTCGACGCCGGGCGGCTCGCGATCTACGGCGTCACCCACGACCGGTTCACGTACACGTTCCGCGGTGCCGGTCGGGTGTTCGGCATCAAGTTCAGACCGGCCGGGTTCCTGCCGTTCCTGCGCCGGCCGATCGCGGGCCTGTTCGGCCGGGCCCTGCCCGCCGAGCAGCTGTGGGGCCCCGACGCGACCGAGCTGGCCGTCGCGCTGCAGGCCGAGCCGAGCCTCGAGGGCCTCGTGGCGCTCACCGAGCGGTTCCTCACGGCACGCTGGCCGGAGCCCGATCCGCAGGTCGAGTTGGTGCAGCGGATCGTCGCGGCGCTCCTGCACGACCGCGAGATCACCCGCGTCGAGGAGGTCGCCGTACGCTTCGGCATCCCGATGCGCACGCTGCAGCGGATGTTCGCCCGCTACGTCGGCGTCAGCCCCAAGTGGGTGCTGCGCCGCTACCGGCTGCACGAGGCGGCTACGAGGCTCGCGGAGGACCACGACCGGCCGTGGGCCGAGGTCGCCGCCGAGCTCGGCTACTTCGACCAATCCCACTTCATCCGCGACTTCACCCGCGCCATCGGGCTCACCCCGGTCGCCTACGCGCAGGCGTGCCGCCGCCGGACGGCGCCGCTGAGCGCTTGAGTCAGCCGCCGAGCGGCAGCGCCGCGATCGGCTCCCAGCAGAAGATCCCGCGCTGCGGATCCTGCTGCACCGCCAGCAGGTGCACCTCGTTCACCGGCAGCGGGAACGGTCCGGTGCCGGTCATCGCGGCGAGCGGCTCCCGCAGCACCTCGTCGTCCCCGTCGGCGATGCCGTAGCCGACGCTGATGTGCGGCGCGTACGGCGGGATCGGCAGTTCCCGACCGGGATCGAGCTCCGCAGCAGCCGCCCGGATCGCGGTCACCAGCGCCGTCCACTCGGGGCTCGCCGGAGCGTCCACCGTCACCGCGTACTCGGTGACCCGCGGACCGTCCAGCTGCAGCGTGAACGGCGGCAGCGTCGCCACCGCCCGCGCCACGGCCGCCGTGATGTCCGCGACCGGCGGGATCGTCGGGTCGGCCAGGAACCACGGCAGCCGCGTGACGGTCGCGTGGAACCACTCCGCGGGCTGCACCGCGCAGAACGGCACCTGCCGGATCGGTTCGTGGAACGGGACCAGCGCCTCGCGGAGCGCCTGGCCGGGCAGCGCGTACACGTGCAGGGCGCCGCGCAGCCACGGCCAACGCATCCAGGTGAAGATGTCCTTCACCGTGATCTTCACCTCAAGATCGTCACCTCAGGCGGGCACCTGGACGCCGGGCAGTCGGCCCGTTCCGCCGCACGTGCGGCACTCCTGCATCTGCGCGGTCGGGATCGGCTCGCCGTCGGCCACGCCCATGCGCGGCATCAGCGTCGCACCCTTGCCGTCGCAGTGGTGGCACCACGTGGACCGGGTGAGCGGCACGTTCACCGACCACTGCCAGAGCCACTCGGACATGGCCCCGTTCTACCCGATCTCGCGGCTCAGTTGGGTGAACGTCAGCGGAAGTTCGTGAACTGCAGGGCGATGCCGAAGTCGCGGCTCTTCAGCATCCGGATCACCGCCTGCAGGTCGTCCTTCTTCTTGCCGCTCACCCGCAGCTGGTCGCCCTGGATCTGCGGCTGCACGCCCTTGAGCTTCTCGTCGCGGATGGCCTTCGCGATCTCCTTGGCCTTCTCCGACGAGATGCCCTGCACGATCGTGCCGGTGACCTTGTAGGTCTTGCCGGACAGCGCGGGCTCGCCCACGTCGAACGCCTTCAGCGAGATGCCCCGCTTCACCAGCTTCTCCTTGAAGACGTCGATCGCGGCCTTCGCCCGCTCCTCGGTCTCCGACGTGATCGTCACCGCCTGGTCGCCGCTCCAGGCGATCGACGTGCCGGTGCCGCGGAAGTCGAACCGTGTCGACAGCTCCTTCGCGGCCTGGTTGAGGGCGTTGTCCACCTCCTGGCGGTCGACCTTGCTCACCACGTCGAACGACGGATCCGCCATGCCTTCCTCCCCGCCGGTGGGGGTCTGCTGCGAGCCCCCGAACCGGCTGTCGTATGCTCCTCTACGCGCCACGGCGTACCCCGGGGGGTTGCCCGAGCGGCCAATGGGAGCGGACTGTAAATCCGTCGCGAAAGCTACAGAGGTTCGAATCCTCTACCCCCCACCACCCGGGTCAACGGCCCCTGACCAGCGAGGCGCTGGGAAGGGGCCGTTGGTCGTTCCGGGAGCTGTGACCGGCTGCAGGCGGCGCACTGCCACGCGGCCCCGGCCGGTGTGATGCACCTCTCGACATTCTCTGCGGCGGTGGCCGTTCGGGGTGGCGGCGTCGGTGCGCAGCGATGTCCCGCAACCGCAGGGGGCGATACCCCGAAGGGATCATCTTTGAGCGACCCTCCACGTCCGTTCGGGTCCGCCTAATGCGGTGATCGGGTCAACTCGGACGCGAATCGGGAACAGACGTAACAGTGATCCCCGGCTGGGCGAGCTCTCGAGTGCTTCCCGAGCTAGGAGAGTCCGTGAGCTACCAGCAGTACCCGCATCATCAGCCTGCTCCCCCTCAGGTTCCGCCGGCGAAGAAGAGGAAGTGGCCGATCGTCCTGGGGGTGATCGCTGCCATATTGGTTCTCGGTTCCGCGTTCAACAACTCGAAGGAGTCCGGTTCCAGCGCCGGTGACGACCGTGCTGATAACCGCGCGCAGGCGGTCGCTGCCCTGCCTACCAGGACTTACTCGGCGCCACCTCCCACATTGGACCCGGTCGGGGCCGACGAGCCGGAGCTGCTGGTCGTCCCCTCGAACCTCAAGGGGCAGAACATGGCGGTGGTTCTGGATGTCCTGCGGAAAACAGGATTCACGAACGTCCGGACCGCGAGTGCCGACAAGCACGACACGGTTGTCATCCTTCCGCAGAACTGGACGGTGACCAAGGTCAGTGCAAAGGAAGGCTCCACCATTCCTTCGGACACGCTGATCGTTGTGACCGGTACGAAGCAGTGAAGTCCGGAAACGGTTGACCATCCCTTTGTTGGATGGTCAACCGTGTCGGCGCGAGTGGACCCCGAACCTTGACGACCGGGTGTGTCTCGACCGAGGGCAGCACCGGCGGCAAGCCCGCCTGTCCCGCACGAGCGGGCTCCGTGGATCCTGTGCGCACGCTCCGCGCTTTCCCGACGCCGTGTCGGTAAGATGGTGACGTCCTGTCAGGATCCTTGAAGGGGTTGCCATGTACATCGTCCACAACCGCCTCGACGTGCCCGCCGAGGAAGCCGAGGCGTTCGAGAAGGTCTTCGTCGACAGCATGCGCGCGACGCTCGGCGGGGTGCCCGGCCTGCGCCGCAGCCAGCTGCTTCGGCCCACCAAGCCCGGTGCTCCCTACATCTCGACGATGGAGTTCGACTCCGAGGAGGACTTCCGGGCCTGGATGCGGTCTGACTCGTTCAAGGCTGCGCACTCCGACGCGCAGTCGCCCGGGATGCAGGCGCCCTCGTCGATCGAGTTCTTCAACGTGATCGAGGACTTCTCGGACTGATCTCCGGTCAGCGCCTGCCCTGCTCGCGCTCCCGCAGGTACGGCCGCAGGAGGGCGTCGAGCAGGCGCAGGGCCCTGCTCCCGTCGTCGGCGTCGATGTCGTGGCACGCCCGCAGCACCGCGGCGTTGATCAGCTCGGCCATGTGCTCCGGATCGGGCTCGCCGAGCTCGCGCAGGGAGTCGATGAGCGGTTCGCGCAGGCGAGCGTGCAGCGCGGCGCTGTGCTCCTGGAGCACAGCCGGTGCGACGAGGGTGCGCAGGGCCTTCGCGACCGCTTGCTCGGGGCCGGTGAAGAGCGCGACGTTGGCCTCGACGTAGGCCCACACCCGGTCGGCGGGGGTGGCTGCGGCGGCGACGTGGTCGAGGACGTGGGCGGTCCACGCGGGGAAGACGTCGGCGACGACCGCGTCCAGTAGGGCGTCGCGGGACGGGAAGTACTGGTAGATGCTGGGCCGGGCGAGGCCGATGCGGGCGCCGACGGCGCCCGGCGACGGGGCCTCGCCGGTCTCGGCGATGATCGCGCGGGCGGCGTCCAGGATCGCCCGTCGCTGCCGCTTGCGGTGCTCGGCCACGCTCGGCGCCTGGATGCGCGGCACGTCGTCCTCCGATCTGCTGGACGCGTTCAGGGTCTGCAGGGCTTGCGGTACCGACACTAGCTCCCCGGGGCGGGTTGCCGACAGGGTGTTGGTATCATGGCCTGGACCCGGTCGGTTTGCCGGATTCCTCCCGTGATGTCATGTCGAGGAGGAGCCGAGACAGAGGGAGTTGGCGTCATCGTGGAGTTCCTGAGGCTTCTGCTGCTCTTCCTGCACTTCATCGGCATGGCGGTGCTCATCGGCGCCTTCATCGCCCAGATGCGGCAGAAGCCGGAGGACGGGGGTCGCCGCCCGTCGGCCGGCATCCTGCACGGCGCGCTCACCCAGCTCATCACGGGTCTCGCGCTGGTCGGCATCCGCGAGGGCGCGCTCGACATGCCCGTCGACCACGTCAAGATCGCCGTCAAGCTGCTCGTGGTCCTGGTCATCGTGGTGCTGGCGCTCGTGGGCAGGCGCAAGTCGCTCAACAACGCCCTGTTCGGCGCGGTCGGCGTCCTGGCCGTGCTCAACGTGGCGATCGCCGTCTTCTGGCGGTAGACCGCAGCCCGCCTCGCCGGGGGTGCGACACTGGATCTCCCCTGACCCGTGCAGCGGAGACCGATGATGAGCCTGTTCCAGAGCCGGCTGAGCCCGATCGACTCCCAGGCGCGGGCGGACGTGTGGCTGCGCGTGGGCACGCTCGGGTTGACCGGGGTCGTGGCCGTCGTCGCGATGCTGCTGCGCAGCCAGGACCCGACGCTCTCGACCATCCTGTTCTGCGTGGTGATCGGGCAGTTCGTCCTCTGCGTCGCCGACGTGGTGGCGCGGCACCTGCCCGCCCGCCGCCGTTAGGAGTCAGTGCGCGGCCACCGGCTGCGCCGTGGGCACGTCCCCGATGCGCTCCAGCGCATCGATGATCAGGTTCCAGAAGCGCTTCGCGTCCAGGCCGATGCCGATCTGGGTCCGGCAGTCCGGCGGGGCGGGGCGGCGCACGTCGACCACGGTCGCGCCGGTGGTGAGCCGGCCGCCCAGCTCGACGTCGATCGGCGCGTTGCGGGTGGTGACGATCGTGGGGTCGATGACCCGCGCCACCGCCACCGGGTCGTGCACCGGCGGCGCCCCGAAGCCGTGGAACTCGCGGTAGCGCTCGGCGTAGAAGTCGAGCACCTCCGTGACGAACCGCGCCGGCCCGGTGCCGATCGCGGCGATGCGTTCGCGGACGTCGTCGGTGGCCAGCGCGTCGTGGGTGACGTCGAGGGAGATCATCGTCACCGGCCAGTCCTCGTGGAACACGATGTGGGCGGCCTCGGGATCGGTGGCGACGTTGAACTCGGCTGCGGGTGTCCAGTTGCCGCCGGAGAGCGAGCCGCCCATGAACACGACCTCGCGGACCCGCTCGACGATGCGCGGCTCCCGCCGCACGGCCATGGCGATGTTGGTCAGCGCGGCGGTCGGCACGAGCGTGACCGTGCCGGGTTCCTCGCGCATGATCGTCTCGATGATCAGGTCGACCCCGTGCCGCGGATCGAGCGGCACGGCCGGCTCGGGCACCGTCGGTCCGTCCATGCCCGTGACGCCGTGGATGGCCTCGGCCACCTCCAGGGTGCGCACCAGCGGACGGGCGTGACCGGCCGCGATCGGCACCCCGGTCATGCCGGCGATCGTGGCGACGATCCGGGCGTTGCGGGTGACCTTCTCCAGCGTCTGGTTGCCCATCACGGTGGTCACCGCGAGCAGTTCGATCTCGGGGCTGCCGTGCGCCAGCAGCAGGGCGACGGCGTCGTCGAGGCCCGGATCGCAGTCGATGACGATCTTCTTCGGCATGGGCCCAGCCTGACCGACCGCCTCGGCGTGGCGCCAGTCCTCTCCACCGCCCGACGAGTGATGGTCAGGCGCCCTGCTCATCGGCGAGGCGCTGCAGGTACCCGGCGAAGCGGTCCCGATCGGCCGGATCCCACCCTGCGGTGATCCGGATGAACGCCGCGCGCTGCCACTGCAGTACCGCGGCGAGCAGCGCGCGGCCCTCCGCCGTCGGCGCGACGGCGGCCCGGCGACCGTCGTCCTCGTCCGAGCGGCGGGTGAGCAAGCCGGCCTCCACCGCGTCCCGGACGAGCCGGCTCGCCCCTGACCGGTCGATCCCGAGCTGGTGCGCGGCACCGGCGATCGTCGCCACCGGGCCCGCGGCGGCGACTGCGGTGAGCACCTGCACGTGGCGGAGCTTCCGGTCCTGCAGCGTCGGCGCGAGCGACCACCGCCGCGACCAGAAGCGGACGAGCCGGAAGAGGGCGGGGCCTCCGTCGGGCGCGGACACACCCACACCCTATCGCGTGCGTTTCGCATGTATAGTGCGTGCGAAAAGCACGCAAAGGAGCTACCCGAGGTCGTTCTCGACCACACGATCGTCCCGGTGGCCGACCGGCACGCGGCCGCAGCGTTCCTCGCTGACCTGCTCGGACTGGTCGCGGGGCCGGCGGAGGGTCCGTTCGTCCCGGTCGTTCTGGACGGCGGCACCACGCCCGACTTCGACGACCGCGTGCCGCCGGCGGTGCCGGGGCACTGGGGTTACCGGGTCGACGACGCCACCTTCGACGCAGCGCTCGCCCCCTCGCCGCCCGCCCCGGAGATCCTGTGCGGACGGGGCCGGGGCACGGTTGGGACCGAGGGGTGGACACGGCCGAAGGCCGTCGTGTCTACGTGCGCTCTCCCGACGGCCACGTCTACGAGCTCCTGGTCACGCGCGTACCCTGACCACGTGCTTCTCGTCGCGATCGAGCCCGGCGTCACCCTCGCGGAGACCACCGCGCTGGTGTCCGCCGCGCCGCTGCAGAACCCCGAGCCTCCGGCCAACAAGGGCGAGGAGTTCGGCAAGGCGTCGCCGGTCGCGCTGGTCGTGATCCTCGTGCTCGCGGTCGTGACCGCGTTCCTCATCCGCAACATGACGAAGCGGATCCGGCGGCTGCCCGAGAGCTTCGACCCGCCCGCCGCTTCGACCGACGAGCCGGCTGACGCTTCGGGAGATGCCGACCGCGAGCGGTCCTGACAGGCTGGTGGCATGCCGAACCGGCTCGCCACCGCCACCAGCCCGTACCTGCTCCAGCACGCGGACAACCCGATCGACTGGTGGGAGTGGTGCGACGAGGCGTTCGCCGAGGCCGCCCGCCGCGACGTCCCGGTGCTGCTCTCCGTCGGCTACGCCGCGTGCCACTGGTGCCACGTCATGGCGCACGAGTCCTTCGAGGACCCGGAGATCGCCCGGAAGGTGAACGAGGGGTTCGTCGCGATCAAGGTCGACCGCGAGGAACGCCCCGACATCGACGCCGTCTACATGGCCGCCACCCAGGCACTCACCGGTCAGGGCGGCTGGCCGATGACCTGCTTCCTCACCCCGGCCGGTGAACCGTTCCACTGCGGCACGTACTACCCGCCGACCCCGCGGCACGGCATCCCCGGCTTCGGCCAGCTCCTCGACGCGATCACCCGTGCCTGGCGCACCGACGGCGCCCGCGTGCGCGGGGCCGCCGGGGAGATCGCCGGCAAGCTCGCGGACGGCGCGAGCGCGCTGCTCCCGCCGGCGCCCGTCGACGAGCGGGTGCTCGCCCGCGCCGTCGAGAAGCTCGCCGAGTCGTTCGACCGCGGGCACGCGGGCTTCGGCAGCGCGCCGAAGTTCCCGCCGTCGATGACGTGCGAGTTCCTGCTCCGCCACCACGAGCGCACCGGCTCCGAACCCGCCCTGCGCATGGCCACGGCCACCTTGGCGGCGATGGCCCGCGGCGGGCTCTACGACCAGCTCGCCGGTGGGTTCGCCCGCTACAGCGTCGACGCGGGCTGGGTGGTGCCGCACTTCGAGAAGATGCTCTACGACAACGCGCTGCTGCTGCGCGGGTACGCGCACCGGGCGCGGACGAGCGGCGATCCGCTGGCGCTGCGGATCGCCGACGAGACCGCGGCGTTCCTGCTCACCGACCTGCGTACGCCGGAGGGTGGGTTCGCCTCCGCGCTCGACGCCGACGCCGCCGGGGAGGAGGGTCTGACCTACGTCTGGACCCCGGCGCAGCTGCTCGAGGTGCTCGGCGCTGAGGACGGGGCATGGGCCGCCGAGCTGCTGTCGGTGACCGAGGCGGGCACGTTCGAGCACGGCGCCTCGACCCTGCAGCTGCGCAGAGATCCGGATGATCCGCAGCGGTGGGCGCGGGTGCGGCAGGCCCTGTTGGCGGCCCGCGCGCAGCGGCCCCAGCCCGCGCGGGACGACAAGGTCGTCACGGCGTGGAACGCGCTGGCGGTGCTGGCGCTCGCCGAGGGCGGGGCAGCGCTGGGCCGGCCGGACTGGGTGGCCGCCGCCGTCGAGACCGCCGACCTGCTGCTGCGC
Source organism: Pseudonocardia thermophila (assembly GCF_900142365.1). Classification (GTDB taxonomy): domain Bacteria; phylum Actinomycetota; class Actinomycetes; order Mycobacteriales; family Pseudonocardiaceae; genus Pseudonocardia; species Pseudonocardia thermophila. The sequence goes on along the minus strand of NZ_FRAP01000019.1, from coordinate 1,473 downwards.
ACGCACATGGTGGACGGGCGGCTGCGCCGCTCGTCCCGGGCCGGCGTCGTGGGGGCGGCCGCCGGGGTGCTCGACGACCACGCGTGCCTCGCCGAGGCACTGCTCGCCCTGCACCAGGCCACCGGGGAGCGGCGCTGGCTGGCCGCGGCCGTCGACCTGCTGGACGTCGCGGTCGCCCACTTCGCCGATCCCGCCGCGCCCGGCGCGTTCTTCGACACCGCCGACGACGCCGAGGCGCTGCTGCACCGGCCCCGGGAGATCACCGACAACGCCACGCCGTGCGGCAGTGCGGCTCTGGCGTCGGCGCTGGTGACGGCCTCGGTGCTGGTGCACGACGGCGACCGCTACCGCGACCGGGCCGAGGCGGCGCTGCGGCGCGCCGGGGCGCTGATCGACGCCTACCCGCGCTTCGCCGGGCACTGGGCAGCGGCAGCGGAGGCGCTGCTGCGCGGGCCGCTGCAGGTCGCGGTGGTCGGCGCCGGGGCCGACGAGCTGCTGGCTGCTGCCCGGCGGGCGGCACCCGGCGGCAGTGTCGTCGTGGCGGGGGAACCGGATGCTCCGGGAGTCCCGCTGCTCGCCGACCGTGCGCTGGTGGGCGGGGCGCCTGCGGCCTACGTGTGCCGCGGCTTCGTGTGCGACCGCCCGGCCACGACGGCGGCGGAGGTGGAGGAGGCCTTGGTTCACCTCCGGTGAACGCAGGTCCGCAGCCCCTGTATCGGTGTAATCTGGTAATCACATCACGATGCAGGAGGTGCGGAGATGTCTGGTCGGATGCACAAGGGTTGGTACATCCGAGCCGGCCGCGGACCGGGCCGCGGCGGTTGGCAGCAGGCCGACCTGCCCAGCACCGAGGATCTCGGCGCGTGGCTCGCCGGGCGGCTGCCCGACGACTGGTTCGTCGCCCCGCCCGAGGTCACGGTCGACCGCGAGGAGATCCTGATCGTCGGTGAGCTCGCCCCCGTCGAGGGCGACTTCCCCGACACCGACACCGGACGCGCGGAGCGGGCCGCGGCTGCGTCCGGCCGCATCGCGCGCTGGCGCGAGGCCACCCGCGACGAGCGCATCGAGATCGCGCGCCAGGCCGAGCACCGCTACAGCCGCAAGGTCGCCTGGGGTGCCCGCATCGGCGAGGTCGAGGAGCTGTTCACGATGGCGTCGGTGCCGGTGATGACCCGGTTGCGCCAGCCGGAGCGGATCGTGCTCGACACCCTCGTCGACGCCGGGGTGGCGCGGTCCCGCTCCGACGCGCTCGCCTGGGCCGTCCGGCTGGTCGGCCAGCACGCCGAGGAGTGGCTCACCGAGCTGCGCGAGGCCATGGCGAAGGTCGACGAGCTGCGCAGCAAGGGGCCGACCACCAAGGGCGGCGAGGCGAGCTAGCTGTACTGACCCGGGAGGTTGTTGACAGTTAGGCGGCGAGTCGGGTGGCTGGGGGTCGGCCACCGAGAGCGGAGTGGGCGCGTCGAGTGTTGTAGC